>NZ_GL622579.1:1166136-1215135 GCF_000185625.1 Eggerthella sp. 1_3_56FAA
ATGGTCATGCCGGACGGTTCATCTCCTTGTCGATGCGGGGATGGTCGATCTCCGCCTTCGACATATCGGATCGCTCCTTTGCCGGATAGATGACGGCTCGAATCGCCGCATCGTTCATCTCCTCCGGCAAGGGCCACTCGAGGCCGTGCGCCTTCGCGCGGGTGGTCACCGCCCTTACCGTTGCGGTGGAGCACCTGCACGAGAACGCTGTGTTCCTGACACTCACCCCCATCGCCCTTTGCCGAAGTATTTCTCTGTACTTGACCATTTTTTCTTCCTTTCTCGCAATGGTCCGATGGGCACTTTTGTGCCCATCGGAATTGTGGCGGAAAAGGAAGCGCCCCTTTCGGGGCGCGTGGCAATTTAGATTGTTAGGGTGTGGCAGTCTGCCATGGAGCGCTGTAGCAGTGGAGCGTGGAACGGTGTAGCAAAAGCGCTGCAATAGTCAATTGAAATACAAAATGAGGGTTTTATTGATATCTAATATGTGGCCGTCACTTAAACACCCCCATTACGGGGTGTTTGTCGAAAATACGTATCGCGAATTGTTGAGAGACGGTTTGGATGTCTCAAAAATCGCAATTTGCAAGCATGACACCCTATTTGGAAAGCTCAAGGAATACGCTTTCTTCTTCATTAAGGTCGTACTGGGCATTGCTTCGAGAAGATATGAAGTAGTGTATGCGCACTATGCTTCCCATACTGCCTGCCCAATACTGATCGGTCGCGTTTTAAATCCCAGGATACGAGTAGTAGTAAACGTCCACGGGAACGACATAGTTCCTGAAACGGGTAAGGATGCTTTCTTCGTTCGGCACAGCAAGAAGCTAATAGCAATAGCGAAATTCGTCATTAGCCCATCAGAGTATTTCGCGCGAATTCTTGAGGCGGATTTTTTCGTTCCTCGCGAAAAAATAGTGGTCTACCCCTCTGGCGGAGTAGACACGCGGTTATTTGCGCCAAGGGATAGGAAGCTTTCTCGAGAAAAATTTTCGTTTGAAAAGTCGAATTACGTCATCGGCCTTTTCGGAAGAATCGAAAAGGACAAAGGTTGGGATGTGTTTCTTCAGGCAGCTGCTCAATTGATTGAAAGAGAGGATAAAGATTATAAGCTTTTCGTGATTGGCGAAGGCTCTTGCGAGAAAGAGTTTTGGGATTTGGCATCACGTTTGAACTTGCGACCATACATAGAAAAGCGAGATATGGTAAGTCAGCATGTCTTGGCGGACGCATATAGCGCAGTTGATGTATTCGTGTTTCCAACAAGACGTGCGAGCGACAGCCTTGGATTGGTCGGTCTTGAGGCCATGTCCTGTCAGGCTCTGCTTGTTGTTGGCGACAAATATGGACCATCAAGCTATGCTGTTGACGGCTGGAATTGCGTATGTTTCGATCCATTCAGGTGGGAATCCCTTTACGAAGCGCTAAGCTTTGTCACCTCTATCGGAGATGAGCGAATAGTAGATGCGATCAAGGGTCGAGCTCGCGAAACGGCGCTGGAGTATGATTCTGCAAAGAGCTCGGGCAAACTGACTAGAGTATTTGAAGATATAGCCGGTGAGCGATGATGGCGGAGAACGGTATTATTTACGTTGCTTTCTATGCGGAACTTTACATTTTGATAAGCATCGTTTTGCTCCTCAAAACAAAAGTAGATCTATGCAATCCGGCTTTTATTTTTTGGTCGGCATACACGGTTTTGCTTGGGTTAGGTCCAGTCGTCTATGGCTTTTATAGAAGCAACTTCGTATTCGTTTATAACTACTATTTAGTAATTCTTGCCCCGTTAGCAGCATTTGTCCTGGGGAATTATGTACTGAGCTGTTCGAAAAAACCGAAAGGCAGAGATCGGCATATCCGCACATATCCATTTGACAGAAATATCGTACTTCTCGTCGCTTATGTAGTTGGCGTAGGGGCGGGCGCGTTGTTCCTGCTTCGAAGCGGGCTGTCGTTTACGACTTCGGACTTTGAATCCTCAAGAATAACAGCGCAATCCGGAATGGGTCCCTACCTATATCTCAACGGTATGCTTGTTCTTGTTGTGCCTCTTCTATTTGATCAGGTTCTGAAAGCAAGGTTTCCGAAGAAAACCTTCATGCTTCTTACCGCCATGGCGATAACTATTTTTCTTTGCAGAGGATCAAGAACGCTTGCGATCCTTCCTTTCGCCATTATGGCGCTTCAGTATTTGACTTATAAAAAAATGAAGCTTGGGGTTCATTTTAGCCTACTTGTTTTTGGAGTCATCGTCCTTGTGACTGCATCGGTCTTGCGTGGCACCTTGAACAGCGAAGCCAGCTTAGGGGACTACTTCGTAAATTTTTTCGGCGTGCTAACATATAATTTAAATACTCAATTCAAGTTCTTTCCAGATCGAATAGATTACATGCTTGGTTCGACCTTCTTCATGAGCTTCAACCTGCTTCTTCCTGGCGCTGGACAAGATTTTACAATGTGGCTGAAAGAGGCTATGGGCCAAACCTTTGCCGGTGGTGGGGTGACCCCTTCGATCGTCGGAGAGTTTTACATTAACTTCGGCATGGTGGGTGTTTTCTGTGGCATGTTCATTATGGGCGGAGTGGCTAACTTCTTGGAAGAAATTGCCCAGAAGTCTTTTCGACACAGGGTCTTCGTATACTATCTAATTGTCCTGCTTGCTTTGGTGGTTTATGGGGGCTTTTCGACATACCTGCTCTCTCTTTCGCTTAACACCATAGCCTATTTCGCTATCTCGCTGCTATCTTCTGGCGATGATCTCCCGGAGAGCTACAGGGTCGAGCCGAAAGGTCTTCCTTACGCCGCTCGCGCTGCTGACGCCTCGGGACGACTCCGTTGAGCGGATTCAGACAAAATATTTTTCACCAGTATGGACTTCAGGTGGCGAAGTATATTTTTCCATATCTGACCTTGCCATATCTTACGCGCGTTTTAGAACCCGATGCTTACGCTGTTCGCGCTTACATCTTAGCAGCTATGACGTTTATGCAGGTATTCCTGGACTACGGCTTCAATTCTTATGGCACGAAAGTTGTTGCAGAAAGCATAAACGACGAAGGTTTGATTCATCGCGTTACATCATCGATAGCGCTGCTTCGTATCATGCTCGCCGTAGTTGGTGCCATCGCGCTCCTGCCTGTCACTTCATCAATTCCCATTATGGGGGCTAATCCATGCTATGTCGCCATAGCATACTTAGGCGTGTGTTTCAAAGCAATGCTTCCTGATTTTATCTTTCAAGGCAAAGAAGACATGGGCATTATTACTAAACGCTTCGTTGTGTCTCAAGCTGTTGCAACGTTTCTGATATTCGCCACGGTTCGTGCCCCATCAGATCTGCTTTGGGTGCCTGTTATCGAGGCGCTTGCATCGTTCATCGCCCTTGCCTGGTCTTGGGCGAATGCTTTAACGGTTCAAGGGATTCGACTTGTTCGGCCGGTAACTAAGGAGCTGGCATATTTGTTTCGCCAGGCATCGATCTTCTTCTTGTCTGGCGCATCCACAACGGTCTTCACCGCTTTGACTACTTTAATGATAGGCGTTTTTATTGTTGATCAAGTTGAAATAGCCTACTGGTCCGTGGCGATGACGGCGGTCAATGCCATCCAGTCGCTTTACACACCAATTACGAACAGCCTCTATCCCCATATGGTTAAATGCAAGGATTTTGCGTTAGTAAAGAAATTGCTGATAGTTGGTATGCCCGTCGTGTTCGTCGGGTCGGTCTTGTTCGCCCTCTTATCCAACGAAGTGATGTGGGTACTTGGGGGAGAGCAGTATTTAGCCGGATCGTATGTGATATCTCTCGTATCGCCTGTTCTGCTCTTTTCTTTTCCCGCCATGCTCTTGGGCTTTCCGGTGCTCGCGGCAATTGGCCACGTGCGCGAACTGACGACGTCATCCGCCATTTCGGCTTTCTTTCATATTGCAGGATTGTTCGTCTTGGTTTTCACGGGGCAGTTTTCGATAGCCGGTGTAGCCGTGCTGCGTGTATGCACAGAAATGCTCCTATTGATTATTCGTGGCGGATTCGCAATTAGATGTCGATATTTGCTTAGAAGGCGGGTTCGGAACGAATGCGGCAACATGCCATATTGCGATCAAAACGAAAAATGATGAACAGCAGGAGAATTGGAGGCGTTGGCATTGCGCTTGACCGAAGATGAGCTTAAGCAGGGATTGCTCGAGATACTTTGCGAATTCGACTCAGTTTGTCGAAAACTTGGGCTTAGGTACTCTCTTTATGCAGGAACCTTGTTGGGAGCGGTTCGGCACCAAGGATTTATACCCTGGGACGATGATATTGACGTGATGATGCCACGTCCTGATTATGAGAGGCTTTTAACTTCCGAAGAAGCTTTTTCGTCACCTTTCGAACTGGCTTTTAGCGGAAAGGGTGGTTACATGTACCCTTTCGCTAAATTGTTTGACTTGAGAATACGAGCTCAGGAGCAATCTCTTGAAGGCATTTACAGTGAAAACCTCTGGATAGATATATTTCCCGTAGACGGATTGGCTTCGAAAGAGTCGGAGCGCCTGTCGGATTGGAAGCTTTCGTGGTCTGTGTGTAGAAGAGCCAACATTTTGTATCATAATCCACATTGTCTAGTAGGTGCGAAAGGCGCTGTGAAGAGGCTGTATCGTGCAGTAAAGCTGCCTTTTGCGACTCCAGGAGAACTGTATTCTCGCATAGATCAAATCGCCAGGAAGCATACGTTTGAAGACTCGGAATATGCCGGACAGCTTGTTTGGATGCCGGTATTCAGTACGGGGTGGACGAGGGCATCGGATTTCGATCATTTAATAGAAATATCTTTTGAAGGGAAAAGTTTCCTTGCAATACCGCATTGGCATGAATTCCTATCGAACGCCTTCGGTGATTATGCGAGCCTTCCCCCTGTGGAGGAGCGCAAAACTCATGGGATTACTGCATGGCGTTTGTAGACGGCCTCTACTGCATGGAAACAAAGAAGAAGATGGAGTTGAATATGAAAGCGGTAATACTCGCTGCGGGACGAGGGTCTCGACTGGGAAAATACACGGACGACAAGCCGAAATGTCTTATCGAAATAGGGGGAGAAACTCTCCTTGATCGCGAATTGAGATTGCTTTCCGAATTGGGGATCAAAGCTCAGGACGTTTTCGTTGTAGCAGGCTATCTGCATGGCCAACTCGAAAACAAACCCTGCAATATCCTTATCAACAAAGAATGGAGCGTTAAAGAAAACTCTTACAGTGTCCTTGTTGCTTTGGAGGCTTTGGACTTCGGCGACGATGTCGTCGTTCTAGATGCAGATCTTTGCTTCGAACGAGCTCTTTTGGAGGATCTCATATACGATCCCAGGGATAACGTACTTTTAGGTAAGGAGATTCCCGACACCAACGAAAGCACTGGCATTGTCGTTGACGAGCGCATGCGCGCTTTGGCTATCGGAAAGCAATATGGAAATACAGGATTGGTGTACGCGAGCATGTACAAATTCTCTAAAGATACCGCTGTCGCCTATGGTCGAGAATTGCGAAAAAAGAAGAATCAATCTACTTGGTATACCGCAGCTTTGACGGACGTTCTTCGTGAAAGCCCCTTCTACGTTAAGATTGCAGAAGGAAGGTGGTGCGAGGTCGATGACGAAGAAGATCTTTTGCAGGCCAGAAAGATGTTCGGAGGTCAGAAATGAGCGAGAAACCACGTGCGGTAATACTGGCGGCTGGATGCGGCAGAAGAATGGAGAGCGAGCTCGGAGGTGATCCGAAATGCATGCTTTCATTTGGCGAGGAGACCTTACTGGAGAGACAGTTTCGCATTCTCGAAGAGTGCGGAATCGAAAGATGCAACATACTTGTGGTTGCTGGGTATTCGAGAGACAGGCTCTGCATCCCCTCGGACGCGTCCATCATTGTCAACGAAAGGTTCGAGACGACCGACAACGCTTATAGCTTGGAACTCGCTCTCGATTCTATTCGAGACGTGCGCGGCGAAGTGCTCGTCTTGGACTCCGACTTGGCCTACGATGCCGAGAGCGTTGAGGCCTTGCTTGCGGCAAAAGGCGGATCTTTTCTTGTCTCGTCCGAGAGCACTGATCCATCAGGGACAGGCGTCTTGGTCAATGGTCAAGGCGAGGTTGTGGCGGTTGGAAAGCATCTTGTGCATACGGGACTCCGTTACGCTTGCGCCATGAAGCTAACAGAGAAAAATCGGGTTGATTTGCTTGATATTCTGAAAAAGGGAGACTTCGAAAAGGATTGGTACACTGTTCCGGTAAACAAAATGCTGCAACGATCTTGTTTTGGAGTTGCCGAAGCTCAAGGGCGTATTGTCAAGGTGGGTACTGCGTCTGACTACATTCATGCAAAGAGGGTTTTTGGCATTGAAAAGCTATCGGTTCTCTTGATTGGCGCATCAGGTTTTCTTGGAACAAAGATGAAGCAGATACTTAGTCGGTCGTTTGAGGTCGCGGGCACGTGTCGTAAAGGTTCCCCTGACTTGTACGCTCTCGATCCTATTCGCAAGAACCAGGTTATATCGCTTTTCGATGTCGTCAAGCCAGACATCGTTGTCAATCTCGTTGGCATGTCGGATCCTTCCGCATGCCTTTCAAATCAAGAACTCGCTTACGACCTTAACGTTCGCGTCGTAGAAAACATTTGCGAGGCATGCGATGCATTCGATTCGAAGCTTATCCACATTTCAACCGATTATGTGTTCGATGGTGAGAAGATCGGAATGTACGAGACCGATGACAGCAGGTTGCCAAAAAACTATTATGGGCATACGAAGCTTATGGCGGAAGATATTGTATCGGCACTTCCAAGACACTTAATAGTGCGTGTTCCCATACTCTACGGCTACAATAGCGAGAGCGATAAACCGACTTTTTTCTCGAAGGTGATCGACGACCTCGGGGCGGGTCGATCTGTTTTATGCGATGACGAGCAGATTCGTTACCCCGCGCTCATAGATGAAGTTTGCTTTGCGGTGAGGGATCGTGTGTTCGATTGCGGCGTTGTCCATTTAAGCTCCGAAGAGCCGGTCACTAAGTACAGATGGGCGCGCATAATTGCCGATGAATTTAATCTTGATGAGTCTTTACTTGTTCCCGAAAGGGACGGTTTAGCTAAAGATCGACCTCGACACGTACGGCTATCGACCGAATCGGGCGGAACAGTTTTGGGAGATGCTCGTGAGGGTGCGCGCGTGGTGAAGCATCAGCGCAATTGCTCTTTCGAGTTGATATACAGGCGAAAACCTCTCGATACGTTTAAAGGAAAAAGGATCGCTGATTACAGAATCGAATTAGGCAGAAAACTTGCTTTGGACAATCGCGAAAGCATTCCAACCGACATAGATTGCGCCGTTCCAATTCCTTCGTCTGGACTGTATTACGCAATGGGATTCGCATGCGAATCCGGCATCCCTTACGTCCAAGCTCTTGTCAAGGAGGACACGAAAGAACGCAGCTTTCAATTGTCCACCAGAGATCGCATCGGAAGCCTGAAATCCAATGTAATACCCATGTCCGAGATTGTTGCCGGCAAAAGAGTTGCTCTTATCGATGAAGCGATATTTACTGGCGTAACCGTACGGACGGTTTGCGACGCATTGAAAGCTTGTGGCGTCAAAAGCATCGATGTCTTTATACCTACACCACCTTGTATGAAAAGGTGCCCATATTACATGCAACCCGATAGGGGTATTCTAACCGAGGAGATAACCTCTGCGTCTATGGCGAACTATTTTCGTGTCAGAAGCGTTAGCTTCGGTGCGAGGGACACCTTCGAACAATCCCTCAATGCAATTGCACCCGACATTTGTGCCGAGTGCTTTCTCGGTTATACAATAGCTTGATTGAATTTGCAAGTTGAATACCTATCCAGTTTGATCTTGCAATTGGACGGAATGCAAGCCCTTACTCCATGCGAAGGCCTTCTGACCTGAACATGGGGCTCATTTCTTTCTTGGTTCGCTCTTCTACCATTTTAGATCCCTTTTTCTGGCTTCAGGAAGGAGGACGCCATGCCGGAAAAGAAGGGGGCACGCCTCGACTTCGACGAGAGGTGGGAGATAGAAGACATGCTCAAAGAGAGCTCGCCCTTTCGGGAGATCGCCCGAAAGCTCGGGGTGTCGCCCACGACGGTGTCGAGCGAGGTGAAGCTCAACAGGGCGTTCTTCAAGCCCAAGGCGATGCAGAGTCGAACTCTTCGCAGGCGTCCCAACAGCGCTTCATGCCGCAGCGCTTGCAGGTGCAGGCTGCGGCATGGGAGGAGCATGCGGGACAAAGCGCAACCTTGTCGCAGTCCCGGTACTTCGAGCAGCGCGACTGCGCCTTCGCCTGCGCCTAAAGGCGGCGCGAGTGCGCGCCGTTCGTCTGCGCGAAGTGCAGAAAGCGCGACGTACTGCACCTTCGAGAAGGTGCAGTACGTCGCCTCTCGCGCCCAGGCGGCTCACGACGCGCGCTTGCGCGGCCTATGCCGGCATCGCCTGCGAACCGAGCTGAAGGACATGGTGGGCAAGGTGAAGGGGCTCCTTGCGCAAGGACAGAGCATCTAGGCCATCTGGCTGACCCTTGGATCCGAGTTCCCGGTCTGCGAACGAACCTTCTACAACTATATGGACAAGGGCGCGATGGGACTCGCCAACATCGAGCTTCCCAAGAAGGTCAAGTACGCTCCGCACAAGAAGAAGGCGGACGGCGGGTCCAAGATGGACCTTGCCGGCCGAACCTATGCCGACCGGCTCGCCCTGCCGGGCGACCTCAAGCTGCTCACCGTCCAGATAGATTGCGTGGAAGGCCTTCGCCGCAACTCGAAGTGCATCCTCGCGCTTCATTTCGCCCGGCTGTTCTTCCAGCTCTACATCCTGCTCGAGAAGAAGGACCAGGCCTATGTGAAGGCCGCCCTCGACGCGGTGGAGGCCTATTGCGAGGGATCCTTCTCGGACGCCCTTCCCGTGATGCTGGGCGATCGCAGCTCGGAGTTACTGGACTTCGCGAAGATCGAGACCGGCTTCGATGGCCGCGTCGCACCCGGATGCTCTACAGCGACTCGGTCAAGCCCGGCCAGAAGGGGGGCTGCGAGAAGAACCACGTGGAGCTGAGGAAGATACCGCCGAAAGGAACCGACTTCGATGCCTTCGCATTCGACGACGTGGCCAAGGTCTGCTCACACTTGAACTCGTATCCGAGGCCGAACCAGGGGGCGGCGCCCATTAGGCTCGCCTCCCTGGTCTTGCCTGTCACTTGCTCGAGAGCTTGGGCGTGCGCGCCGTTTCGCCCGACGACGCGATCATGACACCGAAGCTGCTCGGGCTCTAGCGGCTCTATCCTAATCGATTGTCGGGGACAGGGTGGGGATCTGCAGGGCTGTTTGCGCAAGGCGTCCGGATTGCTTTTGCAAAACCTATCCGGAGGCCTACGTCAGCATGCCCTTTTCCGGACGTCCGTCCAGTTTGCTCGCCCAAAGCGCCCATGATGCCACCCTTCAATCGCAAGATTGAAAGCAATCTGGACCGCTTGGAGTCCGCATTCGCTCGAAGAAGCGCTCCGCAATCCCGAATGTCCAGGGTGCTGTTGCGGTGTCCAGGTTGCGAATGCAATCAACCCTCTTGTTTTCCTGGGGAATATTAGTATGGAATTCTTTTTAATCCACTGGCTTGTGATTAGATACTTAGCGAGTATGCTTAATTCCAATTCAACACCAATGGCGACCATGCTTCTTTTATTCATTATCTCGTTCGCATGCGCATGGGGTCTGAGCGTTTTAAATAGAAAATTGGATTTTGGTTTGTTCCGAAAAAGAGCGTAGGCACTTCGCCATCAATCGCATCGGAATCGGATGGGTATCCGCGACTTATGCGCTCACGTCATCAAACCGATTGCTTCAGTCGAAAGGTTTTTCGAAAAAGACGCGTCCGAATCCGATTCCCCAACTAATTATTACACCAGTTTTGTAGGGCGTTCCGCACATCGCCGCTGCAGTGTTCTACGGTAGTCCAATACGTGGCAATGCGTCAACCGTCGAACTAGCGAGGAGCGCGCGAACGCCCCTCTGAACACGATCGCCAGCAGGGAGCCGATGCGCTTGTGCACAGACAACTCACCCTCGATCTGGATTATATCGAACCGGTAATCGATGCAGACGATAACCGCATTGCCAAATTGCCCTTTTTCTAGCTTAGCATGCTATACCGCCGGCGAAAGCTGCGAACGGATCGGCAGGGAAACCGTGAGCAGTCGACCCTCGGCTATCTCGAAAAGCTCGTGAGCACCTTTCTCTGCAGACCTTCTCCAAGGATCAATCGCCTGATATCAACAGGTCGCGCTCGAGATGGCGTTTATGCATCTTAAGTCACTTCTTGTCCTCATCTGTCGCAAGTTCGTCAATCAGCCGCAAGCCGGCTATAGCGAAGACATCGGATTTCTTAGGCTAAGCAACTGAGGATAGGCTCTTTCCGCTAGCCCTCCTAAAGCTACGCCTGGCGCGAGAGGACGTCCGCGATACGTTCGCTCGCATGGCCATCACCGTAAGGGTTCGACGCCATCGACATGGCGCCGTACATCCCTTCGTCCTCCAGGAGCTCGGTGAACGAGGCATAGATGGACTCCTCATCGGTGCCGACGAGCCTGAGCGTGCCCGCCGCCAGGCCTTCGGGACGTTCGGTGGTGTCGCGCATCACAAGCACGGGCTTGCCGAGAGAGGGCGCTTCCTCCTGAATGCCCCCTGAATCGGTAAGGATTAGATAGCTCGCATCCATGAAGTTGTGAAAGTCGAGCACCTCAAGCGGCTCGACGATGCGCAGACGGTCGAACCCGTCGAGCTCGGCATGCGCGGCTCGCCTCACCTCAGGGTTCATATGGATGGGGTAGATCGCCTTGGTGTCTGGATGCTCCTCCATCACGCGGCGGATGGCGCGGAACATACGATGCATGGGCGCTCCAAGGTTCTCGCGGCGGTGCGCTGTGATCAAGATCAACCGCGAACCCGTCGCCCAGGTCAGATCGGCATGTGCGTAATCGTCTCTCACCGTGGTTCGCAGGGCATCGATTCCGGTATTGCCCGTCACGTAGATCTTGGAGCCTGGCTTTCCCTCGTTCAGCAGGTTCTGCTGAGACTGTTTGGTGGGCGCGAAATAATACTCCGATACAATGTCGACTGCCTGGCGGTTGAACTCCTCGGGCCAGGGAGAGTAGACGTCGTGCGTGCGCAGCCCCGCCTCAACATGACCAACCGGAATGCGCAAGTAAAAACATGCGAGTGCGGTGGCGAAGGAGGTTGTCGTGTCCCCGTGGACAAGCACAACGTCCGGCGCAGTTTCTTCGAGAACCGCTTTCATGCCCGAAAGGACGTCGCAGGTCACATCGAAGAGCGTCTGGCCGGGCTTCATGATGGATAAATCGTAGTCGGGCTCCACATGGAACACGCTCAGCACCTGATCGAGCATCTCACGGTGTTCCGGTGACCGCTACAATTGTTTCGAACTCAGCAGGGCGTAGCTTCAGCTCGCTTACAAGCGGACACATCTTGATGGCCTCGAGATGGGTGCCGAACACCAGGAGAACTCTTTTCATGCCACAATCTTTCGCACGCTACGCGCCATGCGTTTTAAAATCCTTCAACGTCCACGAGGTTTTACTCTTAGTCCGGGAGCGGAGCTGCCACGTTTTGCAAAAGCACGGAAGATAAGCCGGCTTCTTTTTTTATCAATAATGCTATTGACGCGCCCTTCTTCGAAAGCCGTTTCAGAAGGTGCGACCGCTTGACCCGAATAACCCTGAGATCCTCGGCTCGCCAACTGCTATCGAATCGCCGGACTTTAGACCTTATCGACAACATCCTATCTTCGTCCGTTCAGGATCTTTCTCATGGCGCCATGCATATGCGAACCCCCCTACCCACGTTAGCTTCGGACTCAACCTCTTCAGTGAGAAGCTGGTTTGAACCGGCCTAGGATATTGCTTCCATCATCGCTAATGTCCTCATAGGTCTATAGCGATCCCGTCAATCGATAACGGCATCTCAGCTCTCTCCTAATCGCGCAAACAGTGGCACGCGGTTCCTCAACGCGGCTACCTTTCGTTTCTTGTCGATAAAGCCTTCGATGTTGGGCAGCGCATATCACGTACTGCCGACTTCGCCTCGAGCTCTCGCTTGCCGATCCAGACGGGCTTCTTTCAGAACTTGCATTCGTCGAAAACCAGAGCTCTCGGTTGGCGTTCGTTTGTTATGCCGATATGAACGCGCCGAGAATGCACCCCCGAAACGATCATCTAGCTTCGATCACAGGATGACACATCTTCGGAAGCCGCGACGTTAAAGTCCTGGCATCGGTTTCGCCTGGAAAATGGAGAAGGCTCACGCCGATGGAGTCCGATGTACTCTTCAGCGGATCGACTTGCGATCCGATTTCTTTATAGAGATGCGTTTCAATGAGCGCGCAATCGTATTCAGGCGTTGTCGAAAAGCCTCGAAAAACGCCTTCCTCGTGCGAATAATGCATAAACTGCACCCATAAGCCGTCGTTAGATCGCTCAAACATTTGCAAATCGGAAGGCTCGCCTACAGCTATGCGCAGCGTAGCTGCGGTAATGTCATCTCCGGATATATGGGAGAAAAAACTCGGAAGGAAGTTTCCGCCGTTGCGTGGGCCAACGTCAATGATGTACATATTTCCCGAGGCATCAAAAATGAGCTCGACATTCATAGGGCCTTGCACAATGCCCGCACGCTCAACAAGTCGTGAAAGGACTTGTCGCGCTTGATCCTCAACCGTCTCTGCTATGTCCGCAGGGTGAACGCAACATGAGGGAACCACACCGTTGAGAGAGAGATCGCGATAAGCGCTCATAAGTCCCCAGGAGACGATTCTCCCATGTTCCACGAATATTTCCGCTTCGATGACCCGACCAGGTGTAACTGTTTCGACGTACTGTTCGACAACCACTTCCCGCTTACGCGAGTGAGCGAGCGCATGAGAAAACGCCTCCGGAGCGTTCGCGGGGTCGCGCACAACGGTAACACCCCGACTGCCAGCCGAATCAACCGGCTTCATTACGAGAGGGAAATCGACCTCTCGCACCGCCATCTCCAAAGAGTCGGAATCTCCGGCCCCTACAATGGCGCATCGAGGAACGGAGAAGCCGTTCTTGCAAAGAAAGGCGCGAAAAAGCCCTTTGTCGCAGAGCATGGCAACAGACTCATAGGGGTTGGTTGGCAGCCTCAAACGCTCCGACACCCAGGCGGCTATGGGAGCGGGTGCATCCGAGGCGTAGGACACCACGCCGTCCACATGCTCTTCACGAGCTACTGCGAGCACGGCTTCGGCATCCAACGTGCTCACCTCATAAAAGGAGTCGGCGAGTTCGCGCCCCGGGCAATTGGGGTCATAGTCGCAAAGCACCGTGCGATATCCTAGACGCTTTGCAGCGGCGAAGGAATCGAGCTGCTGCGCCGAACCGCCTAGAAGGAGAACGGTCTTATTCATCGCATAGCCTCCAATCGTGATATCTCGTCACAGATCCTTTCGCATCCTAAACCGTCAATAAGCTCATGGAAAGACTTGGATAGCGCTTCCCGTCGGACTGCATCATGCACTAAGCTTTCCACCTTGTTGCGAACGGCCGCCGCACACGTAGCGATCCCGTCATATGCGCGAGCGGCATACTCGATGACTCCGAGCTCCTTCAACTTATCGGTTTCCCCGTTTGCATCCTGCTCCGGAACCATGGAGAACCCCACCGTTGGAACGCCGCAAGCGGCAAGCTCGTACAGTGTCGTTCCGCAGGCCGACACAGCAATATCGCATTCTCGCATGAGTACCGCCATGTTGGTCACATTCTCAAGAAGCTCAACCTGTTCGCAGTTTGAATACCTTTTGTGCAATTGTCTCTTTGAGGCGTTCAAAGGTCCAATCACAACTCGAAGCCGTATGCGCTCTTGGAGCAAGGTCGGAAGCAGGCTGTCGATAATTACCCCTGTGACCCCTTCGGCATCTGCATTCCCTGTGGTGAGCAGTATGCTGCGAACGTGCCGGCGGACTCCCCTCGGGACGCGAAAGAAGCCCTGTCGAAGCGGAGCGTACGCGGGACCAAGTAACAGCCTGCACTTCTTGCCATATGATCGACAATAAAAATCATCATCTATGTTGAGACTGTAATTGGCGAGCAGACGCAATTCGGGCGATACCAAGCGTTTTGTTCCGAGATATCCGACGCTTGCCATGTTTGCAAGCTCTCTAACGTACCTCGATGTAATTTGGTAGGAGTCAACGAGGAATACGGAGCCAGAATAGGGGCGCAAAAGTCGGCGGACTGCAGGAAGCTCCGATTCGAGATCCGTCCAGTCGCTCTCTAGCACTTCAAGAGGAAAACCTTCCGACTCGATGAAAGGCGATGCTCCATCGTCGGCAGACACGAAGAAACATTCTCCCCCTTTTGAGCGCCATGTGTTCGCAATAGCAAGACAGCGTCTCACATGGCCTGCGGAGATGGAATCATTGGCGTCTACGCGGAAGACGAGCATTTCTTTCCATGCTTCAACGCGAAATCGAGGTCGTACCTTACACTTTGAACGTTCTTGAGTTTTCCAAACTTGCCCGATCCTAGGACGAAGTCGTTTTTTTCTAAAGCGCGGCGACAGGCTATGTTCGTTTCCAGAACATAAGCGTGCATGCTGGACAAGCCAAGTTCGAGCTCAGCATAGTTTACAAGTTGGGCGATAAGGGCAGATCCGATGCCTCTTCCTCTCATGGATTCGTCTCCGATATACCACCAACCCTCACCGTGTCCGTTCTCGATGTATTTGACCCCTGCGCATCCAATGTGCACACCGTCGTATTCCACTGCAAGATAGCAGGCTCCCGACTTGAATACATTATCAAAATATGCCCGATGGGTTTCCGGCGTCGGAATAGCATTTCCAGCAAATTCATTTACGTACCAAGGCTTGATAACCCAACCGTAAATCCTGTCAACGTCGGAGGGGGTTACCTCGCGCAACTCCACGCCCTTTACGTTACCCATTCAAGTCCCCAATCGTTATTGGCTCGCCGTAAGCTATATTGCGCGACGCCGTCTTACCGAGAAGCAGGGGGAGATGCTTCGGCGGCAACCCGGAACCCGGGCGAATGCTGCGAACGTTCTGCTTTGTAAAAGGCTCACCAGCGCGAATGTCTGCCACCGCGTAAAGCGATCGGCGTCCGAGAAGCCCCTGCTCTTCACGCGGCGTACGCTCATAAGCGATGCGCCCGATAGCGGCGCTGGCATTTCTCACGGCCTCGATCATGTCCGCGAACTCTTGCTTGTCCATGGAAAAAGCCGAATCGACGGTTTCCTCATCGCGCGTAATGCAAAAGTGTTTTTCAATTACGCTTGCACCCAAAGTGGCGGCTGCAACGTCCACCGCATAGCCCATCGAATGATCCGAAAGGCCTACTGGAAAACCAAAGCGTTCTCGCATGTCAGCCATTGTAGCAATGTTCATGTCTTCATAGACGGCCGGATATTCGCTTGTGCACTTAAGCAAAACAATTTGCTCGTTTCCTTCTCGGCGACATGCGTCGACGGCATCTTGAATTTCTTCCATGGAGCCCATTCCGCAACTGATTATCATGGGCTTGCCCTTAGAGGCGGTGTATTCGATTAGCGGCACATCCACCAACTCGGGCGAAGCGATTTTGTATGCGCCACATTCGATTGACTCCAAAAAGTCCACTGACGTGGGATCGAATACACTGGAGAGAAAATCCATTCCCAGCTTCTCGCACTCTGCCTTGATGTCGGTCTGCCACTCCCAAGGGGTATGCGCCTCTTCATAGAGGTCATAAAGGGTTCGACCCTCCCAAAGCCCCTTGAGCGTCATAAAATCAGACCCATCGTGGTCAATAGTGATGGTGTCAGCCGTGTAGGTTTGAAGCTTCAGGCAGTCTGCCCCTGCTTCGGCCGCAGCGTGTACGATATCCATGGCCTTCTCGAGGCTTCCACTGTGATTTCCCGACATCTCGGCAATGAAATAAACGCCGCCTTCGCTTATTGTGTTAAACAGTCTCATTCGCATTCCCCTCGCATTTCCATAGCCGATACTTCGTTTCGGCCATTTCCCAATCACCCAGAGTGTCTATGTCTTGCGCAAGCGCGGGATCGATGCGGAATCCCTTACAGCCCGGCATCACAAAGGAATGCGTCGACTTCCAAGCATCCGTTCGTGCAAAATAAAAACGGCCGCAATCGTGAGCTGTTTTCGGCAGATCTTGGCTACGGACGAGCGCGTTTTCGGGGCGCTCCCATGCAAGAGAGCCGTCGTCTTCCAATAAGAACGCCCTTTGGGGAGGGAAGTCAAAATCGGTTACGGCCACAACGGCATTCGTCTCCGGATTCTCTAGGAACCTTGCGGCATTGCGCAGCTCTTCCGCTGTCATGAAGGGCGCCGTTGGATAAATGCAGGCAAGCACATCAAAGTCGCAGCCACGGACCCGGTACTCGGACAGGACCTCCGTCAAAACATCGCCGCTCGTCGCGTAGTCGCCGCTCGTCGCTTCGCTCCTCATAAATGGGACGCTCGCCCCGTAGGTGCGAGCCACGTCGGCGATCTCCTTGTCGTCGGTGGACACCATCACTTCGTCGAATAGGCCGCTTGCAAGCGCGGCCTCGATCGAGTAGGCGATGATAGGCTTACCGCAGAAGTCCTTGATGTTCTTGCGGGGGATACGCTTGGATCCCCCGCGCGCCGTAATGATAGCCACCTTACTCATAAGAGAACACCTGCTCGGCGTAATCCCTCACGTAATCCAGCCTGTTCTCCTTGATCACGAGATTCGGGCTTTGCCCGAAAACGAGGGAACCGCCGGGAACGTCCGTGTCCTTCACGTAGGCGTTGGCGCCGATGATCACGTTGTCGCCTATCTCGCAATCGCCGACGACCTTGCTGTTCGACAGCATGAAGACCGATCGGCCGAACCTGGGGTAGACGCCCCTGTTGTTCCCAACCGTGCACCCTTGCGAGAACGTGAAGTAGTCCGAATAGCTCGCACGTCCCAAGACAGATCCGAGCGGGTGGTCGAACGTGAAGATGTCGGGAAGCGCCACCTGGTAGTACAGATCGACGGAATTCATGACCTTGTTGAGTGCGTACAGCTTGTCGCACACCGACGCCATCTCCCTCCCGACGAATACGCAGCGGGCCAGCTCGTACAGAAAGCGGGACCACTGGCACCCCTGAAGAGGGTCGAACCTGGTCGCGCCCGCCTCGCTGTAGTACTTGTTCCTCGTCTTCGAGAACGAGCGCTCGCATCGGGCGAGGGCGTTGTCGAACTCCCCGCTCACGGCGGCCTCTTCCGCATCGCTCAGGAAAAAGAAGGAGCTCAGCTGCCTCAGGAGCATCGCCTTCGCCCCGGCCTTCGATCCGACTATGTTCATACGCTCCGCCCTTTCTCCGCCCTGCACCAGCCGACCACCTTGCGCACGGCCTCCACGACGCAGCGGGCGTCCTCGTCGCTCAGCCCGCAGTGCAGAGGCAGCGTGACCGCCTCCTCGTAGTAGCGGTTCGCCTCCGGGCAGCATTCGGGGTCGTAGCCGAGGCCCGCGTAGTACGGAAGGCGGTAGACGGGCAGGTAGTGCACGTTCACCCCTATGTTCTCGGCTCGCAGCGCGTCGAATACGAACCGCCTGCTCACGCCAAGGGCCTCCAGGTCGAAGCGCAGCACGTAGAGGTGGCGCGTGGTGTCCTCGGGAGCGGGGTCGAGCTGGGAGGCCACCTCGGGGATCGCGGCGAACTCCCGGTCGTAGTACGCCGTCAGCTGCCGTCGTCGGCGCGAGAACTCGGGAAGGCGCCTCAGCTGGGAGGCGCCGAGGGCCGCCTCGATGTCGCTGATCCGGTAGTTGTAGCCGAGCTCGATCTGCTCGTAGTACCAACCGCCGACGTCGGCACGGCCCATGAGCGACGGGTCGCGGGTTATGCCGTGCTTCGCGAACAGGTCGACGCGCCGGGCGAGCTCCGGGTCGCTCGTCGCGACCGCCCCGCCCTCCCCGGCGGTGACCGTCTTCACCGGGTGGAAGCTGAAGGTGGTCATGTCGGCGATCGATCCGACGGGTTTTCCGCCATGGACGGTGCCTATGGAGTGCGCGGCATCCTCGATGAACAGGAGGTCGAATTCGTCGCATATCTTGCGTATCTCATCGGAGTCCACGTGCACGCCTCCGAAGTCGACCGCAATGACGGCCTTCGTTTTCTCGTTGATTCGCTCACGGATTGACTCGGGAGAAACATTCCAAGTCCTCGAATCTATGTCAGCGAAAACAGGGGTACCGCCGCAGTAGAGCACGCAGTTGGCCGACGCGGCGAACGTGATCGGGGACACGACGACCTCGTCTCCGGGGCCGATCCCTGCGGCGAGGCACGCGACGTGCAGCGCGGCGGTGCCGTTGGCGACCGCGGTGGCGTATCTCGCGCCGGCAGCCTCCGCGACGGCCCTCTCGAAGCGCTCGGTGGCGGGACCGCAGGTCAGGAAGTCGCTCCTGAGCACGTCGGCGACCGCGGCGACGTCGTCCTCGTCGATCGTCTGGCGGCCGTATCCCAGCAGCCTCCCGCTCGCGGCGCCGCCGCCGTGCATGGCCAGCTTCTCCATCCTGCGCCTCCTAGTACTTGATTTCCATGTTGGACAGAAGATCCCTGAGCTGCTCGACCGTGAGCCATTCGTCGTTGGTCCCGGAGTCGTACACGAAGCCGGGCTCGACCTTCCTGCCGCCCTTGAGGTCGACCTTGGAGAGGTCGCACCACTCCATGTGCGGGTAGATGACGTAGTTCTTCTCGTACTCGTAGGTGGTCAGGCTGTCGGCCTCCGGCACCATGCACTCGTGCAGCTTCTCGCCCTCGCGGATGCCGACCTCCACCTGGCCGAGGTCGGGGGCCATGGCCGTCGCGAGGTCGGTCACCCTGAACGACGGAATCTTCGAGATGTAGGTCTCGCCGCCCTCCGACTCCTCGAGCGCCTTGACGACGAGCCGGATGCCCTCGTCGAGCGAGATCCAGAAGCGCGTCATGCGCATGTCGGTGATGGGCAGCTCGGTCGCGCCCGACTTGGCGAGGTTGTCGAAGAACGGGATGACCGATCCGCGCGAACCGGCGACGTTGCCGTAGCGGACCACCGAGAAGACGGTGCCGGACTGGCCGCGATACGCGTTCGCGGCGACGAACAGCTTGTCGGACACGAGCTTGGTGCCGCCGTAGAGGTTCACGGGGTTCACGGCTTTGTCGGTGGAGAGCGCCACCACCTTCCGCACGCCCGAGTCCAGCGCTGCGCTTATGACGCCCATGGCCCCGTCGATGTTCGTCTTTACGGCCTCCATGGGGTTGTACTCGCACGCCGGAACCTGCTTGAGGGCGGCGGCGTGGACGACGTAGTCGACCTCCTTGAACGCGCGGCGCAGCCTAGCCTCGTCGCGCACGTCGCCGATGAAGAATCGGAGCTTGGAGTCGTAATCGACCCCTGCCTCTTTGCCGAGCGCGGTGAATTTGTTGCGCATGACGAACTGCTTGTACTCGTCGCGCGAGTAGATGATGATCTTCTTGGGATCGTAGTTCTCCAGCACGTGGCGGGCGAACGCGTTGCCGAACGAGCCGGTGCCTCCGGTTACGAGGATGGTTTTGTTATTGAGCATGTGCAGTTCCTTTCTATGCTGTTGTTTTCAAGGTGCGTTCAGTGCAAAACTCGAAGAGATGCTAGTCATTGGTGGCAATGTCTCGAGACCGCCGATATCTCCCAAATCCATATGTTCTTTCTGGCGTATGCGCATTCGAGAGGTCGAAGCAATCCAATAGAGCGAACGTGTCCTTTAGACCTGCGCCAATCCCTCAAATTGGTTTTTACTTCATTGGAAGATCGTCCGTTTCTTTTAAGTCGTGAAAGATGGGGTTCTAAAATGGAAATCCTGCAAACTGCTTGTATATTCGCATATTGCCAAACGCTCAGAATTGGTACCTCTTTGCGTTGGCCTTTCTTTGGGCCAATCCTCCCTTTGTTCGGGGTGGGCGGTGATCTCCCGTCGACGGCAGCTAGCCCGTTTGCAACGTGCGAATGCGTCGTTTGGAACTCCAAGTTCTTCGGATGCTGATAGCGCATGCGCGCATCTCATAGTTTTTCATCTTTCTCATGGAGCAGCCTTTTTGCCAAGTTCTTGAAATCCTTAGCCCCTTCAATATTTAGAAGCTTTATCCCGCCTATATAGATTAATGAAAAAACCGTTGCTTCAAAAAGCAATTGCGCACCATAAGAGAGTCCTGCAAAGGATACGCAAAACGCGGCACCCGCTGCCGCAGTTGACAGAAGGTAGATAGGAAGAGAATCCTTTAGTTGACAAGAGCGCGAATACCCAACAAAGCGCATGGCAGGTTGCATATCGACAAGCAGCACTGAAAGCACCGCTGTTGCTGCCGTAAAGAACGACACAACGTAGATGTCTTTTGAAACGGCAGCAGCCGCGCAGATAACCACGCCTCCCAGAACGACTTTGACTACTTGGAGCTTGAGGTACAGGCCGCTGCGACCAAGCGCCATATACGCCCTGAGGTTTACCAATTGCAAAAGAAGAACGCTGTTGGAAAGGCAAGCCATTTGAAATATCGGAACGCTCGGAAGCCATTTTTCCGTTAGAAGCAAGGCGACGATAGGTTCGGCTGAAGCGGCGCAGAAAAACGCTGCAGGGACGACTACGAGCGATCCTGAAAGCAAACACGCCCTCATCATTCGAACAAGAGCAGGCCTGTCGTCTTTAAGGGACGAGAACACCGGGAAGAACACATTTTGCAGCGCATTGCTAGCTATCGAAACAACCGCACCAGGCCACTTTCTTCCTTGGCTGTAGTACCCCAGATCACCAGTCGAGCAAGCCTTTCCGATTATCAGGTCTGAGGCTCCCATATACAAAACGTTCAGAATCCCTGTTGCGCAGATCTTCCATCCGTAGCCGAATAACTCCTTGGCGGCTTCGCGGTCAAAGAGAAGGGAGGGTCTCCAAGAAGCTGCCAAATAAAGCATCAGGGTCGCGCAAGCGCTCTGCGAGACTACTTGTATGACGAGAGCCCATATGCCAAAGCCGGACAATGCAAGCCCTACCCCAAAAGCGCTTGAAACGACGATGGCAAGAACGTTCGCTTTGAACAGTCCCTTGAAATCCATCGCGCTTTGCAGCCGAGATCGTAGTATGGAATTCATAGAATTGAACACTATGACAACGGAAAGAACCCTGAGCAGAGGAGTGAAACTGCGCTCTCCGTAAAATGCAGAGACTACGGGAGCTACTGTAAATAACAAGCAGAAAAGGAGCGAGGCGACTGCCATGCTCAGCCAAAATGCAGTCGAACATTCAACATCGGTCGTTTTCGATTTTTGAATGAGCGCTGTCCCTAGGCCGCTCTGCGACACCGCGTCGGCAACATTCACCAGCACTAGGAGAATCGCCATAATCCCAAATTCCTCGGGAGCGAGGATCCTAGCGAGGACGATCTGAACGAAAAGAGTAACGACCTTCGAGCCGCCTTGCTCCAAGAAGGACCATGCTAGCGAGCGAGCAACGCTATCGCGCGGATTAAACGGCATTTGCAGGCACCGGGTTTTCATGTCCGGCATTGCGCGTAAGTGAATCGAGAATCGAGATGCGCAGACTCTCGTTGCTGGTCGGGACGGCAATCCTGCGCTTATCGTCATATCTTTCCATCAAGTCTTCTACGGTTCCGTAGTCGCCAGATGTCCCATTGCCTCGGTATAGCTTGTTTAAGAAAACAACTGTCGGCTCTATGTCGAACACTAGCTTCGGCATCACTTGTGCGCTTGACCCCAACCCTATCAATACAGAACCGGAAGTTAAATGACCTTCGGCCCAGTATGATTCCCAAAACCCCTTTCCATCATCCAAGAACGCACCACTGGCGACATGATTCACCATCGGCCTGCGAGGATGGCACCGTATGATTAAATTATTGCCAAATTCGTCACACAAAAGCGCGATTACGGACTCTTCAAAGGCCAGCATCTCTGAAGGCGCGTTGTCGGGCAGCGACAGATATATCAATCTCCTTGATCGGTACTCGCTGACGTTGGCGATAGGAAGCACTCTTTGCATCTCCGAGCAACTGTGCGGATAGGCGAGAGGGCGGACATCCACATTCTTGTATCGCTTTTTGTCCCCGTCGCTTGGGTTAAAGAGATTAACCGATGCTATATCCATGGAATAACGGGTGCCTTTGAGTGCCCTCGTTGCGCATTTGGCCACCCATTTGGCAAAATCTATTTTGTTGAAACCCGCCTCTCTGTAATTGACTATCGGATCGAGCAAGGAGTACGCTTTTGCTATCGAGGCGTTATGGCTCCCTGTTCCGTCGTCTATCAATTCGGAATGACCGTTCTTGACAAAGCTCATCTTCAACTCGAGATTCAAATTGTTTACTCCGGGAAAATACAGCACGTCGTACTCTCGAAAAGAAAACTGTTGCGATAACTCAACAAAACGCGAATCGTAAATCGCCCCCCGCAACGCTTCTTTCAAGGGTGCTTTTTTCGGGTCTCTGTATGAATACTCGCTAAGGATGACTTGGTCGAATATTCCAGCTTCCCGCAAACGATCAACGTAATCCTCTGCACATTTAAACCTGTTCGAGACAACGAGCGTGGAATAGTCTATGCAACGTTCCTCGTCTTTGATGATCGCGATGCTTGAAAGCAGCTGGAAAGGGCTCTCGATCGAAAAAATTGCTCGCCTGGGCTTTTTGCCATCCGGCTTCCTTGGCTTTCGCGCCGAGCCGACCTCCATCTCAATCACCTTCTCGTCTTCCGCTTCCGCACTGCTAGATAAATCACAAAAAGGATCAACAGCGCAATTTCTAATGTTTCGTACGTAAGATAGAAAGTCCGCCAAAACTCGAACAACGTATAGTAGACAATCGGATAATAGATCAGACCGCCAATTCGACCATACGAGTAGCTTCTATACGCCGTTGCGGCAATGAGCAAATATATTGGAATCAGCAGGATGCCCGCAAACCCCACATTGAAGACGGAGTCACCAAAGCCACCCAGATTCGTATAGTATCCCTGCCCGAAAGATGTTCGATACGAATACAACCACTCAGCTAAGGAATTGACGCTGTCGGATGTTAAACCAAGTCTTTGGAGTGACGGTAAAAAAAACTCCACGTTGACTGGAAAACCGGTTGAAATCATGTCGGGGAAATGCGAAATATATATGATCGTCGATAGAGGATAGTCGATCATTCTTGAAATGCCCCAGATAAAGACACTATCTGTATGCCACGCCCCTCCGGCTAACTCATAGTCCCTGTTGCCCTGTACGTATACGAAGAAAAGCGCTGCTACTGCCAAAACGATGCCGATTTTCAACGTAGTACCGAGACTAATTTCCTTATCGTAGAACCATAATCTCGTCATTGAAGCAAACAGGACAAAAGCGACAAAGAGCAGCACTAATCTACTTCCGAAAACCAGGGACAGCAAAGCTGCTACCGCCAAGGTTCCAAACAAGCACCCTAGGAAAGCCCTCCTCTTGTACAGAAACGGGACTAAAGCAGAATTGACCATAGGCACGATTATCGAAATGCGAAACGGGGATGCATCGAACTCCTCCGCATATCGTGAAGAGTTCCTTATGCAATCTTGAAAATAGTCAATTATGCTCTTTCCCTCGATAGTCGAAGATATAACCCATATAGTCATCAAAAACCCAGCGGCGGTCAGTGCAATAACTAGCTTCTCCAGCTTTTTGACATCGATTTGCTCGCTGAGGCTGATTCCGGCATCAACCGTGTTGCCCTTTGGTTGCATCGCGACAAGCACGGTTACCAAAGAGAACATCATAAGAAAATAGGTTCCTGCGCCCAGTACATCCAGGTTGTGAGCCTTCAGCGTATACGAAGGTATTATTCCCGCCAGAAAAAGAACCGCGCACACTAATTGCAGCAGCAAAACCAAACTCAAAATGAACGCAGGCCTGAAGAGCCCGCTCAGTCTTACTCGTTTCTGTTTCAGTTTCAATCGAAAGCCCTAGTGCGTAGCAAGTGCATGCCTATACACGGATTTGGTCTCTCCGTAGCATCTATCCCACGAAAACCCGGAGGATCGCGCCAGCTGATAGCTGAGCGCTTCTTTCCTGAAACCGTCTTTACCGAGCGCTTCGAGCACGCTCAAACATTGCTTTCTGTCCCCCTCATCGATGAGCAGCGGAGAATCGCCCGCGACCTCAGGGATGGACGAAACCGAGAAGGCTATCGCGGGGCACCCAGCCCGCATCGCTTCGAGCACGGGAATCCCGAATCCTTCGTACTTCGATGGGTAGATCAGCGCGTAAGCGCGGTTGTAAAGCGCATTCAATTCAGTGTTGCCCACGTTCTCGAAATGCAGGATCCTGTCCAGATCAAACCCCGAACCAGGCAATTCCGAACGGGCAATCGGCCCACCGCCGACAGCAACCAAAACGCAGTCCTCAAGATCCTCAAGCAAGCTCACGGCGAAATCAAAGTTTTTGTAACCGACTCTCGAACCTACGTAAAGCAGGAACTTGCGTTCGCCAATAGCTTTCAGTTCTTTCGTCTCCGGAATGGACGAGAGAGTGCGGAAATCATCCGAGACTCCGTTGTAGACTACCGAGACGTCCTTCTCCTTCGCGGAGGGAAAGTACCGGAACAGGTCTTTCTTCGTGTTCTCGGATATGCAGATAATCGAATCGCACGATGCTATGCACTTTGCTTTAAGTACCGTGTTTACGGTCCTCTGCCGACCCTTGAAGTATTTTTGGTGAGTGAAATCGTGTACGGTCAGAACGCTTCGAACGTCGTCGTTCTTCGCTGTTCTAAAATACGTCCCATGGAAAACCGCGTTTTCAGCCGGATCGTCAATTCTCGCCTGGGCGATTCTCTGCAGGATTAGCCTGTCGTGCTTCTCCGGTTGGAACGAAGCACACCGGCCTGCGATCTTCTCGTAAGCCAAATTGTCGATCCGCTCATCAACGCCGAGGCAGCTCACGACGATCTCCTCGTCTGCGATCGCCCTTTTCAAAAGCTCCTCGCAGTAGACGGAAACGCCGCCCATCCTCTGCATGCGAAATATCACCTGGTCGGTATACAGGGTCATCGGATTCATGCCGCGCCGTCCTTGCCCTCTGCGCGTCCATGCCCGAAAAGATCCTCGTTGCACGCGTCGTCCCCGACCGCAACGGCCTTCCCCTTTGGTCCCTCTATCGAATTCCAGTAGTACCCGAATCTCACTATATCCTCCTCGACAAGGACATCGCCCAGCTGAACCTCGATGATCCGCAGCTCGGTAAAAGCGCGCACGGCGTGCATGCGCCCGGGGGGAATCTTGGCGACCGAGCCGACGCCCACGCAGGAGACCTCGCCGTCGAGCACGACCTCGCCCTCGCCGGAAACCACCGTCCACACCTCGGATCTTCGAGCGTGCGCCTGATAGGAAAGCTGGCAGCCGGGCCCGACAACGAGCTCCTTCGCAAGCGACATGCGGCCGTCCGGATGCACGCTCGAATCGAGCACGCGGTACTCGCCCCAATGCCGCCGCTCGTACATGGGCCGCGATAGAGCCGCTTTCTCGACAAGGGGTTTCAAGCGCGCGCTCTCCCGCTTGCCCGAAACCAGGATCCCGTCCGGGGTCGCGACCACCACGGAATCGGAGAGCCCGGCCACGACCATGGGAAGCCCCGTCTCGTTGATCACATGGACCCCTCTGCAGGTGGCCTCGTCTACTGTAGCGCGGCCGGAATGCTCGTCGGCCATCTCCTCGCAAAGCGTGTTCCATGTTCCCAGGTCTTTCCACTCGCCCGAGTAGGGGACGACGGCGACAGAAGGCGCCTTCTCGACCACCGCGTAGTCGAAGCTGTTTTTCGGAAGTTTGCTATACCCGTCGAACACGTCTTCAAAACAATGCGCATCCACATAGTCGCGCATAACGCCGAGAAGGTACTCCAATCTGAAAGCGAATACGCCGCAGTTCCAGAGCGCCCCCTCAGCCAGCAACTCCTTCGCCTCGGCTTCGCGGGGCTTCTCCTTGAATCGAGCGACTCGCCAAGCGCCTCCGTTTCGCGACGCGGGCACGATGTAGCCATACTTCTCCGAGGGATAGGCGGGCTCAACCCCCATGAGGACAAGATCCGCGATGCGAGCGTGAACCGCAGCATCGAGATCCACGATCTTGTCGTAATACGCCTGCTCGGTATAAGGATCGATGGGCAAGACGACCACCGTGTCCGCAGGGTCGGCCCCCTGCACGAAAGCGAGATGAGCGCAGGCGAGCATGATGGCGGGCGCGGTGTCGCGTCGCTCGGGCTCAAGGACCAACGAGAACGATCCCTCGATCTGAGCCTCGATTCCCGCCTGCTGAGAGGAGCAGGCGGCGACCGTGACATCCGCCTCAAGCGAAGCCTGCGCGATCAAGGAGAACGTACGCTGCACCATGGAAACACGATTCCCGTCGCCATCGCGCAACACCTTGAGAAACTGCTTCGATCGGGCATTGTTGGATAGCGGCCACAACCGCGTTCCCGAGCCGCCCGAAAGGAGGATGATGTGAATCATGCGTTGCTCCCTATGCAAACAGGCTTGGTATGCAATGGCCGATAGTTGAGCGGTGCAGCGGAGTTCGACGGAGCGTCTCCGTAATCCCCGCGACTCGTGTCTGAGATAAAGATGTTCGAGGCCATGAGAACGTCATCGCCTATCTCCACGCGCTCGTGCGCTACGATGTGCACACGATAGTTCATCTTGCAGTTCCTGCCGATAACGGGCGTAGGGCCATCACCGTCGAGGTCGAACCTGCTCCCGTATCCGGTGGTCAGCCCCGAGCCGTATCGGAAGCGCTCTTTGCCCCGCAGGCGTATTGGCCGTCTTACCGGGCGGGCTTTGGGATAGAACAGCTTGGTCATCAGGAGAGCCCAGCCGTTTTTGGCCGCTTCTCCTATGGCGTACTGGCCGAACACGCTAATCGCGCCTCTCATTTGCCATCATGCGATCTGCATCTGCCGGATCGCCCCATATGCCAGGGGAATCATAAGGTCTGTCGGGAAACGCGCCGTACTGAAGACGAATATCGAGACCCTCGTCCTCAATGAACCGTTCGACTCGACTTGCCAACGATTCGGGCTTTCCTGAGCAGATGTTGACGATGCCTGTCAGACCCGCTTCCAAAACAGCTCTCGCAGTCATCTCGCAGAAATCGTCGTAATCGAGGAAATCGAACAGGTTCCTGCCCGAGGTGAAGGGGAACTCCCTCTTGCCGGCGGCGCTCGCCCGGGCTATCTTCGAGAAGATCGAGCACCCGTCCGTCCGCCCGTCCACTATGTAGTAGCCTCTCATCCAGAGGCATTCGGCACCGTGCTCGCCGGCCGCGAGGAAGGTGAAGCCTCTGAGCGCGTTCTTGGCTATGCCGTAGCGCGACATCGGGAAGCACGGGGTGTCGGCCTTGACCGGCCCCTCGTGGTAGCCCACCTCGTGCATGCTTCCCATGACGCAGACCCTCTTCGCACTGCCTTGCGCTACCGCTTCGACGAACCGGCAGTGCTTGGGAAGGTCCTCGATGTGCGAAGGGGCTCCGTGGTCAAAACCGTCCCTCCATGCAAGGTGGACGAGCACGTCAGGATCGCCCAGCTCGGTGCAAGGATCTTCCATGCGGAATATATCGCCCTCGACCCGCTCGGCACGTTCGTCCACCTCCGCGAGACGGAAGCCCGATGCGACCACCTCGGCCCCCTCGTCCAGCAGCTTCGAGACGATCCCCTTCCCTAGGTACCCGTCGGCGCCCGTCACGCAGCACTTCATCTTTCGCCTCCGCGTCCGACGACGGTTTCCAGCCAGGATCGAAGGCTGTACTTTTCGTAGATGTCTTCGGGGAGGTCGACGTACTCCGAGGAGAAAAAGGGGTCCTTGCGATCCATCCTGCCCCGGTACACGTAGACGTTCTCTTTCCGATAGAAGTCGTATCCCATTATCTCCTCGTTAGTCGTGATGATTTTTCTTCTCGCACCCAGACACTCCATCGTCCGCATCGTAAGGCCTCTTTGGCCGTCCTGCGGAGAGTCGAGCATGCACCATGAACGGGAAACGACCTCCTCAGTCTCTTCCGGAGTCAGGGCATCGAAATGGAACTGAGAATAGGCAGCCCGCCTGTAGTCCTCAGATAGCAGCTTGTGCCTTGCGTAGAGCAGCCGAGAGGGAAGGAAGTGGTAGATGTACTTCCTGTCCAAAAGCCCTTCGCACTGCTCGACGACCTCCTGGACGAACCCGTACTTCTTGGGATGGGCGGTTCCGATGAAGGCGACATCGTAGTCAGCTTCGATCTTCGCCTTCGATCGCCTCCCGATGGCCTGGTAGCCTGGATGGTAAAAGAGGGGCAAGAACTCCATCCGGTACAATCTCGAATCGCGCTCGTCGAATGTGTACGCCTCGTCGAAGCAATCGAGCACGCTCAAGACATGGGGATAGTTTTCCACCGCGTCCCATTGGTACAAGACGAATCTCGCGTTAGGGATCACGCACCTTAGCCTTAAGAGGTGCTCCTTGCCGAAAGATAGGGATTGTCCCGACACGACGAGGACAAGATCGTATTGCGCTTCTTCCGCGTCATGCCTGACGCTTTCGAAATACCGGTCGATAGGGCGGCTCAGTACCTCTTTGTTAACTCTGACGAGGGCTTTCGTGAATGGGTCGTTGCTCGGACGATCATCGACCCATTTGACATCGTGGCCAAGATTCCGCAATCCCATCTGAATCGTTTCGGGATAGTTGAAGAATTTCGGCATAATGAGGAGTATCTTCATTTCAGCACGCCCCCTTGCCGTCGAACATAGCAGCTACCGTCTTCGCTATCACCTTGAGGTCCACCAGAAACGACCTCTCCTCGATGTACTTGAGGTCCAGGTCGACCATCTCCTCGAACCCGGTGTCGCTTCGTCCCCGCACCTGCCAGTAGCCGGTGAGGCCGGGCTTGACCGACAGGCGGCGCATGGCGCGCGCGTCGTACTGGGCGACTTCGGAGGGAAGCGGCGGGCGCGGGCCCACGCAGGAGAGCTGGCCCGCGAGGCAGTTCAGGAACTGCGGCAGCTCGTCGATGGAATGCTTGCGGATGAACTTGCCGATCCTCGTCACGCGCGGGTCGTCCTTGATCTTGAACAGCGGGCCGTCGGCCTCGTTGAGTTCCTGGAGCTCCGCCAGGCGCTCGTCGGCGTCCTTGTGCATGGAGCGGAACTTGTACATGTCGAAGGTGCGGACCTCGCCGCTCCTCCCGATGCGCCCGACGCGCTTCTGGGAGTAGATGGGGCAGCCCGGGGACTCCAGGCGGATGGCGATGCAGAGGACGATCGAAGGGACGAGGAGCACGGCTATCGCGCACGCGCTGAACGCGATGTCGAAGACTCTCTTCACGAAGCGGTACCCCAGTCGCCCTTCCGCCGGCGCGGGGACGGGCACGGGGCCCTCGGCCTCCGACACCAGCTCGGGCGCCAGGAACGCCACGTCGGAGGCGGCCATCGGCTCGGCATCCCCGACCCTCGCGCTCGACTTTACATAACCGCGCTTATCGAGCAATGTTGCCGACAACACCTTGATCGGGCGGTTAGCTAACCTCTTGATTCTTACGGGGTCACCATGACCCCGCAAACAACGTACAGGCTTCTTCGCGACGGCGCACAACGCTTGCAGCATGTACCACTATCAGTACAGCGTTACCCCGCACTACTCCCCCGCGCGCTCCACCAGGTCGATCAACTCCTGCTGGGAATGCACATCCAACTTCGCGTAGATATGCTTGACATGGCTCTTCACCGTGTTGCGCGACACCACGTAGTGTTCCATGACGAACTGCCCGTTGCGCCCGCGGGCCAACATGGCGAAGATCTCCGTCTCGCGCTCGGTCAAGCCGTGCTGCGCACCCAGCTCAACGCACCGCTCCTCGATGCTGAGCTGCCGCACCGTCTCGCCAGCGCCGCCAAACCTCACCTCGCCGACCGCCTCGGCAGCAGCAGTCCCAACCGACCCAGCCTCGCGCTCGCCCACGTTCACCACGCCTCGGATCGTGTCGGCGAAACTGAACTTCCTGAATCCCAACCACAGAAACGCGACGAACGCGAACAGCACGACCTCGGCGATGAGCATGGCTGCATCGTCATTCGTACCCACGATATCGTTCGTGGTATGCCCGGCAATCGCGCCCACGTCGGTTCCAACCGCGCTCATGAAACGCACAAGCGCGAACGTCGGCAACAAAGCCAACAGGTTTTGCCGCCCCACTGCCAACACCACAAGCCACACCAGCATGTCAAAGCTGCGCACGCCGATGCGCAAAAGCGCGTTCGCCGAGGGCAGATCCGTCAAAAATGTGAACGGCGCGATGATGAAGCCGGCCACCACCAGCAGCATCGCGAACGAGAACAGCATGTCCTCCTTGCTCTCGCTGCGCGACAGCAGCATCCATGCGGCCACCCCCACCAGCACGACCGCCGAAACATCGACGCTGATAGGAGCATGGGACACTTCGTTGAGCGTGAGTCCGTAACCCGTCGCAACGCTGAACAATCCTACGCATAAAAACAGTGCGTGAGCAGGCCGCAAGAACGATTCCGGATTAGACAATTCGAGGCTGGCCGGGGACGCTTCGCGCGCGATCGCGTCCAGCTGTCGCCCGCCTCGATGATACAGCATCACGGTGATCAGCGCGTATGAGCACGTCGCCTCGACAATGCCCAGCTCGAACGAAACCGGAGGATGCGCCACGCGCACCACTTCGCCCAACGCCATGCCGCACACCACCCCCGCAAGCGCCGCCTTCGACGAACGCAACGACGAGAACGCGGAAACCATCATGATCGACGCCCACGCGGAGGCCGTGTTGTAGAACAGGAAGCCCGCCACCGTCAGCGGACCGTTCGCCATCTGCAGAGCGAACTCCAGCACGAACGCCGCCGTGATCGCACAGCCCAGCGCCACCACGGTCAATAAGCGCCGATCGAGCAGCGAAGGCTTGCGCGTGGCGATCAGAAACAAGATCAAGAACAGAAAGCCCGACGTCATCGTGGAAATCTCCCGAGCGATGCCGTAGTATTCGGCCACGCGAGAATACACGCTCGCGTTCAGAATGCCGCCGACACAGCCCATGATCGCAAAGGCGATCACGCACACCACTATAGCCGCGCTTTCGCCGTGCTTCGAATCGCGCATACGTTCCACCATCGCTTGCAAGGCTCCCTCCCCCTCATCGCTTGCTCCCATTGTAAGCGAAACCTGCGCTATCCGATCACGGCACCCCGCATCTACCACGTTCATCAGCCTTATCGCCCTCAAATCACCCTCGCAGGGGGAGCGCGCCAACTCGCCTTTCGCCAGCCGAAACACCCCCGACGGGGTGGTTTCAAGCCTCGCCGAACGCCGTAGAGTGCACGTCGAGGGAAGCGGCTCCTCATCGGAGCCGCAAAACAAATCGCACCATTAGGAGGATCATCATGGGAACGAACGTAACGAACGAAGGCGGCATCTCCCGCCGCAGCTTCCTGGGCGGCGTCGCAGGCGTCGGCGCGCTTGCCGCCATGGGCCTGGCCGGCTGCTCGCCCAAGGCCGCGGGTACAACCGGAGCCGAGAGCGCTTCCAACTCCGCCAGCACGGCCGCAGGCATCGCCGACAACAACGCGGTGGCCGTGGACGACGGCAGCGCCGCCATCACGGTCGACTGGCTGGGCGCCCCGCCGGAGATCGGCGACATCACCGAGACGAAGGACACCGACCTGCTCATCGTGGGCGCAGGCAACGGCGGCATGATCGCCGGCGCGTACGCATCCGACCAGAAGATGGACTTCATCCTATGCGAGAAGGGCACCGAGGTGGGCGCCACGCGCCACTGGTTCAACGCCGTCGACACCAAGCCCTTCACCGACCAGGGCTACCACACCGACCGCGCCCGCCTGCACGGCGAGTGGGCTCGCTATTCCAGCGGCACGTGCGACCACAACCTCATCAACATGTGGATGAACGAGAGCAACGACATGTTCGAGTACGTCGACAAGTACATGAGCGAAGCCGGCGCCGTGGTCATCGCCGACGAGTTCGAGATGCCGGGCGGCATGGGCGCCACCCCCTTCTACACCCCCTGCGGCGAGCACCACTACGGCAACGCCGAGGGCGGCCGCGACGGCGTCCCCGTGCGCAACGAGCTGTTCGAGAAGGTCATGAACGACAACGGCTACGAGATCTCCTACAAGCACGAGCTGGTGAAGCTGGTCACCGAGGATTCCGGCAAGGTTACCGGCGCCATCTTCAAGACCGACAACGGCTACACGCAGATCAACGCCAAGAAAGGCGTGCTGCTGACCACGGGCGGCTACTCCGCGAACCCCGCCATGCTCTCGTCGCTGTCCCCCATCACCACCGCGTCGGTGACCGCGCTGGGCTACAACCAGAACAACACGGGCGACGGCATCAAGGCGGCGCTGTGGGCGGGCGCGGTGAAGGACATCACCAGCGCCACGATGATCTTCGACCGCGGCCTCGTCGCGCCCGGCACCACGGCGGGCTACACCGAGGAGTCCGTCAAGGCCGGCAATCCGCAGTGGCCGGGCAACGGCCAGTTCAACCCCGGCACGCAGCCCTTCCTCAAGGTGAACCTGCGCGGCGAACGCTTCGCCCTCGAGTCCGCCGACTACGACTACCTGCCCCATGCGGCCGCGCAGCAGCCCGGCGGCGTGTACATCAGCGTCTGGGACGGCAACTTCGGCGACGACGTGCAGCGCTTCCACACCCTCGGCTGCTCGGCCGGCACCCGCATGGGCGTGCTGGGCGTGAAGAAGGAAGACGGCACGTACGACCTGGACAAGTACTTCGAGAAGGAGCTGGCCGACGGTCGCCTGCAGAAGGCCGACACGCTCGACGAGCTTGCCGACAAGCTGGGCTTCGACGCCGACGCCAAGAAGACGTTCCTCGCCACCTGCGAGCGCTACAACGAGCTGTACGACAACCAGGAAGACGTCGACTTCGGCAAGGAGCCCTACCGCCTTTCCGAGCTGCGCACCCCGCCGTTCTTCGGCGCCACGCTGGGCGGCACGCTGCTCACCACTATCGACGGCGTCCGCATCAACGCCGACTGCCAGGCGCTCAACACCGACTTCGAGCCCATCGAGGGCCTGTACTGCGCCGGCGACTGCTCGGGGTCGCTGTTCAGCGGCAACTACCCCGACCAGATGCACGGCGTCGCCTGCGGCCGCACGATGACCGAGGCCCTGCACGTGGTCAAGCTCGTGGCCGCCAAGTAACGCGTTCCCCTCATAAGCTGCGCGCCCTCCCCTCCCGCGCGCAGCATCCTACCCGCGCCCCGACCTCCCCGGGGCGCGGCGTCGTTTCGACCGCCATCATCCCGAACGAGCACATCGCCTGTTGTCATCCTAAGCGCAGCACGCAGCGCGGAGTCGAAGGATCCCGTGCGGCGACAGCAGAAGAAGCCGCAGCCTAAGCCTCACGCAGCGCTACTTCCTCACACCGGACATGGTTTGCTCGACGATGCCGTCCATCATGTCGGGGGTCAGCATGCCGCTGATGTAGCCGAAGATGTTGCCGTCCTTGTCGATCATGAACGTCGTGGGGAACGACCTGATACGGTAGCCGCTGAACATCTCGCCCGTCGTATCCATGAGCACGGGATACGTGATGCCCTGCTCGTCGATGAACGCCTTCACGTCCGCTTCGGACACGTCGCTGTTGTTGGGACGGCTGTCGGTTTTCGGATTCGCCACGCCCAGCACCACGAGGTCGCCCTCGTTCTCGCCACGATCCCGGTACAGCTTCTCGATATCGGGGATCTCGCGCTGGCACGGCCCGCACCAGGTGGCCCAGAAGTTAAGGAACACCGTCTTGCCGCGGTACTCGTCCAGCGAATGCTCCTTGCCGTTCTGGTCGACCAACTTGAGGTCGGCCAGCGGCGCCACCTGCACATCGGCTTTGCTCGCAGCGCCATCGCCCGAGCCGGCGTCCTTGCCCGCATCGGAAGCATCGGACGAACCGCTGTTCGCCCCGTCGCCCTTCGCCTCATCCGCGCCCTGGTCGGCCGGCTGCTCCTGCGCAGCGGGCGCGCCGCCGAACGACGACAGATAGCTGGTCACGCCGTTCATCCACCCGGTCACGGTCATCACGCCCATGACGATGAGCAGCGCGCCGCCCACCTTCACCGTATACTTCACCACGTTGCCGTGCGTACGGAAAAAGCGCAGCACCTCGCCCGTGAACAGGCCCACCGCCAAAAACGGCAGCACGAAGCCGATCGTGTACACGGCCACCAGCCCGAAGCCTGCCGCGGCCGAAGCGCTCGACGACGCCATCAGCAGCACGCTGGCCAGCACCGGACCCACGCACGGCGTCCACGCGAAGCTGAACGTGAAGCCCAGCACCAGCGCCACCAGCGGGTTCATCGCGAACCTATTCAGCCGAAACGGCAGACGACGCTCCTTCTCCACCGCCTTCGTCTTGCCGAACGCGCCCAGCATGTACAGGCCGAACGCCGCCATGATGACGCCGGCGACGATCGAGAACACGCGCTGGTTTCCGGTGAAGAACTGGCCGAGCGCCGTGAATCCGAAGCCCAGCAGGAAGAACGCGAAGCTCACGCCCACGACGAAGAACAGCGTGTTCACGAACACCTTCTTACGCGGGTACTCGACGGTCCCGTCATCGTTCGCAACGCCTGCGCCGCCTGCCAGATAGCCCACGTACAGCGGAATCAGAGGCAGCACGCACGGCGAGAAGAAGCTCAGCAGGCCTTGCACGAACACGGTGAGCACGGGAATGCTCGTTTCGAGGGAGAAGCCCATGATCTCCTCCTAGCCCTCTGCGCCGGACGATGCCGGCCGACCATCGAAAGGCACGACGCCGTCGGAGCCGAATATGCGGTCGTCGATGTCGGCGATCGATATCTGCGCAAGCCGTTCACGGCAACGCTCGTCTAAATCGAGGAATATGTCGTCCATGATGCCCGCCATACCGGATGCCACAAGGCATTTCATGTCCATATCGCCGCTATGCCAACCGGATTGCACAAATCTGATGTTGAGCGCATCGGCCACCATGTGCAGGTCGACCGCCGAAGCGTCCCCTGCAAAACGGTAGCCGCCCACGTTGCCTTCGCGCGTGGTCACGAACCCGGCGCGCTTGAGCGGAGCCATCACCTTGCGCACACGCGCCGCGTTCGTACAGATATTCTTGGCCAAAGCCTCGCTGGAAACGATGTCCGCCTTATGGTTCAGATACACCAGCGCGTGCACCGCAACAATGAAATCGCTGTTCATGATGCTGCTCCGTCTACGACAAATCAACTGTTTCACTTCTTTATACAGTAACTTTTGTACAAAAGAAAGATACAGTTGAGAAATCGAGCCGAAAAACCCGTAGAGAGCAGGCGAGGGCGAATCATCGGCCCGAAAACACACTTCCGAGCCGAATTCCGTGTCTTTGGGCCGATGATGAGCCCTTCCGACCGCTATCGCCTCAAGCTCGACAATATTCCGGGCCGCGCGGGCGGGTTCGGCAGATGGATCAGCCGCGGTTCGAAGTCGAACAGCTCCTCGGTGGACACCGTCGAGCTCACCGTCAGGCAGCTCTTCAAGCACGCGTCGGCGCACAGGTTGCACTGCACGCAGTCGGCCGCCGAGAACTCCAGGAAGCTGCCCTCCCCCTCCTCAGGCACCAGCTCGCTTTTGCGCAGCGCGCCCGTCGGGCAGAACACCGTGCACATGTTGCACGAGCTGCACGCCTGCGTGTCGATGGATACCGAGCCGAACAGCCGCGTGTCGATCTCGGGAACCGTCGGCGCGCCCAACCGGTCCATCGCATCCAGCACCAGCATGCGTCGCTGCGGGTTGAACTGCGGCAGCGTGCCAGCGTCGGACATGCGCAGCCGCTCGCGCAGCGACGGCGCGGCGTTGTCGTTCTTGAACACCATCACCTCGGCCGTCTTGCCCGCGGCGTCCTTCGCCCGCGTGCGCGCGCTCGTGAAGAAGCCGCGGCGCGACTCGCCCAGCAGCGTGCGCTTGTCTTCGAGCAGCACCTCGTCGGGAAACGCCGACGCGCGCCGCACGCGGACGTCCGAGCCCTGCGCAGCCATGAGCTCGTTCGCCGAAGCCACCGTGGCGTCGATGCCCGGCACGTTCGAGCGGAACTTGCACGTGGCGCACGTGCCGTCCACCAGCACGATATCCTCCACGCCGCGCGCCGCAAGACCCAGCAGCACGCTTTCCTCCATGCGCGCGAGGCAGGGCACTTCGGCGTACTTCGCCGGGTCGGCCAGGCGCTTCGACGCTATGCGCGCGCATGCGAACACGGCCTTCCCGCCGGTTGCCGCCACGGCGGACGCCACGCTGGAGGCGAGGTCCTCGTCCAGCGGGCGCAACGGGATGAGCGCCTCCACCGGGCATACCGTGGTGCAGGCGCCGCACGCCACGCATCCCTCGCCGTCAAGCTCCAACACGTTGTTGGCCGCGAACACCGAGCCCGTCGGACAGGCGTCCGCGCATTTTGCGCACGACGCATGGCGGTTGCGCACCACCACGCAGCGATCGCTCGCCAGGTACACGGCCTTCGACTCCAGCGCCTCGGCCACTTCCACGATGTCTACCAGGTTCGGCATGCCAATTCCTCGTCTCGTCTTCCGCTACTTCTCGAGAAACGTCTCCTCGATGGCGCGCAGCTCCTCGGGCGTGTTCGCGTTGATGAAGCAGCCGCCCATGGGCTCGGCCTCCAGCACGCGCTCCTGCGGGAACTCGCACACCTCTACGTCCGCGAAGAACCCTTGGGCGCGCTTCTCGCCGCGGTCGAGCGCGGCGCTCACGGCCGGCAGGCAGCCCGCGCGGCGGTACATCGCATGGAACGGCTCGAACCCGTGCTTGTTCACCGGCACCACCACGTCGGCGCCCGTCTCGTTCATAGCCAGCGCCTCGGCCACCACGAGCGACGGGGAAGCGAACACCATGTCGCAGGCCACCACGGCCACATACGGGTTGCGCGCAGCCTCCAGCGCCGTGTACAGACCCGGCAGCGCCCCGCGCACGTTGAACGCGTCGCGCACCAACTGGATGCGATACTGCGGGAACTCAGCGTGCAGGAAGTCCAGGCGCTCCGGCTCGTTCGTGGTGATCACGAGGTCGTCGGCAACCGGGCCCAGACGCTCCACCAGCCGGCAGATCAGCGGCCGGCCCGCGAACGGCACGGTCGCCTTGCTCTGCCCCATGCGCCTGCTCTCGCCGCCCGCCTGGATGACCACGGTCACGCGCGGCCGCACGAAACGCTGCTCCACGAAGTCGGCGAGGCCAGCAATGTCGTCGAGCGCGAACGCCGGCACGTGGTACAGCTCGGCGGCATGGCGCGCCTCCTCGATGTCGGTGACGACGGCCACCGTGTCCGACGTCGGCAGCTTGTTCGATATGTCGGCGTAGTCGGGATGCTGCGTCTTGAAATGGTCTCCTGAAGCCCTCTCGACCCGCTGCGCGGCACGGCTCAGCTCCTCGCGCGCCGCATCGTCGTCGGCCGGAGGCACGGTGCCGCGGGTGAACTGGGTGAAGTCGGTTCCCAGCGGCCAGCCGCAACGCGCTCCCTCGGCGAACACGTCGGCCACCCGCGCGTCGGCTTCGTTGCCCGAGCGCATGATCTCGATGGTGGGCAGCCCGCTTTTGCGGTACCCTTCCACCACCACGATGTCGTGTCCGGGCATGCTGCGCACGATGTCCGAGCACTCGATCTCGCCTTCCACGGTCTTGATGCGGGCGATCTGCCCGGGCGCGGCGATCACCGTCTCGCGCGCACCAGCGGCGCGGTGGCGGTACGAATCCTTCCCGGGATAGTCGATGTCGAAGCCCACGTGGCTGTGATGCTTCACGCTGCCCACGTCGCGCCCACGTCGCACCAGCTCGGCGATGAGCTGCTCGATGAGCGTCGTCTTGCCTGAATTATGCCGCCCGACGATAGCCAGGGCGGGGCTCGGTATGTTGACCATGCGCTCCCCCGTTCGTTCGGCGCACAGTATAGCACGAAGCGCCGCCCGCACCGGGAAGGAGAGGCAGGACGCACGCAGAAGCGCCAGGTCGATAAAACGCTGCGCAGAGCCGCGCCGATCCCGCAATCGTTGTTTTTAGCAACATAACGAAACCGTTTGCGTTGCATAACGAAACCGTTTGCGCTGCATAACGAAACACGCCGGAGGCCGCGCCAAAAGGCGCGGCCTCCGAGGGAGGGAGGAAAACGCGAAACGCTTACGCGGTGATCGTCGGCAGGTAGAACACACGGGGCTCCGTGCCCTCTTCGGGCAGGTACGCCTCGCCGCCGCGCTCGGCCACGAGCTTCTTCATCTCGTCGAGGTCGCCGAACAAGCGCGCCTCCGCCATGCACGCCTTCACGCATACGGGATCGGGCTTTCCGTCGCCGGAATGCTCGATGCAGAAGTCGCACTTGTCCACCGTCATCTTCGGCATGTTCTCATAGGCGACGCTCTCGTATTCGTTCAACTCGGAGCCGAAATAGCCATCCTCGCTCTGAACGAGGTAACGCGCGCCGTAAGGGCAAGCCTCCATGCAGCTCTTGCAGCCGATGCACTTCTCCTTGTCGATGACCACGATGCCGTCCTCGTCGCGGATGGTGGTGGCGCCCTGCGGGCACACCGCCACGCACGGCGGGTTCTCGCACATCATGCACAGCATGGGGCGGATGGTGCGCACCGCGTTCGGATAGGAGCCTTCGGTGCCGCGGTCCACGCGCGAGCGAGTCACCGTCGGGGGCGTGCCGTTCGCGCCCTTGCACGCCACCGAGCATCCGTGGCAGCCAACGCATTTCTCAAGGTCGATAACGAACCCATAGGCCATGAAACTCATCCTCCTTTCCGGGGATTAGGAAATCTTCTCGAGCTTGCAGCGCACGCACTGGTCCACGCCGGATCCGACGTACTCCATGCGCTTCGGATCGCCTGCGGGCACCAAGTGGTTCACCGCCGTGCCCTTCGTCTTGCCGATGGGCTGGTAGTCGGATTTCGCGTTCAGATGGCCGCCCACCGACGCCACGCATTCGGGATGCACGAACTCGGTGAGCACGGCCACGCCTTCCACCACATTGCCGTCGCGGTTCGACAGGCGCACCTTGTCACCCGATTTGATGCCCTTGGCGGCACCGGTCGCCGCGTTGATCTCCAAGAAGTACGTGGTATCGTCCAGCTCGTTGATCTCGTTGATCCAGGCGTTCTCCACCTGCCAGGTATCGGTGTTGATGGCGTTCGTCCAGTACACGGGGAACAGGTCGAAGCCTTCCTCCTCCACCTCGTGGTCGAGGCACGGCATGAATTCGGGCAGCGGGATGTAATCGTCCGTCTCCCAGTAGATGCCCAGCTTGTCAACCTCGGCCTCGATCTTCTCCTTCGCTTCAAGCATGAAGTCGAAGTACAGCGGGATGCGCCCTTCCATGCCCGCCGCGAACACGTACACCTCGTCGGCCTTGCGCTCGCGCGTCAGCACGCCGTTCTCGCGGAACCAGTCGATGCCGCGATCCTTGCCCGCCAACGACTTGAGCGCGGCGTCGCACACGCGCTCAGCCGTGATCTGCTCCTTGCCGTCAAGCTTGTACTCGTCGGCAAGCTTGTAGTAGTCGTTGAGCGCTGCAGAGTACTCGGCGGTCTTGCCTGCCTTCGCCGCGAGCGCGCCGAACGTGTCCAGCGCCGACGGGCAGTTGTCCTTGGCCTCAACGATGGGCATGCGACCGGCAACGATATAGGGCACCTCGGGCAGGCCGGGCACGCGGTGGTTGTTGAACGACAACGGCAGCGGGTCAAAGCGCTCGAGGTAGCACGGCTCGGGGATGATGAGGTCGTAGTAGTAGGAGGAATCGTTCAGATAGATGTCCATGCCGAAGATCCAGTCGAACGATTCCAGCACCTTGGCCTGGTAGTCGTGGTTGCACCAGTTCTTCAGCGGGTTCGACGCCATGCAGAACGCCACCTCGGACGGCTCGGTGCCGTACACCTCCGGCTGCACCTGGGCGATGTAGCCGAAATGCTGATCCATCGTGAGGGGCTGCAGCTCCTCCATCGCCTCGGACGTGGGCGTGTAGCTGGCCTCGCGGATATGCTTGTAATGCGAGCCGTTCGACGGCCAGCCGTGCGCCATGTTGAGGTCCTCGATGAGGCCGTCCTCTTCCCAAATGGTGAACTCCCAGGCGTGATCCTTGTCGCCCTCGTAGAACCCGTACTTGTTACGCGTGTAGAAGCCCAGGTAGCCGCCGCGCGAGAACGTCGAGCCCACGAGCGTGTTCAGCTGCAGGATGGCCCAGTGCGTGATGAAGCCATGCTTGTGCCGCGCAATGCCAGAGAACGTGTCCACGGCCACGGGGCGGTAGGGCACCGTGAGCCCGTCCACCTCGACGGTCTGGCCGATACAGGCCGCTTCGCCGAACTCCTTGGCCAGGCGGCGCGTGGTGTCGGCAGGGATCGTCGTGACCTCTTCAGCGTATTCGGGCGTGTACTTCGCGACGGAGTCCTTGAAGATGCTGAACGCCGTGCGCACCGGAATGCCGTCCACCTCGAAATCGCCTTCGAGCGCGGGCTCTTTGACTTCGTCGTAGGGCTTTGCCGTGTTGTCGGACAGATCCCAGTACAGCGCCTTGTTGCCCTTCGACGCGTCGCGCACGATGCGCTGCGTGGCCGGATCAACCAGCGACGGCCCGTTCGTGCGCGCGGCAAGGAACTCCTTGTCGTATAGGTCGTACTCGTTCACCAGCAGGTTCGCCATGGCGAGCGCCACCGCGGCATCGGTTCCGGGGCGAATGGGCACCCACTCGTCGGCCTTCTCGGCCGCGCCCGACATATGCGGGTCGAAGTTCACCAGCTTGCAGCCGTTCGCGCGCGCGTCGGCGAACACCTTCGCCGTGATGCTGGTGCCATGACGCGTGGCCACGCCCGCTTGCGTGCCGAACTGCATGAGGTACTTGCAGTGCGCGTAGTCGGGAAGCGCGTTGCCGCAACCGGTCAGCAGAGCCGAAATGGGATGCGTGGGCGCTCCGCAGATATCGGCCTTGAACGGGATAGGAATGTTGCCGTTGCTGCCCAGCCAGTTCATGGAGTCGATCCACGAGATGATGCTCGTGATCAGCGCGAACACGATGACGGGCTTGTTCTTCTGCTTCTGCTCATCCAGCTTCTCCAAGATGAGATCGTACGCCTCATCCCAGCTGATCTCCTCCCACCCCGGGTCGATGCCGACGCCCTTCTTCGGGTTCGTGCGCTTCATGGGCTTCGTGATGCGGTTCTCGTCGTAGAGCTGCATGATGCCCGCCGTGCCCTTGCCGCACAGATGGCCCCAGCCGGCAGGACTGCGGTCGTCGCCCTTGATCTCCACAAGCTTTCCGTCCACCACATGGCCCAGGATGCTGCAAGCGTTGAAGCACATGTTGCATTGCGAGGGCAGCCACACGCCCTCGTCCTCGGCCGGCGCCGCGGCGTCCGACGCCTTGCCGTCCCCCTGCGGGGCGCACCCGACGAGCGCGCCGGTCGCGCCTATAGCGGCTGCCGCCGCACCCCCCTTGACGAAGCTGCGGCGGGTGATGCCGCCCGGTGCAGCGATATTGGAGCGGTTCTCCATTGGTTTCCTCCTCCTCGTACGATGACTATGCAGAACGTGCAACCTGATCGGCGGGCACCACCTCCTCGAGTTCTTCCAGGAACCGATCGACCTCGGCAACCGTGGTTCGGTCGCTGAAGCTGAGGCGATAGGTGCACCGAGTGAGCGAGGCGGGCACGCCCGCCAGCTGCAATGCCAGCGGATGCTTCTCGCGCCAGGTGCCGGGAGGCACCGTGGTGTGGTTGGAGCTGCACGCCATGGATGCCGAGAGAAACACGCCCGCGTCGCTCAGATCCGCAAGCACCGCGCGGTTGTCGGTGCCCGGCAGCGAGAAGTTCACGATGAAGGGAGACCCGCCGTCGCGCGAGTTCACGATGACGTCGGCGTAGCGGTGGCGCAGCGCGCCGACCACATGCGCGCGCAAGGTCGAAGCGCGCTCGAATGCTGCCGCTTGCTCGGCATGCGCGATGCGCGCGGCCTCGGCGAAGCCGGCGATAAGGGGCAGCGCCTCGGTGCCCGAGCGCAGCCCGCGCTCCTGTCCGCCGCCGAACGCCGTGGTGAACAGCCGGGTGCCGCGCCGCACGTACAACGCGCCGACGCCCTTCGGACCGCCCACCTTGTGCGCGCAGAACGACAGCAGGTCGGCGTCCAGCTCGTGCACGTCGAGGGGCAGCTTCCCGAACGCCTGCACCGCGTCGGTGTGCACGAGCGGCCCGCGCGTTTTTCTCGCGCAGCCGACGGCGCGGCAACGCCGGACGACGTCTTCGATCGGGAAGCGGTACCCCAATTCGCTCTGCACGCTCATCACCGTGGCCAACACTACGTCGGGAACCTCGTCCAATATGCGATCAAGTCCGGAAAGATCGAGCTCGCCGTCGCGAGCGTCCAAGTAAAACACCGTCCAGCCGTCGCGCTTGAGGCCGCGCACCGTTTTCGTGACCGAAGGGTGTTCGAGCGCGGACGTGACCACCGCCCCCGCACGGCCATGATCGCGAGCGTACGCAGAGCACGATCCCGTGATGGCGAGGTTGTTCGCCTCCGTGCCGCCCGAGGTGAAATAGATCTCGTCGGGAAACGCGCCCACCGCCTCAGCCACGACCGCGCGGCTCTCGTCGAGCAACGCCCTTGCTGCACGCCCTTTCGCATGCTGGGACGACGGATTTCCGTACGCATCGCGCATGACGGCGGAAACCGCCTCGATCACGCGCGGATGCATAGGCGCGGTCGCCGCGTTGTCCAAATAAACTTCAGCGCCTCCATGCGCTGAGCTCTCATCTGCATGCATACGTTCCATAACTTCCCCCGTCCCCTGGCGGCCGCCGTTTCGCGCGGCCGGCCTCCCCGTTGGCTCTGGTCGAAATCTAGCAGCCCTTACACCCGTTTCACCGCGACGGAACGGGGGCAACCCGAAAATACCCCTGTCAGGGGGATACGTTTTGCGGGGATCGCCCCCTGCGCTTGCAGCCTTTCCCCGGCAAACCCGATACAATAGAGAACGGGGGAAGGGGGAAGCATGGGAAAGTTCGGCTTTGCTGCGCTGGGCAAGCGCATCAAGCTCTCCGTGTTCAGCTTCGACGTCCAGCCGACCATCGCGTTAGGTTTCGCGCTGCACTGGACGTGGGTTTGGGTAACGTTTTGGAGCTCGACCTTCTACTCCATCTCGCCCGCGCCAGGGCCGGCCACGGTAGGCGTGCCCCTCGAACCGCTCTGGCTGCTTTCGCTTTTAACGAACGTGCTAGGCTACGGCGCCCTGTTCGTCATGAGCCGCAAGCGGCCGGTATTCGGACGCAGCTCGGCCGTCCCCCTCGTAGCCGGAGCCCTTACGCTTATGGGGACGCTGCTCGTTTCGTATCCGTCGGCCGCTTCGTTCAACGAAGCGAGCTCGTTCGCCTACTTGTTCGGAGCGCTGATCACCGGAGTCGGAAGCGCCGTCGAGGTGATCCTCTGGGGCGAGCTTCTCACCATACTCGGCGCACGCCAGACCATCGTGTACAGCATGCTGGCAACCGTCATCGGCAGCGCGTTCTACCTGCTGCTGTCGTTTCTGCCCGATCAGGTTGCGCGCTTTCTGACGGTAGGACTTCCCGCTGCGGAAATGTGGCTGTTCACGCGCAAGCAGAGCATCGTGCGGACCGCGCGCCAGCCCTCCGACGAAGTCGCCGGTCCCGACGCGCCCCCATCCGGCCGCAAGCCCCGCCTCACCACGACGCGCAAGGCGCTGCTGGAGATCGCGGGCATATCGCTGTTCTTCGGCCTTTCATACGGACTCATGAAAGGCTTCTTCGCGCTGAGCAGCGACAACCTTATCACCGTGCGAGACTACCTCAACATCGTGGCGCTCATCCTGGGGGCTACCGCCATCCTCGTCACCACCAGCGTGTTCCGAATGGATTTCCGGCACATGACTTACCAGGTCGCCTTGCCGCTCATGGCGGCGGGCTTCATCTTCTTCTCGCTCACTTATCCGCTCGACCTCATCGGGTTCGCGCTGCATCAGATGGGCTACCAGTACTTCTACATCATCATCTGGGCGCTATGGGCGCTGCTGGCGCGCAAGCTGGACAAGCCGGTGGCCCGTTTCGCATCGTTGTCGATGATGATGCTCATGGCCGGCCAGCTGGCCGGCTCTATTGCAGGCGCCCAGCTCGTGCTGCTTGCCGACGACCCCTACACGATGGCCGTCGTGGCCGCATGCTCGGTGTTCGTGATCCTGCTCGTGTCGCTGTTCGCCTTCGAAAGCCCTTTCCCCGAATCGGGATGGAGCATGTTCGATCCGCCTGGCCAGGATGGACCAGCCCCGCGGTTCAGGCGCTCGCTCAAGAAGCTGGCCGAGATGAGAGGACTGTCGCCGCGCGAGACCGAGGTGCTCGAACTGCTGGCGAAAGGACGCAACTGCAGCTTCATCAGCACCCAGCTGGTCATCTCGGAGGAAACGGCGAAAACCCACATCAAGCGTATCTACCGCAAGTTCGGCGTGCACTCCCAGCAGGCGCTCCTCGACATGATCGAGCTCGACGGCGACTGCCACTGAACCCCCGCACGCAAACACGCCGGAAGCCGCGCCAAAAGGCGCGGCTTCCGAGGGAGGGAGGGTATGGCAGGTTGAAGAGCTACGCGGTTGCGGCGTGCTTGCCGGCCACGCGGCCGCTGGTCATAGCGTTGCCCATGTTGTTGCCGGCCGAGGGGCAGTTGTAGGCGTTGCCGTAGCGCTCGCCCATCGTGTTGCCCACGGCATACAGACCCTTGATCACCTCGTTCTTCGAAGCGGTCAGCACCTGGTAATCGCCGTTCACGCACAAGCCCGCCAGGGTGTTCAGGCCGGGGCCGTACAGCTTGTTCGTGCCCTGCGTGGCAACGAAGAACGGACCTTCGTCGATGGGGATCAGCAGGTTCTCCGGCTTGCCGAAGTCGGTGTCCTTGCCTGCGGCGCACAGCTCGTTGTAGCGCTCGACGCTGGCCTTGGCGTTCTCGAGCGCCTCGCCTTCGAGACCGGCGTTCTTCAGCGCGTCTTCGAGCGTGGCTCCCACGAATATCTCGTTCACGAACGGGCTCGTGCGGTTCGCGATCTCCAAACCGCGCACTTCCACCGTGCCGGCAGCGGGATCCGCCGCCGCCATCTGCGCCTGGAACTCCTCAATGCCCTCGGGGAAGCCCCAGTTGGGAGCGCCGTGATCGAGGCCGCCCGCCTGGATGTAGCTCATGTACTTGCTGTCCATGATGGCGAAGTTGCCCACCATCTTGGCCTCCGGGTTGATAGGCTGGCGGCACGACTGCGCCAGCACGAGGCCCGCGAACGATTCGTTCATGAAGCGCTGGCCGTTGCAGTTCATCCACAGACACGGCGTGGAGCCCCAAGGGCCGAACGAGATGGAGGGCGCGTCGCCCGCAACCGGGCGGGGATGGCTCTCGATGGCGCCGCCCGCCCAGCACCCGATCTTATGACCGGATCCGTCGCAGTCGGTCATGCCCATGAGCTCGGCGCGGTCCACGCCGTGGCGCTCGGCGTTCTCGGCGCATTCGGAGCACAGCTCCCACACCATGTCGGTGTTGCCACCGAAGTCGCCCGTGGCCAGGATGACGCCCTTGGCCGCCTCGAACTTCACGTAGTTACCGTCGGCGTCCTCGGCGATGATGCCCTTAACAGCGCCGTCGGCATCCTGCACGCAGCGCGCCGCGGTCTGCCCGCAGAACCATTCGGCGCCCAGATCCTCGGCCGCGTCGCGGCAGTATTCCTCGATTTCGGACAGGCGCGAGATGCCCGTCTTCTGCTTCTTGCCCACGGGCTGCTCGTTCTTCGTGCCCACCGTCTGCACCGTGGACGCCCACATCTTGTAGCCCGAAACCTCCACGGGGTAATCGGCACCGCTGGGCTTGTCGTAGGCGATCTGCACGATGCACTGGCCGCCCTCGTAGTCGAACACGTCCGACGTGTCGGGGATCAGCGAGGCCAGGTTGTCCATCATCTCGCCGGAGTTGTACACGAACGAGCGGATGACTTCGGTGTTGCAGCGGCCGTTGGCGCGGCGCACGTACTCGTTGACGATCTCGTCGAGGTCGTACGGGCCGAAGCCCCACGCCTCCAGCATCTTGGAGTTGTACGAGCAGATGTCGTCGCCGCGGTAAACGATCTCGCCGTCGTTGTGCTTCTCGATGACGGCGACCTTCGCGCCCTCCTGCGCCGCCGCAAGCGCCGCCTGCGTGCCGGCATGGCCGCCGCCCACCACCACGACGTCGAAGCTCTTCGTCTCTTTGATGTCGGCGTCGGCGATCTCGGGCGCGCTTCCCAGCCAATCCTCGTCGCACATGTAATAGGTCGGACGCGCGACCGCCGCGTCGGCGGACGACGCGTCGCCGTTCTTAGCCGACGCGGACGACGCCTGCGGCGCGCATCCGGTCAGCCCGGCCATCGCGCCGAGGACGCCGGCGCTGGCGGCGCCCACCAAGAAGTTCCTGCGAGAAAGTTCCATGTTCCCCATCTCCTTTGCGTTGTGCTTCGTACCCTGCGACCCCATCTTTGCCCGAACCGACGCACGCTTCCATCCGAAAAAACGTTGATTTGCGTTTCCGCAGATGGCGAATGCTTCTCAACGATTTTACGTAGACGCCTCAACGTCGATTGTTTACGCAGGTGAGACGCGCGAATGCTATAATGCGACGCACGGCGAGGGAAGGAGGCGGCTATCGAGACGCAACGCGAAACAACGGGCAAGCTCGAACGCGGGCGAGCGGGCGAAGGGCTCTCCTTGCCTGCGATGACAGCGCTCATCGTTGGCGTCGCCTGCCTGTTCTCCACGCTGCTCATCTATTCGGGAACGGTCATCTCGTTTCTGCGCTTCGAGCATACGTTGCTGTTCGTGGGCACCTTCGCCGAAACCACCCTGTTGGCGGCCACGCTGTTCGGCGCGCTGTTCCTCGGCTTGTCGCTGGCGGGAAAGCGCCTGCCGTCCATGCTGCTGGGCGCCGGGGGCGGCATGCTGTGCCTGTGCTGCGCGCTCGCGTTCGCGTACTTCTCCTGGTTCGGCAGCTTGGGTACGGCGCTGCTCATCGCGCTTGCCGTGGCCGCCACCCTCGGCGACGTGTGCTTGGCGCTCACGTGGGGGCGCATCTGCGCGCGTTTCAAAATCAAGCGCGCGCTCGTCGCCGTTTCCCTTGCCAGCATGCTGTCGGCCGGGATCTGCTTTCTGTACGCCGTGCTGCCCCTGCCGGGCGTGACGGTGCTGTTCGTGCTCAGCTCCATCGCGGCCGTCATCGTCCCTCTCGCGTTCTCGGGAACGGCGGACAGCACCGAGCAGACCGCCCCCGAACGCGCCGAGGGCCGCACGACGGGCGCCACCCTGGCCTCGCTGGCCGACGTGGTCGTCGCGCCCGGGCTGGGGCCGCTCGTGTTCGCGTTCGCGATGGCCGTCATGCGCACCGCGTTCAACGAGAGCCAGAACGCCTACCTGGCCGCGCTCGCGCTCGATGCCGCGACGCTGCTGGCGTACACGACCCTTCGCAAAAAGCGCTTCGCGCTGCGAGGCGGCATGCACCAGACGTTCCTGCCGCTCATGGCCATGGTGCTGCTGGCGGCCACCAGCATCTCGGCATCGGTGGGCAGCGGGTCGGGACTCGTGTCGTTTCTGACCTACGCGCTGTACGCGCTGGCGGCCATCCTCACGCTGGCCACGCTATGCGCCATCGCGAACGCGGGCGAGTTCTCGGCCGACCTCGTGTTCTCCACCGCCGTGCTGCTGTTCTGCGCAGCCTCGTTCGCCGGCCAGAGCTTCGCGAGCGTGCTCGACGACGACCTCGTCCATGTGGCGGTGACGGTCACCACCACGCTGTACGCGTTCGTCATGGTGCTCTCGTCGTACATGCGCCGCACCCGCGATGCGCACGACGAACAGCGCGCCGCCGAGCACGCCGAGGACGAGGCGACGCCCGCAAGCTCGCCCGACCGCTGCGCCCAGCTGGCGGACGCGCACAACCTCACGGCGCGCGAGCAGGAAATCCTCGCCTACCTCGCCGAAGGCCACAGCGGCGCCTACATCTCCGACGTGCTGTTCATCTCGCCGAACACGGTGCGCACCCACATCCACAACATCTATCGCAAGCTCGACGTCTCCTCGCGCGAGGACATCCTGCGCCTGACGAAGGGTTGATCTCGGTCACACCAAGCCGAATACGAGCTCGTCGGCATCGTCGCCCCAGCTCAGTTCCCCACTCGTTGCTCGCCGAAAATATATGTTGTGATTTCGTGAAGAGGGGTGGTATAATAATCCGTGCATTTACAGAGGCTTTGATGCTTCGGTAAAGATAAGGGTTCTGTTTTTTGGAGGGGGCAGAACCCTTTGTCTTTCTTTGGGACGTTCGCGTCCCATTTTTTTATGCCTGCAGCTCGCGCTACGCGGCATCGTGGGTTATAGGCAAGAAAGTGTGTCCAGAGCCTAATCGTAATCCATGCGATAAGGGCCGCTTGCATGCAGGTCATTCCATTGCACAGCAGTGCCCCAGCGCCCCACCGCTTCATCTTTTTCGCTAGCTTCGGCAGCTGCTCGATAAAACTCAGCAATCAGGACGTCCGTCGGCATTTCCTTCAGGATCTCTTTCGGGCTTGCACGGGCTTCAAGGTCCATATAGCACCACCAGAACGCCGCCTTGACGCGCCTCGTCAGCCTCAATCCCCGATGCTCTCGCAGCATGTGGCGGATCTGGGCGTTCACGCCGCCTTCGATCCTGTTCGTAGTCGCCGGAACAGGTCCTCCCTCGAGCAAGCCTTCGTCGAGATAGGTGAATAGGGTACCGGCCCTACAAAGCTTCAGAAGCCCGCCGCGCGCAGTGCGCAGCCTCTCGTGCTTGTAGCGGATCCGCCCGTCAACCACCTCTTTTTCCTTTAGGAATCCTT
>NZ_GL622579.1:1215540-1226365 GCF_000185625.1 Eggerthella sp. 1_3_56FAA
TAATCACGACGTCGCGCCCCCAGCCAAAGGCCATCCACCTCCACCACGTGTGGACCTCGTCACAGACAGGAGCCACGGGCCACAGGTCCCAGAACTTATTCGTGAGATGCCGGAAGGTGCGTCCGGGCATGCCGAACTCGCCTTGGGTCTTTTTCGAGAGCAGCCACCTCAGGAACAGCTCTAGCAGTTTAGGCTCGTTGTCGTAACGTTGCGTGGTGGATGCGCCGCATGCCTTGCAGCGCCAACGAGTCGCCCCCGACGAGGTCTTCCCGTTGCGTTTCGTGTCGCCCCCGCACGCAGGGCACAGTATCTTCTTCATCCCGTGATTGAACCACGGAATTTAAGAGGGCGGTTTACGGCCTCTGACCTGCGGTGTCAAGTCGAAAGCGGACACACATTCTTGCCAGGCACTTAAACCTGCCTCCGAAATTTAAACGATGGTTTATCGAGGGTTTGACCTGCCCTTACACCCCTAAAACGGACACACTTTCTTGCCTATAACCCGGCATCGTCCAGCACGTCTTCCAGGAACGCTTGATCCGTTTCAAGCACCCCTAACACGATGTCGGCCAACGCCCGATAGAATCCCGTGCGTGCAACGCGTTGCACGTCGTCGGCGAAATCGGGAACCCAGTTCAGCAGATGCTCCTCGAGAAACGCACGGCGAGCCTCCAAAAGGTTCGCGCACGATCCATCGTCCCCCGCTTCCAGCGCCTCGGCGGCGCGCTCTCCCAACAGCTGCATGAACTCCAACTCGAACGCCAGATGATCCTCGGGCTCGCACGCTTCGTCCACCAACACCACCTTCGCCGCACGGTACGCCGCCAGCACTTCGTCGCGTGCATCCTGCATCAGCAGATGCTCAGGCGAGGTGTATACCGACTCGTACGGAAAAGCCACCTGCTCTCGATCCTGCGTCACGCCGATGAACGTATGCAGGAAGTCCACGGCCAAATCGCCGTGCTGGCGCTCTCCGCCTGCGTTCAGATAAGCGCACAACCCTCGATAGCCCGCATCGAGATGATCGTTGCCGCTCGCGGCAGGAAACCTCATCGCGCGCAGCCTCCCGAGAGCCTCGTCATCCACCTCGGTGCGCAACAAACGCGCCACGAACCCGTACGCCGCACTCTGCTGCCGGAGCGCCTCGGCCAAGGCGCGCATTCCCTCGTCAATCATCATGCCTCCTTCGCGGCAACGCCGCTTTCGTCGTCTTCTCCATCGCGCAGCGCTTCCAGCAAGTCGAGACCGCGCTCCGTGACATGCCAGGCATCGGCCCACTCCATTGCATCTATGCGCTCCAGCTCGCCCAGGAAATATCCGGCGAACAAGCGCGGATTCTGCACGAGCGGATGAGGGTCGATCACCGCGTCGATGGCGCTTTTGTCGCGTGGGCATTCGGCGGCGAACTCCAGCAAGGCGCGATACACCGGCAGGTAGACCGCGTCCTTGGCCAGCAGCGCCTGCGCCTTCGCGCCGATAGGATCGGAATCGAGATACGCAGCGCCGGCTTCGGTGATCGCCCATACGCCCTCGGTCGGCGCAGTCGTCACGAAGTTGCCGTCCTCGTCTACAACAAGTTCAGGTTCCCCTCCCGTTTCAAGGGCAGCTTGCGCCGCTTGCTCTTCCTCGCTGGGTTCGTATGCCAGCGCACCGTAGCGCTCCAGCAGCGCGCGCAGCTCCGCCGGACGATAGACCGAACGGTTACATCGGAGCACCTCGTCCATGATCGAGTCCAGCTCGCTGGGCGTGCGCGGCGTACGACACGCTTCCAACGCGGCCATCAGCACCTTCTGGCATCCCGGTGCAGCCTTGAACACCTCTTCGACGCTCATTGCTCCTCCTTCGTATCGCGCTCGGCCGCAGAAGGCTCGAGCAGGGGTTTCTTGGACAGGAATGGAAACGTGATAGCGTGCACGGGACACGCGTCGGCGCACTCGCGGCACTTCACGCACTCGTTGAGCGGAGCGGAAGCCGCCCGATCATGCAAGTCGATGCCTTCCGGGCACGCGTCGGCGCACCGATGGCAGCGCTCGCCGTGAGCCGCATGCAAGCACGTCCCGACGTTCGCCTGCGGCCGGAACGTGCGGTTGCCGCGCGACACCAACGACAGCAGCGCTCCCAGCGGACAGAACCGATGGCACCATTTCCGCAGCACTGCCAACTCCAGCACGAGCATGGCCGGAAACACCAGAAGCGACCAGGTGACCTCGTTGAACTGGAACACCCTCCACACCACGACGAGCGTTCCGAACGTCAAACCGACCGGGCACACAAGGCAGAACACCGGGAACCCGAACGCAGCCGTCGAGAGGATGGCCCCGCCCAGCACCCAGTTGCGCGAATCGCGCAAACCCCCGCGCTCGGACGCCGGGACATCGAGAGGCCCGGAATCCCGTGAAGAAGCATCGCGCTTCGAGGCCTTCTTTCCTCGAAACACCCGCCTCAACAACGGGACGGGGCAGCCCCAGGCGCAGAAGGCCCGGCCCAACAGCAGCGTCAGCACTATGACCATCGCCAGCCCGATGAGCAGGGGAGGGACAACCGTTCTCGAAGCAATGGCCGCCTCGACACCGCCGAGCGGGCAGAGCGCCGCAATGTCCGCGATGCCGAACGAGCTGGGCGTTCCGGTGCCGGTGTGCAACGCCAGCCCCAAGCACACGAGAGCCGCGACGCCGAGCGCGCTCAGCACGCGCAACGTCGACGCCCTCACGCGCCGCTTCCCTTCCCGTTTCATACGATCATCTCGCTCTCGCCCTCAACCGTCGTCCTCCCCAAACGCTCGTAGCGCTCGGGCGCCACCACGACAACGCCCCGCCGAGACCCGCCCGCGAACGAACGGTACACGAGCGCGGGGCACACGTTCTCGCACACGCCGCAACCGTTGCACTTCGCTGCATCGATCACCGGATGCCCGACATCGTCCAACGCGATCGCCTCGTACGGGCACGCCTTCTCGCATTCGACGCATCCTTCGAAGTACGCGATGCAGCGGTCCTTCTGCACCACCGCCACGCCCAGCTTGTCGCGCTGGGGATCGAACGACCCCAACGCCCCGGTCGGGCAGGCCGTCTGGCACTTTCCGCAGAAATCGCAGTACCCTTTGTGGAAGTCGAGCACGGGGGTGCGAGCTTGCAGCAGCCCATCCTCCACATGCGCTACCCCCACCACGTTCGTCGGGCATGCCGAGCGACAGCGGTCGCACTTCACGCATGCAGCCACCAACGCGCCTTCGTCCTGGCCGCCCGGCGGTCGCAGCAGCCCGCCCTCGCCCGCGAAGGCGATCGCCGAGGCGCCCACGCCCGCGAGCGCGGCCGTGGCGGCGGTGAATCCCAGAAAGGCTCGCCTTGTGTAGTCAGCCATACTCTCGCCTTGCTTTCATCCTCGAACCCGGGCGCCGCGCGATACGGCGCTCGGGGGATCTCCGGTTACAACGCGAACCCGAAGTAGTTCGCCACTGCCGTGCCTACCAGCCACATCACCGCGCGAACGGCGACGGAGCCCACCAGGGCGCCCGCCAGCGCCACCACGCCCAACGAAAGCGCGCCGCCGGATTTACGCGCGACCAGCACGCCGCAAACCGCCGGTGCCGCAGAACCGCACAGCACCACGGCCACCCAGAAGAGCGCGGCCTGATCGCCGAAGGCGGTACCGCTGACAAGGCCGAACGCCACCGTCAACACCAGCGACAGCGCACCGCCCGCCGCCGCGTACACGCCGGCTTTCTTCACGTCGCCCTCGTCAACCTTGAGCGCCGCACACATCACCAGGTACAACGCCGCACCTGTCGCCAGCGCCGTTCCCAAGTAGGCCAACGGAAGCGCGACGGTGTTCCAGACCGGGCGCGACGTCATCATGTACGACACGCCGCAGGCGAACGCGAACGCCACGGCCAGCACGATACCCGTCGCGGCGAGCGCCTTGCGGGCTCCGGATGATGCCTCGCGCTTCACCAGCAGCGCGTATACCGCGATGCAAACCGCCAGCAGGCCCAGCAGCAAAGCTTCCAGGAAGATGCCCGCCGTAGGATGAGCCAGCACCGCCATCATGCGATCGACGTGCGACAGGTGCGTAGCCGACGCGATGCCGCCCACCACCAGCAGCGCCACCGCCACCGCGCATGCCGGCAAGCGCACCTTCGACGCCGCGCCTCCGCGAAATTCATCGAGGGCCGTGCAGGCGAACAGTCCGGCACCGCATCCCGACAGCACCGTGAACAGAACCAAAGACCACTGGATCGTCATGGCTACTCACCTTCCTTCCAAGCGGCGCGTTTCGGCGACAGAATGTAGTGCGTCGCCGGATGGTTCCCCACATCTTGCAGGGTGTGGATGCTGGCGGGATCGGCCGCGGCAAGAGCCTTCGACGCATCGGACGAGGGGTCGTCGATATCGCCGTAGAACCGGGCGCCGGCCGAGCACGTGCGCACGCACATGGGAAGCTCGCCGTTCTTGGACAAATGCGCGCACAGCGTGCACTTCTCCACCACGCTCTCGGCCGCGTTCCATGAACGCACGCCGTACGGGCAGGCCATCATGCAGTATTTGCAGCCGATGCACTTCTCCTTGTCCACCAGCACCATGCCGTCGGCGTCGCGATAGCTGGCCCCGGTGGGACACACGTTCACGCAGGGCGCATCCTGGCACTGCTGGCACATGGTGGGCAGGAAATACATCTCCAAATCGGGATATTCGCCGAAAGGCCCGCGTTCCACCACCTTGTTCCAGTACTCGCCCAATGCGATATTGTTCTCGTTCTTGCAGGCGATCTCGCAGCCGTGGCAGCCGATGCAGCGGTCGAGATCGACGACGATAGCGTAATGAGCCATTATTTGAACACCACCTCAGTGGATTCGCTGAATTCAGGCATCCACGGTTCGAAATCGGTCGGGTTGATCCATGCGCCTTCAGGCGCGCCTTCGGGAGCCGGGTACACCTTCACCGTGAAGCCGCGCAGCGTGTACGTGCCGTGCTCGGGGCTGTAACGCCCGTCGGTCTTGGTGAGGATGTTCACGTTCATCTCAGTCCAGGCCTTGCTCGGCGTGTCGGTGTCCAGGTACTCGGGATTCCAGAAGCGTTCCATGTGCACGGCGTCTTTTGCGATGCCCGCCGTCACATGCGCCTTCCCGCGCACCTTGCCGCGACGGCTTTCCACCCACACCCACTGCTCGTCCTCCACGCCGTACTTCTCGGCGGTCTCGGGATGGATGCTGACCAGCGGCACCGGATACAGCTCGCGCAGATACGGAATGTTGCGCAACGTGCCGTGATGGTAGTGCGGAATGCGTCCCTGGGTCAGCATGATGGGATATTCCGTATCGGTGAGGTTCGTCTCCTCGGGCTCCAGATAGTAGATCAAAGGATCGTAATCTTCGTCGGCCGGCGGCATGACGTAGGATTTGCCCTCGGCGCTCGCCCACGGCTCGCCCGTGCGGCCTAGCATGAGCGTGCCTTCCGAATACGGCTCGACCTTCTTGGACGGCGTGTTCCAGCCCTTCTCCTTGCCCGTCTTCGGATCGATGGTCTTGTAGGTGTAATACGTCAGGTAGTCTTCCTTGGAGATCCACTCGTACGCGCCCATCTCGGCCAGTTCGTCCCAGCTCATAGGCAGCGAGCCCATATGGAAGTCCATCATTTCCTGCTGGCCGCGCCAGTACACCAGATCGGTGCCCAGCGTTGCCAGGTATTCCTTGTCGAAGGCCTTCTGAGCGAACGGATTGCCCAGCTCGGCGCAACGATGCGCGATCTCCGACCAAATGACGCCCTCGTTCACCGTTTCGTACAAGTGCACCACCGGCTGGCGGATGATGATCTTGTTCGCATGGGCGATGGTGAAATAGCTCTCCAGCCACTCCTGCGTGGGCAGAACGTAATCGGCCGCTTCGATGGTGAAGGCCGTGGGGTACATGTACAGATGGCAGATCATCTCCATCTTGTCGATGATCTCGGACAGCTGCCCCGCGTTGCCGATCATCGCATGCTTGTTGCCAGAGCGTTCCATCCAGTTGCGCGGCTGGTACGGCTCGCCTGTGGTGATGGCCTTGAACACCGTGGGGATGTGCGCATGCGACCAGATGCCCAGGCCCTTGTGCTCGCGATACCCTAGGCGCTTCTCCAGCATATCGCCTGTGACCAGCGTGTTCATAGTGCCGAGATCCACCTTGTTCGGCGGGTCGGGGAAACGCTGCAGCAGCGCGCCCGGCTTCTCCACGTTGCCCAGCAAGAACTCCAGGATGCAGGCGCCTTCCGTACCCTGGGCCGACTGAGGGGTCATGTCGGTGGCCACGCCCAGAACCAGGCCGGACGGCGCGTTCTCCGCGTAGATGCGGATGGCCTTCTCCACCTGGTCCTTCTCAAGGCAGCATACCTCGCAGCCCTTTTCGAGCGTCCATTCGTCCACGCGCTCCTGCAGCAGCGTGAACGCCGTGGGGTATTCGACGCCGTCGATCTCGTACGTGCCGAAGAACGCGGGGTCCAGCGCTTCGTCGTACGGCCATGGCAGCGCCTTCGCGGAGTTCGTCTTCTGATCCCACACCACGAACGTCTTTTCCGCATCTTCCGCATCGGCTTCGCCCAGGCCCACTTCGTAGGCGCGCAGCATCTTCTTCGTATCGGTGTCGATGAGGTACGGCAGGTTCGTCCAACGCTTGCAGAAATCTTCGTCGTACAGCTTGTTCTCGATGATGTAGCGGATCCACGTCATCATAAGCGCCACGTCGGTTCCGGGACGAATGGGCAGCCACACGTCGGCCATAGCCGCATCGGGCGTGAAGCGAGGGTCCACCACTACCATGTTGAGCCCCTGCTCGCGTGCGCGCAGCTCGGCAATGGCGCGCCCCGAACCGCTGGGCGCGTGGTAGCTGGTGCAGGTGCCCCACATGACCAGCGTCTGGATAGGATTGTCCTCCGGGAAGTACAGCGACGAACAGCCGCCGTACTTGGAATCGGCCATCGACGTGGTGCCCGACTTGCTGCCGCCGTACATGAGCGAGAACGTGGCCATGCGCGGCAGGAAGCACTGCGCGCAGCCCGGCTCGAAGATGTTCGGCGATCCCAACGCCTGCGTGAAGCGACACGGCGAGCTGAAGTGCGGGTTCCCGCCGCCGCCCGTAGAGGTCACCAGCGACTCGCCGCCGTACTTGAAGAAGTCCTGCGTGAGCTTCTGCGCGATCTCCTCGATAGCCTGATCCCAGCTGATGCGCTCGAAGCTGTTCGTGCCGCGCTCCCCCACGCGCTTCATGGGGTACTTGTTGCGACAGGGGTTGTACAGCGCTTGGATGCCCGAAAGGCCCTTCGCGCACAGGCCTCCGCGGCTGATGGGGCTTTCCGGATTGCCTTCGAGCCGAATGACGCGTCCGTCGCGCACCGTCGCGATGACGGCGCAGCTGCAGATGCACGCTTGGCACGAGGTGTAGACCTTCTTTGTTTGGGAGGTCGTCTCGTCGGCATGCGCTTCGCGGAACGTCGCGCCGTCGACCGCCGTCGCGCCGAATGCGGCAAGCGCTCCGGTGGCGGCTGCGGCTTTCACGAACCCGCGCCTCGACATGTTGAGCTGACTCATACACATCGCCTTTCTCTCTCGTCTCCTTACGGCCGCAGGGGTAGAACGTTCCTGCGACCTTCACGAGAGAGATTGTGCGCGCGACGAAGGCGCTCGCCTATCGCCTGGAAGGGCTAAACCGGCTGACTGCAGGAGTAAACTGTCTTTTCATCAGGAGAAACAACCCTTAGACAAAGCAATGGCCGCAGAGGCGGCCATCGAGGGGAGGCGAGATCGTTAACGGCTCAGCGCATCACATGCTCGGTGGCGTCGATGAACTCCTGACGCGTGTGCACGCCCGTCTTGGCGTAGATGCTGCGGATATGCGCCTTCGCAGTGTTGTCGGAGATGACCAGCGCCTCGCCGATGGACTTCGCATCGCGGCCGCGCAGCATAAGCTCGAACACTTCGCGCTCGCGTGCAGTGAGGTTGTGATCGGCCGCGAACCCATCGGCATCGACCCCGGACCCCATCTCGGCGATCACCTCCTCGGAAAACATGTCGCGAGAGTCGTCTGCGACGACGGCATCGCGAACGACATCGAGCCCGTCCGATACCGACGATTTCGGGGCCACCGCTTCGACCGCCAGCCATCCCGCGCTGGTGATCTTGCGCACATCGCTTTCCCTGAAAATCAGCATGGATGCTGCCACCAGCAAAAACGCCAACACCAAGCCGACGATGAACGACTCAGAGCCATCCATCTCGGCAAGCGGGTAACCCTGCCCCACGACGAGCCCTGCCAACGAACCGAGCGCGAAAACCGAGCGTCCGTACCCGAACACCTGAATCGAACTCCAATAATCGCTGCGAGCCAAATACGTCAGCAAGCACCACATGAACAGAGAGAACAAGCAGTACACCAGCACGATCACCGCCGCAGCGGCCATATTGCCCGCATCCGACGAGAACACCACCACCACGGCCAGCACGAGCATGAGCACGAGCGGGTAATACGCCACGCCGAAATCGAACGATTTGAGCAAGCTGCTCACCAGCACCAACACGAAGCTGACCAAAATGACCAGCGACACGCCTATCGTGCCGCTCGCTAACGACGCCTCGGCATCTTGCAGGGCGAAAGCGCCCTTCGACAGGTTCGCCATGAACGTGAGCAGGAACACCACTACGAGGAAGCGCGCGAACGCGAAGACGCTTGCACGACGCGTGGCCGCATCGATGTCGGCCGCGCGGCGACGCACAAGTCCGCGCGTCGCGTCCGCGTCGGACTCGAACAGCGTCATCAACGCGGCGGCCAACGGCAATAGCGCCGCCACCAACAGCGCGATCTGCGGCACAGTGCCCACCACGAAGAAGAAGACGAGCCCGGAGGCCAACTCGGACAGCGCCGTGTTCGTCACGGCCACCACCGGACGCGTCGCCGCGTAGATCTGACCGGCGCGTACGGCAATGAACGCGGTGCCGACGCCCGTTAGGAGCGCTCCCGACACGAACAGCAGGTTGGCTCCGTCAAAGAACAGAAACGCGCCCGCATATTCCATCAACATGCCGACCGACGAGATTACGCCCGCAAGGCACATAACGCCCTTGCGCGCCAAAACGAGAGAAGCCTTTTCATGGAACAACGCCAACAGAGCCGCGACCAGCGCGAATGCAACGGTCGACCAAGCATACATGGAGAACGAGCACGATGCGGACCCTGTCCCGTTCGCTACGTAGCTCCAGATCGGCGCCGTATACACCACGAGGATCCACGAACGCCAGAAACAGTACGTCAGGTATTTCGCCGCCGGCCAAGCCCTCATACGTCCCCCTCGCCCCTTCGGCACCCGACATCACCCGTCAATGCCGTCGCCATACGTCCCATAGTACTTCATACGCTCGCTTCGATACGTTCGCGGCAAGATTAAACTCGCAAGCGAGAGGAGTAAACTCCCCTGCCCGCCTCCCCTACAGCGGCCGTCTGGCTTCGATAGCGCGGCCGAGGGTAACCTCATCGGCGAACTCGAGGTCGCCGCCGACGGGCAGGCCGCTGGCGGGACGGGTGACGGCGATGCCGAGCGGCTTGATGAGTCGGGCGAGGTAGGTCGCCGTGGTCTCCCCCTCAACGTTGGGGTTCGTGGCCAGCACCACTTCGCGCACCTCGTCGGATGCGAGGCGCTTCATAAGCTGGGCGATGCGCAGCTCGTCGGGGCCGATGCCCTCCATCGGGGAAAGGGCGCCGCCCAGCACGTGGTACACGCCGTTGTACACCGCGGTGCGCTCGATGGGCGGGATGTCGCGCGGCTCGCTGACCACGCAGATGATGCCCGCGTCGCGCTTGGACGACTGGCAGATCTCGCACAGGTCGTCCTCGGCGTAGTTGAAGCAGCGCGAGCAGAAGCGCACCGTTTCCTTCACCTCGGCGATGGCCTCCGACAGGCGCAGCGCCGTCGCCTTGTCGGCGTTGAGGATCCAGTACGCGATACGCTGCGCCGACTTCGGCCCCACGCCCGGCAAGCGCTCAAGCTCGTCGAGCAGTTTCTGAATGGACGGCACAGCGTACATGATCGCGATTCTATCCGAACCAGGTTACATAAGGCCCGGAATGTTCAAGCCGCCGGTCGCGGCGTTCAACCGCTGGGAGCTGATTTCGGACACGCCGCGCAGCGCCTCGTTCACCGCGGCGGCCACCATGTCCTGCAGCATCTCGACATCCTCGGGATCCACGGCCTCGGGGTCGATGACGATGCTGTCCACGGTCATGTCGCCGTTCGCAACCACCTTCACCATGCCGCCGCCGGCGGTGGCCTCGAACGTCATGTCCTTGATCTCCTCTTGGGCGCGCGCAAGCTCGGCCTGCATCTTCTGCGCCTGCTTCATCATGGCGCCCATGTTACCGCCGCCGCCGGGAAAACCGCCTCGTTTCGACATCGTCGTCTCCTATCTGTCATGGTCGTTTCGAACAAGCCGCATACGTGCGGCGAACTAGCTGTCGCGCTATTCTCTCACTTCTTCGACGCGCACGCCATCGCCGAAACCGGCGGCCAGAATGGCCTGCAGCTCTTCGGGCGATTGCTGCACCGCAGGCTCGGGCGTCGCCGACGTGCGAGCATCCACCGGAGCCGGAGCCGCGGGAGCCGGGACGGCAGCAGGCGTCGGCGCCGAAGCTGGATCCGGAGCAGGCGCGGGCGTCGGCGCGGACGAGACGTAACCGTCGTCGTACGGAACCACCTCGTCCTCGTACGGAGGTATGTCGTAGTCCGGCACGGGCTTCGGGCGCGGCGCGGGAGCAGAAACCGCCGGAGCCGCCTGCTGAGGCTGCTGCGGGCGCTGGGCCGGAGCAGGC
>NZ_GL622579.1:1226682-1242834 GCF_000185625.1 Eggerthella sp. 1_3_56FAA
TCGGAGGGGGCCGCGGCGGACGGAGCCTGAGATTGCGTCACGGGCGATGCGGGTCGAGGAGCCGAAACGCCCTCCGCCCCTTGCGGCGGGACGCCGCCCGCCTCGCGCGACGGCGCCGCAACCTGCGGAGCAGCGACGGGTTGCACCGGCGCGGCAGGCACCGCCCCAGCGCGTTCGGCCGACGATGCGCGATCGGGACCAGGAGCGGAAGCGGGAGCCGCGGAAGGCTGGGAGGCGGGCATCGGCGCCCCCTGGGTCGCAGGGGATGCAGGCGGAGAAGCCGGCGCGGGCGCAACCGAAACCTGGGGAGCCGAAGCCGCCGCAACCTGAGGGGCGGCAACCGCAGCAGCCCCTCCCCCGATCACGTGCGCAACCGCGGAGTGCCCGCTCTCCAGCGCCTCGATGCGCTCGGCAAGAGCCTCCAGCGTCAAGTCGGAATCGGGCCGCACCATGCGCGTGAGCGCGATCTCGAACGACAGACGCGGGTTCGTCGACGTCTTCAACTCGGCCGACAGGTCGCCCAGCACGCCCAGCAGGCGCGCCAGGCGGTCAGGGCCGAACAGCGGCAGCTCGCTCGCAAGCTCGCGCCGCACGGTTTCGCTCACCTCAAGCGCCACGTCGGCGCCCGCCAGCGACAGCACGTACATGTTGCGCATATGCTCGGCCAAATCGCGCACGAACTGCGCCAGATCCGCACCCGTTTCCACGTACTCCGCCGTCCAGCGGAAGCACGAGGCCACGTCGCGCGTACCGATTGCGCGCACGATCTCGGCCAGGTCGTTCGTGTCGATGGAGCCCAATAGCCTCTCGGCCACCTCCATCGTCACCTTGCCCTCGCCGAACGCGATCAGCTGCTCGAGCGACGTCAGCGCGTTGCGCATGCCGCCTTCGGCGCGATGGGCGATCAGATCGAGCGCCTCGCCCTCGAACTCCACGTCCTCGGACACGCAAATGGCACCCAGGCGCGACACGATGGACTCGGCCGAGATGCGGCGGAAGTCGAACCGCTGGCAACGCGAATGGATGGTCTCGGGCACCTTCTGCGGATCGGTGGTGGCCAGGATGAACACCACGTGGCTCGGCGGCTCCTCGAGCGTCTTCAACAGCGCGTTGAACGCCGCCGTCGAAAGCATGTGAACCTCGTCGATGATATAGATCTTATAGCGCCCGCGCGTAGGAGCGAACTGGACGCGACCGATGATCTCCTCACGCACGTTCTCCACGCCCGTACGCGACGCGGCGTCCAGCTCGTAGACGTCCGGATGTTCGCCGTTCGCAATCATCACGCAGTCATCGCACGTGCCGTCAGGCTCGGGGGTAGGGCCGCATTCGCACAGCAAGGCTTTCGCCAGCAGACGAGCCGTGGTGGTCTTGCCGGTGCCGCGCGGACCCGTGAACAGGTAGGCGTGGCTCACCTTGTCCTGTTCGATCGCGTTTTTGATCGTGCGCTCTATATGCTCCTGACCGACGACGTCTTCGAAGATCTGCGGCCGGTATTTACGGTAAAGTGCCTCTGCCATCGCGTACGCCCTCTTCCCTGCTACTCCGTTTCGGACTCCGCCTTCGCATGAGCGCCGTGCGGCATCTCCTGAACCGCCTTCGCGACAGGGGCCGCATGCTTGCCGGAGAGCCCTTCTTCGACTGCCGCATGAGCGCCGCGCAGCTCGAGCTCCTCGACCAATTCGGCATCGATCCCGGCTTGGGCCTGCGTGCGTCCGTCAGCCGTCTTCTTCTTGCGCGAGCTCATAGCGGCCTTGACGGCGCCGATGATAGCCGGAGCCACCGACACGGCGACAATGCCCAGCACGATGACCTCGAAGTGATCCTGCACGAGCGGAATACCGCCGAAGAAGTATCCCACCAAAACGAACAGGCTGACCCAGGCTATGCCGCCGATGCAGTTGAACAGCGTGAACTTGCCGAAGTTCATATGGCCGGTACCCGCAATGAACGGGGCGAACGTGCGGAAGAACGGCATGAAGCGCGTGATGACGATGGTGAGCCCGCCGTATTTGGCAAAGAAATGGTCGAGCTTGCTCATGCGTTCAGGCGTGAGCGCTTTCACTTTGCCGGAATCGATGATGCGCGCGCCGAAGAACCGCGCGATCCAGTAATTCGACGTGTTGCCCAAGATAGCGGCAACGTAGAACACGATGAGCGTAGCCCAGACGTTCAACCCTCCACCGTCGGCAGAGAACACGCCCGCCGCGAACAACAGCGAATCGCCCGGCAAAAACGGGAAGAACACAAGACCCGTCTCCACGAACACGATGAGAAACAGCGGCGAGTACACCCACAGCGGCCCCAGCGCGATAATCCAGCCCGCGATAGCCCCCCGCGGATCCGAGAGCAGGTTGACGAAGAAATTGATGATGTCCATGTCGTCCTCGCGGTCGCAGCCCGATACAAAAAAGTATCTCGAATAGGCAGGGGCGCTCGCCAGCGGTCCCTTATGGCTGCTTCCTCCCGGACCTGACCAGGTTCGGAACATGGCGCCGCCCCGGCCCATTCGAGATACTCAAAACAACAACCACTCCAGTATAAAGGAAGCGCAAAATCCGGTCGAACCCCAACCCTCTGAAGCAACCAAAAGCACACAGTCTCGACCATCGCGTTCGCCGTCGAGACCGCAGGAATCCTTTGCCTTGCGGCGCCGCGCCATCGCAAGCCGTCGTCTTTCCAGCAAAGTTGATCGAACCCGATCCTCTGCAGAACACCCAGATAGATCCATTCGTTTCCAACTTGGCGATCGCCCTTCTTCATTTCGTTACCGGAATCTACGTAAGATGATTATTCGGCATACGTGGAACAATCAATGCATAAGAGGAGGAAGCGATGAAGGCAACCGATCAGATCAAGCACGCGGCCTTCGAGAAGACGCTCGATTATCTCTTGGAAGACCCCGAGCGCAACGCCACCAAGATCATGGATATGCTGGACAAGGTAGCACCTGCCGACTTGTTCCCCAGTCAGAGGACCGCCTTCCGCAACGCTATCGACCAGCAGAGCAATTGGTACCAGCTCATCACGCGCTTGCTCGAGCTGAATCCCGTGATGCGCAACGACTTCATCAAGACGTTCCTCGTTGACGGCAACCTCATGGCATGGCCAAAGCAGGAGACCATGCGCGAGAAGCACCGCTGCAACGTGCCCTGGGCCATCCTCATGGATCCTACGAGCGCCTGCAACTTGCACTGCACCGGTTGTTGGGCCGCCGAGTACGGTCACCAGGAAAACCTCTCCTACGACGAACTGGACTCCATTATCCGCCAAGGCACCGAGCTCGGCACCTACGTGTACATCTACACCGGCGGCGAGCCGCTCGTGCGCAAGCGGGATCTCATCGCGCTCTGCGAAGCGCATTCCGACTGCTCGTTCCTCTCGTTCACCAACGCGACGCTCATAGACGAAGAGTTTTGCCAAGATTTGCTGCGCGTGAAGAACTTCATCCCCGCCATCAGCGTGGAAGGCTTCGAGGAAGCAACCGATGGACGCCGCGGCGAGGGCACGTACCAAAAGGTCGTCCGGGCAATGCGCCTGCTCAAACAGCACGGGCTCCCCTTCGGCGTCTCGTGCTGCTACACGTCAGCCAACGCCGATTCCATCGCCTCCGAGGAGTTCTTCGACTGGATGATCGGCCAGGGCGTCCTATTCGCCTGGATATTCACCTACATGCCCGTAGGCGTGGACGCGCCCGTCGAACTCATGGTGCAAGCCGACCAGCGCGAACGCCTCTACCGCTTCGTCCGCGAGATGCGCAGCAAGAAACCGCTGTTCACCCTCGATTTCCAAAACGATGGCGAGTTCGTGGGCGGATGCATCGCCGGCGGACGACGCTATCTGCATATCAACGCCGCCGGCGACGTGGAGCCGTGCGTGTTCGCGCACTACGCCAACGCGAACATACGCGAGACGACGTTGCTCGATGCCCTGAAATCTCCGATCTTCATGCAGTACTACGAGCGGCAGCCGTTCAACGACAACTTGCTGCGTCCCTGCCCCATCTTGGAGAACCAGGACGTGCTGGCGGACATGGTGGAAACCGCCGGCGCCCACTCCACCGACCTGCAGGCGAAGGAAAGCGCACGCAACCTGTGCGCCAAGTGCACGCGCTCCATCGAGGAATGGGAACCTGTGGCCGAGCGCATCTGGACCGACCCTGCCGATCCGCTGTTCGATAAACGTCACGATCCCGGCCAAGGCATGGCCGAAACCGATAAGAACAAGTTCGATCGCCTGAACCGGCAGCGCAAGCCTTTGGAAGACAAGGCCCAGACCGGCGAACCAGCGGCGTAGTCCGGCGCAGACGACAACGCATTCGGATAGAACAGGGGCCCGTTGAGATCAACGAGCCCCTCGATGCGCTCTTTCGCTCGCTTCCCTACAGCGTGCGCAGGTTGACTTCCTTGAGCTGGCGGCCCGTCACGGCGCTCGGGGCGCCGGTCATCGGGTCGCTCGCGGAGCTCGTCTTCGGGAAGGCGATGACGTCGCGGATGGACGCCTTGCCGCCCAGCAGCATGACCAGACGGTCGAGGCCCAGCGCGATGCCGCCATGCGGCGGGGCGCCCAGCTCAAGCGCGTGGATGAGGTGGCCGAACTTCTCCTCGATCTCCTCGTCCGTCAAGCCGCACGTGCGCAGCACGGCGCGCTGCTCGTCGGCGTTGTGGATACGGATGGTGCCGCCGCCCACCTCGAAGCCGTCCATGACCAGGTCGTAGCTGTAGCTGCCGCATGCCAGCGGGTCGCTCTCGATCTTGTCCACGTCCTCGTCCAGCACGTGGGTGAACGGATGATGCTCGGCGGCGTACTTCTTCTCGTCCTCGTCGTACTTGAACATGGGGAAGTTCACCACCCACAGCAGCTGATGGCCCTCGCGCGGCACGTTCAGCGCATCGGCCATGTGCAGGCGCAGCGCGCTCAGCACGGCGCTCGCCACCTCGTAGGTGTCGGCGGCGAACAGCAGAAGGTCGCCCGGCTCCACGTCCATGGCCTCCTTCAGCGCGGCGAACTCCTCGTCGCTGAAGAACTTGATGATGGGGCTCTTCTCCTTGCCGTCGGTCGTGAACGCGATCCAGGCCATGCCCTTCGCGCCGTTCTCGGCTGCGATGTCGGCCAGCTTCTCCACGTCGCCGCGGCTCCAGTCGCCCGCGCCCTTCGCGTTGATGGCCTTCACCACGCCGCCGGACTGCGCCACGCTCGAGAACACCTTGAAGCCCGTGTTCTTCACGATGTCGGTGATGTCCACCAGCTCCATGCCGAAGCGCGTGTCGGGACGGTCGTTGCCGAAGCGGTCCATGGACTCGCGGTACTGCATGCGCTCAAGCGGGAAGGCGTGCTCCACGCCCACGGCCGCCAGCGTCTCGGCCATGACGTCCTCCATGAGGTTCATCACGTCCTCGCCCTGCACGAAGCCCATCTCGATGTCCACCTGCGTGAACTCGGGCTGGCGGTCGGCGCGCAGGTCCTCGTCGCGGAAGCAGCGGGCGATCTGGTAATAGCGCTCGATGCCCCCCACCATCAGCATCTGCTTGAACTGCTGGGGGCTCTGGGGCAGCGCGTAGAAACGGCCCGGGTTCGGGCGGCTCGGCACGATGTAGTCGCGTGCGCCCTCGGGCGTGGAGTTCGCCAGGATGGGCGTCTCCACCTCCAGAAAGCCGCGCTCGTTCAGGGCGCCGCGCATGGCCTGGGCCACCTTATGGCGCAAGTGCAGGGCCTCGAACATCTCGGGACGGCGGATGTCCAGGTAGCGCCACTTCATGCGCGTGGTCTCGTCCGTCTCGATGCCGTCCTCGATGGAGAACGGCGGCGTCACGCTCGTGTTCAGGACCTCGACGGACTTCGCCAGCACTTCGATCTCGCCCGTGGCCATGTTGGGGTTCACGGCTTCCGCCCCGCGCTCGCGCACCGTGCCCGCGACCTTCAGCACGTACTCGCGACCCAGGTGCTCGGCCTTCGCGAAGTCGTCGGCGCTCACGCAGTCAGGGTCGACGACCACCTGCGTGTAGCCCGCGCGGTCGCGCAGGTCGATGAAGATGAGCCCGCCGTGGTCGCGATTGTGCCACGCCCAGCCCGTCAGCACGACCTCGCGGCCGACGTCGCCTTTGCGCAGCTCGCCGCACGTGGCGGTATGCATGCAGTATTCGTTCATGAAGTCCGTCATAGAGTTGGTTCCTTGCTCCTCAGCACCGCTATCTGCATCTGCCGCCCAACAGGTGCGCGGCAGATGTTACTCAAACTTAGTCATTGTACAGCATCGAGGGAGTGCGGGTCGAAATAGGCGTCCGGTTTCATGCAAAATGCGCGCGAACGCCCCGCTAGAACTCGGTGTCCGTCAGCACGCAGTTCACCCCGTTGTCCAAGCACAACTGTTGCAGCTTGCGATCCAGCGTGAACAACGTGGCCGCATTGCGCCGCGCGAGCACGAAGTACAGCATGTCGTAAACGGGATGGCGCAAGCGCATCGCTTCTTTCGTGGCCTCGCAGCACTGGGTTTTATCAAGATCACAGAACTCGTCTACGAGAGCGATCGCTTTCTCGATGTTGGCGCATACCGTTTTCTCATCAAGAAGACCCGCTTTATGGTATTTCCAAAAAGCATTCGACACCTCAATGAGAAAGAGCTGAGAGCTGATTACCTCTTCTCCTTCAAGCATCAATTGCCTCAGAGCTCGACCGGCTTCGGTCTCCCTTACCATGTCAACCGCCGCAGAACAATCAAGGACTATCATGCTTCGACCGCCTTCTGCTTCTCGGCAGCAATCATCGCGTCGATAATCGCATCCCGCTCCTCGCGACCCTGGCGTATGAGTTCCACCGTGTCCGGAAAATCATCCGGAACGTCAAATTTCGGCAGCTTGTCGATCTCCGCGAACAGCTCCTTGCGCTTCTCGATGCGCGCGGCTCGCTTCGCCTCGGTGTCGAAGTCGAAGTAACGCGGGCGCCGCTCCAGGCGGTGCAGGTCATGCCCGTCCCAATAATGCTGCGCGTCGGCGGCCTCCAGCATCTGCTCCACCGCCACGATGGTCTGCTGCGCGATGCTGCGATGCTGGCTGGCCGCATACGCCTTCAACTGCTCGTACAAATCGTCGGGAAAATCTCGCACCTGCAAAGCCGGCATGAGGGCTCCTTTCAAGAAACTGCGATATGCATGTAGTATACATGACCGAGCACTCAAACGCCACCGGCGCCCCACGCGACACTGATCAATGCCGTAAACAGGGGCAGGTGCCTTTTAAGACGTTTGCCTATCCCGCCCCTCGCGAACACGCCGCCCCCTCCCGGCGGCGCGGGCGCGCCTCACATCAATCCCGACCCGAACAGCACGAGGTCGAGCAGCTCCTGCTTCGAGTGGATGTTCAGCTTCTCGTATACGTGCTTGATATGGGTGCGCGTCGTGTTGTGCGAGATCGTCAGCTCCTCGGCGATGTACTTCGCGCTGCGCCCCATGGCGATGAGCCCGAGTATCTCGGCCTCCCGCGGCGTCAAGCCGTTCTCCAGCGCGAGCTTGCGGCAGTACGCCAGCATCTCGGACGGCATCGCCTCGTCTCCCGTCTCCTCCTCGGCGCGCGCCCGCGGCTCCTCGGCCCGCCTCTCCTCCTCGCGCGGCCGCTTCCTCTTCGGCACCCCGCGCAGCAGCTGCCTTCCCACGCTGAAGAAGTACAGCGCCGTCAGCGCCCCGGCCACCGCAAGCGCGCACGACGAGAAGCTCAGCGTGGACACGCGCGCGATCAGCTGGCCGATGCACATGGCCTCGAACATCAGCCCCACGGCCAACCCGCGGATGGCGTACACCGAATCGCGGATGTCGTAAGCGAAGATGGCGATGAGCAGCACCCACACGTTGCTCTCCCACAGCGCGTCCGGCGCGTTCGACGGGATGGCCGCCCCGCCCATCACCAGCCCGATGGAGAACAGGGGCAGATAGCACACGCACAGCGTCAGCAGCGCGGTGCCGCGCGGCGACAGCGCGCCCCGTTGCTGCGAGAACCGGCTCATCAGCCAGCAGCAGAACGCCATGAGGATGACCGCCAGCACCTCGAACAGCACCATGTAGTTGAGACCGGACGACAGCACGTCGTTCTCGCGCCCCGCCAAGTACACGGTCACGCTGCACCCGATGGCGAACGCCGCCGCAACCGCCACCAGCACTTGCAGCGCCTGCGTCCCCTCGCCCAGCGCCGGCGCATCGCCCTCGTCGGCGGGCTTGGCGGCGCGGATGATGCACGCGATGGTCACCAGCGGCAGCGCGAGCAGGAACCCCTGCGCGATCGTGTCCGAGAACGAGCTGACGCAGCGGAACAGAAAATAGCACACGACGGCCACCACGAGCGCCGGATCGAGGTAGAACGAGGCGCTCTCGGGCCGCGAAGCGTGGATGGTCGACGTCCAGATGACGATGATCCACCCGCAGGCAAGCCCCAGCAAGGCGCCCGACACGTAGAACAGCCCCACGTCCACCACCGGCAGCATCGACACAAGCGCAAGCGTGGCTCCCAACGCCGCCGTCACGCTGACCGCCGGTATCCCCAAAGCCGATTCCGCGAACCGGCGCGCCCGCAGCAGCGGCCTCGACAGCAGATGCGCCGCGATGACCGATGCGATGACCACGAGGAAGAACACGGACAGCTCCGTCGACGTGCGATCAACCCCGATCGAGTACATCGCCCGGATGACCATGTGCGACGTGAAGAAGTACAGCACCCCGATTCCTGCGTCCAGCACCGTCGGGCGGACGAACAGCGCGGAGCCTCCTTCGGTATCGGCTCTCCCCTTTTCCATGACTCCCCTTCCATGGACGCGATGCCATGGTGCCAGTATAAATGACGGCGCCGCCAAGGAATAACGCATTTCGAGTGAGATGCGCGCCGCTTGCCTTCGAAGCCGCCAATGCCACGTTTTGAGTGACGCGCGCCGGCCCGATCGATCATACGCTACATCCCGTCGAGCGTCGCGCAAGACGAAGCGAAAGACGTCGCCGCAGCGCTCGGCAGGGGATCATCCGAACGAAGGAGGGAACATGGAAACAGCAAGGTCGATGGATCGTCGCAGCTTCCTGAAGGGCGCCACGGTGGCCGGAGCCGCCGCGGCCGCGGCGGGCACGCTCGGCTTGGCCGGATGCGCGCCGCAGGATAAGGAAACCGTCGCCGCCGCATCGGGCGACCTCGTGCTCGATGCCGAGAAATTCACGAACGCGAAGTGGAACTTCGAGATTCCGCCCGAGCCCGTGGACGAGAGCAAGATCGGAAACACCGTGGAATGCGAGATCCTCGTCATCGGCGCCGGCGTGGGCGGCCTCGTCACCGCCACGTCCGCCGTCGAGGAAGGCGCCGACGTCGTGGTAATCGCCTCGAGCGACGGCCCCGTGTCGCGCGGCGGCTCCAACGCGGCGTTCAACACGCGCCTCACCCACGAGCTGGGCCTCGACTTCACCCGCGAGGAGATCGAACCCATCTTCCAGGAGATCTTCGCGTCGAACAGCTTCCGCCTCGACCAGGAGAAGTGGTGGCTCGTCTACAACGAGTCTGGCAACGCCATGAACTGGCTCATGGACAAGATGGAGCCCTACGGCATCTCCGCCGTCATCGAGAACAACCAGCGCGACGGCGGCACCGACTGGTGGGACGGCGGCCCGCTCAAAACGCTGAACGTATCCCACTCCTTCGTCGCCGAGGGTGCCCAAGCGGCCGGCGCGTCGCAGCAGATCGTCGTCGAAGCGCTGACCGAGGAAATCCAGAAGGGCGGCGGCCAGGTCTTCTTCAGCACCACCGCCGTGCAGCTCGACCGCGAGGGCGACAACACCGGCCGCGTCACCGGCTGCGTGGCCAAGCACGACGGCGAGTACACCCGCTACAAGGCCACGAAGGGCGTCGTGCTGGCCACGGGCGACTTCTCGCAGGACAAGGACATGGTGGCGAAGTACTGCCCCATGGCGCTGCCCTTCGGCTACGGCGGCGTCTACGACGGCAGCGGCCTCAAGCTGGCGCTGTGGATCGGCGCGTCCTGGCAGAAGTACACGCCGAACGCCCCCATGCTGGCCACGATGGGCGACGAAGTGCTGCCCTGCCGCTGGTGGGCGGAAGGCGCGCTCACCACGTTCCCCGGCCTGCTGGTGAACAAGAAGGGCGTGCGCTACTCCAACGAGAACTGCACGTACGGCTACATGCCCTATCCGCAGCGCGTGCAGCCCGACGGATGCGCGTTCCTCATCTGGGACGAGAACTGGGTGCAGGACTCCGCCCCCTGGCAGAGCGACCGCGTGGGCGGCGAGCCGCGCGACACGCAGGAGGTCTACGACGCCATCCAGGCGCTGTTCGACCCCAACACCGATTGGACCACCACCGACGAGTACGCCGGCTTCGACGCCACGATGGCCGAGAACGCCGTGAAGGCCGACACGCTCGAAGAGCTGGCCGACGGTCTGGGCCTGCCGCGCGAGGAGTTCCTCGCCCAGGTCGAACGGTACAACTCGTACTGCGAGACGGGCCTCGACGACGAGTTCCACAAGGACAAGCGCTTCCTGCTGCCAGTGAAGCAGCCCCCGTTCTACGGCATCAAAAACGAGCCTTACACGCTATGCATCACAGGAGGCCTCAACACCGACATCCAGATGCACGTGTGCGATAGCCAAAACGACCCCATCCCCGGCCTGTACGGCGTGGGCACGGTCGTGGGAGACATGTACGGCGACGTGTACGACTACAAGGTGCCCGGCATCAACCTGGGCGGGGCCTGCACCACCTTCGGCTACCTGCTCGGCAAGAACCTGAGCGCCGGGAAATGGTAAGCCTCTAACAAGATCCTCCCCCTCCCAAGCGAAGGCGGCCTCTCGGCCGCCTTCGTCGTCTTGCTCGCTATCGCCCCTCCCGCACGCTGACGGCTATCGGGCTTCCAGCTTGCCCAGCATAGCCTCGAGGGAATCCGCCTCTCCGCCGAACGGCTCGCCGCCGAAATGCGCCAGCAGCTTCTTCAGCGCGGCGAGATCCGCCGCGCTCTCCTGGTGCGTCCGCATGTTGCGCACCTTCACCTGGCCGGCGGCCAGCTCGTCGGGACCCAGCACCGCCACGACGACGGCGCCCAGCTTGTCGGCCAGCTTGAACTGGCTCTTCAAGCTGCGATGCTGATGATCCATCTCGCCGATGAGCCCCGCGTCACGGCAAGCCTGAACGAGCGAGAACGCCTCCGCGCGCACCGAGTCGTCCACGCAGGCCACGAAGAAGTCGCAGCGCCGAGCCGCGGGGAACTCGTAGCCCGCCGCCTGCAGCGCCAACGCGCACCGCTCGTAGCCCAGCGCGAAGCCGAAGCCGGGCGTGGGGCGCCCGCCCACCTCCTCGGCCAGCTTGTCGTAGCGCCCTCCGCCACCGATGGCGTTCTGGCTGCCCATACCCTCGGTCACCTGCACTTCGAACACCGTGCGCGTGTAGTAGTCCAAGCCGCGCACCAGCTTCGGATCCTCCTCGAAGGAAAGGCCCGCGCCGCCGAGGTACGCCTTCACGGTGTCGTAGTGCTCGCGGCAGTCGTCGCATAGGTGCTCGGTGATCTTCGGCGCATCGGCCATCACGGCGGCGCAGTCGGGGTTCTTGCAATCGAACGCGCGCAGCGGGTTGATCTCCGCGCGGCGCTTGCACTCGTCGCACAGCTCGTCCGCATGCGCGTCCATGTACGCCTTCACGGCATCGCGGTACGCCGGGCGACACTGCTCGCAGCCCATAGAGTTCACCAGAAGGCGCGTGGCGTCCACGGGAATGCCGATGGCGGCAAAGAAGCGCATGAGCATGATGATGCCCTCGGCGTCCACGCTGGGATCTTCGGCGCCCAGGCACTCGACGCCTACCTGGTTGAACTGACGCTGGCGACCCTTCTGCGGACGCTCGGCGCGGAACATCGGGCCTGCGTACATGAGCTTCGCCGGAGCCGCGCCCTGCGGCACCAGATCGTGCTGCACCACCGCGCGCACCACACCCGCCGTGCCTTCGGGACGCAGCGACAGGCGGCTCTTGCCCTTGATGGTGCCGCCGCCCAGAAGCTTGTTCAGGTTCTCGCCCGAGATCGCCGTGAACATCTCCTTCGACACGACATCGGTAGCCTCGCCGATGCCGCGCACGAACAGCTCGGTCTGCTCGAAGACGGGCGTCTCGATAGTCACATAGCCGTAGCGACCGAACATGTCGGCGGCCGTCGCCTTGAAGTGCGCCCAGAATTTCGCCTCGTCGGGCAGGAGGTCCTTCGTTCCTTCGGGAGCTTGCAAAGCCATGGCGTATCCTTCGTCTCTCGCATTCTGAATCGGTCTATTGTAGCGCAAACACCCGCGAAGCCGCCATCACTCGCCCAACGAACGGAGCACGTTCACCAGCGCGTCGTCCGGACGGTAGCGCAGGCGCAGGGCCAGCAGGTTGCGTGCGACGGGGAACATCCCGACATCGACGGCAGCGGACGCGCCGGAGCCCAACGCTTCGAGCACCTCGGCGGTAGGCGCCACCGGCACCGCATGCTTCGCCAGTTCTTCGTCGACGACTTCCCTCGGCGGCAGCGCCACGCCCGTCTCCTCCACCAGCTCCTGGAGTTCGGCCGTGGCCTGCATCGCCATCGACGACGAGGTCATGAGCGATTTAAGGTAGCATGCCGCGCCCGCCTGCGGCCGTCCCGCCTTCCACAGCACGTACGCAAGCTGGTAGTACGCCATGGCGATGTCGCTGGGCTGCACGGCGATCAGCAGTCCCTCCTCCAGCACCGCGGCGGCGTTCTCCATGTCGCCCACCAACATGTAAGCGCGACCCAGCTGACGGTAGCCGGCTGCCGTCGCAGGCCCCAGCTCGATGGCGCGCTGGCCGAACCGCAACGCCTCTTCGGTACGCTCGAACGAGTGCTCCAAAAGCTGCGTGATCTCCAGATGGCACAGGTAGTAGGAATCGGGGACCACCTCCACCCGCTTGCCCGCATCCGCCGAAGCGCGCGACGGAGCGCCCGCACCCGCCCGCGCACGGTTGTACAGCACGCGCGACGCGTACGAGTCGAACGAACGGTACACGGTGGTCGCGCCGTCCACGAACCCGTCAAGGGCCGCCGCTTCCCCTACGGCATCGATGAGCACCTGCACCGCCGTCTCCTGGTCGCCGCTCGTAGACAACGACCGAGCACGTCCGAGCGCCGCAAGGCACCGATCCTCTCCGAGGAAGCGCGCCACCACTGCGTTCTGATCGCCCAAGCCGATCTCGCCTTCGGCAAGCGCCGCCATGAGCCGCGTGCACGACGCTACCGTACGGTCGTCGTCCTGGACTGCCGCCTCCTCCTGCGCCGCGCGAACGAGCCGGATGGCGTCCGCCGTGCTCGAAGCGCGCACGATCTCGTCGGCAAGGCCTTCGGCCATGCGGCGACGCGCAGCATGAAAGGTGATGCGCATGTCCTTGCATCGCTCGGCGCCCAGCTGGACGCGCATGTCGTCCGCCAACGCCCCGTCGACCACTTCCGGCATCTGCAGACGCAGCTCGTGCGACGGAAGGGCGTCGACGTACGCGAACGCTTCGGCCGCCTCCACATCGAAGATCGCCCCGCTCGCCGCATACGGCGGCAACGGGTCGCCGGCGCGCGCATCCTCGAAGCGTCCGAACGCCTCGTACGTTTCCCGAGCGAACGTCGTCTGCACGAACGCCCGCGCAGACGACTCGCGCGGAAACTCTCCCTTACTTTCGTCGCTCGAGCTCGGCGCCGCGTTCTCGCACGGCCGCGCCACGATGTCGACGCGTCGGATTCCAGACGAAGCGTCGAATGCAGCAGCAGCCAGCACCAGCCCCAGATGCAGCGCGTAGCGATGCGCCTGCGCGTCCCGATCGCGCTCGCTCGCCTGCACCCAGCCGCTTTCCTCCCGCCACGCCCACGACGGCATGAGCGACGCGCCCGGAACCTTCAGATCGAACGCCGCCGCCCCCGCCTCCACGTCGAAGCGCATCGACGCGTCCAAACGCACCGGAAGCCGCAACCGCTCGAGCATCGCCCCTATCGCGCACCGCACGCTCCATTCGCCCGCCCGCTCTGCCGCAGGCGCATCCGCAGGCCCGTCCATCACTGGACGCTGCGCAGCCACCGTTTCCAGCAGATAGGCGTCCCACCGAGCGCAATCCGCCTCCGTTGCCATCGAGGCGCGATCGCCGAACGCCTCGCTTACCAGCAGAAACCGATTGAGCGCAGCCTCGATCGCCCACACCGTCTCGATCGTGATAGGAGCTTCCCCGTCTTCCACGCCTAGATAATAGGTGTTGGCGTAGCGCACGGTGCGAACCAAGCGCAGCGCCTCGTCCTTGACCCCTGCCAGTTTGTCCAGCCCCGCCTCGGTCAGCCAGTGCGCCAAGCAGCTGACGAGCGCAGGAGGCTTGCACACCGGATCGTCCTCGGCACAGCGCGCGTCCTCCACGATGGATCGCATCGCCGTCAAGGGCTTGTCACCCTTCAGCCGCTCGAACACGCCGCCGATGCCGCGCTCGGGTACCGACGGCGCTCCGAGCGAAGGACGCAGCACGAACGCCAAATACGCCCGAGCCATCGCGTCTTCGTACGTCAAGTTCATGTCGTACGGGCCGAAGTCGTACCAAGAATCGAACAGCGCATAGCGGCCGCTTGCGCAGCGGTACTGGGCAACATCTTTTTTCGACCCGTCGCTTTCATGGACGTACACGCACCCCAGCTCTTCTCCGGCAGCCTGCTGGGGAACCCTCGCGAACGTCAGATCGGGAGTCCTCGCCGGAGGCACGGCAGACGCTTCGCTCGTCGAAAACACGCGCCCGAACGGATCGATATAAGCCAAGATCGCGATATCGCTTTTTCCGAAGAACTCGACAACATAGAGTCCGCCCGTGGCGGGCGTCGGCAGCCCCTTGCTCACCCAACCGTACGACCGAACAGGCTCCTCCTGCGTGATAGCGATCGGAGGCACCGCCCCTTCCAGCACGCAGCGCTTCGACGTCAGAAGGTCCGCTGCCCCGAGACGATATCTGCCTTCTTCATCGAGTTGCCGCACCGCTTCGTCCTTTCATTCGCTTCCTTGCAGCATAGCATGACCTTTCAAACGCGCAAAGAAGAACACCCTCGAAGCCCAAGCTTCGAGGGTGTTCGAACGACCTCGTCAAACAGATGATCAGTGGTGATGGTTGCACGCGTTGTCCGCACTCATCACCGGCACGCTGCCCGCAGCCACCAGCTTCGCCGCATCACCCACGATCGGCGTCTGGTTTTCGAAGTACACCGTGATGCCCGCCTGGTTGAAGCCCGTGAGCGGGCGCATGCCCATGCCCGCCGCCACGATAGCGTCCACTCCGGCTTTGGCCAACAAGCCGACCGGACGCATGCACCCGCCTTCCTCGTGCGGAGGGTTGGCCACCTCGCTCGTACCCGTGATCTCGCCATCGGCGATCTCCACCACAGTGAAGCAGTCGCAGTGGCCGAAATGCCCCGCGCGCTCGGATTCCAACCCCGCTTCGCCCATCGTCGGCACCGCAAGCTTCATCGTCTCGCCCATCTCGCCCTTCTTTCATTCATGTCCGGATAATACTTCAAACGTCGTTTCGTTTCAGCTCCGCCAAGCCGCCTTCCAGCAACTCGACCAGCAAATCATCGAGGCGCCGTCGCGCCCGAAGCGCATCGAGCCACTGTTCGGCCAGTTCGACTCCCTGCTGCGTCAGCTCGTACTCGCGACGGCGCGGCCCAACGTCCTCGTCGCACCATCGAGATGCCACCGCACCTTCGTCCTCGAGCCGTCTGAGCGACCGGTACAAGCCGCCTACGTCGACATCCACCTCGCCATTCGTACGCTCGAGGATCGCCTTGCGCATGTCGTAGCCATATCCGCCCGCATACAGCAATGCTGCAAGGGCGGCAGGCTCGACCAACGCCCCGCCGCCGCCTCCGCGGCGTCGACAACACGGCTGACGCGCCGCACCCTCTCCGCCGCAATCGTCTCTCGGCATAGGCCCCACTTCCTTCCGCAAGCTCGCCTCTATATGCTAATAACATCTATACTCCTTAAGCATGCATGTTGTCAACATATATAGCAAGCGAGTTGTCCCAACGGCGCTTCGGCGCATGCGGAACGCAAGGAAAAGGGAAGCAGTAGACAATGGGAGAAAGAAGAGGGCGAATAAGGCCGGAGACGGATTACTCGAAGGC
>NZ_GL622580.1:0-162897 GCF_000185625.1 Eggerthella sp. 1_3_56FAA
GGCGCCCCTCCCGGGGCCCCGTCGCTTTCGGTTCCACCCGAAGCGCAAGGAGATATATTACGCGTCCGTTGCCCCGCCGTCAAGAACTTTTTTCGAGATTCTCGGACTTTTTTTCCCGGCGCCTTCCGGCGCCGGGGGGCCGCGGGGCCCCGCCGCCGCCCTCCCCCTCTCCCGCGGAGAAGGCAGCCCGAGCATGTTACCCGCTTCCGGCCCCGGGCGCAAGGGGGCATTTTCGAAAAGCTCGGAAAAGCTCGCTCAGAACGGCCCGGGGCGAGAGGGCGTGCGGCGCGAGGAGGGCGCATCCCCGTGCCGGCGGCACGCTCCAGAAGGCGTGCGGGCGCCGTCTGGCCGACGATGCCGCGACCGTCCTGTTTTGGGCCGGGACGATCGCCCTCATTCCCTCATATACAGCAAAGCGGGACGACCGATGGTCGCCCCGCCTTCCGAGTTATGGTTGACGCTACACGTTACCGCAAGCCGCAGCTTACATCATGCCGCCCATGCCACCGCCGGCACCGGCCATAGCCGCCAGAGCCGCCGGATCCGGATCCTTCGGGATCTCGTTGATGGTGGCCTCGGTGATGAGGATGAGAGCCGCGACGGAGGCCGCAGACTGCAGAGCCGTGCGGGTGACCTTCACCGGGTCGTTGACGCCCATCTCGATCATGTTGCCGTACTCGCCGTTGGCGCAGTTCAGGCCTTCGCCCGTAGCCATGCCCTTGACGCGCTCGACTACGACGCTGCCCTCGAAGCCGGCGTTCTGCGCGATAGCGCGCATCGGAGCTTCGAGCGCCTTGCGGATGATGGCGACGCCGACCTCTTCGTCCTTGTCGGCCGCTTCCACCTTGTCGAGCGCGGGCAGAGCGCCCACCAGAGCCACGCCGCCGCCGGCGACGATGCCCTCTTCGACCGCCGCGCGGGTCGCCTGCAGGGCGTCCTCGATGCGGGACTTCTTCTCCTTGAGCTCGGACTCGGTCGCAGCGCCCACCTTGAGCACCGCCACGCCGCCGGACAGCTTCGCCAGGCGCTCCTGGAGCTTCTCGCGGTCGAAGTCGGAGTCGACGCGCTCGAGCTCGGCCTTGATCTGACCGATGCGATCGTCGATGGCCTTTTTGTCGCCGGCGCCGTCCACGATGAGGGCGGAGTCCTTCGTGACCTTGACCGTCTTGGCATGGCCCAGCATGTCGATGCGGGCGTCGGCCATGGTCATGCCGAAGTCCTTGTCGATGACCTGCGCGCCCGTGACGGCGGCGATGTCCTCGAGGATGCGCTTGCGGCGATCGCCGAAGCCGGGAGCCTTGATGGCGACGCAGTTGAACGTGCCGCGCAGCTTGTTCAGCAGGATGGTGGCCAGCGCTTCGCCCTCGACGTCCTCGGCAACGATGAACAGCGGACGACCGGACTTCATGATCTCCTCCAGCAGGGGCACCATGTCCTGGATGTTGGTGACCTTCTGGTCGGTGAGGAGGATGTAGGGATCGCTGAGGACGGCCTCCATCTTCTCCATGTCGGTGGCCATGTACGGCGAGATGTAGCCGCGCTCGTACTGCATGCCCTCGACGATGTCCATGTCGATGCCGAACGTCTGGCTCTCCTCGACGGAGATGGCGCCGTCCTTGCCCACGGCATCCATGGCCTCGGCGATCTTCTCGCCGATCTCGGCGTCGCCGGCGGAAATGGTGCCGACGTTCGCGATCTGCTCCTTGGTGGAGACGGGGGTGGCGTCGGCCTTGATGGCCTCGACCACGGCGTCGGTGGCCTTCTGGATGCCGCGACGGATGCCCAGGGCATCGGCGCCGGCGGTCACGTTGCGCAGGCCCTCGGACACGATGACGTCAGCCAGCAGCGTGGCCGTCGTGGTGCCGTCGCCGGCGACGTCGTTCGTCTTCACGGCCACTTCGCGAACCAGCTGGGCGCCCATGTTCTCGATGGGGTCCTCGAGCTCGACTTCCTTGGCCACGGTTACGCCGTCGTTCGTGATCAGCGGAGCACCGTAGGATTTCTCCAGCGCCACGTAACGGCCCTTGGGCCCGAGCGTCACCTTGACGGCGTCGGCCAGCTTGTTGACGCCGGCAGCAAGCGCGCTGCGCGCGTCGGCTTCGAACTTAATCTCTTTAGCCATATTGCTCATATCCTTTCAACCTGACGGCTTTTCGTGGCGGCCTCCTAGCCGCTCAGAACCCGGGAGCTTTCGCACACGGCCAATAAGGCCGCTTAGCTCAAGCACCCGGAACCTTCGTGGCTATGAGCCTCACCACGAAAACCCTGCTATTACCAACGTTGAATCAACCGGCGCCTTTTATGCAAACACAGCGTAGAGGTCGTCACCGCGGAGGATCAGCACGTCCTCGCCTTCGACGTTGATCTCGGTGCCGCCGAACTTGCCGTACACGACCTTGTCGCCGACCTTCACGGGAACGGGAACGAGGTTGCCGTCCTTGTCGAGCTTGCCCTCGCCCACGGCCAGAACGGTACCGCTCTGGGGCTTTTCCTTCGCCTCCGTCGCGAGGAACAGACCCGAAGCGGTGGTCTCCTCAGCCTCGTCCTGCTTGACGATAACGCGATCACCCAGAGGTTTCAAATTCATAACGTTGCCTTCCTTTCGTCCGACGTATGCACGAACCCGTTTGTCGCATGTTCGCTATTTAACCACTCAGCAGTGGTGACTGCTAGCACTCATCGGTAACGAGTGCTAAACACTGCGTTATCATAGCATCATCAACACTGAATGCAAGGGCATTCAAAGAAATCTGAGCGCTCGTGACTGAGATTTTGCGCAATCGTCAAACGATCATCACAATTTACTCGAGTCGCCGTTTGGCATGCGGCATCAGTTCGCTTGCCACCGAACGGCTACCGGATGCCTGGCCTTACGAGGCCGCCTTCGTAGGCTCGGACAACGAGCTGGGCGCGGTCGTGGGCATCGAGTTTCGCCATGATACGGGCCAGGTGCGTTTTCACCGTGGCGGGCGAGATGAACAGCTCGGAACCTATTTCGTCATTCGTGAAACCTCGCGCAACCAGGGCGAGGATCTCGCGCTCGCGGTCGGTAAGAGTGCGTAGACCGGCCGCAACGGCTGCAGCACCGCCGAGCGAAGCCGGCCGTGCAGCGACGAACGTCTCTATAAGGCGGCGCGTGATAGAGGGCTCGATGAGTGCATCGCCCTGGGCGACGACGCGCACCGCGGAAGCGATCTCGTCGGGCTCGGCATCTTTGAGCAAAAAGCCGCTGGCCCCGGCGGCCAAAGCATCGTACACGTATTCGTCCAGATCGAACGTCGTGAGGATGAGCACATGCACGTTTTCAAGCGCGGCATCGTCGCGGATGGCGCGCGTGGCCTCGATGCCGTTCATACGCGGCATCCGAATGTCCATGAGCACCACGTCGGGATGCAGCCGCGACGCCAGTTCCACCGCTTCATGGCCATCGCGCGCCTCGCCTACCACGTCGATGCCGTCGTACGACATCAGTATGAGCTTGAAACCGCTGCGGACGAGATCTTGATCGTCCGCCACCAGCACCCGCACGCGCTCTTCCACTTACGCCTCCGCTCCCTTCATCGGCAAGCAGGCAACCACGCGGAAGCCGCCGCCGGCTCGATCGCCCGCCGAAAACGTGCCGCCCAACAGGTGCACGCGCTCGGCCATGCCGGCAATGCCGTGCCCCTCTCCGTCGACAGCCTGGGGCAGCGCGCCCGATGCGGCCGCGGACGCCGAGAGCCCGCACCCGACGCCATCGTCTTCCACCACCAAGCGCGCCCGTCCGTCCTCGACGGCCAGGCGGATGAGCGCCTTGCGCGCACCAGCATGACGCACGATGTTCGTAGCAGCCTCGCGGGCGATGCCGAACAACGCCATGTCCACGTGGGCCGGCACGTCCGCACGACAGTAGGCGGCCGCGTCGAGCGTGGTTTCGATTCCGGCGTTTCCGAGGTAGGCACGCAAATCGTCCAACCGCTCGGTGCCGGACGTCGGCGACGTTTCGGCCGCGTCATCGCCGCAGCGCAGCACGCCGATCATGCTGCGAATGTCAGCGAGCGCGCCTTTCGCAGTGGTGCGCACGGCGGAGATAGCCTCCTTCGCCGCGGCGGGATCGCGATCGATCATGCGCTCGGCAGCCGCCGCCTGAATGCTGACCGCCGACAGCGAATGCGCCGTGATGTCGTGGACTTCGCGCGCGATGCGCACGCGCTCCTCCTCCACACGCCGAGCCGCCTCTTCCTCGCGGGTGCGCTCGGCTTCGGCAGCGCGATCCTCGGTGGCCTTTACGTAGGCGCGATGCGTTCGATACGCATAGCCAGCCAAGCCGGCGGCCACCGCGAGCACAATATTCTGGAAACGCGTGAACAGCACCATGTTGGCCGTGGCGGCATGGGCATCGGTGAACAGAAGGCCGGCCACCGCTAGAAGTACCGCCGCGACCGTCTCGACACGACCGCGCTCGCTGGCGATGGTGTACAGGGCGACCACCGGGCCCACGATGGTGAGCGAGAACCCGTTGAACGCGTTCTGCAAACCCAGAAACGACACGAGGCAGAACAGGAACACGGGCCACGGGAACCTACGGCGCACGACGAGCGGCAACGTGGTGACCGCCAGCGCTACGAACACCTGCACGTTAGGCACCACGTTCACCATGCCGAGATACTGGCGCAGCGCCAGATCGGGAATCACGATGGACGAAGCGGCCAACATGAGCTGCACGCAGCCGAACAGGAACGCCGCTGCCGTTACCGCGACATCGAACCCCCAATCCTTGGGACCCATCGGTCGGTTGTTCATCAGAAAGGTATCCATGACCCCATACTACGCGACCCGCCCGAGGCGCGCCATACCCCAGCCGATGTATGTTCGCCCGATGGCGACCTTTCAACGCTCCAGAAGGTCAAGCAGTTCCTGGCGCGTGTGCACGTCGAGCTTGGAATAGATGTTGCGCACATGGCTGCGCACCGTGTTCTCGGTGACGAACAGCGCGTCGGCGATGTACGCCTTCGTCCTGCCACGTGCAAGGTAGACGAGGATCTCGGCCTCACGCTCGGTCAAGCCCCCTTCCCGGGCGACGCTTGCACAGCACGCGTCAAGCGTCGAGTCGATCTCGGGCACCGAAACCGAATCGGTTCCAACCGCGCTCTCGTTCGGCGCATCGGCAGAAGCCTCTTCGGCGCGTCGTCGCTTGCGGTCGCGCGAGAAGAACACGAGCGCCATGCACAGAGCATACAGCACCACGACGATGATCACGAGATAGCGCATCGTATGCTCGGCCTCGTCGCCCGGACCGCCGCCGGCGACCCCGGCCGCGTACCCCGACAACAGCGTCACGGCCAGGCATACGCGCGCGACGCCCATGGCCACGCCCATCAGCACGTAGGGCGATACCTTGCGCGTCTGTGCCGCCTCGGCGATAAGATAGGTGATGAGCAGCGCGACGAAGTAGTAGCTGCCGAGCAACAGCATGGAGAACACCAGGTTGTAGCGCTCGCTGAGAAACGGCAGGAACACCAGCATGGCCGCGAGCACGGGCATGACCACACGCGATACCGTGGACACCTTGGGGATGCGATGCGCAACGAACACGATGAAGCAGAACACGACGATTGCGCCCACAATGGCCGCAGCCGACACAGCTCCCGAGCCCTCGAAATCGATGGATCCCGCCAGCATGAAGCTGTTGAGCAACCCGATGACGGCTTCCAGCACGAAAAACGCCACCAGCGAGTCGCCCAACTCCAAAAACGCATCGCGATACGCGCCCCATCGAGCCCGCAAGGAAGTTTTCGAAGAAAGCGCTTCGGCAGGTTCGGCGGATACCGTTTCGGCGATCGGCCGTTCGTTATGCGTTTCCACCTCGCAGGAAGCGGCCCGCAACCGACGGCGCACGAACCACGCGCACAGACCCGAAACGAGCAGCAAAACGCAGCTCGAACGCATCTGGACGTCTCCGGGCAACGGAGATAGCACCGAGGAAACCACCACGTTCAGCAACATGCCGAGCGCAATCTGCACCACGATGGAGCTGGGCCGGCTCGCCGAGAGCACCTCGATCCAGAACAGCGACAGCATGACGCTGCCCGCACCGTACAGCAAGCCGGGAACCAGCAGCGCTAGATCAGGCGGCAGCGACAAGACCACGCCCAGCAACGCAGCGAGGTTCCCCGCCAACAACAATGCCGTCGGCAGCACGTATGGCATGGTGTTCGCCTTGAGACGCCCCGTCCAGGCAAGGGTGACAGCGACGGCCGAGCACACGATGATGGAACATGCCACCACTACGTTGAAGAACAGATCGGGCACGAACATGAAGGGCGCCTTCACGAACGCGTATGCGGAGAGGTAGACGTTCGAATTCACGCCGCGATACAATCCGAAACCCAAAATGACCACGGCTGAGTATACAGCGGGATGAGCCCACGCGCGCGACGGCTGCTTTTGTCTGTTCCCTCCCGTTTCCCTCATAGGGGCATCATACCGGAAACGTCGGAAGCGCACGAAGCAAACATGCAGGATTCCGGCCTTCCACAGCAATTTAGTCCGAAACGGACGGTGACGATTCCCCAGATCGAACGTAGGGTGAACCAGTCGTCGCTCAACCGCGACGCAAAGGAGCCATCATGCGACAACAGGGAGGAACAGTATGGAATCAGCAATGAATCGCCGCAATTTCCTGAAGGCAGCCATCGCCTCGGGTGCGGTTATCGCCGCAGGCGGCGCACTGGCAGGATGCTCGCCGAACGGCGGCTCGACCGGCGGATCCGGCGAGGCCGAACAGGTGGTTGGCACCGCCCCCGTCTCGTTCAGCGAAGAAACCGACGTTCTCATTCTGGGCACGGGCATCGCCGGCATGTCGGCAGCCATGGATCCGGTCGAAGCCGGCCATAAAGTGATGCTCGTGGACAAGCTCGACCGCGTGGGCGGAGAGAGCTTCATCGCTTGCGGCGTCATGAACGTCGTTGGATCAAAAATGCAAAAAGACGCCGGCATCGAGGGCGACCCCGAGCAAATGTGGGAGAAGTTCCTGCCCGTGCTCGAGAAAAAGGGCGAGACCGATGACATGGACTACAAGCACAACGTCTACGTCTACCAAACCGAATGGGCGAACCGCGTGGCCGCCGACTACGGTTCGGTATTCCAGCCCATCACCGACTACATGAACACGGGCGCGCCCACGTCCATGCTGTTGCCCGGCAACGGCATCGGCGACATGCAGGCGGTGCTGACGCCGCTGCAGAAGGGCTTGGAGCAGAAAGGCGCCACGTACAAGCTGAACCTGCGCGCCACGAACTTCATCGTGGACGGAGAGGGAGCGCCCATCGGCGTGCGCTTCAACGACGAGAAGAACAACAAGACCGTCGATATCCGCGCAAAGAAGATCATCGTGGCCACGGGCGGTTTCTCCTGCAACCAGGAGATGGTGTCCACGTACTTGCCCAGCCAGGCTCGCTTGGGGCCGCTGACCGTGAACTCCATGGGCGAAGGCCACCAGCTGTGCAAGGCCATCGGCGGCGTGTACACCCACATGGACATGGAAGCGAACCGCATGAGCGACCTCGCTCAGGTGACGGTGTGGGGCTACTTCTCGCCGCAGGTCCAAGTAACCCCGCAGGGCCGCCGCTTCATCAAGGAGGATCAGAGCCACGACTCGCCCGACAAGGCCGTCGAGTTGGGCTTGGGCTTCTGGTGGACCATCTTCGACGATCAAGCCATCAACAGCAGCCAGAAATGGAACGTCGAGATGAACATGAAGAGCAACGCCGACCGCCTCGTGGGCCCGTGCAACTCGCTCGATGAGCTGGCGGCAGCGATGGATGTTCCGGCCGACACGCTGAAGGCCACGTTCGAGACCTACGACGCCATGGTGGCCGCAGGCGAGGACACCGAGTTCGGCAAGAAGCTGTTCCTGCAGTCGCTTTCCGCACCGTATTACGCGATGAAGCACTTCCCGTACCGCTACAAGACGCACGGCGGCATGAAGATCACGACCGACAGCCAGTTGACGGACAAGGACGGCAATCCCATCCCCAACGTCTACTGCGCCGGTTCGACCGTGGCCGATAGCGGCAGCGATCTCTCTCCGAACGCGGGCAGCGGCCTCATCTCCGGCAAAGCCGTAGTCGAAGCGCTGAAGGCGTAAAGCATCCTGCCCCCTCCCTCAACGCCGGAAGGCTCCCGCTCCGGGAGCCTTCCGGCGCATTCTCTACCGATCTAGATATTCCAACACGGCATTCGCCGCCTCGCGGCCGCTGTTCACTTGATGGCCGAACGCGACGCCCGGCATGTTGACGGTGTACACGTTGCGGTACAGCATATTGCCGTCGTTGCCGATGGCATAGAGACCCTCGATAGGGTTGCGGCGCCCGTCCAGCACGCGATGCCGCCCGTCGGTGGTGATGCCGCCAACCGAGAAGAAGTAGTTGTACGACAGTTTTGCCAGGTAGAACGGAGGCGTCTCGATGGGCACCATGAGGCCGGCCGCCTTGCCGAAGTCGCTGTCAGCCCCCTCTCCGCACAGTTCATTGTAGCAATCGACCGCAGCCTTGAGCGCATCGGCGTCGAGGTTGAATCTTCCGGCGAGATCGGCCAAGGAATCGCTCTGGTAGATGCTGCCTCCGCCGTTAGCCTTGATCGCGTCGTAGAAGGCTTTCTTCGCATCGTCGTTTTTACCGAAAAACCGATCGAAGATGGCCTGGTCGAAAACCACGTAATTCCCCTTGTTGCCCTTACCCGGAAGGCACTGCAACGCGAGGTTGTCGTTCGCGAGGTCCTCGCGCGTGTAGCGCCGGCACGCCTCGTTCACCCACAGCACGGGGCCGCCCGAGGCGATGCCGAAATAGCCGTAGAGCGGGTTTTCAGCCGCATCGTGGAAGTCGATGGGAGGAAAAGCCTCGATAGCGTACAGGATGGACTGAGCCGAATCGGCCATGAAGCTGCATGCGCCGTTGTCCATGGCTATGCGATAGCCGTCTCCTGCAGCGTTCGGCGAGCCCACGATGCGCATGCCATCGGTGTTCCAACCCTGCTCGGCGACGATCTCCTCGTTGCCGCCGAAGCCGCCGGTTGCGAGCACCACCGCCTTCGCGCTGTACCGCACCACGCCCTCGCCTCCGTCTGCGTAGGCGCCGATCACCCTGCCGTTCTTCATGACGAGGCCGTTCACTGCGGTTTTGAGATGCAGCTGCACGCTCAGCTCTTCGAGCCGCGCCTTCATCGGCTCAACGTATCCCACAGCCGCCTTTCCGTCTTTGAACCAGTGGAACGTGGGGAATAGGCCGACGCGATAGTCGTCCACCTTGCCGGAGTACATGACGCCCTGCTCTATGCACCAGGTGATGTTGTCGGCCGACTTGCTCACAAAATCGAGCCATACATCGCCGTTTTGGCGATGCTGACCGCGCGAGAGCTCGGCTTCCATTATATCGGCGGGCTGCATGTCGATGCCTTGCTCCAGCTGCAACGTGGAATTGACGGCGAACATGCCCTCGACGAAGTTCGCATTGCCGCCCACCTGGTTGCTCTTGTCCACAAGAATGAGATTCGTTCCGTTAAGAGCCGCCTGCACGGCGCACGCCAAGCCGCTGCCGCCTGCACCCACGATAAGCAGATCGGCGTCGTAGGTCTTGTCCACCTTGCTTGGCGCCTTGCTGACGGGCACCGCGCCCCCGTTCGCGCCAGAACCGGTTCCGCCGGCGCCGCCGGGGCCGGCGTCTTGCGGCGGCGCGCAGGCGTTCAGGCCGCCCACCATCGCCGCAGCTCCGGTAACGCACGCGCCCGCCAGGAACGCGCGACGGGATATGCCCGCACCACGTTCATCCTCGCTTTCCCCGAACATAGAAGTCCTTCCATCCGCGTCTACGGCCTCTCAAGCAGCACGGATGCGCGCCGCATGCGGCTTTAGTAGGTATGGGGACATTCTGTCATGAGTCTATAGAGACGCGGTATCCGCCGCTTTGCACCTTGGCAACCCGTCGGCAACGCAAAGCGACACCCTGGGACATTAGTCAAAACGAGAAAGAGGGACAGGGTTAACGTCTCTTTAGTCAGAAGCTTGCTTCGCAGCATCTTCGTCGTCGAGTGCGGCGGCGACCGCTTTGCCCGCCAGCATGCCGAACGCGCCGTTCGACGCGAGGCCTCCGATGCTTGACGCAGCTGCCGCACCGCAACAGTAGACGTTGGGAATGACGGCGCCGACGACGCTGAGCACCTGACCGGACTGATTTGTTTTCACGCCGCCGTTGGATCTGTACCGCTGCGGCAGCTGTTTAAGCGCGTAGTAGGGACCTTCCAACTCCTCCAAGAACAACGTGCGCCCGAAATCGCCGTCCTTGCCGTCTTTCACGAAGCCGTTGTAGCGGTCGAACGTGGCGTTCAGCACGTCCGGCGAAACGCCCATGCCCTCGGCAAGCTCGTCCAGGTCGTCGAACGGCCCGATAAGACGCTTTGCGTTCTTGCTGGCCACTTCCGCAACGCTGCGCGATTGGCTGCTCTCGGTCAGCTGCTTTCCGAACACCGTCCACCAGTAGCCGCGCTCCTCCGAGAAGCAGGCGCCCGCCGCAGCGTTCGCATCGTCCTCGCGCGCGAAACGCTTCCCCAGCGCATCCACGATGACCGTGGGGCCGAACAAGCCCCAGGCGGTCGCCTGCGGCAAGCTGCCGGTAAGCGGCGCAGCCTTGTCCATGTTCACCAGCTGGCCGCCCAAAAGCGCGCACAGCTGCTGACCCTCGCCCATGGAGGCGACGGTGTAGCACCCCACGCGCTCATAATCGGGCGTATGCTCATGCACGAGCGGCTGGCTGCTGGCGAACCCGCCTGTCGCGACAACGATGCGCCGAGCCCGCACGTCGAGCACCGATGCGCCCGACCCTGCATAGAAACGCATCCCGCACGCCGCGCCGTCCTCATCCAAAATGAACGCGACCGCCCGATGGCCCGTAGAAAACGTAGCGCCTTTCGCCGTGAGGGCGTCTCGCAGCGGCATCATAATGCTCTGCATGTCACCGAGGCCGTTCTTGGGCAGCATGATAGCCGCATTCACCTTGCCGTCCACGAAGGTTTTCGGATCGGCGAACTGCGCCCCGTAATCGGATGCCAGGCGATTCGCCCACTCGGTGGCCGCGAAGAACAGGGTCTTTGCGAAATCAAGATCATCGTCGCCTGCAGCGCTCAACTCCTTTTTGCGCGCCCCCCATGCCTCGTCAACCGTCGCATTCACGCCCGCATCCTGCTGCGCAGTCGTGCCGGCGATGCGCATAACGCCGTTCGACTCGTAGCTTTCGCCACCCAACAGATCAAGTTTCTCGACCACCATAACGGAACGCTTCGCCTCGAGCGGGTCCATGGCGGCAGACAACCCCGCCACCCCGCTGCCCACGATCAACACATCCACGTCAGCATCGAAGGCGATGGGCGGCTGCCCCATTACGCTTGATTGACCAGCGGTTTCGTTGGCTTTGTTCGTCGCCGCCAGAGGATTGTCCGGCAGCTTTCCCGCCTCGCATGCGCCGAGGGTTCCGCCCACGGCCAGCACCGCAGCGGACAAGCCTGCAAGTTTGAAGAACGAACGACGCTCCACGACGGACGACCTCCTTTGCGACGGAAACGGAAACGAACGGCCTCAGAGTATAGTGACGCGAAAACGTTTTGTCGTGAGGCGCCGACATGCCGTCACGCAATCTGCGCAATGGAGACTGCGAAACGAGCCCAGCGTGCCAAGGGAGGTGCCAAGGGGACGCTACTCGTAGAACGTGGCGTCGGGGCACGGGGGCTCCAAAGCTCGCTTGAATGCGGTCGCGCGCACCGTTCGCAGCACACGCTCGACGTCGGCCGCATCGAACCCTTCGGACACCAGCGCTGCGGCATCCAAGCCGCGATCCACATGCGCTTTCAACAATCGATCGAGCGTCGGGTAATCGATGCCCATGCTCTTCTCGTCTTCCTGGTCGGGTGAGAGCTCGGCGCTGGGCGGCTTTACGAACACATGCTCGGGAATAGGCGGAACCTCGCCGGCGATCTCCGCTTGTCGATTACGCCAGCGGGCGACGGCGAACACGTCGGTTTTGTACAGGCCGCCGATAGGAGCGAACGCGCCGGCCGTGTCGCCGTACAGCGTGGAATACCCCATCATGGCCTCGCTCTTGTTGCCCGTGTTCACCAGCATCCAGCCGTATGCGTTCGACAGCGCCATGAGGCACACCATGCGGCAGCGCGCTTGCGTGTTCTCGGCCGCCAGACCCGAGAGCTTGCCGCCGCACGCCTCGGCAAGCGCGGCCTCGAACGCCCGATACGGTTCCGCGATGGAGACGGTGCGCGTCCGGATTCCGAGGTTGCGAGCCAGATCGAGCGCATCGTCCACCGAGTGGTCGGTGGAGTACGGGCCCGGCATAAGCACGCCGTGCACGCGATCCGCGCCCAGCGCGTCCGCGCACATCACGGCGACCAAACTCGAGTCCATGCCGCCCGACAACCCGATGACGACGTCGGAGAACCCAGCGTCGTCCATGAAGCCTTTGAGCGCGTTCACGCAGAGACGATACCGTTCGCTATTCTCCACGACTCCCTCTTCCTCCATCATCATCTCGCAGATCCACCAATGTCAGCGAGAAGCGCCAAGGTGCCCGAGATCGCCCCGTTTCGCCAGCTGCGCCGCGCGAAGCGCAAGTCCCTTTAGGGAAGCGTGCTTTCGCACGTGAGGGAAAGCGGAAAAGGGGCGAGATCGGGCGCATTGGCGCTTCGCAGCGTCGACTTCGTTCCGACGGCTGACAAGCCGTCGGAACTAAACGGCGCGAATGCGGTTCGCCAGCCACTCGGCCCAGGCGTCCACGCCGTCGCCTTTCGTGGCGGCGATGGGGAAGATGGGGGCCTGCGGGTTGAGCTGCGTAACCGCCGCCTCGAAGGCCTCGCGGTCGAAGTTGAACACGGGCATGGTGTCCACCTTGTTGAGCACCACGGCCTCGGCGACCTGGAACACGCCGGGGTACTTGAGCGGCTTGTCGTCGCCCTCAGGTACCGACAAGATCATCACCTTGGCGTTCTCGCCCAAATCGAAGTCGGTGGGGCACACGAGGTTGCCCACGTTTTCCACGATGATGAGGTCGAGGCGCTCGAGGTCCAGCACGTCCACCGCGCGCTTTATCATGGCGCTTTCCAGGTGGCACGCTCCACCCGTGTTGATTTGCACGGCGGCGATGCCCTGCGCCTTGATCTTCTCGGCATCCACGCTGCTGGCGATGTCGCCCTCGATAACGGCGATGTTGAACTCGTCGCGCAGCGCGTCGATGGTGGCCAGGATGGTGGACGTCTTGCCCGAACCGGGGCTGGCAAGCAGGTCGAGCACGAACACGTGGTTCTCGGCGAAACGCTCGCGCAGTTCGGAGGCGATCGCATCGTTCTTCTGGAGGATAGGCTGCTTCAGATCGATTTGCATGGTTAGTCCTCGTTCTCCTCGTCATCGTCGGGAATGTCCACTTCGATGCTGTCGATTTGCAGTTCGCGACCGGCGATGAGCTCGGTGGCGAAGCTGCCGCATTCCGGGCACAGCATATGGAAACGATCGTGCTCGTATTCGGCACCGCATTCCAAGCAGCGACTTTTCGGCTTCACCATGGTGATTTGAAGCTCGGCGTCTTCGCAAAGCGTGCCTTCCGACAGAGCCTCGAACGCGAACATGAGCGCGTCTTCGATGGCCTCGGTCATCTCTCCAACCGACAGGCTCACCTTCAGCACGCGCGTCGCACCGGCCTGTTGCGCCGATGTCGTCACCGCATCCATCACGCCCGTCATGATTCCCAATTCGTGCATGGCGCTCCTTCGTGCCCGTTCCGCCTCTATCGTTCATGCTTATAGTAGCCCAAGAGTTATTCGCGCGTAGGTATCGATGCGTCAACGGCGCGAATGACTCCTAGAAAAAGCAAAAAGGCCCGTCGATCTCGACGGGCCTTCACCATCAGAATAAGGCTACTTCGATTTCTTGGCCTTCTTGATGCCGAGCTCGGCAGCGCGTTCCTCCGCCTCTTCCGCGTCAAGCTCCTCGTTCTGCTTCTTGATGCGGTTTCGCAGGACGACGCGGGCGATGAGCAAGCTGCCTTCGTACAGCACCAGCAACGCCGCGAACATGAGCAGCATGGTGATCGGCGAAGCGTCCGGCGTGGCCATGGCCGAGACGACCATGAGCACGACGTACACCGTGCGCCAGCTGCCGCGCAGCTTCTTGTACGGGACGATGTCGAAGATGACGAGGTAGAACACGATGAGCGGCAGCTCGAACGCAAAGCCGAAGCCCAGCTCGAACTTGATGATCATGTCGATATAGGTCGACGCTCGCGGCACCACTTCGCCCAGACCTGCAGCCTGATCCGTCAGCCACTGAAACGCGGGATCGAGAATAATGAGATAGCAGAAGATCGTGCCGAATATAAACAAGCTCACGGCCGCGGCAAACGTGGGAACGAACCACTTGCGCTCGCTCGGCTTGAGCGCCGGCAGAAAGAACGCAAGAATCTGCCATAGGATAACGGGAGAACAAGCAACGACCGAGGTCCAGATCGATATCTTGAAACGAGTCGCAAACGCCTCGAACGGATCGAGCACGATCGTGCCCGCCAACAAACCATCGGTACCCTCCGGCAGATACGGAGAAATCGGCTGAAGCAAGAACTGGCTGATAATAGGCGTTGCCATGTAGAACACGACCACGGCGATGGCAAGGCAAGCGATGATGCGCACCAGGCGCATGCGGAGCTCGCCCAGGTGATCGAATAGGGGCATTCGTGCCGGTCCGACGGGCATGGCTTACTCCCCCTTCTCGTTCTTGTTGGCCTTGGCGGCCGCTTCGGCGGCTGCCTTCCTGTTCGCCGCGCGCGTTGCAGCGGCCTTCTTCGCCGCGGCAGAGCGTGCGGCAGCCTTCTCGGCATCGGTCTTGGCCGTAGGCTTCGCAGCGCTCTTGGAAGCGGCGGCGGCTTTCGCAGCCGTCGGCTTGGTAGCCGGCTTCTTAGCGGCGGGTTTCGTGCCGTACAGCTCGTCGGGCGACGGCTTCGGCTTCGCGGCGGTCGACTCAGGCTTGGCGGCCGGCTTCGCAGTCTCCGCAGCCTTCGGCTCTTCCGGCTTGACGAACGATCCGTCGGGCTTGGCCACCGGCTTGGCAGCAGCGGCGGTCGCCGTAGCGGCTGCGGCCGTCGTCGCAGTCGTTTCGGCAGCACCGGCCTTCTCGGCTTCGGCGGCCTTCTTGGCTGCGCGCTCCTTGTCGTAGCGAGCCTTGCGCTCGGAGAAGCTTTCGGTCTTCTCCTCCTTGTCGTCTTTGCCGATCTCGCCGACCTTCGACAGCGCCTCCAGCGGGTTCTTGAACGGCTCATCGGACGTAGGGTCGTAGACCTCCGTCTTGAGCACCTTGTTCATTTCTTCCTGTGCGCTTCTGAACTTGTTGATAGCCTTGCCCAGCGTCTTAGCCATAGCAGGCAGCTTGTCGGGTCCGAAGATCAAAAACCCGAACAGCAGAATGAGGAATAGCTCGAATCCACCTATACCAAACAAAGCAAACCCCTTTGTGCGGTTACTCTACTCTCGACTCCGCGCCCCGTGCGCGGCAACGATTCATAGTATCACAAACACTCCCCGTCGACCCGAACGAGATAGCTCTACAGAAAAAGCATGACGGATTCTCACACGGGAAACGCGAAGGGCGTCCGCAAGCGGGAGACGCTGCGAACGCCCTTCGTCATCGGGCGGAAGCTAGGAGCCGTTCCCCAGGAAGGCGAGGGCTACGGTGGGGATGCCCAAAGCCAGCACGAGGATGACGCACACGACGATGGTGAATATCTTCTTCGTGCGCGCGGCCGCCTCGCGACGCTCCTTTTCCTTGCGCTCTCGCTCCTGAGCAGCGCGGATGCGCTCGCTTTTCTGCTGTGCCGTTAACTTCTGGTTCGTTCCCATAGATTACAACCTCAACTTACCGCGGATTTCGATGATGCGGGCGATGTTCCTGGCAACCTCGACGCCCACGTTCCATTTGTTCTTCTCGTACAGCGCGGTGCCGTTCACCATGGTCATGAGGATGTCGGCGCCGCTGCAGGTGTTGACCACGGCCGAAACCGGATCGGTGGTGGGCGTCTGATGCGATCCGGACAGATCGACCGCGATGATGTCGGCCAGCTTGCCTATTTCCAGGGAGCCGATCTTGTCGTCCAGCTTGAGCGCGCGAGCGCCGCCGATGGTGGCCATCTCCAGCATGGTGGCCGAATCCAGGAACTCGCCCACGTTCACCGCGCGCTGCACCAGCATACCGATGCGCATCTCGGTGAGCATGTCGGTGGAGTCGGTTGCGGCCGGCGAGTCGGTTCCCATGCCCAAGCGCAGACCTGCGCGCATGAACTCGTTGATGGGAGCCACGCCCATGCCCAGCTGCGCGTTGCAGCGCGGGCACACGGCCACGGCTACATCGTACTCTTTCAGCTTCTGCACGTCTTTGTCATCCACGTGCACGCAGTGGATGGCCAGCACGTTGTCGGACTCGAACGCGCCCCAGTTCAAAGCGTAGCGCACGGGCGTCGTGCCGGTGGGCAGCCACGGCGGGATCTCCACGAAGCCGCGCTTCTGGTCCATCGTGTGCACCGAGAACGGCGACGAGCCGTACTTGATGAAGTTGTACTCTTCGCGGTTGCCGGCCACGTGCATGGCGACAGGCACGTTCTCGCGCCGAGCGAATTCGGACACCTTCGAGAACATGGACGGATGGCAGGCATACATAGCCGCGGGAGCCACGCCGATGGTGATGCGGTCGCCGTCAACCTCTTCGCGCCAATGCATGATGTCGTTCTCGGCGATGCGCATGGCGTAGTCGACGCGGCGCTTGTCCATGGCGCCCACCTCGCGGTAGATGACGCTGCGCATGCCCAGCTTCTGCGTGGCGGTGCATGCAGCGCCGGTGGCAGTGATATCGGCGACGCAGGTAATGCCGCTGGACAGCGCTTCAAGACCCCCGAGGATAGCGGAGTCGTACCAGTCGCTCACGTCCATCTTTGCGCTTTTCTCCAACATGGACGTGACCCACGTGGTATAGGGCACATCGTGCACGATGCCGCGCATCACGGAGTTCTCGAGGTGCGTGTGCAGGTCGACGAGGCCCGGCATGATAGCCGCCTGGCCGAAATCGACCACTTCTTCGTCGGGATAGCGCAGCTTGAGCATCTCGGCCGTGCCGATGTCGCGGATGACGTTGTCGCGGACAAGCACCGCGCCCTTCTGAAACGGCTCGGACGTGATGGGAAGAATGTATTGTGCGCACAAAAGCATGTCTGTCCCGCCAATCTCTTAGAATAATCGCATGATGAGTATGATAGCATTCCCGACCCGCTCTTCGGGGAAAGCACACAGGGGAATCGGCAGGCGCATGGGCGGAGTCGCTTGCTCGCGCATTGCCGCCGCCCCCGCTACGCCCGCGCGGCCAGCAGCGGGGTAATCTCGCCTTGCGCGAGCAACGTGATGCCGCGGGTGGCACGGGAAACGGTGGTGTACAGGCGACGGCGCGACAGCGGGTCGTCGGGAAACGCGCGCTCGCTGGCGTCGGGGACGATGACGTGGTCGAACTCCAGTCCCTTCGCCAGCTTGAGTGGCACCAGCACTACGCCGCTGGCGGGCAGCGTGGCGGCCGCGTCGATGAGCGCGGGAGCCGCGTCCCCCAGCTTCTTCCGCAGCAGCTTGGCCTGATGCTTCTGCGGCACCACCACGGCAGTGAGGCCGTCGTCGCCGACCGCTTGAGCAAGAACGCGCCGCAACTCACGGTCGTAATCCTGCTCGCTTGCGCACGCGATGATCTCCGGCGCGGTGTCGGCGCGCTGGATGGACGAGATGCTCAGGCGCTCGTCATCGTCCAGCAGGCTGGCGAACAGCTGCGTGATCTCGGGGGTGGAGCGGTAGCTGGTCATGAGGCGGCACTCCTCCAGCGGGCCGCGCACCTCCCGGAACAGCGCGCGCACCTGGTCGAACGTGGCGGTGCCCGGAGCGATGGCCTGGTTCTGATCGCCCAGCAACAGGAAGTGCGCGCGCTTGAAGTAGCGCGCCAGCACGGCCAGCTGGGCCACCGTGTAGTCCTGCACCTCGTCGATCATCACGTACTTCGCATCTGCGTTGCCGAGGCCCGTCAGCGCCATCTTGAGGTACAGCCACTCGACCGGAACGAGGTTCTCCACGCCCAGAAGGCGCATGCCGATGCGGTCGATGCGCAGCCAGTCGTCGTTCTCGACGGCTCGGCGCGCGTCGGCGAACCGCAAATCGACGTACTGCTGCGCCACTTCGCGCACCTGGCTCTCGTCGTGCGGGTCGAACGTTTCGCGGAACAGCTCCACCTGCTGGTCGAGGGTAAGCATCGAGATCTCGTCGAGCACTTTGTCCGAGGCCGCCAGCTGCTTCAAGCGGCTGTCCAGACGCCGCAGCAGCTCCTCGCGCATGAGCGTGACCAGGTGGGGGCCAGCAGGGATGTTTCTGAACTTGGCCGCTACTTGGAGGATTTGTCCAACCGTGACCAGGCGCTCGCCGTTGCAGTGGATCTCCTTGAAATCATGCTGGTCGAACGAGAACGTCGCGCACGCTTCGTCGATGCGCTCGAACGCGTCCAGCGACGCAGGCGCCTGTCCGCCGGACCGTTCGGGCGGCATGAGGCCTCGCAGGAACTCATCCCACGTGAGGCATTCGGGATTGCGCTCCCCCAGGTCGGGAAGCACGCCTTCAATGTAGCGCTCGAACACCGGGTTCGGCGTGATGAGGAACACCTCGCTGGGATCGAGGCTCTCGCGCTGCTGGTAGAACAGATACGCGATGCGCTGCATGAGCACCGACGTCTTCCCGCTGCCGGCGATGCCGTTCACCAGCAAGGTGGGCGCGTCCGCGTGGCGGATGACCTGGTTCTGCTCTTTCTGGATGGTGGCGGTGATGGCCTGCATCTGCGCCGTGCGGCGCTTCGACAGCGACGCCAGCAGCATGGCGTCTTGGATGGCGACGGTCGTGTCGAAGTAGGCGTTCAGCCGATCGGCTTCGATGTCGAACTGGCGGCGCAGCTTGAGATCGACGCGGATGGTGCGGCCGTTGGCCTCGTAGGACGTGGGGCCGTTCTCCTGGTTGTAGTACACCTCGGCCACCGGCGAGCGCCAGTCCACCACAAGGCGGCGGTAGTTCTCGTCGGCGATGCCGGCGGTGCCGATGTAGAGCTCCTTCGGCTCCTGCCCAGGCTTCATCTGCAGAACCACCTTGGCGAAATAAGGTTGCTTGAGCAGCACCTGGATGCTGGTCAGCTTTTCCGCATCGACGGTTTGCGCCAGGTTGTACGCGTCGATGACGCGGTTCACCGTGGCGAAGTCGGCATAGGTTTCCATGGCGTCGGCGTAGCTGGCCAGGTTCACCGACAGCTCGTCGACCATGGCCAGCTTGTCGGCGGCCGCGTCTTTGCTGTTAGCCTCCATCTTCGCCAGCAGATCGCGACCCATGGTCTGCAGCTTGGCATAGGTTTCGGTCAGATGCTGCTGCTCTTCTTCGAATACGGGGTCGAATTCCTGATCGAGTTCGGGAGTTTCATGCTCGTGTTCCAAAGGTGCTCCTCAATCTCCTTCGTGGGCTCGGGAGATTATACGCTCGCCCTGCGGAAAAAAGGAGCCTGTTCTCGCCAGGTTCCTTTCCTGTATAATAAAGACGCGCCCGAGAGGCGCACCCTTCCAATCTTTCCTGATCAACGGAGCATCACCTGTGAGCATCGATACCGCTACCGGCAAGGAAGCGCCCGCGGACATCTCGTCCGAACGCGTGAAAGACATCTTCTCCACCATCGCGAAAAAATACGAGCGGTTCAACGCCGTCTCCAGCTTCGGCGCGTACAAGACATGGCTGGCGGGCATGATGCGCCAGGCGCCCATCGACGAGAACGCCGACGTGCTGGACATCGCAGGCGGCACCGGCGATGTGACGTTCACCGTGGCGCGCGCGAAGCATCCGCGCCATATCCAGTGCACCGATCTCGTGGACGAGATGCTGGACGTGGCCCGCATGCACTATGCGGACGGCAAGGCCGAGGGCGTACCGGTTGACTTCGAGGTGGTGGATGCACAGCATATCCCCTATGCCGACGAGTCGTACGACGCCATCACCATGGCGTACGGCATCCGCAACATGCCCGAGCGCGACCAGGCGCTTTCCGAAATGTTCCGCGTGCTCAAGCCCGGCGGAGCGCTGGTGTGCCTGGAGTTCTCAACGCCGCCGAACGCCGTATGGCGCGCGCTGTACGGCTTCTACCTCAAGCACCTCATCCCCTTCTGGGGCGGCCTGATCACGGGCGACCGCGAGGGCTTCGTGTACCTGTCGCGCTCCATCAAGGCCTTCCCTAACCAGCAAGGCCTGGCAGCCATGATGGAGAAAGCCGGGTTCGAGGATGTGACCTGGAAAAACTATACCGGCGGCATCGCCGCCGTCCACGTGGCGAAAAAGCCGAAGGCGTAGACGCGGAATCGCCGCAGGCTCCCCTATCAGGATTCCACCTCGGAAACAAGACTTACAAACAAATGTTCTGCTTGATAAAATGAACTCGTACACGAGCCAGTGCAAGCGCTGCGCATAAGCACAGTCCGAAGAGGCGAAGGTGTTTCCCTTCCGCCTGACGCAACGCTTGCAAGATCCTCGCAGCCAGGGAACGAGGGGGCCGACTTAGGAACTCGCGCCCGCAAGGTAGGAAGATATATGGCACGTATCATGCATGAACGCGTACCGCTTGCCGTAATCGAAGGAGGTGAGAACATGGCAGAATTTCAACCTGATCCGTTTTTAACGTCCCTTGGGATGTCGGTCGACCAGCAACGTGCATATGATGCGTACTGCGATGCGATTGTAGACGCCTCGGAAGCCGAGATGAAGCGCACGGGGGTTACGTACACCCTCGACGAGGTCTTCGAACATGCACACGAGGAAGTCGAGCGCCTTAAGCGTGAATATCCCCGAGAAGATTGGGGGCGGCCATGTTCCCAGTAAGAACCACCGCTCGCTTCGATGTGAACATTCGGCGGATAACGCAGAACTTGTACTTTTCAGGGATCGAAGATCCCGACCAAGGCTTGAAAACAAGTCTTGTCGCCGCGCTCGTCAATGTGCGCACGTTCCCGGAAGCCTATCCTCGCACGGGCAAGGCAAGGCGACGCTTCGTCTTCGAATTCCGTTCGATTCCCCACGTGGTATTGTACGCATTCGACGGCGAGCTGGTCGTGCTGCACGATATCCACTTCGCCCGTTCGGCGCAAACGGCACACTGGCTGAGCGAGTGATCGGACGCAGTGTTCCTTCACGGCTCTGCTCGCGGAGGAACACTGCGTGACTTTAACCGACGATCTCTGCGACGGACTTGATGTCGGCTATGCGGAACAGGCGCTGCGTGGCGCCCTTCGCGCCGAACGGGGCGGGACACTCGATGAGCACCCATTCGTCGTCGGAGTCGAGGATGATACCGCGTCCTTGCGTTGACGGAGACTCGTCAGCAAAAATGCGCCCTGGCGCCCAGAGAGTGAACGCACACGCGCAACCGTGCAACTTGCGAAGCTGGGAGGCGACGAACACGGCGTTCCCCTTCTGCTCGCGCTCGAAGCGATCGGATACGCTCTCTTTCGAGGAATCGTTTTTCTTGGGCAGCCTGCTCAAAACGAAGCCGAGCTGCACGATGACGATAACCAGCAAAAGCTCCGTCACGAGATCGCCTCCTCGCACGTTGCCGCATGCGGACTATCATCCTCGTTCGGCCAAGCCAGTACGCTGTCGATGATATCGATGTCGATAAGGCGCACTGCGGTTTCCTTCTTCGACCAGGGCGCACCGCCGCCCAGCTCGTGTTCGACGCGCAGCCAACCATCGCTGACATCGAGCACGCGCGCTTTCTCGGGCATCGAAACCGCTTTGAAGATGTCGATTTCATCATGCGTATACCGATAGCAGATGCGGCATTGCTTGCCTTCCAGATGGCGGAGCACATGCAGGTCACGCGGCTTTCCAGCGGCCTGATCGGGATCGGCCACTACCACTTCCACCTCGTCGGCCACCAGATCGTCCAGGCTCACGCCGCACAGACGGGCGAGATCGGCCGCCTTGTCGAGCGACGGAGCACCCTGATCGCATTCCCAATTGGAAACGGTCTGCCGCGTCACGCCCAGCGCGGACGCCACCTCCTGCTGGCTCATCCCCCGCTTCTTCCGCAGCTTCATAAGCTTCTCGCCCACCATGCGCTGTCCCTTTCCCAACGATTCCATCGTGCACTATTCTCGCTGATCAGGGACTTGCATTGAAGCAAATATTCCCGACATTTCGTCAAATTCGCTTGGCGGGACAAGCTCCTCGTCCCGTTTAATGGGCGGCATCACCATGCACATGACGAAAACCCGAGAATCCGACTCCCCGTTTAACGCATAATGCCGGATCGCGTTCTACGACCTCGCCTCCGGTGAAGGCATCGGCTGGAAAGATCCGCGCCGTCGCGTTCCCGACGCAGACGGGGGGGGGGCGTTCCCGCACGCCGACCCTTCCCTTGGCGAAAACACGTTCTGATGACGGTTTTGGTAGGGAAACCACCGGATCGGGTTCCCTTTCACCCGATCCGCGGAACGTTTTCCCAGTTCGAGAAACCTAAGCGGATGTCCGCAGGGGATTTTCTCTACCAAAACCGTCATCAGAACGTGTTTTGGTAGGAAGCTGGCGCGGCTCCGGGGGCGAGGAGCCTCTTCCGAGGATTATGCGCCAACCGGGGAGTCGGAATCGAGAAATCGAAAAGCGCCAAATCGCGCCAAATCGCGCCAAATCGCGCCAAATCGCGCCAAATGTTGTTATACTGAGTTTCCTCTGAATCACTCGGAAAGGGCGCCCATGGACGAAGCAGAATTGCGCAGCGACCTCGCAACCGGAGAGACCCCCTCCATCGAGTTCAAACGCTGCGGAAACTCGGTTGGAAGAGACACGTTCGAGACCATCTGCTCTTTCGCGAACAGCTTCGGGGGCAGCATCTACCTGGGAGTAGAAGACGATGGAAACGCAATCGGAATCCCCGAAGAGAATATCGTGCCCGTGAAAAGGAACGTGACCAACGTGGTTCACAATCCGAACGTTTTCGACCCGCCGGCCACCCTTGAGTTCGAAGACATCGTTTTCGAGGGCTCGTCGCTTGTTCGGATATGGATTCCTCCCAGTCCGTCGATCCACCGATACAAAGGGAGGATATTCGAGCGCATCGAGGACGCCGACGTTGTCGTGAGCACCGAAAGCCAGCTTACGGCTTTGTGCGTACGCAAGCAGAACATCTACACCGAGCAGCGGGTGTTCCCGTATGTGGAAGCAAGTGATTTGCGCATGGATTTGCTTCCCGCCATCCGAACGATGGCCACGGGAAAACGAACCCGACACCCTTGGAACGGCATGACCGACGAAGACCTCTTGCATTCGGCAGGGCTTTTCGGCAAGAACTTCGTCACGGGCGAAAAAGGATTCAACCTTGCAGCCGTCTTGTTGTTGGGCGATGCCGACGTCATTCGGTCGCTGTGCCCTTCCTATAAAACGGATGCCGTTGTCAGGATAAGCGACCAGGATCGATACGACGATCGCGTCATCGTCACAAGCAATCTGATAGAAGCCTTCGACCAACTCACCGGCTTTTGCACGAAACATCTGCCGGATCGGTTCCACCTTGAAGGCTCCGTTCGCGTGAGCCCTCGCGACATCATCGTTCGCGAGGTAATCTCGAACATGCTCGTGCATCGCGAATACACGAGCCCATTTCCTGCAAAACTCATCATCGACAATGAAAGGTTGCGCACGGAAAATGCAAGTCGCGCCCCTTTCATGGGTCGAATCACGCTGAGCGATTTCAATCCTATCCCAAAGAACCCCCTGATAGGCGCATTCTTCAACAACATCGGGCTGGCGGAAGAGCTGGGTTCCGGCACACGGAACCTGTACAAATACACCAAAGTCTACTCTGGGGCGGAACCGGTTCTCAACGAGGGGGCGATTTTCACAACGACGGTCCCCCTGCACGTCGAGAACGTCGAACCCGTCGCGGAGCGTCCTCACGATATGCTTTCTCTTGCAAGACAAATCGCCTTGGATCGTGGATATGCAACGGTTTCCGATCTCGAGCGCAAGGGAGTCGCCCGCAGAACCGCTCAGCGCGAACTGGCAGCACTCGCCCAACAGGGGACGCTGCAAGCGAAAGGAAACGGTCGGGCCCGAAAATATTTCCTGCCTTAAAACCCTATTCGACGATCGACCGAAAGAAGAAGAAGAAGAAGAGAGAGAGGAGGGGGGGGGGTCGTAAGCTCGAAGCGCTCCTATTCCACGCGCATCATGCGATACCCTACCCCTACGTGGGTTTGGATGTAGCGAGGGTTCGCAGGATCGGGCTCGATCTTCTTGCGAAGCGTGGCCATGAACACGCGAAGCGACGAGCGATCGGACGCGAGCATGGTGCCCCACACCTCTTTGAGCAGGTAGTTGTGCGTGAGCACCTTGCCGGTATTGCGCGCCAGCAGACAGAGGAGCTTGTATTCGAACGGCGTGAGGTGAATCTCCTCGTCGTCGCGCCACACGCTGCCTGCCGCATAATCGATGCGGAGGCTCCCGTTGCGGTAGACGGCTTCGTCCGCATCCCCCTTCATCGCTCGCTCCCGATCCAATCGGCGCAGCGCCACGCGCACGCGAGCCAGCAGCTCCTCGACCGAGAACGGTTTCACCAGGTAATCGTCCGCTCCGGCATCGAGCGCTTCCACTTTGTCGGCATCCTCCAAACGCGCCGATAGCACGATGACCGGCAGCGACGACCACCCGCGCAACGTGCGAATGACCTCCACCCCGTCCCCGTCGGGCAAACCGAGATCGAGGATAGCCAGATCGGGCGGCTGCGACGACAGTTCGAGCAGCGCCTGCGACGCCGTACGGGCTTCCCGGTACGCGTATCCGTGCAAATCGAGCGTGGTCGTCACAAGGCGCCGCACCGCCGCGTCGTCCTCTACCACCAGTATCCGGTACCCATCAGCCACGCGCTTCCTCCGTCGATCGCGCCACCACGTCCCCGGCCTCCACCGCTGCCAGCGTGAACGAGAACTCGCTACCGTGCGGGTTCACATTGCGCACGTCTAAAGTGCCGCCGTGCACTTCGACGATGGAACGGCATAGCGACAAGCCCAAGCCCATGCCGCGCTTGAAATCGCCGCTCTTTCCGCCCCGCCGGCCGGTGGAGCCATTGTAGAACATGTCGAAGATATGCTTGCGATCTTCCTCGGAAATGCCCGGGCCTTCGTCGGCAACCGCGATGCGCACCCGCGGACGATCGTGCTCCACGACCCGCCGCGCGCTCACGACTATGCGCCCGTCGGCCGGCGTGTACGATACCGCGTTGTTCACCAGGTTGATGATCACCTGCACGATCAAACGCGCATCCATGTCGGCCATAAGCAGCTCGTCTTCCAACTCCACGTCGACGCGGCGTCTCCCAGCGCGGCGATCGACGTGCTGGAGAGCCTCCCTCACGACATCCGCCACCAGCTCGGGCTGTTCGGCCAGCTGCAGCGTGCCGTTGTCGATACGCGTGATGGACAGCAGGTTCTCCACGAGCGTGACCAGCCAGCACGCGTCGTCGTGAATGTCGCGGTACAAGTGCTCCTTCTGCTGCGCCGACAGCGCGCCGCGATCGTGCAAAAGCATGTCCGCGTCGCCCGAAATGCTGGTCAACGGTGTACGCAGGTCGTGCGAGATGGTGCGCAGCAGATTCGCCCGCAGCGTTTCCTTCTCCATGCGCATCTCCATGCGCCGCCTATCCTCGGCGAAGACGATCTGCTCGGTAGTCTGACCGCATTCGTCCAGGATGGCCAGCAAAAGGTTCTTCTCGAAAGCCCCGAAGTCCTCCTCCCCGTCGATGTCGTCCATCGCGATGCCGGCTACTCCGAACACAGCGTCCTTCGAATGGATGGGCAGGTACAGGCATTGCGAATCGGCGAGCGTGTCGGTAGTGGCTCCGGCACGCTCGTTGTTCGCCGCAGACCATGCGGCGACCGCGGACTCTTCGGGCGATGCGAGCGCGCAGGCGCCGGCATCGCCGCCCAGCGTCCCAGGGACGTCGTGCACCACGGGCTTCGCAAGACGACCGTCGATGCCCAAGCGGTACATGACCACCGGGCGGTTCAGCAGCTTGATGACCTGCTCGGCCGCAAGCCGGAAGCACTCGTCCGCATTGCGGGCACCCTGCAGCTTTCGGCTGGATTCCAACAGCACTTCCATGCGATACGCACGGCGCGCGGTGCTCTCGGCCTGACGCTTCATGCGGATGGCCAGCGATGATGCAGCGAATGTGCCCACGAGCAGAAACGCGAAGATGATGGGATAGTTCAGCCCTACCGCATGAAGCGTGAACCGCGGGATGGTGAAAAAGAAGTTGTATGCAAACACGCTGCCCATCGACACGAACAGCGCATAGAAGAAGCCGTCGGCGCGCGTAGCGATGAGCAGGGCCACGATGAGGTAGAGCATGAGCACGACGGAACCGGCCAACCCAAGGGAATAGATGGCCAGTCCGATAGCCGTGGCGATGGCGACCGACGCGAGCGCACGCCAAACGTCAGCGCCTGTCAGGCGAAACCCTGTGGCTTCGGACAGCCGGCCATATTGCGCAGGCAAGTCCTTCGTCGGCACGACGTCGACCACGGCCCCATGCGCGAGCTTCATCAGCCGGCTCACCAGGCTCTCGCGCAGCAGGGAACGCACCGACAGGCCACCCGTGGCGTTGCCCACCACGATATGAGTCGCGCCGGCCGTCACCGCGTACTGCGCCAGCTGCTGGGCTATATCGTCACCGAACAGCGTGACTACGTGCGCACCCAGCTCTTCGGCCAGATCGATGTTGGCGCGCAGTCGTCCGCGCTGGTCGGAATCGAACTTCTTGCTCTGCGACGACTCGACCACCACCGCAGTGAGCGCCCCATGGTAGGACTCCGCCATATTCGCAGCGGCCCGGATGGCTTTCACGTTGCCCGTATTGTGCGTTACGTACACCAGCACGTCCTCGCCGGCCTCCACACGCGCGCCCGCCTCGGTGCATTCGGCCTTGCGCGTCAGCCGATCGGCCATGCGGCGCAGCGCGATCTCGCGCAACGCCGCCAGGTTCTTCCGGGAGAAGAAGTTGCCGAGCGCCGTGCGGGCGCGATCGGGAAGGTATATCTTTCCCGCCTCCAAGCGCTCGATCAGATCGTCTGGCTCGATATCGACGAGCTCGACCGATGCAGCCTGGTCGAAGATACGGTCGGGAATGCGCTCGGCTACGCTCACGTGCGTGATGGCGGCGATCTTGTCATTGAGCCCTTCGAGGTGCTGGACGTTCACGGTGGTGAACACGTTGATACCTGCGCGCAGCAGCTCCTCGACGTCCTGGTAGCGCTTCCGATGCCGGCAACCCGGGGCGTTCGTGTGGGCCAATTCGTCCACCAGCACGATCTGGGGATGGCGCGCCAGCACGGCGTCCAGGTCGAACTCGCGCAGAGAGATGCCTCTATGCTGAACCGTCGATGGGGAGATCTGCTCCAGTCCGTCGACAAGCGCCATCGTATCGGCCCGCGTGTGGGGTTCGACGTAACCGACGACCACGTCGAACCCCTTTTCCAGCACGGCGTGGGCCTCCTCGAGCATGGCGTAGGTCTTACCCACGCCCGCCGCATAGCCGAAGAATATCTTGAGCTTGCCGCGCGTATCGCCCTCGGCAGCCTCCTCCTCGACGATTTGCCGCAGGATCGCATCGGGGTCGCGCCTTGCTTCGTAGTCCATAATCACACTCGCAGTCGTATCGGTGCCGCCATCATAGCACGCCGTCGAGCATCAGGTTCACTTTCAGCACGTTCACGCGCGCATCCCCCAGAAAACCGAACTGGGGCTGCTCGGTGCATTGCTTGATGATGTCGCGGATCTCGGACGCGCTCTTGCCGGTTGTCCTCGCCAAACGGTCCACCTGGTATTCGGCGGCAGCCGGCGAGATGTGCGGATCGAACCCGCTGCCGGAGTTCGTCACGAGGTCGCTGGGGATGGGCTTGTTCCCCATCTCGGGATGAGCCGCGCGGATCTGCTCGACGCGATCCTGCACCGCCGTCGCGAACTCGTCGCCCGCAGGGCTGAGATTGGACGGGGCGTACCACAGCACGTCGTTTCCCTCGGCATCGGTGAACGTGCCCGTGCTGGGGTTCATGGCGCGGCCCCACAGGTGCTTCTCGTCGGTGAACCGCTGGCCCACCAGCTCGCTTCCGTACTTCGTTCCGTCGACTTCGATGATGGAGCCGTTCGCCTGGTGCGGAAAGAAAAGCTGCGCCAAACCCGTGCACGCCGCCGTGTAGATCACGCCGCACAGCACCGTGGTGACGAGGAAGAACAACGCCGCACTTCCCCAGGTCTTCGCTTGGTTTCCCAATTTGAACGTCATGATGGATCCTTTCCTTCCTACGCGACGCCCAGCGCCGTCAGGCCCATGTCCAGCAGTTTGATGGCGGCGAACGGCAAGACGATGCCGCCCAGGCCGTACACGGCCAGGTTGCGCTTGAGCAGGCTCTGGGACGTGGCCTCGCGGTACTTCACGCCTTTAAGAGCCAACGGGATGAGCGCCACGATGATGAGCGCGTTGTATATGACGGCCGCCAAGATGGCGGTGGTGGGGCTGGTCAGGCGCATGATGTTGAGCGCCTCGAGCGCGGGGTACAACGGCACGAACAACGCCGGGATGATGGCGAAGTACTTCGCCACGTCGTTGGCGATTGAGAACGTGGTCAGGCTGCCGCGCGTCATGAGCAGCTGTTTGCCGATGCGCACGATGTCGATGAGCTTCGTGGGGCTGGAATCGAGGTCCACCATGTTGCCGGCCTCTTTCGCCGCCTGGGTGCCGCTGTTCATGGCCACGGCCACATCGGCCTGCGCGAGCGCCGGCGCGTCGTTCGTGCCGTCGCCCGTCATGGCCACCATGTGGCCCTCGGCCTGATACTGCCGGATGGCGGCCAGCTTCGTCTCGGGCGTTGCCTCGGCGATGAAGTCGTCCACGCCGGCCTCGGCGGCGATGGCGGCGGCCGTCAGCGGGTTGTCGCCCGTGATCATGACGGTTTTGATGCCCATCGTGCGCAAGTCGGCGAAATTCTCCTTGATGCCCTGCTTGACGATGTCCTTCAGATAGACGACGCACAGAATACGATGATCGCGAGCAACAAGCAGCGGAGTGCCGCCTGCGCGCGAGACATGCTCAACCGCTGAGGCGCACTGAGCGCTGTACGTGCCGCCGCACGACTCCACATAACTCTTGACGGCATCGGCCGCCCCCTTCCGAATCTCGTGGCCCTCGAAGTCCACGCCGCTCATGCGCGTCTGCGCCGTGAACGGGATGGTCGTCATGCCCGACCCTTCCAGCACGCGGGCGCGGATGTCGAACAGCTCCTTCGCCAGCACCACGATGCTGCGACCCTCCGGCGTCTCGTCGGTGAGGCTTGCCAGTTGCGCCGCGTCGGCAACCTCGCGCTCGCTTGCGCCGTCGACCGGGATGAACTCGGCCGCCTGGCGGTTGCCCAGCGTGATGGTGCCCGTCTTGTCCAGCAGCAGCACGTCCACGTCGCCAGCCGCCTCCACGGCGCGGCCGCTCATGGCCAGCACGTTCGCCTGGTTGAGGCGGCTCATGCCTGCGATGCCGATGGCGCTCAGCAGCGCGCCGATGGTGGTAGGCGCCAAGCACACGAACAGCGCGACGAGCGAGGCGATGGTGGTGGGATTCGCGATGCCCTCCTGGCTGGCGCCGAACCCGCTGAACGCGAACAGCGACACGGACACGACCAAGAACACGATGGTCAGCGCGATGAGCAGGATCTCGAGCGCGATCTCGTTCGGCGTCTTCTTACGCGCGGCCGATTCCACCATGGCGATCATCTGGTCGAGGAAGCTGTGACCGGCATCGGCCGTCACGCGCACCACCAGCCAGTCGGACAGCACCGTGGTGCCCCCGGTGACGGCCGATCGATCGCCGCCGGCCTCGCGGATGACCGGGGCGGACTCGCCCGTGATGGCGCTTTCGTCAACCGACGCGGCTCCCATGACTATTTCGCCGTCGGCGGGAATCTGTTCGTTCGCCGTCACGAAGAACAGGTCCTTCTTCTTGAGGACGGCCGAACTCACCTCCTCGGCGTTGAGCCGGAAGAACTCGGCCGGGTCGTCCGCATGGGTGCCTTTGGCCACAAGGCCTTCGTTCAGCTTATGGGCGTCGATGTCGCGCTTCGCGGCGCGCAACGAGTCGGCTTGAGCCTTGCCGCGTCCCTCGGCGAGCGCCTCCGCGAAGTTCGCGAACAGCACCGTGAGCCACAGCACCGCCGATACGGCGAAGATGAAAGCGGGATGCGCATCGGCGACGCCGAACAGCGACAGCGCGAACAGGCCGAGCGTCAGGATAGCCGAAATATACACCATGAGCATGACCGGGTTCTTCGCCTGCTCGCGCGGCGTGAGCTTCGCGAACGAGTCGATCACGGCGCGCTTGGCCAACGCGCTCATCGACGCCTTGCGCCCGGCGCGCTTGCCACCTTGCGGGCTTGCGCCCATAGGAGTTTCGTTCATTGCAGTAGTCGTCATCTTTCTTTCGCCCGCCTTCCTAGAGCACCATCATCAGCTGTTCGGCCACGGGACCCAGCGCAAGCGCGGGGAACATCGTGAGCGCGCCGATCAGCAGCACCATGAGTACGAGCAGGAACACGAACAGCGCGTTGCTGGTGGACAGCGTGCCGGCGCTCGTCGCCACCTTGGGACGTACGGCCAGGCTGCCGGCCAGCACGCACACCGCCGCGATGGGGATGAAGCGGTTCGCCAACATCTCGAATCCCAGCACCAGGTTGATCAGAGGCGTGTTGCCGTTGAATCCCGCGAAGGCCGAACCGTTGTTGCCTCCTGCGGACGTGGCAGCGTACAGCACTTCCGAAAACCCGTGCACGCCGGGATTGTTCAGGCTGTTCGCCGTCGCCGGGTCGAGGCTCATGATGCCCGCGCCGACTAGGATGAGCAGCGGCGTGGTGATGCACAGGATCACGGCCATGCGCATCTCCTTCGGGCCGATTTTCTTGCCCAGGTACTCGGGCGTGCGGCCCACCATGAGCCCGGCGATGAACACCGTGAGGATGACGAAGCCCAGCATGCCGTACAAGCCGCAGCCGACGCCTCCGAACACCACCTCTCCCAGCGCCATCAACACGATGGGCACCATGCCGCCGATAGGCGTGAAGCTGTCGTGCATGGCGTTGACCGAACCGTTCGAGGCGGCCGTGGTGAACGCGGCCCACAGCGACGAGTCGGTCACGCCGAAGCGCGTCTCCTTGCCTTCCATGTTGCCGCCGGATTGCCCGCTGGCGCCCATGTACACCTGCCCGTCGGCCGCCAGCTGGGGCGTGCCCATCTGCTCGAACACCGCGATGGCCACGAGCGCGCCTACCAGCAAGATGAACATGGCCGCGAACACGGCGCGCCCCTGGCGGCGATCCATGACGAAGCGGCCGAAGCTGAACACGCACGCCACGGGGATGAGCAGCAGCGACAGGCATTGCACCAGGTTGGTGAGGGGCGTGGGGTTCTCGAGCGCGCTTGCGGAGTTCACGCCGTTGTAGCCGCCGCCGTTCGTGCCCAGCTGCTTGATGGCGACCTGGCTGGCCTGCGGGCCCATCGGCACCGTCGCCTGGTCGATGGTTTCCACGGCGGCCGGATCGTCGGCATCGACGATGCTGCCATCAGCGGTCACGCCGACCGGCTCCAGCAGCTGCACCGTCTCGTACTCGTTGAAATTCTGCGGCGAGCCCTGCTGCACGTCGATCATCGTCACCACAAGCGACAGCGGGATGAGCACGAACAGCACCGCGCGCGTCACATCGACCCAGAAGTTTCCGAGGCCCGGATTCCCTTCGCTCACGATGCCGCGGAACAGCGCGAACAAAACGCCCAAGCCCACGGCGGGCGTGACGAAGTTCTGCACCGTCAGGCCGATCGCCTGGGAGAAGTAGCTGAGCGCGCTCTCGCCGCTGTACGCCTGCCAGTTCGTGTTCGTGACGAAGCTGACGGCGGTGTTGAACGCGAGATCCCAGGACAGCCCGGGAAGCCCTTCGGGGTTGAACGGCAGCAGACCTTGCAGCATGAGAATGGCGAACAGCCCGACCAGGCAGATCGCCGAAAACGCGAACGCGCTCACAAGATAGCGCTTCCACCCCATGTCCTCGGACTTGTCTACGCGGATGCAGCGGTAGACCGCGTTCTCCACCGGAACCAGCACCCGCGAGAGCACGGTCTTCTGACCGGCCATGACCTTGTTGAGGTACGCGCTCAGCGGGATGGCCAAAGCCACCAGCAGCGCCAGGTACACGCCGTATTCGAACAGCTCGTCTATCACCGTTCGTCACCGCCCCTGAGAAGCTTGTAGAACAGGTAGAGCGCAAGGAAGATGCTCAACCCTCCTACGAAGCCTGCTACGAATTCCATCTCGATCCTTTCCTATCGGTCCTTTTGCGTGGCGGCGCATACGACAGCACCGCCACGAACCCAGCATAGGAAGAACCGCATGAGCACGGCGTAAAGATGGAGGGTGCGGGCGTTAAGATGAGGTTAAGACGGAGGTCGGCCGGAACGTCAGCACTGACCCGGAGAGGCGGTGCTACGCCAAGCGCGCCGCAACAAGGCGATTGAGGGACACTCGCTCCTCTGCGGCCTCCATCGCAAGCCTACGATGGAGTTCGGGAGGGATGCGCACTTGGAACTTCCCAGAGTACGCCCGGCTCGCAATCGGGGCGGGCGCGGCTTCTCCCAAGGCTTCCATATCGGCAACGGCTTCGACGGCAAGCGACCGAATGCCGTCGAACGCCTTTTCGGGCGTGTCCGCAAGCCACGAAAGCGAAGGCATCTCGGCAACCGTCCCGACGTATTCCCCATCCTCCTGTGACCACACGACCCGATACGCGTATCGATCTGCATCGTTCACGTCACTGCACCTCCGATACCATGTCTATCGCTTTAAGGACCTGCCTTACCTGATAAGGCTTCGCTTTGCCGCGATCGTTCTGGATATTGATGCGCGGATCGCCGCTCCAAGGCGTACGGTACACGCGATGCGACGCCCCTTTCTGGCGCGGCTCGCCGAAATACGTCTCGCAAACGTACGCGAGATCCGAGAAAGCGACGTTGCAGGGATTTTGCCGCATCGCCCCGACGATGCGCTCCAATCTACTCATGAATAGTATCACTATCGATACCATACAACAAGATGCGCAGACGAGCCATGCGTGACCCCTTCCCTCCGTGGCGCTTCGGACCGAAGGGTGCAGCAAAGCACAACGCCGTTTTTCCTTACCCTCTCAGTATAAAGAAAAACGAACTTATGTTCTAGTATTGACTTTGTTCAGCCTCTTGTTCAACGAGTACGCATAAGGGCGTAGCGACGCCTCGACTCGTCAGTACGGCTCGTCGAGGTTGGCGTGGGCTTGGGCGTCGGCTTCCAGGGTGAAGAACTTGCCCTGGTTGTGGCGGTCGAGGGCCACCAGCGCGATCATGCCGGCGTTGTCGCCGCAAGCGCTCAAGGGCGGCAGGGTGAGGCGCACGTGCAGACGCTCGCACAGCTGCTCGTACGCGTCGCGCAGCGCGGGGTTCGCAGCCACGCCGCCGCCGAGGCAGAACGTGCGCGCGCCCGTCTGCTCGAGCGCCATTTCGGCCTTCTTCACCTGCACGTCCACCACCGCCTGCTGGAAACTGGCGCAGATGTTCGGCACGTTCAGCTCGCGGCCGGCGGCGCGTTCGTTGTTGATATAGGTGACCACCGCGGTTTTCAGACCCGACAACGAGAAGCGCAGGTCGCCCGAGTGCATCATGGCACGCGGGAACGGGATGGCGTTCGGGTCGCCCTTGGCCGCCTCGCGCGAGATGACGGGACCGCCCGGATAGCCCAGGCCCAGCGCCTTCGCCACCTTGTCGAACGCCTCGCCCACCGCGTCGTCGATGGTAGCGCCCAGCGTTTCGTAGTCGCCCCAGCCCTTCATATGCACGAGCAGCGTGTTGCCGCCCGACACGAGCGACACCACCGCGGGCGGCTGGAAATCGGGCGCGCCGATCTTGTTCGCGTACAGGTGGCCTTCCAGATGGTTCACGCCGATGAACGGCTTGCCGGCCGCCCACGCGGCGCCCTTCGCGAACGCAACGCCCACCACGAGCGCACCCACGAGCCCCGGCGCGTACGTCACGGCAATGGAATCCAGATCGCGCCAGGTCAGACGTTCGATGCCCAGCGCGGAAGCAGCCACGTCGAAGCACTCGTCGCACACGCCGCAGATAGCCTCGATGTGCTTGCGGCTAGCGATCTCGGGCACCACGCCGCCGAAGCGCGCATGGAAGTCGATCTGCGAGGCCACGACGTCGGCGATAAGCGTGCCGTTGCCGTCGACGATGGCGGCCGCCGTCTCGTCGCAGGACGATTCGATGGCGAGGATGAGGGGGCGGCGTTCGGATGTTTCGCGTGAAACATCCGTTTGCACTTCGTCACGGAGGGAGCGGGCATCGTCGCTGGCAGCGCCCACCACCAGCTCCATGCCGGCCACATCGTGCCTGGCCAACGGCAGAGGGCCCTCCATGATGACGGCGTCCTCGCCGTCGGAGTAGTAACGCGGGCGCACACCCAGCGAACGGAAGCCGAGCGCGGCGTACAACTCCTGCGCACCGACATTCCCCGCCCGCACCTCGAGCGAGCAACGGGACGCGCCCAGGTCGCGCGCATCGGCCGCCACGTGCGCCAACAGCTCGCGCGCGATGCCGCGTCGCCGCATGGCCGGGTCGACGCCCACCTTGAGGATCTGCACCTGCCCGTCGACGATCCACCCGCCGGCGTAACCCGCAAGCGCTTCCCCTTCGTAAGCTGCCCACCACACGCGGTCGGCGCGGGGGAGTTCGTCGGCCACGAGCGCTTCGCTCCAAGCGTCTGATCCCATGACTAGGGACTCCAACGTCGCGACAGCGCCTGCATGGGCGGCATCGAGCGGCTTGTACGTGATGCCATGCTCGTCGGGCTGTGCGTTCAGGATGGCGGTATCGTGCATGGTCGCGCGCTGGTCGGCCCGCTTCGCCACGTCCTGCACGCCGGTCGCAAGGTTCTTCGGATCGTTCTTCGCCAGGCGGATGCGCTCGTTCTCCTCCGCATCCGATAGGCGCGTGTACACCGGCAGCGCGAACGCAGGGTCATGGCGACGCGCATCGAGCGGGTCGGCCTCGCCCGCCCGCCACGCCGCCTGCAGCGCCAGCAACAGCCCGCGACCCGTCGGCATCCACAACTCGGCAGGCAGCGCCGCCCCGCAGCCCTCAAATAACTCCCCATATTTCTTCAGCGCATCGCCGCAAAGAAGACGTGCGGAAACCTGCGGCCACGCGTCCCCCTCGGCAGGGTCGGCGTCTGCGATGGCGCCCACCAAGCGAGTCTCCCCTTCGGGGACTTGCTCCGCTTCGCTCCGCGGCGCCGCGCCCGTCGAGCCGAAACGTCCTGCGGACGTTTCGTGCGAGCCAGGACTGTCCGAGCGACTGGGCACCGTCGCAGACGCCGACCCGGACAGGTCGCCCTCAGCAGCAAGTTCCCGCGCGGCGTCTTCGGCCTTCACCACGCGGTCGGCCTCCAACCGCTCGATGCCCGTATCGTTCAGCAGATAGCGCACCGGGTACACTTCCTTGCGCATGGCGTCGGCCACCACGGACAGCGGCCCGCGCTCGCCCGCCGCCCATGCGTTCCACGCCACCGCATCAAGCGACGATACGCCAACCAGCGGCACCTCGAGTGCTGACGCGATGCCCTTCGCCGTAGCCATCGCGATGCGCACGCCCGTGAACGATCCCGGGCCGCGGCCCACCGCCACGCACGCGATGTCCTCGCGTGCCACGCCGTGTTCGGCCAACGCTGCGTCGATGCGGGGCAGCAGCTGGGTGTTCGACGCGCGTCGAGCCTCGGCTTCCACGGAAGCCGTCAACTCGATCATACGCGACGACGCATGCAGCACGCCCAACCCGATAGCGATGATTTCGTTGGCAGTATCGAAGGCGAGCACGTACCGTGCCCGCTCGGACGCCCCTTCGGGACGCAAATTCATGTCGCTCACGCAGTTCCTCCCGCGCACTTCATCAGCCGCGATTTCGAATCCTTCGCCCACACGAACAGCAACCGACGTGCACGGTCGCCGTAAGCGTGGGTCCGCACGGAGCGGTTGCCCTCGTCGTCCACCCTGATGGATATCTCCAGATAACCGTACGGAAGCGCCTCAGGGAACTTCTCACCCCACTCGACGAACGACGCGCCGTCGCCGTCGATGGTCTCGTAATAGCCGATGTCCTCGAGCTCGTCCGCCTCTTCGAGTCGGTACAGATCGAAGTGGTACAACGGCAGCGAGCCGGCAGGGTACGTCAGCAAGATGTTGAACGTGGGGCTGGTCACCTGGTCGCGCACGCCGAGCCCTGCCGCCACGCCCTGCACGAACTGCGTCTTGCCCGCACCTAGATCGCCCGACAGCACGATGACGTCGCCCGCCTGCAAGTAGGGCGCAAGCGTGGCCGCCAGCTGTTTCGTCGCCTCGGACGAGGTGGTTTTGCGCATGTATGTAAGTCCGTTTGCCATGCTTCGTATCATACGCTAAACGCGCCTGCGCGAACCAGCCCTCCCGAATATCCCCGCATTCGAGGGAAGATGCGCCGCGCGTAGCGCTCGATGAGCTATCATCGCAGCAAACAAACCCGTCCGACCTTGTCGGCGACAACGTAAGGAGCCACGCCATGTACGAACAGCGCATCAAAACCGTGAGGCGCAACCTCGCGAACCGAGGTCTCGAGCAGATGCTCGTATGCGATCCCCGTTCCATCCACTATCTCACCGGAGCGTTCATCGAGCCGGGCGAGCGCTTCCTCGGGCTGATCGTCGGATCGGACGCTCGACCCACCCTCGTGCTGAATGCGCTGTTCGCCGCGCCGGCCGACGCCGCCTGCACCGTGCGCTCGTTCACCGACACCGACGATCCGCTGGCCATCGTCGAAGGGCTGTGCGATGCCGACAAGCCGCTGGGCTGCGACAAGAACCTGCCTGCCCGCTTCCTGCTGCCGCTCATGGAGCGCGGCGCGGCGAGCGGCTTCGTGCTGGCCTCTGATGCGGTAGACGACGCGCGCGCCATCAAGGACGATACCGAGCGCGAGCTTATGCGCGCCGCCAGCGCCGCGAACGATGCCGCCATGGACCGTTTCCGCCGGCTCGTGCACGAGGGCGTCACCGAGGCCGACGTGGCCGGCCAGCTGGAGGCGATCTACCGCGAACTGGGCGCGCAGGGCCACTCGTTCACCCCCATCGTCAGCTTCGGCGCGAACGCGGCCGATCCGCACCACGAGCCCGACGACACGCCGCTGGCCAGCGGTGACGTGGTCCTGTTCGACGTGGGTTGCCGCAAGGGCGAGTACTGCTCCGACATGACGCGCACCTTCGTGTTCGGCGAGCCCAGCGAAAAACTGCGCGAGGTGCACGACACCGTGCGGCGCGCGAACGAGGCGGCGCGCAAGCTGGTAGCTCCCGGCGTGCGCTTCTGCGACATCGACGCCGCAGCTCGCTCAATCATCGAAGAGGCGGGCTACGGCTCCTACTTCACGCATCGCCTGGGACACCAGATCGGCCTCGACGTGCACGAGCCCGGCGACGTGTCGGCCGCGCACGACGCGCCGGTGCAAGCGGGCATGGTGTTCTCCATCGAGCCGGGCATCTACCTGCCCGGCGAGTTCGGCGTGCGCATCGAGGACCTCGTGCTGGTCACCGAAGACGGCTGCGAAGTGCTCAACAGCTACCCCCGCGAGCTGGTTTCGATCGGCTAGCGCAAAGAAGTCACCGGGGTGGTTTCTCCAACGCGAATGCGGGCGTTTCGCATGAAACGCCCGCGAGTTGCTTGCCGGTTGCAGGTTAATATTAGCCGAAAAGTCATGGACAAAACGGGGCACTTTTCAGTATTCTCTGCCTAGGATGAAGCCAACGAAAGCTTTCTCACCTGGCATTTCTTCGAATTGTCTTGACCAAGCACTCCGATTCGCTGCTGAAAACTACCGAAAAGCGGCATGTTTTGTCCATGATGATTTTCATCATATATATGAATGGCGAAGCTTGCAGCTCCTTTGACGCCGAGCGCCGGCTAACAGGGCTACGCTCAGATGCAGGGAATGAAGGCACCCACACCGCGTCAGAGGCTGGGTGCTTGCGTTGATTTGGGAGGTTATCCGCGCTTCATGCCGCTTCTCCTGGCGGCGGCTTTCGCATCGTGCAGGCGCTTGCAGTCGGGGCAGATGGACGTGAGCGCGCGAGCGCGAGCGGCATCGGCGTGCTCCTCCTGCTCGAGCAGCTCGTTCGCGAACGCCACCTCCTTGTTCGTTGCGTAGTAACGGCCGCACGACTCGCACTCGGCCAACGCGAACAGGCAGCGCTTGGGCGGCTCCGGGTCGTCGGCGAACTCCGCGCCCTCGATGAGGCCCATCGCGCCGGTGGGGCACACGGGCACGCAGCGACCGCACTGCGTGCAATCGTACAGGTCGAGCGTCCACACCAGCAGGCCTTCGTCCTCGTCGATGAAGATGCGGATAGCGCCCGCATCGCATGCCACCGCGCAGGCTGCGCAAGCGATGCAGCGCTCGAAGTCGTGGCGAGGCTTTCCTTTGACCGGCTCGTGGACGCGGCGCGCCGACGAAGCGGGCCGTCCCGCCGAGATGGCGTTCGGCACGCGCGGCTTGATCGTCCCCATCAGGCATCCCCTTCCCTGTCGAACAACGCATCGACCCGAACGGCCAGGTCAGCTCCCAAAGCGCCGCGCATGGCGATGTCGGTCATCTCGATGGCCTCGATGCGTCGCGTGCGACCCAAAGCCTCCAGCATGCCCTCGTCCACCAGCGCGAGCGCCTTCGTAGGGCAGGCCTCCACGCAACGCGGGCCGTTCGGCGACTTCGCGCACAGGTCGCACATCACCACCGACGTGTAGGCGCCCGTCTCCTTCTGGCGCAGCAACCCGGCCGAGCGCGCCGACGAAGCGCGGCTGTACGGCGCCGCCTTGACGTGCGCGGTCGAGGGCGCCGACGGGTACACCGCCCCGAACGGGCACACGAGCGCGCACAGCAAACACCCTGTGCAGCGGCTTTCGTCCACGTGCAGGCGATCGCGCTCCTGTACGATGGCGCCCTCGGGGCACACCGTCATGCAAGGCGCGCCTTCGCACTGATGGCACGTCACGGCGGCCGACACCGTGCGCGTCTTCACGAGCGAGATGCGCGAGGCGGGCCGCAGGGCGCGGCGGCGATGGCTTTCCGTGCAGGTGACGCGGCAGGCGCTGCAGCCGATGCACCGCGACGGGTCGGATACGACGAAGCGGTTCATACGAGCGTCTCTTCCTCGCCGTTCGCGTACAGCGCGCGGCCCGCCACCTCGGCCTCGTGCGGCGCGAACGCGCGGGGCGGCTCGGCGGCGGCAACCGATGGGACGCCTGCTGCCCCCGAAACTCCTCCTGCTAACGCCGCGCGGGATCCTTCGACTCCGGCGGCTTCGCCGCCTTCGGTCGCTCCGCCCGGAACGGCGGGAACGACATCGGCCACTTCGCTCGAAGCGGCCGAAATCTCGGTCTCGGGCTGCGGGTTTTGCCGGTCGGCCTCGGCTGCCAGCTGCGCCTTCAGCTCGGCGTAGCGCTCCACAAGGTACGTTTCGGCCCACGCCTGATCGGGAATGGCCTCCACCTGGCAGGCGCTGTACTTGTCTTCGGGCGTGCCCGATTCGCCGTCGGTGGCGTGCAGGGTCAGCTCGTTGCACTTGCCGATCCACCACTGGTAGGTCATGTACACGGCGCCGTCGTTGATGCGCTCGTCCACCGCCGCGCGCGCCAGCACCTTGCCACGGCGCGACGCGACCCACACGAGCTGCTCCTCGTCGATACCGCGCGCGTCGGCGTCGACCGGGCTGATGCTCACGTAGCCCGGCTCGTCGGCCAGCGCTGCCAGCGCTTTGCAGTTGCCGGTCATCGAACGGCACGAGTAGTGACCCACCTCGCGCACCGTGCACAGCACGAGCGGATAGCGCTCGTCGGGCTGCTCGGTGGGCGGACGCCACGCAGCCGCCTCGAGGCGACCCTTTCCGTCGGGCGTGGTGAAGATGCCGCCCGCGAACAGCTCGGCCGTGCCGTGGTTGTCGGGATCGTCCGCGGCCTCGGCGAAGATGGGCCACTGAGCGTAGCCCGTGCCGGCCATCTTCTCGTACGTCGCACCGGCGAACTGGGGGCACAGGCTGCGCACTTCGTCCCAGATTTCCTGGGTGTCGCGGTAGTGCATTGGATAGCCCATGCGCGTGGACAGGTCGGCGAAAATCTGCCAGTCGTGGCGGCACTCGCCCTTCGGCGGCAGCGCGGCGGTGGTGCGCTGGAACGAGCGGTCCGACGCGGTGTACACGGCGTCGTGCTCGGCCCACGACGTGGCGGGCAGCACCACGTCGGCCAGCGCCGTGGTCTGGGTCATGAAGATGTCCTGGCTGATCAGCAGGTCGAGGCCTTCCAGCGTGGCGCGCATCTGCGCCGTGTCGGGCTCGGTTTGCAGCGGGTCTTCACCGAAGTTGTAGAACGCGCGGATCGTGCCCTCGGCCACGCCGTGCGGCAGGTCGGTGAGTTTGAAACCCTCCTTGAGCGACAGGCGTTCCTCGTCGACACCCCAGGCCGCTGCGAACTTCGCGCGCACCGCAGGGTCGCTCACGCGCTGGTAGCCGGGATACAGGCTGGGCCACATGCCCATGTCGCAGCTGCCTTGCACGTTGTTCTGGCCGCGCACCGGCGCAAGCCCGCTCGCATGCGTGCCGATATGCCCGGTGATCATGGCCAACGCCGCGATGGCGCGCACGGTCTGCACGCCTTGCGCCTGCTGTGTCACGCCCATCCCCCAGCCGATGACAGCCGTATCGGCGTTGGCGTAGCGGCGCGCCGCCTGGCGGATGGTTTCGGACGGAAGACCCGTGACCTCTTCCACATCCTCGGGCGCGTAGTCCTGCACGACCTCCCACCAGACATCGAAGCCCGTCGTGTGCTCGTCGATGAAATCCCAGTCGGCAAGCTCCTCGTCGATGATCGCATACGCGAACGCGTTCAGCAACGCCAGGTTCGACCCGTTCTTCAGCGGCAGGTACATATCCGCGATGCGTGCCGACTCGATGACGCGCGGATCGCACACGATGAGATCGGCCCCGCGCTCCTTCGCGTTCACGATGCGGCGCGCCACTATTGGATGGCTGGCCGCCGGGTTGTAGCCGAACAGCAAGATGCAGTCCGTCTCCTCCAACGTGGGGATGCTCACGCTCATGGCACCCGATCCGACGACTTCCATGAGCCCGATGACGCTGGCCGCATGACAGGTGCGCGCGCAGTTGTCGATGTTGTTCGTGCCCAGACAGGCTCGCGTGAACTTCTGCATCACGTAGTTGGCCTCGTTACCCGCGCCGCGCGACGAACCGGTGAGCATCACGGATTCCGCACCATGCTCCTCAATTATGGCGCGGAGCCGCTCGGCCGTGAAATCGAGCGCCTCGTCCCAGGTGACGCGCTCGAGCGGCGCGCCTTTCGTGCGGCGGATCATAGGATGGTAGATGCGCGGCGTGAGGATTTTCGTGTCGTTGACGAAATCGTAGCCGTACATGCCCTTCAGGCACAGCTCGCCTTCATTCGTGATACCGGGAAGGCCTTCCGCATCGATGACCTGGCCGTTTTCCACCACGAGGTTCATCTTGCAACCGGCGCCGCAGTACGGGCACACCGCCATATGCTTTTCCATGAGCCTACTCCCCCTCGTCCAGAGCCGCGTTGAGCTTCATGCTGGCGAACGACGCGGACGCTCGCGCCGCCGCCTTGCGCTTGTTCTGCCGCGCGCGCTCCATGAACTGCGCATCGATGAGCCGCAGCGCCTTGGTGGGACACGCCGCCGCGCACGCCGGGCCGCCGGCGCGATCGAGGCACAGGTCGCACTTCACCACGGTCGATTTCGTGCGCTTGCGCTTCTTCGCGCGAGCCCGCGCGCGGGCGCCCTTGTCATCCTGAGCGGAAGCCGCCGCAGCCTCGGTGCCGGACGCGGCTTCCGGTTCGGGCGGCAGCTTTTCGGTTACGATTTCCACCGCGCCGTACGGGCAGGCCAGCACGCAGTTGCGACAGCCGATGCACTTGTCCGGATGCACGCCCACATGCTCGTCGTCGGTGAACAGGCACCCCGTGGGGCACGCGTCCACGCACGGGGCCTCGGCGCAATGGTGGCAGCCGACAGGCGCCGAGATGGTGCGCGTAGTGACCAGCGTAAGACGCGGAACGGCCACGTCGTTCGGCACATCGTGGCGATGAAAACACGCAGCCATGCACGTCTTACAGCCGATGCAGGTAGCAGGATCGGCAATGACGAACTTGCGGCCCATCGGGGAAGAGGCTCGCACCGTCTAGCGCCTCCCGGTGCGCGCGGCCAGCGCCGCTTCGGCAGCGGCCACCGTATGCGCCATCGTCACCGACGTGGTGACCGTGCCGATGCCGCCCGGCACCGGCGTGATGGCCGCCACCACCGGCTCGACCTCGGCGAAGTCCACGTCGCCGCACAGGTTTCCCTGCGTGTCGAAGTTGATGCCCACGTCAAGTACCGTCTGACCCGGGCCGAAGAACTGTGCGCCGAACGTCCGAGCGCGACCGGTGGCGCAGATGACCACGTCGGCCGAACGCATGATGTCGGCTAGGTTCTCGGTCTTGCTGTGACAGATGGTCACGCTAGCGTTGCGGCGTAGCAGCATCATGGACACGGGCTTGCCCACGACGAGGCTGCGTCCCACCACCACGACGTGCTTGCCCTGGAGCGGCACCTGGTAATGATCGAGCAGCTGAATGCACGCGGCCGCCGTCGCGGGCGGGTAGCCCGCGTGGCCGTCGGTGAACACCGAGGCCAGCGATGCCAGCGTGATGCCGTCGATATCCTTCTTCGGATCGAGCAGCTCGCACACGTGCGACTCGTCCACGAACGACGGCAGCGGCCGGAACAACAGGCAGCCGTGCACGTTTTCGTCGCGGTTCACCTCGTGGATTGCCGCCTCTATGGCCGCTTGGGGGGCGAACTCGTCCAACTCGTACGGCCTGATGGCGATGCCGAGCGATTCGGCACGTTTACGGGCCGTGCGTTCGTAGGACAGGTCGTCGGGACGCTGGCCCACGCGCACGAGCGCGAGCGCGGGCACGACCTTCGCGCGGCCGAGCGCCTCGATGCGCGCGCGTAGATCGAGCGCCATGCTGTCGACAACGGGCTTCCCCTTCAGTAGCTCAGCCATGTCTGCCTTTCTGGTTCGCGTCGTGAAACTGGCGATGTTACCGTATCGCGTCCATGGTGTAGGCGAGAATTCCGTCGGCGCGCTCGTTCGCCTCGGCGATGAGCCGATCGGCTTCGGCGCGATAGCGATCGGCGCGCGCTTCGTCGTCCATCGAGGCCGCGTTGATGTAGACGTTCATGCTGGCCGCCACCACGGCCGCCTGCGCCAGCACTGCCGCCGCGCCCGCGTCCGAAACGGCCAGCTTGCTGCCGTTATGCGCGAGAAAGTCGGCATGGTCGATGACCTCGGCGCACGTACGCATGATGATCAGCGGCACGTCGCACGCGGGTCCCAGCGCCAGCTGCAGCGCCGCCTGCTTCGCCGCCGCCTCCTCGGGCGTGGCCTTCGGCATGCGGTACGACGCAGCCAGAGGCTCGAACGCCTGCGCGTCCGACTCGATGAGCGCGAGCAGCTTGTTCCGCAGAAGCGCGAGCCGTTCGAGGGTTGCGCGCACGTCGTCTTCCACCGCTGCGTACGTCTTCTTGCCCACGGTCAGATTGCCCACCATGGACGCGAGCGCGGATGCCACGGCTCCCACGTAGGATGCCGCGCCGCCCCCGCCGGGCGTGGGAGCCGCGCTCGCCAGTTCGTCGATAAAGGTGGTGTCCAAGAAGATCCTCCTCGTCGCCGCGCTTATTGGTACCTGCATGATACGACAAGCCGACCGAAACGCGCGGAATCCTGAGATAATCCGCACGCTTCGGTCGGCAACCACCGCTTGGACGGTCAGCCCTCTTGCTACACGCTAAACGGAACGGGATCCTGATGCTCGGGGAAATCGATTTGGGAGATCATCTCCGATGTGATTCCAACCGATTCCAGCGTTACCGTTTCAGGTGCGGGAGGAGGCTCGGGAGGTTCGCCGGGAAAGGAAGGGCCCGGGTCGAAGACTTCTACGGCTTCACTCGAATGAGGCGTCACGTACAGCGCGCCGGAAGAATCGCAAGGCTGCAAGAGCGCACAGGTGCCAGGATCGCTCAGCATGTTCTGAACAACCTCGAGCCCGACGTTCGACATGGTGGTACCACCAGTAACGGCACCGGGATCGCACTTATAGATCCCGAACAACGCCACCACCTTGCCGTTGGAGTAGACCGCGTATCCTTCGTTCTCATCGCGCACTACGTCTCCGTTTTGGCGCGCGCTATACATTGGGATTACCTGGCTGAGCGCGAGGTTGTCGAAGTCGATGTCATCTGCGAATTGCAGCGCGCCCGTATAGACCTCGCCACTTTTCACTTGGGACATGTGCATCTTCGCAATATCCAGAACTTCCTGCTGCTTGAAGAACTTCTTTACCGGATTGTCCGAAAGCGCAATGCCGACAAGGACGACCGCGAGAAAGAGGGCGAAAGCGACCGCAAAGACCGCTTTCGCACCGTTGCTAACAGGTTTCATATCCTTCGACCCCTTTCACGGATCTAGCGCGAAACAGACGCGGATCTAGCGCGAATTCTCAGGGAGGGAACCAGGGAGAAGCTGAGATAGCAAAGCCCGGGCGTGAACCCGGGCTCCCACATTAACCTGCGCCGCCCGAAGGGGATTGTGTAGCGTCCTAGTCTCACATCCTGGGCACCGCCGGTAGGCGTAGCATACGACAGGAGCGCCCCCGATTTCAACCGAAATCGGGGGCGCTCCAAGCTTAGAACAGGCCGGAGATCTTGCCGGTTTCGTCGACGTCAATGCGCTCGGCGGCGGGCACCTTCGGCAGGCCCGGCATGGTCATGATGTCGCCGGTCAGCGCCACCACGAAGCCGGCGCCGGCCGACACCTTCGCGTTGCGCACCGTGATGCGGAAGCCGCGCGGCGCGCCCAGCTTCTTCTGATCGTCCGAGAAGCTGTACTGCGTCTTCGCCATGCACACCGGCATGCCGCCGAAGCCCAGGTCCTCGAGCTTCTTGAGCTCGGCCATGGCCTTCGGCTCGAAGTCCACGCCGTCGGCATGGTACACGCGCGTGGCGATGGCCTCGATCTTCTCGGCCAGCGACAGGTCGTCGTCGTAGGCGAACTGGAAGTCGTTCGGCTCTTCGCACAGGCGCACCACTTCGTCGGCCAGGGCCAGTCCGCCCTCGCCGCCGTTCGCCCACACCTCGGACAGGGCCACGTTCACGCCCAGCTCGCGGCACTTGTCCTCCACCAGCTTGAGCTCGGCCTCCGTGTCCGTGGGGAAGCGGTTGATGGCCACGACGCACGGCAGCTGGTACACCTTCGTGATGTTCTCCACGTGCTGCAGCAGGTTCGGCAGGCCCGCCTCCAACGCCTCGAGGTTCTCGTCGTTGAGATCGGCCTTCGCCACGCCGCCGTGGTTCTTCAGCGCGCGCACCGTGGCCACGACGACCACCGCGTCTGGGTTGAGGCCCGCGAGGCGGCACTTGATGTCGAGGAACTTCTCCGCGCCCAAGTCGGCGCCGAAGCCGGCCTCCGTCACGCAGTAGTCGCCCAGCGCCATGGCCATGCGCGTGGCCATGATGGAGTTGCAGCCGTGCGCGATGTTGGCGAAGGGGCCGCCGTGCACGAACGCCGGCGTGCCTTCCAGCGTCTGCACGAGGTTCGGCTTGAGGGCGTCCTTCAGCAGCGCGGCCATGGCGCCCTGCGCCTTGAGGTCGCCGGCCGTGACGGGCTTGTCGTCGCGCGTGTAGCCCACGACGATGCGGGCCAGGCGCTCTTTGAGGTCGGTGATGGAGGTGGACAGGCAGAAGATGGCCATGATCTCGCTGGCCACCGTGATGTCGAAGCCGTCCTCGCGCGGCACGCCGTGGGCCTTGCCGCCCATGCCGTCCACCACGTTGCGCAGCTGGCGGTCGTTCATGTCAACCACGCGCTTCCAGGTGATCTTGCGCACGTCGATGCCCAGCTCGTTGCCCTGCTGGATGTGGTTGTCCAGCATGGCGGCCAGGAGGTTGTTGGCGGCGCCGATGGCGTGGAAGTCGCCGGTGAAGTGCAGGTTGATGTCCTCCATAGGGATGACCTGGGCGTATCCGCCGCCTGCAGCGCCGCCCTTCACGCCGAACACGGGGCCCAGGCTGGGCTCGCGCAGCGCGACGACCACGTTCTTGCCCTGGCGAGCCAGCGCGTCGGCCAAGCCCACCGTCGTGGTGGTCTTGCCCTCGCCGGCGGGCGTCGGGTTGATGGCCGTCACCAGGATGAGCTTGCCGGGCGCGTGCTCCTCGTCGGTGAGCAGGTTGTAGTCCACCTTCGCCTTGTTCGTACCGTACAGCTCGAGATACGACTCCGGCACGCCCGCCTTCTCGGCGATCGCGCTGATGTGCTGGGGTTTCGTCGCCTGGGCAATTTCAATGTCGCTCAACACGTCGGGCCCTTCCTTTCGTTCCCGCCCGCTCATTGCAGACGGCGCGGCTTTTCTGATAGAAGCATTCTACCCGCCGAACGCAACGGGAACGAGAAGCATTCCTCCAACAGCGCAAGAAAGCCAACGTTGCGGCAAATAGGCCGCGACGCATGAAGCTCCGTCGGGCCACATCGAACCCGCCGTCGCACCGAACCCTACGAGACGACCCCGCGTCAATGATGGTCTGAAGCAGCTGCGTCGGCGAAACGGCTCGGCGCGAAACAGGGTAGGGCAACGCATCGCGCGCCTTAAACGCTGGCGGCGCCTTCCTGCGCTTCGTACACGAGACGCAATCCCTCGAGGGTCAACTCGGGGTTGATGGCGGTGATGGTCTGCGACTGGGCCGCCACGCGCGAGGCCAGGCCGCCCGTCGCCACCACAGGCGTCTCGTAGCCCAGCTGGGCGAAGATGCGGCGGATGATGCCGTCCACGCGGTCGGCCTCGCCGTACACGATGCCCGCCTGGATGGCCTCTTCCGTGTTGTGCCCGATGGCGGTATGAGGGTCGACCAGGTCGATGGCCCCCAGCTTCGTGGCGTGCGAGAACAGCGCGGAGGCCGACGTTTCCACGCCTGGCGCGATAACGCCGCCGATGAAGCGCCCGTCCGCGTCGACGACTTCCATATTGGTGGCCGTGCCGAAATCCACCACGATCACGGGGGCGCCGTACAGCGCCTTCGCGGCCACGGCGTCGGCCACGCGGTCGGCCCCGATTTCATGAGGGTTGGGATAGTCGGCCTCGAACAGCGAGCCCGCCGTTTCGGCCGAGCACACGAGCGCGTCCTTCCCGATCATGCGATACGCGGCCGCGCACCATGCCATGGTGAGCGCGGGCACCACCGAGGCCAGCGCCACGCCGCGAACATCATCGAGCTTCAAGCCCTCGGACGCCAGCAACGGCACCAGTTTCACACGGAGCTCGTCGGAGGTATGGCTTTTGTTCGTGGCCACACGCCACCGATATTGCAGGCTCCCGTCCTGGTAGATCCCCACTACGGTTTGCGTATTTCCCACGTCGATGGCAAGTAACATGTTCCTGACAGTCTCCCTCGGTCGCACCCCGAATGCTTATAGTTGCTCTCGACATTATAACAACCCGCCCACGCGCATCTGTCAGGCACCGGCAACGGGAGTCCATCTGATAGAAAGGCAACACATGAACGACACCCCGCATCGCATTCTCGTTGTTGACGACGAGCCCTCTATTACCGAATTCGTCAGTTACGCCCTCAAGAAGGAGGGGTTCTTCACCGACGTGGTGGACAACGGCGAAGACGCGCTGGCGTTGGCCACGAAGAACTCGTACGATCTGTTCGTGCTCGACATCATGCTGCCCGGCATGGACGGCTACGAGCTGTGCCGCCGCCTGCGCTCGAAGACGACCGTCCCCGTGTTGTTCCTGTCGGCTCGCGACACCGAGCTGGACAAGGTGGTGGGCCTGGAAATCGGCGGCGATGACTACTTGGCGAAGCCCTTCGGCGTGCGAGAGCTCATCGCACGCGTCCGCGCCCTGCTGCGCCGCGGATCGGGCGGCGACTTCCCCGGCGCTAACCACGCCGTCACCGCCAGCGGTATCACGCTTGACGAGGACGCCCACACGGCGTCGGGCGCGAACGGCGAGATCGACCTCACACCGCGCGAGTTCGAGTTGCTTGCCAGCCTCATGAAGAACGCCGGCAAGGTGGTTTCGCGCGAAGATCTGCTGCGCGACGCCTGGGGTTGGGAATACTTGACGGAAACCAAGACCGTCGACACCCACATCAAGCGTCTGCGTGATAAGATTGAGTCCGCCGGGTACGATCCCGGCTTGGTGGAAACGGTTCGCGGCTACGGATACAGGTTCAAGCAATAAAAAGACTGCAAACATACTTCTCGCTGCTGGCAACGCTGCTTTCGCTTCTCGCCGGCGCGGTTCTGGTTCTGATTTGCTTCCTCGCCTTCGACACTCCGTCGAAGGCGTTTTTGCTGCTTGCTCCCGTCGGTCTTGTGGTGTTCACGTTCAGCCTTATTATCGGACATTTCATATCTGAACCGCTACGCCTCTTGGCAAAGAAAACCGCCGCCTATCGCACGGGAACCGATGTGCCGTTCGAACCCGACGGCCGCCTGTACGAGGCCGACCAACTGTCGGCCGATTTCAAGGCGCTCGTGCAGACCACGAAGTCGCAGCAGCACGACCTGGTGCTGAAGGAGCGCCGCCAAGCAGCATTCATCAGCGATGTGGCGCACGAGCTGCGCACCCCGCTCACTGCCATCCGCGGCAACGCCGAGATGCTGGAAGATCCGGATCTACCGCCCGAGCTGCACGAGAAGTTCTGCTCGATCATCATCGCCGAAAGCGAGCGCCTGAGCCGTCTTACCCACGACTTGCTGACGCTGCAGCGCATCGACGACAACGCCATGCCCATGGAGCTATCGCGCGTGAACCTGCGCGAGCTGGCCACCGGCGTGCTCGACGCCCTGGAGCCCATTCTGCGCGACCGCCATGCGAACACCGAGATCGTCGGCGAGGCGCCCGACGTGCTGGGCGACCCCGATCGCCTCAAGCAGGCCGTGACGAACCTCGTGGAGAACGCGAGCCGCTTCATCGAACCGGACGGCCACATCACCATCGAGCTGTTCGGCCTGAAGGGCAACTCCATCCTGGCCGTGAAGGACGACGGCACCGGGTTCGGCGACATCGACCCCCAGCTGCTGTTCGACCGCTTCTACCGCACCGATGCGTCACGAAGCCGAGGCACGGGCGGCACGGGGCTGGGGCTGGCCATCGTGAAATCGGTGGTGGAATCGCACGATGGCACGGTGGAAGCCATCAACCTGCCTGATGGAGGGGCGTGCTTCATCATCGCGCTACCGTCCATCCTGCCCGGCGAACGCTAGCATCCTCAAACACGCAAATCCGGGATCGCCCGATCGCGATCCCGGATTTGATAGCGAGCGCGCATGCCGCTCGCGACTCTGAAAGCCAACGCCTAGTGCGCGGCGGTATGCGCATGACCCTTCCCGCCGCGGAACAGCACGAACGCCAGCACGGCAACCACCACGACGCTGGTGCCGATGGCGCACACCGCCTGCAGATGGATCATCGGGATACCCACCAGCATGCCGATGATGTACGGGACGAGCCACGCAAGCCACACGAACGTGCTGAACGTGTGGAATCGATGCATCCCCCGCTCGTTATGACGCACGTACGTGACCGTGGCCCAAACGGCATGCACGAGCATCAGCACGATAGCAAGCAGACCGGTGACCGCGTGGATCCCGAATCCTCCTGCGGACGATTGCTGCGCGATGTTCGACATGATCATCGTGCCGGTGGTATCGCACACGAGGCCGCCCCAAAACAGCAGCACATGGCGCAGCGACAACGTTCCCGAACGACGCTCCCCGAACACTCCGAAGGTGTACAGAACCAGCGCGCAGGTGATGGCGACACTCGCCACGATCAATTCGATGCTCATCGTTGCGCTCCTTTCTTCTTTGCTAATATGAACTAAGTTCATTAATGAACAACGTTCATATTAGAGAGGCCTGCGCTCGGAGGCAATGACGGACGAAAATCAACCACCATTTCTTCACGAGCTACGCATGAGTCTTCCTCTACAATGAGGGAAACGACCGGATCCCGAGCTTCCGCACGCGGGAGGTGCGCATGGGCAACAAACCCGTCATCAGCAAACAGCAGATCCTCGACACCGCCTTCGCGATTGCCAGCGAATCGGGTCTTTCCGGGCTGAGCATCCGCGAGGTCGCGCGCGCATGCAATGTAGCCGTGGGCACCGTGTACAACTCCTACCCCACCAAATACGACCTGGTCAACGACGTGGTAGGACGATTCTGGAACGAAGCGCTGGCCGACAGCATGCCCGGAGCCATTGCCGGCGATGACTTCATCGGCTTCTGCGAGGGGCTTGCGCTCCAGCTGTCGGGAGCGCTGGCGAGGTTCCGCGACGACTGGCTGACGGAAGTCGCCGCGCTCGACGCGAAGGGCTTGGCATCGGCGCGCAAGCGCGAGGAGGCGTGCTTCGCGCACATCCGCCGCGGCCTCGTGGTGGCGCTCGAACGCGATCCGAACGTGGCGCACGACCGCCTGCTGGGAGCGCTGGCCCCCGAACCGCTGTGCGCGTTCGTGTGGGACAGCATGCTCTCGTCCATCAAACGAAGCGATCCCCGATGCGAAACCCTGTTCACCCTCCTGCGCCGCACGCTGTACGAGCCCCCATTCGCATGAGATAATGCAACAATACGAAAGGAGGCCAACATGCTCGATATAGCCACCATCTCCGAAAGCGTGAACAATGCCGCGCATGAATTTCCGATCAAAAGGGTCGACCTTTTCGGATCGTATGCGGAAGAACGTCAGACCGAAAAAAGCGACGTCGATCTATTAATCGAATTCACCTCGATAGCCGTTTCGCTCCTCCTGCTTGCATCGCTGCGCGATCGGCTGGAGAAGGATCTTGGCACATCGGTCGACATCGTGCATGCGCCCATTCCCGATGGCTCTATATTGGATGTGGGAAAAACGGTAACGCTCTATGAACAATAGAGATCGAACCGTCGTCGGCAAAGTGCTCGACGAAATAGCCATCGCCGAATCGCTCATGCAGAACGAGGATCTCGCTTCATTCCTCGAAGATGAGAAGCTCAAGCGTGCCGTATGCATGACGGTTATCAACATAGGGGAACTCGTTAAAAATCTTACCGAGAGCTTTCGCCTTATACACGCCCAGGTGCCCTGGAAAGCCATTGCCGGCTTTCGCGACATAGCTGCGCACAAGTATCAAACGTTGCGCATGGAAGACGTATACGCAACCGTCTCGGACGACTTTCCGTCGCTTCGCACGATGCTAGAAGCCATACTGGAAAACGAATAGCGATCACATTCAGTCCCCTGCCATCCCGGGAAAAGGACGACAGGGGACCACTTTCGCTACAATGGGAGGCTAACGGGTCGTTTAGAGAGCTGCGAGCACGGGGAGCACTTTCTCCAGGTCGGCTACGAGGCCGAGGTCGCAGTGCTTCATGAGCGGAGCGTTCTTGTCCTTGTTGACGGCCACCACGAACTGCGATTCCGCCATGCCCACGGTGTGCTGCACCTGGCCCGACACGCCGAGGCCGATGTACACGTCGGGCTTCACGACGGCACCCGAAACGCCCAGGTAGCGACTGTGCGCCATCCAACCCTCGCCCTCGGCGATGGGGCGCGTGCAAGCCGTCTCGCCGCCGATGCGCGCCGCGTACTCCTGCGCCTTGCCTAGGTTCTGCTTGTTCTGGATGCCGCGGCCCACGCACACCACGACCTTCGCGGAGCCGAGGTCGACCACCTCCTCCTGCTTCTCCTGGCGCCCGACCAGCTTGATGGGACCGGGCTCGATCGACGCCGCCGCGCGCTCCACCGTGCCGGCAGCCGGCGCTTCGTCGATCTCGAACACGCCGGAGCCCACGAGCACGATCGCCATCCCCCGCGCATGCTCGACGCGCTCGGCCGCACCGCCGTACGCCATGTGCGCCGCCTCGACGCCCTCGTCGTCAAGCTTCACGCGCGACGCGTCGGTGACCACCGGCACGCCCAGACGCACGGCAAGGCGGCCCGCCACGCACTGCGTGCGCTTCGACATGCGCGCCAGGATCAACGTCGGCTGCTCGGCTTGGACGACCTCCTGGAACGCGGGAACGCAGTCCTCGTACAGCGCACCCTCGGGAACGGCGCCGACGTGCATCACGCGCGCACCCCACGCCGCGATGCGCTGCGCGTCGACCTCGTCGCCGGCCCACAGCGCAACCGGCCTCCCTCCCAGCGCCCGCGCCCCGCTGCACAGCTCCTCGTACGCTTCCGCCGTGTCGGCGAACACCGCAATCGTCTTATCGCTCATGGATGCCTCCTTACAGCCGCTCGCGCACGCGTGCCGCGAACGCCTGGATCGTCTCGTCGTCATCGCCTTCGAGGATCTCGCACGCGCGATCGCGCTGCTCGGGCGCAAGCGTGCTCACCACGTCGATGGCCTCGTCAAAGCCGTCGAAGCCCACATCTTCGAAGGAAAGAACGCGCGAGGGCTTCTTGCCCGCGCCCAGGATGTCCTTCATCGAGGGGATGCGCGGGGTGTTCATGTCGGCGACCACCGACAGCACGGCCGGAAGCGGCACGTCGAGGCGCTCGACCACCGCGCCCACCGTGCGCTCGACATGCGCGACGCCGTCGTCGAGCTCGATGGAGCTGACGGCGTTGACGGTAGGAAGCCCCAGCAGCTCGCCCAGCTGCACGCCTACCTGCTGCGCATAGCGGTCGGCCGACCCCTCGCCGCACAGCACCAGGCTCACGTCGTCCAGCTGCTTGACGGCCGCTGCGAGCACCCGCGCCGTCACCGCCGATCCGGCCTCGGGCAGCGACGCGTCTTTCACCGCCACGTTCTCGTGCGGCCCGCGCGCGAGGATGGCTTTCTTCAACTTCGAGTCCTCCACCGGATCGCCCCCGGCGGTCAGGCTGACAAGCGACGCGCCGGAAGCCGACGCCAGCTGCGCGCCGGCTTCCACGGCGTTGAGGTCGTAATCGCCGATTTTGAGCGCAGCGCGCTCGAACGACAGCGTGCGATCGGCCTGCACGACCGCGTCCTGCTCGTCGGGCACGATCTTGTAGCACACAACGATGTTCATGAATCACTCCTTTTGCTTCTCGGGAATGCGGTTCCGCACCTTCGAAAAGCAAAAAGCGTGCCAGCCTGCCCAAGCGCTCTAGAACGCGTCGTCCATGCTTTCAAGCACCACGCGAACGCGCAGGTGAAGGCGGTTGAGCAGCTCGGAGAGCTCCTCGTGCGTCAATCCGAGCTGCCGCCCCACCGCCGCGAGGTCGCCTTCGTGCTGCGCGAGCAGCGCCTGCACGAGATGGCGCTCCTCCGACACCGCATCGTCCTCGACGCCCTCCCGCATCGCCCCCGCATCCTGCTGCACGGCCACGGCGGCGTGTGCCACCGGGCCGTCCGGCATGGCGTTCGCCGCGTTCGCGATATGAGGCGGCAGCGAGTCCGCGGCGACGTTGGCGCCCTGGCCCTGCATGATCAGGCAGCGCTCAACGATGTTGCGCAGTTCGCGCACGTTGCCCGGCCAGCTGTAAGCCTGCAGCGCCTCGATGGTTTCGGCGGGGAAGGGCGTGCACGGCACCTCGAGCACCGAGGAAAGCTGCCCGTTGAAATAATCCACCAGCGGCGGGATGTCGGCGGAGCGCCGCCGCAGCTGAGGCAGGCGGATCTCCACGAGGCTCAAACGGTAGTACAGGTCGCTGCGGAACTTCTTCTCGGAGATCAGGCGCTCGATGTTCTGGTTCGTCGCGGCGATCACGCGCACGTCGAGCGTCTTCGCGGTATTCGATCCCAGCTTCGTGACGCTCTGCTCTTGCAGCACGCGCAGCAGGCTCACCTGCATGTCAACCGGCATCTCGCCGATCTCGTCGAGGAACAGCGTGCCGCCGTCCGCGAACTCGAACTTCCCCACCGCGCCCGTCTCGCGCGCCCCGGTGAACGCCCCGCCCTCGTAGCCGAACAGCTCGGTGGCCAGCAGGTCGCGCGGCAGGGCGCCGCAGTTGATGGCCACGAACTCGCCGGTGCGTCCGCTGCGACGATGCAGCGCGCGGGCCACCACTTCCTTGCCGGTGCCCGTCTCGCCCAACAGCAGCACGTTCGTCTTGATGGGCGCGACCTTCTGCACCATGCGGTCGATCTTCTTCCATTCTTCGGTTTCCCCGATATAATCCACCTTATCGCCGGTCGGCATGACTGCGGCATCGCTGCGACGCCCGGTCGCGCTGCGGGCGTTGCGCTCGGCTTCGTTGCCGTCTTCGAATACGAGCATGACGAACGGCTCCTGCCCTTCGATCTCCACCCTGCCGCGCCTCACGAGGTTGAGCTCGTGCACCGCGCGCGAGCGTCCCTTCTTGAATCGCACGGGCAGCGGCGCTTCCAACTTCTCCGGCAGATCGAGCACGTCCTGCACGGAGAAGTCCTTCCCCAGATAGGCGCCGAGCGATTGTGAGCCGTACGAATACTGCTCCCAGCCCGGGCAATACGCGCGCATGCCCGCGTTGCCGCCCAGGATGCGGCCGTTGGAGTCGATCAGCAACACCGGATGCTCGTAGGCCAGCATAAGCGGCTTGAAGAAGTCGACCGTCGACAGCAAAGCGCCCGCCTTCGCGCCGGCGCGATGCAAGTCGTTCGTCAACGAAACGCCGATACGGCACAGCTGAAGGGCGCTTTGCGGCAATACGGCAAACGGGCTGTTGATGTTCATCGCGCCGTAGTACTTCCCTGCGCCATCGAGGTAGGGCACTGACACGCCCGAGTACGTTTGCACGATGGCGCGATAGTGCTCGAACCCGTCGACGCGCACCGGCTTCTTCTCGTAGGCGACTAGAGTGGCGTTTCCGGTGCCCACCTCCTCTTCGCGCGTGAACGTGCCGAACGTGCGCGGGTACACCGCCAAAGGCGACAGAAGCTCGAACACGAAGTTCTCGCCGTCCATCAACGACACGTTGCAGCCCAGCATTTCCTTCAGGAACTTCATCACCGGCACCGTCGATTTGAGCGATGCCGCAAAACGTTGCCGCTTCTCTTCCAGCAGAGCAAGGTTCTGCTCGGTGAAATCGCTCGACCACGGGTTCACGCCGGCGGCGCGGCATCGAAGCCACGAGCGAGCTATTTCGGGACGCACCTTGTCTTCGAGTATGGCGCCCGTGCTGACGAACGTCTTCCAGGCCTCTATCGCGTGTTCTTTTCGATACACCACGTACGCTCCCCTCCGTTTCGATCGAGTACCTTACCGCCTTCGTTGCGACTGCCGGCCTATGCCCAGCGCCTCGCGGTACTTCGCCACGGTCCGCCGTTTGATGTCCACGCCTTCGCCGTTCAGGATGGCGGTGATCGTCGCATCGCTCAAAGGCGTGCGGCGATCCTCCTGGGCTACCAGGTCTTTGATGCGGTCTTTGATGGCCAGCGACGACAGCGCATGGCGCCGCTCCTCGGCGGAGCAGGCGACCGAGCTTGAGAAGAAGTGCTTGAGCGGAAATACGCCCCACGGGGTGAGAGCGTACTTGTCCTGCACCGTGCGGCTGATGGTGGACACGTGCACGCCCAGCGCATCGGCGGCTTGCTGCATGGTGAGCGGACGCATCCGCGCCTCACCGCCCATGAAGAAATCGTATTGGACCTCGGCTAGAAACACGCCGAACCGATGGAGCGTCTGGCGCCGCTGGTCGATGTTCGCCAGCGCCGCATCCGCCTCGGCGCGCTTCTCGTGCAACCACTCCCGCGCCTCGTCGTCCATGCCCCCGCGCTGCGCCATGCGGTCGTAGGCTCCGTTGAGCACCAGCGTTTCCGACAGCTCGCCGGTAACCTGCACCGAGAAGGCCGTGCCATCGCGCCTGATGGTGATGTCGGGGATGACGTACACGGTGCCCTTGCGCTGCGAGAAAGACGAGCCCGGGCGAGGATCGAGTGTGCAGATGACCTCGCGGATGGCGGCCAGGTCGTCGATGGTCAAATGGTAGGCGCGCATGAGTTTCGTCGTGCGGTTTTCGGCGAGGTCGTCCAGCCCGGTGCGCAGCATGTCGCGAATAACGTCCGCATAGGGAAGGCCGTCGTCGATTTGCAACGCAAGGCATTCGGCCAGATCGCGCGCGCCCACGCCGCGAGGCGACAGCTGCTGCACGAGCTCGAGCAGCCGCTGGCCGTCCTCTATCGAGCGCCCTGCTTCGGCGCAGAGCGCATGCATGCTGCCGGAAAAGTACCCGTCGTCGTCGATGTTCTCGATGAGGGCGTCAAGCAGAGCGCGATCCTCTTCGCCGACGCGCGCGCCCGTCAGCTGCATGCGCACATGGCTGTGCAGCGTTTCCGTTTGAGAGCACTCGTCGCGCAGACGGGCCAGGTCGAACCCGCGGGCATCCCAAGCGATCGCCGACGGCGGGCGCGTATCGAACCCTTCGGCAGCCGTTTCGGCATCGGCCGAAGCGTCGCCGTCCTCGTCGGGCAGCTCCTCGAACGAGAGGGAGCCGTGATCGTAGTCGAAATCGAGCAAGGGGTTGCGCTCCACCAGGTCGCGGACGTACGCGTCCAAGCGCGCGACCGGCAGCGACAGCACCTCGAGGCCTTGGATGGCCGTGGGAGCGAAATGCTGCTTGGTCCGCACCGAGACGTTGGAGCGCGCCTCCATGCGCACGGCTTGGCTCGGATAATCCGACATGCAACCCCCTTGCTGCGACGCGCTTCGGCCGCTTCCCCTCGGCGGCTGCGCGATTTCACCGACGAGCGGTGCTGATGCTCTCATTTTAAGATGATTCCGTGAAATTTTCAACCAATTATGCGATATTATAAACTCTAGCACGATTTTTGCTAATTGTTTTACTAATCTATGGAGAAAGCTCAGGAAGGACCCCTTCATGACGTGCGATCCATCAACCCCCACCATACGCGAAGCTACCCAGCAGGACGCCGCCGCCATCGCGCGCCTGGCCGAAGACGCCGGCATGGGCACGCTCACCCCGCGCGGAACGTCGTACGTCGCGCTGGACGGGGACCGCATCGTCGGGTTCATCCGCATCGTCGAAGCCGAAGGCGATCGGTACGTCAGCCCCATCGTGGTGGACCCGCAGGCGCGCAGGCTGGGCGTGGGACGCGCGCTCATGCAAGACGCTCGGGCACGCTACGGCGCGCTGCTGTTCGTCGCACGCGGCCCGGCGGTTCCTTTCTACACGGCGCTGGGATGCGAGCAGGTGGAGCGCGAGCGCATCTCGCCCGACCTCGGCGAAGACTGCGACACCTGCCCCGATTTCGCCGCCTGCCGCCCCGTCCCCATGATCTACCGCTGAGCGTCCTGAGGGGGGGGTCGCCCCCCCTCAGGACGGTTTTGCGAACGACCTAGCGCGGGTTCTTCGCTTGCGGCGCGGGATCGGCGGGGCCGGCGTAGGTCTGCACGATGCCCGCGTAGGTGCGCGCCTCGTCGCCGACCACTTCGAGGCCGGTGTCCATCCAGTTGCGACGGCGGATGGCCACGAGCGCCCAGTCCTTCGCCGAGCCCTTGATGTAGTTCTGATCGTTCGGCTCGCCCTTCGTCCACAGCTCGCCCGACGGAAGCGTCAGCTCCAGGTACATCGGGATCTCGGGATCGAACGCGAGCCCGTTCACGTTGTACATGTTCGGACGGCCCTGCCAAGACAGGAACAGCGTGGACGTGATGCGCTCCTTGACCACAGGGTCGATGCCCAGCGCATCGTAGAGGTCGACGCTGTGCGCCCACAGCTCCATGAGGCGCGCCGACGCGAGCGAGCGCACGGACATGGGCGGGATGCCGGCCGCCCACGGCACGCGGCCCTTCGGGCCCAGCTCCAGGAAGGAAGCCGTCATGAGCGTGCGCTGCTCGCGCCACCAGTTCAGGATGTCGGCGCCGCTTTGGTCGCGAAACGCCATGACGTGGCAGTGCTCGTCCTGCTCGGATGCCGCATCGGCCACGGCGTTCACGCTCTCGCCGCGCCCGGCCAGCAGCTCCACCGCGCAGTAGTCGAAGAACGCGATGTGGCATATGACGTCCTTGAACGTCCAGGTGGTGCAGTACGACGCCATGCGGTTCCAGTCGTCCTCGGTGAAGTCCGCCACGAGGGCGTCGACCAGCGCCTGCTCGGCGATGAGGTCGTCCACGGGATTGAAGATTTCAGGCATGATGAAGTCCTTTCTATTCCTGGAATTGCTTCTGGATCGCTCGGCCGGCGATGTGGATCATGATCTCGTCGGTGCCGGCTCCGATGCGGTAGACGCGCTGGTCGCGCCACAGGCGCGAGATGCGGCAGTCCTTCGTGTAGCCGATGCCGCCCATCACCTGCAGCGCGGTGTCGCACACCTCGAAGGCGGCGCGGCCGCAGTACAGCTTCGCCACGGCGGAATCGATCTGCACCGACTCGCCGTTGTCGATCTTCCAGGCCGTCTTGTACACCCAGTTGCGCATGTTCTCGATCTTCAGGTACATGTCGGTGATGTGCTCTTGGATGAGCTGGTTCTTGCCGATGGGCTTGCCGAACTGGATGCGCTGGGTGGCGTAGCGCACCGCGTCCTCGAAGGCGCACTGGGCCGCGCCGAGCGATTGGGCGCATGCGATGAGGCGCTCCACCTCGAAGTTCACCATGGCCTGCATGAAGCCGTTGCCCTCGACGCCCACGAGGTCCTTCTCCTCCAGCTCCACGTCCTGCATGTGCAGCTCGCAGGTGTTGCCCATGTTCCAGCCGATCTTCTCCAACGGCTCGATGGAGATGCCCTGAGCCAGGTTGCCCTCGTCGTCGTGCAGCGGCACCCACCACATGGAGAAGCGGGAGCGGTTGGCGCGATCCTCGGGATCGTCGTCGGCATCGCGCGCCACGCATAGCATGTACTTGGAGTTCACGGCGTTCGTCATGAACGATTTGCTGCCGTTCAGGTACACCTTGCCGTCGCGGCGCTGGTACGTGCTGGCCAGCGACGAGCTGTCGGAGCCCGCGCCCGGCTCGGTGAAGCCCAGCACGAAACCGGGCTTGCCTGCCATGACCTCGGCGAAGCACTGCTCCTGCTGTTCGGGCGTGCCGTACTCCGTCATGTCCTTGAGCGCGCACAGGTTGCCGTACACGTAGATGGGCGCGCCGTTCTTGCAGATGCGCTCGGACACCAGCATGAGCGTGGTCACGTCCACCGGGGTGCCGCCGAACTTCTCGTCGACGCCCAGCATCTGGAAGCCGTTCTCCAGCAGCGCGTCGGTGAACTCCTGGGGCCACACGTGCTTCTCGTCGCACTCCTTGAAATACTGCTCGGTGCCATAGCGCTCCATGAGCTCGTCGACGCTGTCGAGCAGCAGCTGCTGCTCATCGGTCAAGCTGAAATCCATCTCGTCGTTCCTTTCCTTCGGTTCTCCCTAGCGTTGCTCCATGAAATACCGGTAGGCATCCCCGGCGCGCTCCCTGCGCACCCTGCCTTCGCCCATCAGATGGTCGAGGTGGGCCAGCGTTTCGCACACGACGATCCACCGCTGGATGATGGGTATCTCCTCCCAAGCGGCATGCGGAATGTTCCACGTGATGGACTTAGCAAGTTCCGTGCCAGTCATGCCGGGGCGCTCCTCGAGCTGCGCGGCGATCTCGTCGAGCCGCTGCCGATGATGCCGCTGCAGCCAGGCGATGCGCTCGGGCATGGCCTCGGCCTGGCGCCGCGGGTCGACGAACCCGTGCCCCATGCAGGCGAACTCCACGGGCAGCTGCGCCACCTTGTCCAAGCTGCGCAGGTAGTCGCCCAGGGAATCCGCCTCGCCGGGGAACGGCGCCATGTTGGGCGAGCTGTTCATCAGCAGGTGGTCGCCGTAGAACATGACCTTCTGATCGGGCAGGTACAGGCATTGGTGGCCCGGCGTGTGCCCCGGCGTGTCGACGGCGCGCATCCGGTAGCCGCCGTAGCGCAGCTCGTCCCCGTCGGCCAGGTTCGCGAAACGCTCCGGCATGGGCCACTCCACGCGCGGGATGAGGCTGGCGTCGGTGCGTTCCAGCTCGTCCAGCTCGTCCGGCGGAAACCCCTCGCACGAAAGCCGCGCCTTCACCGTGCCGCGATACGAGCTGGCACCGCGGCCGCGGAACAGCTCTTCGTCGCGCGCGCTCAGGTATACACGCGTGTCTTCGTGCGCGATGGCCGCGATCAGGCCCAGATGGTCGATGTGGAAGTGTGTGGCGAACACGTCGGTGCGCGCCATGTCAACGCGCAGATCCTGCAGCGCCGAGCGCAGCACCTCGTACGACGCCTCATGGCTGACGCCGGTATCGACCAGCAGGTTGCGCTCGTCGGTGGCGATGAGGTAGGCGTTCGTGTAGCCGATGGGCGTGCCGCCCGAGTAGGGCACCTGGATGAGGTAGATGTCGGGATCGCTGCGAAGCTTCTCGTGGTGGCGCGGCGCGGCCTGCTCCTTGCGCTCGTCGAAGTACGCCACGATATCCTGCTTGCGCACCTTGCCCGCGCTGTCGCGCTTCATGTCGTCCATGAACACCACGTAGCGGGGCTTCTTATAACTGGAAATATGGTTCTTGCAGTGCGTTTGCACCTCGGCGGCCGTGAGGTTCGAGCCCTCGCGCGGCTGGATGACGGCGGCCACGGCCTCCCCCATCACCGGGTCGCTCGTGCCGAACACGAGGCAGTCGTCGATGGCGGGGTGCGTGCGCAGCACGTTCTCCACCTCGGCGACGAACACGTTCTCGCCGCCCGATTTGATCATATCCTTCTTGCGCGACCGCACGTAGTAGTACCCATCCGCATCGCGCATCATGAGGTCGCCCGTGCGCAGCCAGCCGTCGGGCGTGAACGCCTCGTCGGTCAGGTCGGGCTGGCCGTAGTAGCCCTGCATCACCGACCGCGACCGGAACAGAGCCTCCCCCACTTCGCCGTCGGGCACCTCGTTGCCGTCCTCGTCCACCACCTTCATCTCCACGTGCTTCATCGGCCGCCCCACGCTCTCCAGCAGGGGCGAATCGGCCTCTAACATGGCCCGTGTGATCTTCAGGCTGCTGCCGGCGCCGCTTTCCGACTGTCCCCAGCCGTAGTTGAGCACCGCGTTGGGGAACTTGTCGTAGATGGCTTGGATGATGGGCTTCGTGGTGGCTCCGGCCGCGCTTTGCACGAGCCGCACCGAGCTGAGATCGCACTGGTCGATGGTGGGGCACCGCAGAAGGCGCAGGTACGTGGTAGGCGGCAGCAAGATCATGTACGTCACGCGGTAGAACTCGATGAAATGGAGGATCTGCTCGGCGTTGAACGCCTCGCAGATGACCAGCGTCGCCCCGGCCGCGAACGCGATGGTGAACCAGCTGTGGCCGCCGTGGTGCTCCAGCGGGCACTGGATGAGCACCACGTTGTCGGGATCGTCGCCGATGCCGTTGGAATCCATGATGGCGTCGAGCTCCACGAGGTCGGCTCCGTGGGTGCGTGCGGCTCCTTTCGGCAGGCCCGTGGAGCCGCCCGTGTACTGGATGCGCGACAATGCGTCGGGGTAGCGGAACAGCGGGGGCTCGGCGGTGCTGCGGCCGGCGCGCGCCCGCTCCAGATCGAGCGCGCCGGACACCTCCCCGCCTGCGCTGACCAGCGCCACGTCGGACGTGAACGATTGCGCCGCCTCGGCAACCGACGCGGCGAACTGGCTGGCGAACACGAGCACCTCGGCCCCGCTGGCATTCACCAGATAGGCGACCTCGCGCGGGATGAGCTTGTAGTTCAGCGGCACGGCCACCGCCCCGATCTTCTGGACAGCGTAGTACAGCTCAAGGAGCTCGGGGCAGTTCGGCAGCAGGTAGGCCACGCGATCGCCCGGCCGCACGCCCAAATCGCAGGTGAGCACGCCGGCCATCTGGTTGATGCGATCGTTCATGGCGCGGTAGGTGATCTCGCGTCCGTCGAACACGACGGCCGTTTTATCGGGATGCGCCCGAACGCTCGCCAAGAACGGTTCCGCTACGTTGTACTGGGCCATATCGTCTCACCTTCGCAGGGTTCAGCGGGCAAATTTCTCCATGGTGGCGGCGTACGCCTTCGTGGTCGTGCAGAACGGCGACGCCGTCGATTCGGCTTCCAGGCACGCTTCCAGGTTGCCGTCGGCCAGCGCGTTCATGATGTTCTTCGTAAGGTGGATGGACGCGTCGGGCATCCCCGCCAGCTGGCGCGCGAACCACAGCGTGTCGGCTTCGAGCGTTTCCGTCGGGAACACGCGGTTCACCACGCCCCAGTCGTACAGCTGGAGCGCGGGGATCTTGCCGCCGAAGAACAGCAGCTCCTTAGCGCGCTGCGGCCCCACCAGGTCGGGCAGCAGCTTCATCATGCCCATCTCGGGCACGATGCCGATCTGGCAGAACGCCGGCACGAACAGCGCGCGCTCGGACGCGCATACGAGGTCGGAGGCGCACACGAGCGCGAACGCCCCGCCCACGGCGTAGCCGTCCACCATCGCGACCACCGGCTTCGACATCGTGCGGATGGTGCGAACCACGGCCAAGTACCGGCGCAGCGTCTTGCGCGCGCCCTCGGGGCCCGGTTCGAGGGCGGGCCCCTGGTCGAGATCGCCGCCGCTCGAGAAATCGTCGCCCGCGCCGCGCAGCACCACCACGCGCACGCCGTCGTCGACGTCCGCCGCGCGCAGCAGCGCGTCCAGCTTGGTCATCATCTCGCCGGACAGGGCGTTCTTCTTGCGCGGCTGGTTCAGATAGACGACCTCGATGCCGCCTTCGAGACGCTCGGCGTACACGACGTCGCGCTCGGGAGCGCAGGCGAAGGACGCGTCGGATCCGACGGCTTCGGCTGCTTCGCTTGGGATGACGGGTCGATTGACGGGTCGTTCGGTTATGACACTCACTCGCGTTTCCTCTCCTACAGCGCGCATGCCGCGCGATAGCCCATCTTCGTCGCGTCGGCGATGCGCCCCGGCGTCTCGCAATCGCCCACGAGGTACACCTCGTCCACAAGCGGCTTGCACGCCTCGCCCAAATCGTGGTTCTCGGCAAGCCCCAGCGTGATGGCCACGGTCTTGGCGGGGATGAACAGCTCCATGTCGCCCTCCGGCGTGGTCTGCACGGCCCTCACGCCCTCCTCGGTGATGGCCGTGACGCGCGTGAGCGGGTACATCTCCACGTTCTCCGCCTGCTTGAAGCTGCTGATCAGCCCGAAACGATCGGACCCGCCCACGTCGAAGCCCACCTTCTTGCGCTCCTCGATGATGGCGGTGGTGCGGCCCGTCTCCATGCACAGGTGGCCGAACTCGCAGCCCGGCAGGCCGCCGCCGATGATGGCGACGTTGCGGCTGATGGGCCACGGCGACTTCTCGGTCATCGTGCGCGCGAACGACGGCGTGTAGTACATGCTGAGGAACAGCGACCCCGCGCCCCACATGAAGCTGTTGAACGCGCCCCTCTTCCCTGCGGGCTTATGGCCGTTGATCATCTCGAGGAAGTCGTGCGACGAGACGACGTTCTTGCCGTCGGCGCCCGGCACGTCCAACCCCAGGGGCTTGCCGCCCACGGCAACGATGGCCGCGTCGGGCTTGGCCTGCCGCACCGTTTCGGGCGTGACCTTCGTCTTGAGATGCACGGTGATCTGGGGATGCTGCTTCACCTGCGTGAGGAGGTAGTCCAGGTAGCGCTCGTGGTAGGGGCTGAAGATGCTGCTCATCTTCACGCACCCGCCGAGGCGCGGCCCTTCCTCGTAGAGGTCGACGGCGTGCCCGCGCTGCGCCGCGGTCAGCGCGGCGTTGATGCCCGCCGGGCCCGAGCCCACCACCATGACCTTCTTGCGCTTCGACGCCTGCGGGAACGCTTCATGGTCGAGCTCCTCGCCCAAACGCGGGTTGACGCCGCAGTAGTTGAGCGGCTTGCCCTGGCTCACCACGTCGTCCAGACAGCGGCAGCACACGATGCACAGGCGCATGTCGCAGGTGCGGTCTTCCATCACCTTGCGGGGCAGCGCCGGGTCGGCGATGCTGTAGCGCAGCCCGGCGACCACGTCCATCTTGCCGTCTTGGAGGTTCTGCTCCATCACGCGCGGATCGGTGTTGCGATACCCCTGCGCCACCGGTTTCTTCGCCACGGTCTTGATCTGCTGCGAGACGAACGTCCAGTGGCCGTCCTCGATGGCCTTCGTGGTGAGCGGCTCGCTGGTCTCGTGCCAGCCCACGGAAAGGTCGTGCAGGTCGCAGCCCGCTTCCTCCAGCATGGGGGCGATGCGCAGCGCATCCTCCATGGACAGGCCCGGACCCGCGGGGCTCTTGATGAAGTCGATGGGCGACCAGCGCACGACGATGGGGAACTTAGGTCCCACGACCTCGCGCACGCCGCGGATCACCTCGAGCGTCAGCTTCACGCGGTTCTCCAGGCTGCCGCCGTACTCGTCGGTGCGGTTGTTGGTGGCCAGCGCCATGAAGCGCGACAGGATGCCGCCCACGCCCGCCATGACCTCGATGGCGTCGAAGCCGGCTTCCTTGCACACGCGCGCCGCGTTGAAGTACTGCTGCTTGAACGCCTCGATCTGCTCGAGCGTCATGGCGCGAAAGCCGCCCATGAACTTGAGGATGGCGATGTCGGACGGGCCGTAGGGGCCTTCCGGCGTTTCGGCGTCGGGCTTCCAGTCGTGCACGTAGTACGGCTGCGCGCAGATGAGGCCGCCGTGCTTGTGCACCGGCTCGATCATGTAGCGCTGCAGGTCGGGGATGCAGCTTTCGTCGTAGCAGCTGGGAAGCTCGTGGATGTGATCGGGATCGATGTCGTTGCGCTTCCACGGGCAGATGGTCTGGATGATGAGGGCCGTCTGCCCTTCGGCGCGCTCCTCCAGGTAGTTCGCCAAACGCTGCGTGGGACGGTTGTCCTTGGTCACGTATCCCGCGCCCGGCGACATGGACGTGGTGATCATGCGGTTCTTCAAGGTGATGCCGTTCACCTGCAACGGCGATCCCAGGACGGGGTACTGCGTGCTCATGCGTTCGAATCCTCTCTTCGTTCGTGTAGATGCCGATGCAGCGTGCGGGCGCCGACAGGGGTGGCGGCGCCCACGTCGCGATCGTGGGTGACAGGTGCGATGCCTACTTTCCGCGGCGCTTCCAAGCTTTCTGCGACACCGCCAGCGTGACGGGAACCAGCACGACGGCCAGCACGTACATGCCGATGACCAGGATGAAGCACAGGTCGAACGAGCCCGTGGTGTCGTAGATCATGCCGTACACCAAGAACGATACGGCCGTTGCGATGAAGATGCCCGTGGATACCCAGCTGTAGATTTGCGAGTAGTTGAGCGATCCGAAGGCCGCGCGCGCCAGCATGGGCGCGATGACCGTGAGGCCCGCGTACCCGCCGCCGAACACCACCATGCCCGCGTAGAACAGGGCCACGTTCTCGCCCGCGATGTAGGCCAGCAGGATGCCGATGGCGCCGCACGATGCGGCGATGATGCCCGTGTACTTCACGCCGATCTTGTCGTTGAGCGCGCCCAGCACCAGCTTGAACACCACGCCGCCCACCATGATGATGGACACGGCCATGGCGCCTGCGCTCGCGCCCAGCGCACCGTGCGCGGCGAACGCGGGGATCTGCTGGAAGAAGGCGGCGCACATGACGAAGATGCAGGCCACGAGGATGAGCAGGTAGAGGCCGGGCGACTTGATGGCCTGCGCCACCGTGGCGCCCTCGTCGGGCTCGGGGGCTGCGGACTGGTTGGCCGCATCGTCTTGCTCTCCCGCGCCGAACGGAAGCAGGCCCATGACCGTGGGGCTCTTGCGCACGAACGCCACCGTCAGCACCACCGACAGCACGGTGGTCACGATGGACAGCGCCGCGCGCGCCGTCTGCCAGCCGAACTGGTTGATCAGCTCCTGGCCGATGGGGCTGGCAACGGCCGCCAAGATGGACAGCGTCGCCGCCGTGATGCTGATGGCCAAACCTGCGCTCTTCTTGAACCAGGCGTTGATCAGCACCGGAGCCGCCAGGTACATGTAGAACGCCGACGTCACGCCGTACACCACGCCGTAGAGGTTCCACTGCCACAGCTCGGTGGCGTAGGCGCTCGCCCACGATGCCAGGCCGAAGGCCGCCGAAACCGCCGCGAGGATCCAGCGCGGGTTGTACTTCTCCATCAGCTTGCCGGCTATCGGCGCGCACACGGCGGCCACCAGCGGCTGGATGGTGCGGTACATGGTGGTGTCGGTTTGCGTCCAGCCGAACTGGTCCATCACCGGAGCCACGAAAATGCCCGAGGTGTTGCCGATAATGCCGGTTGGGATGGAATAGAACCCGATGCACCCGATAACGACGAGCCAAGCCCACACGGCTCCTTTGGTACGCGCAGTGCCCATGTCCTCATCTCCTTGTCTCAAATCCCCTGAAACTTCCGATGAAAGACGTGGAGCAAATACCGTGCCAAGCTGACGCGATCATGGGATGGAACGAGACCGGGAAGGTGCCGCCTCGCTCGATGGGGCAAGGGGCGGGACTACCGTCTTATTCGATCGGCCGCTCGGAAAAGCGAAGGGACGGGGGACAAGACATCGATCCCCGTCCCTTTGTCCCGTTCCTCGTTTAGCCGAAGGGGCCGTTCTCCTTCTTGAGGAGCTGCTCGTCGTAGAGGCTGGCGACATCGTCGGGCGTGGCGCCCAGCTCTTCGAGGATGTCCTCGTTGTCGGCGCCGACCAGCGGCATGCCGCGCCAAATCTGCCCCGGGTTGTTCTTCATGCGCGGCACCACGTTCACGCCGCGGATCGACTCGTCGTCGTAGGAGTTCTTCCACTCGGTGAAGCTTTCGCGCGCCTGGTAGTGCGGGTCGCGCTCCGCCATCTCGTAGGTGTAGATGCGGCTGCACGGCACGCCGGCTTCCAGCATGAGCCGCTCGGCCTCCTCGGCGGTGTGCGATCCGAAGAACGCCTCCATCGCCTCCTCCAGCACGTTGCCCGCCTCGCTTCCGAACGAGATGACCGGCGTGCCCTCGGGGAACAGTTCGCTGCCGTACTCGAGGCCGAACAGCGGCAGCGCCGCGCGCACCACGCCGGGACCCAGGATGAGCGTGTAGATGGGCACGCCGTTCTGGCAGATGTACGTGCCGTAGCCGGCGCTCGACGTGCTGTGCGAACCCTCGCGCACAGGCAGCGCGCCCGTGTTCAGGTAGTTCAGCGCGTAGAAGCCCTCGCAGCGCAGCATGGCCTCGTACTGAGCCACGTCCACGCTGTCGCCCTTGCCCGTGCGCTGCGCGTTGATGTAGCCGGCCAACGCGCCGATGCTGGCCATGAAGCCCGCGTAGTAGTCCGACACCTGGGGAAACGCGAGCACCGGCAAGCGGTCGGGATACCCGTTCATTTCCATGAAGCACCCGTAGGCCTGGCCGATGCCGTCGAACGAGGCGCGCGACACGTACGCCGGGTCGCCCGTCTGGCCGAAGCCCGAGATGTGCGCGATGGTCAGCTTCGGGTTGACCTCCCACAGCGCCTCGTCGGTCATGCCCCACTTCGCCATCTGGCCGCCGCGGAAGCCGTCCACGAGGATGTCCGCCTGCTTCAGCAGCTCGAAGAACCAGGCGCGGCCCGCGCCGTCCTTCACGTTCATGCACAGCGAGCGCGTGTTGCGGCGCTCCATCTGCGTGCCCCAGCCCTGCAACGCTTGGTTCGTGGGGCGCGAGGTGTCGCGGCCGCGCGGGCTTTCCACGCCGATGACCTCGGCGCCCAGGTCGGCTAGCAGGCTGCAGGCGAACGGCCCGGCGATGGCCATGGTGAGGTTGACCACCTTCACCCCTTGCAGCGGACCGAACTTCGGGCAATCTTGAGCTTTCATACGGTTCCTCCTTCTCGACAGCGCCGCCTCCGGGCGACTGCAAGGTTCACCTGCAAATTTGATGCCAACATGGCATGATATTTGCGAGTGGTTGATCGAGACGTACCCGACCGATGCAGAAGGAGCCGTCATGGCGAACAAGGATTCCGACGTCTACAAGAACTTGGTGCGCATCGAAGAGCCGGAGGCGCGCATCCACGTCGATGCGCCCGACGGCGTCCTGCCTTTGGCGCTCAACGTGGAGCTGCCCGGCGGATACGTGTCCGAAGCGGTTCCCAGCGGCGTGCGCCTGCCTCATACCGCAACCGCTATGTTCTCCACGGCCGACTCGTTCCAGCTGGCCGCCGAGTTCCACATCCTCATGGGAAACCGTCCGCTCGCCTGCGACAACATCCCGCTGTGCCGCATCCGCGTGCGCAACATCAAGTGGAGCGGCGCAGGCGTGCCCCAAATCGAGCTTCGCTTCGATATCGACGAAGCGGGCATGCTGACCGTATCGGCCGCGAACCTCGACCGCAGCAACGCCGAGATCGTCGTGTTCACGGCCGGAGACGAAGTGGCCCATGACGACGTCCGGCGGGCGCTGGCCGACGCGGACGAGCATAAGGCCGACGACCAGGCCACGCGCGACCTCATCCAGAAGATGCTCGATTGCTACGCGCTCATCGGCGCGACGAACGACTATTACAGCGCGGCGAAGAAGAAGATGGGGCACGGCGCGAAAAGCGCGTACAAGCAGGCGCGCAAGCGCCTGGAACAGGCCCTGAGCGTGGACGTGGCCGATGCGACCGACGACACGACGACCGAGTTGCACGCCGCCGAAGCCGCCTTCCGCGACCAGCGCCAGCAGATCCTCCCCCTCTACAAGCAGGTCATGGACTGGTACCGGTAAGGCGTCCGGCGCCTCATAAATCGGGCATGCGAGAACGTCCTGGAAGGGAATCCCATTCCAGGACGTTTTTCCAATTGTGAGACTTGAGGGTTTTTCGTTGTGAGACTTGAGGACTTTTCATTGTGAGACTTGAGGGTTTCGCATCATCCTAAGCAAGCCCAGCGGAAGCATTGTCGCCCCAAAAACACAGAATTGTCGACGAAACCGTGTTTTTGGGGCGACAATGTTCGCTACACGCCCCCGCAACGCAAGCGGGCCGCCCGAGGGCGGCCCGCTGTGCGATTCGCGTTTGCGGTCGAGCTTACTTCTTCGCCCAGGAGCGACGGCCCATGGGGACGATCACGAGCGAGCAGATGAGCGTCACCACGTAGAAGCCGATGATGAGGTAGAAGCAGCCGGCGAACGATCCGGTGATGTCGAAGATCTGCGCGTAGATGAGCGCCGAGAAGCCGGAGAACACGTTGAGGCCGGTGGCCACCATCGAGAAGATGTTGGCGTAGTCCTTCTGGCCGAACGCCTGGCGGCACGCCATGGGCGGCACGATGTTGAGCGCGGCGAAGCCGATGCCGAACAGGAACACGCCCACGTAGAACATCATGGCGTTATCGACGCTGAACAGCACGATGGCGATGCCGGCGGCGCCGAAGATGCTGGCGACCACGCCGGAGACGCGGGCGCCCGTATGGTCGCACAGCCACCCCAGACCGAACTTGCCGAACAGCTGGCCGATCATGCACACGGTCACGCCCATGGCGCCCACGGCCGCGCCCAGCGCGCCGGTGGAAGCGTAGGACGAGAACTGCTGCATCATGCCGGCGGCGATGACGAAGAAGCCCGCCATGACGATGAGCAGCCACAGCGCCGGGTTCTTGCGAGCCTGCGCGGCCGTAGCGCCTTCGTCAGCAGCGACGTCGATGACGGACTTGGCCTCGGACTTCGCGGACGCAACCTCGGCGGCGCCGTAGCCCCAGGGCAGCACGCCCATCTTCTCGGGAGACTCGCGCAGCAGCGCGGCGGTCAGCACGACGGACGCGATGAGCGCGATCAAGCTGATGATGATACGGGCGGTATGCCAGCCATAGCCGCTGATCCAGCCCTGGATGACCGGGCTCATGAACGCGCCCAGCAGCGATGCGCACACGCCGATGACGCCGATGACGGTGCCGTTGCTCTTAGCGAACCAACGGTTGATGAACGTCGGCGTGGCGATGTACATCCAGAACGCGGCGGACGCGCCGTACAGCACGCCGTACACGTTCCACTGCCACGGCTCGGTAAACCAAGCGCAGGCAAGCGATGCCAAGCCGAAAACGGCGGCCGCGGCGGTCATCACCCAGCGAGGGTTGAACTTGGAAATGAGCTTGCCGGCGAACGGCGTGCAGATGGCCGCCACCCACGGCTGGATGGACATGTACAGCGTCGCGTCGGTGCGCGACCAGCCGAACTCTTCCATGACGGGCGATGCGAACAAACCGGCCTGGTTCGCCACGACGCCCAAGGGGATGGCGTAGAAGGCTACGCAGGCGATGGCGATCGCCCATGCGTAGTTGCTGCCCTTCATTGTTTCAGTTCCCATAGTGCCTCCTTTGTTTTACCTGAGAATCCCCAACGCCATAGCGATATGCAAAATCCGTGCCATCGTTAGGGCGCCAGAGGGTTCCCCTCTCTTTTCTCGCGGCGGCACGGCCCCTGCTCGAACGCGCCGGGACCGCGCCGTCCGCCGTCGAGCTACTCGCCCTTGCGCAGCACCCCCTTCTCGTACAGCAGCTCGATCTCCTTTTCCGAATAGCCGAATTCCTCGAGCACGTCCTGCGTGTCGGCGTCGTACTTCGCCCCTCCGCGCACGATCTTGCCGGGATGCTTCTTGAAGCGCGGGATCATGTTCACCTGCTTGACCGTCTTCTGCGTGATCTCGTCGTAGCAGTCGACGAACACCTCGCGCGCCTGGTAATGCGGGTCGTTCAGCATCATCTCGTAGGTCATATGGGGGCTCACCGCCACGCCCATCTGGCCGAAGATGCGGTTGACCTCCTCAACCGTGTGCTTCTCGCACCAGCTGTCCAGCGCGGCGCGGAACTTCGCAGCGCGGTCGGGCAGCGGCTCGTCCAGGCTCTTGCAGCCGGGCTTGCGCGTGATGGAGGGGTAGGTACCCAGCGGCTGGAAGTCGGGATCGTCGGCGAACCCGAAGAACTCGACGAGCTTCTTCACCGGGCCGGCGCCGCCCACGGCTACCTGGCAGTAGCCGTCCTTGCACTTCTGCGCGCCGGCGCACGCGCCCACGAGGTCTTCGTTGCCGATGCGCATGGGCTGTATGCCGTGGTTGATGCCGTCGGACAGCGTGGCGCCCTGCAGGCGCACGAGCGCCTCGAACTGGCAGCAGTCGATGGACTCGCCTTCGCCCGTCTCGCGCGCGCGGATGACAGCGGCAAGCGTGGCCCAAGCACCCATGAGACCGGTCATGAAGTCGCCGGTGAAGGGCTTCGTCACGCTGGGCGGGCTGTCGGGGAAGCCGTTGAGGTTCGAATAGCCCGAGAACGCCTGGCCGATGGGGTCGAACGACGCCTTGCGCACGTAGTCCGGGTCGCCCCAGTTGCCGAAACCGGAAATATGCAAGATGACCAGCGCAGGGTTCGCCTCCCACAGCACCTCGTCGGTAAGGCCCCACTTCTCCCAGGTACCGCCCTTCGACGACTCCACCAGCACGTCGGCCCACTTCACCATCTGCAGCAGGATCTCCTTGCCCTCGGGCGAGGGGATGTTCAGCGTGATCATGCGCTGGTTGCGACGGTCGACCGACCATGCGTCGCCGTACATGCGGTACATGTCGGGCGCCACCGTGCTTTCCAGCTCGATGACGTCGGCGCCTTGCTCGGCGAACAGCTCGCAGACGAACGGCGCCGCGATGACCGCGCCGGCGTTGAGCACCTTCAAGTTCTGCAAGTTGCCGAACTTGGGGCGATCCGATGACTTCATATGCGTTCCTCCTTGTGTCCTGATCCCGTATCGTGCGTCGTCCGCGCGGGGCGGGGCGACAACCGTCTCTGGCCTTCGACTTAGCAACTAGCGTGCCAATCTTTCGCTGCCGCTGTTCTCTTCTTACGCCGCCGGCATCCCGCTATCCTCGCCCCCTACCCTTTGCTTTTACTTTTGTGGATTCCTCGCGCGTCGACTCTCGACGGGACGCTTTTTCGTATGCTGCTGGCAGGAAGACGACGACCGGAGGGCGAGCGACATGATCATCGGCATCACCACCACGTACGTTGAAGAGGAGCAGAAGGACGAGATCGTCCCCGTCGAGCGCGTGACGGTGGAATACGTGCGACGAGTGGCCGCCGCCGGCGCCGTGCCCGTGCTGCTGCCGCCCGTGGAGGGCGGCGCGGATGCGAACCGTCGAGCGGCGCGCGAACTGGTAGAACGCCTGGACGGCCTGGTGCTGGCCGGCGGCGGGGACCTCAACCCGGCGACGTACGGCGACGAAGCGCGCCTGGCCGAAACCGTGAACGTGTTCGATGGACGCGATGCCCTGGAGCTGGAGTTGGCGCGCCTTGCCCACGAGCGCGATCTGCCCACGCTGGGCATCTGCCGCGGCATGCAGGTGCTCAACGTGGCGCTGGGCGGCGCGCTGTACCAGGACGTGCACGCCTGCGGGCTCACCGACGCGGCGCATCAGCAGAAGCCTCCCTACGACGTCGTGCGCCAGCGTGTCGACATCGCGCCGGGCAGCGTGCTGGACCGGGTGCTGTGCGACGGCGCGGGCGAGGGCATGGTACCAGGCTGCAAGACGGGATGGCCCGCATCGCTCGAAACGAGCTGGGAGGGCATCGCGCCTGCGCCGCATTCGCTGCTGGTGAACACGATGCACCACCAGGCGATCGCCTGCGTGGCCGACCCGCTGCAGGTGAGCGCGGTCAGCGGCGACGGTCTGGTCGAGGGTTTGGAGGACCCATCGCGGCGCTTCTACCTCGGCGTGCAGTGGCATCCTGAGTACCTCGACGACAACGCCCCGCTGTTCGAAGCCCTGGTTGCCGCCGCGAAGTAGCACGCCCGCTCGGCCTCTTGATAGGGCGAGCGAAAAAGTGGGCGCAAAGGGGCAGCCATGACAATTTCTTCGAAGCTTTCGAACGTCTTGCACTGAGGCATCGACAATACGATCGCTATATGCCCAGGTCGGAAAATCTTGGGACCATTACTGCATGAGTTTGCCATGGATAACATTGTCATGGGTACCGGTTCGCGCCCACGTCGGCGCACCGCCCATCCATGCTTGGCACGCATCGCCCGCCCTTTGTGAAGGTCGCTTGGGTTTCGCACACGGGATGGCGGGCGCTTGCTATAATCCATTTAGTTTGATTATCAAAGCATTGAAGGCGCGCCTCGAAAGCGCGGCCAAGGACGGAGCAGCATGGGCAGCACGATCATCGGATGCGGAAAGTCCCTCCCGAAGCTGGAAGTGGCCAACGACGAGCTGAAAGCGCTCGTCGACACGAACGACGAATGGATCAGCACGCGCACGGGCATCAGATCGCGCCACGTTGCCGTCGAGGAAACCGCTACCGATCTGGCCGAAGCCGCTGCCCGCCAAGCGCTGGGTCTTGCCGACGGCGGCTGGCGCGAGGGCGACGAGGCCATCGACCCCGCTTCCATCGACCTCGTCATCTACGCCACCATCACGCCCGACGTGCTGGTGCCTTCGGCCGCCGGGCTGCTGCGCCGCCGCCTTGGTCTCGAGAACGCCATTGCGTTCGACCTGAACGCCGCCTGCACGGGCTTCGTGTACGGCCTGACCGTGGCCGAGTGCATGATGGCCGGTTCGACCGCCGGAGCGCCCGGTGCCGCGGGCCGCAACCCCGTTCGCCGCGCGCTCGTGGTGGGAGCCGAGCGCCTGACGCGCGTGACGGGCTGGAGCGACCGCAACACCTGCGTGCTGTTCGGCGACGGCGCTGGCGCGGCGGTGCTGGAGTGGAACGAGAACCGACCTGGCATCATGAGCAGCTTCATCACGAACGCCGACGACGACACGAACGCGCTCACCTGCTCGTTTGCCTACGACGCCCCGTTGCCGTTCGACATCGACGGCGCGTCGCCCGAAGCCCCCGAAGACGCATCGCTCTCCCGTATCGATGCCGAGCTGGGCATTACCGAATTCGTCGACGCGGGCGAACCGCGCCAGGTATTGCGCATGGACGGCCCCAAGGTGTTCAAGTTCGCCGCCGAGGCCATGACCACGGCCGTGCACGAGGCGCTCGACCGCGCAAACCTCACGCTGGATGACGTCGCCTGCATCGTGCCCCACCAGGCGAACGAGCGCATCATCAAGTACGCCGCCAAGAAGCTGGGGCGCCCGATGGATTTCTTCCAGCTGTCCATCGACCACACTGGCAACACGTCGGCCGCCAGCCTGCCTATGGCTCTATGCGACGCGTACAACGCCGGCCGCATCAGGCGCGGCGACAAGGTGGTGCTCGTCGCATTCGGCGGCGGCTTCACCTCCGGCGCGGTGCTGCTGGAAGCGTAAATCAGCAAGCGAGCATGGCAGAGGGATGAGATATCGACCACGTCCCTCTGCCATCGATCACCAAACGAAACGGGCGCCCGAAGGCGCCCGTTTCGTTTGGTGATCGATGTTTCCTACCGCTTGGGCAGAGCTCGAAGCACAGCGCGAGCGCATAGCACAGCGGCCACCGCCTTCAGCAAGTCGGGCACGGCGAAGGGCGCGATGGTCACCATGAAAGCTGCCGCCAAATCGACGCCTACCACAGCAGCGTACTGGAAGCATCCGCACACGTACGTCACGATGATGAACGCCAAGCAGGCCACCATGTCGACCACGATCGCCATCGGACCCGAAACCCCCTTCTCGCCTATCGCACGCCTCAGACCCTCGCGAACGAGCAGCGCAACCGCCGCAGCCAGCAGAAATCCCCACAGGTATCCGCCCGTCGGTCCCATCAACATGCCGATACCGCCGCGCATGCCTGAGAACATCGGCAAACCGATAGCTCCTAGCGCCAGGTAGCCGGCGATAGAAGCCATGCACTGCTTCGGCGTGAGCACCATAATTGCGAACATGACCGCGAACATCTGCAGCGTCAGCATCACCGGCCCGATCGGGATGGACACCCATGCGGACACGCCCAAAAGGGCGATAGTCAACGCGACGAACGCGATCGAGCGCGTGCGCGATGTCCCCATAGAACCCTGTTTCACCTTGTTTGCTTCCATGCTCCGCTCCTCTTCCAGGACGATCCTTCGTTTTCAGCAGCCTCGCACTATAAGCAAACCCCGCAGTTTTGTGAACCGCGGGGTTTAAGCAAGGGTGACAATCTGGATGCGCGATACGAGCGGCTTAGAACTTCGCTTTCAGTTCTCCGCTCTCGAGCTTCTTCAAGCGTCCCATCTCTAAGACGATGAACACCACCGTGGTGAAGATGGCCAGGAAGTCGGCCGCGGGGGTGGCGAAGTACAGCGCGTCGAGGCTGACGAACTGCGGGAACCAGCTGGGCAGCACCATCGGCAGCACGATGAGCAGCGGCACCAGGAACAGTATCTGGCGCGTCAGCGACAAGAAGATGGACTTGAGCGGCTGCCCGGTTGCCTGGAAGTAATTCGAGCCCACGATCTGGAAGCCGATGAAGGGCAGCATGAGCAGTTGCACCTTGAGGGCGAACACCGTGAAGTCGCGCAGCGATTCGTTCGTGATGCCGAAGAACCCGACGATTTGCTCGGGGAATAGATGCACGAGCGCCCACAGCGCCAAACCGATGCCCGTCGCCCCGAAGATGCCGTACCATAGCGTCTTCTTCACGCGCTCGAACAGGTGCGCGCCGTAGTTGAAGCCCAGCAGCGGTTGGATGGCGATGGACACGCCGATCAGCGGCAGCACCGCGAACATGGCCACGCGCTGCACCACGCCGATAGACGCGAGCGCCCCCTCGGCCCCCAGCGGGCTCATGGCGCCGTACATGTTCAGCAGATTGTTCAGCACGAAGTTCACCACGGCCATGCCCGCCTGTACGGCGAAGCTGGCCAGACCCAGCGACAGAATCAGCCGCACCGTGCGCAGATGCAGCGGCAGGTAGTGCAGATGCAGCTTCATGGGCACGTTCTTCGTAACGATGAAGTACCACAGCACCGTGGCGCACGAGATGGCCTGGCCGCACACCGTGGCCAGCGCGCTGCCCTGCACGCCCCAGCCCAGCACCATGACGAACAGGAAGTTGAACACCGTGCACGATACCGCGCCGATGATCATGGTGCCCAGCGCGCGGTTCGGTGCGCCGGCCGTACGGATGAAGTTGTTCACGCCCATGCCGATGCACTGGAACACGAAGCCCAGCGAGATGATCTGGATGAACGAGCGAGCGTACTCCCAATCCTCCGCCGTGGCGCCCGACACGCCGAGCAGCGCATTGACGCAGGCGGGAATATGCATGAGCACGGCCACGATCACCGCGAACACGAGAGACAAGCACACCGTGTTGCCCAGGCTGCGCTCGGCCTCCACCCGGTTGCCCTCGCCCATGCGCAGCGCCGCCAGCGCGTTGCCGCCGTTGCCCACGAGCATGGCGATAGCCATGAACACCGTCATGATGGGCATGGCCACCGTGGCGGTGGCAAGGCCGATCTCTCCCATGGCCTGCCCCAGGAAGACGGAGTCGATGACGTTGTACGCACCGTTGACCAGCATGCCCAGGATAGAAGGGATGGCGAATTCCACGATAAGCCGCGGAATGGACGCCGTACCCATGCGGCTGACTTTATCGTCGCGGCCCGTGCGCTTCGGATCTTTGCCGATCGGCGCTCCGGCACGTTCTTCACTGAGGTCGAGAGAGGGGTTCGTTGCTTCTGATTCCATGAGTTCGCCGCTGCCTTTCGAGCTTCTCCAATTTCGAGGAACGGCACATTGTAACCCATCTTTTCGCCGCCGCACAGCCTGGAAATCGGATACACCGTAAAGCCGCACCGCGTATGCTATATTGGAGCAACATCGCCACGTTACATGGAGAACAGGGGAAGCATGTACCGGATGAAGGAATTCTCGGCCATGACAGGCCTGCCGCAATCGAAGATCCGTTTCTACGAGAAGCACGGCTTGATTCTCTCGGATCGTCAGGAAAACGGTTACCGAGTATTCACCCCCGAAGATGCCTTCAAATCAAACGCATTTCGTGTGCTGCTGCAATACGGGTTCAGCATCGATGAAGCGGTCGCTATGCTCGACGCGAAACAAGGCACAGAAGAGTTCGAGCGGTCACTGCTGCATCAACAAGAAAAGCTCATGCACGAAGCCGACCTGATCGCGTACCGACTAAGACGGCTTGAAAGCACCCTTGGCGCGATACAGTCTGAACCTGGTTTAGAGTTCGAACTGGTGGATGCCGCCGATCAGGTGTACATCAACTCTTCATACGGACGAGACTTCCATGTCTCGCTCGAGCACGAGAAAACGATCTCGCAGTATTACAACCTTCTGAGCATCACCAGCTGTGCACGCATCATCAAGCGAGACGACCTGCTGGACAACCGCCCAACGGTCAACCCCGACTATGTCATGACCATGCCCGAACACGAGAGCTACCGCCTTGACGAAGGGGCGCGAAAGCAGGTAAAGCGCCTCTGCTTGGGAAAATGCATTCGCTTTAGAAGACAAGCGACCCGAACGGAAAGCGTGCAGAAGGAAACGTTCACGAGCCTGTTCGAACACCTCGACAGCCACGGTTATCGAGTGAGGAACGACATCATCCTCTTCCCCTCCTTCCTCAATCTCGACGGATTCGGAAGCGACATCGAAACTCTGTACGTGCCCGTCAGCTGAAGTGCATAAGGAAAGGGCTTCGGCGCAGCGAACGCGACGAAGCCCTTCAAGGGAGGGAAAGAACCGCGTTGCTAGTACAGCACCTCTTCGTCAGGCGCGTACACATGGCAGTTCTCGCAGTAGTTGAACGTGATCTCTTTGTCCTTCTCGTGGCAGTTCACGCATGCATTGTAGCCGCCGTGCAGGGAATCATGCGGATTCCAATCACCCAGGTCAGCAGTGCGCTCGGCAAGCGCTTCGTAGCTACCGCCATGGCAGCTGAGACACTGCTCGTCGGAAACGTAGGCGCCCGCCTCGCTCGACACCGTTTGGGTCTTCGTACCCTCGCTCGACCCGGAATCGGCCTGTTGCGGCGCACAACCCGCTATCGCGAACACCGCCACCAACGCAACCGCCACGAGGGCAATCATAATGTCCAGACGCAAGGTAGACCGACTCATGCCTGGCCTCCTTTCAACATATGCTCTACCGCCACGTAGCCGAACGTCGCCGCACGACCCACCGACGTGCCGGGAATATGGCGCGGGTAGTTGCCTGCGTAGAAGTTGCCCGACACGTTGCCCGTGGCATAGAGTCCTTCAATAACCTTGCCGTCCTTGTCCAGCACCTGGGTGTCGCCGTTGATGGTGAGGCCGCCCACCGTGGCAAGGATGACGCTGTTCGTGACCAAGGCATAGTACGTCTCACCCGTGAAAGGCTTGTTGTTGCCCGTGTAACGGTAGTAGTCGGGGTCGCGCTCCAAGCCGTCCTCGAAGAAGCTGTTGTAGCGCGCCACCGTTTCCTCAAGGGCGGCGGCGTCGATGCCCGCCTTAGACGCTAGCTCGCCCAAGGACGAAGCGCGGAACAGATGGCCCTTGGCCTCGTCGCGCTCAAGCTGTTTCTCGGCGCTCGGCTCCTTCTCCAACGCAGAGGCGATCATAGCCTGGTCGAAGATATGGAAACACTGATGGCCGCGGCGCTTCTGCACGTTGATGGCGTTCGACATGTACTGGCGCGCTTGGTTCTCGTTCACAAAGCGCTTGCCCTCTTCGGTGACGATGATCGAGTAGTTCATAGCGCCGGGGAAGTACACGCGCTTCTCGACGAACGTGGACGGGGTGGCGTTGCTGAAGTTCATGACCGGATGCGGCAATGAGTCCATGTCCGCGCCGATACTGAGGCCCATCATGTGGCCGTCGCCTGTGGTTCCCCAGCTGGGATTCCACCACACAGAGGACTCGTAGTCTTCAGGGCGCACCCACGCTTGCATCATCTCAGGGTTCGCGTCGTAGCCGCCCGTGGCCAGCAACACGCCCTTGGATGCGTTGATGCGCACGTATCCGTCGCCGTTCTTAGCGATGCAGCCGATCACACGACCGCCGTCTTCGCGGATGAGCTGCACGGCGGGCATCTCATAGCGAATCTCCAGGTTGTCGTAGGTTTCGGCAACCGCGCGCAGCTCCTTGCACACGTACAGGCCGAACAGCCACGTAGTGCTGACACCCTCGGGCATCTTGAAGTTGACGTAGCTGTCGATGACGGGGAAACCGTTGTAGTTCGGCGCCTGGTCGAACTTGTACAGCTGCCAACCCGAACCACCCTTGTCGAGCATATCCTGCCAGAAATCGGCTACTTCGCCCGACCGGTTCACGTACGTTTCGATGGAGCAGGGGTCGACGCGCCAATCCGCAGCACGGTAGATCTCATCGCGCAGCTGAGCAGGATCGATATCAATCCCCTGCTCCTTTTGGAACTTCGCGCCCACCGCGCCGAAACTCTCCCACGCCGAGCGTCCCTCGGTCATCTTCTCCAACGTGATGACCTTCGCGCCCTCCTCGGCCGCCTTCAAACTGCCCATCAGCCCGCCGATGCCGGCGCCGATGATGAGAACCTCGCACTCCTCGGTAGAGCTGATCTCAGATTCGGCGATATCACGATCCTCGAACGCGATCGGCCCGCGCGGACCGGGAAAATCAGCCTTGCGCAGAGGGCACAGCGACGCATCGTCACCCAGAGCCTTGGAATACTCGTTGCCTGAATCCGTCGCCTCCGTTGATTGCGCATCGGCAGCCCCGTCGTCCGCAAACGCCTTGCCTGCTCCGGGAAACGCGAGCATGCCCGCTGCCGCAGCTCCGGTTAACCCCGCTCCTCTGAGAAAGTCTCGCCGTGACAATCTGGCTTGTTCCATCTCTCCTCCTTTACGTACGTTCCCTCTTGACGCCGCTCAGGGCGCAGGGACAACGGTAGACCCTGAACCATGTCGAGGGTCAAGCAGGAGATTCAAAGAGAACGACGGGCTTTTCGACAGAACGAGCGTGCTACACGAGGTGCGCTTCGCCGGAGGAGATTGCGGTTTCGATGCCGGATTCGCTACGCAGCACGAGACGGCCTTGAGCGTCGACGCCCACAACCGCCCCTTCCGCCAGCAGATTGTCCGCACGATCGACCATGCGAACGTTTTGTCCGTTCAAGCTGGAGTAGGCGTTGAACTCGTCCACAAGCGGTGCGAAGCCGTTGCGCCGCCATACACCGTACAGCGGCGCGAAGGCGGCGAGGAGCGCTTCGAGCACTGCTTCGACAGCGACGGCCGGCGCGGCAACGGAATCCGCGAGGTCGGCCACGTACGCAGGACGATTCTTGCCTCCCACGTCGGGGCGCTTGTCGGGCGGCAGTACGTTCACGCCCACGCCCACGCACACGCCGCCGCCGTGCGCCTCGAGCGAGATGCCGCAAAGCTTCGCGAAATCAGGCGCTCGGCCGTCTCGCGCACTGCAAGCATCGCCTTCGTTGGCACAAAATAACCGCTGTGCACGATTTTTCTGCCCTAATTCCTTCCCAGATTCGGAAAACCCCAGGTCGCGAATTTCGGTTGCTTCAGGAAATCGTGCATAGCGCGCCTTTTGTGCCAGCACCACATCGTTGGGCCATTTGATGCGCACGGCCTCCTCAGCCCGCGCGCCCGCCAGCGCAACGAGTGCGCGGCGCACCGCCATGCCCACAACCAGGCTCAACGTGGGAAGTTCGCGCGGCGCCACCTGGGGGCGCAACAACAGCGAGCAATACAGTCCGCCTTCCGGGCTGGTCCACGAACGACCCTGCCGGCCGTAGCCGGAAACCTGGAGAAGCGCGCGAACCACGAGGCCTTCCGGCTCTCCCGCCTCCAACGCGCGCTTGACTTCGTCGTTCGTCGATGCAACTTCCTCGTGCAGAGCGATGCGAAACGAGAAGCCGCTCGGCGAACCGCCTTCCCCCTCGTTGCCGAATCCAAATTCCGAAACACGCGCATCGCCTTTCCGGAGCGACGAAGAGCCGTCGACGCAAAACGAGGGCACAGAGCGCCCCTTGCTCACAGCCGCACGCTCTTCCCCACCGTAACCCCATCGACGCTAACCGGCACGTCATTGGCAAGCACGTGGCCAGGGAGCAGCTCCAACAGGGGCTGCACTACGAAATCGCGTTCCAGCAGGCGCGGATGCGGCAACGTGAGCACATCGGCGTCCACGACGTACAGCTGGTAGTCGAGGATATCGAGGTCGCACGTGCGCGGACCGTTCTGGATAGCGCGCACACGGCCCAGGCTGTTCTCCACGGCCTGCAGGTAGCCCAGAAGCTCTTTCGGCGGAATACCCGTGCGCAAAAGCACCACGGCGTTCACGAACGAATCTTGGTCGAGGTAGTAGGCCGGCTCGCTCTCGTAAAAGCTGGAGATGTCGACGATCTGCGAATCGGGCAGCGAGCACAGCTCGGTGATGGCCTGGTTGAGCATGGCGATCTTGCCCTCGCGCTCCTCGCCGGGCGAGGCCACCAGCGGGACGTTGCAGCCCATGCCGATGAGCGCATACGGCCGCAACCCCTCCAACGCCGCCACCGTCGCGGCCACGTTATGCGCGCGCACCACGCTGGCTCCCAGCTCGCAGGCCATGAGCGCCTCGGCAGCCGAAACCTCGTCGCGCGCAGAAGGTTCGTCGATGCCGTACGCCCAGCCCAAGAAGCTCTTGCGCGACACCGCCACCATCACCGGGTAGCCCAGACGCACGAACTCTTGGAAGTTGCGCACCAGTTCCAGTGTCTGCGACGGCGTCTTGCCGAAACCGGGGCCGGGGTCGATGCAGATGCGGTCGTGCGCTATGCCCACAGCCTCCAAAGCGGCAGCTTGGTCGCGCAGCCACTCGCGCACGTCGCCCACCACGTCGTCATACGAAGGCGCGTTCTGCATGGTCGAGGGGTCGCCCTGCATGTGCATGACCACCAGCCCGCAGTCGCTGTCGCGCACGACGTCCACCATGGCGGGGTCGCGGAAGCCGGACACGTCGTTCACGATGGCCGCGCCCGCTTCCAAGCACGCGCGCGCAACTTCGGCGTGGCGCGTATCGATGCTCACGCACACATCGCGCTGCGCCAATGCGCGCACCACCGGCAGCACGCGCGCCAGCTCCTCGTCCACGGACACCGGCGCGGCGCCGGGCCGCGTGGACTCGCCGCCCACATCGATTATGCGGGCTCCCTCCTCCGCCATGCGCTCGGCATGAGCCAGCGCGGCATCGAAACCGTCGTGCTGGCCTCCGTCGGAGAAGGAGTCGGGGGTAACGTTGAGAATGCCCATGACGATGGGCATTCTCGTATCGAACTCATAGGTTGCGCAGCGCCAGATCATCGTTCGGTGCCGTCGCCTTTCTGCTCAGGGGCTTGCGGAGCCGGAGCGTCGACAGGCGCCTCGTCCGACGTCGACGAAGCAGATGCGGGCGCATCGTCGCCGTCGCCCTCCGCAGGCTCGCGGTACGGCGGATTCGGATCCTGGTCGCCCGGCTCGACCGGCTCTTCCTTCCAGTTCGGATCGGCCAGATGCTCGTCGCGGGCGCGCGCGGCGGCCTCTTCGGCCTCCTTGCGGGCGTTGATCTCGTCCTCGTGCTTGAGATACTCATCCCACGTGTTGTCCAGCAGGGCAAGGCACGCCTCGCCTTCCACCGTCTCGCGCTCAAGCAGCACGTTGGCCATGAGATCCATCTGCTCGCGATGGCTTGCCAGGATCTCGTAGGCGCGGTCATGCGCGTCCTTCATGATGCGGGCGACCTCGTCATCGATGCGCTTCGCCGTCTCCTCCGAGTAGTCCTGCGTGTTGCCGTAGTCGCGGCCCAGGAACACTTCGTGGTTCGGCTGGCCGAACACCTGCGTGCCCAGCTCGGCGCTCATGCCGTACTGCGTGACGATGGCGCGGGCCATCTTCGTGGCGCGCTCGAGGTCGTTCGATGCGCCCGTGGTGATGTCGTCGCAGAAGATCTCCTCCGCCACGCGGCCGCCCATGAACACGGCCAGCTCGTCGCGCATCTCGCCGAGCGAGTTGAGCACCTTGTCCTCCTTGGGGATGGACAGCGTGTAGCCCAGCGCTCGGCCGCGCGAGATGATCGAGATCTTGTGCACGGGATCGGCGTGCGGAAGCAGGTGGCCGACCAAGGCGTGGCCGCTCTCGTGGTACGCGATGGTGTGCTTCGTCTGTTCGTCCAGCACGCGGCCCTTGCGCTCGGGCCCGGCGATGACGCGCTCCATGGACTCGGACACTTCCTGCTGCGTGATGATCTTCTTGCCGCGACGCGCGGTGAGCAGCGCCGACTCGTTCATGAGGTTGGCCAGGTCGGCACCCGTGAAGCCCGGCGTGAGCTTGGCCACCTTCGACAGGTCGACGTCGCTGCCGATGGGCTTGTCCTTCGAGTGCACCTGCAGGATCTTCTCGCGGCCCTTCACGTCGGGCGCGTCCACCACGATCTGGCGGTCGAAGCGGCCGGGGCGCAGCAGCGCCGGGTCCAGAACGTCGGCGCGGTTCGTAGCGGCGATCAGCACCACCGAGTCGTTGCTCTCGAAGCCGTCCATCTCCACCAGCAGCTGGTTCAGCGTCTGTTCGCGCTCGTCGTGGCCGCCGCCGAGGCCCGTGCCGCGCTGGCGGCCGACAGCGTCGATCTCGTCGATGAAGATAATGGCCGGGCTGGCATCCTTCGCCTGCTGGAACAAGTCGCGCACGCGAGACGCGCCCACGCCGACGAACATCTCGACGAAGTCGGAGCCGGAAATGCTGAAGAACGGCACGCCCGCCTCGCCGGCGACGGCGCGCGCGAGCAGGGTTTTACCAGTGCCCGGAGGGCCCACCAAGAGGCAGCCGCGCGGGATCTTCGCGCCCATGGACTGGTACTTCGCCGGGTTCGCCAAGAAGTCCTTGATCTCCTGCATCTCCTCGACGGCCTCGTCGACGCCGGCCACGTCGGAGAACTTCACGTCGGGGCGCTCCTCGATGGACTTCTTCGTCTTGGCCTTGCCGAAGCTCATCTGCGAGTTGTTCGCCTTCTGCATCTGGTTGAAGAAGAAGAACAGGATGAGGCCGATGATGATGAAGGGCAGCAGCGTGCCGAGCAGCTCCACGAACGGGCTGGGCAGCGCCACCTCGTACGGCACGTTGGGATGCGCCGCCATGAGGTCGCCGAGCGAGCCGCCGTAATAGGTGGACGTGAAGTTGCGCTCCACGCCCAGCGTGGCCCCGTTGATGTCGGTGGTGCCCACGCCGCCGAGCGCCTTGCCCGTCTCGGGGTTCTTCAGCGTGGCCATGCGCGCGTTGAGCGCCTGGAAGGCTTCGTTGAACGCATCGGCGCCCGTGGAACCCGCCGTGATAGCGGGATAGTACGAGCCCGACACCGTGTAGTCGCCGGCGTTGTACACCACCTTCGTCGCGCGATCCTGCTCGACGGCCTGCACGAACTCGGACGTGATCAGACGGTCGGTAGGCTTGGCGCCGGCAGACGACATGTTCAAGAACTGCTGGCCCACGAAGAAAGCCACCAGCATGAACAGGACTACCGATATGATGGTCGTCCTCGGGCTGGGTTGCTGGAACTGCGATTGTTTGTTTTGCTGTGCCATAGCGTTTAACTTTCCTTTTCTCACCGACTCGCGCTGCGAGACGGACAGACCCGCGTGCCCGCCCGTCATCGCATGCGGCCGATGCCGCATACCCTTAGCACGACGCGACTCGGCAACGCCGAACCGGTCGACCGCCAAGATAGCTTCGCTAGTAAATCTCCGGCTTCAAGATGCCGATGTAGGGCAGGTTGCGATACCGCTCCGCATAGTCCAACCCGTAGCCCACGATGAACTCATCGGGGCACTCGAAACCGATATATTTGCAATCGATCTTCGCCTGCGCAAGCGTCTTCTTCCGAAGAAGCGTGGCTACCTCGATGGAAGCCGGTTGACGCGACGACAGGTTTTTCAGCAAGTACGTCAGGGTAAGACCGGAGTCGAGGATGTCCTCGGCCACGATGACGTGACGCCCTTCGATTTGAGACGAGAGGTCTTTCAGGATACGCACCACGCCGGAGCTCTTGGCGCCGTTTCCGTACGACGAGATGGCCATGTAGTCCATTTCGAGCGGAAGCTCGATCTTGCGCGCCAGATCCGCCATGAAGATAGCGGCGCCGCGCAGAACCGAGATCAGGATGATGCCCTCGTCGGCAACGTCGGCGTAATCGCTCGTAATGGCTGCGCCTATCTCGCCTACGCGATCGGCGAGCTGCTTTTCGGTGAACAGGATCTCCGAAATGTCGTTGTGCACGTTCCTAACCTCTATCGTCGCATTTCGCTTCTGCTATCGCCCCTGATCAATCTGCGAGATCAATGGGCGAGAGCGTCACGCTTACCTTGAATTCAGCTAGTGTACCATTGCCTCTCCGGGAAAAGGAGACGATACGGTAACGCCAGCCTGCCTGTCACGATTTTTACATTTCGCAATGGGAACTGGGACGATAGGTTGAAAATGCCATAGGCTGGCGCAGCAAGTCAGCAAGGGCGGTTGCGGCGCGCGGGATCGTGGGGAGAGCGCAGGCGAAGCGCATTTCGATGTGCGAGCCCTCGACTCGACTGAGAGATCGGGCGGCGCAGCCGCCCAGCGTCGAGTCGTTCGCCGTCCGTCAGGACGCCGAACCCGCGAAGTCCGGGAACTCCTCCAGCAAACGACCTACGGGCAGGCCGATGACGGTGTCCATCGCGCCGTCGACGCGCGCCACCAGATCGGCTCCGGCCCCCTGCACGGCATAGGCGCCGGCCTTGTCGAACGACTCGCCCTTGCGCAGATAGTCGACGATCTCTTCGTCGGTCAGCTCGCGGAACGTCACAGCCGAGCGATCGACGAACGTGCGGAAGCCCAGCGAGATGTTCTCGGGCTCGGGCGCGGCCACCATCCATACGGATACAGCCGTCAGCACTTCATGCGTGCGACCCGACAGGCAGCGCAGCATACGCTTCGCGTCGGACAGGCTGACGGGCTTGCCGAATATCTCCCCTTCGCACACCACCATGGTGTCGGCGCCGATGACGGCGGCCATGCCTGTGTAGTCTTCGGCCAGCACCTCCTGCACCACGGCGCCGGCTTTGCGCTCGGCCAGCTTCTTGCACGCCTCGGGCGGATCGGCCAGGAGGTCGGGCTCCAAGGTCTCGTCCACCTCGGACGCGTGCACGACGAAGCGCACGCCGGCGTCTTCGAGCAGCTGCTTGCGACGCGGCGACGCGCTGGCCAGCACGATGTCGAGGGCGGGCATGGGCGTTTCGGCGGGCGCGGCCGCCGGTTGGGTGTTCTGTTCGTTATCCATGCGCGGTATTGTAGCGCAGCGGGCGCAAGCGTTGCACCAAGAGCACGCAGGTTCCACGCGAAGCGCCCAGACGCAAGCGCGGGCAACTCTGACCCCGACCGCAAACTCCTCCCCGATTCTCCCTGCTACACATCTCACCGAATTGTTTCACGTGAAACAATCGTCGCGATGCGCTGCGATAAGAGAACGCGCGTACGCGATATCGTTGAGAACGCATAAGCCGTCCCTCATCGAGTTCAATAATCATTGCGATATCGCAATGATTATTCTATACTCGGATCATATGCCGCTCGCGCAGAACCAAGGAGGTTGCATGCTGTCGGTCGTCGAAAGCGCCGAAATCCTACAGGTCACGCCAACGCGGGTGCGGGCGCTCATCGCACAAGGAGCATTGCCGGCGCAGAAAGTCGGACGCACGTGGACGCTCCGGGAGGAGGACGTGATGCAGCGTGCCGCAACCCGGCCGTCCGCAGGCCGTCCGCGCAAGGCGGACGTTCCGTCCCCTGCAGACGACAGCAAGCCGCACGCAGCAGCAAGCGAGCTCTATCGCGCATGCAAAGACCATCTGGCAGCGTGCCCGAGCGCTGCCGAGATAGCGGCGATCGACGACCCCGAGCAGGCCGCGTTCCGCATCGCCGTCGCCGACTTCTTCCTCCAACGCAAACAGTCGGAGCTCGTTCGCCAAGGGGTCTTCTGATGAGCGAGCAACCGTTCTACGTGGTGTTCGCCGGCGTGAACGGAGCAGGCAAATCCACCCTGTTCCGCAGCGATTTCTGGCACACGGGAGGGATGCCCGCCACCATGGCGCGCGTGAACCCCGACGAAATCCTCCGAGAGCAAGGCGGGGACTGGTCGAACGGCCAGGATCAAGTGGCCGCAGGCAGGATCGCGCTGCGCAGCGTGGACGAGCATCTGGCGGCACGACGCTCGTTCAATCAGGAAACAACGCTGGCCGGCCATCGAGCCCTGCGCACCATGGCCGAAGCACGCGAGAAGGGATACCGCGTGTTCCTGTTCTACATCGGCCTTGCAAACGAGGGCATAGCCCTGCAACGCATCGAACGCCGCGTGCAGGCGGGAGGTCACGATATAGATGAGGCGCTCGTTCGAAAACGGTACCGGGCGTCGCTCGCGAGTCTGAGCAAAGCGCTACCCTACTGCGAGGAGGCGCACGTATTGGACAACACCGTCGCGTTCAAGCGCATCGCCCTGTGGCACCGCAACACGCTCGCTTGGTGGGGCGCGTCGAAGTCAGTAGGAGCATGGCTTCCCGAAGCCATCGCCGACGAATCGCTTTGGAGACGATCGTAGCGCGACCTACCCGCGCTTTCGGCGGGCGCGGTAGGCGGACATGGGCTCTATGCGGGCGCCGCGCTTGTTCGCGCTGACGGCGAGGTCGCCTTGGATGTTGGCCACGTAGCCGCTGCGAGGCTTGCCGCCCGCCTCGTCGTCGAACGCGGCCAGCACGGCCTCCACCGAGGCCGTCTCCACGCGGGCGTCGCGACCCAGCATCAGCTGCAGCGCGCGCATCACGGCGCGCCGGCGCAGGGGCAACGGCTCGGCGCCGAATGCGGGCGCCAGCACGCAACCTGCGTCGTACTCGTCGCCGAGCGCTTCGACGTGGCCCGCCATCAGCCCATCCACCATATCCTCCAGCATATCGTCCTCGTCGGCGATGAGGTTCATCGTGCGGCCGAGCACCTCCAGAAGCTGCGGGTTGCGCTCCTTCGCGCGCGGGACGATCTCATGGCGCACGTAGGCCCGGAACCGGTCGGTGTGCGCGTTCGTCGCGTCCTCGCGCCATAAGCAACCCGCGTCGTCGCAGGCCACGGGCGCGCCGTCGCGTTCGCGCTCGGCGATGTAGGCGCGCAGCTCCTCGCGGCTCGCATCCAGCAGGGGGCGCACCACCGGCCCGTTGCGGTACTTCATGGCGCGGAACCCACCCGGCCCCGTGCCCACGATGGAGCGCATGTAGAAGCTCTCCACGCGATCGTCGGCCGTGTGCGCCGTCAGGATGCGTCCATCGGCAAGCGGTGTCGCCGCATGCAAGCAGAGGCTTTCGAGCGCTTCGTTGGCCGCCAGGTAACGCTCGCGCCTGGCCACCGCCTCCACGTTCTCGCCCGTGCGCTGCGCCTCTCCCGCTATGTCTATGTCGCACGAGAACAGCGGAACGTCCAGCAGCTCGGCCAACTGAGCGACGAAGCGAGCGTCCTCGTCGGCATCCTCGCCCCGAAGCCGGTGGTTGACGTGCAGCATGGCAAGCTGCCCCAGCGCCCCGCGTTCCCGCAACTCGCAGGCGATATACGCGAGCGCCGTCGAATCCGACCCGCCCGACACCATCAGCAGCGCCGGCGTATCGGCATCGGCCAAGCGGCGTGCCGAGAGCACCGCCGCCGCCCGATCGACCAGCGTTTCCGTTTGCACAGCAGCCATCATGCCCTCCCCTCCAAGAACCTCCGCTCGAACTCTTCTTCTGGCAGAGGACGACCGAACAGGAAGCCTTGGATATAATCGAGACCCATGCCGCCCACCACTTCGTATTCTTCGTTGGTCTCCACGCCTTCGAGGCACACGCTGATGCCCACGGCGTGGCACAATTCCACCACGAACTTGATGAACGTGGCATCGAACGTGCTCGTCTGGATATCGCGGATGAACGCGCGGTCGATTTTCACGATGTCGGCAGGCGACGTCTTCAACACGCCCAACGACGAGTAGCCCGTACCGAAATCGTCCATGGCCACGCGCACGCCTTGCATGCGCAGCTGATCGAACAGCTCATGAGTGACCTGGGCGTCGTCGGCGAAACGGCTTTCGGTCATCTCCACGACGAGGCTCTCAGGAGGCAGCTCCGCCTCTCGCAACGTATCCACGATAAGAGGAACCAGACCGTCCTCGTCAAGTTGGCGATACGACAGGTTCACGCTCATGGTAAACGAGGGGATCGCCTTCCTCCATCGTTTACAGGTGTCCACAGCATGTTGCAGAACCCACGTGCCCACAGGAACGATAAGACCGCTCTCTTCGAGCAGCGGGATAAACTCGAGCGGCGACAAGTCGCCATACTCGTCGCAACGCCAACGCGCAAGCGCCTCGGCTCCCACGACGCAACCCGTTGCAGCTTCCACCTGAGGCTGGTAGCACAGGCTGAATCCCTTGAAGCCGTTCTCCACGCTGCCCCGTAGCAGCTCCATCAGCTCGAGCTCGCGCACGCGCTCGGCCAGAATAGGCTGTGAGAAGTTTACGCAGCGCTTCTTCCCATGCCCTTTCGCGTGTTCCAACGCGTAATTGGCGTACTTCACGAGGCTCTCGTACGTTTCGGCATCGCCGGGATATTGCGCGATGCCGCCGGACAGCGTGCAATAGAACTTGCGGCCCTCATGATCGTGCTGTCGCTGAAACATACCGCCTAGCTGCGCGTATGCGCTGCGCAGCACGTCGACATCGTCATCGACGATCACGGCGAACTCGTCGCCGTCCAGACGGTACACGCGCGCGTCCTCGGGCAGCGAGCTTTGGATGCGCTGCGCCACAAACCGAATGACCTCATCGCCGAATGCACGGTCGTAGCGGTCGTTGATGTGCCGCAAGTCGTCGATGCCCAGCACCATGAGGCTGATCCGCGCGCTCTGCATCGTCTCCATACGACGACGCACATCGTCCTCGAACTCGAACTTGTTGAAAAGTCCGGTCAGCGGGTCGACCTTGCTCTTCTTTCCCAGGTTCGTGATGAACCCGGCGAACAGCAGCGGCTTTCCCTTCGCGTCGAGGATGAGCCGGCCGCGGCATCGCAGACGCACCCATTCGCCTTTGCGGTTGATGGCGCGATACTCCACCCAATGGCGCGTCGTGCGCGCATCGGCGACTTCCTGGTTCGATTCGAGGAACGCCTGCTTGTCGTCAGGATGCACCTTCGAACCCCACACGGCTGCCGCGTTTTCCACCACCTCGGAGGGAAGGTCGAACTCTTCCACCATAGCGCGCGGGTAGCGGAACACGCCGGTTCTCATGTTGCATACGTACAGATAATCGTCGGTGCTCTCGACCAGCGCGTCGTACAGCTTGCTTTCATCGTACGAGAACGAGCACGGATCGACCGACACCCCCCTGCCCGATCGCTCAGCGCTGATCAGGGCGTTGATGTTGCGATCTATATGAAAACGTCGCTTCTCCTCGTACATACGCCGGTCCGCCAAGGCCAGCACCTCGTACAACTCCAGCGGCGCTTCGGGGTCCGCCTCTGCGATGCCGAAGCAGAAACCCATCTCGTAGGGAGGCTCGGTGCGGCGCGGAGTCGCGGAGAGCGCAGCGCGTGCGCGCTCGATCTTGACGCGCGTGGAAGCCGCGTCGCCTAGGAATACGCACACGAACTCGTCGCCGCTCAAGCGGAACCCGTAATCGTTGGGACCGAATTCGCATCGTACGGCGTTCGCGGCCGAGCGGATCAGGTAATCTCCCTCGGCATGGCCATGAAGATCGTTCACATCCTTCAGCCGGTTGATGTCGTATAGAACGACGGACACCTGCTCGCCCTCGACCGCAGCCCGCGCAAGCGAGATGCCCAGCCGCTCCTTACCGGCTCGGCGCGACAGCATCCCGGTCAGTTCGTCGGTGTTCGCAGAAACGAGCGCCGTGATGTCCACCGACTGCTGCAAATGCACACGCGACCCGTCGACCCAGGTCACCAGGCTGTCGTAGTTGCGGTACGTGCGCCCCGTCATGGGGCTTTCCTCGTCCCACTCCACCAATGGAACTTCGTCGCCGCAGCTTAGAAGCTCGTCAACCGGGCAGAAGGCGCATCGCTCGGTCAAGCCGCGCTGCAGCACCTGCCAGCACACCTTGCCCTCCGGATCCTCCACGCCGTAATCGTGCTTCATGAACCCGTTCATATAAAGAATGCGATCCGTCTTCGGATCAGTCACGTAGATGCTCGTGCGCATGCCTTCGAGAACCGTATCGAACACGAAGCTGCGCAGATCGGTGGAGCCGCCATGGCTCCCGTCGACCGCGAGCGGCGCGTCGTGCCGCATCCTCGGAACCGCTTCGTCAGGCTCATCGTTCGACGACTGACGAATATCGCAATCGCTCATCGGTCGCTCCTTTCAAAGAAGCCCTCGACGCGCTCCACCAGCGCGATCGTCTCGATGTGATCCGTATGAGGGAACATGTCGACCGGCTGCACCGTGCGAACGGCATAGCCGCGCTGGCGCAAAAAGGCCAGGTCGCGCACCTGCGTAGTCGGGTTGCACGAGATGTAGACGATGCGCCGGGGCGCCAGCGTCACTGCGGCCGCGAGGAACTCCTCGCTCGACCCGGCGCGCGGCGGATCCATCAGCAGCACGTCCACAGCATCGCCTGCGGCGGCGCGCTCGCGCATGAACGCCCCTGCATCGCCCACCGCGAACCGAGCGTTCTCCACGCCGTTGTGCTTCGCGTTCTCGCGCGCGTCGCGCACGGCCGACGCCACCGTGTCCACGCCGATCACCTGGCGCGCGCCGCGCTTGGCGGCCACCAGACCAATGGTGCCGGTGCCGCAGTAGGCGTCGATGGCCGTTTCAGAGCCGGTGAAGCCGGCCAGGTCGATGGCGCGCTCGTACAGCACCTCGGTCTGCACGGCGTTCACCTGGTAGAACGACTGCGACGAGATGCGAAAGCTCAGCCCGCACAGCTTGTCCAGGATGAAGCCCGGACCGTACAGCGTCTGCTCGCGCTCGCCGAGAATTACGTTGGTCTGGCGCTCGTTCACGTTCTGCACGACCGACGTGATGCGAGGGCAGCGGCGCACCAGCTCTCGGCAAAACGCGCGCGATGCGGGGAAAGCGCGGCCGTTCGTGACCAGCGTGACCAGGATCTCGCCGCTGGTATGTCCCACGCGCACCACGGCGTGGCGCAGGAAGCCCGTGCCGGAATCCTCGCGGTACGGCTCGAGACCGAAGCGCGGCATGAGGTCGCGGACCGTGCGGATGATGCGCTTGGCCTCTTCGTTCTCGATGAGACAGCCGTCGGTGGGGACGATGCGGTGCGATCCGGCCGCGTACATGCCGCAGAGGATCTCGCGGCGCGGCTTCTGGGCGCGCTTGCCGTCGCGGCCGCCGCGCGCGTCGCGCCCCTTCCCCGCCCGAGCGTTCGCGGAGCCTTGCAGCTTGCGGCCGGGCGCGTAGGGGGACACCACCTTGTTGCGATAGCAGTACGGCTCATCCATGCCCAGGATGGGCCGCAACGCGGACGCGTCGGCCACGTCGGCGAACAGCTCGGCCACACGCGTGTCCTTGCTTGCGAGCTGCTGCGCGTACGGAACGCCCACGTGCTGGCAGGCGCCGCACTCGCGCTCGACGGGACAGACGGGCGATTTCTGCGTGGAACGCTGCGCGGGTTGGGCGCTACCAGACGAGGAACTTGGCATTGTCGATGCTCCAATGTACGTCGCGAATAAACCGTTGCAGCTCTTCGCCGTCGCGCAGCTCGAAGAGCCTGACGATTTCCGCATGCTCTTCGTTGGCCTTGCGCAGCAGGCCGTCCAGCTCGTCGGCGCCCACGTTGGCGTACTCCCGTTTCATGAAGTAGCGGTTCATCTGGTGAATCAGCCCTATCAGACGGGTGTTGCCGCACTTGCGCACATAGCAGTCGTGGAAGTCGTGCTGCAGGTCGTCGTATTTCTTGTAGAGGCCCTTCTCGATGGCCAGCTGCATGGAACCGTGCAAAAACTGCAGCTGCGCGATGTCGTCGTCGGTCATGTCGCCCACGGCCAACAGCGCGGCGCGGCCGTCCAGCGGGCCGATGATCTCCACGATTTCGCGGGCGCTGTCCTCCGTCACACGCTTGACGTAGAAGCCCTTGCGCGGCACGTTCTCCAAGTAACCGTCGGCGGCCAGCTGGATGAGCGCCTCGCGCACGGGCGTGCGGCTGACGCCGAGCGCATCGCATATCTGCTGCTCGCTGATCTTGTGATCGTCGGCCAAAGTCCCGCCGTCGATCAGGTCGACGATGTGGTTGTATACATGGTCTTTGAGGGAACGGTATTCGTTCGTCATTTCATCCGCCTGTCGTACGGCCTTCGTGTATGCCAATATACCACAAGCACTACGGCGCATTCGCGCGCTTGCCCCGCATGTACGGAGGTTCTGCCGCATTCGCGCTCGCATTCCGACACGCATCATCGCCCGAAAAACACGCCTCAGCGGCTGGAGCGTGTTTTTCGGGCGATGATGCGCTCTGCGCACGCACCCCGCATCGCGCCCGAGGGAATTCGAGGGCTGACGCGCCCCTCGCCGTCGCCGAATGAGACCCACCATCCCCTTTTCAACAACTCCGAAAAACTTCCCGTTTCCTCTTGATTGTATACAATATACAGAATACAATATGCGCCATAGGAAGCAAACGGAAATGATCTCTCACGAAAGGATCCGTCATGACCAAGTTCTCCAACGTCATCGTCCGCCGCCCCGCCAAGTCCATGGTCGAGGGCATCACCTCCGCGCCCGAACTCGGCAAGCCCGATTACGAGAAAGCCCTCAAGCAGCATGACGACTACATCGCGGCCCTCAAGGAGTGCGGCGTCGAAGTGACCGTCCTGCCCGCCCTCGAGCAGTTCCCCGACTCCTGCTTCGTCGAGGATCCCGCGGTCATCACGCGCTGCGGCGCCATCATCACGAACCCGGGCGCCGACAGCCGCAACGGCGAGAAGGACGAGATCGAGCCTGCCGTGCGCCAGTTCTTCGACGACGAGCACGTGAAGCGCATCGTGAGCCCGGGCACGCTGGACGGCGGCGACGTCATGATGGTGGGCGACCACTTCTACGTGGGCCAGTCCGCCCGCACGAACGAAGAGGGCATTCGCCAGTTCTGCGAGATCCTGCAAGGCTGGGGCCTCGAGGGTTCCGAAGTGAAGCTGGAGAAGGTCCTGCACCTGAAGACCGGCGTGAACTACCTGGAGGACGGCAACATGCTGGTGTCCGGCGAGTTCGTGACGAAGCCCGACTTCGAGCAGTACAACCGCATCGAGATCCCCGAGGACGAGGCGTACGCCGCGAACTGCATCTGGGTGAACGGCACCGTCATCGTGCCCGAGGGCTATCCCACCGTGCTGAAGGCCGTGCAAGACGCCGGCTACGAGACGATCACCGTCGATACGTCCGAGTACCGCAAGCTGGACGGCGGCCTGAGCTGCCTGTCGCTGCGCTTCTAACCTGGGGGCTGTTTGTGGCGGCCGCCTAGCCGTTCAGAACCTGGGGGCTTTCGCACCCGGCCCCCGACCGCTCGGCCGGGAAAAGCGCTAGCGAACAATTCACTGGATTGTTCGCTAGCTCAAACCCCCAGAACCTTCACGGCTATCCGACTCGTCACAAACAGCTCGTCTCCTCCGTTCTTACATCGCCGCATACGGCGCGCTGCGGCACTTGCCCGGCGCGCCGTTGCATTTCCGACGCTCGCACCTTGCCGTGCCCTGCGTCAGCATTCCCTTCGACCCCCAGATAAAGGAGGGGCTATGTCGAACGCTGCCTCTGAAACCCTCGACGGGAGCCTCGCCGCCAGCGCAGGAGCCTCCCGCGACAAAGGTCAGATCATCGACCCGAACGGCCTCGATCTGTTCCGCCTCACCATGATGGTGATCACGGCCAGCATCTGCGGAGGCATCTTCGCGCTGGCCGGCGACATGGCCGCCGGAGGCGCCAGCACCGGCGCCGTACTCATCAGCTGGGCCATCTGCTTCGTGGGCGTGTTCTCGCTCATGATGTGCTTCAACGGGCTGTCGCAGGCCCGCCCCGATCTCACCGGCGGCATCTACGCCTACGCGGCGGCAGGATTCGGCGACTTCGTCGGGTTCAACTCCGCATGGGGTTACTGGGTGTCGGCGTGCCTGTCGAACGTGTCGTTCGCCATCCTGCTGTTCTCGGCGCTGGGGTACTTCTTCCATCCGTTCGAAAGCGGCAACAACCTGCTGTCGTGCGTGTGCGCGTCGGCGTTTCTGTGGCTGCTCGTGTGGCTCGTGTCGCGCGGCGTGAAGGAAGCGGCCGGCATCAACGTCATCGTCACCATCGCGAAGCTCGTGCCGCTTTCGCTGTTCGTGCTGTCCATCGCGCTGCTGGGCAAGTTCGACCCCGCCATCTTCATGGAGAACTTCTGGGGCGAAGCGGGCGGGCCCGACCTTGGCACGCAAATCGTGTCCACCATGATCGCGCTCGTGTGGGTGTTCACCGGCATCGAAGGCGCCGTGGTCATCTCGGGTCGCGCGAAATACGCCCGCGACGTGGGCCGCGCCACGGTCATCGGCTTCATCTCGGTGTTCGTACTGTACCTCATCATCTCGCTGGAGAGCATGGGCGTCATGCCGCGCGCGCAGATGGCCGAGCTGGCCACCCCGTCGATGGCGGGCATCCTCGAACATGCCATCGGGTCTGTCGGCGCGAGCATCGTGAACCTCGGCGTGGTGCTGTCGCTTCTGGGCGCGATGCTGGGTTACGTGATCATCGCCGCCGAGACGCCGTTCGAAGCCGCGCGCCAGGGCGTGTTCCCGAAGTCGTTCGCGCGCACGAACAAGAACGGCGCGCCCATCGTCACCGTGCTCATCTCGGCCGGCATCACGCAGCTGTTCCTGATCGTGTCGGTGTTCTCGTCGTCCACGTACCAATTCTTCTACGCGTGCGCCGTGTCCACCATCCTCATCCCCTACGTGTGCTCGGCGGCCTACTACATGAAGATCGCCTGGAAGCGCGAGCACCTGACGCCCGAGCAGGTGAAGAAAGCCCGCGTGTTCGGCACCGTCGGCTTCGTGTACACGGTGTTCCTCGTGTGGGCGGCCGGGCTGGTGGGAATCATGATCACCACTATCCTGTTCGCTCCCGGCATCATCGTATATGCCATGGGCCAGCGCGAACGCGGCGAGAAGATACTGCCAAACATGGCGGACAAGGCGATAGCCGCCGTCATCGTGGTGCTCATGGCGGTATCGATCGCCCTCATGGCCACCGGGACGATACAGGTGCTGTAGCTCCCACTGCGCCGCCTGCTCGCTCGCGCAGGCGGCGCATACGCGCGGGTCGGCGCCGTTCGTTGGGTTACGGCTCCATGACCGATGTTTTCCGTCTCGCTTTCAGCGTGCTACAGTGATACGGATATATCGTCGCACGTCAAGGAGCGTCCCATGAACTTCATCATCCGCTGGCTCGTCACCGCTATCGCCGTGGGCGTTGCGGTGTGGATCGTTCCGGGCATGGATCTGCTCGGCGGCACCGACGCGTGGGTGGGCATCGCCATCTTCGGCTTGATCCTGTCGCTGATCAACATCAGCATCAAGCCCATCATGCAGGTGCTCAGCCTTCCCATCAGCGTGATCACGCTGGGCATCTTCTACCTGGTGGTGAACACGCTCATGCTGTACATCGCGGCATGGCTGGCCAACGGGATCTTCCAAGTGGGACTGGTCATCGACTCGTTCGGCAGCGCGTTCGTGGCCTCCATCGTCATCAGCATCGTATCGGCGCTGGTGAACGCATTGGTAGGCAAGGACTAGCATCCGGATCGCAACCACCTGCAAGCGGCACCGTCGGTTTCGGCAGTGCCGCTTTCTTTGGTTCGAGAGCGCTCCGAAACGATCGGAAGGGTCGTTTGCGTGAATTCTGAGCGCAGATCGCACGCAAACACGACAACCGCCGTACAATGGGCGCGGCAAAAATTGGGCAGGCGCACAAGCAAAGCGGCGCGTGCGCCCGCATACACGTGAGGATTGGAATCGTGAAACAGCAGACCGACGCCGTCTCAGGCGTCTCCGGGTGCGCGTCCGCACCTGCTCATGGCGATGTCTCTTGGCGCGCGAAAGCAGGACGGGCGGGCAAGCGAGGAGCGCGCTTCGCCGCGCAGCTCGCCCTGGTGGTTGCCGTGTACGGTGCGGGATGCGCGATCGCAAGCGTGCTTCCTGTCCGACTTCCGGGCAACATCGTGGGCATGGTGCTGCTGTTGGTACTGCTGGGCACGGGTCTGCTGAAAGCGCGGCATGTGGGCGACGCCTGCGACTGTCTGCTGGACAACATGTCGCTGTTCTTCATTCCCGCCGGCGTGGCCATCATGGGCTGCGTCTCCCTTTTGGAGGGCAACGCGCTGAAGTTCGCGCTCGTATGCGTAATCACCACGGTGATCGTGTTCTTGGCCACGTCGTACACGGTGATGCTCGTGTCTCGGCTGACGGCGAAGCGCGTCGATGCGACAGGCGTCGCCCGCGTCGCCGACGAGGAGGCGTAGGCGCGATGGACGGCATAGCGCAACTCGCACTGACACTCGCAGTGGGAACCGTCGCCTCGTTCGCAGTGTTCAAGCTTTCCGTGCTGCTGTACGAGCGCGTGAAGTCGCCGCTGCTCAATCCCTTGCTGGTTACCGTCGCGTTCATCATCGCAGCGCTCGTGGCGCTGCGCATCCCCCTGGATTCCTACGAGCAGAGCGTGCAACTCATCTCGTTTCTGTTAGGACCGGCCACCGTGGCGCTGGCATACTCGGTGTACCGGCAGCGCCAGACGCTCAAGGAGCACTTCGTTCCCATCTTCGCGGGCTGCCTTGTAGGCTCGGTGGTGTCCATGGCTAGCGCCTATGCACTATGCAAGCTGCTGGGGCTCGACGATGCGCTGGCGCTGTCGTTCATCCCGAAGTCGGTGACCACGCCCATCGCCATTGCGGTATCGCAGCAGCTGGGCGGCATCACGTCCATCACGGTGGCCGCCGTCATCGTCACCGGCATCCTGGGCGCCATCACCGCGCCGCTCATGGCGCGTCTGTTCCGCGTGCGCGACGGCATCGCCAAGGGCGTGGCCATCGGAACGTGCAGCCACGCGGTGGGAACGACGAAAGCCCTCGAGATGGGCGAGCTCGAAGGCGCCATGAGCGGCGTCTCCATCGCCGTGTCAGGTCTGCTGACCACCGCCATCGTCATCGTCGCAAGCTGTTTTCTATAGGAAGACGCCACCTCTCCGCGGCAGGCGGCACGAATGCTTCGCGTGAGACGCCCTTTCGTTTTCGCAGATGAACGCCTCGCTTGCGAACTTTGCGCGCAACCGCTTCGTATATGAGCTAGCCTCGCATCGCATTCGCGTGGAAACCGCGTCGGAAACGCCGGCGAGAAACGTGGAATCCGCGTGGCAAGCGCGTCGGACGCGCGCGAGATCGAGGAAGATCCGCGCTGGATGCGCGCCATCTGCGCATGATACGCGGTCGCTATACTAAGAGGTACGAAGCGCAGAGGCGGCGCGGCACCACACCCCTTTCCACCAGATGCTCCCGAGCGAGGGACCGCACGGAGGGAGGTGGACGCCATGACCGTTTTGGCCTTGATAGCGGCGATCCTTGAGTTCGCTTCCAGCTTGCTGGGTTTTTTGACCGCAATAGTGGAGCGGCTCCCGATCCGCAAGGACAAGGAGCCGTAAGAAAAGTAGCCAAACCGCCGAAGCGATTCGAGAGCCGTGGGGAGTTAGAGCTCCCTGCGGCTCGCCTCTATTATACGAACGGGCGGCGCAAAAGCAAGCGCCGTTACAACGCGATCCTATAGATCTCGCGGGCATCGTCCATGGTGAGCTTCTTGAAGCTGCCGAAGGGCTCGCCCTTGTTCTCTTTGAGCGTAGGGATGAGCTTCTCGATGTCGTCTTCCTCCACGTCGAGCTCCGCGAGCGTGATAGGCATGCCGAGCGAGGCGAAGAACGAGCGCGTCTCGTCGATGGCCGACAGCGCGTCGGCGTTCACGTCGCCCGTAGGCGCCAGTCCGAACACCTCGCGACCGTAGTAGGCGAAGCGCGCCGGGTTCGCATCGTAGACGAACTCCATCCAGGCCGGGAACATGACGGCCAGGCCTGCGCCGTGCGTGATCTCGGGATAGAGGGCCGACAATTCGTGCTCCAGGCCGTGCGTCGCCCAGTCCTCGTGACGGCCGACGCCGGCGAGGCCCTGGTGGCACAACATGCCGGCCCACATCACGTTCGCGCGCGCATCGTAGTTCTCAGGATCCACCATGACGCGCGGCGCCTCGGCGCGCACCGTCTTCATAAGCGACAGGCACAGGTTGTCCGTCACCGGCACCGCGCCCACGTCGTCGAAGAAGCGCTCCAGCAGATGGCAGAACATGTCGGTAAGGCCCGCAGCTGTTTGGAACGGGGGCAGCGTGAACGTGAGCTCAGGATTCATGAACGCGAGCTTCGGACGCTGGGCGTTGTTCGCGTAGCCCGATTTCATCTGCAATGCGTCGTTCGACACCACCGTGTTCTTCGACGCCTCGCTGCCGGCAGCCGGGATGGTGAGCACCACGGCGATGGGCAGCACGTCGTCCGTCAGCCGCTTCGTCTCGAAGAAATCCCACACGTCCCCGTCGTAGTGCGCGCCCACGGCGATGGCCTTCGCCGAGTCGATGACCGAGCCGCCGCCCACGGCCAGCACCCAGTCGACATCGTGTTCCTTGCACAGCGCGATGCCTTCGCGAGCAAGCGTGATCTCGGGGTTCGGACGCACGCCGCCCAGCTCCACGTGCTTGATGCCCTGTGCATCCAACGATGCCTTCACGCGGTCGATCAGGCCGCTTTTCACGGCGCTCTGGCCGCCGAAGTGCAGCAGCACCGTACGCGCACCGCGCTCGGCCAGCTTGCTTCCCACCTGCTCTTCAGCGCCCTTTCCGAACACGAAGTGGGTCGGCGACACGAATTCGAAGTTCTCCATAGACGTTCCTTTCCGCCATGCGTTCACGTCATGTTGATTGTTCGTGGTGCAACGTATCACATAGTACTACCAGCAGCGTCTCCAAGAAAGAGCATCCTGCACCGCGCCTCTAGCCCAGCGCCACGTCCAGGATCATCATGACCAGGAAGCCGGCCATCACGCCCAGCGTGCCGGCGTTGGAGTGCTCGCCCAGATGCGCCTCGGGGATAAGCTCCTCCACCACAACGTACATCATGGCACCGGCTGAGAACGCCAGCATCCACGGCATGTACGGCGAGATGAGCCCGGCGAACAGCACCACGAGGATGCCGAACACCGGCTCAGCCAAACCCGACAGCGCTCCCAATGCGAACGCCTTCGGTGCGCTCATGCCCTCCTGCAGCATGGGCAGCGCCACTGCTGCGCCCTCGGGCACGTTCTGGATACCGATGCCGATAGCCAGCGCCACGGCCATGCCGAACATGGCGGGGTCGCCGCCGTTCTGGGCAGCCATGGCGAACAGTAGGCCAACGCTCATGCCTTCGGGGATATTATGCAACGTGACGGCCGTGAACAGGAGCGTGGGACGATCCCATTTGCTGGGCAGGCCCTCGGGCTTGCTCTCGCCCGGATGCAGGTGCGGCAACAGCTGGTGCAGCACCATGAGGAACGCCACGCCGATGGCGAATCCACCCGCAGCGGGAATCCACCCGACCTGCCCCGCTTCCTCCGCGCGCTCGATGGCGGGAATCAGCAACGACCACACAGACGCCGCTATCATTACGCCAGCCGCGAATCCTAGGAATATCCGCTGAAACACCATGCTGTTGCGCTTGCGAAACAGAAAAACCGACGCAGCGCCCAACGTGGTCATCAAGAAGGTGAAGCCGGTCCCGCCGGCAGCCCACAGCAAAGCAGTTTGCATGCTTGCTCCTATCGTATTCACTCGTTCGTGCTCATCGGCGCGTCGCACGGAATCGGGGAAACCGACGGCATCGCGCGGAGCCGTGTCCTTGTATCAATCCACAGTGTACGACAATAATCGATCACGCAGGCGATGCTTTCCCTCAGCGTCAACTTGAAGCTGCCAGCGCACGGGACCCCATCATCGCCCGAAAAACACGCCTCAGCGCGTGGAGCGTGTTTTTCGGGCGATGATGGGGGGCTTGCAGCGGAGCCCCCCCCCGACGCAACGAGGCCGGGGATGCTCCCCGGCCTCATCGAAAGGAATACCGACAGTACCGCTTGGCTGAAAGCCTACTAGCCCACCGCTCACACGATGTTCGTAGCAATACCTCACGAGACTGTTTACTTGGCGAAGATAGTCTTTATTCGTTCGTATTGCGATTTTTTTATCAACTGTCGGACAACGCCGATTGTACGCTCTTTTGTTCGGTTTGCGAACCCTCAGAAGCGTTTTTGTGCAGGTGAACAACCAAATCGTTGCCAATCGTCACCGCGTTGTCACGCCTCCGTTTCTGGTCGGCTACGCAAACTTCCCGGCCGCAAGGTCACGCCCGAGCAGATACCCGAACGTGAGGCAGTTGATGCCGTAGCTGTTGCCCGGTATAGCGAAGTTGTACGTGTTGGCGTACATATCGCCCACCATAGCGCCGACGTTGAACAAGCCGGGGATGGGCTGGTCGTTCTCGTCGCACACCTCCATGTCCTTGCTCGTTCGCAGACCGCCCATAACAGTCATGAACATCGCGTAGTTCTGCGCCGCGTAGAAGGGGCCCGCCTCGTCTATCTTCACGAGGAAGTCGGGATTCTTGTAGAAGTCCTCGTCCACGCCCTTGTCGCACAGCTCGTTGTAGCGCGCGACCACCTCTTTGAGCTTCGCAGCGTCCAAGCCCAACTGCTTAGCCAGATCGTCCAACGTGTCGGCCTTGAAGTACGCTCCCGTCTCCACACCTGCGTCCCACATGGCCACCAACTCGTCGGGAGTAAGCGGGGGCAAGGTGTAATCCATGCCGAACGAATACCACTCGTGCCCCTTGTCCAGGATGGCTTGCGGATAATTCGCCGTCCAGATGCCATACGCTACGTTGCCCGGCTGAGACAACAGGTGATTCGAGCTGTAAGGCGCCGAAATATCCTCGCGCTGGTAACGCTCGGTGTTCATGTTCACATTCAAACCCATGTGGAAGCCGCACGGCTCGTGGCTGCCGCCCCAGGCGCCCTGCATCATGGGCGCGTTCGGATACGCATGCTGCCACGCCGCACCAACCCACAGGCCCATCTTCTGACCGTCGCCGCCGTAGATGCCGGTGAGGTTGAAGCTGGTGTTGTAGTCGATCTCTCCCTGCTCGTAACCCACTAGCGGCAGCACCATCGGGCAGTACGCGGCCAGCATCTCCTTGTCGTTGGAGAAGTCGCCCGTGGCCAGCACCACAGCCTGCTTCGCGACGAACTTCACATAGCTGCCGTCGGCCATCTTCGAAGCGATAACGCCCGTCACGCGGCCCTTGTTGTCGTCCTCCCGGATGAGCTGCTCGGCCTTCGTGTCGTAGATAATCTCCACGCCCAGCTTCTGCGCCTTTGCTTCGAGCGCCTCCACGGCGCCCTGCTGGCCCGTCGACACCATGGCGCTGTTGCCCTCGGTGGAGAAGGCGTGCGCGTAGTTCGGCCCCAGGTCGAACGTGTTGTCGCGCTCCATGATGACCTGCAGGCCGCTCTCGCGGGCGATGTCGATCATCCAGTTCATAGCCTCTTCGGACTCGTTATAGCCGCGCATCCACTTCTGCTGGTCGACGGCGAACGAGGCGGCACGCATCTCGTGATAGTAGAACGGCACTGGATCGAACGGCTCGATGCCCAGCTCTTCCATCACCTTCGAGTTCTTCGCGTAGTTCGAGCCGCCGCGAGAGATAGGAGCGCTGGCCGCCGAGAACAGCGTCACCTTCGCGCCCTGCTCGGCCGCCGACACAGCCGTGGTGAAGCCGGACATGCCGCCGCCCACCACGATGATGTCGTTCTCCACCGTCTCGGTGATCTGATCATCGGGAACGGGCTCAGGCGGAATCATGAACGACCACTTCGGCATGCCGTCGGTCAGCTTGAGCACCGCGTCGGACGAGTTGATCGCGCCGTCCATTGCGGGCGATGCAGCCTTCGCCTCGTCGGTCGCGCCGCCGCTGGGCGTGCAGCCCACGATGCCCGCTGCCGCTGCTCCGGCCGCACCCACCGCTCCGAACTTCAGAAAATCACGACGCGAGAATCTTTGTTGCTTTCCCATGATGTGCTCCCTCCTGGTTAGATACCTGCCCCTTGCAGGCATCCCCATCTTACGTACCGAGCCGCATCGCAAGAAAGCAGCTTCGAGTTGCCCACCCGCAACTGTTTTCTGCTTGCGCTCCGATCATGATCGGAGGTATCAAGAAGGCGTCGGCATGCGCTATGCTGGGAGCCGACACGAAACGGCTTCTGGGAGGGGACCGTGGATATTCGGCAACTGGATTACTTCATCGTCGTGGCACAGCTGGGGAGTTTCACCAAGGCGGCCGACGAGCTTTTTCTGTCGCGCCAGGCGCTCAGCAAGGCCGTGCGCAACCTTGAGCACGAACTGGGGCAACCGCTACTGGCGAATCGCGACAACCATCTGGAGCTGACGGATGCCGGGCGCACGCTGCTCGACGATGCCGCTCCGGTTGTGGAAGCTTTCAAACAGCTGGAGCGCCGCCACGTCGGCTGCGTCGGCGCCCCTGCGCTGCGCCGAACGCTTTCGGTGGCCATGGCGCACGGCACGGCGCTCTCCATGCCTGATCGAGCCATCGACGCATTTCGGGAAGAGCATCCCGACATCGTGTTGTCGGTGGAGGAGGTGACCACGGAAACAGCCATCGACATGGTGCGCACGGGCGAATCCGACATCAGCCTCGTGGGATCGGCTCCGCAGTACCTCGAGGAATTCGACCCCATGCTGGTGGTGGAGACGGGCGTGTACGCGTTCGTCCCCGAAGACAACCCGCTCTCCGCGCGCAAAGAGCTGGAGCTGAGCGACCTCGACGGGCAGCCGTTCGTGACGTTCGGCAAGCGAAACCACCTGCACCGCTACTTCGTCGAGGCGTGCGAGGCGGCAGGCGCGCATCCAGATATCCTCATGACCACGTCCGACGCCGAACTACTCGTCCGAAGCGCCACGCAACAGCATGCGCTGTATTTCGGGTTTCCACCCCACGTGCTCAACGACCCGAAGGAGGGGTGCGCACTCGTGCGCATCGCCGTGCCGCATGCCAGTGCGTTCGGTACCTACGGCATAAAACGCAAAGGAGCGCCACTCTCGTCGTCGGCACGGCTTTTCTGGCAGTACCTGGGTTCGCTGTAAACGAAAAAACGCCCCCGCATGGGCGGGGGCGCGATAGCTCGGAGACGCTTGCGGCCTATTCCGCAGCAGCCAGCGGGGACGGCACGGAGTACACGCGCGCGGCGTTCTCCTGATCGAGGTCGTACAAGGCCTTCGCATCGGAGCCGAACAGCTTCATGCGGGTGATCATCTTGTCGGCGTTGTCCTCTTCCTCCTGCTGCTCCTCGATGAACCAGTCGAGGAACTTCATGGTGCGGTAGTCCTTCACCTCGGCAGCGGCGGCGTAGATGTCGTTGATGAGGCTGGTCACGTACTTCTCGTGCTCGAGCGCGGCCTCCAACGGCTCCAGGAACGTGGTGAATTCCTTGTCGGGCTGATCGATGGCCAGCAGCTTCACCTTGCAACCGTTCTCGTGCAGGTAGTTGCGGAAGATAAGAGCATGGTCGCGTTCTTCCTTGGCCTGGATCTCGTACCAGTTGGCAAAGCCCTCGAGACCCTCCTCCTCGTAGTAGTCGGCGAAGGACAGATACAGATACGAAGAGTACAGCTCCTTGTTGATCTGATCGTTCAGCAATTCGTACACGCGTGCGTCCATGAGCATCTCCTTCTTGGGTCGTACGGGGGTGCAAACAGGTTGGGCACCCCGTTTCATCTGCGTATATGATAAACCTCATAAGGCTTTCCGACGAGGTTCGCGCGCACGCTCGCGCCAAATCAACACAGCGGCCAACCGGATGCCAGATGCTTATTCGACCTCTTCGGCCAAGTCGAGCAGCTCGCCCTCTTCGCTCGCCCTCCGCGCGGGTTCGCCCGCCGCATGGAGCCGCCCTATGGCCGCCACCACCTCGCTCAGCACTACAGCCACGATGTAGATCGACAGGACGCTCGACCACAGCAACTGGGCGTGAGCGCCGAACAGCTGAAATACGGTCATGCCGACCGCCACGCTGGCCGCACAGCTTGCGCAAAACGCAGCGAACACTTTGGAGAATCCCACGTCGGAACTCTTCGCCATCCACAACAGAACCACGAGGCCCAGCACATTCATCAACGCCACGCCCAAATAGGAGATGGTAGAGAACAGCATCAGCCCCGACAAGGCGCCGGTAGCGTTGGCGATCGGGCACACAAGCATGAGAGCCGCTGCAACGGGAAGCGCTATACGGTAGAACGCTTGAAGAATGCCGCCTCGCGCGCGGTACGCGTGCGCAACTACCCACCATACCACTATGGCTAGCAGCAGATACGCCATCGGCTTGTACGCGACGTCCCCGGACTCGACACCGATCCGATCGGACCATAGCGTCAAACCGATCGTGAAGAAGTTGAACATGAGGCCGGCAACCGCCGCCCATCCCTTCTGCATGACTTCGCGCATGGTTTCGAGCGGCTTTACCGCGACGACGCTGCGCAAGCCGGCCTTGATTTCGTCGGCCTGCACGATCTGGCTCGCCAGCAAGGGCAGCGCCCCGCACGATACCAAGACGAGCATTCCAAGGCAGAACAGAAACGGCGTGCCGGCATGCGACACCACGAACCACCAGCACGAGGCCGCCAGGAATGCCAGCATCGTGTTGAGCAGTGCCCCTTGGTAGGAAAACAGACGATAGTAGCGACCCCATTGACGCAGCAGGCAGGTCAGGCCGAAGCCCAGGAACAAACCAGCACCCGCAGCGCTCACCGGAGTAGGCAAAACCTGGTAGAGCAGCGCGCACAACACGCCCGCGATCGATGCGAGCAACCCTACGCCGATGGACCAGCGTCGCTTCTCGCCGTCGTGCGCCGAGACGAACACGACGACACACAACGCCACCACGCCCGCAAGGAAAGAATGGATGAACAGATCCGCCGCCCCTTCGAGCGCATAGGCGCCCAGCAGCAGATTGTCGGCATGCAGGCATAGCGCGAATCCGGCAAGAACGCAGGACAGCGCCAAGCCCATGGGCGACCACTCGCGAGCATATTTCGTGATACCGTTGATCAGATTACCTTTCCATGAAGCGATCTATTATAGTGCAAAAGCACGTAAACGCAGGTAACAGATACCAGATCGGCCGCGTGAGAAGTCCTTGATCCCAGCGTTGCGCAGCGGAAACGCTCGGCAGCCCGCAAACGCACGCGCGCCGCCCCGGAGGAGCGGCGCGCGGAACATCAGGCTGGGCGATGCCCGTTACAACATGGGCACCACCATGGTCAGCGGCAGGGCCGCGACCACCACCAGGTAGCGCAGCAGGAAGCCGCCCACCAGCACGCCCGCGTCGGACGCGGCGCTGATCCAGTGAGCTTTGCGGCTCTCCTCGAACTCCTTCGGGCTGAAGAACAGAAGCCACGTCTCCAGCGCTGTGGGCAGCACGAGGCCGATGAGCACGAGCCCGATCCAGAACAGCGGCGCGTATCCGCCGACCAGCAGCGACATCACCGAGTTCCAGCCGGCCGTGGAATTCGTGCACGTGATGAACATGAGCGCAGCGATCAGCACAAGCTCGATGACGGGCAGGCAGAAGTGGAACTTCTTGAGCACGCCCACGCGGTTGAACTCGTCAGCGTGCCTGAAGATGCCGATGAGCAGCACCGACGCCGCACCGGTGGACATGGCCGACACGAGGAACAGGATGGGCAGCAGCGCGTTGTTCCACAGCGGGAACGTCTTGCACACGCCCAGCAGGGCGCCCGTGTACATGGCCACGGCCACGCCGAACACCACGCCGGCGATATCGAGCCACACCGGCACGCGCTTCTTCATGAAGTCGAGGACCACCACGACCAGCGATATCACCGTGAAGCCGCCGAGGAACACGACGCCCCAGGTCATGACCGATCCGAAGTTCGTCAGCAGCAGGGCGAAGCGCAGCGGGTTCATGAGGCCCGCCTTCGCATCGAACATCAGCAAGCACAGGCCGATGATCACCACGATAGGCGCCACCAGATGCCCGATCTTGCGCATCGACACGGCCTCGGGATGTCGCCACCCCAGAAAAGCCGAGGTCACGAACGCGCCGCCGCCGAGACCGGCGAGGAACAGATACCATGCGATGATGGCACCCCAAATAGGTTCAAACGTCATCGTTCATCACCTCACGTAAAATACTTTGGACTTGGTCAGGTCGCCCGCGATAGGCTGCGCGTTCGTCGCGACGATCTCCTTCGAGATGTCGCTGTCCGGGTCGTCCAGATCGCCGAACATACGCGCCCCCGTCAGGCAAGCCTCCACGCACGAGCACATCTTCGTGCCCGTCGTCTCGGCCGACACCGTGCAGAAGCGGCACTTGTCCACCGCGCCCGTCTCCTCGTTGCGCACGCGCACCTGGTAGGGGCACGCCGCCATGCAGTACAAACAGCCGATGCAGCGGCCGTGGTCCACGCCCACGATGCCGTCCGCGCCGATATAGGCGGCGCCGGTGGGGCACACCGCCACGCAGGGGGCGTCCTCGCAGTGCATGCACTGCAAAGGCACCGTCTCCACGCGCACGTTGGGATACGTTCCCACCTCGTGCTCCTCGTAACGGATGAAGTCCTCGGTGGGCAACAGGTTGTTCTGGCGCTGGCAGGCCACGCGGCAGGCGTAGCAGCCGATGCACTTCTTCGTGTTGATGAGCATTCCGTAGCGAGCCATTACGCACCTGCCTTCTTAACGTTGACGACCGTCTCCTGCGTGCAGGCCGACCCGTAGCCCGGCTCCATGCGGAAGGGAACGTAGTCCATCTGGCGCAGGCCCACCTCGTAGGCGGTGTGCTGGTCGGGCGACGAGCAACCGTAGTGGCTGGGCATGTACAACGCCGTCGGGTTGATGCGCTGCGTGACCTTCACGCGCACGCGACCCGTGTGCTGGCCGTTGGACACCTCCACCTCGTCGCCGTCGGCGATGCCGCGGCGGGCAGCCGTGTCGGCGTTCATCCACACGCGCGTGAGGTCGTAGTCCTTCGTGATCTGCATGAGGTCCTCGATGTTGGCCGTCTGGGTGTGGCTGTGGATGGCCTGCTTGCCGCCGATCAAGCGCAGCTCGTCGCCCATGGGCATGACAGCCGGTTCGACCCACACCGGATAGGGCGACAGCCCCGCCTTCTCGCACGCCTCGCTGGCGAACTGCACCTTCTCGGTGGGCGTCTTCCACTTCGGCGTGGAGCCGTAGGAGAACTCCTTTTCGGGGAAGTGCGCCGTGCCCGTCTTCTTCAGCGCTTCCAGCGACAGCCCCACGGTTTGGAGCTGAGCGTCGGCCAGCTCGTCCACGCTGAACTGGAAGTACTCGCCCACGCCGCACGCCTCGGCCAGCTCGGAGAAGATCTGGTCCACCGGACGCGTGTTGGGATGCACCTTCTCCAGCACCTGGTCGCGCAGCGCGACAGCCGGCACCTTGCCACCGATGAACTCCGGCAGCTCGAGGCGCTCGAGGTAGCTGGTATCGGGCAGCACGTAGTCGGCCAGCAGGGCCGTTTCGGACATCTGCACGTCCACGACCACCATGAGGTCCAGCTGCGACAGCGCGTCAGCCAAGTACGCCGTGTTCGAATAACCGGCGGCCATGTTCGAGTTGTAGAAGAACATGCCCTTGATGTCGCCGTTCTTGGCCTGCTCGGCGGCGAAGAGGTTCGTGCCCATGCTGGTCAGCGCCAGCGGGTACTCCTCGGTGCCGGCGATCTTGTTCTCGGGCTTCGGCACGCTGGGGAACTTCTCCTTGTCCACATCGCCCGCAGACACGCTGGGCGTGAAGATGGCGCCGCCCTCCTGGTTCCAGCAGCCCAGCAGCGTGTTGAACAGGCATACTGCGCGCGCCGTCTCGCCGGAGTTCGCGTACGAGCAGCCGAACGCGCCGCGCCAGCTGGGCTCGATGGACGCCGCGGGGGCCGCTTCGGCGAACTCCACAGCCAAACGCGCGATAGTGGTTGCGGGGATGCCGGTGATCTTCTCGGCCCATTCGGGCGTGCAGTCGGCCAGCGACGCGGCCCAATCCTCGAAACCCACCGCGTTATCGGCCACATACTGCTTGTCGTACAGGCCGCGCGTCACCAGCACGTTCGACATGGCCAGCAGGAAGGCCAGGTCGGTACCGGGGTTGATAGGCACCCATTCGTCGGCGAACGCGATGGAGTTGTTGCAGCGCGGATCCACCAGCACGATATGCGCGCCGTTTTCGTGGGCGCGCTGCAGCTCTGCCACCGAACTGGGGCGAATGGCGTCGGCGTAGCTGCGGCCGATGAACATCGTCATCTTGGAGTTCTCCATGTCGGACGCATAGCTGGCCGCGCCGATGGCCTGGGTGAAGCCGCTTTCCTTCGACAGATTGCAGGCAGCGCCGTGCGTGTACACGTTCGCCGAGCCCAGCGCGTTCATGAAGCGCTTCGTGTAGTACTTGCCCGACGGACGCGGATCCTGCACCATGGCAAGCGCCTGCGGCCCCTTGTCGGCGATGATGGCCTTCACCTTCTCGGCGATCTCGCTGTAGGCCTGATCCCACGAGATGGCCTCGAATGCGCCCTTGTCGTTCTTCTTGAGCGGATCGGTGAGGCGGTCCTTCGAATAGGCGATCTGGGAATAGCCGTAGCCACGGGCGCAGAGCTTGCCCTGGGCGTACGGATGGTCCTCGTCGCCGATAAGCTTCGTCAGGCGCCCGTCGACGACGTACGCCGTGAAACCGCATTTGCTCGAGCAGGCGTTGCACAGCGAATGGACGGTCTTGGTTTCTCCCCCTTGGGCCCCGTCATCAGCGTGCGCCTGCTCCCAAGCGTCGAAGCTCACATAGCCGGCCGCCGCCGTGAGCGCGACCGCTCCGGCGCTGCCAGCCAGGAAGCTCCGCCTGGTTATAGCGTGTTCTGACATAGCTGCTTCCTCTCTTATATGCATGCATGTAAACGATTGCGTTCGGCACGCGCATCCGCGTCGATCCCTTGCTCGCCAGCACCCGACGTCAACGCCAGATGCTCCCGCATGCCCACGAGCACGTCGACCAGCCCGATGTAGAACCGGGCGTCGTCGGCAAGCTCCAGCAGGCGCATGCGATACGCGGTGAGCCACGAGAACCGCTCCAAAACGAATTGGCGGGCGGCATCTCGCATCCCCGACCGCAGCAGCACGGCTGCAAGGTCGAGCTCGAGCGCAAGATGATCCGGGCACGCCGAAAATTCCGGCGGCACCCGCATGCCCATGCGCTCCACGAGATCGCGCATATAGCGCGCCGAATCTCCCTGGTACATGCCCTCGGCTTTCGAGAACGGAGACGGCAGCGACCCGTTCGACCACGTCGTGTACAACGACTCTGCCGGCACTGCCGATTCCGGCAGCCCTCCCGTGAAGTGGCGTGCGGCGAACAGCCGCTTCTCGTCGTACGTCGGCGGCGTGAACAGCGCCTTCACCTCGCCGGCGGAAAGGAACTCCTGAAGCGGGCAGCGGCTGCGGACGCGGGCTATCGGGCTGGTCGGCTCGCCGAGCGCGTCGTCGTCCTGCAAGCCGCGCCGAGCGGCGTCAAGAAAATCCGACCAGAGCGGGCCGTCTATCAGCTGCTTCCACTCGTCTTGCCCGACGGGCGCGAAACACATCGACAGCACCGTGAACATCTCGTCGTATTCCATGGCTTTTGCCTCCTTTCCGCATCTCTTCGGATCGGCCGCGCTTTCAGCGGGCCGAAACCGGACATGTCCAGCGATCACGCCTACGCTTGCACGAGGGTCGTCGTCCTCACGACGCCCTGGTCGATGACCTTCTGCGCGATATCCTCCCAATCGATGAACTTGATGGCGCCGTTCGGGCACTGCTCGGCGCAGCGTCCGCACGAAATGCACTTCGTGGATACGCCGGTCTCGCTGTCGACGCGCGGCATGTTCCACGGGCACGCCTGGCTGCACATGCCGCAGCCGATGCACTTCTTCGTGTCCACCGTGCGCGCACCGGACTCTTCGTCGGCGTAGATCGCGTGGACCGGGCAGTAGTTCATGCATGCCGGGTCGGCGCACTGCTTGCAGTGCTCGACAGTGAACTCGCAGTTATCGTAGATGCCGTCCTTGGTATCGACGCTGGCACCGAAGTTGTAGTTCGGCCACACGCGCACGCGGGCTATGTGCTGGCACACGCGACCGTCGTTCTTCAGCGTGCACATCATCTCGCATCGCTGGCAGCCCGAGCAGCGGGCACGGTCGGTCACGATCATCTTCGTGGGCGTGGTGCGTATCTCGATGCGCCCCGAAGCGATCGAGGCCGACGTGACGCCCCACGACGCCAGCACGCCGCCGACCACGAGGCCGGCAACGCCGCAGCCGGCCATTGCCAGCACCGTGCGGCGCGTAAAGGTTTTCTGCTTGGGCTCCTCTTCGGGCCCGGCGCTCTGAGGCGCGGGCGCGGATGCGTTCGTCTCCGGCGCAGCGGCCGGGAAGCTCGTATCCTCGGAGGTGTTCTGGTTCAGATTGGAATCTGACATAGCCTAGTGCTCCCTCCCTCACATAGGTACGGTGAGTGTCGTTTTCCTCGTCCCGTCGTCGCGCGAGTGTTCGATGCCCCTTTTAGGGGAACCGCCCCGAATGGAACGTTCGCGGCGACGGCTTGCGCTCGATATCGCTCCGCGCGCAGCCCCACACAACGCACGAAAGTATAGGATGGCCCCGTGCACGGCCCCTCCCCTCTTTGAGGTACTTTTTACCGCTGATCGGCTAGTTCCTCAAAATACCCTCAAAGAGGGGATGCCTCGTCCGCCTCTGTCGGCATACTGGCGAACGACGATTGTTGTCAGCACTCGCATCGCCCACGCAGGTTCCCACACAACACCGAACCTCAGTAATCTATCCAAGATTTGGAGATGCAACATGGCTGACGAAACATCGTATGGATGGGCCGGTAAGATCCTCCGCGTCAATCTGAGCACGGGCTCGATCACGACGCAGCCGACCGACCCCTACAAGGAGTACATCGGCGGCATGGGCTTGGCCAACAAGATCATGTACGACGAAGTGCCCGCCGGCACCGACCCCTTCTCCCCCGAGAACAAGCTCATCTTCGCCGTAGGACCGCTGACGGCTTCCGGCGTGCCCCTGGCCGGCCGCACCACCATCTGCTCGCTGTCCACGTTCACGAAGGACCACCTCGTGGTGGACGCCCACTGCGGCGGCATGATCGGCGCGAAGATCAAGCTGGCCGGCTGGGACGCCGTGGTTCTGGAGGGTGCATCCGACCACCCCGTATACCTCAACATCGTCGACGACAAGGTGGAGATCAAGGACGCCGGCTTCGTGTGGGGCATGGGCACCCGTGAGACCACCGAGATGCTGTGCCGCAAGGAAGGCGTCGAGGCGTGCGTGGCCGCCATCGGCCCCGCCGGCGAGAACCTGCTTCCGTACGCGTGCATCATCAACGCGCGCAACCACTCCGCCGGCGCCGGCACGGGCTCGGTGATGGGATCGAAGAACGTCAAGGCGCTGGTGGTGCAGGGCAACGGCAGCGTGAACGTGAAGGACCCGCAAGCCGTAGCCGACCTGTCCGACTACATGCTGCGCGAGGTCATCGGCTCCAACAACAACCACGTGGTTCCGCAGACGCAGCAGGAATGGGCCGAATTCTACGACAAGGGATCCCGCTGGTCCGCCCGTAGCGGTCTGACCTGGGGTATGGCCGAAGACGGACCCATCGACACGGGCGAGCCGAAGCCGGGCGAGCTGAACACGGTGGGCTATCGCTGCATGAAGTCGGTGTACGACCTGGGCGAGGTGGCCGAGAAGTACACCATCAAGATGGACGGCTGCCACGGCTGCCCCATCCACTGCTACTCCGACCTGCGCACCGAGCGCACCGGAGAACTGGGCGGCAAGACCACGTCGGGAAACACCTGCGCGGCCAACTTCCCGTTCAAGTACATGGAGGGCATCCTCAAGACGGGCATCGCCGAGGACAGCGAGTCGGGCATTGTATGGAACACGCTGATCGGCACCACCATTGACGAGCTGGGACTGTGGTGCAACTACGCGCAGCTGTGGCGCGACCTGGCGCACTGCATCAAGGCTGGCGTGTTCGACCGCGTACTTCCCGAAGAGGAGAAGGCGAAGTACGACTGGCAGCGCATCTACAACGACGACCCCACCATCATGGTGGAGCTGCTGAACGACATCGCCCAGAACGACTCCGAGATCGCCCACATCGCCTACGGCCCGTACCACTGGACCGAGCGCTGGGATGACAAGGGCTGGTTCGATCAGCAGCCCAGCCAGCTGATCAACTACCGCGGCTGGCCCGTGCACCACGCCATCGAGTGCTTCGGCCAGGTAGGCGGCGTGTACAACATGATGTTCAACCGCGACGATATGATCCACTCCGCCGTGAATTTCCAGGGCTGCGGCCTGCCTTTCGAGCTGAAGCAGGAAATCGCCGAAGAGGTGTGGGGCGGCAAGGACGCCATCGACCAGAACAAGAACTACACGCCCATGAACGAACGCAAGGCGAACTTCGCCTGGTGGAGCGTGGTCACCGACGTGCTGCACGACTCGCTGACGCTGTGCAACTGGACGTGGCCCATGACCATGAGCCCCACGAAGGCGCGCAACTACCGCGGCGACCTGGACCTAGAGGCCAAGTTCTTCAAGGCCGTCACCGGCGAGGACGTGACCACCGACGACCTGTACCAGGCCGGCGCCAGAATCATGACGCTGCAGCGCGCCAACACCGTGCGCGGCATGACGAAGGAAGACGGCACCAGGGGCGAGAACGACATGCGCAACGTCCATGATGTGATGTGCGCCTGGACGTTCGATATCGACCCGGACAAGAAGCCCTTCACCGAGGGCACCATCAAGATGGACCGCGACGACTTCCAAACCGCCCTGGGCATGGTGTACGACACGTTCGGCTGGGATCACGAGAAGGGCTGCCCGACGGCCGCCTGCCTCGACCAGTACGGCATGGCCGACGTTAAGGAAGAGCTGGACAGCCTGGGTCTGCTGCCGTAGAGCAATCCTCCGCAGGGCCGCAACCCCTCCGCGGCTTTCGCCCCCCTACCAGAACGCCCCCGGATGCAGCATCCGGGGGCGTTCTCGATTGAGCGGGAAAGGCGGCCGAAGAATACGACGACAGCCCTACGCTTCGGCCATCTTCAACTCCACTCTCGTGGATCTCAAAGAACAGTGCTCGCAGATCATGCAGGGGACGCTCAGGGAGTTGCAGGGGACGACCGCGTCAAGCTCTTCGAGGGAGGCCCCTTGGCGAACGAGATAATCGCCGATGAGGGCACGGACGGCCTCGATGGCGAAATGGATAGTGTACACCTTGTCCACGGGAACCCCGTCGAGCGCCGTCTTCACGTCGTCGGTCGTGATGGCCAGCGCCTCGTCGAACGTACATCCTTCGAGCATGGAGCACACCACGCTGGCGCACCCCGTGACGGCCAGGCAGCCGCGCGTCTTGAAGCCGGCGCGCACGAACGTCCGCGTGTCGTGGTCGATCACGGCGAACAGGCGCAGCGCCACCTCTCCGCGCTTCGACTTGCCCACCATGCTCTGGGCGTTGAACCCTTCGGGGGCGCCGCCGTTGCGGAAGTTCGCAACCACGGACAGCAGCGTGTCGGAGTAGCCCGTCACGCCGTCCTCGATCTCGGTTTGGTACACGTCGGCCGTGCGCAGCACATGGCGGTCCTGCACCTCGCGGTACACGTTGCGCGCTTCGTCTTCCATGGAGAACCTCTCTTTCTAGCAAGATCCTGCAACTCCGCGCCTGCAGCGCTTCGCTCAGGACGACTAATGCAAGTACGCCGAACGGGCGCGATAGCGTTTACAGAAACATGTCGCGCTCGACGGAGTTCCACTCTGCGAGCGACTTGGCGTAGGCGGGCGTCAGGTACTCGGTGGAGAAGTAGTACACGTCGCCGTTCGACGCAGCGACGGTATCGAGGTCCGGATAGGCGCCGCTGTCGCGCACGGTGCGCCACAACTCGTCGATTTCATCGGCCGACAGGTTGAACGGCTCGTTGGACAGCGACGACGCCTCCATGGGGCGCGGGTACTTCCGCGATTCGTCGCGCACGCACTCCACAAACGTGAGCACGCGATCGTCCTCGCTGGCGAGGAACGACCACCGCGCGTACGCATCGGTCATGCGCTCGGTGGAGTACAGATAGTAGCTGTGCTTGCCGACGAGCGCAACGATATCGTCGCAGGGAACGCACGGGGGATCGGCCAGGGTTTCGGCATCCTGTGCGCTATCGCGCCGCTCGGGATCCTTCGACTCCGCGCCTTCGGCGCTGCGCTCAGGATGACGGAGCTCCTCTGAGGCTTCGGAGCTGCGCTCGGGCTGGCGTGGCTCTTCTGCGCCCTTCGCCGTCGCAGCGCCTTCCGACTCGGGCTCCTCCTCCGTGCGCAGAATGCGGGGAACGCCCACCGCACGGGTCGCCGTGCGAACGGGGGTCGCGGAAGCCGCAACGACGCGCGCGTCGCGCTCAGCCCTGCGATCCTCAAGGTACTCGTACACGAACATCTCCCAGTCTTCGGCCGAGAAATGCGCCGGCACGAGGCCCGCCTTCAACCACTGCGCCGGCTGAACAAGCTTGGCATCCGCAGACTGCGCGCGCACGTCATCGAATACCGCCGTCAGAAACAGACGCTCGACCTCTTCGTCGCTCAATTGCGCCTCGGCAACTTCCCCCTCGCGACTATCGGCAGCCGTTTCGGCAACACGCTCCCATGCGGGCATCGCTATTGGCGCGCTGACGCTTTCCGCTTCGTCGGGAACCTTCAAACCGAGCGATTCGATATCTTCTCCTTGTTCAGCCATTGCCCGGATCACTTCGTCTCGAATTCGCTGAGCTTCTAAGTCAACCACCGCATCGCTCCTTTCCCCTGCGTTGTTTTTCGTATGGTATGATGACCCACGGCGCGCATCCGCCATCCCCTCTTTGAGGATAAATCGAGGTGAATGGAGGACGCGTCCGCGTCGACTACGTACCAAGCACGGGGAGGGAGTGTACGGTTGGGCGCACGCACGACAACAGCACCGACTCCAACAGGCGCCGAGCAAAACCAGGCCCGCAACGGACTCGAGGGAGCGGCACATCGCTTCGCGCCGCTCTGGCCGCTTATCCTTGGTCTGGCTTTCGGGCGGGCCGGACTGATCGTCGCCAGCTATGGAAGCTACACCAGCACCGACGAAGGTATTTTCACCGACGGCGCCATGCTGGTGGCATTAGTCGTCTTGGCTTTGTTCCTGGTCTTCATCGTCCTCAGCAAACGAACGATCAGCAAGCACGTCACCAACGTGATCATGCGCACATGCGTCGCACTGGAAGCGTTTGTGCTGATGGCTCTCGCCGTATTCGACCTTTTCGGCATCGGCGACGAAATCGAGCGCTTCGCGCTGAGCTCGCTGTGCACCCTCGTGTCGTCAGGCGCCATCTATTATTGGCTGCGCCGCGCCCGCGGAACGAGCACGACCACGGCTGCCGTCTTCGTGTTCGCCGCGCTCATCATCAGCGAAGTGGAGATTTATCTGTGCACGCTGCTGCCCGTATTCGCGGGAAACTTCGTTGCCGCCGCGCTCGTGCTGCTGCAATACCCCTGCATAATATGGGCGCGCAGGCAACGCCAACCGCATGACATCGTCTCGCCAACGCAGGCCAACGATTACTTCGGATTCTCAAAAACCATGTTGCAAAGCAAGCAGTTCCTCACTGCCACTGCACTGGGCATCGGATGCCTGTCTATCGTAATCGGCTTGCTGCGCGGCTACCCCGACGGCACCTCCATCGCGTTCACGCCCGCTACGCGCATCGCGTACGCTGCGCTGACCATCGGCGTGAGCGTCGCGTTGATCGTATTGGTGCTGAAGTGGCGAGAACGCGTCATGACCGTAGGGATTTTCGTGATCATGGAACTGCTGGCCTGCTTCGCGCTGATCGCCTATGCCGGATTTCCCGACATGCTGGACATCGGAGCGGTATTCACCACCACGCTCAACGCGCTCATGGTGGGATTCACCTGGTACGTCATCATCGCGTTCATGAGCTACGGATGGCGCGACCCGTACTATTACGCCATCGCAGGATGGCTGGTGTGGCTAGGCTGCCGCGCCGTAGCGCGTATCGCGTTGCTGGCGGCTCACGAGCTGTTCTCCAACGACATGCTCATGAGCGCCGCGATGGGCACCATGGTGGTCCTCTCCACGCAATTGGTGTTCGTGCAATTCCTCAATATCACGCGTCGCAACGCCGAGGAACAAGAGGAGCAGAGCGCACGACGACAGAGCATGCTCAAGATCATGGGACTCGACGAACACGAAAGCCTTGCGGACATGCGACAGGCCTCCATGAAGCACAACGCCGAAGAGATGGGCAAGCAGTTCCTGTTGTCCGATCGGGAGATCGAGGTGATGGCGCTGTATGCGCTCGGCTACACGCAGAAGCGCGTGGCCGAAGAGCTGTTCATCACGCAGGGCACGGCGCATGCCCACATCAAGCGAATCTACGCTAAAACCGGCTTGCACTCCCGTCAGGAGATCCTCGACTATCTTGAACAGTACGCGTCGTAGAATAGGATGCCGGCGCTCGCCGCGCATACGGCATGCGTCGGCAGACGAAGAGACGAAAGAAGACCCTGGGGGAACGGGATGCCGAATCTCATCGACATAGCGCAACGCCTGGCCGAGCGACCGATGGTGGCGCTGCTGCACGAAGAGCGCTGCTTGCCGGAGCGCGATCTGGGCTCCACCTGCACGCGCTGCGCCGAAGCGTGCCCGGTCGACGCGATCGCCGTCGGGTTGGAGCGCGATGCGGAAGCGTCGCCCGCCGCCGCGTACGGCTCCGTGACGAAGGACGGTCCGGCCGGACCGCGTATCGACGACGATGCCTGCGTGCGCTGCGGCCGATGCGTCACGGCGTGCCCCACCGCCGCGCTTTTGGCGATAGCACCGCTCGACGACGACGCGCTGTTGGAAGCGAGCGTGCGGGCGGGAGCCGCGGCGGCGAAGCGGGCGGCGGGTTTTGCAGCGGAAGAGGCCGAGGGTCAGGGAGATTCGATCGGGACGCGCGATGCGGAAGCCCAGGTCGAGGCTCCGCAAGCCGCAGTCGCTCCCGCTTGCGCTGGATTCGCGTGCGAGCGCGCCCTGCGCGCGGGTCGCATCGATGCCGAGCGTACGGTCGCCCTTCCCTGTATGGCGTGGGTGGACGAAGCGCTCATCGTGCACATGGCGTGCTCGGGCGCGCAGCGCATCGCGTTGCTGACGGCTCCGTGCGCCTCGTGCGAGTACGCTGAAGCCGTCGTGGACCTTCCGAAAACGGTGCGTTCCGCCCAACGCATCCTCGACACGTGGCAGTTCGACGCCGCCGCGAGCATCGTCGAAACCGTCGACGATATAGCCGCGACAGAGGACGAGGACGCCGCAGGCGAAGTGTCGCGGCGCGGCCTGTTCTCGCAAGCGCGCTCGGCGCTGGTGGAGGCGGCCGCCGATGCAGCGTCGGCGCAGATGGACGCGCTGACCGGCCGAAACACCGCCGACGCTCCCGAGCCCGAGCCCGACCGCCGCCGCTGGCAGCTGCTGGACGACCTGCACGCTGCGGGCCTCCCGGCTGGCGATGCCGTCGTGCCGCGCGCGCTTGCACCGCGCGTGGACATCGATCCCGAGCGCTGCTCGGGCTGCGCGCTATGCGCGGGCTTCTGCCCCACGCAGGCGCTGCGCAAAGCCGGCAAAGCGCCAGGTGGGCGCACCCTGCTGGAATTCGATGCCGCGCTCTGCCGCGATTGCGGCACCTGTACCGAAACCTGTCGCTACGGCGCCATCTCCTGCGAGGAGACGCTCACCGTCTCCGAGCTGTTCGCGCTCGAGCCGCGCGCCATCGTCATACCCAAGCGCCGCGTGCTTCCCAGCCGCCGCTGACCGCGGACGATTCGCAACACCGCCCGCCTGCTACCATACCCCCTCATCAGAAAGGAACCGACGCCACGATGCTCCACTTCGACAGCGACTATATGGAGGGTGCCCATCCCGCTATCCTCGAACGCCTGGCCGCCACCAACTTCGACCAGACCTCCGGCTACGGCACCGACGAGGTGTGCGCCGCCGCCCGCGAGCGCATCCGCGAAGCGTGCGCGTGCCCGCACGCGAACGTGTACTTTCTGGTGGGAGGCACGCAGGCCAACGCCGCCGTGGCCGACCAGATCCTGCGGCCCTGGGAGGGCATCGTGTCGGCGACCACCGGCCACATCACCGCGCACGAAGCCGGCGCCGTGGAGGCGTGCGGGCGCAAGACGCTGCCGCTGCCGCACGTCGACGGCAAGCTGGTGGCCGCCGACGTGCGCGCGCTGTGCGAGGCGTACTGGGGCGACGAGAACCGCGAGCACATCGTGGCACCGGGCGCCGTGTACATCTCGCACCCCACCGAGTACGGCACCGTGTACTCGCTGGCCGAGCTGGAGGCGTTGGCGCAGGTGTGCCGCGACTTCGACATGAGGCTGTTCATGGACGGGGCGCGTCTGGGCTACGGCCTGGCCGCCGTGGGCGCCGACGTCACGCTGGCCGACATCGCACGCTTGTGCGACGCGTTCTACATCGGCGGCACAAAGGTGGGCGCGTTCTGCGGCGAGGCCGTGGTGTTCACGAAGCCGGGGCTGGACGACCACTTCTTCACGCTCATGAAGAAGCGCGGGGCGCTGCTGGCGAAGGGCCGCTTTCTGGGTTTGCAGTTCGACGTGCTGTTCGGCCAGGAGGACGGCGAGCTGCGCTACCAGCACATCGGGCGCCACGCCGTCGAGCTGGCGCAGCGCATCGCCGAGGGCTTCCGCGCGAAGGACTACGAGCTGGCCATCGACTCGCCGACGAACCAGCAGTTCGTCATCCTGGACGACGAGACGAAGGAGCGCCTGGCCGAACATGCGTCGTTCGGCTTCTGGGAGCGCACGCCCGACGGCCGCACCGTCGTCCGCTTCGCCACCAGCTGGGCCACCCGTCCCGAAAGCGTGAACGAGCTTCTGGCGCTGCTGTAACACGATAAAAGCCCCGGCTCGCTTTACGGCGAGCCGGGGCTTCGTTGCGTTCTTGGCGCGAGCGCTCGTGCTACGGCTGCGGCACGAGCGGCGGGAACTGGGGCAGCTTCGGGGTTCCCATGCGCAGGCTCAGCTGCACCTCGCAGGGCTTGCAGGCCTGGCTCAACTCCACGTCGCTTTGCACCGACATGTACATATACGTATCGACGGCATCCCAACCCGTGATGCGCATGAGCAGGCGCTGCATCTCCTTCGAGACGTTCATCAGAGCCTCGTCGAACTCCTGCGCGCTGGCGTTCACGTACCACTTGCCGTGCGGGCCGAACGTCTCCAGCACGGGCCAGTTCAGCTCGAAGTCCTTCACCAGCGACACCTTCACCGTGATCTCGGCCGCGATCTCGATGCCCGTGCCGCACAGCTCGGCATCGCCCATGGTGGCGTGCACGTCGCCCATTTGCAGCAGCGCGCCCGGCACGCGCACGGGGAAGTACATACGCGTGCCCTTCGTGATCAGCTTGTTGTCCAGGTTGCCGCCGTGCGCGCCCACGAAGCCGTCGATGACGTCCTCGCCGTCGGGCGCGGTGCCGATGACGCCGATCATCGGGTCGATGGGGAACTTCACGCCGTTGAAGTCGGCCATGCCGTCCTCGATGGGGATGATCTTGCTGCGGTAATCCGTCGTTTGGTACAGCGGTCCGCAGTGGTCGTCGGTGGCGATTACGCCATGATCGGCCACTTGCACGTCGTAGATATCCACCACCAGCACGTCGCCCGGCTCGGCGCCCTCGATGTACACGGGGCCGGCCGCCGGGTTCGTGAACCCGTACGAGAAGTTGAGATCCTTCATGGTGACATCCTCGTTGGGGATGCGCCCGGCGAAGCAATCCTGCGTCTTGAACAGCAGCACCTCGCCCGGTTGCGCGGTCGCGCACGGCGCGTTGTCCTTGGAAAACGCCAGAACCTGATCGGTGATAACCTGCATGAAGTCCTCCTTCTACGACAGCCCCAGCCACGTGGCGAACTTCGGCACGTAGCCCATGACGAATATGATGATGATAAGCGCCGGAATGCCGAACTTCAGCCACAATTTCGACCAAGCCGGGAATTTCACGCCCTTGCCCGTGTCGGCCTCAGCCAGGAAGTTGTCCCAGCCCCAACCGCCCTTCGTCACACAGAACAGCACGTAGAACAAGCTGCCCAGCGGCAGCAGGTTGTTCGACACGATGAAGTCCTCGATGGACTGGATGTCGCCGATGGCCGGAACCTGCACGCCCGCCAGCACGTTGAACCCAAGGGCGCACGGCAGGCTGAGCACCGTCACGATGATGGCCGTGCGGGCGACCGCCGTCTTGCGCGTCCAATTCCATTTGTCCATCGACCAGCTGATGAGGTTCTCGAACACCGCGATGATGGTGGACAGCGCGGCGAAGCTCATGAACACGAAGAACAGCGCGCCCCACAGCTGCCCCAGCGGCATCTGGTTGAACACGCTGGGCAGCGTGACGAACACGAGCCCCGGCCCGCTGCCCGGCTCCACCGCGAACGCGAAGCACGCCGGGAAGATGATGAGGCCCGCCACGAGCGCCACCGCGGTGTCCAAGCCGCAGATGCGCAGCGCCTCGCCGGTGAGCGATCGCTCCTTGCCGATGTAGCTGCCGAAGATTTCCATGGCCGAGATGCCCAGCGACAGGGTGAAGAACGCCTGGCCCATGGCCGCGTATACCGCGTCGCCGAACGTGGCCCATTGCTCGGCCGTCGTCGCGCCCGCGAACAGCTTGCCGAAGTCGGGGATGAGGTAGAACTTGAGACCCTCCAAGCCGCCCGGCAGCGTGACCGCGCGCACCACGAGCACGGCCATGATGCCCAACAGGCAGATCATCATCACCTTCGTGATGCGCTCGACGCCCTTCTGCAACCCCAGGCTGCACACGAGGAAGCCCAGCACGATGACCACGAGCATCCAGCCCACCAACTCGGTGGGGTTCGCCAGCATGTCGTTGAACACGGCGCCGACGCCCGCGCTGTCCAGGCCGTTGAACGCGCCCGTGCCCATCTTCACCACGAACGACAGCATCCAGCCGCCCACCGTGGTGTAGAACATCATGAGCACCATGCAGCCGATGTAGCCCCACCACGAGAACCAATGCCACTTTCGCGACGGCTGCAGCGTGTCGAACGCCGCCGCCGAGCTCTTCTGGCTGGCACGGCCCACGGCGAACTCCATCACCATGACGGGCAGGCCCAGGATGACGAGGAACACGAGGTACATCAGCACGAACGCCGCGCCGCCGTACTCGCCCGTGATGTACGGGAAGCGCCACACGTTGCCCAAACCGATGGCGCACCCCGCGGAAATCAAGATGAAGCCCAAACGCGAGCCGAACCGCTCGCGCTTGGCGACGCCCGCTCCGGCCACGTTCGCCGCGCCGGCCCCCTTGCCGTTGCTCATACCATACCTCTCCCGATGATTCTTGTACGAAATTGCCCGTAAGAAAAGCGTTACGATTGTAGCGTAAGAATCGTAGGGATGAGGCTTTGACCGCTATTTCGCAGCGTTTCGAACGACGTTGCTGCCCCGATACGCTCCGCACGCGCTTACGACGATGCCGCGCGAAACCCGTCGCGGGCGCATTATAATGATGCGACGCAGCCTCGGAGGTCACGACGGAGGGGATATGGGGAACACCGACAAGCAGCATGGCGCAGGGCAGCTCGGTTCCGACCGACGCTACCTTGTCGCCGTCATAGGCTTCACGTGCCTGTACGCCGTGTGCGTGTCGTTCTTCTATTCCAGCTGGCTGGTCGGACGGCCGGGCTTTGCTCCCTCGGCGTTCGACAACGTGCTGAACCCCTCCATCCTCGCCGCTTCGCTGCTGTTCTCGCTGCTCGTGCGTTCGAAACTGCCCCTCGGCCGCACGGCATACCTTGCGACGGGCTACGCCGGGTTCGCACTGGCGTTGGGCGGCACGTTCTTCGCCGCAACGAAGTCGCTCGACCCTGCCGTCGTCACCGCTTCGGCGACAGCGGCCGGCATCGGCATGGGACTGGTCATGCCCTTCTATTTCGAGGCGTTCGCACGCTACTCGTCGCGCCGCATCGCCATCGCGTTCGGCATCATGTCGTTGGGCGGCATGGCGGCGAACATGCTGCTGGGGTTCGCGCCCGACGCCGTTTCGCTGGCAGCGTACGCGGTGCTGCTCGGCGCGTCGGCGCTGTGCCTGGGCTTCGCGTACCGTGCGGAAGCCGATGGAAGCGAACGCCGCGATCCCCCGTCGCATGCCCGCGGCGCGCTCTCGAAGCACGATTTCCTCAACGTGTTCCTCGTATCGGGCGTGTGCACGTTCGCGCTGTCCATCGTGTACGGCATCCTCGACACCGCGGCGACGGGCACCAGCGCCTCGCCCGCCGCGTCGATCCTCATCTCGCAGTTCGGAGGCATCGCGGCGGCCGCCGTGTTCCTCGCGTACTTCGGAACCCGCTCGAAGCCGAACCCGTCCATGCTGTTCAACGTGGTGTTCGGCATCCTAGCCACCGGCATCCTGTTCCTGCCGTTTTTGTCGAACGACTACGCCGTGTCGCTGAACATCCTGGCAGCCGCCGGATGGAAGCTCGTCATGCTGGCGCTGTTCTACCTCGTGGTCACCACCTACGCGCACAGCCGCACGAAGTTGCTCGTGGGCATCTCGCTGGCGTACGCGCTGCCGCGCTTCGGCCTGTTCGTGGGGCAGAACGTGGCGCAGCTGCTGGGCGTGGGCAGCACGGCCGACTTCGTGCGCACCACGGCGGTGGCGTTCTTCCTGCTGTACCTCATCCTCATGGTCATCTGGATGGTGAACTCGCACGAGCGCAAGCGCGCCGAATCGCAGGCGCGCGCGGCGGACGAGCTGCTCGGGCGTTTCGCGCAGGAGCAGGAGAGCGTGCGCAAGCTGCGCTGCGACGCGCTGGCCGACGACCACGGGCTGACGAACCGCGAGAAGGACATCCTGTACCTGCTTGCCCAAGGGCGCGACCTCGCGTTCATCTGCGAGACGCTGTTCCTGTCCAAGAACACGGTGAAGAGCTACCAGAAGACCATCTATGCGAAGCTCGACGTGCACAGCAAGCAGGAGATCATCGACCTCGTGCATGGGGAGCCCGACGGACCTCGCCGTTAAAGCAAGCTCATCCTGAAGTTCGCTTTAACGATTCCTCTCCCATAACCCCAGGTCGAGCACCCCACCTCAAGGGGGGTTTCGCAGTTTCCCGCTTCGGGTGGGGTGCGCGCGCCCGTTTGCGTCCGTAAGGTGGTTTCACGAGATGCGCCCCGATGGCGCATCGAGCACGTGAAACCATCATTGGAGGAGGCAGTAATGGGGATCAACGAAACAGGAGTATCGCGTCGCTCGTTCATCACGGGAGCGGCGGCGGCCGGCGTGCTGGCAACGTTAGGCTTGGCGGGATGCGCGCCGCAGGATAAGCAGACCGCATCGGCGGCCACAAGCGGCGCCGACACGAAATGGGACGAGGAGTGCGACGTCCTGGTCGTGGGCAGCGGGTACACGGGTCTGGCCGCGGCGCTTGAGGCGAAGAACGCCGGCGCGGACGTCAAGGTCATCGAGAAGACGGCGCGCGTCGGCGGCAACTCGGCGCTTGCAGCCGGCGACTTCGCCGTGTGCAACTCCAGCGTGCAGAAGCGCGAGGGCGTGCAGGATTCCGTCGAGCAGTACGTGGACGACATGATGGTGGCAGGCCTGTACCTCAACGACAAGGAAAAGTGCCGCGTGATCGCAGAGAAGTCCAACGAGACGTGGGAGTGGACCATCGAGATGGGCGCCACCTGGGCGAAAAACGACAACGACGAGTACTTCCTCTACCCGTACGGAGGCCACACCGTCATGCGCTCCATCGCGCAGGGCGACGGCGGCGGCGCGAACGTGACGGGCCCCTTCGCCGAGAAGCTGAAGGGACTGGGCGTCGAAGTCGAGACGAAGCGCATGCTCACCGAGCTGGTGAAGGACGCGAACGGCCGCGTGATCGGCGCCATCGTGCACGACAAGCCCAGCGGCAACGACGTGGAAAGCGGCACGCCCGTCGCCATCAAGGCGAACAAGGCCGTGGTGCTGACCACCGGCGGATTCGGCCGCGACCTGGCGTTCCGCCAGGCACAGGATCCGCGCCTCGACGACTCCGTGGATTGCACGAACCAGGAAGGCGCCACCGCCGAAAGCCTGCGCGCTTCGGTGGCCGCCGGCGCTATGGCGGTGCACACCGACTGGATCCAGCTGCTGCCTTTCATGAGCCCGGACGAGCAGGGCTACGGCGTCGCCGCCTTCTACACCGACGGCCAGGCCAGCTATGCCCCTACGCTGGACGTGGCCACCGGCAAGCGCATCGTCAACGAGCTGACCGACCGCAAGCGCTACGCCGATGCCATCCTGGAAACCGGCCAGCCGTGCGTGCAGATCACGTGCAAGAAGGCCCTGTACGATGGCGGCAGCGGCCTAGAGGGCGCGCTGAAGGCCGGCATCACCACCGAGTTCTCGTCCATCGAAGAAGCGGCCGAGCACTACGGCATGCCGGTTGACGCCGTGAAGGAGGAGATCGCCCGCTACAACACGTTCGTGGAGAACAAGCTGGACGAGGACTTCAAGAAGCCCATCCCCGACGACGCCCAAACCATCGACGAGCCGCCGTTCTACGGCGTACGCCTGTGGCCGAAGGTGCACCACTGCATGGGAGGAGTGAAAACCGACCTCGAGTGCCGCGTCGTCGACATGGACCTGCAGGTCATCCCCGGCCTGTATGCAGCGGGCGAAGCAGTGGGCGGCATCCACGGCGCGTGCCGTCTGGGCTCCTGCGCCACGGCCGACTGCCTGGTGAACGGCCGCATCGCCGGCCAAAACGCCGCCAAGGAGCAGAGCGCCTAGCATCTGCGCGATGCGGCGTGCCGGCCCCCGCTCGCACGCCGCATCGTTTGTCGCCCGAAAGTCGCGGTTTTGCCGCCAAGAGCGAGGCTTTCGGGCGACAACGCGCCCCCTACCAACCAACTCGCGCCGCCCCGCCTCCCGGAAGGGCGACAAGCGAACCCCCGACCAAGCAGCGGCTCGAATAGAAGAACGAAAACAAGCGGAACCGCCGCGACCCTTGCTACTCCTCGTCGTCCACCTTCGTCTCGAACGTGAAGCGTGCAGCCTGCATCTCTTTGAGGTACGCCGAGCATATCCTCAGTTCGCGGCCGTCTTCGAGCGTGATGGCGAGCGAGCCCATCTTTCCATCCGTATCGAGTCGGATAAGCTTCATTGACGAGACCGACAGCGTCTTGATGGTCTGCCCGTCTTCCCCGCGCTCCTTGAATACGATCGGCTTCGTCTTCGTGAACCCGAATGCGTCGCGAATCTCCATCTCGCTCATGTCGGCCGTCTCAAACATCGTCATCACCGTTCCTTACCTCCGAGTATAGGGCGCCGCGCGTCATCCTCTCGATGCCCTGGAACGAAGGGTCGCCCACGCAACCCTCCGCAGCAAAAAAAACAACGATCCCTACCGTAGTATATAATCTTTTTAATCATTGATGACGAAGAGCTGTTCTAAAGAGCGCGCCCGCAATCGCCCAGATGCGAGCAAGGCCGAAGACGGGGCGAACGAGCTTCCCGCGAAACGCAGCAAACACCGCCGCACCCAGCGGCGGTTCCCCATCGTTCGCCTCGCGCCAACGATCATGCGCTGTCGAATGCTATTGTTCGAGAAAAATCGACACCACGCACTGACAGAAAAGACCCCCCGGGGTCTTTTACCAAGCGAACGCCGGCGTTTGCGAGAGCCTCGCAGCTGCAAACACCGGCAGCACAAGGCAGCGCTACTTGTACGTGATCAGCACCAGACAGCACAGCAGGCTGTCTCCCATGCCGCTGGGCGACAACTGCACGTCCAGGATCTCGTAGCCCTGCTTCTGCATGAACTCCAGCACGCCGTTCAAGATGCGCGACGTGTTCTTGCGGCTGTAGCCGCCCGCCATTTCAAACGCGCCCGCGTGGACCATCCCGTCTTTCGGGCGCAGATCCATGTTCTCCAGATACGTTGCCAGCTTCTCCAGCGCTTTATCCTCGGCGCTCTTACCCGTACCCATGAATCCCATGCTTCAGACCCCTTCCCTTCTGCGACGCGCCCTACCAGCGCTTCGCGATCGTCACTTCGTTGCACCCGTCGACGTAGCGGTACGAATGCGCGTCCATCAGACGCTTGACCATCATGATGCCCAAACCCCCGATGGGAGTCTCCTCCACCGAGCGGGGAGCCTCGGGGTCGGCGTGCCCGAACGGGTCGAACGGCACGCCGCCGTCGCGCAGCACCACCCTCGCCCCGCACCCGTCGGACGCGAGAGACACCGACACCTCCACATCGCCCGACCCGGGGTCGTACGCATAGCGAGCCACGTTCACGAACAGCTCCTCCACCGCCAAGCGCAGCTCCTTGCGCGCCTTGGGCGGGCACTCCGTCGTTTCCAAAGCCTCCGTCAGGAACCGCTGCACGGCAGGCTCGTTGCCCAACGCCGCCTCGATGCGCATGGTGCACGTCTCCGCCGCCTCCACCTTCCTACTCCACATCGAAGACGTCGATAAGACCCGTGATGTCGAACACCTCGCGAATGTCGTCGCTGGCGTTCACGATACGCAGAGCTCCTTCCGCGGCTGTGACCCGCTTTTGCGTGGCCACCAACACGCGAAGACCCGCCGACGACAGGTACTCCAGGTCGGCGAAGTCGAGCACCACCTTGCTCGTGCGCTCGAACACCGGCTCAAGAGCCTCCTCCAAATCGGCAGCCGTATTGGTGTTCAGATGCCCTCCCAACTTGAGAACCGCCTCGTCTCCGAAATAGTCTACTGCGATGTTCACATCCATGGTTACCCTCGATTCCCGGCCGCCGACGCCGCGGGGCCGTTTTCCTGTCCATCGTAGCGCAGCACCAGCAGCGTGATGTCGTCGGCCTGATCGGCCCCTTCCGCAAAGGCGCGCACGTCCTCCTCGATAACGCCCGACACGGATGCCGGGTATCCGTCGCACTCCCGCTCCACCAGCTGGAACAAGCGTTCGTCGCCGTAACAATGATCCGACGCATCCATGGCCTCGGTCACTCCGTCGGTGTACAGGATCAGGGAGTCGCCCCGGATCATGGTGCGCTCGAACACGCGATAGGGCACACCCTCGAAGCTGCCCAACAGCAGACCCGACCGGTCGCGCATCCACTCGACCGAACCGTCAGCGTGTCGGTACAGCGGCGGGTTGTGCCCGCCGTTGGCGTAAACCAATTTGCCGGATCTCAAATCCAACACCCCAAGCCACACCGTAACGAACATGCCGGCTTCGTTGTCCTCGCACAGGCCGTCGTTCGCTCGAGCAAGCACCTGGTCGGGCGAGAGGTCCTCGCGCAGCAGCTGGTTCAGCAGGGCCTTGACGCGCATCATGAACAGCGCCGCCGGTACGCCCTTGCCGGATACGTCGGCTATTACCACGCCGCAGTGATCCTGATCTATCAGGAAGAAGTCGTAGAAGTCGCCGCCCACTTCCTTTGCCGGGTGCATGGATGCCGATAGCCCGAAGTCATCGCATCCTGAGAACGGCGGGCGCACGGTGGGCAGAGCCGAAAGCTGAATGCGGCTGGCCACAGCGAGCTCGGATCGCGCCCGCTCGCGCTCGGCGCCCATGCGCGCGATGTCGTCCATGTGAGCCTGCAGCTCGTCGATCATGTCGGCCGTGTTGGCAGCCAGATCGCCCACTTCGTCTTTCGGGTAGCACTGCGAGCGGATGACGTCGGCCACGGCCGCGGACTTGCTGGCAGCGTAGTCCCGTACCTGGGAGCTGAGCGCTACGAGAGGTTTCACCAAGGTGCGGCGGAGCAGCAGAAGCATAGCCGTCAGGCAAACCGCGAACACGGCGAACGACACCACCACCGTGCTGGCAACCTGCGATCGCACTGCAGCTTCCAGCTCGTCGGTGCCCATCGACACCTCGTAAACCCATGTCTGGCCGTCCACGGCAAAAGGCACGTACATAGCGTACGTTTCGCCGTCCGGCGCAAGGGCGGGATCCGTGCTGGGCTCGCCGGTTTCGACCGCTTCCCACAAGGCGGGGTAGTCAGCTTTGAGGCGCTGCTCCTCGTCGCCGAAGAAGTGAGCATCCACCCCGCGCTTCTGATCGCCGGAAATCCCCTCCGCAACGTAGAGGACGGTCTCGTTCTGCTCGTCCGGAACAACTACCGCAAGCCTCGACACGCTGAACGAAGCGCGCAGCCGGTCGAGCATCGCGTCCAGGGAATAGAGCGAGAGGGGTATGCTTTTTCGCTCGTACTCCGCCAGCATGCCGTCGAGACGATCCTGATCCTCCTCGGTCGCCTCCTCCTCCGACCCCTTGAGCCTGTCGACTTCGGCATTGTAAGCGCTTATCAGCCCCTGCGTTTCCGCGAGGCTCTGATCGTACGTCGTCGCGGGGTCCAACTCGTCAGCGTTGTCTTTCCACGCTTGCAATGCATCCGAAGGAAGCGCCTGCGGAGTGGCGTTCGCGGCGTAACCGCCCACCTGCCCCAAGCGGTAGGCTTCGGACTGTAGGAAGGTATCGCGCGTGCTGACGTACGCGAGTGCGCAGTTGAGCACCACGGCCACTACGGCGAACGCCAGGAACACGAGCGCCAGCTTGCGAATGAGCCTTCCCGCATGCCCATCGTTTCGGCCGGACGACCGCTCCACCCGCCTTTCGTCGTTTTTCACGCAGCACCCCCGCATCGCGTCTTCATCGCATATTCGTTCGATCATAGGCCGGTCAGGCGATCGCTGGCAAGGCGCGCCGAACGAACGACCATTTCCAGCGAACGAAGGACGAGTTAAGCGAGAGAAGGCAAACAGAGCGAGCGGCTGACCTTGGCATCGTGCATGATCGTTCGTTCGCCGGGATCGGTCTTTCGTTCCGCGCTGCTTGCCTTCGCGAAGGCCGTTTCTATACTGAAGGAATTCGAAACGTCCGGCACGAAGCCGAGCGCCCCCTGGACACGAGAAAGGCGGATAGGCTATGGATGACTCCAACGAAGACGATCACGCGAAGACCCTTCCAAAGGAGCACGACCGCGACGCGGCAATCGACGACGCGCGGAAGGCCCCGGAAGAGCTTGAAGATGAAGGCTTAGATGCCGTATCGGCCGGGTCGGGCGAATGGTCTCGTTTTGGGCCAGGCATCCCCCCGAAACCCGTACCCCTTCAGTAACAACTGCCCTTTGCAACCTGGCACCGCTCGTCATCAGGCACTTTCAGACGTCTGGTAGAAGCCGCACCCATACTTCGCCTCATCAATCCTCTACGATAAAGGACACGCTATGAGCAATCCAGCGCGTACCGGAACCCAAAAAGCCCTGCACGTCGTGTCCATCATCATGATCGTGCTCGGCGTGCTGGTAATCCTATCGGGCGCCTCCCTCATCGCGCTCGGAGTGTCGGCCGCCACGATGGGAATGGACCAGCCGATGACTTTGGGCGATACCGAGACCACGGCAGACACCACCTCCGTCGCTCTGGGAATCATCGTCCTCGCCATGGGCTTGGTTCAGCTCGTCGTCGCCGCATTCGGCCTGCGCGGCTCCAAGGACGCAAGCAAGATCGGGCCGTTTAGAATCCTCATCTGGGGCATCTCCCTGGTCATCCTGGCGACCATCCTGTACGGATGGTTTTTCAACGGCAACTGGCACATCCAGAACAGCCCTCTTCTGCTCATCGGCAACGTGATCTACCTGCTGGTGTGCTCCACCCTCGCCGACGCGGTGAAGAGGGAGCACGACCTGGGCATCGTGGGCGAGGCCAAGGCCAAAGTCGAGCGCTCGGGCAGCCAGAAGGCGCTGCTGGTCATCGGCGCCTGCACGTGGCTGGCCTACGACATCATGCGCCAGAGCCGCGGCATCGAGGCGTAAGCGCGAGCGGCCCAGGTGCCCCTGCACAGGTTTCCGAGCATGTTGCCGTAGTTGCCAAAAGAGCAATTGCAACAAGAAGTATATGCGGTCACGAGAGAAGGGACGCGGCGATGGACGAAACGATAAAGCAGGGGAAGGGCGCGCTTCGCTTGCTGCTGGCGACTATGTTGGCGGCAATGCTGATCCCCTGGGCTCCCCGAGCGGCTTGGGCCGATGAAAACGAAGCAGCTGCCCAGACGCAGACGAGCGAGATCGCCGATCTGCTGGCCGCCGGAGACTACGTCGAGGGCGAGGCTCTCGTCGTCGTTGACAACGCGGTATCTCGAAACAGCCTCCGTTCGCGCAGCGTCGACCCGCTCTCCTCGGCCGAACCGCTCATGGACGCGTCGGCCGAAACGTACGCCACCGCTACGGGCGTCGACGTGCCGTTGGAACAATCTGTTTCCAACGGCCCGGTTCTCCTGCGCAGCGCAAGATCCCTGCCTGAAGACGACGCGGTGAGCATGGTGCTGGTGCGGCAGGAGGGTACCTCAACCGAGGATCTCCTGCGCCAGCTGCAGGACGACCCGCGCATCCTGTCCGCCGAGCCGAACTACGTGCAGCGGCTGGACGACCCCGATCAGACGGCGCTCGATGAGAGCACGCCGCAAGTCGCTGCGGCATTGGGGCTGGATTCGTCGGACGCGGCGCCGTCGGCTCCGGCGAGCGCGGATGCAAGCGGCACGGCCGCTGCCGACCTGTCCGGCTACCAGTGGGGCTGCCGCAACACCGGAGAAGTCATGGTGCAAGAAGAGGCGCCGCCCCTTGCCGGTTTCGACATCGCGCCGCCGAATTGGAACCAGGTCGGCACAACGAACGCCGCCGACGTCGTTGCCGTGGTTGACACTGGCGTGGACTACAACCATCCCGACCTCAACGGCATCATGTACGACATGACGCAGTACACGGACAGGGGCGGACGCTACGGGATCAACGTCGTGCCCGGCATGGATCCCACCGATCCGATGGACGATCATTACCACGGAACGCACTGCGCGGGCATCATCGCGTCGCAATGGGATGGCGTGGGGACGAGCGGCGTCGCGTCCGGCGTGCAGCTGGTGGCCGTTAGGGTCGCAGGTAGGCAGAACACGATCGAGAGTGCGGATACCATCAGGGCATACGAGTATCTTGCCGAAGCCGTTGATGCCGGCTTGCCACTGCGCGCCATCAACAACTCGTGGGCCGGAAGGACGATGAGCAAAGCATTCAGCTTGGCGGCGACGAAGCTGGGCGAGAAAGGCGCCGTGACCGTCATCGGGTCGGGCAACGATGCCGCCGACGTTGACAAGATACCGATGACCGCATCCGTGCTCACGCATAACCCGTATGCGGTCGCTGTCGATGCGTCGGATTCTTCAGGGCAGCTCGCCTCGTTCAGCAACTACGGCGTGGAAACGACCGACGTGGTGGCTCCGGGCATGAACATCATGTCCACCGTGCCCCTCGGCAGGGCGGCCTACGCTCCCGAAGCCGACGGCTCCCCTTTGAGCTACGAGACGTTCGAAAGCGACGCCCCGTCGGTTACGGCGCGCGCGACGCCGACGTCGTCCGAGGATATAGATGCCGTCGTGCAGGGGGCGACCCATTTCGATGCGAGGGGCGGAGCTCTGAAGATCCCCTTTTCCGAAATGCTCACGGAAGAGACGGCGCTGGGCATCAGTTTTCGAAGCGTCGTGGTGTCGATGGAAGTCGATCCGTCGAACCAAGAGGGCGTCCGGTACGTAGGAATGAACGCGACGGCCACGAACCAGAACAACGACAACCTGCTTTACCAGGTTGCGATAATGAAAGACGGCGCGCTTGATTGGACGCCGATGGGACAGACGGCTGTCGCGGCCCTTGGGAAGGACCGAGGTTGGACGACCATCGCCTTCGACGCCCAGGCGCTTGCCCAGAATGCCGGCGGCACCTTGGCGTTCGAAGGCGGCAAGCTGCAGGTGCGGCTGACGTTCGCACGCGCCGGCACGCCGATCGCCCCGACCGATGCCCTGTACCTCGACACGGTTGGAACGGGCAGGGCCGGCTCCGCGATTCCCTATCAATCTTTGAGCGGGACGTCCATGGCAACTCCCATGGTCACCGGCGCGGCCATGGTGCTCGCGCAGGATGTCGACGGCTCCACCCCGGCCGAGCGCGCTGCGAAGCTGGCGGCGCTCGTGAAGGCCTCCGTGCGTCCGGTGGACGCGTTCTCCGGCAAGTGCTCGTCGGGCGGACACCTTGATTTGAGGGTTGCGTCGGGCAACTTCGTCCCGGTGGTGTCGGGCGCTCGGATGGAATCCGACGGCGACGCCGCACTCGTCATGGTGGAGGGTAGCTACTTCGGCGCAGCTCAGGGTGCGGGAAGCGTGCACATCGGCGGCAAGGAGGCTGCGGTGCGCTCCTGGTCGGACGGCTCCATCGTAGCGGAGTGCCCACAGGGTCTCAAAAGCGGCGTGCTGGTGGTAGAGGTAACGGCCGGCAACGGCAAGAGCGGATCGAAGGGCTTCCTGCTGCAGGTTCCCGAGCGACCGGACGACCAATCCACGCCCCTGTTCGAGAAGACCATAGCGCTTCCCACGTCGGATGAGGGCCTGCCGGTTGGCGTGTCGTACGGTCTTCTGACCGGGCTGGGCGGTTCGCTATACCTGCTGCCAAACGACTTCAGCATATCGCATGCGGGTACTTATGCGCTATGGCGCTACGACCCCGATCAGGACAGCTGGACGCAGTGCGCCGACCTACCCGAGGCTCTCAGCAGCGCATCGATGACCGTGTTCGACGGCAAGCTATACGTATACGGCGAAGCGGGCGAGACGGATGGGGCGTTGGCTCCTCGTCTTGTCAGCTACGATCCGCCGACGAACGCCTGGACTTCCCATGACGCTTCCCGCCTGCCGTTTCATGCGACGATAGTGAACTGCGATGGAGCGATGCTGCTGGTGGGCGGCGCCGCGTACGACGGTGCCAAATGGGTCGAGCTGACCGAAGGCAACATCGCCGTGTACGATACGCAGACGGGGGCGGTAACGGCTGCGGGATCCCTCGCGACAGGCCGCTCGACTCCCTTTGTCGTAGCGCGAGGGGCCGAGCTGTTCGTCGCCTTGGGCGATGTGCACGACGTGACGGGCTCTTCGACGACGAGCCCCGTATTCGAGCGCATCGTGAGATCCGGCGACTCGTACGTTGGCAACGACCTGTCCGCCGCCCTGCCTGCGCTTGCGCCCGGCTACGACGATTCGTTCGGCTTGGCAGCGGTCAAAGCCGGAGTGGTGCTGTCGGGCCGTATCAGCGTCGAAGAAGCCGACGGCGGACGCGAGCTCGATCAGGACACCTATCTGTTGGACTTGGCGAACGGAGACAAAAGTTTCCAAGGCATCGACAAGCGCGCCTCCCGGGTGCCGCTGTACTTCCCGAGCTCGACAGCGTACGACGGATGGCTGTACACCATGGGCTTCTCGGTCTACGAGAACGGTGGCCGGGTGATACGGGCCACACCGATGGAGACGCTGCCCCAACCCGGCGACCTACCTGAACCTGGACCCGGCCCTACGCCCGGACCTGGCCCTGCAGCTGCGCCGGAACCGGTTGTCGGCAAGGGGGATGCAACGTCTCTGGCGAGAACCGGCGACCCATTAGGCGCTTTCGTGCCGGCTATCACGCTGGCCGCCGGTGTCATGCTCGCAAGCATAGGCGTTGCCACGGCTGCACGACGAAAAGCGAAAAAGAACAGGCTATGAAGACGGCAGCGGATGCCACCGGATCTTCTCGATGCGCGCACCAGAGCCTATCGGGGTCAAAGGAAGTAAAAGAAGGATGTCTTTGCAAAAAACGACCGGTTATTCGATCTGAAACAGGAGATAGGTTATGAGCGAATCCAAGAAGCACGACTCTTTGAGCGCCGAAGAGCTGGACGGGGTGGCTGGCGGCGTATTTTTTCAGAGGGATCCCTCCGAATCGTTCTGCCCGTTCTGCAGTATGAGCACGAAGGATCCCAAGTTTAAAGACACTCACCTATATCTTGGCGAAGGAGAGCGTTTCTGCGAGGTGGAATGCAAAACCTATCCTGGCGACGAAATCTGGTGAGATATGGTGAAGGCCGTCGAGGGATCGACGGCCTTCACGGAAGAATGGAAGCTCGCGCTTACGCCTCGATGCCGCGGCTCTGGCGCATGATGTCGTAGGCCAGCCACGTGCAGGCGCCGATGACCAGCAGCTCCACCGCGCCGCTCGCGCCGATGGACGAGAGCATGCCCTGCGCCGCGAGCCAGACGTCGCCGGCGACCTCGATGGCCAGGCCGATGACGCACAGCACGAAGAACGGCTTGACCTTCCGCGGATCGCGAGCGCCGCGCAGGCCCAGGGCGCCCACGACCAGGTCGACGACGCCGCTGCCGACCAGCACGACGCCCAGCACCAGGCCCACGGCGATGCCGGCCACCAGGTCCGGGTCGTTCGGGTCCATCGCGTTCACGGCGTCGGTGCCCAGGCCGGCGGCGATCAGCGCCAGGAACGCGAGGCCCAGCACGATGGAGATGACGGCGAACACCACCAGCACGATGGAGATGACGCGCAGCGCCTTCTGGCTGCCCGAGCGCTCGACTTCGGCCTTGGCCTCACCAACGATGCCTCGGTCATGCTCCTTCTTCACCACGTCGGCGAGGGTGGTGCACACCAGCAGGTAGACGACGTCGCCGATAAGCAGGAAGGGGTCGTCCAGGAATGTGCCGCCCAAGAACCAGTTGTACACGATCATCGCCAGGATGACGATGGAGATGCCCCAGCTGAGCGCGCGATAGGGGCCGACCTTGCTCGCATCGTTGGAAGCGCGCAGGCCAAGGAAGGCAACGATCAGCTGCAGGGCGCCCATGATCAGGACCAAAATGCCCACGGCCATGGTAAGGATGCCCGCCGTCGTCTCGGTGCCCCGGAAGTTCACTGCGTCGTTCAGGCCGAGCGAGTCGGCCGCCGCGCCGGAGGCTATGATGATCGCGCCCGAAAGCGCAACCAAAACTCCGAAGATGATCATGATGATAGAGGTGATGCGCAGAGCTTTCTGCGTACCGGTGCGAGGGGGATGCGCCATAGTACGTCCTTTCTCGAAAACGGATCTTTTAAGTCGAAGTATAGGAGCGCTGCGTCCGATAGGCGCGCGAAAGAGCCCGACAACGGAAAGGACGGCACGAGCGCGGCATATCCCGAAACGAACGCCGACGAGCCCGCGCAGATCCCTAGTCCCCGCCGACGGCGGACAAAGGCATGGCGACCCCGCTCGCAAGCACTGGCGACCCGCCGGGAACCGTCGCAGCAGCAACAGCCCTTTTCGCTGCCGCCGCGCTCGCAACTGCGGCGGCCATCGCGCGACGGACGCGTACGGGACGCGACGATCAGCGTCTGAAGCGAAAGTCCGCTTACTCGCGAAACAGCGTGTAATCCAGATCCGACTTGTTGCACTGCCACACAGTGGCGTTGCTGAAGCCGAAGCGCTCATGGTCGTTCGTAAACGCGGTGCCGTAGAGACTAACGGCAATTTTCATCCCGCAGTAAGGGCAGATGCCGCCGGGCACCGCTTTCGGAAGAGCGGCCACGGCCCTGTCGGACAGAGCCTCGCCGCCGGACACCTCTTCAAGATCGTCCAAGCCAAGCTGCTGGAATTTATCGGAATCGTTCATGTTCGATCCGCCTTTCTGTCAGCCCTTTAAGCGAACAGACCCCCACCCCTACATGGTCTGGCGCTCCACCAGTTCGGCGAATACGCCGCCCAACGCGCACAGCTCCTCGTAGGTGCCGTCCTCCACCACGCGGCCGCCGTCCAGCACGATGATGCGGTCGCATGCGCGAATGGTGGACAGCCGGTGCGCCACGATGATGCGCGTGCACTTCATCCGATCGAGCGCCTCGCTCACCTGTCGTTGCGTCACGTTGTCCAGCGCGCTGGTGGCCTCGTCGAAGAACAGTACCTTGGGTTTGGGGGCAACGGCGCGCGCGATGAGGATGCGCTGGCGCTGGCCGCCCGAGATTCCGCCCGCGCCCTCGGACACCATCGTATTCATGCCCATGGGCATGGCGCGAATGTCGTCGGCGATCCCCGCCAGCTCGGCCGCCTCCCACGCATCCTCCATCGTGAGCCACGGCGCAGCCACCACGATGTTGGAGAAGATGTCGCCGGTGAACAGCTTTCCGTCTTGCAGCACCGTGCCGATGTTGCGGCGCAAACTGGCCACGTCCAGCGTCTCGATGTCGCGCCCGTCGTACAGCACGGCGCCTTTCTGCGGCTTTTCGAATCCCAGCAGAAGCCTCATGAGCGTCGATTTCCCGCAGCCGGTCTTGCCCACCACGCCCACGGACTGGCCGGGGCGGATCTTCAGCGACAGATCATCCAGCACGGCAGGCGCGCCTTCGGCGTAGCGGAAAGTGACGTTGTCCATCTCGATGCGACCGGAACAATGCTCGAGCACCTGCTTGCCCCCGGCGGACTCCGGCACCGATTTCATGATGGGTGCGGCCATATCGAGGTGCGGCTTGATGGACGCGAAGTTGCCGGCGACGCCGGCCAGCGACATGAACGCGCCCGTGGCCATGCCGTACGCCAGATTGAACGCCATGTACTCCGATGTCGACACACCGGTCTGCACGGCGGTGAAGTAGATGACGATGGTGCCCACCACCGAGACCGCCGTCTGCACGACGTTCGAGTAGCGCATGAGGCGCGGGCCGTTGTACGTCAGCTTGACCTCGTCTTTGTACGAATCGACCCAGGTGGCGTACGCGCGACGCTCCGCACCGGCCAGCCTGATCTTCTGGATGCCGGTGAACAAGGCGTATTCCCATCCCTTGCGGCGCGCGGAGTGCTCCAGCTTGCGCTTGGTCACGCTCACCTGCACCAGCACGGACGCCACCGACACTGCCGCGCTGGCCAGGATCACGCCCAGCGCGGGCAAGGCCAAACCGGGTGCGTACGCAGCTATCTGCGCCACGTACGCCAGAGAGAACACCGAGGTCAAACCCGTGGTCAGGACGATGTTCTGCAGCATGCTCGCCAGCGTCTCGATACTCGAGAGGCGTGCGGACAGATCGCCCGATGCGTACGCGCGGTAGAACGGCGCCGGCAGGGAAAGCGTACGCATCATGGCAGCGGCTTGCACCGACAGGCTCAGCTTCGTGCCAACGCGCGACATGACCAGTTCTTTCGCGCCGCCGATGAGCACCCGGGCGCACGTGACCGACGCCAGCAGCACGGCGATGGGCACCACCACGCCCACGTTGCCGCTATCCACCACCGGTCCGAAAATCAGACTGTTCACCGCAGGCAGAAGCATGCCCAACAACGTCACGGCCAACGTCGCCGCCACGATCATCACGTAATCCGAAAGGTCCAGGCTGCGCACCATGTGCAGCAGCACGTCCCTCACGCCCAGCTCTCGCTGCGGCAGGGGCTGGTAGAAGCAGTACGCTTCCTGCGTGAGCCGCGCAGCATTCGCGCGATCGACGCGTACCTTCTCGCCGGTGGCGACGTCGCTGTACGCGAAACCCCCCGCTGGCTGAGGGATCAGCGCTACCGGCGCGCCGTCGACGAACCCCAGCATAGCCCCCGCCGCGTCGCGCTGCCAGCCTTTCGACAACACGACGCGCCGGCACATCACGCCTGTTCCCCGCAGCTGGGCGTCTATGAGGTCGCGCACGCTCTTCGGGTCGCGCGGGGCATCGGCCGGCTTCACGCGGTAGTACGCCAGCACCTCGCCCACGGCATCGGCCGCGGCTTTGCCCGCATCCACTTCCGCGCCGCCCGCCGCCCGCCCGGTGATGGCCACGGAAAGGTCCCAGGCCGCCTGAGAGACCAGGTCCTCGTCATGCTCCAGCCGTTCTTTGATCTGACTGTCGAACCAACCCATGCGCACCTCCTCCTATTCCTGGGTCACCAGCTGCAGGTACATGCCCCCGCGCTCGCACAGCTCTTCGTGAGTGCCGCGCTCCACCACGCGGCCCTTGTCCAATACCACGATCTCGTCGCAGTCTCGCACGGTGGACAGGCGATGCGCCACCACGATGCAGGTGATGCCGCGCTTGCGCACCGCGCTCATGACCTCCTGCTCGGTCTTGGCGTCGAGCGCGCTGGTCGCCTCGTCCATGATGAGCACGGTGGGATCCTGCGCCAGCACGCGAGCGATTTCCAAGCGCTGCCTCTGTCCGCCGGACAGGTCGCGCCCGCCTTCGGACAACACGGCGTTATAGCCGCCGTCGCGCTGCATGATGACCTCGTGGATGCCGGCATCGCGCGCGGCAAGGATCACCTCGTAGTCCTCGATGGAGGTGTCCCACAGGCGGATGTTGTTGGCGATGGCGTCGTTGAACAACACGATGTCCTGGTCGACCACGGCCACCGACCCGGTCAGCACCTCGCGCGGCACCTCGTCCATGGGCGAGCCATCGAAGCTCACCGTACCCGACCAAGGGCGAAACAAGCCGCTGACCAGCTTGGCAAGCGTGGACTTGCCGCACCCCGAAGGGCCTACGAAGGCCACGCTACGTCCGGATTCCACATCAAGGTCGAAATCCTTGATCAGGGGTTCTTCCAACCTCGAGTATCCGAAGGTCACGCCCTCCATATGCACGGCGCCCTTGAGCTTCTCGCACGATGCGGCGCGGTCGAGCGGAGCCTGGGAGAACGCCGGATCATCCGGATAGCGCATGACGTCCTCGATGCGCTCCATGTCGGTGCGCATCTCCTGCAGCGTCTGCATGACGGACGTCAACGTGGAAGCGGGAGCCATGAACTGCGACAGGTAGCCTTGGAACGCCAGGATCATGCCCACGGTGAACTGGCCTTGCAGCACCAAGTACACGCCCGTCATGAGCACGGCGGTGTTGGTCACCTGCATGACCAGCTGGGGCACCAGCCCCAGTCGCTGCCCCAAGCGCGCGAAACGGACCTGTTGCGTGTTGAAACCTGCCTGGAAGCCGGCCCAGCGCTCGAAATAGCCGCCCTCCGCGCCGGCGGCCTTGATGGTCTCCACCATTTCGATGCCGGAAACCGTGGCGGCGGCCAGCTTGCCCGCATCGCGCATCTGCACGCGCGTCACATTCACGCGCTTCGCCGAGATCAAGCGCGCCATGCCCAGGTTTATCACCACCGACGCTATGCCGATGGCGGCCAACAGCGGACTGTAGGCAACCATCACCACGGCGTACAGCACCAGCAGAACGAAGTTCAGCAGCAGCGGCGCCAACTGCTTCACCAGCGATGCGGCGATGGTGGTGTTGGTGGCCGCACGAGCCGATAGGTCGCCGGCCATGCGCTGCGAGAAGAACTCCATGGGCAGGTGCAGAACCTTCCACATGAACGACGAGTTGGACACTACCGCCATCTTGCCCTCGAGACGTAGCAGGTACATGGCGTTCAGCACCTCGACCACGATGCGCACCGCTCCCACGGCTATCAGCAAGGCAATGAAGGGGTACAGCCATTCCGGGTTCTTCCCACCCAGCAGCCGATCCATGAACACTTGGGAGAGCGCCGGATTGATGATGCCGACGACGGCCGTCACCGCCGCCGTGATGGCCACGAACGCGAGCGCGGCGCGCGAACCCTGTAGGCGCGGGCCAACGAACTCCCATACCGACCGGGGCTTGCCGCTGGGCTGGAAGTCGGGACCCGGCACGAAGCGCAGCATGACGCCCGTGAAGGCGGCATCGAACTCCTCCTCCGTCACGGTCACCTCGCCGCGTGCCGGATCGTTCAGATGCACCTTGCCTCCCTTGAAACCGCGGCACACCACGAAGTGGCTGAAGTTCCAGTGGACGATGCAAGGGAACACGCCCTGCGAGCGCAGCGCCTCGGGCTGCATACGGAAACCCGAGGCCTCGAATCCGTAGGCGCGAGCCGCGCGCACCACGTTGGAAGCCTTGGATCCGTCGCGTGATACGCCGCAGTCCGCGCGCACCTGCTCGAGCGGCACCCATTTACCGTAATAAGCCGCTATCATGGCCAGGCAGGCCGCCCCGCATTCGAGCGCTTCCATCTGCATGATAACGGGAACCTTGCCCGCCATCTGACCAGGCTTGCCTGCAGTGCGAGCGCGGCGCGCTCCCTTACCCGGCAGCATCACGATGCGCCCCCCAGAATCAGGCTGATGGGAGCGAACTCGCTTGTGGCCACATGGGCATCGTACACGCCGTCGGGCAGGTCTATGGTCACGTCGACGGGAAACATCCAACTCGTTGCGTTCACCTTGTGCGCTGCGTACTCGTCCAGCTGCGCGGCCAGTGCGTCGGGAGAGAGGGGCGTGGTTCCCACGGACGCTACGGCGCCTTTGGCGCTGTCGGCGCTCACCGTGTCGCCGACGGCCACCTGACCTACCTCGTCCTCGGCGACGTAGCAGGTCGCGTGGCCGCCTTGCACCACCAACGCAGTAGGCATCGTGTCGACCAAGCGCCCGCAGCACGCCCATATGAAGCCGGCCAGCAACAACAGAAGCACGGCGCCCAGCACCATCCACACCCCGAGATTCGACACGCGGATGTAGTCGTCGAGCTGCTCGGGCGACTTTGCCCGATCCAGGCTTTCCTGGCGAAAGGGCGAAGCCGCCTTGTCTTTTCCGTCGCGTGCGCTCATCGTGAACCTCCCGTTTCGGTCAAACCGTCGAAGCCGGGCAGAACGATGGGAAGCTCGACTCCTTCGCAGCCGGCCGCAACTTCATCCAGTTCGTCAAGCGCAAGCTCGCCTTCGCCCAGCGCCCCCCAGGCGCTCTGCGCCGCTGCGTCGTTCACCCACAGGCCTTCCTGCTCTATAAGGCTCTTGAAGTCGTCAAACGACATGCCCCCCGCCGCATGGCGGGCGGCATCCATCGCAGCCTCGTCACGGTCGGAACGAGGGCTCTTCGCATCGGGTTCGACCATCGTCGCTCCTTGCTCGCGCGGTCAAAAGAAACGGTTCCCCTTTTTCGGGCATCGCTGCGCATCGTGAACGGATGAAGCGCGGGCGACGCTCTTTTTCGTCAACCGACAACGATGGGGTACGAACACGCGACTGACAACGCCCCACGAACGAACGACCACTTTCAACGAACGAACGACCAAGGACGGTTGCTCGTTCGAGAGAAGCGCTTAAAACCGCGCATTTTCATCGGATCAATAGCGGCACTCCGCCCGGATGCCGGGGATAACCTGCTTCCAATATTGGCACATCGTGCAATCCCTTGCGAAGTACGGATCGTAGCTTGATAGCTGCTTCCCCGTTTTGGGGCATTGGTAATGGGAGACATAATCGCCGGCCCCGCCGCTGACATCCTGCAAGCCGTCGTCTTCAAGCCTCTCGATCTTCAAGGAATCTTCGTTCTCCATGTGTTCGCTCCTTCGCTTCACGTCGATTGCGGTACCGGCCGTCGCGGCATGGGCATCGCCGACCATCTCCTCAACGCCCAGCTCACGCGCCTGCGCCGCCCGTCGCCGCTTACGGGTTTCGCAAGCGGCAGATGGAAGTGATCTCGCAGATCTCGCCCGTATCCCTCCGAATTCCCGTTCCCGTGGTCGGGCATTCGCACACCGCCCCGCGGTCGTTAACCAAGCCCAAACCGGTGTACTGGCAGCAGCAGGCTTCGCCTCCGGCGACGGCGCCCAGCTCGTCTTCATCGAGTTCCGCCGATGAGGGGGCGAAGTCCTCGGCCGACAAGTCGAAGCCGGCTTTCCGTGCGATTGCAGCCGCCTGTTCTGCATTCTCTTCGGCAGACAGGCCTTCAAGCGCTTTCAGCTCGTCTTTGATCGACTCGTCCTCGCTCGCCTTCTTCAGAAAGTCTTTCAATTGCTCGTTCATGCGCAATCCTCTCCGTTTCTTCGGTTTGCTGGTTTTACAGCGTTACCACGCAATAGTAATTCGGCCAATCGAACTGACCGTACTTGCAGGTGGCGCAACACTTCGTCTCCGATGCCTGGAAGTCGCACACGTCAGACGGGGACACGACATGATAGGCCCCGCCGACGGTCGCATCCAGCTGTTGCTCGGTGAGCTCGCCTTCCGCGGTTCTCACCGCCATGAAAGCTGCCTCTTTTTCGGGACTCAACTCAAGGCCGAGCTCGGCGCTGACCTCGCGAAGCTCCTCAATCGTCTGGATGCGCGCGGCGCGCTCCATCATCTCTTGCTCGGTAGCCGCCATAGCAGCTCCCCCTTCCTGTTCCGTCCGTCCTTCTTGGACGATGCCTGCCGATAAGTGTAGGAATCGCCGGCCTTCGCACGCAAGGCGTCGCGAACGAACGACCTATTCAACCGCACGAAAAGCCTGTTGCGCAGTGCGCAGCGGTAGGCAAAGGGAACGCTCGTTTCGTTTGAAGGGGCGTTCGTTTCGACCTCGTTTGGCATCGACGAGCCGTCTGCGGCTTTCTTCTATACTGCGGGGAAGGCGCTCGTCGCCTTCATCCTTTTCTGCATTTCTGAAAGGTTGCCAGTGAAGAAGGCCGTGTTGCATACTTCGTTCTCGCGCCGTTCGGCGCATGTCTCCAGGAGAACATACCGTGATTAGCGAGAGCAGCAGGCATGTTCGGGGCGAGGCTCCCGTGGACGGTCCTGCTTCTCATCCCCTGATGGACGAGACGATTTCGCTGACGCGCGAGTTCGTCCATCGGTACTGGAACGGCGGGACAAGCTGGTGCGCCGCCCGCCTTTCCGATGATTTCGCATGGATGGGGGCACAGGACGACCAGCCCGACTCATCAAGCGATTCGTTTCGCCGGCAGATGGAGCAGATCGCAATCGAACGACCCCGCGTGGTTCTTATGTGCGAGCAGTACCTGCCCGTTGCCGCCCAGGAGACCCTGTGCATCGTGGCAGGGAGCTACCTGGTTTTCGGCGACCCGGCATCCGGCCGACTTGCCGCACAGGAACAGCGCTTCACGTTCGTGTGGAAGCGCGACGAAAACGACGACTCCCTGAAAATCTGCTATTGCCATGTATCGCATCCGCTGCCTCCTGCACCAGATAGCGAGCCGCTTTCCGTGAGCGTGAGCAAGCAGGCATACCTGTACCTCAAAGCCGTCCTGATGCGCCAACGCCAAGACGAGGCCGTTACCGTGCGCGACGTAGACGGCACTTCATGGCGCATCAAGCCCGATGAGATCGTGTGCGTGGAGGCGCGAAAGCAGCGCACCGTGCTTCATTGCGAGAAGACGGACGTAACGGTGCACGGCTGCATGGGAAACGTGCTGGAGCAACTTGGATTGGACATGATGTACGTGCATCGTAGCTTCGCTATCAGTCCGCGCCATGTCGCGAGCCTGGAGAAACGCGATCTGGTGATGGACAACGGGCTTGTCATCGAGATTCCCACCAAACGCCTATCCCAGGTGAAGAAAGAGCTATTCGGCTAGCAACAAGGGTTTTCGTTGCGCGCGAGCGGTCTTTCGTTCGCAAGGAGTTGCGGACGGACGCCGTCGCTTCGTATGCTAGGCGTCGCAAGCTGCTTTCAAGCAGGCGGTTCAGAAAGAGAAAGAAGGCCCGCCATGGCAACTGGCAAAGAAACCAGCACAACGGCAGAAGAAGCTGCGGAAAAGCTCGCCGATCAGGAATTGGATGCAACCGGAGGAGGGCCAGGGATCCCTCTTGACCGCATAATAAACCCCAATCGCTACCATTTCGGATGCGGATTATGGGTTCCCAACCCCGGACACGAGTATGACGAAAGGCACTATTGCATTCATTGCCGCTTCTTCTTGGACACCGGCCCGCACTCTTTCGATTGCGTAAGAACATCGTCCCCTTGGGATTGGGACGGCTAGGGGAGGGGATCTTCCGTTCGCGGAATTCAGCATCTAAGCTTGGAAAAGACGACTGAAAATCGTTCAGAACCCTCCATCTCCGCCAAGCACTGCGATGTGGCGGCAGGGCTCACATGCAACGCGCTGCTGAATACGGCGGGGAAATGCGAAGGGCTGAGCCGACAGAGAAAACCGCTCGCTTCGACCCTGCCCTTCGCCAAGAACGCTTTCACCTGCTTGTTCGCGCGTCTTCCTTTCGCCATCTTCCAGCAAGACCACACGGGGAAGGCCTAGCCAACGGCGCCCATCGAGTGGCAGACCCTATCGACGTTGACGAACCCGCTTCCGTCGGTCCAGGCTCCTGTCCCCTCTCTTGGGCAATCGCACAGCACAGGGCGATCATCCATCAGGCCCGTACCGGTTTGCCTACAGCAGCAGGCGTAACCTCCTCCTGCCACGACGTTGAGCTCGTCGTCGTCAAGCTCCGCTTCGGCAGGAGCGAAGTCCTCGACCGACACATCGAAACCGGCTTCCCGAGCGATGGCTGCCGCCCGCTCGGCACGTTCCTCTTCGGGCAGGCCGGCGAGGGCGCCGAGTTCCTCTTTGAGCGGCCCGTCCTCGCTCGCCTTCTTCAAAAAGCCTTTCAATTGCTCGTTCATGCGCGCTCCTCTCTATTGAAGGTTTCCGTTGGACTGCAAAGGCATGACTTCGGCAGGCTTCGGCCCGCCTTCGTTTTTATCTAAAAAGCAGTAGAGATTTGGGTACGAAAAACGGCTATACGCGCAGGAGGCGCAGCAAAGCGTGTTATCTTGCTGGTAATTGCACTTGAAGAGTGGGGACACGATTACGGAGCCGCCGGACACGGCAGCAAGCTCGCTCTCGTCGAGCTCCGTTTCGGCGGGGTCGAGATCCTCGACCGCCACCTCGAAACCGGCCTCGCACGCGATGGCGGCCATTCTCGCCGCGACTTCGTCTTCCGGCAGACCAGCGAGGGCCTCCAGCTTGACCCGCAGGCCCTCGTCCTCGCTGACCTTCGCCATGAATTCCTTCATGTCCTGCTTCATTCGTTCTCCTTTCTCTCGGCGATCCTCGCCTGGGCTTTTTCTACCGCCTCGCGGATGCGGGGCGCGTAGCCGCCTTTCAGGATGAGGCACTGGGCGCGATCGGGCGACAGTATGTCGTCAGGGGCGGTGAACAGCGCGCTCGCGCGGCACCCGCCAGCGCATGCGCCGCGGTGCTCGCACTGGGCGCACTCGAGGTTGTGCTCCCACAGCGCGCTCACGCGCGTATCGATGAGCGAGAGGTACTCCGAGTCGGACAGACCCTGCCTCAAGCCGATCTCGGTGGCCAGCGGGTACCTTTCCTGCATCGGCATGGACGACAGCGCCATGCACGGCAGCATCCGCGCCTCCGGGGACAGGTAGAGCGTCTGGCGCGCGTGGCCGCACGTCACCTGCGACGCGCACGCGGCGGGGTCGCGCTCCTCCGGATGCTTCCCTATGTTGGGGATGGTCCAATCCCCGCTGCCCGGACGCCCCATGAAGAAGCCGCCCAGATGCAGGCCCAGAGGCGCGCCGTCCTCGTAGAAGCAGGGGATGTAGTCCAGGTAGACCTCGAAGGTCTCCTCCAAGGTGAGCGACCTGTCCTCGCCCAGGCGCTCCCACGTGTCGGTGTCCGCCACGGGATTGACCTTCAAGCTCTCGCAATGGTGCGCCGCCAGCGTGCTGACGCTCTCCCGCAGCAGGTGCTTGTTGCCCTGGTGCAGGCACATCTCGGCTCCGGTGGGAAAACCCCGCTCGTGGCAGAGGTCGAACGCCGCCAGCACCGCGTCGCCCGCGCCGGGGACGCCGCGCATCCAGTCGTGCCAGCCCTGCGTGCCGTCGTAGCTCATGTTGAACTCGGGACGAATCTCGCGCTCCTCCAGCTGGTCGAGCAGCTTCTCGTCCACCAGCTTGCCGTTCGTGTAGATCTGCGCGATCCGTATGCGGTAGGACAAAAGCGCGTCCACCAGCTCCATGAAATCGCGGCGCACCAGCGGCTCGCCGCCGGTCAGCGACACCTCCAGGATGCCGCAGTCGGCGATCTGCCGCGCCAGGTCCATCATGGTGTCGTGGTCGATCTCGCCCAGCTTCGCGTCGGGCGCGGACATGTAGCAGTGGCGGCACCGGTAGTTGCACTTGCCGGTGATCGACCAGTGCGCGGTTCGGACGAAGCGGTTCTGATAGCGGCGGTACTCCTGGTCGGGCGTGAGGCGCTCGCCCGGTTCACACCGACGCACGGCACCCTGCTCCTCCAGCTTCTCCACGAAGGCGCGCACCTCGTCGCTGATGATGGGCAGCGATAGGTCTATCTGCCCATCGCACAGCGAAAGCGCCTCGAACGTGCGCGCGTCGACGAAGCGCACGCCGTTGTGCGGCCGCTCGACCACGGCATAGGGCAGTTTCTCCCAGCCCCGCAGAACCAGATCTTCTCTCAAAAGTCGCTTCATGTCGCTCTTTTCTTCCTTTACATGCGCACGCCGCCTCGGCAACCCTCTCCCTCCCCGCTTACGATGAGGCGTTTTTCGGCTTGAACTGGCAGGCAAAAAACGGATAGAGCATCTGCTTGTTGTGGCACGTGGCGCATATGCGATTATCGAAATCCCGGCCATCCCATTGGTCGCAGGTGTCGAACAGGTTTATATACGGCGATCCGGGGCCGAAAAAACTCGATCCGCCGACCGAGGCGTCCAGCTCCCCCTCCGACAATTCCCGCAACTCTGCCTTTGCAGCCATGAAAGCTTGCTCGTCTTCGGGAGACATCTCCACGCCGAACTCAGCGCATGCCTCGCGCAACTCCTCAATCGTCTGGATACGCGCGGTGCGCTCCATCATCTCCTGCTCGGTTGCCGCCATGATGATTACCCCTTTCTCGTCCGACCGCGCGTCGCGACCGGTGTCTGCGAATCAGTATGGGAACCGCTTCTGCCGTCCGCAAGCCGCCGCGAACGAACGACCGATTACAGCGAACGAACGCTCGTGCATGGAGCCGAACGAAGCAGGGCAGATGGGCGTGAGGGGGCGTTCATTTCGCTCAAAGAAAAACGTGCCGATGCCTCGAGCGCCAAACGCGCGTATCGCTCAATGCCGCGGCGCGGACGGCGAAATCATCGAAGGATCGCGTGGCGCTGCAATGGTGGCAAGCTTTGCAACTACCGCGACAATGAACACCGATCAAGGCATTTCATCGTTTAGCCCGGATTTTGCCCAGATTTGTGTCGAAAATGGATCCGAACGCAAAAAAGGTCGGAAGCGTTTTCAGCTTCCGACCTGCAAGTTACTGGTCGCGGGGGCAGGATTTGAACCTACGGCCTCCGGGTTATGAGCCCGGCGAGCTACCAGACTGCTCCACCCCGCATCGTTATGTTGCGCCTACCTCTCCTGCCCGAAGTGCCTTCAAACAGGAAAAGCGGCAAGAAAGAATATTACCCGTCTGTCTTAACGAACGCAAATCATTTCTCAGTGATTCACAAGGTCTACACGTTTTTAACTCGATCGAAAGCGAACTCCTAACCCTTGACGGCGCGGCGAGCCTCGCAGCGTACATGAATACAAGCCACGCCCTATCGCACCCCATACTCGGCGTCCTCTTAATCAACGCGAGCCTCGGACTGCTCGACATCCTCCTTGCAATAGCCGCCATAACGCATGTAGTACTTGGCATCTTCGAACGCGAACATGCCCGGCTCCTGCTTGCGAACCCACTTCTTGAGAGGCGTCTCCGTAAGCGGCACGCACACGCAGCACATGACAGCGAACAACACCAGACACCACAGCCAATCGGTTGCCGTGACACCTGCGATATGCGCGATCAGGTACGCTGCGGCCGGCAAGAACATCATGAGCGACGTGGCGAGCCCCGTATGGTAGATGGTCTTCTTGCCCTTGTCACGATACCAGAGGTAGGTGGCGACGCCGCCCGCCGTATGGGCGAACAGCTCCATGACGCACAGCAGGATGACGCACAGCGCAACCGCGTTCGACAGAGGAAGGAAGAAGCAGAGCGCTGCGTAAACGAGCGGGATCCACTGCAGCCCCACGTTGGTGACCATATCCGTGAGCCGGCTCATGGGATAACGCGTCGGATCGTAGAGGCTCTCGTCTTTCGGGCGGAAGACGCTCGTGTTGTAAAACCAATGGAGGCCGCCGGGGAACTTCCACTCCTCGAGCACGTGGAAAGCCATGATGAAAGCTACGAAAACGCCCGCTTTGCTGCCCAGAGGCATGACATCCCAGAAGACGGCGGCAAGCACCGCCACCACCGTCGCCGTGACGCACAGGAAGACGATCCACTGGTTATCGCACCATTTGTCCAGTTTCTTAACGAAATTGCTTGCCATTTGTCTACTCGCTTTCCTACTTCGCTTTCTTCGCTTTGCCGAAGAGACCCTTCGGAACGCTGCCGGGATCTGCCGCTGCGGCAGCCTTGCGCTCTTCCCAAACCTTCGCAACGTACTCGCGCTTGTAACCCCAAAGCTCTCGCTCTTCGAACGGATCCTTAGAATCGCGGTCATGCATGAAGAGGATCGGCAAGCCGAACGAGATGCCCAGCAGCACGAGCGAACCGGGAATGCCCCACCAAAGCTGATTAGCGGCTTCCGGCATGAACGTCAGCACGTACCATATGAACACGATGGCGACGGGCAGCTGCAAGAACACCGCCGCGAATGCTCATGTACGGTAAGGAAGCAAGCAACCGAAAACAAGAGATAGACCGCCAGCACTACACTATTCCGAACCAAAGACCAAAAGATAAGCATTGTGGGAAAATCTAAACTTTTGGATTTTCCTACAATGCCAACTACGGCGGAATCCCTCCCACTCCTTATATCTTTCTGTATACATTGAATTTGTATTTAGTAAAATGCAGACAACACCACGGATCGGCTTTTGGTTGGACAATTCCAACCAAACACCACAGCAGACAGCAGAAAACATTCTGAACGCTAGGAAGCCGGTATGATTGTTACATATAAGGGGAAGAAAAATTTCTTTTAGGTACTTGCTTTCCTAAAACTGATGTGATACAATGATTTAATCCAGAAAAGGAGTAAAAAATATGCGGCAAGGTATTCTTAAATAAAACTATAATCAAATAGTGGGAACAAAGGATTATGATAGCTCCTTTTGTAGGGACTTAGTTTTTTGTACCCAATTTAAGAATACTTTTGCCTTATCAATTTTGACATATCCCCAAAAACAGCAATCACAAACAGGTGTATGCTGTATATGTGTATGTCCGCAACTTATAATCCCCAGTGGTAAAAGTATTTTACTGCTGGGGATTTTTATGCCCTTTGGGGCTGTAAAGGGAGGACAATCACATGAAAATAATCAATATTGGAATTCTTGCCCATGTAGACGCTGGAAAGACGACCTTGACGGAGAGCCTGCTATATGCCAGCGGAGCCATTTCAGAACCGGGGAGCGTCGAAAAAGGGACAACGAGGACGGACACCATGTTTTTGGAGCGGCAGCGTGGGATTACCATTCAAGCGGCAGTCACTTCCTTCCAGTGGCACAGATGTAAAGTTAACATTGTGGATACGCCCGGCCACATGGATTTTTTGGCGGAGGTGTACCGCTCTTTGGCTGTTTTAGATGGGGCCATCTTGGTGATCTCCGCTAAAGATGGCGTGCAGGCCCAGACCCGTATTCTGTTCCATGCCCTGCGGAAAATGAACATTCCCACCGTTATCTTTATCAACAAGATCGACCAGGCTGGCGTTGATTTGCAGAGCGTGGTTCAGTCTGTTCGGGATAAGCTCTCCGCCGATATTATCATCAAGCAGACGGTGTCGCTGTCCCCGGAAATAGTCCTGGAGGAAAATACCGACATAGAAGCATGGGATGCGGTCATCGAAAATAACGATGAATTATTGGAAAAGTATATCGCAGGAGAACCAATCAGCCGGGAAAAACTTGCGCGGGAGGAACAGCAGCGGGTTCAAGACGCCTCCCTGTTCCCAGTCTATCATGGCAGCGCCAAAAATGGCCTTGGCATTCAACCGTTGATGGATGCGGTGACAGGGCTGTTCCAACCGATTGGGGAACAGGGGGGCGCCGCCCTATGCGGCAGCGTTTTCAAGGTTGAGTACACCGATTGCGGCCAGCGGCGTGTCTATCTACGGTTATACAGCGGAACGCTGCGCCTGCGGGATACGGTGGCCCTGGCCGGGAGAGAAAAGCTGAAAATCACAGAGATGCGTATTCCATCCAAAGGGGAAATTGTTCGGACAGACACCGCTTATCAGGGTGAAATTGTTATCCTTCCCAGCGACAGCGTGAGGTTAAACGATGTATTAGGGGACCAAACCCGGCTCCCTCGTAAAAGGTGGCGCGAGGACCCCCTCCCCATGCTGCGGACGGCGATTGCGCCGAAAACGGCAGCGCAAAGAGAACGGCTGCTGGACGCTCTTACGCAACTTGCGGATACTGACCCGCTTTTGCGTTGCGAAGTGGATTCCATCACCCATGAGATCATTCTTTCTTTTTTGGGCCGGGTGCAGTTGGAGGTTGTTTCCGCTTTGCTGTCGGAAAAATACAAGCTTGAAACAGTGGTAAAGGAACCCTCCGTCATTTATATGGAGCGGCCGCTCAAAGCAGCCAGCCACACCATCCATATCGAGGTGCCGCCCAACCCGTTTTGGGCATCCATAGGACTGTCTGTTACACCACTCTCGCTTGGCTCCGGTGTACAATACGAGAGCCGGGTTTCGCTGGGATACTTGAACCAGAGTTTTCAAAACGCTGTCAGGGATGGTATCCGTTACGGGCTGGAGCAGGGCTTGTTCGGCTGGAACGTAACGGACTGTAAGATTTGCTTTGAATACGGGCTTTATTACAGTCCGGTCAGCACGCCGGCGGACTTCCGCTCATTGGCCCCGATTGTATTGGAACAGGCATTGAAGGAATCGGGGACGCAGCTGCTGGAACCTTATCTCTCCTTCATCCTCTATGCGCCCCAGGAATACCTTTCCAGGGCTTATCATGATGCACCGAAATACTGTGCCACCATCGAAACGGCCCAGGTAAAAAAGGATGAAGTTGTCTTTACTGGCGAGATTCCCGCCCGCTGTATACAGGCATACCGTACTGATCTGGCCTTTTACACCAACGGGCGGAGCGTATGCCTTACAGAGCTGAAAGGATATCAGGCCGCTGTCGGTCAGCCGGTCATCCAGCCCCGCCGTCCAAACAGCCGCCTGGACAAGGTGCGCCATATGTTTCAGAAGGTAATGTAAAGATACATAATCGTCAAGACGGCAACAATCAGAAGTTATGGAGGGTAACAATGGAATATAGTAAGGAAGATTTAATGGAAGCAAAAAAGCAAAAGACCGGGGTTGTACTTGGACTTCAAGCGCATGTTGAGCACGATGCCATGCGCCGGAATCTGCCAGAGACCCTGGAATATCTGAGCCGCGGCAAGCCAAATGAGCTGCGGGAAGAAGATCGGAACGATATAGCATAGATAGCACAGGACGACGTTGCTGACGAAGCACTGGCGCTGGTTCAAGATATAGCGATCCGGACGCTCGATCTCGTTGAAGACGATCATGTTCGAGATGAGCGGAAAACCGCCCGGCCAGGCATACTCTTCGAACTGATGCACCAACATGCCCATCCAGCTGAAGATGAGCAAAACCTGCACGTAGTCAAGGGCGGCGCTGCCCCAAAGCCCCATAGCGAACGCGAGGATAACGAAAGCGACCCCTCCGATGTAGTACCAATACCTCTGCCAGAACTTCATGCGAACCGCCTCCTTCAACTGCTGAGAACTGAGTTTTGGCGTATTGACATCTCGCTATGGTTTGTACAATAGTAAACACAACGGTTTGTAGTCAACAGTCTGTTGATAGACAAATGTCGCATGCTCAACGCACTATGCAGTATTTGATTTGAAATGAACATTCGAAGCATTTTTGTCGAGGGAGCGCTTGATGGAGAACTAGAGGATACGCCTGAGCAAGACGCTGTTGAAAAACGCACTCGTGCACCTGCTCCAGAAGAAGCCCTTGAACAAGATTTCAGTACTCGAGATATGCGAGACCGCCCAGATAAACCGCACTACTTTTTACAAGTACTACGGAAGCCAAACCGACCTGCTCAACGAGATCGAGAGCGATTTTCTTGCGCAGCTCGACGAAAGCCTTGCACTCATCCCCGAACAAGAAGGCGCCGTAGCGTCTGTGCTCGCCAACCTCTACGAGCAGCGCACGACCTTCTGCACGCTCGTGCGGGCCATCCCGAGCCACGAATTCGCAACGCACCTCTTCTCCCTGCCGGGCATCAACGGGCTCTTCAAAAACCTCGCCATCGCCAGCAGCTGCACGAAATCGCAGACGCAGTATACGCGCGAGTTCATCTTTCAGGGCACCTTCGCCGTCCTCTGTAGCTGGCTGAGCAGCGAAAACCCCGAACCCGTTTCTGAAATCGCCGAGATGCTGGAGCTTCTCAAGGACAAGCTCTTATAACCGGCGCGGCATACCGGTTAAACGGAAACGAGCGCACTCCATGTCGGACGACAGCGGGCCCGCGCGATTGCGCGGGCCCGCATGGCAGAACCGGGTTTCGACGAGGACGTTAGTCTTCCTCGGGCACCATCTCGCTGACGGAGGCGTTCGTGATCAGAATCAGCGACGCCACAGAAGCGGCGGCCTGAAGCGCCGTGACCGTAACCTTCGCCGGGTCGGCGATGCCACGGCCGATCATGTCGCCGTACTCGCCAGTCATACAATCCAGACCCTGGCCCAGCGGCAGCTCCTTGACCTTCTCAACGGCCACGTCGCCGCGATAGCCCGCATTCTCCGCCAGAGCGCGCAGCGGCACCTCCAGCGCCTTGCGCAGAATGTCGATACCCAGCTGCTCCTCGGCGTTCTCGCATACGAGGCCGTCCAGCGCGGACGCGGCCTGCAGCAGCGCCACGCCGCCACCGGCCACCAGGCCCTGCTCTGCGGCCGAGCGGGTAGCCAGCAAAGCGTCCTGGATACGGCTGCGGATCTCGTTCATCTCGGACTCCGTGGCGGCGCCCACTTCCATGACCGCGATGCCGCTGGACAGCTTGGCCAGACGCTCGCGCAGAACGTCGCGGTCGTAGTCGATCTTCTCCGTTTCGATCTGCGCGCGCAGCTGATCGCAACGCTGCTCGATAGCCTCGGGCTTGCCCTTGCCGCCCAAGATGGTGGTACGGTCCTTGGTGATCTGCACGCTGGCGGCGCGGCCGAGCATGCTCTTGCGCGCATCGGCCAGCGTCAGGCCGCGATCAGGCGTGATAACTTCGCCGCCGGTGAGGATGGCCAGATCCTCGAGCTCAGCCTTGCGTCGATCGCCCAGAGCCGGCGCCTTCACCGCAACGCTGGTCAGCGTGCCGCGACGGCGGTTCATCAGCAACGTGTTCAGCGCCTCGCCACGCACGTCTTCAGCGGCGATCAGCAACGGATGACCGGACTGCATGACCTCTTCCAGCACGGGCACGATGTCTGCGAAGTTGTCGCCCAGACGCTGGTCGGTCAACAGGATGTAGGGCTCGGTGAGCTCGCCTTCCAGGCGCGCCGGGTCGTCGGCCATGTACGGGGAGATGAAGCCGTTATCGAACATCATGCCCTTGAGGATCTTCACCTCGATGCCGAAGTTCTGAGACTTCTCGACCGAGATGACGCCGTCACGGCCGATGGCATCCATAGCCTCCGCGATCTTCTCGCCGATCTGGCGGTCGCCTGCGGAAACCGTCGCGATCTCGGCGATCTGCTCACGCGTGGTAACCTCGACGGCGTTCTTGAGAACCTCGTCGGCCACCACGTCGGCAGCGCGCTGGATGCCGCGGCGCAGCGCCAGCGGATCGGAACCGGAGATGACGCAGCGTACTCCCTCGCTCACGATAGCGTCGGAAAGGATGGTCGCCGTCGTGGTGCCGTCGCCCGCGTCGTTGTTCGCGGCGATGGCGGCCTCGCGCACGATCTTCATGCCCATGTTCTCGATGGGATCTTCAAGATCGACATTGGCGGCCACCGTGGCGCCGTCGTTGGAAACGTTGGGCTTCTCGTGCTCCTTCTGCATGGCGACGTAGCGCCCCTTCGGGCCGATCGTCACCCTCACGGCGTCGGCCAGCTTGTTGACGCCGGCAGCCATCTTCGTACGGGTTTCGTTGTCGAACGCAATGTCTTTGGACATAGTCTGGTTCCCTTCTCATCGGTGTGCGGCGCTTCGCCATCACCGCGCGCACGATAGGCGCCTCTGCCGCTCGGCTGAAAAACCACTGACCCGAGCATGCGGAAGCTCATAAAAATCACTGTCGAAAAAGTTAGCACTCTTTTGCTTCGAGTGCTAGTCATAACAAGCTTTTTCCTCGTGACGAATGGAAAGCAGCGCTGTTTTGAAGGGCTTCGAACCTCTTGCCAATCGGAAGGCTCAGCACCGAAGCCTCGAAAGCGGCACCCAGAAACATGCTTCTGCCTAATGCGCCGCGAACGCCGATGCTCTACAATCAGGAGCTGCGCGATGCTGGCCGAGCGTTCAACTCGAAGCCGTTTCGCACCGCGCCGCCGAAACAGCACGACGCGAAGGAGCGCCTCCATGGCAGTGATCGATGCCCATGCTCACATATATCCCAACAAGATCGCCTCGCGAGCGGTCGACGCCGTGGGCGACTTCTACCTCATCGACATGTTCGGCGAAGGCACGGTGGAGCACCTGCTGTCCGCGCAGCAGCATGCGCCCATCACGCACTTCATCGTGCATTCGGTGGCCACGACGCCGGGCAGCGTGGAGTCCATCAACAACTTCATCGCCGAGCAGTGCCGGCAGCATCCCGAGTTCATCGGGTTCATGGCTATGCACCAGGACTATCCCGAGCCCGAGAAGGAAATCGAACGCGCCATCGGCCTGGGACTCAAGGGCATGAAGCTGCATCCCGACACGCAGCACGTGAACATGGACGACCCGCGACTCATGAACGTGTACGAGATGATAGAGGGGCGCCTGCCCATCGTCATCCACACGGGCGACTACCGTTACGACTACTCGCATCCGCGCCGCCTGATGAACGTGCTGAAAACGTTCCCCGACCTCGTGGTGGACGCGGCGCACTTCGGTTGCTGGTCGCGCTATGAAGTGGGCTACGACATCCTGCATAACGCCGACAACCTGTTCGTGGACGCGTCGAGCTCCCAGTTCTTCCTGGGGCAGCGCCGCACGGTGGAGCTGGCGCGCATGTGGGGCACCGACCGCATCATGTTCGGCTCGGACTACCCCATGTGGAGCCCTGCGGCGGAATACGACCAGTTCGTCACCGCCGGCTTCTCGGAGGACGAGCTGGAGAACATGCTGTGGCACAACGCCGAGCGTTTCGCCGGCGTGAAGGTGGGATAGCGCACGCAACAAGAAGCCCCGCCATTGCTGACGGGGCCTGAAGTCGTTTAGCTTTCGTCGCTTTCCGGAGCGTGCTCGAGCACCACCCGAATCTTGTCGATGCGGTGGCGGTCCATGTCGACTACGGTGAACGTGGCCCTGTCGTCGCCGTCCTCGATGGTCACGGAATCGCCCTCGTCGGGGATACGGTCGAACACGGTGAGCAGCAGGCCGCCCGCCGTCTCGCATTCCTCGGACTCGAGAGGCTCGAAACCGATGAGCTCGCCCACCTCGTCGATGGGAAGCGAGCCGTCGATGAGGTAGCTGCCATCGTCCAACTGCACGATCTCGTCCGAGCCGCCATGCGCGTACTCGTCGTCGATGCGGCCGACGATCTGCTCCATGATGTCGCTCATCGTAACGATGCCGGCCGTGCCGCCATGCTCGTCGATGACCACGGCGATTTTCGTGCGCTTCTCCTGCAGCGTTTGCAGCAACTTCGCGATGGGCACGCCTTCGGGTACGGCCTGGATCATGCGCACGCGCAGGTCGTCGACCGTCGCGTCCTTAGGCATCGTGTAGAGGTCCTTCACGTGCACGAAGCCGACGATGCGGTCCTTGCTGCCGCGGCACACCGGGTAGCGCGTGTACTTGTACTGCAGCACGGTCTGGAGGCTCTCCTCCAGCGGATCGTCGAGGTCGATGCACACCACATCGGTGCGCGGCGTCATGATGGCCTCGGCGTCTTTGTCGCCCAGGTCGAAGATGTTGTCCACGTATTCGTTCTGCTCGGGGTCGATGAGTCCGCTTTCGGTGCTCTCGTCGATGAGCAGCTTGATCTCCTCGTCGGTGTACACCTCGTGTTCGTTGGCCACGTCGTGGCCCAGCATCTTCATGACGCCGTTCGTAATGCTGTTGAACAGCCACATGACGGGGTACGTGATGCGGTAGAACCACACGAGCGGCGTGGCCGTGAACAGGGCGTAGCGCTCGGTGGAGAAGATGGCCAGCGACTTCGGGATGAGCTCGCCCACCACGATGTGCAACGCGGTGATGATGACGAAACCGATGACGATGGAGATGCCGTGCGTGGCCGCCTCGGGCACGTTGAGTGCCTTGAACAGCGGTTCGAACAGGGCTGACACCGCAGGCTCGCCCAACCAGCCGAGGGCGAGCGAGGCAAGGGTGATGCCCAGCTGGCAGGCTGACAGGTAGGCGTTGACGTTGTCGGCGACGAGCTTGGTGTACTTGGCGCCCTTGCGACCCTCGTCCACGAGGATTTCGACTTGCGACTTGCGTACGCGCACGAGCGAGAACTCGGCGGCGACGAAGAACGCATTCATGAGCAGGAAAAACAGAACGAGCAGCAAACTGAGTGCTATGGGCATAATTGCGGATGGTCCTCCTTTATATGACTATTCGCCATGTAATCGTACGGCATCCGTCCATCTGGTCATACACCCGTTACCGGAAACCCGCAGGTTTCCACAAGTGGGGTTGAAGCCATCCGCCTATGGAGGAGCGACCCAGGAATCCAGAAGCCTCGCAAAGACGCATCATCGCCCCAAAAACACGCTCCAGCGACTGAGGCGTGTTTTTGGGGCGATGATGCGACCGGAAACTCAGGAACATCCGCGAGGCGCGTCGCCGCACGCGCCCAGGCAACCGCGGGGCGTCACGCCGTCGCCAGGTCGCCGTCCTCGTCGACGCTCGGCGCCGCCTCGGCGGTCGAACGTTCGGACATCGCCGTCGCGCCCTCGATGCCGGCGTCCTTCGGCAGCACGAGGTTCGCCACCACGGCCACCAGGAACACCACGGCCACGCAGTTCTGCGCGAACACGCTTTGGATCAGCTCGGGGAAGTTCGCGAACAGGGCCGACACCTGCGTGAAGCCTATGCCCACGGCCAGCGACAGCGCCGCGATGAGGATGTTGCGCTGCGAGAAGCCCGCCCGCGCGATCATCTGGAAGCCGCTGACGATGATGTTGCCGAACATCATGATGGTGCAGCCGCCCAGCACCGCCTCAGGCAGCGACGCGAAGATCACGCTGATCACCGGCAGGAACGCCGCCAGGATCATGATGACCGCGCCCGTGGCGATGGCTTTGCGGTTCACCACCTTCGTCATGGCCACGAGGCCCACGTTCTGCGAGAACGACGTGATAGGCAGGCAGCCGAAGCACGCCGACAGCGAGCTGACGAAACCGTCGCAGGCGATGGAGCCCGAAAGCTCCTTCTCCTTCACCTCGCGGTTGAGGCCCACCATGGTCAGCGCGGAGGTGTCGCCGATAGTCTCGGTGGCCGACACGAGGAAGATCAGCGTCACCGACACGATGGCGCCCAGGTTGAACTCGGGCGTGAACGGCATGAGCTGCGGCAGTGCGAACAGCTCCATGCTCTGGAAGCCGCTGAAGTCGACCGCCCCCGCAACCACGGCGCATGCATACCCGATGACCAGGCCGAACAGCACCGAAAGCTGCTTGGTCTTGCCTTTCGCCAGCACCTGGAACACCAGGCACGAAACCAGCGAGATGGTGCCCAGCAGCAGGTTCTGCGGCGATCCGAAGTCGGCAGCGCCGGAGCCGCCGCCGAACGAAGAGGCACCCACGCCCAAAAGCGAGAAGCCGATGGACGTGACCACGACGGCCGCCACGATGGGCGATATGATGCGCCGCCAATACTTCGCGAACAGACCCAGCACGCCTTCGATGATGCCGCCCACGATGATGGCGCCGATGGCGACGTTGTACCCGTACGTGGCCGCGATGCCCACGAGCACGGTGACGAACGTGAAGCTGATGCCCATAACGATGGGCAGGCCCGACCCCACGCGCCACAGCGGGAACAGCTGGATGAGCGTGCCGATGCCCGCGATGAGCATGGCGCTTTGCACCAGCATGCCCAGCTGATCGTCCGCGAGGCCGGCCGCCGCGCCCACGATGAGGATGGGCGCGAGGTTCGCCACGAACATCGCGAGGATGTGCTGGATGCCGTAGGGAATGGCGCGGACGACGGGGATGTCGCCGTCGAGCTTGAACAGGTTCTCGTGTACGAATGCTTTCATCGGAACGCGATCTCCCCCGTCTCGGGGTCCATGCGCTCCACGATGGCGAGCGATTCCAGGCGGTAGCCGCGTTCGCGCAGGTCGTCGCCGCCAGGCTGGAAGCCCTTCTCGATGGCGATGCCGATGCCCTCCACCGTGGCGCCCGCCTCGCCGACGAGCTCGATGAGGCCGTTCAGCGCGCATCCGTTCGCCAGGAAGTCGTCGATGATCAGCACATGGTCGTCGGCGTTCAGGAACTTCTTCGACACGATGACGTCGTACACGCGACCGTGCGTGAACGACTCGATGCGTGTCGTGAACATCTCGCCGTCCAGGTTGATGCTCTGAGCCTTCTTTGCGAACACCACCGGCACGCCGAAATGGCGCGCCACCACGCAGGCGATGCCGATGCCGGACGCCTCGATCGTGAGGATCTTCGTGATGGGAGCGTCGGCGAACAGCCGCTTGAACTCCTCGCCCATCGCGTCGAACAGATCGATGTCCAGCTGGTGGTTGAGGAAGCTGTCCACCTTGAGGACGCCCTCCGACTTCACCACCCCGTCGCGCCTGATGCGTTCCTCCAAAAGCTCCACGTGCCGCCTCCGTCGTCGTTCCGTCTTCATGCGTCGCGTCATCTCGCAGACGCAACGAACCTTTGCAGGACAGTGTAAAGGACGCATGCCGCCAGGGGAACGGGGAATTCGCTAGATCGACGGGTTGCCCGCATGGAAACCACGTGGGAAATGATGACAAGGAATGTGGAATCCGCGTGGGAACGGCGCTGGAAACGCGCAAGATCGAGCAGACTTTCCATGGTGTTGCACGCCATGGAAACGTAGAACGGGCCCGCTATACTTGTAGGTACGGATTCGATCCGGCGGCTTGGTGCCTCTCCCTCTCATTACTCTAGAAGGATGGAGGTGAAGACCATGACCGCTTTGGATTTGCTTGCGTTGGCCGAATTGCTGTTGAAGCTGATGTCTCGTATCATCGAGTTTGCCCTGGTGATAGAAGACGCGCTCCAGTCCCACAAGGGAAAGGAGCGCTCCAAGTAAACCCAAACCGCCGAAGCGATCCGAGAGCCGTGGGGAGCACCAACTCCCTGCGGCTCGCCTCATATTATACGCATCGAACGGCAGCTCGCAAGGGTTTCCAAGCGATGCAGCTCGCGTCCCTACAGCACCACTTGGCCGGTGAACAGCAGCACGAGCGACGTGACGGCGGCGATGAGGATGATGGCCACCACCACCTTGTCCACCGTGCTCTTGAGGTACGGCTCGTTGCGCTCCTTCTTGCCCTTGATGTACATGAGGATGCCCGGCGCGTACAGAAGCGACATGAGGGTGAGCCCCGTCGCGCCCGACGCCCACGCCAGGAAGAAGCTGTACACCACGCCGAACACGCCGAAAATGCGCCACAGCACCAGGCTGCCGCCCACCTTGCCCTTGAACGCGTCGGGCTCGGTGAACGTGAGCTTCGCGAAGTACGCCGCCGACAGCAGGTACGGCAGCAGGATCATGCCGGCCGACAGCGCGTAGAAGAACTGGTACGTGCTGTCCGAGAACAGCATGACCACGAGGAACGCCTCGATGATGACGTTCGTCACCACGAGCGTGACGATGGGGGCGCCCTTCTTGTTCGTCTTGGCGAAGGCCTTGATGAACACGCCCTGCTCAGCCGCCTCGTAAGGCGACTCGCTGGACAGCACGGTGTAGCCCAACATGGCGCCCACCAGCGACAGCACCACGCCGCCGTTGATGAGGATGGCGCCCCACTGCCCCACCGCGTGCTCCATGACGCCCGCAAGCGCCGGGTTCTCCAGCTGGGCCAGCTCGGACAGCGGCATGACGCCCATGCTGAGCACGCTGACCATGAGGTAGATGCTGAGCACGCAGATGAACGCGATGATGGTGGCCTTGCCCACGTCGCGTTCCTTCTTGGCGCGACCGGAGATCGCGACCGCGCCCTCGATGCCCACGAACACCCAGATGGTGATCATCATGGTGTTGCTCACCTGGTCGAAGAACGGCAGGCCCGGATCGGCGCCCTGCGACATGTTCGCCAGAAAGATGCCGAGGTCGAATTTCTGCAGAAAGATGATGGCCGTGATGGCTACGAAGATAGGCACGAACTTCGAGATGGTGATAACGGCGTTCACGCCGGTAGCCTCTTTGATGCCGCGCGATACGAGGAACACGTAGAACCAGATGAGCAGGCTGGCGCCGATGACCGACGGCAGGTTCGTGCCGCCGCCGAAGATGGGGAAGAAGTACGAAAGCGCGCCGAACAGAAGCGCCGAGAAGCTGACCGTGCACAGAAGCGCGCTGATCCAGTAGCCCCAAGCGCTGTTGAAGCCCAAAAAGTCGCCGAACCCCGCATTCGCATAGCTGTAGATGCCGCCCTTCAACTGCGGCTTGATGCGCGAGAGCGCGAAGAACGTCATGACGAGGCACAGCACCCCGATTCCCGAGATGCTCCATGCAGTGAGGATAGCCGCGCCGCTGGCGCCGCCTGCAGCCTGGTCGCCCGCCAACGTGAACACGCCGCCGCCGACGATGAGCGTGATGACCGTGGTGACGAGGCGAAAGATGCCCAGTCCTCCGTGGGGTTGGGGAATGCCCGAAGTGGCGGACGCGTGGTGCGATGCGGATTCGCTCATGTAATCACCGTTTCCTTGATGGACAACTGGTAGCATGATACTCCACAACATTGCATTCCGTCACACCGTTATGCAACATTTTGCATGCAGAGCGGTTGTCGTCCCGAGCGGAGCGCATGGCACGGAGATGGCAAGGGGCGGGACGTCACGCAATGACGAGGCGCTCCACGAGGACGTTTTCCAACGCCGAGCGGTTGAGGTCGCAACCCAGGCCGCTGGCATGGCCTTCGCGGTTGAGCGTCACCATGCCGCGCTCGGCCGTGTAGGGCGGATCGGTGATGTCGCAGGAGAAGTAGCGAGCCGTGGCTCCGATGTCGCCGGGCGCACCCACCGCGCTCAGCGTCTCGAACGCGGCATGCAGGCGCCTGGACACGCCCGTGTCGTACATGCCGCCCATCCACACCTCGATGCCCCGCTTGCGCGCCATTTGCACGAAATCGAGCGCAGGCTGCACGCCGCCGCATTTTCCCAGCTTGAGGGCGTAGCACCGCAGCTCGGGCTGCGCCAACGCACGGGACAGGTCCTCGGGGCGCACGATGGACTCGTCGAGGCAGATGGGGGTGCGCAGCGTGCGCTGCAGACGCGCGAGGCGGCTGAACAGGTCGGTCGGCCCCACGGGGGGCAGGCGCCGCGGATCCAGCGGCTCCTCGATCCAGGCGACGTTCAGGCCGTCCAAGCCGCGCAGCTCCTCGGCTTCACGCTCCGAGAAGCTCTGGTTGGCGTCGAGCGTGATCATCATGTCGGGCAACGCGGCGCGCACGGCCTGCGCGCATGCGAGCGCGGTTCCCGGTTTCACCTTCAGCTTCACGCGCTTGTAGCCTGC
>NZ_GL622580.1:163155-170292 GCF_000185625.1 Eggerthella sp. 1_3_56FAA
TCTCGACCGCGGAGCCCAGCCCGATCGCCGCGCCGGCCGGCACGGATGCCGAAGCGCCCGCGGTCGCGGCGTTCGCAGCCCCGCCGATCAGCTGCCATAGCGGCTTGCCGACGATCTTGCCGTACAGGTCCCACAGCGCAGGCTCGAGCGCGCCGCATGCCAACGGAAACGCCTTCGCCTCGGGAACGGCGGCGAAGGCGGCGCTCGCCTCGCTGGGATGCAGGAACGCCTCGCGCAGCACGATCGGAGCCAGAACGTCGTGGAGGATGCGCGCGTCCTGGTCGAGCGTTTCCGGCAGATACCAATCCGTCGGAAACGCCACGCACTCGCCCAGCCCCGTGCGACCGGCATGATCCGTCACTTCGACGATGATCGACTCGCGATGCGTCAGAGTGGCCTTGGCTGTTTTGAACGGCGTTTTGAACGGCAGCCGGATGCGGTGCAGCGTGACGCGCGCCACCTCGATGCGCTGGTCGTAGCGCCGCTCGAGCGCGACGCGGTCGATTTTCCCGATGCCCGTGCGCGGGAACTCGTCGAGCACGCACACGTGCTTCGGCAGGTACAGCTTCGACAGGCGCGGCGCCAAGCTGGTGCGAACGTACGACGCCAGCTGACGGTTCGTCAGGGATGCGAGCTGATCCGCCTGCGTCTGCGCTTGCGTCCGCTGCGCGTAGCGGCTCGCCCTCGGACGCGGCGCGGGCGCTTTCTCGCGCTCGACGAACGCAACAGGCCGTCTTCCCCAGCGGGCGTCGGGCGCGCCGAACACGTGGGCGTCGGATACCCCGGCCACGCGCAGCAGCTTCTCCTTGATCTCGGCCGGGTACACGTTCTCGCCGCCCGACACGAACATGTCCTCGGTGCGCTCCTTCACGAACAGCTTGCCGCCGTACAGCGCCGCCGTGTCCCCCGTCAGGAAGAAGCCGTCCACCGTGTACGCGGCGCGCGCGTTCAGGTAGCCGCCGAACAGGCCCGGGCCCTTCACGGCCAGGCGGCCGAACCCGTCGTCGCCGGGATCCACGATATGCGCCTCGTAGCCGGGCAGCAGGCGCAAGCCGCCGGTGAACGAAACCGTCACCTGGGCGTGGGCGATTTGGCTGGACGTCTCGGTCATGCCGTAGCTTGCGTACACGCGCGCGCCCGCACGGCACGCGCGATCGAGCGTCTGCGGGTTGAGCGCGCCGCCGCCCAGCAGGATGCAGGAGTAGCGCGCGAGCGTTTCCGGCTTGTCCGCGGCCACCATGTCCTGCAGCATCTTATCGACCACCGACACGTGCGTCGCGCCCTTCTTCGCCGCGTCGGACAGCAGACGGACGGCGTCGAAGCGGCGGTACAGCACGAACGGGCTGCCGTTCAGCACGCTGCGCACGACGACCTGGAAACCGCCGATATGGTAGAGCGGCAGCACCGCCTGCCACATGCCCTCGCCGCGACGATTGAGCGTCCGGTTGGACGCTTCGGATGCGAAACAGATGTTTCCCCACGTCAGCGATACGGCCTTCGCACGCCCCGTGGTGCCCGACGTGAACATGACCACGGCGCGGGCGTCGAAGTCGAACACGTGCGCGGCGTGTTCGGCGAAGTGGATGACACTCTCGGCAGCATCCTGCTGCGCCACTTCGCTGCGACGGCGCAGCGACGCGCGGCCCGAGCTGGCGCGGCCGAGCGCCTTCGTAGTGCGGGGCTCGGCGGACGCCGCGTTCACGCGGGCGGCGAAGCTAGGGCGCACGCCGCGCCCCGTCGCACGGACGGCGGACGGTGCGGCCATCTCGCCCGTCAACATGGCCTTCGCGCCTTCCAACAGGCGCGACACGTTGGTCGCATCGACGCGCAACGAAGCCAGCGACACACCGGGCTTGCGGTCGATGTCCAGCAACCGACTGTACTTCTCGGCATCGGTCAGGCGGTTGTTGAGCGCGACCAACGCGAAGCCGCCATACGCGGCAGCCAGCATGACCAGCACGTACGCCGGATCGTTCGGCAGATCCACGGCGACGCAATCGCCCGGACGCACGCCGCGGTCCAGCAAGAGCCGCGCGAGCGCAGCGGACAGCATGCGCGTCTCGCGATACGAGTACGCCGTCTCGTTGCCCGCTTCGTCAACGTACGTGAAGCACGTGCGCTGCGGGAACTGTCGCACCGTGCTCTCGAACGCACCGATCATCGCTGCCGGATTCCTGCCTTTCGGTTGCCGCCTGCCAGACGTGCGATCTTACGGAAACTTGGGGAACTGGGTGAAGTCGGGAGCGCGCTTCTCCTTGAACGCGTCGCGACCCTCCTTCGCCTCGTCGGTGGTGTAGTACAGAAGCGTGGCGTCGCCGGCGAGCTGCTGGATACCCGCAAGCCCGTCCGTCGCCGCGTTGAACGACGCCTTCATGAAGCGCAGCGCCGTGGGGCTGAACTCCAGCATCTCCTGCGCCCAGCTCACGCACTCCGCTTCCAGATCCTCGAAGGGAACCACTTTGTTGACCAGGCCCATCTCAAGCGCCTCGGCAGCCGTGTACTGGCGGCAGAGATACCAGATCTCGCGCGCCTTCTTCTGGCCCACGATGTTCGCCAGATAGCCCGCGCCGTACCCGGCGTCGAAGCTGCCCACCTTCGGGCCCGTCTGGCCGAACTTGGCAGTCTCGGCGGCGATGGAGAGGTCGCACAAGATGTGCAGCACGTGCCCGCCGCCGATGGCATAGCCGTTCACCATGGCAATGACGGGCTTGGGCACCACGCGGATAAGGCGCTGCAAGTCCAGCACGTTGAGGCGCGGGATGTTGTCCTCGCCCACGTAGCCGCCGTTGCCGCGGATCTTCTGGTCTCCGCCGGAGCAGAACGCCTCGTCCTCATGGCGGCCGCCGTGGTTGACGCCGGTCAGGATGATGACGCCGACGGACGCGTCGTCGCGCGCCTCGCTGAACGCGTCGTACAGCTCGGTGACGGTGAGCGGGGTGAACGCGTTGCGTCGCTCGGGCCGATTGATGCTGATCTTGGCGATGCCGCCTGCTGTTTCGTAGATGATCTCGCGGTACGCCTTGCCCGCCTGCCACGCAATGTCGCCCATGGCCGTCCTTTCGTCGCGCGCCGTGAGAAGCGGCTGCGCCGTGTGTAGAAGGGGATCTCCGACTAGATGTTCCCTATAGTAGCGCGTATCGCGCGTTTTCGCACCTCAAAGCAAAATTTCTCCGGAAAGATCAGGTACACTTCGCCAATGGTTGAAGCGAGCGCTACCCCGTGTTCTGCAGGCCGGCGGAAACCCCGGTCACGGTGGCCAGGATGAGCCCCAGATACTCGGTCTTGACCTCGTCCGAAAGCTCTTCCTGTCGGTTTCGGATCACGCGCAACGCGCGCACTTGGGCAAGCGAGAGCGCGTCCACGTAAGGGTTGCGCACGCGGATGGCGCAACCAAGCACGCGGCGGTGCTGCAGCGGCCACTCGTCTCCCACGATGGCCAGCGCCCACGAACGCGTCAGCTGCATCTCGTCGAACACCGCCTGAGCCAGGTCGTCGCGGTCGCCCAGCGCCAAGTACATCTTCGCAATACGCGCGTCGGTTTTGGCGATGGACATCTCCACGTTGTCGACGAACGTGGCGAACAGAGGCCATTCGCGATACGCGCGCTGCAGAAGCTCCAGGTCACCCACCCGTTCGCACGCCGCTCCCAGGCCGTACCACGCAGCCAGGTTGATGCGCGCCTGCGACCACGAGAACACCCACGGGATGGTGCGCAGGTCATCAAGCGATTGGGCGCCCAAGCCGCGCTTGGCAGGACGGCTGCCGATGGGCAGCAGGCCCACTTCGGCCAAAGGCGTGACGGTGGAGAACCACGGCGCGAAGCCGTCGGTATGCAGCAGATCCAGATAGCGCTCGTAGGCGGCTTCGTTCAAACGCGCGGCCACATCGGAGAAGCGTACGGATGCCTCGGTGTTGACGCGCTCGACCGACGGCGCCGAGTTCATGAGCGTGGCCGCCGCGACGCTTTCGATATGGCGTAGCGCAAGCGAGCGGTTGCCGTAACGTGCGAAGATGACCTCGCCCTGCTCGGTCACCTTGAATCGGCAGTTCACCGACCCCTTCGGCTGCGCGAGCACCGCGCGGTTCGCCGGCCCGCCCCCGCGGCCCACCGCGCCGCCGCGACCGTGCATGAGCACGACGTCGATGCCGCGCTCCTCGGCCCAGCGGGCGATGCGCTCCTGCGCGGAATGCAGGGCGAGCGTGGCGGTGACGGGGCCGGCGTCCTTCGAAGAGTCCGAGTAGCCCAGCATGACCTCCATGCGCCGCCCTGTCTGCGCCAGGCGGCGCTGCACGGCCGGCAGCTGCAGCATCCCGTCCAGCACGGTGACGCAGTTCTCCAAGTCCTCCAGCTGCTCGAACAAGGGAATCACGTCCAGCTCGGGCACGTCCTGCGCGTGCGAGAATGCGAGCTCTGCCAGCTCGTAGACGTCGGCCATGTGCCGAGCGCTCTTGGTGAACGACACGATGTAGCGTCGAGCCATCTTCTGCCCGTAGCGCTTCTGGATGGCGCCGATGGCGCGGAACGTGTCCAGCACCTCGCGCGTCATGGGGTCGAGCTTGCCCAGCACGCCATGGGCGCGGATATCGGCCAGCGCGCGTTCGTGCACGAGCGAGTGCTGGCGGAACTCCATTTCCACCATATGGAACCCGAACGTCTCAACCTGCCATATCAGCGTTTGCACGGGCCCGTACGCGGCGCGTGCGGCACCGGCGCGCGCGAGCGAGTCCTGCACCGTGCGCAGGTCGGCCAGCAGCTCTTCGGGCGACAGGTACATGATGTCGGCGTTGCGCGCCACGGTGCCCTCGAGGCGTGCGGCCATCACCAGCATGACGGCGCGGTGCGGCTCGAAGCCCAGGTCGTCGGCCACCCGTCCCGTCAGCGTCTCGCTCATCTCCACGAGATGGCTCCACAGGTTCATAAGCTCTTCCGAGGGCGCGGTGTACCGCGACTCCAGCGTGAGGTTGCGCCCGATGTTGCGGCATTCTTGGGCCAGCTTGGCCACCATATGCGCGAAGTACTTCGCCGCCACGCGGCGCGACACCTTCGCGGTGACGTTCGGGTTCCCGTCGCGGTCCGACCCGATCCAGCTGCCCGGACGGAAGAACGCCGGGCACACGGGCGGCACGCTGCCGGCGTCCTCGCCCAGCACCCAGTCGTCGAAACGCCGGTACACCTGCGGCACTGTATCGAACAGCGTGTTGTCGAAGATGTCGATGATGGTGTCGGCCTCTTCCAGGGGCGTGGGCTTCTTGAGCTCGGTGGGCGAGGTGCGCACGAGCGCGTCGATCTCCTGCAGCATGTGGCGCTCGTTCTCCAGGAGAGCCGATCCGCCCAGGTAGGGATGCTCGTCCAGCAACGCGGCGATACGGCGGATCTTGCCCTCCACCGCTTTGCGGCGCGCCTCGGTGGGGTGCGCGGTGAACACGGGGTGGAATTCCAAGCGGCCCAGCAGCTCGGCCGTGCGTTCGGGGCCCACCTCGTCCAGTAGGTGGCCGTACGCCACCACCAGCTCGTTCGATGTGTCCACGGCCGACTCCATCGACACGTTGCGCTCCAACTCGCGCAGCGTTTCCACGCGGTAGTTCTCCTCGGAAAGGTTCGCCAGATGGAAGAACGACGCGAACGCGCGCACCACCACTTGCGCTTGGTCGACCGGCAACGCGTCGATGAGCTCGACGGCCTCGCGGAACGCCCGCGCGCCCTCGGTGTCGGCCGTGGGGATGCCCTGGGCATCGGTGGGCTCGTCTGCGGCGACGGTGCCCGGGTTGCCCTCGTTCGCCCTGATCATGCTGTTGAACAGACGGTCGAAGAGAGCGCAGACGGCCGGATCGTACTCCTTGAGCACCTTTCGCTCCATGCGGAGAAACAACACGAGGTTGTCGCGCAGGCTCTCGGGGATCTCGATCTCCGTGTAGGATTCGATAGCCTCGGCGGTGTCCGACGCGCCCAGATGACGGTCGAGGGAAAGGGCTGTTCCGCCTTCGAGATCGGCCATGATGCCTCCTGCTCCTGGAAAATGAGACAAAGGGACGGGCCAATGTCTCATTTCGCCTCGTTCGTTTCTTGCCGCGTCATTATACTCGTTCGGGAACGACCAGAGACAGGCTGTAACGCAACCTCGACAAGAGGCGAGGAGCGAAACCGTTTCGCAGCCAGCGCAACTCGCGAATCGGCCCGAAACTCTTCTTGCGAATAGTGGACCGTTTTGTATAATAAGGGCGAGCCGCAGGGAGCGTGTACTCCCCACGGCTCTCGGATCGCTTCGGCGGTTTGGGTTTACTTGTGGCGCTCCTTTCCCCTACGGGTTAGGAGCGCGCTCCTTATCACCAGAAACAGCTCGATGACGCGGGTAGCGAACTCCAAGAGCAAAATCACCAACGAAGCAATCCCCAAAACGGTCATGGTCATCACCTCCAATCATCTAGAATATTGAGAGGGAGAGGCACCAAGCCGCCGGATCGAATCCGTGCTTCTCAGTATAGCGAGCCCGTTCTACGTTTCCATGGCGCGCATCACCATGGAAAACCTTCCCGATCTTGCGCGGTTCCAACGCCGTTCCCACGCGCATTCCACGTTTCTTGCCTCCTTTTCCAATACGGATTCCGCGCGCTTTGCCATCGTTTCTCACGCGAATCGGAAGCGGGCGCTCGGCGCTCCGGCTTGCATCGGCGGCAGCCCAACGCGCCGTCCATCCGGCTCCTTGCGTCATTTCCTCAGAAACGACGCTACTTCCTTGGCAAAGGTGGCGGGGGCTTCCAGGTGGGCGTTATGGCCCGCGCCGGGAATGATGCGGACCGTCGCACCCGCTTCGGCAGCTTGAGCTGCGAGGGCGCGGTACTTCTCGTCGCGCTCGCCCGCCAGGTAGAGCAGCGGCGTGTCGCCGGCGCGCAGGACGTCGAGCGTTTCGAGCGTTTCCGCACGCGAGGGCATGACGTGCTGGCCGGCTTGCTCGAACGTGCGCGCAAGAGCCTCGGCGTCGTTCGCCATGCGCCCGGCGCGCAGGCGCTCGCGCACGTCCGGCGGCAGGTCGCGCTGGCTGGCGAACAGGGGCAGCTGCTCCCAGAAATCCATGAAGGCTTCCAGGCCGTCGGCGCGCAGGCGCGCCGCGCAAGCCGCGTCGCGCTCGGTGGCGGCAT
>NZ_GL622580.1:170777-172881 GCF_000185625.1 Eggerthella sp. 1_3_56FAA
GCGTCACGCGGCCGCCCATCGAGTAGCCGAGAACAGCGGGGCGGGCGCCCTCGCGATCGGCGACCATGCGGGCGAAGGACAGCAGCGCCTCGCCCTGCGCGTCCAGCGCGTAAGCGCATGCGTCGGCCGGGCGCTCGCTTTCGCCGTGTCCCACCAGGTCGAGTGCGTATATCGGGCGGCCGGTTGCGGCCAGCTTTCGCGCCACGGCATCCCACGACGCCGAGCTCTGCGCGAACCCGTGCAGCAAGATGAGCGGGGCGGCGGACGGGCGGGCGGTTGCAGGCGGGCAACAGACATTGAGCGCATGGTCGGCGCAGGACGAGAAGGTCGTGGACGAGAAGCCGGCGCCTGGTGCCGGACAACTCGCAGACGCCCCGTTCGCCGGCGTCTGACACAACAGATACAAGAAGGAGATTCCCCCGAACGAGAACCGGCGCGTCTCGGCAGCGAGCATCATCGGGCTCCCACGAAACAAGCCATGCCGACACGGCTCGCTTGAGCGTAGGGCCGCGGAATCAAGCCCTTCGGCGCGGTCGGCCTTCCAAAATCTGGCACAAATTTACGGGTACGGCACGCTTCGTCCCCCAGAATCGCCCAAATGCCGAATGCGCTTCGACATAATCCCAGGTCGCGAATTCTCGCAGCTGCAAGCTTCTGCCGTACCCGTAAATTTGTGCCAGATTTCACCGGGCGGCCGGCGGAAAGCCCGTTCGAGCAAGCACCGCCGACCGCTCCATTCCCGAATTCGCCACGTATCCGGATCATCCGCCTCGCCTCCCGACTTCGCCGCTCGCGGCTTACGACCAGTACGGGGCGTAGCGTTCGGGGAGGCCTTCGAGGGGCACGCGCACCTCGACGAGCGAGATGCCCGGCACGCCAAGCGCTTCGTCGTAGGCCGCGTCGAACTCGGCCACGGTTTCCACCAGGCGGTGCGGCACGCCGAACGCCTGGGCGGCGGCGCCGAACTCCACGTCCTGGGGCGTGAGGAACAGCCGCTCGAAGTACGCGTCTTCCGAGCGTTGGGGCAGCATGTCGAAGATGCCGCCGCCGTTGTTGTTCAGCAGCACGATGACGATGCTGCGATCCAGGCCGCCCGACGCGCGCTGCACGCGCAGCTCGCGCTGCAACGCCAGCGCGTTCAGGTCGTGCAGCAGCGTCAAGTCGCCCGTGAGCAGGGTCGTTTGCTCGAAATGCTGCGCGGCGCCCAGCGCCGTGGACACGGTTCCGTCGATGCCGTTCAGCCCGCGGTTGCACAACACCGTCAGCCGCCTGCCGCCCTTCGCATAGAACGTGTCGAGGGCGCGCACGCTCATGGAGTTCGCCGCGAACAGGCACGACCCCTCCGGGGCGCGCTCGGCCACGCGGCGCACGAACGCGCCTTCGAACCCGGCTTCCACCGCATCCACCGCATCGACGCGCACGGCGGCGGCGGCGTTCGCCTCCAACCACGCCGCCGCGAAAGCACGCTGCCGGTCGTCAGCGGCATCTTCGCCGCCGAGGCTCTGCTTTGCCGCCAGCATCGTTTGCGAGAAATCGAGCGGCGTGCAGCGCAGGTGCACGTCGGTGGCGCAGTTGAAATCGCGCGTCTCGAGCGGATCCACCACGATGTTGATCGCGCCCGCGTTCGCCAAAAACGCGGTGGCGCGCTTCGACACCGGATAACGGCCGAAGCGGATGACCGCCTCGGGAACCAGTGCATCGAATGGAGCGCCTAGCACGGTGTCGTACCGGTCGATGACCAGCGGGTCGGCGGCGGTGCGCAAGCCCGAAAGCGGATCGGCCAGCAGCGGGTACTCGAACGACTCGGCCCAGGCCAACAGCGCACCCATCTCGTCCGTCGTCGCGCACGACCCCTCGCCCGCCGCCACCAGCACCCGACGACCGCGCAGCAGTTCGAGCACGCGAGCGGAATCCATCGGATCGAGGTAAGTCGACGGATGGATGAGGCGCAGATCGGACGGCGCATTCAACGCGCTTCGGCCGGTTTCGAACAGCCCTTCGACCCGCAGGTCGGGCTTGAGCGGTTCGTCGAACGGGAAGTTGAAGTGCACGGGCCCGCCCAGGCACGCGCCTGCGATGCGCGGTGCGCCCTCGCCGTCCGTCG
>NZ_GL622580.1:172960-235493 GCF_000185625.1 Eggerthella sp. 1_3_56FAA
TCCCCGCCTGCGGCGATGCACGCCTCCGCGCGCAGCTTGGCGCGCGAACGCGATGGCGGCCGCATCGGCAGCGGGCTCGGGCATGTTGCGGAACGCGCGCACGTGCGAGCCGTACGCGTTCAACTGGTCGCACGTTTGCGGCGCGCCCAAGCCTTGCAGTCGCGCCGGACGGTCGCCCGTCAGCACGACGAGCGGCACGCGTGACGACTCGGCCTCCAACACGGCCGGGTAGTAGTTCGCCACCGCGGTGCCGGATGTGCAGATGACGGCCGCCGGTTGCCCACTCGCCTTCGCCAGCCCCAATGCGAAGAACGCGGCGCCGCGCTCGTCCACGTCCACGAACAACCGAAGACGATCGGGGAAGCGGCGCGACAGCTCGTAGGCCGTCATGGCCAGCGGCGTCGAGCGCGACCCGGGGCTGACCACCACGTCGTGCACGCCCCATCGTTCCAGCTCGTCGAAGAACGCGCCCAGGAACAGGGCGCTGGCTGTAGGATCGGCCCTCATCGCGCACCCCCGTCACTCGTATGTCGCCGGTCGTTCGTAACGTCAGCGAGGGTTTCCGCGGTGCCCAAGCTGGGGTCGATGGCGGGGGCGTGGCGCGCCTCGCAGGAAGTCCCCGCAGGGGATACTTTGGTACGCGAGTCTTCGTCAGCGGCCACAGATCGGGTGCTGCGGGAAGCCGCAGCGTCGACTCGTTCCGTCGGCTGACAAGCCGACGGAACCTCTTCCCCGTCGAACGCCGACAGGACCGTCTTCAGCTTCATGCCGATTTCGTCGTACTCGTCGTCGGCCACGCTGCCCTCGACGATGCCGCAGCCGGCGTACACCCAGCCCACCTCGCCGTCGAACACGCCGGTGCGCAGCGCCACGGAGAACTCGCCGTCGCCCGCGCCGTCCACGTAGCCGCAAGCGCCCGCGAAGAACCCGCGGTTGTACGCTTCGATGCTCCTGATCAGCATCTGCGCCTCGCCCACCGGCGTGCCCGCCACGGCGGGCGTGGGATGCAGATCGTCCTTCATCGTTCCCAGGTCGACGCCTTCCAACATGCGCGCGCGGGCGGGCGTGCACAGGTGCTGCACGTGGGTGAGCGGCAGGATGCCCGGCTGGGCGGGCACGTCGACGTCGTAGCATGTGCGGTTGAACACCTCTCGAATGAACCGCACCACGTAGTCGTGCTCGGCGCGGTTCTTCGCGTCGGCCATCAGCTCATCGGCCAACCGCGCGCGCTCTTCCTCGGTGGCGCCGGCGGGACACGTGCCGGCCAGGCACATGCTCTCCACCTCGTTGCCGCGCTTGCGTACCAGCAGCTCGGGCGTGCAGCCGCAGAAGAACACGTCGGCGTAGCGGTACAGCAGCACGGTGCCGCGCGCCGAGCCGTCGATGAGGTTCACCAACAGGTCCTTCGACGAGAACGGCTCCAGCGCCTCGAGGCGCTGGCGGCGCGACAGCACCACCTTGCTGATGCGCCCCCGCCCGATGGCGTCGAGCGCCGCTTCCACGTTCGCGCGCCACGCGTCACGCGAGTCGGGCTCCAGCTTGAACGGGATGGTACGGCGGTTGCGACGCGGCGCAGCGGCGGCTTGGCGGGCGAACCGCGCGATGCGGCCAGGATAGACCGGGCTCAACGAGTTCACCTGCAAATACGCGCCGCGATCGTCCTCGACGAGGATCACTTCGGGCAGCATGAACTTCAAGCGGGGAAATGCCTCGAACAGCTCGTCGGTCGGCGACGGGTTCTCGGCGTCGAAACGGTTGAACGAGAAGAAGACGGGCTGCTGGCCGACGGGGCCTTCGAGCTCGCATTCGATGCCGTCGAGCGCAGGCAGCGCAATGCAGCGCCCCATGCCCATGAAGCGGACGGGGCGGTCTTTGCGATAGTAGACGAACTGGTCGGTGAAACCCTTCTGCAGCGCGCAATACGCATCGACGATGTCGGCCTCGATCGGTTGCGTGTATGAAAAGATTCTCGTCATCGTGGCCTCTCCCGCCTTCGTCGCCTTGCTCCCGGCGCGCCGAATCGTCAACGATTTCCGCGCCCGCATCGCATTCTAGCACGACGTCTTCTACACTATTCCTGTCCGACGGCGGACGCACGCATCCTCGCCCGCAAGCACGCAAGAAAGGCACACTATGAAAAAGTTCTTCGAGGAGTTCAAGGAGTTCATCAATCAGGGCAACGTCATGGACCTGGCCGTAGCGGTGGTCATCGGCACGGCATTCACGGCCATCGTGAACTCGGTGGTGAGCGACCTCATCATGCCGTTGATCTCGCTGGTCACGGGCGGTATCGATTTCTCGGACATGAAGATACCCCTGGGCACGGGGCCCGATGCGGCCGCGTTCACCTACGGAAACTTCATCAACGCGGTCATCCAGTTCCTCATCATCGCGCTGGTGGTGTTCCTCATCGTGAAGGCCCTCAGCCGGGCGCGCATGCTGACGCGCCGGGGCAAGCATATCGAAGAGCAGGATGCCCCGAAATGCCCCTTCTGCCTCGAGGAAGTGAACGAGGGCGCCACCCGCTGCCCGCACTGCACCGCCGAGCTGCCCGCCCCGGCCGCGGCGGCCGCGAAAGCGGGAGGCGAAGCGTAGGGCATCTCAACGGATAGGCTCCTCATCTTCCTCGTCGGTCACGGCGCGCAGGATGAAGAATCCCGCGATGCCGGCGATCAGCGATGCCGCCAGGATAGCCGCTTTCGCCATGGCGATCATGTTCGGGTCGACGAACGCGAGGTTCGTCACGAAGATGGCCATGGTGAAGCCCACGCCGCCCAGAACCGACACGCCTCCGATATGGCCCCAGTTCACGCCCTGCGGCAGATCGGACAGCTTCAGCTTCACGGTGAGCCACGTGGCCAGGAAGATGCCCAGCGGCTTGCCGAACAGCAGACCGCAGAACACGCCGATGGTCACCGGGTTCGTGACGATGGACAAGGGATCCATGCCCGTCAGCACCACGCTGGCGTTCGAGAACGCGAACAGCGGCAGGATGAAGAAGTACACGGGGATGTGCAGGCGATGGTCGAGGCGCGTGATAGGCGGGATGGACAAGCGCGACACGCGGCCGATCTCGGCCACCTCGGACAGGTACTCCTTCTGCACGATGTCGGGCTCGCCGGGGTCGTAGCGATCATCGGCGCGACGGGCGCGGGCGGCGAACCAGCTCGGAGCGCGGTCGAGCTTCACCTGCGAGCGCGCCGGGATGGCAAGCGCCAGCAGCACGCCGGCGATGGTGGCGTGCACGCCCGACATGAGAAAGCACGCCCACATCCCCAGGCCCACGACGAGGTACGGCAGCAGATCGTAGATGTGCAGCCGGTTGAACACGATGAGCACGGCGAACAGGCCCAAACCCCCGGCCAGCCACGCCACGTCGAGGTTCGCGGTGTAGAAGACGGCGATCACCATGATGGCGATGATGTCGTCGGCGATGGTGAGCGTCGAGAGGAACGAGCGCAGCCCCGCCGGGATGCGGCTTCCCAACAGCGCGAGAATGCCCAGGCAGAACGCGATATCGTTCGCCATGGGAACGCCCCAGCCCTGCTCGAACCCGCTGCCGACGTTCACCGCCGTGTACACGAGCGCAGGCACGATGGCGCCGCCCGCCGCGCCCAGGATGGGCAGCAGCGCCTTGCGCGGGTTCTTCAGCTCGCCCGCCGTCATCTCGAACTTGATCTCAAGGCCCACCAGCAGGAAGAAAATGGCCATGAGGAAGTCGTTGATGAAGTGCTCCAGCGAGAGGTGCGGCGCGAAATCGCCCAGCGAGATGCCGATGTCGAACGTGCGCCAGAACTCGGCGAAGTACGGCAGCACCGGCGTGTTCTCGATGACGAGCGCCGCCACGGCCGCGGCCAGCATGAGCATGGTCGCGCGCGTGGACGAGTGGGTGAATTCGAGCAGCTTGCGCTTGCGCCGATGGTGGCGGCGCACTTCCGGCTCGAGGATGCGCTCGGTGGGCGCACAGGTGGGATCGCCGCTCAGACAGGCGGGTGGCGCCTCGTCGTGCGGGGTACGGTCGGGGCGGGCAGGCAGCCGGCAGCCTTCACGCTGCGACGCCCGGTCAAGCTGCGCAGGTGCTTGACGGCGTTCGCGAACCTCGGAAACCTCGCGTCCTTCACGCGATGAGCGACTTTCTGATTCGGGTGTGGTTTTCTCAGATGGCATGAATACAGTATACGAAACGGGCTGCGGCCTCGCGGTCACAGCCCGGTAACGCGCGGAAGATTTTACAATGCAGCGTTAACAGCCGTTCGCGCACGCGAATGCGCGGTCGTCACGACAAACGCCGTGCTTGACGCGGTCGGATTCCTCGGAGGTTTTCGCATCGTTCCAGCGATCCATCGTTCCCACGAGATACCCCGTGATGCGACGGATGCGATCGAACGGCACCGGTGCCAGCTCGTAGCGGATGTCCACGTCCTCGCCGTCCACCAGCAGCGCGAGGCCGGTAACGGCGCTGTTCGGATGCTTCAGCGCGCCGCGCTCGAGGTAGGCGCGGATCTCCGTTTCGGTGACGTGCTGGTCGCCTTCGTTGGCATAGCCCACCAGCACGTCCACGCCGTCGACGGTCAGCCGCTCGTTGACCACCATGTCGCCCATCGCGTTCGCCACGCCCATAACCGCTTCCATGCCCCGCTCCTCACTGCATTCGCCGTTTGGTCTTATATGTTATTGTAATAGTATCATTAATGAAGGGCGCGCGCCAGATTAGAGAGAGAACAAACCTGCAACATGGTCGGCCGGTCGGGGAGCGGCTGCGCTCGGCGTTCAAGCACGGGTCGCATCCCCCCTCTCGTCCCGTGCATTCAACGGCGTTCCGCATGGCGAAAAGATATCGAATTCGGAAGTTACGCCGTGAGCCGCGGACACGTTGAAAGGCAGCTTCCCGCATAACACCTGGACACTGAAAGTCGCTTTCACGCTTCTGCGCCCTGTGCGCACCTGAATCGCATGAGTCTTTCCGAATTCGAAGTTTTTTCGCCACCGCGAGTCCGTTGCGCTGCATGAAGAAGAGGCCGAGGGACGGGATGGCAGGCAGGTTTGTCGCCAGATAGGTACGTACAAATGTTTCACGAGAAACATTTCGGCTGGGGGCTGGAGCGGAATTGGACGCGAGGCGATGGACGGGGGGCGTTACAGCTTCGGTAGACGCATCATCGGCCCAAAGACGCGGTTTTCGCGGAAATTCCGTGTCTTTGGGCCGATGATGCGCTCCGCTGCCTGCGGAGCGTCGCCCGCGGCAGACGGGGGCGGTGTCGGACGAGGAACGCGGCGCACTACCCATGGGGGGGGCGGGTACGACCTGCTGCATACAGGCGCCTTCATGCAAAGCGGAGCCGCCCTTTCGGACGGCCCCGCCGAGGTGCGCGATTGCGCGGCTACGCGGATCGCGTCAACCTTACAGCTTGAAATCCTCGTCGCCGTTGAAGACGTCGAGGGCGTCCTCCACGGAGTAGTCGGCCAGCGTGATGGCGCTGATGGCCTTCGTCAGGCGGACGGCCTCGTCCAGCGAGCGCTGGTGGATGTTGCGGCCGGTGGCGTTGCCCACGGCGCCGCCCGTGTGGATCTGGTCGTACAGCTGCGTGAGGAACGTCTCGGCGTCCACCGTCGAGCCGCCGGCGCACACGAGGCCCGTGCGGCCGGACGCCATCGTGGCGACCTTGAGGGCCTCGGCCGGCGAAGAGCCGTCCTCGGGCTTCGGCGGGTTCACCTTCACGAAGTCGGCGCCGAGGCACAGGGCCACGCCCGCCGCGCCCGCGATGAGCGCCGGATCCTTCTCGGCCTTGACGGCCTTGCCGCGGGGGTAGATCCACAGCACGACCAGCAGGCCGTTGGCGTGGGCCTGGGCGATGAGCTCGCCGGCCTCGGCCATCATGGTGGACTCGTACTCGCTGCCCAGGTAGATGGTGTAGCCGATGCCCACGATGTTCACGCCCGCCTCGCGCATGGCCAGCACGGCGTCCAGATCGTAGAGCTGCGGCGAATAGGGGTCGTCCTGGCTGCCGCCCACGATGTTGGTCTTGGAGTTCATCTTCACGAGGTAGTTGATCTCGGGATAGTCGGCGGCGTACTGCGCGATGAGCCCGCGCTGGCCCGCCAACACGCCGCACACGCCCTGGCGGCCGATCTCGAAGAGGTGCTGCGGCTCGGCATCGGCGATGTCGATGCCCTCGCCGTAGAAGTCCTTGTTGAGGTGCTCGATCTTCTGATCGCACGCGAACAGCATGAGACGGCCCGTTCCGCGCGTCGCCTTCATGAAGTTCTCGATGTACTCGTCACGGGATTCCGGCATGACGTCGGCCGGCACCCTCACCTGGTCACGAGTGATTTTGGGCATGGTTTCCTCCTTATAGGATCCAACTCAACGGATGAGGCTCAGAGCCTTATCGATACGGTCATTCTAGCGAAAAAGCGAGGCGGGACGCGCCGTTTCACCGAAAAACCCCGCGAACGAGCCACCGATTCGCGCGAAGCGCGGGCGGGCGGTAGGCGGAGGAGGCGCAACGGCGAACAAGCGGCACCCGACGGACAGTGCGCGAAGCGAGAACCCGGATGTTTCACGTGAAACATCCGGTCGCGCGAAGCGCGAACAGGGCGGGAGCGAAGCGACCCGCCCATGCGCCCGAAGGGCGCATATCGGACTCGCAGGTTGGCCGCGCAGGAGCGAAGCGACCTGCGCCTCGCGCGGAGCGCGAGCACGCGCTCGCAGGTTGGCGCAGTGAGCCAGCGAGGGCGGCCGTGGCGGCCGCCCTCTACGGGGACTTGCTTCGCGACACAGCGTCGGCAAGTTCCGGCGGCCGGGAGGCCGCCGGAACCAAACTAGAACCACTCGCGCTTGTTCAGCACGTAGATCTGCTCGAATTCAGTCTGGGACTTCGTGAGGTACAGGATGCCCTCGATGATGGCGATGACCCAGATCACCCATGATGCCAGCGAGAACGTCAGCACGCCGCCGATGATGGTGACAGCCAGCATGATGAAACCGGCGGTGTTGTAGCCCAGGTAGAACTTGTGGATGCCGAACGCGCCCAGGAAGATGGCCAGCAAACCGGCGGCCACGTGATCCTTCGTCGTGACCATAGGCTGGCTGTACGGCTGCTGGTAGTACGGTTGCTGATAGCCGTAGTACGGCTGCTGCGGAGGCACGGCTCCGGGGCCGGCATGCGGCCGTGTCTGCGGCGCGCCGTATCCGGGAGGAGCGTAATAGCCTGACGCAGGCTGGCCGGGAGCAGGAGGCGCACCCGCAGGCTGCGTGTAAGAAGCGGTGGAAGCAGAGGCGGCAGCCGGAGCCTGGGGCTGGGGCTGAGCCGGGGTAGCCTGCGGTGCAGCCGTAGGCGGAATCGCCTGAGCCGTCGAGTACGGAACCCACTCGGGCTCGGGTTCGGCAGCCTTGGCGGGCTCGGCAGGAGCCGCAGAAGGAGCCGCCGCAGAAGCCTCGGAAGCATCCTCCGTCGACGCATCCGTCGATGCGTCGCTCGGCGCCTCTTCCTTATCCTCGGACCCGGCATCGCACGAGACGACCGCCACATCCTCGACCACGACGGCTTCCACTTCGCCCGTCGCTTCGTCGACGACCACGGCTGCAACCGTCTCCTTTTCAACGTCGCATGCATCGTCGGACGTCGTCGCGGCAAGCTTCGCCTTCGCGGCTTCCAGTTTCTCCTGAGCGGCTTTGAGCTCCGCTTCAGCAGCGGCAACCTCGTCCGCTGCGCTATTCAAAGGTTCGTTGGTGGCCATGATGGACCCACCTCTCATTCTACAAATTGCGTCGATGTCCTGTACCGCCATAGTAGTGCGCGCCGTCGCATCCAAGGAGGTTTCGTCACAATACCGTCAACGACGTTCAGTATTTCTTAAGATTTGCGCATGGGCCGAAGAAAAGCCTGATCGCGTTAGCTGTCTTTATGCGAATGCTTCTCGAGCATTTTCATGATGCGCTCGCGAAAAACGATGCCCAACACGGCGATGACGGCCGCCACCGCGAAGATGATCGCGCTTTCCATAAGGCGTCCGTCAGCCAGCCCGTCGGCGGCGTAGGTGGACACCACGATGCCCGGAATGCGCCCCACGTTGGAGAGCAGCAAAAATGTGCGCATTCGCATGTCCGTGAGCGGCACGAGGTACGTGAACACGTCTTTCGGCAGACCCGGGATCAAAAACAGGATGAACACGATGATGTTCAGCTTGCCGGTTTTCTCGAACTTGCGGAACTTTTCGAGGTACTGCACGGGCACCATGCTCTGCACGAACGGCGCCCCCAGCTTGCGCACCAGCGCGAAGATGAACGCGCTGGAAATGACGCACCCTGCCAGAATGACCAGCGCGCCGATCCAGGGGCCGTACAGCAGGCCCGCCGCGATCTGCACCACCTCGCCGGGAATGAACGCCACGACGATCTGCAGAAACTGAAGTCCCAGCAGTATGAGGAACCCCACGGGACCCGCGCCGCGCACGTCGTTGATGATGCGGTCGAGGCCGCCCGGCTCGAACAACTCGTGGAAGTACGGCCATAGCATCACCACGATCAGCACCATGATGGCGAAGAACGCGATGAGCCCGACTAACTTGAAAATGTCGGCCTTCTCCATCTTATGGCCGCGCACCTCTACCTCTTGCTCGGCTTTTTCGTGCAGCTTGTCCTTCAGCTTGTCAGTCATCGTGGCGAGCCTTGTCGTACTCCTCTTTGAAGGCCGCGAACATGTTCTTCTTGGGCGCGGGCTTCTTGGCGGTCGTCTTCTTCTTGGGCGCGGTCGACGCGGGCTTCGCAGGCGCGGAAACGCCCTCGTCTTCCGCCTCGTCCGTCACGGCCAGAGCCTGGTCGTCGGAACCGGGCTTGACACCGCGCGCCTTGTCGTACTCCTCCTTGAACCCGGAGAACATCCCCTTCGTGGCGGCGATCTGCTTGCCCGTGGCGTACGCGCCCTTGTTCACCACTTCGCCGGTTTTCTTGGCGGCCTCGCTGACCACCGGCTTCGCCCTGTCCACCGTGGTGTGCACCTTGTCGACGGCGACGGCCGTGACCGCGCCGGCCTTCTCGGCCACGCCGCCCTCGGCAACCAGGTCCTTCGCGGCGTCGTCAACCAGCATCGCACCCAGCACCACTTCGTCGGTTTCGCGCCCCTCGGAGCCCACCTGCGCCAGCGCGGCACCCATTCCGCGGCGGAACCCCTTGACGAGGTCGGCCGGAATAGTGCGCTTGCCCAACAGTGCGTTGGCGGTGGCGCCCGAATCGGTGTCGAACGTGTCCACCATACCGGTGATGCGGTTGAAGGTGACGTTGCCCACCATGCCCAGCGAAGTACCGTCTTCGGTCATGACCGGCAGCCCCACCCACAGCACGCAATCGTCCCAGTTGACGCCCAGCGCCTTGCATGCGGCGCGGTCCGTGGCCTCGGGCACGTTGCGGATGGCGATGCGGCCGTCCACGATGTCGTAACCCTCGATGGATACGAACTTGTCCTTGCGGCGGAACATCCACAGCAGATCGGGGCGCTTCACGATGAAGCCGACGCAGCGCTTCTCTTTCGGGTGGAACACGAAACGGCGCACCTTGCCGATGCGCTTCGTACCGTTCTTGCCGCCCACGACGCGGACGCCCGTGAGCTCATGCGTAGTGATGAGTTTGCTTGCCATGGCCTTCTTCTCCACTCGACAACCTGCGCATTTGCCGCGGATGGAACCGCAACCCCCCAGCGCCGTTGCCCTGTCGGACAGTCAGGAAGCGGCGAGAGGGGCGGGGCTTGCGCCCACGTCGACCAACTCGCCGCTTCATGATAGATGCGTATGCTACTTGTCGTCGCCGGAGATCTTGTCGGCAGCGTCCTCGGCCTTGTCCTTCACGGCATCGGCCGCGCTCTGCGCCTTGTCCTCGGCCTTGTCGACGGCCTCGTGCGCCGTGTCGGCCGCGACAGGAATGGTGTCGCTCACCGCGTCGTGCGCCTGCTCGGCGTTCTTGGCCACCTGCGAGGCGATGCGCTGGCGCGCCGCTTCGATCTTGTCGCGAAGCTCGTCGTTCTTCTGCGAGAACGCCGGCTTGATGTTGTCGGCGGCTTCCTGCACGCGCTGCGTGGCCTGGCCGTACAGCTCTTGACCCTTGGCGGCCACGTCCTGCACGACTTCCTGACCCTTGGACGCGGCATCCTGATACGCGTGCTGCATGTTGGCGCCGGCCTGAGAGCCCAGCTCCTGCGCCTCGCCCCATGCCGCGCTCATCTTATCGGTGACCATAGCGCGCGTTTCCTGACCAGACCGGGGGGCGTACAGCAGCGCGACAACCGCACCGGCCAACCCACCAGCCAAAAAAGCTCCAAATTTGTTGCCCATGACGGCCTCCTTCGGGATGTTTGCCTGTTCGTTCATTATAGGGGCATCCGCGCAGCCCCATGCGCGAAAACATGAGCGCTCTATGATTCAGTTGCTGTTTCGTTGCCGACCGAACAGACGCGAAGACGGGCCGCCGGCCTACGACCCGTGAATCGCATACTGCGCTCTCGCCGCAAGCGGTTACCGCGCATATTGGCTGACCAGTTCGTTGAGGACGCCGGACAGCGACAAACCGGAGGCTTCGCAGGCGAGGGAGAACGGCGAAGATTCGGCCAGGGAGGGCGACACGTCCACCTCCAGGACGCGCGCCTGGGCTCCGTCCCAGACAAGATCAACGCGGGCGAGGTCGCGCACCTGATAGGCACGGCACACTTCCAAGGCGGCGCGCTCGATTTCGGCACGGATGGCCTGGGCATCGGCCTCGTCGTTCGACAACGAGGCGGGGCGCACAGGTGCGAACAGCTCGACCGCGCCCGGCGTGCGACAGGCGACCGTATCGCAGAAGCCCTCCTTCGCCACGATCTCCACCGGCGGCAGCGCGTAGGCATCCCAGCCGGAGCCCAGCACCGGCACGGTTACCTCAACGCCGTCGATCCACTGCTCGATGATGACGGCGTCGTCGAACGACAGCGCATCGGACACGGCTTCGCCCAGCTGGTCGACGGAATCAACGCGGCGCACGCCCGAAGCCGAAACGCCGTGCGCAGGCTTCACCGCCACGGGATACCCGCCGATCACGCGGTCTTCCACCAGGTCAAACGCCGTCGCAGCGCCCATGCTCTCGAACGCCTCGCGCGCGATGCAGACGCCCTGCGGCCAGGAAGCCGTCGGCTCATCGCCGGTGATGGCGCGGTAGGCCGCCATCTCGGAGCCGAGGGAGGATTTGTCCCAAGCGCGCCGGCACACGCTGGACGGCGATCCGACGAAGGGCACGCCCACGAATTCGAGCAGGCTCTGGACGGTTCCGTCCTCGCCGAGCTTGCCGTGCAGGGCGTTGAAGCACACGTCGGGACGCTCGACGCGCAGGGCGGAAACGAGGTCGGACGAAGCATCCAACAGCACCTTCCTATGGCCCGCCTCTTCAAGAGCTGCGCACACGTTCTTGGCGCTGGCCAGGGATAACTCGCGCTCGGTCGAGCTGCCGCCCGTCAACACTGCTACCTTCATGATGATGCTCCTTCTGCCGTCCACACAAGAGCGGCTAGCGTACCATCGCATCGCCGAGGAAGGCAATCGCATCGCGAAAAGCGCGCAAAGCGACCAGATCGTCGAGGAAGCTCACCTCGATGCGCGCGCGGCCCGCCGCCTCGTCCGTCCACTCGGTGGTGCCCACGAACACGGCATCGAGAGCGGCGCCGGCATCGGCGTAAGCGGCGGCCGAACCGGCTTCCGCGCCGTCGCCCCTGCGCACGGCCGCCCGCGTTTGAAAATCGATGACCAGGTGCTCCAACAGATGCGGCAGCGACGTGTGGTCCATGACGGCGGCGAAAGTGTCGCCCTCGTCGTTCACGCAGGCATGGCGCGGCACGTGCGGATGGGCCGCGCGAACGCGCGCCGCAAGCTCTGGCGTCGTGCGGCGCGGGACGCCGGGCGCCAGAACCACGTCGCACACCACGCGGTCGGCGCGCACCGTGAGCCGCTCGATGACAAGCGGGGCTGTGCCCTGCGCGCTCACGCGGGCAGGTCGCTCACATCGAACACGCCGCGCGTGCCGGATGCGGCAGCATCGTCGTTCTTGTCGACGGCGTCGGAGGCGCTGCCGCCTTCGTCTGCGGCTTCACTTGCAGAGGCGTCTTCCGGCCCAGAAGCGGAATCGGATTCCGGCTTCTGCCGATCGCCCGGGTCGGGCTCGGGCGCAGCCTCCGGCTCGGGTTCCGCCGCAGGCTCGGGCTCAGGCTCAGGCGCCACCGGCTCGCCCCTCTGCGGCGTAGCCTCCGCATCGTGCGACAGGCGGTCGAGCACCGTGTATCCAGCTCCCGACGGAGGTTCCTCCTGCGGCTGGCCCTGAATCGCGCGCACGAGCTGGTCGAACTGCCAGGCGATGTCGTCCGCCAGCGTAGAGAGCCATGTGTACCCGCTTCCATCGGAAATCACCAGCTGAGAGCGGTCGAGCGAGAAACGATAGCGGCCGGAGCCCTCCATGTTCCCGAACGTGTACGAGATGGTCTTCGCGTCCGTGTCCAGCTTGTACGACCAGCTCACATCTTCGGTCAGCTTGATAGTTTCGCCGTCGATGACCACGACGGCCGTGGTGCCGTGAGTTTGCCATTCGCCCTGGAACTCGGCTGCATCGTCGTAGCGCAGCCAACGGTCCCACGAGAACCCGCCCACGATCAGCAGGACGACCAGCAGCACCGAGCCGGCCACAACAAGCGGCCAGCGCTTTTTGCGCGGCTTCGCTTCCGCACGCTCGCGCCGACGCTTCCCGCGCTCGGCCTCGGTCGACGCTTCGGCCCCATCGTCTTTCGCAGCGTCATCGACGATTGCCGCCGCGTCCTCCTTCAACCTGGCGGCCGCCTTCGCCCTGACCTTTGCAGCGCGCGACGTCTGCTCGAGGGGCGTCTGCCCCTCATTCTCCTCAACGTGAGGCGTCCCGGCCGCTCGCGGCTTCGGTTTCGCAGGCGGCACGTCGGTGCGCTTCCGCGGCGCGACGCGGCCGGACGCCCCTGGCTTCGAGGCGTCCGTCGCGGGTGCGGCAGCGGTATTCGGTTTGCTGGTTCGTTTACGCTTCGTTGCCACGCTTGAAGGTTCCCTGGTTCTTTTCGATAGCTTCGCCTGCCGTTATTCCGGCGCGATGACCTCGACGCCGCCCATGTAGGGCACCAGCACGTCGGGCACGCGCACGGTGCCGTCGGGCTGCTGGTAGTTCTCGATGACGGCGGCCATGGTGCGACCCACCGCCAGGCCGGAGCCGTTCAGCGTGTGGACGTAGCGCGAGCCCTTGAAGTTCTCGGGGTCGCGGTACTTGATGTTCGCACGACGCGCCTGGAAGTCCGTGCAGTTCGAGCACGAGGAGATCTCCTTGTAGCCGTTGTACGACGGCAGCCACACCTCGAGGTCATACGTCTTGGCGGCGGAGAACCCGATGTCGCCCGTGCACAGGCTGATCACGCGGTACGGCAGGCCCAGCAGCTGCAGGATGTTCTCGGCGTCGGCCACCATGGCCTCCAGGTCGTCGAAGCTCTCCTCGGGCTTGGCGTACTTCACCATCTCCACCTTGTCGAACTGGTGCACGCGGATGAGCCCGCGCGTGTCGCGGCCGGCGCTGCCCGCCTCCTCGCGGAAGCACGGCGTGAACGCGCAGTACTTCAGCGGCAGCTGGCCGGCGTCCAGAACCTCGCCGGCGTGGATGTTCGTCAGCTGCACCTCGGCCGTGGGGATGAGGTACAGGCCCTCGGTGGTGTGGAACAGGTCTTCCTCGAACTTCGGCAGCTGGCCGGTGCCGGTGAGCGTCTCGGCGTTGGCCATGGCCGGGCACCACCATTCCTTGTAGCCGCGCGACGCGTGCGTGTCGGCCATGAAGTTGATGAGGGCGCGCTCCAGACGGGCGCCCAGGCCGCCCAGCAGGATGAAGCGGCTGGCGGCTAGCTTCACCGCCCGCTCGAAGTCGATGATGCCCAGCTCGGGGCCCAGATCCCAGTGCGGCTTCATCTCGAAGCCCTCGGCGGCGAAGTCGCGCGGCGCGCCCCAGCGGCGCACTTCGGGGTTGTCGTCCTCGTCGTCGCCCACCGGCGTGGAATCGGCCGGCATGTTCGGCGTGCGCAGCAGCACCTCGCGCAGGGCCTCGTCGGCCGCTTCGCGATCTTTGCCGATGACGGCCAGCTCGTCGTTGATGGCGCGCACGCGCTGCTTGGCGGCTTCGGCCTCGTCCTTCTGGCCGGCGGCCATCATCTGGCCGATCGACTTCGACGTGGCGTTGCGCTCGGCCTGCAGCGCCTCCTCCTTCGCGATGGCGGCGCGGCGAGTCTCGTCGAGCTCGGAGAAGCGCGCCGCGTCCCACGAAGCATGGCGGTTCTTCATCGCCTCGGCGACGGCTTCTTGGTTGTCGCGGACGAACTTGATGTCGAGCATAGTCGCGCTCCTTCACGATGGGAAACAATAGTGCCTTTAGTATACCTCACGGGCGGCGCACCTCGTCGTTCCTTCACGCACCCGGCATGTTCCGTCGGGCGGCCAGCCGACGCCCTTATCCTTCATAGCGCTTTCGCACGTACTTGATGAGGGTGGCCAGCACGCGGCGCATGTCGATGGGCTTCGACAGATGCGCGTTCATGCCGCTGGCCAACGAGGCGCTCACGTCTTCGGCGAAGGCGTTGGCCGACATCGCGATGATGGGCACGGCATCCGCATCTTCGCGATCGAGCTCGCGGATGCACCGCGTGGCCTCGTAGCCGTTCATGTTGGGCATCTGCACATCCATGAGAACCGCGTCGAAGTAGCCTATCTTCGACGCCTCGAACATGACGCACGCCTCGGCTCCGTCCCCCGCTCGCTCCACTACCAGCCCCGCTTCCGCCAGCAGTTCGCAGGCTATCTCGGCGTTGAGGTCGTTGTCTTCGGCCAGCAGAACGCGCAGCCCCTCGAACTCGGTGCGGTCGAGCGCACGCGGCGCGCCCGGCATAGGGGCTTCGTAAGCCGAAACGGGACGGCTCGCCAGCCGATCGCGCGCGCCGAGGGATCGCAGCGCCGCCGCGCTCGCAGCATCGAGTTCGAGGGGCTGCGCATCGTCCGCCTCGGCGCCCTCGCCCTCCTCGAACACGATGCGCTCCGCCTCTAATGCGATACGCAGGTTGAACGTCACCGTGAACGTAGTGCCCTGCCCTTTCGTCGACTCGACGGCGATATCGCCCGCCATCATGGTGACGATGTTCTTCACGATGGGCATGCCGAGGCCCGTGCCCTGCTCGCGCGAGCGTCCCTCCATGCTGAACGGCTCGAAAATATGCTCCTTGAACTCCTCTGACATGCCTATGCCGTTGTCGGATACCGTGAACTTCACCTGGCGATACCCCATGGCGGCACCCTTCGCCACCGTGGTCTCGAACCGAACGCAGCCGCCGCAGGGCGTGTACTTCACGGCATTCGTCAACAAGTTCAGCAACAGTTGCTTGATGCGCCGCGCATCGCCCACGAACACGGCATCGGCGCATGGCGGAGTTGTCACGACGAATTCCTGGGCGCGCTGTTCGCACTGCACGCGAACGGCGGATGCCACGTGCGACAGCACGGCGCTGAGACGGAAAGGCTCGCTGGCCAGGGTCATCTTGCCGTTCTCGATTTTCGAGATGTCCAGCACGTCGTTGATCAGCCCGAGCAGATGGTCAGATGCGTCTCCTATCTTTTTCAGCGTCTCGGCAACTTTCTCGCGATCGTCCGGATTGCTCCGCGCAAGCTGCAGCGTTCCCAGAATCACGTTCATAGGCGTGCGGATCTCGTGGCTCATGCGCGAGAGGAACTCGGACTTTGCAGCATTCGCCGCCTCGGCAACGTCCATCGCATCCTTCATGGACAATTGGATCTCCTTGTCGGCCGTCACGTCGCGCATGACCACGAGCAGCTGCGGCTTATCTTCGAACGTCAGCCGCTTGACCGAGTAAGAAGCCCAGCATTCTTTGCCGGTCTGCTTGCTGCGGAACGAGAACTCCCCTTGCTCGAAGCCCTTCGTCTCGTCCTTCCTAATGCGATCGAACAGAGCCACGCCCTCGGGAGAAAGCCCTATGGTGGCCGCCAACCGCTCGTTTTGCAGAAAGGCGTCAAGGCGATAGCCGATGATGCGTTCGGCCTTCGCCACAATGGGAGTGACCTTGCCGTCGGTGGGCGAATAGAGGTTCACCGCCATATCGATGCTGTCGGACAGCGCCTCGTACAACTGGCCGAGCATGGCGACGTTCTGTTCGCGCAGGCGGCGGCGGTACGCGCCGAACACCAACAGCGCCACCACCACAAGGCAGGCGAAGATGATGGCGAACACCGCTTCGAACGTGGTGGTGACCACGGCAGCTTCGGCACGCACGTTCTCGACGGGCACCACGTTGCACACGTACCAATACCCGTTGTCGACCGGCGCGACGCACACATAACTGGATTTGCCGTCTACCGTGGCCGTGAGCAGCCCCGTCTGCTTGTTCGCCACAACGTCGCGCAGCGTGGAAAGGTCGCTCCGCGAGCGCGACTGCATGAACTGCAAGGCAGCTTCGGTTGAGACCGCGGCATCGGTGTTCGAGGCCGGCTCGCTGTACTGAGACGCCCGGTCAAGGAAGTCGTACAGCGACGTGCCGATGAACACCGGCGTCTTGGTTTCGCCCGTGGGAGGCACCAGCACCTCGCCGGTGGAACCCTCGAACAACATGAAGTAGCCGCGGCCGTCGAACATATCCAGCTGACGGGACATAGAGAACAAGCTTAACGGCACCTGCACGTACAGGGCTCCGACTTGCTGCCCATCGATATAAAGCGGCGTTTGGGCGAGACGCACGCGGGCGCCCGCCTCGTTGGCGAACGTGGCAGAGTACGAACTGCGACCCTCGGACAAAGCCGTTTCGGGCTGAGCCAGCTCGTCGACGGAAAATGCGGAGCCATCCGCGCGAACGCCTCGACCGTCCATCCCGGCAAACGTCGCATTCGCAAAGCCGTGGTGCTCCTGGAAGCTGCTGAGAGCCGGCGCAACCAACGCAGGATCGGTAGTCTGCACGGTAAACGCGCCGATGGCGTTCTGCGACATGTACATGCGGTCGGTTACGTTGCTGGCGGATTGCTCGGTGAACGTGACCACCTGCTGCTCGGCGCTCTGATTGAGCTTCTTGTCGATAAAAGACGTTAATCCGAGCACAGCAGAAACAATCGCCGCCACAATGGCGACGATTGCGATTGATGCCGTTATGCGTCGTTTGCGTTTGCGCTTGTCTTTGCCCATGGCGTGTTGGTGCTTGCCCTTCTTCAGCGCGCGTAAAGAATAAAGGAATATCCAAGCCTACCCGTACCGGATCGGCTCGACATAGTATACTCTAACGCTGAACTGCAAACACTCTGTGGCAATGGTGATGTCACGAGTTAGAGTAACGAGGTAACCATGGATTTCGGTGCGTTGTACGATTTTCTCTTCAACACCTACGCCGGCATCGGATGCCTGGTGGGAATCGGTTTGGTCGTAAGTTTGATCGCGTGCGTCATCATGGAGCGCCGCACGCGCAAAACGTTCGTCAATCACGAGCCTGACGAGGACGATTGGTCCTTTTTCGATGACGACGAAGACGACAAGTAACGTCTTCGCGTTCGTGCCGAACGGCGACCAGACGATGAGGATCGCCTTTTGAAAAGCTCCTTGCACGTACGCGCGATCACTGCTTTCGAGTCTCGCCGCGCGCAGCTTTTCAGCTGCGCGCTCCTGTTTTCAAGCCGTCAATTCTCCCGCACACTCAAACCATATAATTGAACCTCATCGCCTCTTGACAACCCGGAAAGGAAGTACTTCCATGAACGAAGCCGAAACGCATCTCTACCAGCGCGAAGGAGCGTACATCCCCCGCGTCGCCGCCGTGCATGATCTGTGCGGCTACGGCAAGTGCTCGCTGGGAGTTGCCATTCCCGTGCTGTCCGCCGCCGGCTGCGACGTATGCCCCGTGCCGACGGGCTTGTTCTCGTCGCACACCGCCTTCCCCGGCTGGTACATGCACGACACCACCGAGATCCTAGCCGACTACCTGAACGCATGGAAGGGCATCGGCGTGGAGATAGATGCCGTGTACTCCGGTTTCTTGGGCGCACCCGAGCAGGTGGATCGCATTCGCGATCTGTACGCTATGTATCCGAACGCTTTGCGCGTGGTAGATCCCGTGATGGCCGACCACGGCAAGGTCTACCCCACGTATACGCCCGAGCTGTGCTCCGCCATGGCCGAGCTGGCTTGCGGCGCCGACATCCTCACACCGAACCTCACCGAAGCCGCCATCATCCTGGGCGAGCCCATCGGCGAAGATTGGGGCGGCACCGACATCTCCGACGAAGAAGCGCACCGCCTGGTAGATGCCCTCGTGGCGAAGGGAGCGAAGCACGTGGTGCTCAAGGGCATCCAGCGCGAGGGCGAGTCCTGCATCCGCAACTTCGTGGGCGGCAAGGACTGCGAGACGTTCGAAGCGCATAACGAATACCTGCCCTACATGTTGCACGGCACGGGCGACTTGTACGCGTCATGCCTGATGGCCGCCGTGATGGCCGGTCGCTCGCTGCAGGAGGCCGTCGCGTTCGCAGGCGACTTCGTGCACGACGCCATGCTGGTGAGCGCCGAACAGCCCGACTTCAAAGACCGCGGCGTCAGCTTCGAGCCGCTGCTGGGCAAGGTGTGCGAGCTGCTGTAGGAGACGCACGCAACCTGTCAACGCGTTGCCGAAACGGCCGGCCTTTGCGGCGAAACCGCACGTTTCGGGCACGACGCATCCTCCAAGATGTCCTCCGATGGGGTCGGGCGAGAAGGCGACCGCCCGACCACCTTCTCTTCTTCTACAGCTTGAACCCCAGCGATTCCAGCACGTACTTGGGAACCATGAAGCGGACGGTCTTCTGGGGGTCCACCATCTGGCACACTTGCACGTCGGCCACCAGCGACAGCAGCATGACCAGCTCGGCCTCGTCGACGCCGGTGCGGTCGTGCAGCAGATCCACCATCTCGTGCACGGCGCGATCGGCCGCTGCGTCGAGAGACTCGGCGGACGCGATGATGCCGAGGTGCGTGCCGTTCTCGATAAGCGGATCAACCAGGTGCAGGTCGGGCAGCGCAGTGAGCGTGACCGTAGCGTAGCCGGCCACCTCGGCGCCCGACACGCTAATCTCGCCATCGCCCATCGCCGCGTGCATGTCGCCGCAGCCGAACAGCGCGCCCTCCACCGCCACGGGGAAGTACAGCGTCGCGCCCGTGGTGATGGCGGTGTTGTCCATGTTGCCGCCGTGGCTGCCGGGCGTTCCGCAGTTCACCGGATCGCCCGCCGGGGCCACGCCGATGACGCCGATCATGGGGTTAAGCGGGATGGACAGCTGGTCGTTCCACACTAGCTTGTCGCCGTCGATAGCGCACAGGTGCGTGCTCCACGCGTCGAAGCGGTCGCCGCACACGCCCTCGTCCTTGCCCGTGCACGACGCGGTTTGCGGGTCGAGCTCGATGTTCTCGATGGTCACCTTCAGCGCGCCGCCGGGCACCGCGCCCTCCACGAACACGGGGCCGGTTGCCGGGTTGATGCGATCCCAGTCGATCTCGTCCAGCTCGTCCTCGGGCGTCTGCACCTGGTTGCCGAAGCAGTCCTGCGTGCGGATGCGCACCGTCTCGCCCGATGCCACCGTCAGCGCCGGCTCCAAATCGCGCGCGAACGCGAACAGCACGCGCTCGTCGTTAAGTTCCTGCATGAGGCCACCCTTTCTACAAGATTGTGCTGAGGTTAATAGTACTACGGAGGGGGCCGGCTCGGCAGCATCTCTTGTGTCGGATTCTTGCTCGAAAAATACGACGAGCAATCAAGCGGGGGGGGGGACCGCTTTCGCGAGTTTACGCTTCGCCCTCGTAATCTTCCTCGTAGTAATCCGGCTCGGGGACGAGGACGCACATGAGCAGCATCGCCACGATGGGAACGAGCGTGAACACGAGGTTGTTGAAGGACGGCATCCAGGTTGCTTGCCCCGACGCGACCCAAGCGGCCAGGACGATGCCCGCCAGCAGCAGAGCGCTCGCCACGAGCGTGCCCAGCACGGCGAACGCACGCGTCGGGCGCAGGCGGAAGGCCGACAGCGCACCCGTAGCCGCAATCCAGCTGATCACGATGCACCACAGCGCCGGCTGCATCAACAGACTGCCGATGCTGGCCTGCACGTCGAGCCCCGCAGAGAACTGCCAGTTCGTCAGCGCGTCCCAACCAAGCAGGCTGTGCGACCCGCATGCGGCCAACATCACGCTGACCACCAGCGAGAACGCCAGCGCTCCGAACGCGCGCGCAGGCGGCAGGCAGAACCCGGCCACGAGCGGCGTCAGCTGGTTGCAGCCGAACGCCCCGGCAAGCGGCGGCACGAGCGTCGCGTTCGCATCGGCGTCGCCCAAACGCCCGGTGAAGTACCACCAGGCCGCCGTCGCCGCCAGCAGAACGCATCCTGCGGCGGGAGCGTTTCCGGCGATGAGCGCCGCCGATAACGCGAAGTATGCCAACAGCGCGCCGAGATGCGGCTTCAACGCTCCCGCCAACGTCACGAGCGCGAACAGCCCCCAGAACAGCGGGTTGGCGAATCCGCTGGTCTGCGGCAGATTCGCGAACGCCACGAACGCGACCGCCCCGCTGCCCAGCGCGCCCGCCGCATGCGCCGCCACCGTGCGCTGCAGCGGCGTGATGCGCTCGCGGAGCGGCACATACGGAACAGGTGGCGCGGTCTCGGTTTCCTCTTCCTCCTCATCGTCGGCGTGACCGACGATGACGGAGAGCTCGCGCACGCCGCGCTTCGGATCGCCCAGGAACGGCTCCAGCTCCTCCGCGAAATCGGCGACCGTCGCGTAGCGCTCTTCCCGGTCGGGGTCGAGCGCGAAGAAGATCACGTCGTCGACGGCGGGGTCCAGCTCGTCCCAGCACAGCGACGGCAGCACCAGCTCCGCATCTTCGATAACAGCTTCAGCGCGCTCGAGATCGGGTGCCAGAAACGGGTTCTCGCCCGCCAGCATCTCGTACGTCAGCGACGCCAACGCCCATTCGTCGCAGCGCACGTCGAGGTTCTCCTGGCGCATCTGCTCCAGGGGCATGTACCCGATGGTTCCTCCGCCGGCCGCGCCGTAGCCGGACGCGTCGGCCAGCGTGGCCAGGCCGAAATCGGTGACTTTCACCTGGCCTTGATGGTTGATCAGCACGTTGTCGGGCTTGATGTCGAGGTGCAGCACCTGGTTGGCGTGCGCCACCTCCAACGCGTGAGACACCGACGCGAACACGGCAGCCACCACATCCAATGTGAGACGGTCGGCGTGACGATGCAGCAGCTCGGTGAGCGTGACGCCTTCGACGTACTCCATGATGAGGTAGGCGGTGGACTCCTGCACCTCGAAATCGTACACCGCGACGATGCTCGCATCCGACAGCATTGCCGCGGTGCGCGCCTCGTCCAAGCCGGGAACGTGCGCGAGAGAATGTACCAGCGGCCCGTCGCCTACCAGGTCAAACACCGAAGTCGCATCCCCTTCGGCTTCGTCGGCATCGTTGAAAACGGGATCGTCTTCCCAGGGAAGCGGCTCGTGCTGCGGCGCGCGCTGCGCGACGGCGTTCGCCCCTGGAAGCGCCGCGCGCGCGGCGTCCACCTCATCCAGCTCGATGCATTTGATGGCCACCTTGCGTTGGATGCGCGTGTCCCACGCCACCCGCACGGTGCCGAAGCCGCCGGCTTTCGCTTCGCCGATGGGTCGATACCGGTTCAATATGAGCTGTCGATCGCGTGCCATGCGCCTATTATAGGGCAGGCGGCCGCAGATGCCCACGCGAGCTGCCGCAACGCATGCCTTGCGCAAAAACCTTAACCCCTATGTGCAGCAAAATCGAGTTTTTGGCAGTGATCGCTCGCATTCGCCGGCTCCAAAAGCACGCGGAAGAGCCCTGGCAAGCCGTCAGCGAAAGAAACCGCAGGTCGCGTTTTGCCCATGTCGCTTGAGAATCAAGCAAGACTGCCAAAAGCTCGATTTTGCTGCACATAGCGCTGAAGAATTATGCGACAGCGAGGGCGACAAGCAGCGAGCAGCGAGCAGCGAGCAGCGAGCAGCGAGCAGCGAGCAGCGAGCAGCGAGCAGCGAGCAGCGAGCAGCGAGCAGCGAGCAGCGAGCAGCGAGCACATCATAGCGCAAGCAACTGCGCCTCGCTCCGCCCCAACAGCCGCGAGACTCAGAACGCAGCCTCGAGAGGCTCGCTCACGCGCACGCGCTCCTGGCCGCGTTCAAGCTCGGTGATCTTGAGCAGCAGGGGCTCCTGCGTGCCGTCGAGCATGCGCAGGCGCAGGGTGACCGCATCGTCGTACACGGTATCGAGCACTTTCGCACCGCAGTCCGACGCAATGCGCACGAGCTGGTCGTACTTGCCGTACGCCGCTCGCACTTCGATGTCCACGCACCGCGACACCACCACCAGCTCCGCCGCCTCGATGCCCGCCTGCGTGGCCTGCGTGTACGCGCGCACGAGGCCGCCCGTGCCCAGCAGCACCCCACCGAAATAGCGCGTGACCACCGTGATCACGTCGGTCAGCCCCGCGTGCTGGATCACCTCGAGCGTGGGAAGCCCCGCCGTCTTCTGAGGCTCGCCGTCGTCGGAATAGCGCACGCGCCCTTGCACGCCCGCGCCGCCCTCGCGCAGCACGTAGGCGTACACGTTGTGGCGCGCCATGCGGTTGGCCGCGCGGATCTCCTCGAGGAACGCCAGCGCTTCATCCTCGGTTTCGACATGCGCCAAACTAGCGATGAAGCGGCTCTTCTTCTCCTCGATCTCGGCGGTCGCCCGCCCCGCTATGGTGGTGTAGGAAGTCATGGGGAAAGTGTAGCAGACGCATAGCAGGGCAGCAAAAAACCCGCCGAAGCGGGTTTCTCAATTCAGATGGTGCGGGCGAGAGGACTTGAACCTCCATGGGGTTGCCCCCATACGGACCTGAACCGTACGCGTCTGCCAATTCCGCCACGCCCGCACAACAAAGGCTTCTTATCGAAGCGATTGAACATGATACCTGAGTTCATGGATCGTGACAAGGAGAAATTACACGTTCTTTGAATTTTTCTGAAAGCGTCGCAGCGCCGACCAAGCCGCGGGAACCAGAAGCGCCGTCGAGACAGCAAGCAGAACGAAGTCGATCGGGTCGCCGGTAACGTAGGTTTGCTGCAGGTTTCCCGCCAGCAGCTGCGGGCCCGCGTACAGGAAGTTGAACGCGGCGTGCACGGCGACGAGCGTCCACAAGTTGCGCGTTCCGAAGTACATCGCTGCCATGAACAGGCCGAACAAAGCGGCTTGCACGGGTTTGCACGCCGTTTGCGCAACCGCGACGAAATCGGCGGCCTGAACGGCCGAGGCAGCCTCGCCCAGCGACACGTGCAGCGCGCCGAACAGCACGGCCGACACGAGGGCCGCTCGCAGCATGCCGCGTCGGCCTCCTCCCAACGCCGGAGCGAACGCATCGAGCGCCAGCACCCGGAAGACGCCCTCCTCGAACACAGCGGTCAGGAGGCAAAGCGCGACCACTTGCATCACGTGCAACGGGGAGGCGTCCAAAGCGGCCCCTTGCGGTTGCACGACCAGCGACGCGAGGCCCACAGCCAAACCCACGGCCAGCACGTACAAGGCCCACGCGAGCAAACCGCGCCCGTCGCAAAGGCGCGGCGCGCGCAAAGCCCGCGGCCGCGATGCCGCCACAGCCGCAAGCGCGACCGCAGCTAGCGCCGCGCCCTGCGCGAGCGACCCGGCGAGGGTGTCGCCGGGGACCAGCGAGAAGCAGCACGCCGTTGCCACCAACGCCGCCACGAACACGGCGGCGCGATGGTTGCGCGCGCAACCGCCGTCCTCAAGCCCCATCGTGGAATTCGCGCGCGTCACGCAGCCTCATCGCCCTTTGCCATCGAATACATCGTATGCAGGCAGTATACTGGAACGCCATGAGCGTCACATCGAGCATATCAGCAGCTTCCCCGATGCGGGGCGTTTCCTCGTTCACGCTCAAAGTCGTGGCCATCGTCGGCATGACGTTCAACCACGCCTGCTACATTTTCTATCCCTACCTGCCCGCCGAGGCGTTGCTCCTGCTGTTCGGATTCGGCGGGCTCACCTTCCCCATCATGGCGTTTCTGCTGGTGGAAGGCTACCATCATACCTCGAACATCAAGCGGTACGCCGGTCGGTTGCTGGCGTTCGCGCTCGTCTCGCAGGTGCCGTACGGCCTGTTTCTGGCGCACAACCTCAACGTGCTGTTCACCCTGCTCATCGGCCTGGGAATTCTGTACTTGTACGACACTATGGAAAGCCGCGGCGGATTCTGGCTTGCTGCCGCAGCGCTGGTGACGGCCAGCGCGCTGTGCGACTGGGGGATCATCGGGCCGCTCATGATCCTCATGATGCGCGCGATCCCCGACCGGCGCCAACGCATCGTGTTGCCCCTGCTCGTGCCCATCCTGGGCAACGGCCTGCCGGCGCTCTCCGACTACATGGCAGCGTTCGATCCAGCGCTGCTGCCGTTCGCGCTGTATCCGCTGCTGGGTTGCACGGCCACCATCCCGCTGCTGCTCGCCTACAACGGCTCGCGCGGCCGCCCGATGAAGTGGCTGTTCTACGCATACTACCCCGCGCATATTCTGGTGCTGGGGTTGGCGAAGGGGTTGCTGCTGGGCGATTGGGGGCTGGGGCTGTAGAGGCTGACGCCGCACGGGATCCTTCGACTCCGGCGCTGCGCGTCTCCGCTCAGGATGACAGAGGACGGCTACTTCCAGTCGCTTCCCAACACCACGAGGAAATCGCTCTCGAACAGATACGATCCGTCGTTTTTCATGGCTTTTCCAACGCCAAGAGCATCCGCGATCTCCTGCGCGCGCGATGCCTTCGCCTCATCGTCGTAAATCACCAGCGTCTTAGGGTAGTCGAAGCTGTCGGCATTGCCCGACTCCACCGAATAGCCCAGTTCCTCGATGCGCTCGGACGCCTCGGTGCCTGCGCCGGTGATGCCGTTGCCGTTGCGCACCACCACGCTGCCCGTGCGCTTCGCTTTTTTCTGCGTGCCGTCCTCGTTCGTGCTGGAATGCGTCTGGCCGCTGCCGGTGGTTGCCAGCACGGTGTTCGACATCTCGTCGACGATGTCCTCGTCGGTGGGCGGAAGGCCCTGGTTAACGCGAGTCATCATTTTCTTCCATTCGTCGACGTTGTTGATTTCGTACCAGACGTCGTTGATGTACTTGGACGTAGTCGGCTCCATGGCCGAATAGATGTCGGTGGCCGGGTCGAGGCCCTGCATCGTCTGCGCGAGGCCGATGATGTCGGAAATCTCGAGATCCGTAGTCACGTATTGGGAAAGCGCCTGGACGGTGGATGCCATCGTGGCCACGTCGGCCGACAGGATTTTCTTCGCGATGGCGGACAGGACGAGACGCTGGTTCGCTGCACGGTAGGAGTCGCCGTCGCCGTACTCGTCGTAGGCATGGCGCGAACGACACAGGATGAGCGCCTGATCGCCGCTCAGCGTCTGCAGCCCGGCATCCAGATGGCCGCCGGCATCCTCGTCGTCGATCTCCATCGGAACATCCACTTCGACGCCGCCCAGCGCATCGACAATGTCTTTGAAGCCGTCGAAGTTGATCTCGGCATAATGGGAAATGGGCACACCCGCCAACTTCGATACGGTTTTCACCGTGAGAGCGGCTCCGCCGATGGCATGTGCAGCGTTCAGCTTGTTCTGCCCGTATTCCCCCATGTCTACCAGGGTATCGCGGTGGATGGAGACGAGCGTCGCCTTCTTGTCCACCGGGTCGATGCGCGCGAGGATGATGCTGTCGCTGCGGAACTGATCGCCGGCGAATTCCGCCGACGCTTCGCGGTCGTTCGACCCGTCGGTTCCCATGAGCAGGATATAGAACGGCTCGTTCGCCAAATCGGTTTCCACGAGCGCATTGCGCAGCTCGGCGCTGACGCCGTCGTGAAGGTTTCCCGAGAGTACGTTGTAGTACGCGAACGCAGCCCCCGCCCCGCCCAGCACCAGCACGCCCACAACGGCAAGCGCGATAACCAGCGTGCGGCGACGAGAGCGTGCGCGCGTGCGCTCGTAATCGGCTCGCGACACGCGGCGCGGCGTGGGAGCGGATTCGCCTTGAACGCTGGGGCGACGACCCGGTTCAGTCTGACGGGAGCGGCCGTACGAGGAGCGGGAAAAACGCTCGGTGCTCGCAGGGCGCCGTTGAGGGCTGCGTTTGTTGTCCATTGCGCCATTTTCGCGGCAGCGCTCTACCCGCGCAACCGCCTCCATCGGTTTACTAGGAAAAGCCCACAGGGCAGCGCAGCGGAAGCGGTGTCATCCCGAGCGAGCACCAGGTTGACGCCGCACCGGCGAGCTTCCCGCTACCTGTGCACTCCCAGCTTCTTGACCATGGCGTCGTTCGCATCTTGCTCGACGGCGTCGTCGAGCGGCGCCAACTCGATGGCCGGCTGGCCCGTTCGCGATGCGAAACGTTGGAGAGCGCGTGCGAGCAAATCGTCCGCAACCTCGGGGTTCTTCGCCAGCAGCGGGCCATGCAGATACGTGCCCACCACGTTCTTGTAGCGCACGCCGTCCTGCTTGTCGGCATCGTTGTTGCCGTGCCCCGTGGAAGACGCCACGGCGCCGAAGGGCTCGACGCCCGCGCCGAGGTGCGTGCGTCCCGCATGGTTCTCGTAACCCACGACAGGGCGCTTCGCCAGCGGCGAGGTCAGCACGATGTTGTCGATGAGCCGGTCGCCGGAGCCGCCCGCCGCACGCTCGGTGGTCATGTCGACGATGCCCAGGCCCTGCACCACCTCGTCGCCCAGCAGCCACTCGTGGCCGAGAATCTGGTAGCCGCCGCAGATGGCCAGCAAGACGCCGCCGTCCTCCACGTAGGCATGCAGCTGCTCGCGCATGTTCATGAGCTCGGCCGACGCCAGGCGCTGCTCGCGGTCGGGGCCGCCTCCCAGCATGACGAGGTCGACGCCGGAGAGGTCGATGGCCTGGCCGTGGTTGACGCGCTTGACCTCCACGGGGATGCCGCGCCAGCGCAGGCGCTGTTCGAGGATGCGCACGTTGCCACCGTCCCCGTACAGGTTGAGCAGGTCGGGGAAGAGGTGCGCGATGGTGAGGGAGGCGGCGGGCGCAGGAGTCTCCCCCTCTCCTGGCGCGGAGACGGAACGGTCGCCCCCACAGCCATCGCCCGCGCCATGGGGGCGGGGGAAGCCCTCATCCGTGCCATGCGGGTTGGCGGAATCCTCGGCCGCGGCGCCCGCCGCGCCGTGGCTGGTCAGCACCGCATGCACCGGGGGCAATGCGGTGTAGTTCGCGATCAGGTACGCGTTTTCTTCGGCCGACAGGCTGGCTATGCGCGCCAGCAGGTCCTCGGCATCCGCAACCACCTGCGATTCGATGCCGGCATACTTCAAGCGCACCTGCATGTCGTTCGCGCGCAAGCCGCCCGCGAACACGGTGAGCTTGGCCGGATCGTCCGCCAGCTCCTCGAAGTCGATATCCCACAGCCACGACACGTCGCGGCCATCGCCCTCCTTGTCGTTCACGAAGAAGGCTACCACCTTGTCACCCGCGTCCTGCGCCACGATCTTGAGGTTCTGATTGAAGCCGGTGGGGTTCTTCGCGAGGTTCAGCAGCACGCGCCGACCGGCGATGTCAAACGTTTGCAGGCGCCCGTTCTGCGGGTCGAAGGCGTCGATGGCCTTCTGCAACGCGGGAAGCGGGCAACCGGCGAGGCCGGCCGCGGCAGCGGTTGCCAGCAAGTTGTACACCATGTACGCGCCGGTGTACGGCGCGGCGATCGAACCCGCGGCTGCCCCCTCGCCGTCCCGACGCACGTCGAACGACAACCCGTTCAGGCCCAGCTTCACGCCCGTTGCCGCGAAGTCCAGGGCGGAACGCGCGAACCCGCAGGTGGGACACGAGAACGATCCCAGTTGCCCGTACTGGCGATAGTCGTATTCCAACATGGACGAGCAGCGCTGGCACATCTGCGCGTCGGCCACCGAATTCTGCGGCAGCCCCAGGTCCTCGTCCACGCCGAACGCGATGGAGGGGTTCGCCGCGCGCTCGGCGATGCGGACGCACAGCGGGTCGTCGGCGTTGTACACCAGCACCGTGTCCGGCGACTTCTCCAGCGCGCCCACGATGCTGTCCTGGATGCGGTCGATCTCGCCCACGCGGTCCAGCTGGTCGCGGAACAGGTTGAGCAGCACCACGTAGGTGGCCTGCAGCTGCGGCAGGATCTTCGCCAGCCACAGCTCGTCGCACTCGAACACGCCCCAATCCGACGGGCCGGCGTGCAGCAGCGACGTCGCCACGCCCGAGTCCAGGTTCGCGCCGGTCCGGTTGCACACCACGCGCTGGCCCGCCAGCTCAAGCGCGTCGGCCAGCAGGTTCGTCACCGTGGTCTTTCCGTTCGTTCCAACCACGCACACCGAGCCCTGCTCCAGCTTCGGCGCGAGGTCGGCAATGAGACGCGGATCCACGTACAGCGCGATTTTGCCCGGGAAGTTCGCGGCGGGACGGCGGAACACGTTTTTGAGACCCCACGTTGAAACGGCGCTGACGGCGCGCGCGCCGGCGAACTGCAAACCCATAGGTCATTCCTTTCGATCACGTTGCGTTCAGTATAGTGGTTCCACCGCACCCCGCACGCCGCCCCCGCCCGCACTGACACCCGCCCTCCATACAAATTTCAGGACGAGCAGCGCCAGCGCAAAGCTCACTCGTCACCCCTCGTCAACCTAACAGCCGCTTCAACCAAAAGAAGAACCGCGCCCCGATTTATCCTCAACTAAGCTTGATGCCGCTATACTGATGAGATAAGGTGATTGTGCAGCCGTCGGCCGAAGCACGCGGCCGCATGCACCCGGCGACCCAGGAAGGTTATGCCCGAACGCAATTACGACGACGCTTTTTTCCAGCATTCGAATGACGAGCGAGCTTCCCGTCGTTCCGATGAGTCGACTTCTCCAGGTTCACGACCACACCAGTACAACACCAGGCAAACCGCACGTTCCACTGCCGCCCGCTCCCGCCTGAACGCAACACAGCAGCAACCGCGCAATGCGGCATCCTACCAGAAACCAGGACGTTACCATCGACCGCCGGGCCCCGAACAACCGAGGCGGCGCGCTGTTGGAATCATTGCCAGCCTGCTCGTAGTGGCCGCTTTCGCCGTTGGAGGGTACTTCGTCGTGCAGAGCCTGCCTGCCTCCATAACCCTCAATGGAGCCAACCTGGAAGTAGGCGGTCACAAGACGTTGGAAGACGCGCTGCGCGCCAGCGGCATCAAGCCGAAACCCGGCGATTTCGTTGCCGTGGACGGCTCGGTGATCGAAGCAGGAAAGGGCGAGCCGTTTCACGCCACCGTCAACGGCGAAGTCGCTACCGACATGGATACGAAGCTGAACAACGGCGACGTGGTCGAACTGGGCGACGGCAGCGCCATCGAAGAGCCGAGCGAAACCGCCGAGGAAAGCATCCCCTACTCGATCGAAGAGGAAGGGCGCGGACCTATCCACGTGCTCGAGGGGCAAGGCGCCGACGGATTGAAGCGCACGAAAACCGGCTCGGTCTCCGGCCTGACGACGGAAGAAGTCGTGCAGGAGCCTTCCAACGTGGTGCGCCGAAACGTTTCGCCGCAGGTAGGCGAGGACAAAGTGGTGGCACTCACGTTCGACGACGGCCCCTGGCCCGAATCCACCGCCGCAGTGCTCGACGTGCTGGCCGACCAAGGGGCGAAGGCCACATTCTTCACCGTGGGCAATCGCATCGACGGAGAAGGCGTCGACCTCGTAAAGCGCGCAGCAGCCGAAGGCCATCAGATATGCTCGCACTCGTTCGACCACGCGGCGGGCGACGGTCAAAGCGTGAACCTCGGCTACATGACGCCTGAGGATCAGGTCGCCGAAGTGCAGAAGGGCTACGAAGCCATCGAAGCCGCCACCGGCGCCGAAGCCAGCCATGTATTCCGCACGCCGGGAGGCAACTACGGCGAAGGCGTCATGCGCAATGTCGGGCCGCTGATCAGCGCGGAAATCGGCTGGAACATCGACTCGCAAGACTGGCGCAAGCCCGGAGCCGCCGCCATCGCCAACCAGGTGAAAAACGCCTGGCCGGGCGCCATCGTGCTCATGCACGACGGAGGCGGCGACCGATCGCAAACGGTCGAGGCGCTCAAAGACGCGCTCCCCTATCTCAAGTCGCAGGGCTACCGCTTCGTCACCATGGACGAGCTGCTCGGCTATCCGCTCTCCTAAACCTCGCTTCTGCCGCTCGCCGGACGAAGGCCTCCTTTGATCTTCTTCGGGATCGTTCGCCGCGAGACGTCGTGCCTTTGGCGACAAACATCATCGAAACCACCTGTTTCCTCAACATAGACATTGCTATAGTAAAGTACGTGGGCCGCGCATGGGTGCGACCGTTTCAGAAAGAGGGGTCGGCGGTGCTTCATGGACGTTAGCCAAATCGTTGCCGTTGCTGTGTTCGTCGTGGTCATGATCACCATCATGACCGAGAAGCTGCACCGGTCGCTCGCGGCCATCACGGGCGCGATGATCGTGTTGGCCCTGCATGTCATGCCGTTCGACGCGGCCATGGAGCACATCGACTTCAATACCCTGGGCGTGCTGCTGGGCATGATGCTGTTCGTGTCGGTAGTGAAGCTGTCGGGTGTGTTCGAGTTCCTTGCCATCAAGTGCGCACGACTTGCAAAAGGCGACCCTTGGAAGATCATGCTACTGTTCGTGCTGCTCACGGCCGTACTTTCAGCATTCCTGGACAACGTGACCACCGTGCTGCTCATCGGGCCCATGACGCTGACCGTATGCAAACTGCTCGACGTCAACCCCATCCCGTTCTTCATGACCGAGATACTCGCGTCGAACATCGGAGGCACCGCAACGCTCATCGGCGATCCGCCCAACATCATGATCGGCTCGGCAGCCGGATACTCGTTCTTCGACTTCATCCTGTACGATGCGCCCGCCGTGGCGATTATCCTCGTCGCGATCCTCGGCGTGTTCTACGCGCTATACGGCCGCAAGATGAACGTGGACGACGAGCACAAGGCCCGCATCATGGAGCTGGACGAGCACGCGCAGATCAAGAACCGGCGGCTGCTGAAGCAAAGCGTGGTGATGACCGCCCTGGTGGTGGTCGGGTTCATGGCGCATGGCGCGTTGGGGCTGGAATCGTGCATTATCGCGCTAGGCGCCGCGGGCATCATCATGCTGATCTCGGGCGAAAGCATCGAGGAAGCGCTGTCGAACGTGGAGTGGACCACGCTGTCGTTCTTCGCCGGCCTGTTCGTCATCGTGGGCGCGCTGGCCGAGACCGGCGTCATCGGCATGCTGGCGAACGGGTTGATCGACGCAACCGGCGGCAACGTGTTCATCACCATGCTGGTGCTGCTCATCGGCTCGGCCGTGATCTCCAGCTTCCTGGACAACATCCCGTTCGTGGCCACGATGATCCCCATCCTGCTGGCCATGGAATCCACCGGCATGGACGTCACGCCGCTGTGGTGGGCCGTGTCGCTGGGCGCCTGCCTGGGCGGCAACGGCACGCTCATCGGCGCCAGCGCCAACGTGGTGCTGTCCGACATCAGCAAGAAGCACGGGTACGAGATCACGTTCGCGAAGTTCTTCAAGACCGGCTTCCCCATCATGCTGCTCACCATTTTGATAGCCGGCGTATACCTGGTGGTGCGCTTCCCTCCAGCGTAAGCGCACGGGCGCGAGGCGCAACCGACACGAGCGAAAAACTCGCCTCAACCCCTTGCAGGAGCGCGGGGGTTCGGATATACTGCTTACTCGCGCTTCGCTTAGAAGCCGTATGCCAACGTGGCTCAGCTGGTAGAGCAACGCACTCGTAATGCGTAGGTCAGCGGTTCGAATCCGCTCGTTGGCTCCAGAAAAAGAATGCAGGTCAGGCGATGAGAGTTGCCTGACCTGCTTTTGTTTCCGGAGTTTTTCTTTCAGCGCCCTGGAAGGAGATGAGCTCATGTCCAAAGCGAACGGCAGCGAGGCGCTCGTCGCTGAACAGCTCTCCAAAGATCGCGCCGTCATCGAGCTATGCAGACGATCGCTCGTCAACCATTTCGTAGTGCGGGACATGGATGCCGCCTTAGCTTATATGGCCGACGATGTTGAATGGCTGGGTCCGTTCAGCTGTCAAACCGCCTCGGACAAGAAGACCATGGAAGACATCCTACGACCCGAGTACAGCATACGGCTCGCATTGGCAGACGAGCGTTGGCGCGCCCGTAAACGCGCCAACACCTGGATCGTCTCGGCACGCTATACGCTGCTCGTCGTGTCGGCCGGCGGAGAGCGCAGCATGCCGTTCAAGCAACATGCTACCTACGTATGGGCCCCTACGCCGGACGGACCTCGCATCGTGCATCTGCACGTGTCGAACGCCACCGATGCGAACCCGCTCTTGCCTTCGCTCGATCCTGGCCAGAACGCCATCGAATTCCTGTACGAGCACTTCGATGCCCAGGGATCCGGCGCCGGCAAGCTCAGCTTCCGAGACACGGACGGAGACGTTCACGTTCTGCATCCCAACGAACTGTACGCTATAGAATCCGACGGTCCACGCTGCGTCATCAGGCATGCGCACGGAAAGTTCGCGGTGCGAGGCGCCTTGGCAAGCCTGGAAAAGGAACTGCCTGCAAAGGACTTCCTTCGCTTGCACCGCAGTTGTCTGGTGCATCGCGGGCGCATCGCCAGCATCGAGGATCATCAGGCGCTGCTCGACGACGGCTCCTCCTACCCCATCGCGGAGCGACGCAGCCGGGAGATCAAGCAATCGTTCGAACTGACCTTGTAGCACACCTCGTCGCGCGACGCCGACCTCTCCCGCGCAACATGCCAGAGCAATCTGCCGACCGCTGCGTTCGTTGCGTTTGAACGGGCATTCGTTCTCAGGGGATCGCTCTTTGCCGGCGGTTCGATCTATAATCCAGTGGTATATGGGGATTTCGGAATAGGAATGTTCCGCAATGCGATCGGAAGGGCGGCGATTCGATCATGATAGACGACGAAAAGCTCGCCGCCTGTTTTTCCGACAAAGGTATGGAGCTTGACGATGACGACCTCGACCAGGCATCGGGCGGTATTAGCTGCCCCGACCAGATCGTCTTCTTCTGCACCAGATGCCATGAAGCGAAAACGGTCACGAAAACCAGCAGCGCGCTGATATGCCCCGATTGCGGTACGCCGTTCGGAGCCTCAACTTCTCCGAATCCCGATCCAACGTAGGGAGAACCAAGGGACGGTACCGGCAATGGCAAGAGCGACGGGCGTTGAGAAGCCGTATGACAAGCTCTTCCACCGATGGGACTCTTCGAAAGAGGTCGTTCGTTTCGTTTGAAGGGGCGTTCGTTCCGCGCATCTGAAAATCGTCCTGCTACCCGGTTACAATCTCGCATGCTTCATTATTTCGACCCTGCCAATGAAAGAGGAACCGCATGTCGACGATACGCACGTTTGCACGATCCCATCCGCTGCTCGTAACCGCCGTCGGGCTCGCCATCGGACTGGCCGTGATCTGGTTCGTGCCATCCGACGGGTCTTTGGCGAACATGATGTTCATTCGCCTGGGATTGACCATCGTCATGTTCGCCATCATGGCCGTCGCGGCAGGATGCAACATCATCGTGCCCAACGCCAAAAGCATCGGCCTCTCGTTCAAGAAGTCTATCTACCCGTTGGTCGTAGCGCTGGTCATGGGCGTGTTCGTTCTGCTCGGCACCGCAATGAAAAACGAGGGGATGGTGTCCGACTGGCCCTTGCAGCTGGCGCTGGTCATCATGCTCTGCCTGCTTGTGGGCACGTTCGAAGAGGGCTTGTTCCGCGGCATCGTTTTCAGCGGGCTGCTGGCTCGTTTCGGCGAGACGCGTCGAGGTCTGATCGGAGCCGTGATAGTCTCATCGCTGATCTTCGGCTTCGTCCATGTGACGCCGTCCATCATGAACGGCCAAGTGGTCACCGGTTTGGACATGGCCCAAGCGGCGCTCAAAACCCTGCAAGCCGGCATCCTGGGCGCGTTTCTGGCCGCCCTGTTCCTGAAAACGCGTAACATCTGGGGCATCGCGCTGGTTCATGGCCTCAACGACCTTTTCGTGATGCTGGGCGACGCGCTTTTTTCCGGCACCACGTCCACCACGTACGTCAACAACGACGCGATGATGGCCAGCGCATCAGTCGTCATGTACGGGGTGTTCTTCCTGCTGTACATCCCCATCATCGTCTCGACGGTGCGCATGCTCAAGCAAGTCGAAGTCCCCTGCAAAGGCCCCTTTGCCGATAGGTGGTCTTGAGCGACTTTGAATCCGCGCGAAGCCCCAACGGCTTCGCGCGCTATCTTTACTCGCGAAAACGACCGCCTTTCCACCTAAGGTTCACGCTCTTTCTCGCGTTGCTGCGCTAACTCGGATCACCGTCCTTCTTCGTCCTCCTTACGCTTCCGCTAACGGAATAAGCGCCGAGCGTTACCGGTGGTACTATCGCCGGACGACCCGACCGAAGGCAACCGGAGGAGCGCGCCATGAAACCTTACTACGAAGGCTGGTACATGAAACAGCAGCAAGGCGAAGACGTGCTGGCCGTGATACCGGGGCGCGCGCAGGACTCCGCATTCATCCAGGTGGTCTCCAACCGCGGCTCGCGCTTCTTGCCGTACCCCCTGGAGGCGTTCGACCGCACCGACGGCAGCATGCGAATCGGCGACAGCTTGTTCACGCCGTACGGAATGCAGCTGCGCATCGACGAACCGGATTTCGAGTTGGTAGGAAGCGTTCGCTACGATCATCTGCTGCCGCTGCGCTCGGACATCATGGGGCCGTTCGCCTACGTGCCCATGGAAACGAAGCATACCGTGTTCAGCATGCGGCACCAGGTGACCGGATCGATCCGCCTCAACGGTGACGCGCTAGATATTCGCAACGGCATCGGCTATATGGAAGGCGACCGCGGCCACACGTTTCCCCGCAGCTATTTCTGGATGCAGTGCCTCGACGTTCGACAAGACGCCTCCGTCATGCTGGCCATCGCCGAAATACCGCTGGGTCCGATCCGCTTCACCGGCTGTATCGGCATAGTCGCGCTCGGCGAGACGGAATACCGCTTCGCCACGTACCGGGGCGTGCGCATCGTGGAGCATACGCCCACGATGGCGGAAGTGCGGCAGGGCGATATGAGCCTGCGGGTGGAGGTGCTTGACGATCGCGGGCACAAGCTGCAAGCACCCGCCCAGGGTCTGATGGATCGCACGATTCACGAAAGCCCTTCCGTACCCGCGCGTATCCGCTTCGTCAAGGGCGGCGAACCTCTTTTGGACGAGATGGAGTCCCAAACAAGCTACGAATTCGTTTCCCCCGCTTCGGCGTAGGGACCGGACGCCCCCTTTGCGTGCCTCGCGGAGCCGATCCCCGCCGCGTTCGCCCGCACGACGCTGGTATACTGGGCGTATCGAGCAACCTTCGCGAGAGAGGATGCACCATGCTGTACGACAATATTATGATCCCCTACGACGGATCGGCTTCGTCCAAAGCAGCCCTTGCGGAAGCGGTGCGGTTCGCGAAGGACGACCCCGGACTGACCCTTCGCATCGTCCAGATCATTGACACCGATCAGCTTGCCATCGACAAGCTGGAAGCCGAAGGGCGCGACGAACAGACCGTCGCCTCGTCGGCGATGCTCCAGAAAACCTACGAGGAGGTCACCGAGGAAGCCAGCAAGGCGCTGCATCGCGAAATAGACCCGCTGCTGAGCGGCCTCATGAACAAAGTGTACATCGAGCTTTTGCAGGAAACGCAGCCGGGCGGGCAAATCGTGACGTACGCCATCGACAACTTGTGCGACCTCATCGTCATGGGCTCGCGGGGTCTGGGCGCGTTGCGCGGCATTTTGGGCAGCGTCAGCAGCTACGTGCTGCGCAACGCCGACGTTCCGGTGCTCATCGTCAAGGAAGGCACGAACGAGTAGGACGAGCTGTCATCCCGAGCGAGCGGCGCCCAGGGGCTGTTGATGGTTTCTTGACATTCTCGTGCTATGCTCCTCCGTATATGCGCGGCAAGACGAATGCGGAGGAGCGAGAAGAACGTGAGCGAACAGAAAGCGGCCATCGAGCGGAACGGCGAGGCCACGCTGCTGGTGGTCGACGACGAGCCGGAAATCGTCGCGCTTTTGGACGAGTACTTCACGGGTTTAGGCTACCGCGTGCTCACCGCCGAAGACGGGGCAACCGCGCTCAAACGCGCCGAACAGAGCCCCGACCTCATCGTGCTGGACGTGGGCATGCCGCTTATGGACGGCTACGCCGTGTGCCGCCGCCTACGCGAGCATCTCACCTGCCCTATCCTGTTTCTCACCGCACACGTCGAGGACGTCGACGCGCTGGAGGGCTTTGAAGCCGGTGCCGACGACTACGTGCTGAAACCGTTCTCGTTAGCCGTGCTGGGAGCGCGCGTGAAGGCGCATCTTGCCCGCGACAACCGCCAGCACGTGCGCGCCGAAGTACGCTTCGACGGCGACATCGCCATCGACTACCGCTCGCGCACCGTGACAGCGGCCGGACGGCCGGTGGAGCTGACGCGGCGCGAGTTCGACATCGTCGCATTCCTGTCGAAGCATCCCGGCCAAGTGTTCGATCGCGACCGCATCCACGAGCGCGTAGGCGGTTGGGAAAACGAGAGCGATTCGCAGGTGGTGACCGAGCACATCCGGCGCATCCGCAAGAAGCTGGCCGCAGCGGGCGCCGAACCCGACCCGGTGGAAACGGTATGGGGCATGGGGTACCGATGGCGCGCGTAAGGGGCGCCGAACGCCTCGACGCCTTGCGGGCGCGTTGGCACCACGCGTCGCTCAAAACGTCGTTCATGGTGTACATGCTGGGGTTCTTGCTGCTGGCGCTGGTGATGTCCACGGTGACGGCCGGGATGTTCAGCGGATTGCAGCACCGGGTGATCGCAGACGCGTACGAAATCTCGGGGCTCTACCTCTACGATGCGCACAACCGGACGCTCGTTCCCGCGCGCGCCGTGGATATCGACGAGAACGGCAGCAGCGTGTTCGTTCAAACCGTGCGCGGCGAGATGACCGAGATGCCGCTGACAGACTTGTCGTCGCTCGTGGAGATCACTGACGCGAGCGATTACCAGTACTCGCCGGGGACGGCGTATCTGTATGGTTCCGCCAACGACGACGCACTCAGCGTCGAAACGCCCGAAGCGCCCGACCAAACCGAGCTCACGCCCGCCGAGCTGCCCGCCTATGACGCGAAAGCGCGCGATCGGTTCGATGCCTGGCTGGCTGCCAACCCTGATAGCCCCTACACGTCGTTCTTCGACGGAGACAGCCAGGACGGCAACACCGTCGGACTGCTCACTTCCGCAGTGGGTTACTACGTGAACACGCCCCCATCGGAGGAGGCGCAGGCGCTGTCCTCGGCACTCGAGCTGCTAACGTTCCTCATGTTCCCACTGTGGTTCGGCCTATGCATCTTCGCAGCGGCGCGGCGCTTCTTCGGCAAGCGCCTCCAACCTGGATTCGATGTGCTCGACCGAGCAGCGTCCAACATCGCCGAGCAGAACCTCGAGTTCTCCGTGTCGTACGATCGAGATGACGAGCTGGGCCATCTAGCTTCGTCGTTCGAAGCCATGCGCGCCTCGTTGGCCGAATCGCAGCGCGCGCTGTGGCGCACGGCCGAGGAGCGCAAGCGCCTGAACGCCGCGTTCGCGCACGACCTGCGCACGCCGCTCACCATCCTCAAGGGCAAGATCGAGCTGCTGGACGCGCACGTGCAGTCCGGCAACGTGCCCGCCGATCGCCTGACGGCCTCCGTCGCCTCGCTGGCCGCGCAGGTGGAACGCCTTGAGCGCTACGTCGCCGCTATGAGCGGGCTGCAAAAGCTGGAAGACCGCGCCGTCGTTGCGCGCCCGACCAGGTTCGACAGCGTGGCGGGCATGGTGGAGGACGCCGGAACGGGGCTTGCTGCGCACGCCGACCGGACCTTCGCGCTGTCGGTGAGCGCACGTTGCGACCGCGAGCGGCCAGAGCTATGCGTGGATCAGGCCATCGTGGGCGAGGTGGCCGAGAACCTGCTGAACAACGCCATGCGCTATGCGTCGTCCCAAGTGGACGCTCGCCTCGACGTGCGTGACGGCGCGCTGGTTCTCATGGTGGAAGACGACGGGCCGGGCTTTTCGAACGCCGCGCTCGAACGCGGTTGCGCGCCCTTCTTCAGCGAGGTGCCCTCGGCAGAGCATTTCGGCCTGGGGCTGAACATCGCGTCGCTCATGTGCGAGAAGCACGGCGGCGGCGTAACGCTGGAGAACCGCGAGGGGGGGGGAGGCGCGCGCGTGGTCGCGCGATTCTCCCTGGATTTCTGCGCCGAGTAGACAGTCGGTAGATATTTGCTCCGTACCATCGGAAGCGTACCGAACGCACCCGAGAAACGGAGCATCCCATGGAAGACACCGCCCCGCTGCGAACTTCGACCGTCACCCTGCCCCCGCTTCCTCGTACGCACGGCAACGCTCCCGATAACGCGACGATCGCGACGGACCGGCGTTCCCTGCTGAAGAAGCGCGCTGCCGTGATCGTCGGGCTGCTGGCCCTGACGGCGGGGCTCGCAGGGTTCTGCGTCCTCTACGGGCCGGAGCTGCTTGCCTTCGTTGCCGACGCTCCGCGCTTCCGCGCCTGGGTGGACGAAACCGGCTGGATCAGCCGCATCGTGTTCGTGCTGGCCAACATGGCGCAGGTCGTGTTCGCGTTCCTGCCCGGCGAACCGCTTGAGCTGGGAGCGGGCTACGCGTTCGGCTTCTGGGAAGGCACGCTGTGGTGCCTCGTGGCCAGCGCCTTGGGAACCGCGGCGGTCATGGCGCTCGTCCGCGCATTCGGAATCCGCATCGTCGGCTTGTTCTTCTCGCCCGACAAGATCACGTCGATGCGCTGGCTGCGCGACTCCCGACGTTTCGAAATGCTGCTGTTCCTGTGCTTTCTCATTCCCGGGACGCCGAAAGACCTGCTCACCTATGTGGCCGGACTGGGATCTAGCTCCATCGGACGCATCGTGGCCATCACCACGGTAGGTCGCATCCCCTCCATCGTCTCGTCCACGCTGGCGGCGGGCGCGTTCGGCGACGGCAATTACCTGGGGGCGGCGCTCGTGATCGCACTGACGGCGGTGCTGGCCGCGGCGGGCGTGATAGCGTACCGGCAGCTGGCGAAGCGCAGCGACGCGGCCGAGGATGCGGCCTCTAGCGCTGACGCAATGGGAGCCTAGGCGCGCGCCGAGCGCCACTCCGTCACGGGATCGTGCTCCGGCGGTGACCTGGGCGCATCCCGCTTCCCTCCGCACGCGCGTAAGATGAGCCATCGTAGCGCGGAAACCGGATCGAAGGGAGGCGTCGTGAGCATCGGGTACGCATCGAAGACGCTGGCAGCGCCCGGCGCGCGCATGCAATCGGTGGTGCAGCGGCTGGCGACGCCCGACCGCCTGGCGCAGGCGATCGACGGCAACCTGCGCGCGCTGGACGCCGCCCTCGACTACCAGGCGAAAAACGGCATCCACCTGTTCCGCATCAGCTCGGACGTGATCCCCTTCGGGTCGAGCCCCGTGAACGCGCTCGATTGGATGCGCGACTTCGAGCCGCATCTGGCCGCGCTCGGGCGCAAGGCGCGGCGCCATGGCATCCGGCTGAGCATGCACCCCGGCCAGTACACCGTGTTGAACTCGCCCGATGCCGACGTGGTGGAGCGGGCGAAGCTCGACCTGGCATACCACGCGGCGTTCCTCGACGCGCTCGGGATGGATGCGAGCGGAAAGATCGTGCTGCACGTGGGCGGCGCGTACGGCGACAAGCCTCGCGCGCTCGAGCGGTTCGCCAACGCGTACGCGACGCTGCCCCTCGCGGTGCGCCGACGGCTCGTCATCGAGAACGACGACCGGCTGTTCACCGCCCAGGACGTGTTGGCGCTCAGCCGTGCAACCGGAGCGCCCATGGTGTTCGACACGCTGCATCACGAGCTGAACCGCGAGCCCGACGCGCCGGACTGGCGAGCGCTGTTGGACGAGGCGGCCGCCACCTGGAAGCCCGAGGACGGCGCGCAGAAGATGCACTACGCGCAGCAAGCCCCTGGTCGCAGGCCGGGCAGCCACACCGACACCATCGAGCTTGCGCCCTTTCTCGCGTTCTACCGATCGCTCGCAGAGCATCGGACCGACAGCTCCTTCGGCATGCCCGACATCATGCTGGAAGTGAAGGACAAGAACCTCTCCGCCATCAAATGCATCCTCTGCACCAGCGAGCACGGCCGCTTCAGCCGGCTCGAACGCGAATGGGCGCGCTACAAGTACGCCGTGCTCGAACACGACCAGGCAGCCTACCTCGCCCTGCGGGCGCTGCTCAAGGACAAGCGCACGTGGCCGACCGTTCCGTTCTACGAGATAGTCGAACGCGCGCTGGCCGCACCTGTGGAACCGGGATCGTTCCGCAACGCCGCGCAGCACGTATGGGGCTACGTGGCGCCGCACGCCACCGCGCGCGAGCACGCGGCGTTCGAGCGCCTTCTGGAGCACGACGATCGCCCCGCCGCGAAGCGCAAGCTGCACGCCCTCGCCGAGAAGTACGACCAGCCTTACCTGTTGGAGTCCTACTACTTCGTGCTGTAGCCTTCTTTCGACTTGCGCTTGCGAGGATGTTTTACGCGAAGCATCGGACGACGCCCCTTCGTCGTGCCCTGACGGCGATGCGAGGCCCCGCCCTTTCCTCAGCCGCAGCGAACAAGGGCGCTTGAGCGCTTCGCTCGCTTGGGCAAACACCGCCGAGTAGGTTCGTTTATAACGTGTAGTTATTGAGAATAATTATCAATAATAATGGTATCGTTACATTTCAATCCTGATTATCGGAGTATCATATCGGGCAGAGAGAAGACCTGAACCACCGCCGATCACGGCGGCGCGACGAACATGAAAGAGAGGGATCGTATGCCCAGTTTCCCCAATCCGTTTGCAGGCAACGTCGACCGCAAGATGACGAACACCGAGCTCATGCAGGCGCTCCGTATCGACATCGCGGGCGAGCTTGAAGCCATCTTCCTGTACGACGCCCACTATCAGGCAACCGACGACCCGGCCGCCAAGGCCGTGCTGGCCGACATCCGCGACGAGGAGAAGGCCCACATGGGCGAGCTCATCACGCTGATGCGCCACCTCGACCCCACGGAGACGGAGTTCTTCCTGGAAGGCGAAGGCGAAGTGCAGGAGAAGCTGGCCGAGCTGGGCATCAAGACCGACGGCGAAATCGCCCCGGCGCCCGCGGAGCCCGCTCCCGCCCCCACCGTCGGCGACCTTTCCTAACGCAACCGACTTCCGGCGCGCAGCCGCCGACGAATGTTTCACGTGCAACATTCGTACGTGCTGCCGCCTTCTCAAGAAAGGAGTCCCTCATGGACTATCTCGCTCGCGAATCGGCCGACCTTTCGGACGGCCTGTGGAACCGCATCGACGAAACCGTTATCGGCACCGCCCGCGCCCAGCTGACCTGCCGTCGATTCCTCAAGGTGTTCGGCCCGCTGGGCGCCGGCGTGACCACCGTAGCCGTCGACGGCGTGAACAAGGAAGAGGTGCTTGAGGACGGCATCGGCCGCATCGTCGGCCGCACGCAGCTCGAGCTGCCGCTGTTCTACGAGGACTTCACCCTGCTCAGCCGCGACATGGAGTATGCCGCGCAGACCGGCTACCCGCTGGATCTGTCCGTGGCCATCGCCGCCGCCAAGAAGGCGTCGCGCCGCGAGGACGACCTCATCCTCAACGGCAGCAAGGCGCTGGGCACCGACGGCTTGCTCACGGTGAAAGGGTCGTCGAAAATCAAGAAGAGCGACTGGTCGCAGGGCGAAAACAGCTTCGCCGATATCACCGCCGGCGTCGCCCAGCTAGCCAAGACCGGCTACTTGGGCCGCTACGCGCTCGTGGTGTCGCCCGACCTGTTCCTCGACTTGCAGCGCCTGCAGCCGAACACCGGTCTGCTGGAGATCGACCGCATCAAGAAGCTCATCGGCGACAACGTGTACATGACCAGCGTCATGGGTCCCGGCAAGGCCGTGCTCGTGTGCGCCGAGCCCGAGTACCTGGATCTTGCCATCGGCCTGGATCTGTCGGTTGGCTACCTGGAGCTCGCGGACTTCAACCACACGTTCCGTATCATGGAAACAGCCGCCCTCCGCGTGAAGGACCCCGCCGCCATCGTGGTATTCGCGTAACGCCGAGCGCGTCCATAAAGCATTTGAGAGCGGCCTGCATTTGATGCGGGTCGCTCGTTTTTGTTGTCACGTTAACTCATTCCGCTGTTTTACCTATAATAGAGTTAAATTTGTAGTATAATTTTAACTCTATTAGAGTAAATCGATCGAATCGAGTTAAAGAAGGCTACACATGGCGTATCGTGATCTAAGAAAAATCTTCCACGGTTATCCCAAGACGTACGCTACCGAATACGAGTCCAGGTTCAATTCCGACCAGTCGCATAAAGTCGGTTTCGACGTATCCGGGAGCCCTGCGTTTTTCGTCATGACTCCAGAGATCTACCAGGCGGCAATCGATGCTGCAAAAATCGACAAAGAGATCTACCAGCTCATTCTCTCTTTGCCTGGGAAAGCGATACAAAGCTATCGGGAGTCGAACCTTATCGATGAAATCGTTATCACCAACGAAATCGAAGGCGTACGATCTACAAGGCGCGAAATCGGAGACGTCCTCGAACGACTGGAAGAAAACGACAAACGTGGACGCTTCCACGGTCTTGTTCAAAAATACCAAATGCTGAGCCGCGAGGAAGACATCGCAATCTGCACCTGCGCAGATGTCAGAAGCATATACGACGACTTGGTCTTGGACGAGGTTGCACGCGACAATCCGGATCACGTTCCCGACGGAACCCTCTTCAGAAAAGGCCCTGTATCAGTATGCGACGCCACCGGTATCCCCATTCACAAGGGAATGGAGCCAGAATCGAAGATCACTCTTTGCCTTGAGAAAGCGCTCGATATTCTGAATGATACGGATATCGAACCTATCGCTCGCGTATCGCTGTTCCACTTTCTTTTCGGCTACATCCACCCCTTTTACGACGGAAACGGCAGAACAAACAGATTTATCAGCAGTTATGTTTTGTCGAAAGAGTACGAGCCATTGATTGGATTCCGGCTTTCTTATGCCGTAAAGCAGGACATTGAGAAATACTATAGAGGGTACACCGTCTGCGAACACCCCTTGAACAAGGGCGATCTGACCCCGTTCGTGATAGCATTTTCGGAAATAATCGTTTCCGCCATGGAAAGCATGCGCAATTCCCTGAGGGAGCTCCGAAACATGCTCGAAGAGGGCGAGAGGATGGCGGAGATCGTGTTCGCAAAAGACGAGAAGGCCATCGAAATCGCCAGCGTTCTTGTGACAGCTGCGCTGTTCGCCTTCAACGGGATCACCATGGCGGAACTCACCTACACGTTCGACGCATCAAGGCAGACTATGTACAAGAAGCTCGCTCCCTTCAAAGAACGCGGTGTGCTCGTCGCGCAAAAAGAAGGACGTAAAACGTACTATCGGATGGACTTGGATGCCCTCAGGCGCCTCGCCGATCAGCAGTAGCAGAGTAGAGTTGCAGCTCGCTACAGCTTCTCCTCGTTCTTTTGCCTGTGGCGGATGACGAGGTTGCGCCACACCACGTAGGCACCGAGGACGAACGCGCCCACGTAGCCCAACACGCCCAGCAGGGGCACGCCCAGAAACTGCGGGTGCATGTTCGTGGTAGCAAGCAGGCTCGATCCGATGAACAGCCCGGCGGAGATGAGCGCCATAGCCACCGTCCCGCTGACGGAGTAGAGCGCGGCGATGGCGTCGATCGGGATGCCGAGGTCGGCGCCGACGCGAACCTGGCCGCGATCGATCATGTCGAGCGTGTGCGATGCCTGGGTGGGCAAGCGCACCGCGGCCTGCGCGGACGTCGCCGCGGTCGAGACGAACTCGCGCGCCTTGGTTTCGAACGCCTCCCAGGTGCGCTCGCGGCGCTTCACGTGGGCGGCGATGATGTCGATGACGCTGGTGTCGGGCGCGATGTCCACCAGCACGCCCTCGATGGTGACCATGCCGCGCGCCAGCAGGGTGAACGAAGGCGGCAGCGCCAGGTTCTGCGTCTGCAGCACGCCGAACACGTCCATCAGCGCCGAGCCCACGTTGATGTCGGCCAGGTTCACCGTGGTGTACGAGACCAGCAGGTTGCCCAGCTGGCTGAGCAGCCGCCCGTGGTTGACCGGCCCCTCCGAGCGCACGGCGCCCAGCAGCGCTTCCATCAGCGCATACGGATCGTTCTCGGCCACAGCGCGGAACATGCGCCCGATCAGCGCGCGCTCGAGCGCCGACAGCTGGCCCACCATCCCCAAATCGATCCACACGATGTCGTCGCCGCGCACGAGGATGTTGCCCGGATGCGGGTCGGCATGGAAGAACCCGTTGTCCACGATCTGCGTCACGAAGCTCTCGGCCAGGCGCTGGCCCAGCTTCGCCGGATCAAGGCCCATAGCGCGCAGGGCGGGAACGTCGTTGATCATGGGGCCCTCGACGAAGTCCATGACCAGCACGTCGTCGGAACTGAGGTGCGGATACGGGCGCGGGCTTTCCACTCCCGGCTGATCGTCGAGAAACTGGCGGAACCGCACGAGATTGTGCTGCTCGACGCAGAAGTCAAGCTCCTGGCGCGTCGTGCGCTCCAGCTCGGTGACCAGGTCGTCCAGCGACAGCTTGATGCCGTCGGTTGCACGGGTGAGCCCTACGAGCGCAACCGCCTGGCGGATGAGCGCGAGATCCTGCGTCATCTGCTCCACCACGTGCGGTCGACGCACCTTGATGGCCACGTACGACCCCGCCTTCGGAGCGTCGGCAGGCAACGGGACCGCCGCGGCGCCGGTGCCCGCTCCCGCATCGCCAACCGCATGCGGCGCGATGCGCGCCCGGTGCACTTGGGCGATGGACGCCGATCCGAGCGGCTTCTCCTCGATGCACGAGAACGTTTCCCGCCACGGATGCCCCAGCGATTCCTCGATGGTGGCGAGCACCGTGGAGAACGGCATGGGCGGCACGTCGGCGCGCAGCCGCTTGAACGCGTCGGCGTACGCGGGCGGGATGACGTCGCTGCGGTTCGCCGCGATCTGGCCCATCTTCACGAACGTGGGGCCCAAGTCCTCAAGCAAGCTGGTCGCCTTTTCCGGCGTGAGGCCCGATAGCACGCGATGCTGCCGCAGGATGCGCTCGATCTCGCGCAGGCGCTTCCCCGACCCCGACCCTTTGTCGCGTCGCGCCTCCACGGCCACCTGCGCCACTTCCTTGAGCGTGGCCACGCCGCACCTCCTCGTCTCGCCTGTTCGACCTACATTCGACAACCCAGCGTACCATGGCACCATGCGGCGAGTGCACCGGTTGCCCAGCGGTTATCGGACGGATGCCGAGCCGGAGGAAGACGGGCGGAAACGCACGCCGCCCCGGCCTGCGCAGACCGGGGCGGTTGAAGGGGGCGCGACGCGGAGGGAGGGGAGAGAACGCGTGCGCCCCGTCGGATTGGATGATCGGTCGAGCGGCCGGCATGCGGGCGATCCCGCATGCCGGGCCGACGCCATTGCCGCTTACGCGTCGATCGTCTCGACGGCGTACTGCCCGGCCAGACGGCCGCCGCAGTAGGCGCACATAAGCGAGTAGCCTTCGTAGTCGCAGTACGGGGCGCTCATCAGCGTGCCGTTGTCGGCGCCGGCCACGTACAGGCCGGGGATGGCCACGCCCTCGCCGTCGATTGCTTGCAGACGGTCGTTCGTGCGGATGCCGCCGATGGTCACCCATGCGCTGGGCTCATACTGGAATGCGTAGAACGGGCCGGTGGTCACGGGCTGCAGGAAGCAAGCCGGCTTGTAGAACTGCTCGTCGTTGCCGTCGGCGCAGTAGCCGTTGTACTCGTCCAGCGTCTCGACCAGCTCGGGCGCGTCGATGGCCTGGGCCAGCGCCTCGATGGTGTCGGCCTTGAAAGCCCAGCCGGCGCTCACGGCATCATCGATGCTGCCCTGCACGTTCTCCAGCGGCTTGTCCTTGAGCGTCATCATGCCGGTGCGCCAGTTCACCTCGTCGGCGCCGCACAGCGTCCACGCGTCCTTGCCGGAATTCAAACCGTCCACGTACGCCTGGTCGACCACCGCGTAGTACTTGCCGCCGACCAGCGAGATGGCCCCGCCCAGCGCCAGCGGCAGATTCGCGAACTTGCCCTCGTTCGAGAAGCGGCGGCCCTGGTTGTTCACCAGCAGCGTGCCGTAGATGCCGATGGTGAACGCGGCGCTCTTGCGGTCGTACAGGCCGTCGGCTTTCTGGTTGGAGCCGGTGAACTCGTTGCCCGCGATGCCCCACTGCGTGGACAGCTGACCGCCCGCAGCCTGCACCATGTCGATGCCCTCGCCCACGGACAGCACGTTGCCCAGCGGGTTCACGAAGGTGCCGAACTTCTCGCGCATCATGTCGACGTTGCCCAGGAAACCGCCCGTGGCCACGATGACGGCCTTCGCCTTCACGTCGGTCACGCCGTCGCCCTCGCACTGCACACCCGTGCATGCGCCGTCTTCCATGATGAGGCGCTTGCCCGCCGTGTTGAACAGGAACTCGCCCCCCTTGCTTTCCACGAACTCTTGGAGGGGCTTCATGCGATCCTCGCCCTTGGCCTGCGTCTTCGAGTCCTTCGGGTCGCTCTGGAAGTTGGCGCGCACGGACGCATGCCCTGCGCCGTAGTTGTCGGGACGCAGGCCGGTAGGCACGCCGAAGTCGTCGGTGAACTGGTCGACCGTCTCGCCGGAGATGGCGACGGCTGCCTTGACGGCCGCAGCGTTCGTGGACCAGTGCGCGTACTCCATAATATGGTTGAAGGCTTCCTCCACCGTGAACTCGACGCCGGCTTCCTGCTGCAGCTTCGAGCCCACCATGAACGGGCCGCCCGCCAGCGAGCCGTTGGCCACGCCCACGTTACCGCCCTTCTCGATGACGACGACGCTCTTGCCGGCGCGCACGGCTTCGACCGCGGCCCACATGCCCGCGCCGCCCGCGCCCACGATGGCGATGTCGCATTCCTTCGTCTGATCGGCGGTCTGCATCGCGGAAGCTGCGTCGTCGGTCGCGCCCTTCGCGTCGGCGTTCGCGCTGCTTGACGCTTGCGGGGCGCATCCGGCAAGCGCGGCCGCGCCGCCCAGCGCCGCAACGCCGCCCAGCGTGAGGAAGCTGCGACGAGAAAGCCCGTTCTTTAAAGTAGCCATGTGAGGTCCCTCCTAAAGGATTCCCTGTGCGCTCGACCGTTCCGATCGAGCGGCGCGCCCTCCCGAGGCGCTGAGGAAAGCATGCCTCGCATCAGGCGGTTTGTCGCGGGTGAAGTCGCGCGCCGAGGGGTGAATCCGCGTTCACCCCTGCGCTCACCCCTGGTACAATGACACGACGAACAGGAGGTTCCCATGAAATCAAGCGACGTGGTGCGCGCGCTGGCGCCCGCAGATCAGGCCGGCGAGGACGAGCCTCTGTCGGCGCTCATGTACCCGCTGCGCTTCTTGGGGATGGGCCTGCTCATCGCCTGGCTGTGCTGCACGCACGTCGCCTCCATCTTCCCGGGCGACGTGTTCGACCCCGCGCTGCGCTCGGCATTCGACACGGGCATGCGCATCGGCGACATCGGCACATTCCTCGCGTTCGTTCTATTCGCGCCGCGCATCGGGCGGCTGAGCAGGCACAAGGCGTTCTCGTGGGCAGCGGTCGCCCTTACGACGGCTGGCACGGCGGCGGTGGGCCTCGCGCTCATTCCCGGCGGGGTCGGCGAGGCGGTCATCATACCTGCCAGCATCGTCACCGCCATAGGCGGCGCTGTGCTGTTCTGCCTGTGGGCCGAAGCGTACAGCCAGATGGGAGCCACGCGCACGCTCATGTACGGCGCGCTGTCCTGCATCGCGGCAGCCGCGGCGTCGTTCCTCATCTCCACGATGGAGGCGCCGTTCGGCGTTATCGCCACCGCACTGCTGCCCCTCGCATCGCTGGCATGCGCGCACCTGAGCTTTCGCCTGTTGCCAACCGAGCGCGCCGTGGCGAAAGGGGTGCACTACCCCATTCCGTGGAAGCTCATCGTGATCATGGCCATTGCAGGCTTGCTGTCCAGCTTCTCAGGCGCGTTCCTCTCGGCCACGGAATACGTCGGCGCCATCCATCGCGTCGCGGCCACCGGCATCGTGGGCGTCGTGATTCTCGTGATGGCCGTTTCGAAGCGCGACCGCTTCGACGCGCGTTTCCTGGCGAAGGTGGGACTGCCGGTTGCCGTCGTCGCATTCGCCGTCATCCCCTTCGTCGCCCCCATGCAGGGCTACATCGTGTCGGTGCTCATGCGGTTCGCTTACGTATGGTTCACGTTCTTCGTGCTGCTCATGCTGGCGAACATCTGCTACCGCTTCGAGATTCCCAGCCTGCGGCTGTTCGCCATCGCGCGCGCGTCAAGCGAGGCTGCGCTGCTGGCAGGCATCCTGGTGCGACGCGCCCTGTGGCAGACCGACCTGCTGGCGGATCCGACGACGCTCGCGGGGTTCGCCTTGGCCGGCATCGTCTTGGTGCTGGTGTGCGTGGTCATCTGGATGAGCGAGAAGTCCGTGAACGGCGACTGGGGCGCGTCGGGCCTGTCGCTGGCCGACCGGCTGCACGTGCCGGGACCGCGCGAGCGCTTCATGAGCCGCTGCGACGACCTGGCCGCGCAGTACGACCTGACCGCCCGTGAAACCGAGATCATGGGGCTGATAGCCCAGCGGAAGAGCCGCGCCGAGATCGAGCAGGAGCTGTTCCTGTCGCAGAACACGGTGAAGACGCACGTGCGGCACCTGTACGCCAAGCTGGGCGTGCACTCGAAAACCGACGTCATCGCGCTGTTCGAAGAGTGAGGGCGCCGCTCTGCGAGCCCATCTTCGCCCGAAAAACACGCCACAGAGGGCTAATGCGTGTTTTTCGGGCGAAGATGTTTCCCGGCGAGGTCGCAGTTGCAAGCCGCGCCCATGCTATGATGCTGCACTATGGCACGCATCGTGAAACATAGCGAGCATCCTCTTTGGATGTACAAGGCCTTCCTCCTGGTGGCGGCTGCCATCTGGGGATTGGGCACCGTGGTCATCAAGTCGACCGTCGACGAGTTCCCGCCCGCATGGCTCGTCGGCGTGCGCTTCACCGTGGCGGGCATCATTTTGGGCATCGTCATGTTGCCGCGGTTCAGAAAAGCGCTGGACCTCGACCACCTGAAAAAGGGCGCCATCCTGGGCGCGTTCCTGTTCCTCTCGTACTGGGCGAACTCCACGGGACTCACCGACACCACCGCCTCGAACAGCGCGTTCCTCACATCGCTGTACTGCGTGATCATCCCGTTTCTCGGATGGGCGCTGCGCGGGCCGCGCCCGACTCGCTTCAACATCGCCGCCGCCCTCGTGTGCGTGGCCGGCGTGGGCTGCGTCTCGTTCGCGGGGCTCTCGGGGTTCTCGCTGCGCTTCGGCGACCTGATCACGCTGCTGTCGGCGTTCTTTCTCAGCCTGCATGTGCTGTACACGGCGAAGTACGCGCGCGGTCGCGACATGACGCTGCTCACGGTCGTGCAGTTCCTGGTGGCCGGCGTTCTGGGCTTCGGCGCCGGGCTTGCGTTCGAGCCCATGCCCGCGTTCGCCAGCTTGGGGCTGGACACGTGGGTGAGCCTGGGGTACTTGGCCGTGTTCGCCTCGTGCATCGCGCTGCTGCTGCAGAACTTCGCCGTCGCGCACGTCGACCCCGCGCCCGCATCGCTGTTCCTGGCAACCGAGTCGGTGTTCGGCGTGACGTTCTCGGTGCTGTTCTTGGGCGAGATCCTCACCGGCCCGCTGTTCGCCGGGTTCGCCCTCATCTTCGCCGGCATCGTGATCAGCGAATACCTCCCCTTGCGCGCAGAGAAGAAACGCCGAGCGCGCGCGATGAAACCGCAGGAAGCGGAAACCTTCCCGTTCGAAGACGACCCCGAGCGGGAAGCATAGCCTTTCCACCTCTCCGCCGCCGATCACCTTGCCAAGCCCCATCCCGATGTTTCACGTGAAGCATCGGGCGCTTCGAGATGCCGCTATCTGGCGGCGCAGGAAACGCGCTAGATTGAGCAGCAAAGCACGCAAGAACCGCGCTGGATCCAAGGGCAACCCGCATGGAATTCGCGTGAGAACTGGGTCAGATTAGCGCTAGATTGAGAAAGATTCGCGCTAGACGTGCGCCATCTGCGCGTAAGACGAGGTCGTTATACTAGGGACACGGCCTTGTTGGGCGGAGAGGATAGCACCCTCTTTACATCCATTTCCGATTCTAGATAACGGAAGGGGGTGTCCTCTATGGATGGATTGGTGTTCGACCTTACCGGAGTTATCTTGCAGGTTCTCTGCTTGCTCGCTGCTCTCTGCAACTTGGGAGTGGAGGCGGCTGCGCTTGTTCTGCAAGTTCAGTCGAAAGATAAACCCCGGTCGCCCCAAGGGGACGAACCGGGACCCAAATAAATCCGAACCGCCGAAGCAAGTCCGAGGGCCGTGGGGAGTAACCAGCTCCCTGCGGCTCGCCTGCATTATACGCGACACGCCCCGTAGCTTCAACCGATTACCGTGATGAGATAACTCACCCTATCGTGGCGAGATGGTTTCCTTTAGAATGGGGCGACGCGCTCGACAAGGACGACGCACATTCGCCTCATCACCCAGGACGCCTTATGAAACACGCCGCACCCGCCGACCAGACGCCCGCTCCTGCAAGCTCGCCTGAAACCACCGCCCGACGGCGTTTCTCGGCGCCCAAGATCATCGGTATCGTCGCGGGCTCCATTGTGGGCCTGCTGCTGATCGCCTACGTGGCCGGCAGCCTTTACTTCACCGACCGCTTCATGCCGAACACCGTGCTGGGGGACCACGACGTGTCGCTGAAAACGTCGTCCGAAGTGCAAGCCATCCTCGACGACGCCTTGAGCGATTACACCGTGGCAGTTTCGGGGCAGGGCTTCTCGATGAAGCTCTCCGCGAAAGATGCGGGCGTCTCATTCGACGGGCAAGCCATCGTCGCCGACGCGCTGGGCAACACGAACCCCTGGCTGTGGCCGCTCGAAATCACGCGCGAGCACGACGAAACCGACAGCTTGGCTGCCTCCAGCGGGAGCAGCCTCGCGAACGCGGTGCGCACCGCCGTCGACGAGTTCAACGCCACGGCCACCCCGCCGACGGACGCGGTCGTCGCATTCGACGAGCAGAAGAACGCGTTCGCCGTGCAGCCCGAGGCGACCGGCACCGCCCTCGACGCCGATGCAGTGGCCAAAGCCATCGGCTCCGCCATCGCCTCGATGCAGCCCACGGCCAAGCTGACCGCCGACGCGCTGCAGCAGCCCGCCGTGCCCGCCACCGACCCGAAACTCCAAGCCGCTGCCGAAGCTGCGAACCAGCTAGTCAAAGCCGATATGCAGCTGATGATGGGCGGCGACGTGGCCGCGGAGGTCAACCCGGCCCTCGTCTCCACCTGGATCAGCTTCGACGAGAGTCTTACGCCCTCCCTCGACGAGGAGGCGCTCGTCGCCTGGGCGAAACAGCTCGAAGTCGCATGCGACACCGTGGGAACCGAGCGCACCTACACGCGCCCCGACGGCAAGGTGATCACCGTGGCGGGCGGCCCGTACGGCTGGCTGACCGACGGCGAAGCGCTGCTCGAACTCGTGAAGGAAGGCGTGGCGAACGGAACCGTCGGCGCAGTGGACATCCCCTGCAAAACCACCGGCACCGCGTACAACGGCGCAGGCGCGCAGGACTGGTCGGCGCGCTACTGCGACATCGACCTCTCCGAGCAGCACGTGCGCTTCTACGATGAAACCGGCACGCTGATCTGGGAAGCCCCCTGCGTCAGCGGCACGCCGAACGGCGCGCACAACACCCCCACGGGCGTGTTCTGGCTCAACCAGAAAGCAAGCCCGTCGGTGCTGAAAGGCACGAACCTCGACGGCTCGAAGTACGAATCCGCTGTGCGCTACTGGATGCCGTTCGTCGGCAACGTCATCGGCCTGCACGACGCCGACTGGCAAGCCGCGTTCGGCGGCACATTGTACCAGCAGGGCCGCGGCAGCCACGGCTGCGTGAACCTCCCCGTCGGATCGGCCGCCGACCTCTTCGGCATCATCCAGTCCGGCGACGTCGTGGTCTGCCACTGGTAAGGGCGAACGCGGAATGTCGAAAACGAAGCCGGTTCTGCAAGTTTTTCGACTCTGTGGCACGCGTGACAATGAGCGACCAGGGGTTTCTCATCAGCGCTTCGGCGCGCTTCGTCATCCCGTTTTGCCGCAAAAGCAAAATGCCTGGTGAGGGCTTCGGTCTTTCGTGGGAACTTGCCACAAAGTCGAAAAACTTGCAGAACCGGCTCGGAAACCGACTGGCCGGCTTCGACACAGATGCTTGATGGCGGATCGCCGCCCGCCGCTCGACGCGCGTTCACCGTCGCTCGATGGGCGGATCGCCGCCACTAGCTATTCCGCAGCTCGCCCATCAGCCCGATCGCTCCGCAACGAAACAGCCCCGCCTACCGGAGAAGGGGGGGGGTTCCGGTAGGCGGGGCTTGGGCACAGCGCTCCCGAGCGAAGAGGGAGAGGGAGCGCTTACCTCTCGAAAATGTCTGATCCTTGCATGCGAAGGCGCATGGTGTCCACCATCTGTTGGGCGGTGCCCAACTCGACCGGTCGCGGCGTCATGGCATAGCGATGCACCGCGCCTTCAAGCAAGTACGCAGGGCGAACCTCGTCGAGCAGCTCGATGGCGTTCTCGGGACATACGTCGCGACAGCTGCCGCACTTCACGCATTCGCCGGGATAGTGGTAGACGCCCAGCGTTCCATCGTCGTTGTCGAATTTGCGGATGGCGCCCGTCGGGCAGAACGTCGCGCACATGCGGCACGACGAGCACGCACGACCGTCGATCACCACGCAACCCCACAGGCGCGTCGCAACGCTGGGCAGTACGGGCTGGCCCAGCTGCGCCAGATTGTCCAACAGCGCCTCGCGCCGATCGGGAACGAAATGGGGCAACGTGCCGTCCTTCGTAACGCGCGGAAGCGCAGCGGGAGCCGCAGCCGCAGGAACAGCCGACGAAACCGCCATGTGCTCGTTGCCGCGGCGCTCAGCGAAGTACGCCGCCACGGCAGCCGCTGCCCCATCAGGGCCAACGCCCTCGACACAGGCGCCGGCAGGCACGCCTTCGACCACCTGCACCCGAGCATCGCTTCCCCAGGCTTCGAACAGGGCGTTGGACGTTGCGGCCACCAGGCGCGCCGTGGCAACGCCGTGCTCCTGCTCGCAACGCGAGCAGTCGCCGCATGCAAGCCGGATCCGGCGTACGCCTTCAACCGCAAGCCCGCTGGTCAGCGACTCGTCCACACGTCCCAAGCACACCACGTTCGCCACATGGCCTTCGTCGAGCAACCCGCCCGCCGCACGCCGCAGCTGCTCGCACGCCACCACCACTTCGTCGCCAACCCGCGCGCCCAGGCACGCTTGCGCAAGCTGCGCATCGCTGGGGTTGCGCGCTTCCAGCGCGCTCGTGGGGCACACAGTCGCGCACGTGCCGCATCCGATGCACTTCGCCGCGTCCACCCGCAGCTCGCCGTCCACCAGCGCGATACAGCCCGACGTGCATGCGTCGGCGCACTTCAAGCACGCGACGTTGCGGTTGCGCACTTTCGCGCACCGCTCCCGGTGCACCACGATGGCCTCGCTGGACACCCCGTCCAGCACGCCTACGATACTTCGGTTCGACCGCGATCGCTCGCTCGCGCGCCCGTCCATCACTCGGCCGTCTTCTCGTCGATGTCGGCCAGCACGACCGTGCTTGCCTGAGGCCCCGCACCCTTCTTCACCAAAAACGGCATGCTGACCGCCTTCGCCGGACACGCGTCCACACAGGCTCGGCATCGCGTGCAGTCGGCCAGAGTGCGCTCGCCGAAATCGGGATGCCGCAGGTTGATATCGGCCTCGCACGCGATGGCGCACTTGCTGCACGCTGCGCCGTTCACCGTCTCCAGGCACTTCGACTCGTCGATGACCGGCCGCCACGTCTTGCTGAAGCGCGACACGAGGTTCATCAGCCCCGCCATCGGGCAGAACCGCGTGCACCACTTGCGCAAGAACACCAGCTCCACCACTAGCAACAGCGGGATGAGCACCACCGACCACGTCATATCGCCCGCCGCGAACAGGCGCCACACCACCAGCACGGTGGCGAACGTCAGCCCGATGGGGCACACCAGGCAGAACACGGGAAAGCCGAAGACGGCCGTGGACAGCAGCGCGCCGCCCAACACGTAGTGGCGCGAATCCAGCTTCGCACGCACCCCCTTGCACGACGAGCAGCTCCCGCAATCGTGAGAGTACGCGCCGTCGGCCGCTGTCGGAGATCCTTCGACTCGCTTCGCTCGCTCAGGGGATGCCGCCGCCTCGCCCAGCTCGCTCTTCGCGATGCCCAGCATCTCCGAGCGCTTCGCCTGCTCAAGCGCCGTGCGCTTCTTGGGCGAGCGGAAGAACCCGCGCACGCGGTCGAGCAGCGGCACGGGGCAGACCCACCCGCAGAACGCGCGGCCCACCGCCAGCACGAGCACCGCCATGATGACGATGGACACCACCGCGCGCGGCACCACGGTCTTGGTGGCGATCATGGTGGCCAGCGCCCCCAGCGGGCACAACGCCGAGAACGTCTCCCAGCCGAAGCCCGAAAGCGTACCCATGCTCACGCCCGCGATCAGCCCGACGGACAGCACGACGAAGATCGCGGCCGCCACGATGGTGCGCAGCTTGTTCGAGTTCATTGCCGCCTCCTATTCCGCCGACTCGATCGGCTTGACGACGATGGCGCGCTCCTGCGCGCCCGACACGATGGACCCCGCCTTCAGCGATACGCACACACTCTCGCATGCGCCGCACCCGTTGCACTTGTCAGCCAGCACGGACACGTGCGGGTTGGCGCCCTCGCCCGTCAGCTCTATGGCCTCGTAGGGGCACGCGTCGTAGCAGTAACGGCACCCCGTGTCGCGGAATGCAAGGCACTGCGCCTCGTCGATCACGGCCAAACCCAAAAGCGTGTTCTCCGCCGTAGCGTCTGCGGGCAGCGCCAGCGCCTCGGTGGGGCACACCTTCACGCACAACGGCTCCCCGCCGTTCTCGTCGGCGCAGTAGTCGCAGAAATCGGCGTCGAACTTCAGCGCGGGCGAGCGCATGCCCAGCAGCCCGTCCTCGATATGCGCAGGCACGATGACGCCGCGCGGGCACGCCTCGTAGCACTTCTCGCATCGGATGCACGCCGACACGAGGCGCGCCTCGTCCTGCCCTCCCGGCGGGCGCACCAACGGGTTATGCCCCGCATAGCGCAGCGCCCCCAATCCCAGCAGCGCCGCCGTGCTTCCCGCGCCGATGAGCAGCGCGCGCCGCGACACGTCCAACGGCCCCTTCGCCCTCTTCGACGAAATCTCGTCCTCTTCGCTCATGTCTCCTCCTTTGCCCACTGGTCCTTATCAGTCAGCGAGGTTTGCTGTGGTGCCGCATATCGGCGTGTCGCACGGCCGAGCGTGCTTCGCACGAGAGGGGCACGTGCGAAAGCGTCGAGATGGGGTGCCACAGCAGACCGCAGCGTCGGCCCTTTCGTCGTTCGACAGAACGACGAAAGGCAGATGACGGGGCTTCCCTGCCTTGCGAGAAGCGGAGCTGTGCCATTCGAGAAGCCCCGTCCATCACATCTGTTTAAGAGCACCGGCCGCGCTGAGCGGCGCAACCGGTTCGGACGCTCGGACCAAGATCGACCAGAATCTCGGCCCGAGCGCGCCCTTCCGTCTCCTAGTACAAAGCGAAGATGCTGATAGCCACCACGTACAGGATCACGCGCCAGCACAATCCGCCCACGGCGACGCACGCCAGGGCGACGCCCGCGTACGCGGCCAGCTTCTTGCCGGTTTCCACCTTCTTCGCAAGCCACGTCAGCACCAGCGGAGCAACCAGGCCGACGGCCACCGTGCCCAGCCAGAACATCACGGCATTGGCACCGGCGAAGATGCTGCCCACGATGGACGCGCGGTCCACCATGGCCACGTCGGGCAGCGTCGGATCGAAGTAGTACTGGATGTCGGCCGAGTACAGCCCGGCCGAGCCGTTGATGATGAACGCGTAGGTGAACACGGCGATCAGCTGCAGCGCGCCGCCGGCCAAGGCCACCTTCACGCCCAGGTCCTTCGCGCTGTCATCGTTCGTCAAACCGGCGATGACCAGCGCCGTCAAGCCGCCCATGAACACGGTGTTCGCCAAGTAGTACACCGGCAGCAGCGGGGTGTTCCACGACGGCAGTGATGCCATGAGGTAGCTCATGCCCGTGATCACCGGCAGCGCCAGGCCCACGACGATGGCCAGCACACCGCACCATTTCGGCGCCATGCCGTCTTCGGCGCGGCGCATCATCAGGAAGTACAGCACCAGCACCACCGCGAACACGATGCAGCCGATGAACTCCAGCGTGATACCCGAGGTGATGTGGCCGAAGCCGTTGAAGATGCGCTCCCAATGCTGCAGGTGCATGAACACCGACAGCCCGCCGACCACCAACGCCGCCAGCGCGGTGACCAGCGATGCAAGCTGCATCTTCTTGCCCTTGCCCATGACGTTCAGCAGGCCTTGCGCGCCCAGCGCGCCGCCTGCGACGCATAGGAAGAAGGTGAAGAGAATAAGGGGCCATTCAGGATGCATAGTCTACTCCCTCCACTTTCGGCCCTCGCGCATGAGGTACATGAGCTTCGGCTCGTTGCCCACATCCGCAAGATGGTGGATATCGTTTTCGGTGTACGGCTCGACGTAGTCCTTCAGCTTCACGCGCGTCTGGGTCATCTCCTCGTACTGGCAGCCGGGGCTGTCGGGATGCGCCGGCCCCTCGAAGTTGTCGACGCCCTGATCGAGGTCGCCGAAGAAGCGGGCGCGGGCGCCGCACTGGGCCACGCACTGGGGAAGCTCGCCCTGCGAGATACGCTGCTCGCACAGCGTGCATTTCTCCACGACGCGCTCTTCCTGATTGAGGTAGCGCACGCCGTACGGGCACGCCATCGCGCAGAACTGGCAGCCGATGCACTTCGACTTGTCGATTTGCACCGTGCCGTCGTCGCGGATGTGGGACGCTTCCGTGGGGCACACCTTCACGCATTCGGGGTTCTCGCAGTGCTGGCACTGGACGGGAAGGAAGTACATCTCGACGTCCGGGAACGTGCCCGAGCCGCCCTCGATGGGATGCGGGCCGACGCGCAGCGTCTTGATCCAGAACGATCCCACGTCGACGCCGTTGATGGCCTTGCACGCAACCGTGCACGCAAGGCAGCCGGTGCAACGGTTCAAGTCGGTAATGATCGCGTAGTTTGCCATGTGGTGAACCTCCTTCCTTTACTTCGATTTCGAATAAGCGCCCAGCGCGTCGCCGCCCACGCTGCCCACGGCAAGCTTGCCGCCGGAGAGCAGGTCGGGGCTTTGGACGCTCGGCTGGCAGCCGACCGCCGCCATGTTCGCGAACGTGAGCTCCACCTTGGAATCCTCCAGGCGCGGATCGTTCGCCAACCATTCCTTGAGGCGCGGATCGTTTGCGTTCGTGATGACCGGATTGCCTTGCGGGTCGCACGGAACCGGGTTGCCATGCGGCGAGTTCTCGGGCGTCGCGGGGTACACGAGCACCGGCACGCCGCGCAGCTGGGACGCGCCGCAAATCCAACACTGCGCGTACTTGTCCATCGTGCAGTTGATGTTCACCAGCTCGAAGCCGTGCGAAGCGGTGTCGATCTCGGGATACCACCAGGCGTGGTTCGCGTTGACCGTGCCCTCCTTGATGCCGTAGTACAAGTCCACGACCTCGCGGATGGCGCCCCACGGGCTGCGGATCCAAATCCACTGCCCCTGCTCCAACCCCAGGCGCGCTGCGTCGTTGGGGTTCATCTCCAAACGAGGGCTGGGCCACAGCTCGCGGCACCACGGCAGCTGGCGATGCTCGGAGTGGAAGTACACCGGCTGGCGGGAGCCCGTCGTCATGATGAACGCGCTGTCCGGATGCGCCGTCAGCGCCTCCTTGTACTCCTCCACCAGATGATCGCCCTGGTAGTTGTCGTTGATGTAGGCGTCCGACGTCTTGATCTGGTCGACCAGCGAGGCGTCGAAGTACTCGGGATTCGATACGCGCGAGTTCTTCGGCTCCACCCAGTGCGGGAACTTGTCGATGTCGGGGATGTTCGGATCCACCGTGTTCGTGCTGGCGAAGGTGGCCGCGCCGTCGGGGATGTACGTTTCGGCGATGGTGGACCACACCTCCACCTTGGCGGTGGGGGTCATGAAGCCGCACTTCTCGTCGATGGCCGCGTACAGGTTGTAGCCACCCTGCTGGCGACGGTAGCCCATCTCCCAACGGCGGTACGTGCCCCAACGCTCGGGGTGCCACTTGCGGCAGTCGAACCAGCCTTCTTCCTGGAACTTCGCCGCGTACTGCGGGAAGTCGGGGCCGTCGGGGAACTCCTCGGTCTTCCACCAGTCGGTGGCGTCCTTGAGCACGCGGTACTCCTGCTCCTCGTAACCGACGCTACCGCCCATCTGCACGAAGTCGCGGTAGTCCAGGTTGTTCCATTCGTCGTATTCGGGGTCGCGGTTGTTCCACACCACGCCCATGGCCTTGTACAGGCAGATGACGGCAACCGGGTCGTAGATGCAATCGCCCATCGGCTCCACGCAGCGCTGCCCGGCGCCGAAGATGCCGCCCGCGCCCTGCGACACGCGGCCCGTGTTCACTTCAAGCCAGTGCAGCACGGGGATCACGATGTCGGCGCAGCCGTTGTTCGGGCAGGACCACAGGTTGAAGTCCAGCCAGAAGTCCAGACGGGTAAGCGCCTCCCAAGCCTCCAGCAGGTTGGACTCGTTCATGAAGTCGCCCGACATGCACACGCCGCCGTGGATCTGGTACGGCGTGTCGATGCCGTTGATGGAGTCCCAGATGGCAGCGGAGTCGGCCCATCGGTTCCAGTAGCGCAGCAGCGGGAAGCGCTCGGCGGAAATCTGCTTCTCGTTGCTGTCGAACGACGTCTTGAGCGCCGGCCACGAGCGGCTGGGCTTGTAGGCGCCGCCCTTACGCTCGGCGATCCAGCGCGCCTCTTCGGCGGTGGGAACCTTGTTGCCGTAGCGCTCGGCCAAGGGCGATTTCTCGTCGATGAGGTACTGCACGAAGTTCTGGATCAGCGGGATCTGGTCTTCCACGGACAGGTCGCGCGGGGTGTTGCCCAGCTCCATGGTGCCCACGTCCAAGCCCCAGTCCTTCGGCTCATGGTCGGTCACCAGCATGTTGGCGCGGCCGCAGCAGCCGTCCACCTGGGCCTTCGACGAACCGCGGTTGCCGGCGGGCTCGTCGGAGTTGCCGGTGATGCAGGCGATCAGCTGCAGCGCGCGGGTGTTCTGCACCGCGTGGCCCGTCTGGTCGGGAGCAAGCTGGTAGTGGATGCCGCCGTTGCCGTGCAGCGGGTTCAGGCGCGTCGTGTAGATGCGCACGCCCTCCTCGATCTTGTCGACCGGCACCTCGGTGACCTCGGACACGTACTCCAGCGTGTACTGCTCCAGGCTGTCGGAGAACGCCTCCCACACCGTGTCGGCGCTGATGGTGGAGCCGTCCTTCAGCTTCACCTCCACGCCGCCGGGGAACAGCGCCGGGTTCTTGGGCAGCCCGGCCGGGTTCGAGCGCTTGCCGCCCTCGTTGCCCTCGTCCCAGTAGGCGTCGTACTGCGCGTCGGCCGGATCGGCGAACTTGGAGGGGTCGGGCAGCCAGGCGTCCGCGATGATGGGCTTGTACGGATGCTCGATCCAGGTGCCCGTCGTCGGGATCTTGTGCTTCTCGCCCTCCCACTGGCAGGCCTCGGCATCCCAGTACGTAGGCTTGTTGTTGTTCTCGTCCCAGCAGATGAAGCGCTGGTAGCGGCCCTCGTAGTCCCAGTACTGGCCGATCCACTCGGGGTCGCAGTCGGCCTCGGTCAGGATGCGGCTCTCCATGTCGATGCCGCCGTTCATTTCCATGAACCAACCCTTCGCCGTGCGGCCGTCCTTCTCGGGGTTCCACAAGAACGGGGCGTTCGTCCAACGGCGCACGAACGCGTCGTCGTACGCCTCGTTGTCGAGGATCCACTTGAGCCAACCCAGCGACAGGCACAGGTCGGTGCCCACGCGCAGCGGCAGCCACACGTCGGCTTCCTTGCCCAGCGGCGTCATGCGGGGATCCACCAGGATGTGCTTGTAGGCGCGCTGCGAGCAGTCCACCACCGTACGGTTCGTGGAGTCGTAGTTCGAGTACTCCGACGCGGTGCCCCACTGCACGTACACCAGCGGGCCCTGCTCAACCTCCATCCACGGCGAGCCGATCTCGTCGGTGAGGATGCCGCCGAAGTGGCGCGGACCCTTGCAGATCTCGTAGGCCAGGTGCGCGTTCGGCGTGGGGAAGATGGACTTCAGCGTGCCGTACGGCGGCTGCGCCCACACGCGCGAGGTGCCGCCCATGGCGAAGTTGGCTTCCCCGCCGTACTTCTCCACGATCTCCTTGAACTTGGCACCCGCCTCGTCGAACGCCTCGGCAAGCGTGATGCGCACCCAACCGGGGTCGTCCTCGCCTTTGGGGTTCGTGCGCTTCATGCAGTAGCGCAGACGATCGGGATGGTACAGAGCCAGCATGGACGACTGCGACTTCGCGCAGCAGTGACCGCGGCTGTGAGCGTTGGACTCGTCGCCCTCGACCTTGATGACCTTGTTGTCCTGAACGGTCACCCACACGCCGCACTCCACCTTGCCGCACGCGCGGCAGCAGGAGCGGATGCGCTTGATCTCGCCCGCTGAGGCGTCTTCACCTTCGGCCAACGCCGTCGAAGGCGTTGCTGCGAAGCCCACCGTGGTTGCCGCGGCAGCCATGGCAGAGGCCTTCAAGAAGCTTCGACGACTCAGTGATAGGTTCGCCATGTGCCCCTCCTCTCTTCCTTTTCTCGCTTCGTTCGTCTCTGCCGGAACCCGGCGCGACCATACGCCGGAACCGGTTTCCCCATTCTAGGAACGGAGCAAAAGCCCAAATCATAAGGGGTGGATGGATGAAACGCGCCGATATCATCCCCAAAGGATTATTTTGCTTTTCGCGCCCAACCTATACTTGATGGCAGCGAAGAGGTTGCCGTTCGCGCCCGTCATCCGGGCGTGCGGCAACGGGAAGAAACCTGTGAACGAAGGAGACTGCCATGGCACAACCGCGTCCGTCATTGACGCTGATCCTCGACCTCGACGAGCGCCTCGACAGCGAGGACGTGCGCCTGGAAATCGACCGCTGCTACTCGTACGTAGGGTCGACACTGGTGCGCACCCATCCCGCCTGCGACGGCGAGCCGCAGAACATCATGCGCTTCCTCGTGAAGCTGGGCACGCGCCGCTACCTGCGCGCCGAGGACGAGGGCGCCGACGAGCTGTGGAACGACGTTATGGAGCGCTGGTTCTACAACGAGCTGTACAAGGTGAGTAACAACATGCTGATCTACAACCGCCGCCAGCGCGAAGTGGGCAACCCCCAGCTGGTGTTCGACTGGATCGACGTGGAGCTGCAGAACGGCCAGCTGCATGCGCTGCTGCATTGCGACAACGTCAGCGGCATCCGACCCGAGACCAGCGAGCTTCTGACGCAGCTGCGCGCAGCGTACAACGAAGGCGCGCTGGGCGAGGACGTCGTGCGCGCCTACCTGCCCGCGCCCGCTTCATACGAGGAACAGAAGGCCGCCGGGCTGGCGGCGAAGGCCGAGCGCGACGCGCAGAAGGCGGCGGGGCTGGCTGCGGCAGAAGAGGAGGCCCGGGCTGCGGCCGCGGCGGCCGAAGCCGCGGCAGAGGAGGCGTTTCTGGAGCTGCCGCGTTTGGCCAACGACGCCGCCGAAGAGGAGGACGAGCCCGCTCTTGAGCCGTTCGCCCTGGACGAGCCCGACTTCGAGGTCGACTACCGCTTGTGGCTGATCGAATACGCCGACGGCAGCACGCGCACGTTCGACTCGCACGCCGGAACCCTCGCGTAACCGAAAAGGAGCCTTACCATGATCGAAGCCATCGCCTCCTTCGACGGGCGCATCGCCAAGGTGCAAGGACCTGCGCGAAGCGGCAAGACCGAAGCGCTCGTTCGGCGTTGCGCCTGCCTCGTGCGCGGCGGCGCCGCCCCGGAAACCATCCTCGTGGAAACGTCGAGCGCCGCAGCGGCTCAGGCGTTCCGCCGTCGGCTTCGCCGCGCGCTCGGCCCCGACCTCCAGCACGCCGCCGACGACGTGCATGTGCGCACCGCGCTCGAAACGTGCGTCGCCGTGCTGGACGCGCCCGCCG
>NZ_GL622580.1:235771-244688 GCF_000185625.1 Eggerthella sp. 1_3_56FAA
CCGCGTGCCGCGCCTGTTGAACGATGCGGAGTACAACTTCTTCCTGGAGGATATGAAGACGCTCGGCCAGCCCATCCGCCGTTTGCGCAAAATGCTCGATTTCTTCTATCGCCAGATGAGCGACCTCGAGCCGCGCGACTCCTGGCTCGCAGGCGGCGAAGAGGAAGCCGTGCTGTCCCACCTCGAGCGCGTGCTGGCCTCACGCGGCGCCATGCTGGCGCAGGAAGCGCCCAGCCTGTGCGCCGCGTACCTGCGCAGCGACGCGGGCGAGGGCGTGTGCGGCAGCTACGCCTACGTGCTGTGCGACGACTTCCAGAACATGAGCCGCGCCGAGCAGACGTGCCTGTGCCTGCTGGCCGACCGCCAGCTCATCGCGTGCGGCAACCCCAACCAGCAGCAGGCCGCGCGCGCGTCGTTCCCCTGCGCCGAGGGCTTCGTGCAGTTCGACGCTCGCCGCCGCGACGTAGCCGTGTTCACGCTGTCCGGAGCGCACGGCAACCCCGCCATCGCCGCGTTCGCCGACGGGCTTTGCGACCAGGGCGACATGGATCCCGCCTTCAAAGCGGGCATCGCGAGCGACGCGCAGACGTCGGACGGCATCATGGCCGTCAAGTGGTCGACGCCGGAAGACGAGCTGGACGGCATCACGAAGTACCTGCGCATTCTGCTCGACGGCGAAGAGGACCTGCACGAGAACCGCACGTGCGTGCTCGTGCCCAACAAGCGCTGGGCGCTCATGGCGCAGCAGGTGCTCAAGCAGCGCGGTTTCGCCGTGGCGCTGGCCGGAGCGTTCTCCCGTTTGGGCGGCGACCCGCGCGACAGCGCCCGCGCCCGCGCGCTCGTGGCGTACACGAAGCTCAACCTGCTGGCCGATCCGCGCGACATGACGGCTTGGCGCAGCTGGTGCGGCTTCGACAACTACCTCACGAACAGCGATGCATGGGGCGGCTTGCAGGCTTTCGCCGAAAAGCGCGAGCTCACGCTCTACGACGCGCTCGCCCTGGCCGACCAGCTGGAAGACGAACCGTTCCTGCGCGCGCACGCCCTGGTCGAGCGCTGGCGCGCGGGCCAGGAGCTTATCGCCGCGAACGCCGGGCGCAAGGGCTTCGGCCTGCTGCACGCCATCGGAGCCGACGATCTGCCCGAGTTCGAGGAGACGGCGCGCGCCCTCGTGGGCGACGAGGATGCGGCAGCGATGTTCGCCCTGCAGCGCACCAACGTCACCGATCCCGCGCTGCCCGACGATCCGCACGTGCTGCACGTGGCCTCCTACGGCGCCCTGTGCGGCATCGAATACGACAACATCTTCGCCATCGCCGCCGTGGACGGCTTCATGCCGCGGCGCGATGCGTTCGAGGTGATCAGCACCGAGGAAGACCGCGAGCGCATCATGAACGAAGAGCGCCGATTGTTCTGCAACAGCGTGTCGAAGGCCAGCAAACGCCTGGTCGTCTCCTATTTCAGCAAAGCGCCGCTCGAGCTTGCCGAGCGTGCCAAGATGCAGGTGGTGCGCGTGAAGGCCGAGGGCAACGGCCGCGTGGCCTCGGTGCGTCCCACCGCGTTTTTGGCCGAAGCGGGAAACGCCGCCCCCGTCACCACCGGCGGTCAAGCCCTCCTCGCCCAGCACGGGCTGAACTAGCCGCCAACGCGCCGCCGCCCAGCGGCGGCGCGAAGCTGCCTTCGTACCGGCGCTCCAGACCAAGAAGAGCCTTCCGACGCGCGGCTACGCAGGCTTTCCCTGCCGCATATCCTGCAGCAGCTCTTTCCGCAGCCGGTAGCGCTTCATCATCCAGCTCGCGTCGTTCGGCGGAAGGCGCTTTCCCGTCAGCTTCGCCACCGCACGCGCCGATTCGTCGAACTTCCGAGCATCGAAGAACTGGTCGGGCGTAATCGAGACCACCGTTACTCCCTGGGAAATCAGCGCGCTGCGACGAGCCGAATCCCGCGTCTCGGCCGCGTTGCCGCTGTGATGCTCGCCGCTGTCGTACTCGACGGCAACGTGCCGCTTTCGCCAATACAGGTCGCATTCGAAGCGTTCGCGCTGAACCAACCCCTTCGTCCGAACCTCGATGCACGCGTTGAGCTCGGGAAGGTCCAAGCCGTATCCGCCGATCATCCGCGACAAGCACAAGGCCATGACCAGGTTCGTCTCCATAGGAGATGCCGACGAGTCCGCAATGAAGCGCAGCGCTCGCAGCGCCTTGTTCGACCCGATGCAGCCGCGCGACTTCTCGACGAAGCGCCTGAGCGAGCGCACGTCGGTCAAAGGCGTGCGTTTCCGAAAACCTCGCTTGTCGCCATCGTACGCATATCGCGAGCACAAGAGACAGCCATACCGAACAAGCTCGACCAGCGACAGCTCCGTCGCCATCTCCACGAAGGACCGCTCGGGCGAGCTGATGTACAGCCCGTCGCGCAACCGGACGAAAGATCCAGCCGGAAAACCGGCACTCCACACGTGGCACACGGGGCTGCCCGTCCGCACGCGATCGTTTGCCTGAGCGACCACGACGTGCAGCGGCACCCCAAACGCATCCAGCTCTCCATCCGTATCCCCCATACGAACGCCGCAGATCGGATGGGCGCGCGACGGCGTGGGAACCGGCAACGCATCGCTCACGCGCCAGTACTCGTAGGCAGACCAATATCCGATGTATACGCTCATGGTTGCAGCATACCGGGCGAGCGGACGAATGGCTAGCCGTCTTTTGGGTCCCCGAATCCCAAAACGGGAAAAAGAGCCCTCCGTGCAAGTTTTTCGACTTCGTGGCAAATACGGCAGAAGCCCACCTGGGGTTTTTCGTTCACAGTTCCGACAAGCGCCCCCGCTTCATTCTCCATGGAACGAAAACGCCTGATGAACGGGTTCCCGTTTTCGAAAGCCTTGCCACGAAGTCGAAAAATTTGCACGGAGGGGCCCGAAAGGAACCCGGGCCCGCAGATCGTCTGCAGGCCCGGCGGGAGGGAGGCAATATCGAGAGGTTTCGGCAACCTACTATGCGGCGACTTCCACACTGTCCAGCAGCTCGGCGAGGATGGACGCATCCTCCTCGGCGAAGCCCATGGCAAGCTGGGCCAACCCCTGGTAGAACAACGTGCGCGAGAACAGCCGCATGTCGTTGGTCAATAGCGGAAGCCAGTTCAGCAGGTGGTCGTGCAGGAAGGTCCGCTGAGTGCGCAACTGCCCCACGGCCTCGTCCTCGTCGCCTGCCGCCAGCGCCTCGGCCGCGCGCAGGCTCATGCGTTGCATGAACTCGAACTCCAGCGCCACGTGGTCCTCGCCCTCGTTCCATGCGCCACGCTTCAAACCGTTCTCGCGCAGCGTCTGCAGCACTTCGGCGCGCGCCTCCTGCATCATCAGGCGACGTTCGGAGGTGTACACGCTCTCGTACGGATAGGCGGCCGAGTACGCGTTCACCCCGTGACCGATGAACGTGCGCACGAAGTCGATGGCGAGCTCGGTGACGCTGTCGTCCCATGCGGTTTTCAGATAGTCGTACAGCAGATGGTACCCTTCGTCCACCTTCGCGTTGCCCGTAGCGGTGGGGAAGCGCATGGCTTGCAGCTCCCGCAAGGAGTCCGCGTCCACTTCCTCGCGGAACAAGTTTGCCAGCAGGCCGTACGTTCGAGCGCGCATGTTCATGAGCGCAACCAGGTCGACGGTTTCCTCAGACATGGTTCTCCTCCTTCTTCGCAGCGGCGGCTGCTTCCACCGAAGGCAGCATCGCACGTCCCAGATCGGTCAGACGCCACGCGTGCTCGCTCCATTCCAGCGCATCGGTGCGCTCCAGCATGTCGATGAAATGGCCGCCGAAACGCCGCGGGCTCTTCACCTCGTCGAACGTGTCCACCAGGTCTTCTATCTCGGGTTTCGTGCACGGACGCTCGTCGACGGCGCACATGACCGCGCGGTACACCTCCACGTAACGGCTGTCGCGATCGAGCACGATGTCGCGGAACGCAGAGCCCTGCGTCAGCCTCTCGTACAGCGCGCTTCCTTCTTCGGTTGTGCGCCACACAGGGTCGACGCGTTCTTTGATCTCGAGAAACGCAACGCCCTCCTCCATGTCCTCGTGCGGCTCGGCGGCTTCGGGCATCTCCAACGTCAAGGCGCCGGCACGTTCGAGCATGCGGCACAGCGTCATGGGCGCGTACACCGAGCGGTTGCTGGCCTGCGCCGCTTCCACGTGCTCGGCCACGCGGCTCGCCGCGCACCCGCCGCGGCACAACCCCATGATGCTCAGCAGCACGGGCCGGCGACCGGGGTTGTGATCCAGCAGCTCCAGCACGGCAGATTCCACGCCGCCTTGGCGCTTGGGGGTGTACACGGCTTCGCGCTGCATGCTCTGGGGCATGTTGCGCATGGTGGGATAGTCGACGGTATCAAGCGGGTTGTCGTCGTCCATGTCCTCCTGGTCGATCTCCAGATCGTCGGCCATCAGAGGATCGAACTCGTCGTCCAAGCCCAGCACGTCGTCGAACGATACGGTAGGCATCATTCCTCCTTCTTCTCTCTTCGCTGCGTTCGAGTATAGGGGCTGCGCGCGACGGCTCATCATCCTACAAGGCGTAATTACGCAGGGATTCGCGCGCATCATACGCCGGGGCCGCGAAATCACCTTGACGCGCGCTTCGCCGGCTCCCTATAATCGGGGCGCGTTGCGAGAAGCGGGGCTTCTTAGGAAAGGAAGCTCCAATGGCCAACGTAGCTTGGGGCAAGAAGATTCTTGCCGTTGCGGTTCTGAGCTGCCTGTGCGCCTCGATCGCGGTTCCTGCCTATGCGTTCTACTACGTCCACGGCGAAGAGAACGTTGCTGCAACCAGCAAGGGCGTCATCGAGGTCACGTGCACGGTGGACGAAACCGCTCAGGGCGGAGGCGTGAAGACCTCGCTCATCATCGTTCCCGAAGGCAGCACCGCCGCTGCTTGCCTGGACGAGAGCGTGGTTTCCAGCAACAGTCAGAACGGCCTTGCGGCCATTCACGACTACAGCGTCTCCAGCTTGGCGGACGAGCTGTCCGGCAAGCAGTACACGTGCACGGTGCACAAGGCCGACAGCCAGAAGCCGGGCACGCACACCGCGTTCGACGGAAGCGGCACCGAGGGCGAGAGCACGCCGCTCGAGCGCTTCGACAGCGTGGTGTTCACGGTGGCGTAATCCGCCGCGCGGGGGTTCGGACGACCAGCCGGGCCCCCGCACACCTCCCGTTCCGGCTCGGCAAGCGCCCCGTTATTCTTCACAAGCCGGCCCGATGCAGCACCGCGACGCCTCAGCACGCCCTCGAAAGCAGACGGGCGCCCTTCCGAACATCATCCTCAGAGGATTATTTTTCTATTACCCCAGATCAAACGTTTGCGCATCGAGCGCAAAACCCTGATCGACTCGCTCACCTCGCTAGAAAAAACAACCTCTGCACGGTATGATGATGCCCAGGGAATCAAGGAGGGGGCTTCATGGGGATTCGCGTTCCTCGCATCACCGTCAACGCCGACTTCGGCGACGACACCGCGTTCGGCGACCTGAGCTTGCTCTCGGTGGGCTACGGACTGCACCAGGCTTGGGTGTACGCCGTCATGTTCGGAACGCCCACCATCTTCGGCACGCAAACCTACGTCACCGGCATGTACGGCAGCCACGCGTCGCTGCCGTTCCTCGTCTCCATCGTCGTGTTCGGGCTGTGCCTGTTGTTCGCCGGCATCACCGACCAGCGGCTGTTGAGGACGTACATCTCGAAGAAGACGCTTGCGGCGGGCGCGGCGCTCATGTCGGCCGGAACGTTGCTGCTGCTTGCGACGCCCGTGATCAGCGGCCCGGCGCTGGAAGCGGTGTCGGGCGTCATGACGGGCATCGGCTCCGCCATCCTGATTCTGTTCTGGGGCGTCGCGTTCGCGCGCTGCGACAGCGCTTCCATCGTGCTGAACTCGTCCATCGCCATCTCCATCGCCATCGGGGTGTACGCCATCGGCCTGCATTACGGGCCGTTCCCCATCGCCGGCATCCTCGCGGGCATCATCCCGCTGCTGGAGCTCGCCATCCTCTGGAACAAAACGCCGGCGCCGTATTCCGAGCGCAACGAGGTTCCCATCTTCAAACCGCTTCCGGTGAACCATGCCAAGTTCTTCCTGCGCTTCGGCATTCCCGTGTTCGTGTTCGGCGTGGCGTTGGGCACGCTGCGGCAAACGTCCATCCAGTACATCGTGCCCGCCTCGAACGTAGGCGACCAGATCGCCATGCTGCTGGCCGCCGGATTCACCTCCGTAGTCATCCTCGTGACCATCGTGGCCCTTGGCGGCGGCGACAAATGGAGCCGGTACTTCCGCCCGCTCGTCCCCTTCATCGCCGTCACGCTGTTCTTCCTGCCGCTTTCCGAAATGAGCGACAACACGTTCGCCACCATGTTCTTGGTGATGGGCTACCTGTGCTTCGAGGCGCTGATGTGGATATTCTTCGGCGAGCTGGCGCAACGCTTCCGCTTGTCGCCCATCTACGTGTTCGGCCTGGGACGCGGCATGTTGGCGCTGGCGGGGCTGGCGGGTTCGCTGTTTCCCATCGTGGCGGCGAACTGGGTGCATCTGCTTCCGTTCGGCGAACAGGGCGTCATCGTCATCGTGCTGCTGATTATGGTGGTGGCATACGCGCTGCTGCCGCGCGAGCGCGAGATCGAGGCCATCGTCGCACCGTGTCCGCTGGTGAAAGCCGTGTCGTTGGAATTGAGCGACCGCGTGCGGCCGCTAGGGCAAGCGGGATCGGCCGGCGAGGGAGCCGCCGCGGCCGCGCAATCTGGAAACAACGCGACGGCAGCGACCAACGCGCCTGCACCTGACGCCGAGATCGCGCCCGAACCCGAACCGACCGCGCGGCGCGCCCCTTCGCTGCTGGAACTCAGCAGCGCACGCCGAGCAGACGAGGGCGAAGAGCGAAAGGGAGGCGGCCGCTTCCGCGCGAAGTGCGAGACGGTTGCCAACACCTACCTGCTTTCCCGGTGCGAGACGGAGATCATGTTCTTTCTGGCGAAGGGGCACAACGCCGCGTACATCCAGGAAAAGCTCTACATCTCGGAAGGCACCGCGAAAACCCACATCCGCCACGTCTACAAGAAGACGAACGTCCACAGCCAGCAGGAGCTCATGCGCCTCGTCGAGCTTGCGGATCCCGCCGAATAGCGAGCTTGCCCCTCGCCGATTGCAGCGCGCGGCCTCCGCGACCGCTCGCAAATCCCGCGTTCCGTGCACAAACCTGGTCGTCGATCCGCAGGCGCGTTCGCACGATCTCGACACGCTCGCGCGGTTGCACGGCGTTCCCCTTCGCCGTCGTGCAGTTCGCGACGCAAGGTTTGCCTCACCCCAGCTCCCGCTGAAACGCCAGGCGCCTTCGCGCTCGCACAACCGCACGACATCCCTTGCAGCTACGCCGTCAACGCGAGCAAGAAACGGTTTTCGAGGGCGCTTCTGCAAATTTTTCGACCTTGTGGCAACGCCTCTTATTCATGAGATGTTCTGACCAGGCTTTTCTCCGCATCTCAAAAGCGCACGCACTACCGTGACAAATCGGCGAACACCTCGACCAGGGAAAACGATTGCCGCGCGTGCCACGAAGTCGAAAAACTTACAAATACGGGTCGTATTTCCGCTTTGGGTACGCAACCGACCGTCGACGCGCGACTACGAGGGAGAAACGCAAGCTCGCACCACGGCGCAACGAGCGCGCAAATTCGTCAGCAACCTCGCGTAGCCCTGCTTCCCAATCGTCCACGCCTTCGCGCAAACCCCGCCTCTCAGCCACCCGCACTCCGGCGTAACCCCTGCTTCCCAATCGTCCGCACCCTCGCAGATCCCGCTTCCCTATCGTCCACGCCCTCGCGCAAGCCCCGCTTCACAATAATGACGATTGCGTAAAGGATGGGGCGCGGGCAGGGGGTTTATGGCAAGATGGAACATTGCATAGTCATATGCAGGGACACACGAAGTAACCTGGTTGCGTTTGGGCACGCGATCGCGCGGAACACGCCAGCGCGGCGTTGCCTCCCGTGCGCGAACCCGGCATCCGCCGAGGTTCGAGCCACGCACCATTAAAGGAGATGCAATGGGCTTTCTTTCGAGATTCGAAGGCAGGATGGAAGACACGTTCGAGGGCGCTGCCGACAAGATGTTCGACGCTCCCATCTCGCCGGTCCAGATAGCGAAAAAGGCCGAGAAGCAGATGCGCCGCGAGAAGATGGTTGGCGCCGGCAAGCAGTACGCCCCCACGCTGTACACCGTGCTAGTGAACCCGGACGACGACCGCCGCCTGATGGGTTACTACCCCACGTTGGCGGGCGAGACGGAAACGTACCTGACTGCGAAGGCCTCCGAACAGGGCCTCGTGATGGACGGCCAGCCGCTCGTGCGCTTCATCGTGGACGAGGACCTGAAGCACGGCAAGTTCGACATCATCGCCGAAGCGGTGGCCGCTCCCATCATCGCACAGCTGCGCGCCGAGGAGATGCATCGTTACGGCCTGGCCGCCGCTCCCGCGCCCGGCGGGTACGGCGCCCCCGCGCAGCCCTACCCCGCGCAGCGCCCTCAGGCGCCGGCTCCGCAGCAGTACGGCGGATACAACCAGGACTACGCCGCCCCGGCTCCCGCGCCCGCCCCGTACGGCGGCTACGACCAGTACGATCCCCAAAGCCAGTACGAGCCCGCGCCCATGAACGTGGACGCGTACGGCCAGCCCCAGCAGCTCCCCTACGTGCCGGAAGACGAGATCGACCGATCCATCGACTACGGCGAGTACACCTTCGACAGCCGCGACTTCGACGAGCAGCGCGACAGCATCCAGCCTCTCGACCGTCCCGAAGCCGTGGATCCGTTCGCCATCGGCGCAGCCGCAGCCGGTGCGGGAGTCGCCGCCGGCGCCGTTGCCGGAGCGGGTATGGGC
>NZ_GL622580.1:245226-319273 GCF_000185625.1 Eggerthella sp. 1_3_56FAA
GCCCCGCAGCCGCAACCGCAGGCCCAGCCGCGCATGGCCGCCGAAACCGTCGTGTTCGCCGGCGGGCAGCAAGCGGCGACCCCCATGCCCGCGCAGGCCGCGGTGCGCGCCCGCCTCATCGACACCACGAACAACCGCGCGTACGACCTGGCGTCGGCGCGCCTGCTCATCGGCCGCGAGTCGAAGAACGACATTGCCGTGCACGACGTGAACGCATCGCGCACGCACGCCGAGCTGCGCTTCGAACCGCAAGGCGTATGGACTATCACCGACCTCGGCTCCACGAACGGCACCCTGGTGAACGGCCGCGAGGTTGCCACCCAGCCGCTCTCCGAAGGCGACCGCATCACTATCGGCATGACGAACTTCATGTTCACCCAAGCCTGAGCGGAAACGGAAGGATAACCCGTGATCGACGTCGTACTTCTTATCGTACGCCTCCTGTTCGTCGCGCTACTGTACCTGTTCCTGTTCGCAATTATGAAAACGGGCATCGGGCTGGTGCGCGGCCAGCGCAAGAAGGAACGCACCTGGAACCTCTCGGTGGAGAAGGGGCCGAAGGAGCTGCGCGGCGTATCCATCGTCGTTCGCGGGCCCGTCATCGTGGGCCGCAGCCCCGGAGCCGACATCGTGGTGGGTGCCGGATACGTGTCCGGCCGCCATGCGCGTTTCCAGCTTATGGGGCAGAACCTGTTCGTTGAGGACCTGGGATCCACGAACGGCACGGGCGTGAACGGCCAGCCCATCACCGAGCCTACCGCTCTTCGGAACAACGACGTCGTGAACGTGGGCGACGTGGCCATTCGCGTGAGGTTCGCCTAATGGCCGCCGATCGTTCGTACAAATCCACTCCGCGCACCCGCAAGGGGGCGCTCACCTCGTTCGGCAGCCGCACCGACATCGGCTGCCTTCGCGATCACAACGAGGACAGCCTCGTGGTCACGCCGCCCCTGTTCGCCGTCGCCGACGGCATGGGCGGCCACGCCGCAGGCGAAGTGGCGTCCGAGATAGCCGTGCGCGTGCTGTCCGAACTTGCCCCCGAACATCCTGACGGGGAAGCGCTCGGCCGCGCCATCGAGGAGGCGAACCGCGCCGTCATCCAAGCAGCGCGCGAAGGGCGCGGCCGCCAAGGCATGGGAACCACCATGACCGCGGCCATGCTGGAAGGCGAGCGACTGGTCATCGCCCAGGTAGGCGACTCGCGCGCGTACCTGCTGCACCAGGGCAAGCTCCAGCAGCTCACGCGCGACCACAGCCTGATGGCCGACATGATCGAGGCCGGGCAGCTCACGCCCGAAGAGGCGCGCACGCATCCGCAGCGTTCGGTGATCACGCGCGCGCTGGGCAGCGACGCGCACCTCCACCCCGACATCTACGAGATCAACGTCGAAACCGGCGACCGCCTGCTCATCTGCTCCGACGGCCTGTCGGGCATGATCTTCGACGACCAGATCGAGAATACCCTGCGCCGCGTGCAAGACCCGCAGCGCTGCGCGTCGCAGCTGGTGAACGAGGCTATCGCGGCGGGCGGCCACGACAACGTCACCGTCATCGTGGCCGACGTGACCGGCTACGCCGAAGTGCGCCGTAAGAAGCTTGCGCGCAAGACCAAGCTGTCCATTGCGCTGGTGCTGGTGCTGTTCGCGGCCATCGTCGCCGGAGCCGCCTGGGGCACGCAAACCTACCTGAACACCGCCGCTTATCTGGCAAACGACAACGGCAAGGTGGCCGTTTATCGGGGGGTTCCCGGCTCGGTGCTGGGGCTGTCGTTCTCGCACCTGGAACGCACCACCGACGTGACGGTGGCCGATCTGCAACCAGGCGTGGCTAACCGGCTGAACGAGGGCATTCGCGTGGACGACATGGAAGCGGCCGATGCTCTCGTGAAGGAGTACGAGGACGAGATCGCCGCACGCTCCAAGAACCAGGCGGAAGGCGGCAACGCCGAAAGCGGCCGAAACGCGGACGCGAAGGATGCGTCGGACGCTAAGAACGGCGGTGCCGCGTGACGCGCCGCAATGTAGAACTCGTCCTGCTGCTGGTGGCGGCGCCCGTGGTGGCGCTGCTGTTCGCCATGATCGCCATCAACCAGGGGCAATCGCTCGACATGACCACCCTCGGCGTGCCGGCGGCCATCTTCGTGGCCTTCGTCATCGCGCACCTCGCCGTGCGCAAGTTCGCCGCCAACGCCGACCCGGCCCTGCTGCCCCTCTCGTTCGCGCTGTCCGGAATCGGCATCGCGTTCGTCACCAGCCTGGCGCCCAACCTGGCCGTCGGCCAGGTGATGTGGTTGTTCGTGGGCGTAGCGTGCATGGTGCTGGTGCTGGTGTTCGTGCGCAACCTCGACAAGGTGGCGAACTACAAGTACACGCTCATGATCGTGGGCTTCCTGCTGCTGCTGTCGCCGCTGGTTCCGGGCCTCGGCCAGGAGATTTACGGCAGCCGCATCTGGCTGCATATCGGCAGCTACTCCTTCCAACCGGGCGAGATCGCCAAGATCGTGATCGTGCTGTTCCTGGCGGGCTACCTCGCGCAGAACCGCGAGATGCTGTCGGTGTTCACCTGGCGCGTGGGCCCGTTCAGGCTTCCCGACATCCGAACGTTGCTGCCGCTGCTGCTGATGTGGGGCATCGCGCTGGTCATCGTCGTGTTCGAGAAGGATCTGGGCAGCGCGCTCGTGTTCTTCTTCGTGTTCCTGGTCATGCTGTACGTGGCTACGGGAAAGAAGTTCTACCTGGTCATCGGTTTGGGTCTCATCGCCATCGGCGGCATCGGCGCGTTCATGGCCTTCGGCCACGTGCAGGTGCGCGTGAACACCTGGCTCGACCCCTTCGCCGATGCGCAGAACACGGGCTACCAGCTGACGCAGGCCATCTACTCCATCGCCGACGGCGACTTGTTCGGCGTCGGCATCGGGCGCGGCCTGGCCGAACAGATCCCCGTCGTTGAGAGCGACTTCATCTTCGCGGCCATCGCAGAAGAGATCGGCCTTCTGGGCGCGGCCGGCGTGCTGCTGCTGTTCCTGTGCTTCGCCGTGCGCGGCTTCGTGACGGCGGCGCGCGCGAAGAGCGACGTCAGCTCGTTTGTGGCCGTGGGTCTCACGTCCATGATCGTGCTGCAGGCGTTCATCATCGTAGGCGGCGTGACCAGGCTCATCCCGCTGACGGGTCTTACCCTGCCCTTCATCAGCCAGGGCGGCTCGTCGCTTTTGGCCAGCTTCATCATCGTAGGCTTCCTGCTGCGCTGCGGCGACGAGGGCACGGGCGTGGGTCAGGAGATGGCCAGCGCCACCACCTCGCTGCACGCCAACAGCGTACTGGGCCGCGTGTCGCTGGGCAAGCGCCTGAACCACAGCATGCTCTTGTGCTCCGCCCTGTTCGCGCTGCTGGTAGCGAACCTCACGCTCATCATGGTGGTGCAGGCCGACTATTACCAGAACATGCCGGGAAACAACCATACGCTTGCGAAAGAAGCGCGCTCGGAGCGCGGCACCATCGCCACGTACGACGGCGTGGTGTTAGCGCGCAGCGTGAAGGAGGAAGACGGCACCTACGAGCGAGAGTACCCGGCGGGCGACTTGGCCAGCCACGTGGTAGGCTACTCGTCGCCTCAGTTCGGCAACTCCGGCATCGAGAAGGCGTACAACGACACGCTGAAAGGCGAAGAGAACTTCGCATCGTGGACCGACGTGCTGAACTCGTTCGCCGGCATCGGCACCGCGGGAAACGACGTGACGCTCACCCTCAACTCGAAGATCCAGCAAGCCGCGCAGGATGCGCTTGCCGGACGCAAGGGCGCGTGCGTGGTGATGGATCCCGACACAGGCGCCATCCTGGCCATGGCCTCGGCTCCCACATACAACGCGGCCGACTTCGCGGCGGTCATCGAGCAGGCGAACGCGAACCCTGACGACAGCACCCTCGTCGATCGCGCGGCAGGATCGCTGTACGCACCGGGCTCCACGTTCAAGATCGTCACGCTGGCCACCGCGCTCGAGGACGACGTGGCCGACGAGGACACGGTGTTCTCCTCGCCCGGCACCATGGAGATCGGCAACGCAACCGTCTCTAACTTCAACAAAGCGAACTACGGCAGCCTCACCTTGGCCCAAGCAACCGAGCTTTCGTCGAACACGGTGTTCGGCCAGCTAGGCGTAGAGATGGGCGCTGACAAGCTGGTCGCCGGAGCCGAGAGCTTCGGCTTCAACAAGGAGATCGACTTCCCGCTGTACACGCCCGAATCACTCATGCCCTCGGCCGAGGACCTGCAAAAGAGTCCCTGGGAGCTGGCATGGGCAGCCGCCGGCGAGCCGGTGGGAGACACCACGCGCCCCGGCCGCGAGAGCCCGGCCGGCCCCCAGGCCACCGTGCTCGAGATGGCCATGGTGGGCACAGCCATCGCCAACGACGGCGTCATCATGCAGCCCTACCTCGTCGACAGCGTGAACAACGCCAACGGCGAACGCAGCTTCTCGGCCTCTCCGACGAAACTGATGCAAGCCGTCAGCAAGACCACGGCCGGACGCGTGCGCGACGTGCTGCTGGGCGTCGTGCAGAACGGCACCGGCACCGCGGCCGCCATCCCCGGCATCGACGTAGCCGGCAAAACCGGCACCGCCGAGAAGGAGAACGGCAACGACAGCTGGTTCGTGGGCATGGCGCCGGCCGAGGATCCGCGCGTCGTGGTGGCCATCGTCATCGAGGACGGCGAAGAGGGAGTGGGAACCGCTAAAGCGCAGAATGTATTGAAAACAGCTTTGGAAGTTCAGGGACTTTTGTAGATAAGGTATGCTGATGGCCCGTATACTGTCTGGAAGAAGTATACAGCCCAGCATGTAACCTAAAGGAGCTAAAACGTGACCGGAAACATGATAGGCAGGGTATTCAACAACCGCTACCAGATAACCGAGCGCATCGGCATCGGCGGTATGGCAGAGGTGTACCGGGCGCAGGACAACGTGCTTGGCCGTCTGGTCGCCGTGAAGGTCATGCTGCCCCAATACGCCGCCGACCCGAACTTCACGCAGCGCTTCAAGCAGGAAGCCGCCGCTGCAGCCAACCTCCAGAGCCCCTACATCGTGAACGTGTACGATTGGGGTCAGGACGAGGGCACCTATTACATCGTCATGGAGTTCGTGCGCGGGTCCGACCTTAAAACCGCCATCATCGAGCGCGGCGCCATCAACCAGCGCAAAGTCGCCGAGATCGGCTCGCAGGTATGCCAGGCGCTTTCCGTGGCGCACGGACTGGACATCATCCACCGCGACATCAAGCCGCAGAACATCATGGTGCAGCCCGACGGCAACGTGAAGGTCATGGACTTCGGCATCGCGCGCGCGAAGAATTCCGTCATGACCCAAACCTCCTCGGTGCTGGGCACGGCTCACTACATCTCCCCCGAGCAGGCGCAGGGCAAGGACCTCACCGCCACCAGCGACATCTACTCGCTGGGCATCGTGCTGTACGAGTCGGCCACGGGACGCTTGCCGTTCGACGGACCCGATGCCGTGAGCGTGGCCATGAAGCAGGTCAACGACCTGCCCGTGCCGCCGCGCGAGATCAACCCCGATATCGATCCCGCGCTCGAGGCCATCATCATGAAGGCCATCGCGAAGAACCCGGCCGACCGCTTCGCCACCGCGAAGGACATGCGCCTCGCGCTGAACGACTACCTGGCCGGACGGCCCGTCAACCTGGGCGAAGGCTTCACCAGCGCCGAGACCGTGGTCATGGGCGGCGTGGTGCCCCCCGTCGGCGTGGCCGACGGCACGGCCGTCATGCCCGCGATGGGCGGCGTCAGCCCCGCATCCCCCACCGCGGCGCAGCGCTCCTACAACGCGAACAACACCAGCGGGAAGAAGAACAACAAGAAGACCATCGCCATCGTCATCGGCATCATCGCGGCTCTTGCCGTGGTAGGCGGCATCGCGTTCGCCCTCATGTCGGGCAGCGGGAACGACAAAGACAAGGTCGCCGTTCCCAGCGTGGTAGGCCAGACGGTGGATCAGGCCACAGCCGCCATCGAAGGAGCCGGTTTCGAGCTGGGGAAGGTGGAGGAGTCGTTCGACGACAAGGTCGAATCCGGCAAGGTGATCAGCCAGGATCCGAAGGGCGACAGCAAGCAGGCCAAGGGCACTAAGATCAACCTCACCGTGTCGAAGGGCGTGCAAGAGATCACCGTGCCCGATCTGACGGGCATGACTGCCGATCAAGCGCAGAAAGCGCTCACGGCCAGCGGGCTGAAGTACGCAAAGGGAGCCGCCGAGTACTCCGACACCGTCGAGAAAGACCACGTGGCGCGCCAGGACATCGCAGCAGGCGAGAACGTAGCCAAGGACACCGTGGTCACGTACTACCTGTCGCTAGGCTCCGAAGGCATCGAGGTTCCCAACGTGGTGGGCATGTCGCGCGGAAACGCCGTGACCACGCTGAATAACGCAGGCCTGATCGTGGATACCGACAACTACACCTACGAGGCCAGCGACCAGCCGGAAGGCACGGTGCTCGCCCAAACACCCGCAGCAGGCTCGAAGCTGCAAAAGGACGGCTTGGTGGCGCTAACGCTGAGCAAGGGGCCCGAGAAGAAGACGTTCTCCGTCGCGGTCAACGCGAATGGAGGCGGCAAGATCTCGGCCAGCGCTTCGTCGGTAACCGAGGGCGACAGCGTCACCATCACCATCACGCCCGATAGCGGCTACGAAGTAGCATCGGCCAGCGGCTTGGACGACGTGCCGAAGTCAGGCGGCACCTTCACCATCTCGAATGTGAAGGCGAACGTCAACGTGAACGTGACCTTCCAGGCAGTTACGCCATCCCCCACGCCGGATCCCAAGCCAACCGACGACACCAACAAGAACTAGGAATCTCCGCGATGCGTCTTCGGGCGCATCGCTTTTTTTATGCGTCCTGCAAGGCGTCCTGCAAGCTCGGGGCAAGCCGGACGATTAATGCTACAATATCAAACGCGCCTCCGTAGCTCAGGGGACAGAGCACCGCTCTCCTAAAGCGGGTGCCGCGCGTTCGAATCGCGCCGGGGGCACCATCTGATCGCAAAACGGCGCCTCTCGGGCGCCGTTTCTTCTTGCAAGCCGGAAGCGCGTTCCGCCCTCCTCCTACTGGTACTCGCGCAGAGCCCCTTCCTTCAATACGAGGATCACGCAGGTTCCCTTGCCGAGCTCGCTTTCCACTTCCATATGCGTACCGGGACCGAAGTAGCCGCAGATTCGATCGTGCACGTTCTTCACCGCGATGCCGAGGCCGAGCGACGATTCGGGATGAAGAATGTTGCAGCGCGCCTCTTCGGTCATACCCACGCCGTTGTCGCACACGCGCACAATCACGTCGTTGCCCGTGACCTCGCCCGTCACCTCGATAGTCAACTTCCCCTCGCTCGGCATGGCGTGGCGTACAGCGTTCTCCACGAGCGGTTGCAGCAAAAAAGGCGGCACCAGCATGTCTTCCACACGAGGATCGATCCGCATCTCCATCTCCACGCGGTCGGCACCGAAACGCGCCACTTCGAACGTGAAGTACCGCTTCGTTTGCTCCATCTCACGCGCGAACACGATCAGATCGGCGGAGTCTTCAAGCGTTCGGCGATAGAACACGGCGAATTCGCGCAGCAACTTGCGCGCCGTTTCGGGGTCGGTGCGAATGAGTGAGGCGATGGTGTTGATGGTATTGAACAAGAAGTGCGGATTGATCTGGCTTTGGAGCATCTTCAGCTCCATGCGCGTGGCCAACTGCGTCTGCTCTTCCAGCGCCGATGCCGCCATCTGCGTGGACAGCAGTTTGCCGAACCCTTCGGCGATGGACTTCTGCGTCTCGCTGATGTGCTTCGCTCGGCGATAGTAGAACTTGAGCGTGCCCTCGACGTTGCGGCCTACGGCAAGCGGCACGATGATGGCCGCCTTGATATTCGACGACTCGCTGGGGAAGCCGATATCTTCGGGCGTGAACAGGATGCGCAACTTGCCGTCGGCGAGCGTGGCATGGGTCGCGTGGGTGCGGATGATGCTGCCCGGCAGGTTCTGAGCTTCCTCGAAGCCTGCGTATCCCAAAATCTGCTTTTTGTCGGTGATAGCCACGGCGATAGCCGCGGTGGACGGCAGCAGCAACCCGCAGATCTTCTGCGCGGCCTTGTAATCCATGCCGTCGTTCATGCAGGTCAGCGTTTGGCTAGCCAGCTTCAACATGGAGTCAGACTGACGAGCGCGCACCGAATCGGGATCCATGATGAGACGGATGACCACCACTATGGACAGCGTGAACACCACGCCTGCGCATACCATGATTGCCACATTGCGATACGGCACCGCGATGGACCACAGCAACACAAGACCCGAAAGCGCCGTCACCGTGAACATGAACATCTCGAGCGTGAAGAAGCGCGGCAGCGCCGATTTCGACTCCCTGGTCTCTTCCTGCATGGTACCTCCCCGCGTTGCTCAACCCTGCCCAAGCAGCGCGCTTGAGCCCATCAGCCCAGTATACCGAATTCGTTGAGAACAAGTATGACGGCGGCCACAATCAGGAAGAAGCCGAAGACGAAGCGCAATGCGAGCTCGGGAACCACCCGCACAAGACGCGCGCCGATGACCGCGCCGGGAATAGAGCCCACGGCGATGGCAATGCCCGCCGCGTAATTGATGTTTCCCAGCAACGCCTGCTCGACGACGCCGGGAATGGCGAGGATCATCACGGCGATCAGCGACGTGCCGGACGCCTGGCGCATCTCGATGCCGATAAGAGACAGCATGAGGGGCACCATGATGAACCCGCCGCCCACGCCGACGTAGCCGGATGCCACGCCCGCGCCCAGGCCGATCCCTGCGCCGATGAGCAGCTGCTTGCGCGTGAGTTTGCGCGGCACAGGGTCGACGGCAGCGCCAGCCTGTGCGCTCACCTTCGTCGGATCGTCAATCGCGTCGTCGTTCGCCGCAGCGTCGCCTACACGCTCGATGGCGGCTTCGTCCGGCTCGATCGTGCTGCTCGACGCTGCATGCTGTTGCGTGCGGTTCTGCGAGCGCATCTTGAAGGCCTTGCCCAGCATTTTCACCGCCGACCAGCCGATGATGAGCGCCGCAGCCACCATAATCATCCAGGCGGGCGAAATCTGCGCAAGCCACACGCCCAAAGGCGAGGTGAGCGCTCCGCCGAGGCCTGCCGCCACGCCAAGCGACACGATGCACGTTTTATGGCGTATATGGGATGCCGCGCCCGATATGGACGTGGGAATAATGGCGAACAGCGACGTGGCCGTGGAAACGACGGGGCTCATGCCGAACGCCAAACGGAAGATGGGAACCATGACCGTGCCGCCTCCGATGCCCAGCAATCCGGACAAAATTCCGATAGCCACGCCGGCAATAGCCGGCAGCACGAACATAGCGAGCACATCCATAGTTTGACGCCCGATCCTTTCCCGATCTCTCAACACGCGAGCCGCTCAACTGCACGCCATCGTACAGCTTAGACTGCGCCCCGTGGAGGCTCCGTCATGCAAACGTTGCCGAGCGTGCTTATTTATTCCGCGACGTTCAGGCGAATCTCGCTCGTCACACCCGGATCGATGCCGGCCGCCGCGATGGCCGCCTGCGCCGAAGCAAGTCGATCGGCTCCGTTGCCGGCGCTGGCCTGGCGCTGCGCGGCCGACTGCATAAGCGCCGTACGCAGGATCTGATCGTTCTCCATGCGCGCCATCAGCTCCGGCCACACGAACTGGAACTCGAAGTACTTCGAGCAGTTGCGCTGGGCATACGTCGTCGCTTCGCCGGTGGCCGCCTTCGCCGCTTTCCGGTACGCCTTCTTGTCGGGGCGCGCCAAGCTCCTCAGAAAGGCGGTCAAACGAATGCGCTTCGTGATGCCTGGCTCAAGGAACGGGCCCGGATACGGCTCCAGCGAAGACGGCTTCACCTGCAAAAGGTCGATCTGCGTGCGGCTGTACTCCATCTTCCGGTATTCGTAGAGCCATCGGAAGATATCCTGACGGAAGCGCGTGCCCTCGCTCTCGGTTTCGGGAGGAAGGTGGCGCAGGCTCCACTGATTGTCGAACCAGATGTCCGAACCGTACATACGCAGGTCAAGCATGTAATCGAGATCTTCGCCGCGCGCGATCCAAGGATCGAACGACAGACGCTTGAACGCCTCTTTATGCAAAGCAAGGCAGCCGCCGCACGTATGGTTCGATCGGGAAAGACGAGGGCCGCGCATGGCCTTCGAGATCCATTTGTTGAAGGCCTTTCCCTGCTGCCAGAAATGGTTGTACCACTTGTCCTGGCTCTTCGACAGGTAGGAGCCTTCGGAATTGAAGTAGAAGCCGGTCTTGGCCAGGATGGGAATGCCCTTCTTCGTGAGCTTGCCCAGGCCGTACATGGCCTTCTGCAGGAAGTCGGCGTCATCCACCACTTCGTCGTCGTCGAGGAACACCACCGAGTCGAAGCCCAGCACGTCGGCCATCACCAGACCCAGGTTGCGCACCGCACCGTAGCCGGACAGGCCGATCTCCTTCTGCAGCTTGCCCAAACCCAGCTGCTCCATGCGCTGCTGGATAAGTGCCAGCTCGGGAGCGCCGATGACCACGGTGTTCAGCGAGGGAAAGCGCGAGACAACGCTTTGAACCTTCTCGGCCGCCTGGTTCTCGATCGACGGCTCGCTGACCACGAGCACGATGATCTGGCCGGCGCCGCGCACCTTCTGCAACGACGCAAGCAAACGCGGGAGCTCGCCGGGTTGCGAGATGGGAGTCGCGTGATCGTAGGTCGTGAGCACGCTGCCGCCTTCTTTGCGGCGACGCGCGGACACGAAAGTGGGGATCACAATAACGGGGTTCATGCACGTCCTTCACTCGGGTACAACTGCGAGGGCTCGGCCCAACCCCATATTGTAGCGATATACGCCCCGCAGCCTTGTCAATTCATCGAATCAGTGAAGGCGAGCTATTTGGTCATATATTAAAAGAAAGCAGGCGCGGCTCACGCGTTCCGCGCCTGCTTTCCCGCTAGCGGGCTACTGCCTTCTTCACCACGTCGAAGCGCTTGAGCGCGGAGAGCAGCGGAAGCCCCAACACGTAGATGACCAGGGCTTCGCCGAGACCGGTGGCCACCACGCCGAACAGGTACATGGGCAGGTACAGCCCGTCGAGCGCGATAGACGTGAACGGGATGGTGTAGTAGCCCAGGCCTTGCAGCAGAAGGGGTAGATACGCAGGCACGATGAGCGCGTTCGCGATCACGGGGCCCAGCAGCGCCAGCTTCGGACGCTCGCGCATTTTCCAACACCACAGCGCGCCAAGGAACGTGGCCAGGCTGCCGAACACCACGTCCAGCATGCCCAGCGCCCCCGTTCCGTTGATGGCGAGCGCCATAAGGTTCGCGATGATGCACCCGACAGTGAGGCCGGGCACGGCCGCCGGCGTAAGCACTGCCAGCACGCACACCGCCTCGGAGATGCGGAACTGCACCGGCCCCCAAGCCAGTCCTTGCAGCGCCAAAAGCGTGATGAGGGTGGCAGCCGCGTACACGGCCGCGATCATGCCCGCTTGGGCGACGTACGTCGTCTTCTTGTTCATGGATATGCTCCTGTTCTCCGCGCGGCGCGGTGCCGCGGGCTTTGGGCAGCTAGTAATCCGCGAGTGCAGGGCCCAACGATGCAAACGCGGAGCCGTCGACGGATGCGAGCGTGAGTTTCGCAACCGGCAAAGGCCGAAAGGAAGTATAGCAGAGGCGCGGCCGAGGGCGCACGGTAAAAGCACGAGGGGCGCCGCATGTCGCAAGCATCGAACACGGGGACGAACCGCCCTGCTTGCTATGCACGCCATGAAGCGCTTTTTGCACAAAAACCCGCGACGTTCGATAACAAGAAGGCCCGAAAGCGCGCCCAAGGGTGCAGCTTTCAGGCCTTCGATTATGCACGATGCTCTGACCTGGCGCTTCACATTATCGCGCAGAAGCCTATCGCAAGCGAACGGTCGGCGAAATCACACATCGGCGCTTTTTGTGCGTAGAAGCACGCGGAGCGTGCATCACGCTGGATTCTGCACGGCATCGCCTACGCGCCCGGACTCCTCCTTGCGGCGGTCGACCGCGGCGCGGCGGATGCGAAGGACGGCGTAGCCTACGAACACCACCGAGTACACGGCGACGGCCATCTGCGCAGGAGCGCCGCCGCGCAGGGCGGAGGGCACCAGCATGAGCAGCAGATGCACGTACACGAGGCCCCAGAAGGGATACGCCAGCAGCTGCACGCGCTTCCACGTCTCCTTCTTCATGCGCTTCTTCACCACGTTGAACGACGTCACCCCCAGCACGACCAGCAGCGCGAACAGCGCCAACGCAAGCGCAAGCGCCACGGCGACATTGGTTTGCGGCAGCCCCGTCGAGAGGTTGGCCGCGTACGAGGAGAGGTAGATGGCCATGTGGCCCAGCGACAGCAGCCACGCCATGATGGACAGCTCGGCGCGGATGGGACGCAGGTACGTCGCCACGCGCGAGTCGCGCGCGAACACCCCGATGTACATCACGACGGCGAACAGCGCGGTAGCCAGCGTGCACTTGTGCAACAGCAGGAACAGCGCGTCGTACAGCATCGGCGGTAGTCCCGCGAACGAGCCGACCACGAACAGCACGTCAAGCGTGGCAGCCAGGGCGTAGAACGCCAACGGACACGACTTGATGGGCCGCTTGCATGCGAACGCGAATGCCACAGCGCCCGCAAGAACCAAGATGAGCGTCATGAGTGCACCTCCATCACCGTCAACGCCAGCGCCGCGAACGCGCAATAGGGCTTCTCGGCCGCAAGCTCCTGCGTGCGCTGCATGAACGCAGGGAGCCACGCTTGCGCATGCTCGCGCTCAAACGTCTGAATGCGCTCGGTCCAAGCAGCGACAGCTTCGGCATCGTCGCAGTTCAGAGCATCGGCGAGCTTCGCGTACAGATACGACAGGAATTCGAACTCCTCGAACACGCTATCGCACGGCTCTTTGCGCGCATTCTTCGCCACCACGCCCGCCTCGCGCATCAAGCGCTCTACATCCAGCGTCACCGGCGTGCGGAACAGCGCGGGAACGCCTTTCATCCCCCGCTCCACGTGCAGAAACGCGCTTTCGTACGGGAAGATGGGGGTGTGGCCGCCGGGTGCCAGGTACAGGCGCGAGTACACGATGCGCATATCGGCCAACAGATCGGCCGCCGACGCATCGCGCCAAGCAGCAAGCGCTTCAGCCGTCGAATCCGCCGCCGCCGGGTCGGCGCCCGCATCGAGCAGGCATGCCCGGGCATCGTCGGCGAACGACCCGTCGACCAGCCCTTGCGCCAGGCGCTCATCGGGATACGCGAACGCGCACGACAACAACTCGAACGCATCGGCCTTCCCCACCGCCCGCTTCACCGCTTCTTCTCGCCCCATAAGTCCCCCTTGTTCCGACATCTTCGCCCCAAAAACACGCCACAGCGCGTGAGGCGTGTTTTTGGAGCGAAGATGCCCCGTGCGCCGGAGCCTAAAGGGGGCGATCCCCTTTAGGCCGTCAGCGCCTTATTTACTGCAAGTAGTATACGCTCGGTTTCGTGCCGGCTTCCTCGTTGAGGAACATCGTCTCGCGTCCCTCGATGGCCTTCGACACGTCCGACTCGGGATCGTCTAGGTCGCCCCAGTAGCGCGCGCGGCCCGGGCACAGCTGCATGCAGGCGGGCACGTCGCCGCGGTCGATGAGGTTCTTGCAGAACGTGCACTTCTCCACCGTGCCACCCTTATGCGGCGGGGCATCGTACTCGCCCACCACGACGTCGAGGTAGTACTCGGGGCTCTTGATCAGCGTGCGCACGCCCTCGTACGGGCACGCCTTGATGCACGACTCACACCCGATGCACAGCTCGCTGTCCACCGAAACGATGCCCGTCTCCTCGTCCTTGGCGGTAGCGCCCGTCGGACACACATCGAGGCACGCAGGCTTCTCGCAATGCTGGCACTGCATCGGAAGGAAGTTCAACGTGCAATTGGGGAACGTGCCACCCGCGTTGTCGTTTGCGAGAGCCCCGCGCACCACTGCCGTCCCCAGCGTGTTCCAGTCATCGTCCGCCTTGGTGTACACCACATTGTACGAGAGGTCTTTCGGAAGGTTATTCGCAAACTTGCAAGCAGTCGCACAAGCTTGGCAGCCAATGCAGCGACGAAGATCAATAGCCATTCCGTATCGAGTCATATTCCCAACCTCCTAGAGCTTTTCGATGGCCACGGCGCAGTCGAAGTACGACTGGTTCCTGCAAGCCTGGTTGTAATCATTGAACGTGGTACGTGCGAGATCGCCATCTATATGCTCACGCGTCAGGAAGCTGCGAGGGCAATGGAGCGACTTGCGCTGCTGCCCCGCGTTGAGCACGGCGAGCAAGGTGACGGATCCGCGATCGTTGTAAAGGCGAATCTCATCGCCCTCTTCAATGCCAAGCTCGGCGGCATCTTCGGGATTGATGCGGCACACCGGCTGCGCTTCAAACTCTTTCATATAATCCACGTCGTACCATTGCGTGTGCGTGCGCGTGCGCATATGCTCGCAGCAAATGGTGAAGGGGAACTGCTCGCGTATGGGATTGCCGAGATCTGCCTCGCGCGCCGGCTCCCAGTAGCAGGAGAACTTCTCCTTCTCAAGATCAACCTCTTGACCCATGTTGTAATCAGGCTTAGGAGCTTCACGATAGAACATGGCCCGCTTCGATGCCGTCTTGAAGATACCGCCTTCGAAAGCGACAGCCGGCTCGGTGTCGCAGCGCAGGTAGTTCTTCTCGCGCACCTTGTCGATGGTGATTCCGTTCTCCTTGCCGAAGGGCGTTGAGAGGCAGGTGTTCAGGTATTCGTCAGCAGTGAACTGGAAGAAGTCGCCATAGCCCATGCCCTCGGCCAACAGCTTGTAAATCTCGAAGTCGGGCTTGCTCTCGTACAAAGGCTCGATGGCTTTCTGGTTCCACAGCAGATAGGGGTTGCCGTAATAGCGCACACGCAGGTCCTCGGTTTCGAACCAATGGCACGCAGGCAGCAGGATGTCAGCGTATAGAGAAGTGTCGTTCATGGTCATGTCTTGGATAACGATGAACTCGAGCGCCTTCATAAGCTCGATGGTCTCGTTCTGCTCCGTCTGGTTTGAGACGATGTTGGTGCACGAAGCGTAGAAAGCCTTGACGGGGAACGGCTCGCCAAGCTTTTGACCGCTCGATACGACATTGAAGAAGTCGCTCCAGTTGATTATGGCACCCACTCCTTGAGGTACCTCGCCTGTCGTGCTCGGCAGCTGGAGGCAGGCTTGCACGTTGCCTTCTCCGAAATTCGGCTCACCCGTGTACAGGCCCGAACCCGGCTTGCCCATCTGGCCGGCGACCAGAAGGAGCGTGTTAACGCACTTCGAGCTGTAGATGCCGTTGTTGTAATGATTGAGGCCGAATTTCATATCCGTCTGCACGTTGCCTTCTTGCGTGTACAGATGAGCGAGATGTTTGATGTCGTCAGCGCTCACGCCGGTCACTTCCGAGGTATGTTCCAAAGTCCACGGCGCGACGGCTTCTCGGATCATCTCCATCTCCGTTTTCACGGCATGCCCGGCAATCTCGGGAACGTCGCCCATAGCAGGCTTCTTGGCTTCGCTGTGAGCAACGGCCTCGCCGGCTTCTTCGTCCCACACAACGCACGGATCGACCTTCTCTTCTTGGCCTTGCGCGTTGGTGGTCGTAGTAGGTTCTACCCCCAAATCGCTCATGCGCAGGAACATGCCGTCTTCTTTGATGAGGAACGGCGCTTCGGTATGATCTCGCAGGAAGTCCGTCGCTTCCCAGCTCTGTTCGAGAATCTCGCGCACGACTCCCAGAGCAAGCGCGCCGTCGGTCGCAGGATGAACGGGAACGAACCAGTCGGCTTTCGAAGCCATGGTGCGGTAGGCGATGTCGATGACTACGAGCTCGGAGCCGGCATCGCGGGCCTCGAGATAAAAATGCGTGCGCTGCTTGTCCGACACCGCAGTGTCACCACCCCAGATCACATGATGGTCAGCGTTGGGAACGTCCGAAGCACGGTTTCCGGCCGAGCCGGGGCCGAACATGTAGGTCCAAGACATGGGCGTGGCGATATCGCGGTCCGGCAGAACACGGCTCGCCCCCATGACATTGAGCAGACGCGCCATGACGGAGCCTTCCGGGGCTCCTCCGCCAAGTTCGGCGGTGTTGCCACTACCCAGGAAGAACGCAATGGACGTGGGACCAAACTCGTCAATGTACTGCTTCCACTTATCGGTGATTTCGGAGATGGCCTCGTCCCAGGTGATACGCTCGAACTCTCCCGCGCCACGTTCGCCGACGCGACGCATGGGATATTGCAGACGCTCAGAGCTGTATACGCGCGCAGGCTGCGAGAGCCCCTTGGGGCAGATGCGGTCGAATTCCGGGCCGTCCTCGAAATGGCCCGCCGTGGTGCGGACGACCTGCCCGTCGCGAACATGGACATCCAGATAGCAGCCCTGGCCGCATTGGGAGCGGCAGGCACCGGAGAAGATTTGCGTCTCGGGGGCTCCCTTTTGCGGTTCGGCTTTTTCCAGGTTCTGGGTTTGGGGGCTGCAGCCTACCAGCGCGCCTGTCGCCGTCAGCGCCGCCGCACCCTTGATGAAGCTCCTGCGGGTGAACCCATGCGTTGCTTGTTCAGCCATGTGTGCTCCTCTCTTTTTCACTCCTCGGCCGCAAGGCCTTCCGATGCTCGCCCTTCGCAGATAGCGGGGAGGGGATCGCGTTCTGCGAAGGGCGGGGTGAAAAGCCTCGTTCCCCTGGCCTTTCATGAGTTTCACTTTACGGAGCGCCGAAGGATATTGCGATAAATCGGAAATAAGTTTTGCGTTAAAAAATTCTTAACCACGTATTAACGCCGCTGGTCAAAGAGCTGTTCGAGGCATTACAGCGATCAAGCGCCATCCAGCTCGAGCAACCAGGCATTGACGACCTCCGCCGCCTCTTCAGCGCTCATCCTCAAGTCAACGGCCTGAGCAGCCGCAAGGTAATCGTTAGCCCAATGTGGATAGACAACGACCTTCGTAGGCCATACCCTCGGTTCACGATCGGCCTTCACCGCTTCTTTCGCACGGGCTTCGAAAATGTCGATGACGGCACGCTTGATATCCGACTTAGAGGGATGCCCTGTCGAATCGGAAAGCTGCTTGATCAGCACGAGGTCGACCAGGTCTCTCGGTCGATTGTTTCTATACCCCTTGTCAGGGTCATGAGGATCGGTTGCCGCATGAATTTTTTGAGCCGCTTGATAGCACATGGCCATACCGACAAGCTTTTCCGGAGTAGGTATGCCAAAACCCTCAAGCGACGGCGCGGCGAAAGGCTCCTGGGCTGAACCCGCCATGCCTTCATCAGGAGACACTTCCACTTTAATCTTGCGCCAGGTTTTGTTCCTCAGAGAAACGGTTACGACGAACCTGCGCGGGCAGATGCTTTTGCCTGGCACCCTAATCTGCTCAATCTCCGAACGAGCGAACTCGAACGGCCCCCAATTTCTGCTAACGAACTGCTCGTCCATTAGTTCCAAGAATTCGTCCAAATCCCCACGGACTATCCCGTCGATATCTTTAGTGGCTCTTGAAGCGAGGCCGAACACGTGCTGGAGAAGCGTGCCGCCCTTCAGCGAGAACCTGCACGCATTGTCATCATCGACCACTTGTTGAAGCATGGCGGTTATAACCGTCGAAGCGATGAGCCATCTCACCCTTCCACTCGCAGCAATACCGAAATCAGCTTCGGCATGATCGATCCATGAGTCTAGAACACCAGCGTTTCTGGGCTCTTTGCCTCGGGGCTTCATGCCGGCCATCAGCTCATGAAGGCTCTCCTCTTTGTTCTTGCTCATCAGCTCCCCCTACCATCGCTTCGAACCGCTCGGCCTCCCTTTTTCCCAGCAGCCCCCTTTTCCTGCCGTTTTCGACAGCCTGCTCCAACAAGTAGCGCGGCGTTCCGGTAGCCGCGCACTGCTCGATCGCAGTAGCCAGCTTCACGCAGCGCATCCCTTCCCACCAACCAACTTGTTTCGCGTCCACCGTTTCATAATGGATCGCATAACCCTCGCCGCCCTTCCTACGAATCCGGCGCCCGCCATCAACTACTACATGTATCGAAGTGGGATTCACATCGCAAACATCGTACGCATCGAGCGCCGTTTCATGGCTGAGCGCAGCTTCGTCGCACCCCGTCCATAAGAGCGCCAACATGAACCTATCGAAACTCGCCGGAGGTACTTGGGGAACGCGATAGACGCTGCGAACGACGCGCTCGAGCCTTCCTCTTTTTACAAGCATGGCCAGAGAAGGCGCGCTTACCCCTGCTTCTTCCGCTTGAGCAGTCGTCACGAACCCGTATTGGTCTAGAGCCACTTCGCGAAGACGATCTATGTCGAATACAACTTCATTCATGTCAAAATATTAACACGGTGTGAATATTTTGACAAACCAAAACTAGGCTGCGCAAAAAGTAAACACGGTGTTCACTTTTTTGCAAGCTTGTTGCTCCGCGGAAGCCGAAGCCGCGGCAGCGGCTCTCACTCCAAGGTGTCGGCCATCTTGTAGCCTACCCGCTGGACGGTGAGCAGGTACTTGGGCTCCGAGGGGTTCTCCTCGATCTTCTCGCGAATCTTGCGGACGAACACGGTGATGTTGTTCGTGGGCTTGCAGTCGGCATCCGACTCGCCCCAGATGTACTCCTGGATCTGGCTGCGCGTGAACACCTTGCCCGGATGCGCCGCCAGAAACGCCACGATCTCGAACTCCTTCGTGGTCAGCGCCACCGGGCGCCCCTTCACGCGCACCTCGTATTCGCCGAACCGCACCTCCAGCTCGCCGATACGCGCCACGCCCTCGCGGTTGCGGCAGCGGGCGAAATCGATGGTGTCCTTGTGGCGGCGGATGTTCGCCTCGATGCGCAGCAGCAGCTCGGTGGAATCGAACGGCTTCGTCACGTAGTCGTCGCCGCCGGCGCGGAAGCCGATGCTCTTGTCCACGATGTCGCACTTCGCAGACAGGAAGATCACCGGGATGCGGCGGCCCTGCTCGCGGATGCGCGCGCAGAGATCGAAGCCGTTCGTGCCCGGCAGCATCACGTCCAGCAGCAGCAAATCGGGATGCTCGCTGGCCAGCAGCTCCAGCCCGCTTTCCGCATCCCTCGCGCCGCAGAACGCGTAGCCGTTCGACACCAGCAGCTGCTCGAGCGCTTGCCGCAGGTTGTCCTCGTCGTCGATGACCATGACCTTATACATCGTCCTCCCCCTCTATCTCGCCCACGATCGCGCTCGCGGGAATCGTGATGACGAACCTGCTGCCGCGACCGAGCTCGCTTTCCACCGACACGGCGAACCCTTGCATGTCGCCGTATTCGCGCACCAGTGCCAAACCGAGGCCGCTGCCGTTGTATTTGCGCGTGGACGTGCTGTCCACCTGCACGAACCGCTCGAAGATGCGCGCCTGGTCCTCGGGCGCGATGCCGATGCCGTCGTCCACCATCGACAACGTCACCACGCGCGCCTCGGCGTCGTACGCCACGCGCAGCTCGATGGAGCCGCCGTCGGGCGTGAACTTGATGGCGTTGCTGGCCAGGTTCTCCAGCATGCGCGTCGTCTTCTCGTAGTCGCCGTTGACCAAGGGCACGTCCGACGCCACCTTCGTGCTGAACGACACCTCGTACTTGCGTGCCAGCGGAGCCATGGTGCCCTTCACCGATGCCGCCACGTCGCCCAAATCCATCGGCTCGCAGGTGGCGCGCATGCCGCCCGCATCCGAACGCGCGATGTCCAGCATGTTGTTGATCATGTTGAGCAGGATGCGGCTGTTCTTCTCGATCTCCTCCCACGAGCGACGGTCGTGCTCGTTGGCCGGGTCGCACGCCTCGCGCGATATCTGCGCGAACGTGATGATGGACGTCAGCGGCGTGCGCAGCTCGTGGTTCACCATGCTTAGCAGGTCGGACTTGAACTGCGTCTCCTGCGCCAGGTCGGCGTTCAGCTGCTCCAGCTTGTCGCGCTGGCGTTCCAGCAGGGCGTTCGCCTCGCGCAGGTCCACCGTACGCTCCTGCACCTGCGATTCCAGATGCTCGTACATGCCCCGCAGCTCGCCCGCCATGTCGTTGAAGCCGGCGATGAGGCTCCTCACTTCCTTCGCGGCGAAGCGCTGGCTGACGGACGCGCCCAAGCGTCCCTGTTTCAGCTCGCCGAACGCCGCGTGCATGCCGCCCAACGGCCGCAGCACGAACACGGTGGTCACCACCAAGATGACCAGGCCGATGAACACGGTGATCAGCAGGAAGTACGCCATGTCTCGGATGACGTTGCCGCGCATGGCCGCCTGCTGCTGATCGAGGGGGATCACGATGCTGATGGCCCCGCCGACCGACTCGAGCGTCCAACCTTCCTTCGCGTGGTCGGTGATGTCGAGCTCGCCGACCGGCTCGCCGTGGCATTCAAGGCAGCTGTCGTCCACTTCGAGCGCTTGAAGGTAGCGGAACCGATCCTCGCCGTCGAACGGGGCCACGCCGTAGTATTCGGTCACCGAACGATCGGCGTTGAACGCCTCGAGCGCCTTCGTCTCGAACTCGTCGGGAATGTCCTGCTCGCTGCGCGGATCGAAGTTCGTGTACCGGATGTGGTAGTCGCTGCCCGCCGAGAACAGCCGGCCGACGCTTTTGCCCACCACCGAGCAGTGCAGGCCCTTGAACTCGTAGCCGCCGCTGGACGAATTGTTGATGATGCTTTGGGAGTTGTCCATGAACTGCCACACCGCGTCCATCTCGCGCGCGAACGTGCGCGCCTCCTCCAGCATGGCCTGCTCGGTCTGCCGCTGCTGCGAGTACAAATCGAACGCGACGAACGCGAAAAACGACACGGCGAACACCGCCGTCAGAGCGGTAAGATAGATGGTCTTCAGACTGAAAGCATGCTTCCCCATGAGCGCCCCCTACGCTGCGTTCGGAAAAATTCGCAGCGTGCAAGCACCGTAGCATAATCGTCTGATCGAAGCAAAGCTGCGACGAGCAATCAGCGACCTGGGGAAACACACGCATTCGCATCGCCCATCTGGCTATTATGATCTCGTTGCTCAAAGAGAGAAAACCTCAGCGCTTCTTGCGCGGCCTGCCCTTTTTGGGAGTTTTTCCCCGGTCGGAGGCTTTTTCGCCGCGCATGCGGCGAGCCTCTTCGCGGCGCGCGCGCAGGTCTTTCGTCTCCTGGCGAAGCGCCTGGTACGATGCGTAGCGCTGTTCGCTGATATCGCCCGACTCGACGGCGGCGCGCACGGCGCATCCCGGCTCGTCCTCGTGGCTGCAATCGCGGAATCGGCAGCGCTCGGCCGCCTCCTCGATATCCGCGAACGCTGCGCCGATGCCGGTATCGGCCTCCCACAGGCCCAGTCCGCGCACGCCCGGCATGTCCATGATGAAGCCGCCGCCGGGAATGGCCACCATCTCGCGGCTCACCGTGGTGTGCCGACCCTTGCCGTCGCGGTCGCGCACGGGGGTTGTTTCCTGCAACTCGTGTCCTACCAGCATGTTGATCAGGCTCGACTTCCCCACGCCGCTTTTGCCGATGAGCACGGCCGTGGTGTTCGGCGGCACAAGCGCGCGTACCGCTTCCACGCTGGAAGGATCGTCGGCCGACACGACGACGGTCTGCACGTCGGGGCCGGCCAGCGCGCGCACGCGATCGCGCACCGATGCCACTTCGGCATCGCTTTCGGCGAGATCGGCTTTCGTCAGCACCACGGTCACGGCCGCGCCCGTCTCGTAAGCCAGCACCAGCTCTCGCTCGAGCCGCCTCACGTTCACATCGGATAGCGGTTGCGCCACGAACACACGGTCGAAATTCGCAGCCAGCACCTGCGGGAGCGCGCGTTCGGTGGGATCTTTGCGCACGAACGCGCGCGTGCGCGGCAGGATACTCTCGATGATGCCCTTGTCATGGCCCTCCGGCACGGTCACCTCGACGAAGTCGCCGATCACGGCGCGCACTTCCTCGCCTTTCACCAGCGCGGTGGCATGCTCGCAACGCACGAACGACCCCTCGTCGGTGCGCACGAGCGGATATCCTCGATCAAGCTTGACGACCTGGCCTCTTTGCAAAAGCCCTCCTTCGAGTCACGAACAGCGCGCCTACCGCTGCCGTTCCCTCAGCCAATAGAACACGCCCAGCATCACCAGTCCGACGACCACCACGACAATGCCCGGAACGAACGCGTTGAAGTCGAACTCGTCGGGATGGCGTTCGCCCGGCGCGATGACGGTCACCGCCTCCGCATGAAGGTCGCTCTGGCCTTCATGATCGGCGCACACGAGATGGAACGTGCCACGCACTTGCAAGATGGTGCCCGTAGTACCATACTCGCCGAACGTGTCGATCTTCGATGCCGATTCGTTGCTCATATACACCGAGATCGTCGCAGAATCGCCCTGAGAGGAAAGCGTGATCCACCGATGCCTCCCCGACACGCCGGCACGGATGCTGTCGCCGATGACCTCGCCTGTTACCTGCACGGTCTGATTGTCGTAATAGGCATCGGCGCCGCTGAGGTCGACGATGGACGTGTCGTAGATGAACGAGCTGTCGGGCAGTTGCTGCGTGTTCACCGCATTGTCGCCCTCGGCAGGCTCATCGGCATGCGCGGCAGCCGGCAGCGCAAACACCGCCGCAAGCAGCACGGCCAGCACCGCGACGAAACGCACGAACGCAATCGGCAGCGGCAGCGGTTGACGGGTTCCCCACCTCATGACTTCAACACCCGCCTTTTCGGATTGAGCGACACGATAATCTCCGCCACCAGAGCCAACAGGGTGACGAATTCCAGACGACCTGCCCACATCTGCGCGATGTAGAAGAGCTCCAACGACGGAGACATGCCCGGAGCGGCAAGCCCCGACGACACGCCGCCGTTGCTGGCCATGGCCACCGATTCGAAAATGGCCTGCGGCGCCTCGTAGCCATGCGCGATGCCCACCAGCGTGCCCACCGCGTACGTGGCCACGTACAGCACGAACACCGTCATGGCCTCCTTCACGACTTCCGGTGAAAGAATGCGCCGGCCCACATGGTTGTACGACACCACGACGCGCGCCGAATCGGGCGCAAGCGCCTCTTTGATGGTGGCGACGATGGACTTCATGATGATGCCCATGCGGCTGAACTTCAAGCCGCCCGAAGTGGACCCGCCGCTGCCGCCCACGGCCATGAGGATGGCCAGCACGAAGAACGCGCCCGACGACAGCGCGGTTGTCAGCTCGTTGGTGGTGATGTTCTGAAAGCCGGTGGTGGAGAACGCCGATATCACCATGAACAGCCCGCGTCGCAACATGGCAGGCAGACTGGAAAACTCGGGGCTTGCGCTGAGCGAGGCTGCCAGCACGCATGTCATCACGGCCAACCACAGCACCATCGTGCGGATTTCCAGATCGCGGAAGAAAACCTCCACGTGTCCTTTCCACATTTCGGAGTGCAGAACGAAGTTGATGGAGCCCAGCAACATAAGCAACATGAGCACGATCTCGAGCGGGAACCAATGATAGTACATGACGCTCTGGCTCATAGGGGCAAAGCCGCCCGTGGTGAAACCCGAGATGGCCAACCACAGCGATTGCAGGAACGCGCGCAGCGGTTCCATGCCGAGGAACAGGCACATGGCCGTGAGAATCACCGTGGCGACAAAGATCATGCCCATGCCGATCTTCGCGATGAACTGCGTGGTCTGCACAACGTTGGGCACCACATGTTCGCTACGACCCTCGGACATGTACAGGCTGGCTCCAGCGCGTTTGCCGAACAGACCGAACGACAACGCCACCACGATAAGACCGAAACCGCCCAACAGGTGCATCATGAAACGCCACATGTTGTCGGCGTTCGACAGGTGATCGAGATCGACGATGACGCTTGCGCCTGTGGTGGTGAGGCCCGACACGCCGTCGAACAGGGCATCGAGGTAGCTGAGGTAATGGCCCGACAGGTACAGCGGCACCGCCGCCACGAACGCGAGCACGATCCACGCGAACCCGGTAACGGCGAGCGCCTGCTGGCGATTGAGCCGACCCGGATCGATGCGCAGGAACCGCAGCGCCGATCCGACGATAAGCGCAATGCCGATGGTCAGCAGATAGTGCGTCGCAGGAGTCCACTCAGCGCACGCAAGAGCCGTGACGAACGGCACCAGCAGAGCAAGGCTGGAGAAGAGAACGAGCACGCCGAGATAATGGCCGATGACCCGAACGTCGTACAATGTGAACCGTTGCCACATTCTGCGTCTACCTTTGCCTCGAACCGCGCAAACGGGCGAGTGTTTCGATGTCGATCAACCCAGCACGATCCTTACCAAGATGATAAGCGCCCACAGCAGCAACAGGAAGCACGACAGCGACAGCAGCACCACGCTGTAACCCAGCAGCGGCGTCTCGATGACCTGTCGGATGTCCTTGTTCCTTTTGCGCATGCGGGTATTCTAGTACAAATGGCCGCTGTGCGATACGCCCGGCGCGGCAACAGACACAATGATGATGACTTGGGCGCCGCGAGGCTCGCAGGAAGGCCGTTCGACGCTCTCCATAATAAAGTTTACACGCGTAGCTATCGAAGCACGCATGAGCAAGGTATAATCCCACCATTCTTTGATCATTCGATCAAAAAACGCGAAGAGGAACGAGAAAGGTACGATCATGGCTCCTGAAAACGACATCGATTACTCGCTGTCGCGCGTTCCTGATGAAGCGAAACAGCCATTTTGGCGGATTCTTTTCATCAGGATCGGCGCGATCTGCTGCGTATCCCAGCTCATGTTGGGCGCGGCACTAGGCTACGGCCTGACGTTCTGGGATGCCTTCCTAGCAACCATGCTCGGCTCGGTGCTGCTTCAGGTGGTCAGCTGGGCGCTGGGCACGGCGGCCGCGCGCGAAGGCTTGTCCACCAGCCTGCTGTCCCGCTGGACCGGGTTCGGCAAGGTAGGATCCGCCCTGTTCGGCGGCGTGGTGGCTATCTCCATGGTGGGCTGGTTCGGCGTGCAGAACGCGGTGTTTGGCCAGGGCATGGCTGAAATCGTCCCGTTCACAGATTTCCTCGGCACGCAGGAGATCCTGCCCGGCATCATGGCTGGAATCACGCCCGAGTACATCTTCTGGGCCATCATCACCGGCCTGGGCATCACGCTGCTCGTGGTGTTCGGCATCAAGGCCATCGCGAACTTCGCCACGGTGTTCGTGCCGCTGTTCGTGATCGTGGTCATCGTAGCCGCAGCCATCATCCTGCAAAACCATTCGCTGACCGAACTTCTCACCACGGCCCCTCCGGGACCGGCGCTGTCGCTGGGCGCGGCAACCACCATGGTGGCGGGCGGCTTCATTGCGGGCGCCATCTGCACGCCCGACTACGCGCGATTCCTGAAGAACGGCACCCAGGTGTTCTGGATGACGCTCATCGGCACGTTCGTGGGCGAGTTGGGCATGAACCTGCTTGCAGTGCTGCTGGCGCACGCCATGGGCACCGAGAATATCGTCGACATCATGATGGGCACGTCGGGCATCATCGGCGTCATCATCGTAGTCGCCTCCACGGTGAAGCTGAACGACATCAACCTGTACTCGTCCAGCCTGGGCTTGGCAACCATGATCAACGCGCTGTTCAACAAGGCCATCAGCCGCAACGGACTCGTGTGGGCGCTCGGCATCGTGGGCACGCTGCTGTCGGTCATCGGCATCATCAACTACTTCACCAACTTCCTCACGCTGCTGGGCGTGGCCATCCCGCCCGTCGCCGGCATCATGGTGGTGGACTACTTCATCTTGAAGCGCAGCCGCGCGACGCTTGACGCTTCGCGCGCCAAGGGCGAGCTGCCCGAGAAGGTTGAGAAGTGGAACCCCATCGCCATCGTCTGCTGGATCGCCGGTTTCGCCGTGGGCGAGATCACCAGCATCATGAACGTGGGCATTCCGGGCCTGAACTCGCTGATCCTGGCCGGCGTGCTGTACTGGATCGTGATGAAGGTGTACGCCTCCATGAAGAAGGTGGACACCGTTACGTTCACGGAAACGGACCAAGTGCTGTAAGGCTCGCCGCGATGCGGTGGGTGTGGGCGGGGCGAAGCGAAAGCACACCCCACCGCCGCGAAAACCCCGATCAGCAATGCGAAGCCCCTGATCAACAATGCGAAGCCCCCGATGTTTCACGTGAAACATCGGGGGCTTCTTGCTTTGCGGCGACGTCTTCAGACGCAAGATCCTGTGTCGGACTTCGTTTTATGGGAGCAGCACCAGATCGTAAAGGTCGGGGCGACGGTCGCGCAGGTAGGGGCTGCGCTGGCGATAATCGACCACTTCGTTCAGGTCGAGCTCCACATGCAGCACCCCTTCGGCCTCTTCGGCCAGCTCGGCCACCACGTGGCCGCGCGGGTTGCACACCTTCGTGTGGCCCGGCATGACCAGCTGATCCTCGACGCCGTAACGGTTCACGGCCGCCACGAACGCAGTGTTCTCTAGCGCGCGGGCGGGCGCGTTCACGTCCCACACGTCCATATCCTCCTGGCACCACGCCGAGGGGCACAGGATAAGATCAGCCCCCTGCAGCGCCAGCATGCGCGCGACCTCGGGGAAGCCCATGTCGTAGCAGATCATCACGCCGATGCGCCCGAAGTCGGTGTCGAACACCGGGCAGTCGCAGCCGGAGCGGAAGTAGAAGCGCTCGAGCGCCCACAGATGCTGCTTGTCGTACGTGCCCAGAAGCTCCCCCTGGCGATCGATGACGACCGAGCTGTTGAACGGGACCCCAGCCATATCGTACGCGAGCGCGAGGCCCGCCACCACGTAGCAGTTGCCTGCGCGGGCAGCGTCTTGCAGCGCACGCACCGTGGGGCCGTCTACCGGCTCGGCCAGTTCGGGCACGTGAGGGCCGACAATGTTCAGCTCGTAGCCTGTAGAGAACAGCTCGGGCAACACCACGAGGTCGGCGCCTTCGGCAGCCGCCTCGGCGATCATCCGGCACGCCTTTTGGGTATTCGCTGCCGGATCGCACAGCACGCTCTCGAACTGAACCAGTGCCAAATGCACCGTGCGGCCGCCAGCCGCTTGTTTCGTTTCGGTCATGGGTTTCTCCTTCAACGCCTCAAACCGTTTCGCTGCATTATCTCATGATCAAAGCGCCTTGCACGCCCTCAGTTGAACCGGCGCTAGAAACGCGTCGGAATACCGGGCAAGGTACGTAGAAATAGCATTGGAACCGCGTGGAATCTGTGCGAGATTCGAGCGACTTTCCATAGTGATGCGCGCCATCGAGACGTAAGACGAGCTGCCTATACTATATAGCGCGGATGCAGCGAAGGCGGCGCGGTGCCTCTCCCCCTCATAATTTTGATGGATGGAGGTGAAGACCGTGACCGCTTGGGATTTTATGGTGCTGGCTAGTGCGCTTTTGGAGTTTGTTTCTCGCGTCATCGAGCTTATTTTGGTGATAAAAGAGGCGCTCCTAACCCATCGGGGAAAGGAGCGCAAACACCAAACCCAAACCGCCTGAGCGATCCGATAGCCGTGGGGAGTCTAGCCCCTCCCTGCGGCTTACCTCATTATACAAGCAACGCGTACGCGAGCCAAGGCAACGACGAACCGACAAAAATCAGTTACAGCATCAGATCGCCGACGGCTTTGACGCGGATGCACAGCGCGTCGCCCAAGTAGGCCATCGGGATGTCCTCGACGTCGACCACTTCCACGGTGCTCGGATCGGCGCCGGCTTCGATGGCCTCGTCGCACGCGCGCTGCTTCGACTCGGCGAGCGCCTGGTCGCGCGGGGTCTCGGTCAGCGAGAACACCTTGGCGATCTGGCCGGACACCTGCGCGATGGCCGAACCCACTGCGTTCGCCACGCCGAAGTTCTCGGGGCGCAGCACGTTGTCCGAGCCTTCCAAGCGGTCGGGCGCCAGGATGGAGCCGCCGCCCACGAGAATCACCGTCACGTCGCCGGCCGAAGTCTTCATCGCGTCCACCGCGTCCTCGATGATGCGCGTGATCTCGGCATAGGCCGCGTCCACGAGCGCCGGCTCGAGGTCGGCCACCAACGCCGGATCGCCCACGCCCTCGGCCAGGCCCTTCGCCACCACGATATCGGTCGCAGTCAGCGTGTCGCCGCCGAAGCACCGCGCCTTCTTCGTGACCAGGTAGCCCACGCTGTCGGGGCCCACCGTCACGCTGCCGTCCTCCAGCTGGCGCACGAGCGAGCCGCCGCCGAGGCCCACCGACACCAGGTCGGGCATGCGGAAGTTCGTGCGCACGTCGCCGATTTCCACGGCCACCATGCTCTCGCGCGGGAAGCCGTGCGCCAGCACGCCCACGTCGGTGGTGGTGCCGCCGATGTCGACGACCACGGCGTCCTTCTCCTGCGTCAAGAACGACGCGCCGCGGATGGAGTTCGTAGGCCCGCACGCGATGGTGAAGATGGGGTAACGCTTCGCGTAGTCCACGCTCATGAGCGTGCCGTCGTTCTGGCCCAGGTACACAGCCACATCGGCGAGGCCCTCAGACGCGAGCGCCGCCTCGAAGCTGTCGGCCGTCGTGCGCGCCACGTCGTACAGCGCCGCGTTCAGGATGGACGCGTTCTCGCGCTCGAGGAAGCCGAGCGACCCGATCTCCGACGACAGCGTGATGGGGAAGCCCTCGCCCAGCTCCTCGCGCAGAACGGCGGCGGCGCGCTTCTCGTGCGCGTCGGACACCGGCGAGAACACGCTGGTCACGGCCACGGACTCGAAGCCCTCTTCGCGCACGACGCGCGCGACCTCGCGGATCTCGTCTTCCGACAGCGCGCTGATCTCGCGACCGTCGAACTCGTTGCCGCCGTGCACGAGGAAGTCGCGCACGCGCATGGCGTTCTTCAGCTCGTCGGGCCAGTCAGCCATGCAGCTGATGGCCGTCGTGGCCGGAGCGCCCACGCGCAGCGCGGCCACCTTGTTCAGGCGCTTGCGCTCGACGATGGCGTTCGTGCAATGCGTGGTGCCCAGCATGGCGAACCCGATGTTGCGCGCCGCGTCGGCACCGATCTGGGTGATCACCTCGTGCATGGCGGCCACGATGCCGCTCATGACGTCCTCGGTGGTGGGGCTTTTCGTCGCGGCCACCAGCTTGAGGTCGCCGTCGATGACCACCGCGTCGGTGTTCGTGCCGCCCACGTCGATACCCAGACGCCAGATGCGCTTCTGATCTGCCATTACGCCTGCACCTCCTCGTTGTTCATCGCGGCGACGCGCTGCTCAACCGGCACGTAGTCGATGTCGTAGCCGAACGCGCGCGGCCCTACCACGGCCAGGCCCTCGGGCGTGCGCCACTGCGGCGCGCAGGGCATGCCCACCACCACAATGCGAGCGCCGTACTTCAGGCCCTCGGTAGTCACGGGCGAGCCGGACTCCATGTCCAGCGACATGATGAGGTCGGGCGACGTGGTCACCGGCTGGCCGTCGCGCAGCGCGATGAGGTTCTCGTTCTGGAACTCGATGATAAGCTGGCTGCCCTTGTCCTGGTCGAGCCCGTCCACCACGGCGCGACCGCGCACGAACATGCCGTCGGTCTTGCGCTCGACGTCCACCACTTTGCCGCGGAACAGGCGAAACCCGTTCGTCACGTTCAGCACGGCCTCGATGGGGTCGGCATGCTGCTCGCGCGCCTCGCGCAGCGTGCGGCCGATCTCCTCGCACAGCGTAGGCGTGTCGGGGATGCAGTAGTCCTTGAGCTGGCGCCCCGTGCACGGATACGACGCCAGGATGGTGTAACCGCCCATCACCGACGTGGCCTGGCGCGAGATGCGCTCGAGCCACTTGTCGTCGATCGCGCGCACCGTGACCGTGTTGCCCTTCTCATCGGCCATGACGGCGGGCTGTCCCTTCACGCCGTTGATGCCCAGCGTGGTCATCTGCAGCTCGGGGAACGCGCGGCCCATGAGATCGCAGTCCACCACGGGGATGCGGCGCGTGGCCGCCAGGATGAACGGGATGGTGGAGTTCACGCCGCCGGCTTCCACCGCGTAGATGGCGTACGGCTCCTGGCCCAGCTCCTTCACCAGCTCGTCGTACGTGGCCATGGGCTCCAGGCCGCTGCAGATCTTCTCCACCATGATGGTGGGGGCGCCCATCATCTGGGACACGCACACCACGGCGTCGTCAGGAACTTCGTCGGGCGAGATGAGCTCCACCTCGCCGTACTTCTTGATGGCCTCGATGGCCATGAGCTTGCCGACGTACGGGTCGCCGCCCCCGCCGGCGCCGAGAACCGTCGCGCCAAGCGCCATGTCCTCGATCTCTTTGATGCCGATTTTCCTTCTCATGATGGAATGGAACCTTTCGTCGAAGATGCTATGAACCGCATTGAACCGTATTATCATGGAATCGAACGAGGAAAGCGACCGCGATACAAACAAAAGGAGATACCTCCCATGATTTTCAAACAGTTGATCGAACTCTACGACCTGCTGGACTCGCCCTCCGCAAGCGGCGCGGGCGTGGTGGAGTACCTGCGCGGCATCGACCCCGCGTGCGATGCCGAAACGTACGTGCTGGAGGGGCCGAAGGGCTCCACCGACATGGTGCGCGTGCGCATCCCCGGTTCGCGCGGGCGCGCCGCCGGCGGCGAGGCGCCCACCATCGGCTTGCTGGGACGCTTGGGCGGCTTGGGCGCGCGGCCCGAGCGCATCGGCTTCGTGTCAGATGGCGACGGCGCGCTGACCGCGCTGGCCTGCGCGGCGAAACTGCTGTCGATGCACGCACGCGGCGACGTGCTGCCGGGCGACGTGTTCGTCTCCACGCACGTGTGCCCGCACGCGCCTACGTTCCCGCACGAGCCGGTGGCGTTCATGGGATCGCCCGTGGCCACGGCCGACGTGAACCGCGAGGAGGTGGGCGGCACGCAGCTGGACGCCGTGCTGGTGGTGGACACGACGAAGGGCAACCGCATCATGAACGAACGCGGCTTCATGATCTCTCCCACGGTGAAGCAGGGCTGCATCATGCGCGTCAGCGAAGACCTCGTGTCGCTGGTGGAAATCGCCACCGGGCGTCGCGCGCGCACATATCCGCTGTCCATGGCCGACATCACGCCGTACGGCAACGGGCTGTACCACCTGAACTCCATCCTGCAGCCGTGCACCGCCACCGACGCGCCTGTCGTGGGCGTGGCCATCACCACCGAGACGGCCGTACCCGGCTGCGCGACCGGAGCCACCCACCTGACCGACCTGGACGAGGCGGGGTCGTTCATGATCGAGGCGGCGAAGGCGTTCGGCGAAGGCAAGTGCGCGTTCTACGACGAAGACGAGTACGCCCGTTTCGTCGAACGCTACGGAAGCATGACCCACCTGCAAGGCATGGGCGCCTTGCCCGCCGAGGATCCGGAGGCGTAAGCGCTGTTCGCCATCCCGAACACAGTACGCGGGTCGTCATCCCGAGCGAAGCGCCGAAGGCACGAATGTTTCACGTGAAACATTTCATGACTTGAAAGGTTATCCTATGGATCTACAGCAACGTGCACGCACCATTATCGAAACGAATCTTGCGCTTCAGCCAGGCGAGACGCTGCTGGTCGTCACCGATGACCCCACCCGCGAGGTGGGCGAGCTGTTCTACGAAGCGGCACGCGCCATGGATCATCGGGCTCTCATCATGCAGATGCCCGAAGGCTCGGTAGCCGGCGAGGAACCGCCCGCGCCGGTAGCGGCGGCTATGAAGGCGGCCGACGTCGCACTGTGCCCCACGGCGAAGTCCATCACGCACACGAACGCGCGCATCAAGGCAGCAGCGGCGGGCACGCGCGTGGTCACCATGCCCGGCATTACCATGGACATGCTGCGCGACGGCGCCGCCTGCGCCGACTACGACCAGGTGGAGCGACGCACCCGCCAACTCACCGAGCGCCTGACGCACGCGAAGCATGCGCGCATCGAGAAGGATGGCCATGTGCTGGAACTTGCGCTGACAGGGCGCGACGGCGTGGCCAGCCCCGGCGTGTACCGCGAGCCGGGTGCCAGCGGCAACTTCCCCTCGGGCGAGGCGTACATCGCACCGCTCGAAGACGGGGCGAACGGGACGGCCGTCATCGACGGCTCGATGGTGGGCATCGGCACGCTGACCGAGCCGATGACGGTCACCATCGAGAACGGACGCCTCACGCGCATCGAGGGCGCCGACGCGCAGGGCCCCTACGCCGAACGCCTGAGCGTGCTGTTCGAACAGCCCGAAAACGGCACCATCGCCGAGCTGGGCATCGGCACGAACGAGGCCGCGAAGCTGTGCGGCATCATCCTCGAAGACGAGAAGCTCTACGGCACCGTCCACATCGCCTTCGGCACGAACACCTCGTTCGGCGGCATCACCAAAGCGGACTGCCACCTCGACGGCATCATCCTCAACCCCACCCTCTACCTCGACGACGAATGCGTCATCCGCAAGGGCGAGTTCCTGTAGCGAACTAGCAACCCTCCGCAACCGCCTGGGTTGTTCCAAGTGAAACACTCCTGCGGACGGGGCGGTGAAACGGGGCGCGGAGCCGACGGATCGGCGCCGCAACACGTAAACGGCCCGGCAAATGCCGGGCCGTTTACGTGTTGCGACCTTGCGGGAAGCCGCGCTCGTTCTGTCCAGACGACTTACTTATCGCCTTCGGTCAGCAGGTCGTCGAGGGGCATGGCGTCCAGCTCCAGGGGCTCTTCCACGGTGCATTCGTAGTTGCCGTCCTGGTCGATGCTGATCAGCACATGGCTGCGATCGCGCAGCTTGCCTTCCACCACCTTCTGGGCGATGCGGTCGACGATCTCCTTTTGGATGAGGCGCTTCAACGGACGCGCTCCGAAGATGGGATCGTAGCCGTCGATGGACAGGTGCTCCATCGCCGCCGGCGTCACGTCGAGCGTGATGCGGCGGTCGGCCAGACGGTCGCGCACTTCTTCCAGCTGCAAATCGACGATAGGCTCGATGTTCGTCATGTTCAGCGCGTTGAACACCACCACGTCATCGATGCGGTTGATGAACTCGGGGCGGAACGTCGCGCGCAGGGCGCCGTCGATGGCCTGCTTCATAGCCTTCTCGTCGCCGTGCTCGGCGAACTCGCGGATGAACTGCGATCCCACGTTCGACGTCATGATGATGATGGCGTTCTTGAACGACACCACGCGGCCCTGGCCGTCGGTCAGGCGGCCGTCGTCCAGCACCTGCAACAGGATGTTGAACACGTCCGGGTGCGCCTTCTCGATCTCGTCGAGCAGGATCACCGAATAAGGCTTGCGGCGCACGGCCTCGGTCAGCTGGCCGCCCTCGTCATAACCCACGTACCCCGGAGGCGCGCCGATCAGGCGCTGCACCGAGAACTTCTCCATGTACTCGGACATGTCGATGCGCACCATGGCCTTCTCGCTGTCGAACAGGTACTCGGCCAGCGCCTTCGCCAGCTCGGTCTTGCCCACGCCCGTGGGGCCCAGGAACAAAAACGAGCCGATGGGACGGTTCGGGTCGGACAACCCGGCGCGGTTGCGGCGGATGGCGCCGGCCACCGAGGACACGGCCTCGTCCTGGCCCACCACGCGCTCGTGCAGCTTGTCCTCCAGGTCGACCAGCTTGGCCATCTCGCCCTGCATCATCTTCTGCACGGGAATGCCCGTCCACGTGGAAACGACCTCGGCGATCTCGTCGTCCGACACCTCCTCCTTGAGGATGGCGCCGTCCTGCTGCTTCACGTTCAGCTCTTCCTCGGCCGCATGCAGCTGCTGCTGCAGCGCGGGAATGCGCGCGTAGCGGATCTCGGAGGCCTTCACCAGGTCGCCCTCGCGGGTGGCGCGCTCCTCTTCAAGCTGCGCGCCCTCGAGGTCGCTCTTGAGGTTCTGCACGTGCTCGATGGCGTCCTTCTCGTTCTGCCACTCGGCCTTGCGCTTGTCGAGGTCCTCCTGAGCCGTGGCGATCTCGCGGCGCAGCGCTTCCAGGCGCTCTTGCGAGGCCTGGTCGCTCTCCTTCATGAGCGCCTGCTCCTCGATCTGCATCTGGGTGAGCTTGCGCTCGGCGGCGTCCACCTCCTCGGGCATCGAGTCGATCTCGATGCGCAGGCGGCTGGCGGCCTCGTCCATGAGGTCGATGGCCTTGTCGGGAAGGAAGCGGTCGGAGATGTAGCGGTTCGACAGCTCGGCCGCCGCCACGATGGCGGCGTCGGTGATGCGCACGCCGTGGTGGATCTCGTACTTCTCCTTCAAACCGCGCAGGATGGCGATGGTGTCCTCCACCGTGGGCTCGGTGACCAGCACGGGCTGGAAGCGGCGCTCGAGCGCGGCGTCCTTCTCGATGTACTTGCGGTACTCGTCCAGCGTGGTGGCGCCGATGGCATGCAGCTCGCCGCGGGCCAGCGCGGGCTTCAGCATGTTGCCCGCGTCCATGGAGCTGTCGCCCGTGGAGCCGGCGCCCACGATGGTGTGCAGCTCGTCGATGAACAGGATGATGCGTCCTTCGCTCTGCTTCACCTCGCGCAGCACGGCCTTCAAGCGGTCCTCGAACTCGCCGCGATACTTCGCGCCGGCCACCATCGCGCCCAGGTCGAGCGCCACGAGGTCGCGGTCCTTCAGCGAAGAGGGCACGTCGCCGGCCACGATGCGCTGAGCCAGGCCCTCGACGATGGCCGTCTTGCCGGTGCCCGGCTCGCCGATGAGCACGGGGTTGTTCTTCGTGCGGCGCGACAGCACCTGGATGGTGCGGCGGATCTCCTCGGCGCGGCCGATGACCGGGTCGAGCTTGCCTTCGCGCGCCTTCTGCGTGAGGTTCTGGCCGTACTGCTCCAGCGCCTCGAACTGCACTTTGTTCTGCTGGTCGGTGACGCGCGTGTCGCCGCGCAGCTCCTCGTAGGCAGCCTCAATGCTCTTGCGCGTGACGCCGGCCGTAGTGAGGATCTTGCCCGCGGCGCCCTTCTCCTCGGACAGCGCGATCAGCAGATGCTCGCTGGTGGCGTAGCTGTCGCCCAGCTTCTCGGCGATCTTGACGGCGTTGTCGATGAGGTTCATCAGGGCCGGGCCAGGCACGCCGCTCATCATGCCGGGGTTCCCGCTGACCTTCGGCATGCGCTGGATCTCGGCATCCACGTTGGCCTGCAGCTGGAACGGCTCGGCACCGATGCGCTTGATGATAGCGGACAGGTTGTTCTCTTTCGATTCCAGCAGAGCCTTCAACATGTGAATGGGCTCTGCCTGCGATGACTCGTTCTCGGAAGCGATGACAATCGTCTGTTGCAGCGCTTCCTGAGCGGTCAGGGCTAGCTTGTTCAGGTTACCCATGTTCATACAACGTTCCTCCTTCGCTTAGGGCAGCTGCCGCAAAGCAGTCGGTAAGTCGGATACGCGCACGAGGGCGTTCACGCTTTCGCGCGTTTCAAGCTCGTGCACGCGATCGGCCAGACGGCGCACGCGCTTGTGCAGGTCGTCCAGCTCGGTGTCGCGCTCCTCCAGGCGGCCCTGGAGGTCGAGAATGCGGATGACGCCCGCCAGGTTGATGCCCTCGCTCGTCAGCTCGTTGATCAGCTCGAGCCGCTCGATGTCGGCCGGCGAGTACATGCGGGTGTTGCCGCTCGTGCGCTGGGGCGATACGAGCCCCTTCTGTTCATATGCTCGCAGCGTTTGCGGGTGAACGCCCGCCAGCTGCGCGGCCACGCTGATCATGTACAGCGGGCGGTTGCGGTCGGTTCGGTCGCTCATCACCAGCTCCTCACATCATCGGTCGTAGCCGCTAAATAATCTTCCATGGCCTTCTTCTGGCCTTCGTTCATCTCCTTGGGCACGACCACCTTCACGGTGATCTTAAGGTCGCCCGAGCCGTCGCCCTTCACCTTGGGGGCGCCTTTGCCCCTCACCGACAGCACGGTGTCGTCCTGCGTGCCCTTCGGCACGCGCACGCGCACCTTCGTGCCGTCGGGCGCGGGAACCACCACGCTGGCGCCCAGTGCAGCTTCCGCCACGCTCACGGGCACGTCCATCAGCACGTCGGCGCCTTTACGAGTGTAGTACGGATGCGGATCGATCTTGGTGGTGATCAGCAGGTCGCCTGCAGCACCGCCGTTCTCGCCCGGGCCGCCCTTGCCCTTGAAGCGCAGGCGCCCGCCGTCCACGGCGCCCGCCGGGATCTTCACGGTGAGCGTCTCGGACTCGCCGCGACCGGGGACACGCACGGTCACGCGCTTCTCGGCGCCTTTGAAGGCCTCGTCGAACGTCACGTTGAGGGTGACGTTCATGTCCTGGCCCTTGCGCGGACGCGGCTGGCGGCCGCCCCCGAAACCGGACATATCGTTGAAGTCCCAGTCCGTTCCGAACGCGCCTTCGCCGTGGCGGATGCTTTCCAGGATGTCGGCCCAGCTGCCGAAGCCGCCGCCCGCGCCGCCGAAGATGTCCTCGACGTTGACCGAGCCGCCGCCCCAGCCCTGGGGGATCTGGTTCTCGTTCGCCGTGCCGTACTGGTCGTAGAGCTTGCGTTTCTTGTCGTCCGACAGCACCTCGTACGCTTCGTTCAGCTCTTTGAACTTCGCCTCGTCGCCGCCGGCGTCGGGGTGATGGGTGCGCGCGAGCTTGCGAAAGGCCTTCTTTATCTCGTCGGCCGTCGCCGTGCGTGGAACGCCCAGCGTCTTGTAGTAATCAGGAGTCGCCGCCATAAAACGCTCCACCTCCTCAATCTATCGAGTAAACCAAAAGCGGGCAGCCTCTTGGCCTTGCCCGCTCTGGTCGTTTGCTTTTACTTTTCCGCGTCTTCCTGCGGTTTCTCCCGTTTGGGACCGCCGGAGGTGACGGTTACCATTGCAGGCCTGAGAACTTTCGTTCCCATCTTGTAACCTCGTTGGTATACCTCGGACACCGTCTCGTCGGGCACGCTGGCATCGTCCACCGTGGCCACCGCTTGCGCTTCCAGCGCGTCGAACGCTTCGCCGGCCGGGTCGATAACCTCAACGCCGTCCTTCTTCAGCACGTCGACGAGCTTCGCATGCACGGCCTTTACGCCGTCGAACAGGCCGCCTTCGCCGTTCTTCGTCGCGTAGTCGATGGTGCGCTCGAAGTCGTCGATGACGGGCAGCAGGCTGGTGACCAGCTTCTCCGTCGCGCGCGCCTTCTCGACCTCGCGCTGCTCGGTGGTGCGGCGGCGATACGTGTCCCACTCGGCGTGCAGGCGCAGGTACTTGTCCTGCCAATCCTGGGCCTCCGCCTTGGCCTGAGCCACCTGCTCGTCAGCCGAAGGGCCGGCGTCTTCGATGACCTCGGCCTCGATCGCCTCGCCTTGCGGCGCCGCTTCCGCGGCGGCAGCGTCGGAAGAGGGGGTTTCCTTGCTGCCGCTCGCGTCGGCGGGCCGGGCCTGCGGCTGGGCTTTCGCATCCGCAGGACGGTCGTCTTCGATGGGAATGCTCTTGCCTGCGCCTTGAGCCGCGCGCTCGGGCGTGGGCTGGTTGGGCTGGGCCATAGCGATTACTTCCCTTCCTTCTTGTCGTCGTCCTCGACGACCTCGTAGTCGGCTTCGATGGTGTCATCGGCCGGGGTGGACTCGGCGGCAGCGGCCTGCGAAGCGGCGTCCGGGCCCTGCGTGGAGTACACGACCTCGGCCAGCTTGTAGCCCGCCTGCTGCATCTTCTCGGTCGCGGCCTTGATGGCGTCCATGTCGGAGCCCTCGAGCGCCTGCTTCGCCTCGGCGATGGCCTCCTCAGCGGCGGACTTCACGTCGGCCGGAGCCTTGTCGCCCACTTCCTGGAGCGTCTGCTCGGTGGCGTTCACCAACGCGTCGGAGTTGTTGCGAACCTCGATCTCTTCCTTGCGCTTGGCGTCTTCCTCGGCATGGGCCTCGGCGTCCTTCACCATGCGCTCGACCTCGTCGTCGTTCAGCGCGGTGGAGCCGGAGATGGTGATCTGCTGCTGCTTGCCGGTGCCCAGGTCCTTCGCCGACACGTTCACGATGCCGTTGGCGTCGATGTCGAAAGTGACCTCGATCTGCGGCACACCACGGCGCGCAGCCGGGATGCCGGTGAGCTGGAACTTGCCCAGCGTCTTGTTGTCGGAGGCCATCTGGCGCTCGCCCTGCAGCACGTGCACCTCGACCGACGTCTGGTTGTCGGACGCGGTGGAGTAGATCTCGGTCTTGCGGGTGGGGATGGTGGTGTTGCGCTCGATCATCTTCGTCATGACGCCGCCCATCGTCTCCACGCCCAGCGACAGCGGGGTCACGTCGAGCAGCAGGATGCCCTCGACGTCGCCGGCCAGCACGCCGCCCTGGACCGCCGCACCCATGGCCACGACCTCGTCCGGGTTCACGGACATGTTCGGATCCTTGCCGGTGAGCTTCTTCACGAGGTCCTGCACGGCGGGCATACGGGTGGAGCCGCCCACGAGGATGACCTCGTCGATGTCGCCCGTCTTGAGGCCGGCATCCTTGAGCGCCTGCTCAACGGGCTTCTTCACGCGGTCGAGCAGATCCTTCGTGATGCGCTCGAACTCGGCGCGCGTCAGCGTGTAGTCGAGGTGCTTCGGGCCGGAAGCGTCGGCCGTGATGAACGGCAGGTTGATGTTGGCCTGCGTGGTGGAGGACAGCTCCATCTTCGCCTTCTCGGCGGCTTCCTTCAAACGCTGCAGAGCCATCTTGTCCTGGCGCAGGTCGATGCCGTTCTCGGCCTGGAACTTGTCAGCCATCCAGTCGATGATGCGCTGGTCCCAGTCGTCGCCGCCCAGGTGGTTGTCGCCCGCGGTGGACGCAACCTCGAACACGCCGTCGCCCAGCTCCAGGATGGACACGTCGAACGTACCGCCGCCCAGGTCGAAGACGAGGATCTTCTCATCCTTGTTGGTCTTGTCGAGGCCGTAGGCCAGCGCGGCGGCCGTGGGCTCGTTGATGATGCGGAGCACTTCGAGGCCCGCGATCTTGCCGGCGTCCTTCGTGGCCTGGCGCTGCGCGTCGTTGAAGTACGCGGGCACCGTGATGACGGCCTGCGTCACCGGGGAGCCCAGCTGCTTCTCGGCGTCGTTCTTCAGCTTCTGCAGTACCATGGCGGAGATTTCCTCCGGCGTGTAGTCCTTGCCGTCGATGTCGACCACCGCGCGGCCGTCCTTGCCCTTCTGCAGCTTGTAGCTGACGGTCTTGCGCTCTTCCGGCGTCTCGTCGTAGGAACGGCCGATGAAGCGCTTCACGGACGACACGGTGTTCTCGGGGTTCGTGACGGCCTGGTTCTTCGCGGCCTTGCCCACGACGCGCTCGCCGTCCTTGCGGAAGCCCTCGACCGACGGGGTGGTGCGGTCGCCCTCGGCGTTCACGAGGATTTCGGGCTCGGAGCCCTCCATGACGGCCATGGCGGAGTTCGTCGTGCCCAAGTCGATACCAAGAATCTTGCTCATTATCCTGCTTCCTCTCTGTTGGAGTTGTTACCTAAGTAAGTCGTTAGCAGTCGGTTTCTGTTTATGCGCCAAAGCACGCCCTGAGGGCGCACTCGGTGGACGAAGGGCGGCGGCTTGGAGATGCGATCCGCAAGCTCAACCTCGCTTCGACAAATTGGACTATATAATCTAAGTCTCATGCTGTCAAGTTAGTTACCAATTTGTCATATAAGTTTTGTTAACGTCCCAAACTATAGCTATCGAATGCCTATTGCGCTCCTCTCGCGCCGCACCGTTACGCCGCTTCCACGCACTTGTTTCCCGAACGCAAAGAACCCCCGCCTCATGAAAGAGACAGGGGTTCTCGTTGCGCTTGTCGAAAGCGAATTGAGCGGGAGGTTAGTCCTCGATGACCTCGGGGATCGCACCCATGGGGCACTCCTCGACGCAGTCGCCGCACGCGATGCAGGCGTCCTCGTTCACGACCTCAGCGACGCCGCCGACCACTTCGAGCACTTCCTGCGGGCAGGCATCGACGCAGATGCCGCAACCGATGCACTCATCGGCTTCGATAACCGGGTGAGACATAGTTAACTCCTTCTCGTCTAAAGCATTCCGACGGGATGCGTCGGGTCACTTCCCCAAAAACTTTATGCCCGCAAGATACCATTGTTGTCCGCAAATGCAAGAAGAAATGGCGAATTTCTCAGGGTGCGGCGGCAAATTCTCTATCGAAAGCGCCGCCGCTTTCATGCCCCGAAAGGCGCTATCGAAGGCCTTTGCGCATGTCAGCGCTCTCTTCCATACGCATGAGGGTGCTGCATGGAGAGCTTCTAGCAAATGCGCGGCAATTGCTCGCCCACCAGCATGTCGAGGATGCGCGTACCGCCGAACGCCGTGCGCAGGAACACCTTGGAGCCGCGCTCGGGACGGGCGGCCGACACCTCGCCGATGATGGCCGCATCGGCGCCGTACCGGTTCGCGCGCATGGCCGCGAGCGCTGCGTCGGCCTCCTCGGCCGCCACAACGCACACCATCTTGCCCTCGTTCGCCACCTGCAGCACGTCGTAGCCCAGCATCTCGCACGCGCCCTGCACGGCCGGCTTCACGGGGATGGCGTCTTCCTCCACCGTGATGTCCGTGTTCGACTGGGCAGCCAGCTCGTTCAGCGTGGAGGCCAGGCCGCCGCGCGTCGGGTCGCGGAAGCAGCGCGTGTTCGGCGCCGCCGCCAACACCTCGGCGATGAGGTGGTTGAGCGGGGCCGCGTCGCTTTCCAGATCGGCCGAGAAGCTCAAGCTCTCGCGGCAGCTCATGATGGTGATGCCGTGATCACCCAGCGTGCCGGTGACCAGCACTTTGTCGCCCGGCTTGCACTGCGCGCCACCCAGGTTCACGCCTTCGGGAATGGTGCCCACGCCGCTCGTGTTGATGTACACGCCGTCGCCGTGGCCGCGGTTCACCACTTTCGTGTCGCCGGTGACCAGATGCACGCCGGCCTCCTGCGCGCATTCCGCCATGGAGGCGCAGATGCGCTTGAGATCCTCAATGGGGAAGCCCTCCTCCAGCACGAAGCCGCAGCTGAGGTAGCGCGGCACGGCGCCGCTCGTGGCCACGTCGTTCACCGTGCCGCACACGGCGAGGCGTCCGATGTCGCCGCCCGGGAAGAAATGCGGCGTCACCACGAAGCTGTCGGTGGAGAACGCCAGCCGCTCGCCCGGAGCGGGCGCGGGCAGCACCGCCGCGTCGTCGCCGCGCAGCAGCTCGTCGCCGGCGTACGCGGCGAAGAACACATCGTCGATGATGCGCTTCATCATCGTCCCGCCGCTGCCGTGCCCCAGCATGACCGTGGTATCCATAAAGCTCCTTGCCCTTCTCGTGAGTCGATGCGAACGAATGTTTCACGTGAAACACCGCCCGTCCTGCAAAGCCGACGAGGGTTTCCGCGGCGCCCGAGATCGCTCCGCTTCGCGGCCGCGCGTGCTTCGCGCGCAAGGGAAAGCGAGCAAATGGCGAGATCGGGTGACACGGGAAGCCGCAGCGTCGACCCGTTCCGATAGCCGGTAGGCCGCCGGAACCGTATACCTATATATGCTGCCCCGTCGTGGTGACCACGAGACGACCGTTCTTCACGCCCTTCGTGCCCAGGATGAGGTTCGCGATGTCCTGCACGAGACCCGTTTCGCCGCGCAGCACGATGACCTCAAGGCAATGGTGCGCGTCGAGATGCACGTGCATGGACGAGATGATGGATTCGAAGTAATCGTGCTGGATAGCGTGCAGCTTCTCCTGCAAGTCGCTGGCGTGATGGTCGAAGACGATGGTCAACGTGCCCACCACCTCCATGCCCGGCGTGGAGCACTCGTCCTCCACCAACGCGTCGCGCACGAGGTCGCGCACCACTTCGCTGCGGTTTTTCGCCAGCCCGCGGCGCGCGACCAGCTGGTCGAAGCGAACGAGCAGCTCCTCGGGCATGGCCACCGAGAAGCGCATGAGATCGTTGCTCATACGTGCGGCGCCTACACGAGGTTGACGGTGACGTTCGCCGAAGCTTCGGCATCGTCCTCGAGGGCATCCTTGGCCTCGTCGAGCAGCGCGCGCACGTCGTCCAGCATGGCCTGGGCGGCATGCATCTTCTCGGAAACGGTGGCGAAGCCGGCATCTCCCGCCATATGCCCCAGGTTGTGCGCCCAGCGACGCTCCAACTTGATATGGTCGTCGATCTGCTCGATCATCTGCTCGAATTGCCCTGTGTTGATTCCGTTCGTGCACATACGCGCTCTCCTATCGTGATGCCGCCGCAGCGCCCATGCCGCGGCGGGCGTTTCTTGCTATCATTACGGTTATACGGCGAACCTATCTCGACCGCAAGGGATCGTGTGAAAAAATCTGCGAATGGTAACATGTACGAAGTGGCTCTCGACGAAGCGTGGGAGCTGTTCGACGAGCACCTTGATGGGGCGCGCTTGGCGCTCGTGTGCGTAGCGAGCGGAAGCGCCCTGAGCGAGCGCAGCCGAGCAGCGCTGAACAGCGCGATGGCTTCGTTGGGATACGGAAGCGGCGCGTGCACGTTCGCCGCCGTGGAAGGGCTGGACGACCAGGCGCTGTTCCTGCTGGTGGAGGGGCTCGACCCGCTCTGTCTGATCGCGACCGATTCGACAGCGGCCGCCGCGCTGGGACGCGCGTACCGCTGCGAGGTTCCCTTGGGAAAGCCCGGCCGCGCGTTCGGGCGCAGCGTGGTGGCATTCCGCGACTTCGACGCGATGCTCGACGACGGGCAAGACAAGCAGATCGCCTGGGCGCTGCTCAAGAAGCTGCCCCGCTTCGGAGAATAGGAAACGCCCCGAAAGCTCGATGCCTCCGAGGCGTTCTACGTACAAATGTTTCACGTGAAACATTCGCTTCGCTCTTCGTTTAGGACACGACCACGCTTTCGGCGGCCTTCAGGAGGTCGTGGACCTCGTCCACCGTCTCGGCTTCAGCGTAGATGCGCACGAGCGGCTCGGTGCCGGAGGGGCGCATCATCACCCACGCGTCGCCTTCCAGGTAGAACTTCACGCCGTCGCGACGATCCACGTCCACCACCTGCTTGCCGCAGATCTCGGCAGGCGCGTAGTTCGGCACGATCTCGACGCGGAAGTTCGCCATCTGCTCGTCAGTGATCTTCAGGCCTTGGCGCTCGAACTCCAGCTTGCCCACCTTCTGGAACATATCGTCCACCAACTGACCCAGGCTCATGCCGCGCTGCGCCATCGTCTCGCACAGGAGCAGCGCCATCAGCAAGCCGTCGCGCTCCATGACGTGGCTGGGGATGCCGATGCCGCCGGACTCCTCGCCGCCCAGCATGACGTCGCCCTTCTCCATCTCGGCGTAGATCCACTTGAAGCCCACCGGCGTGCTGGTCAGCTCCAGGCCCAAGCGCTTGCACTGGCGAGCCAGCATGGCCGACGCGGTGATGGTGGACACGACGCGACCGGTGAGGCCCTTGTCCTCGGCGAGGTGCGAGGTAAGCAGCGTGATGATGCGATGCGGGTTCACGAAGTTGCCGCGCTCGTCAACCGCGCCGATGCGGTCAGCGTCGCCGTCGTTGATGAAGCCGGCGTCGTAACCCAGCTCGGGAACCTTCGCGATGCAGCGGTCGACCCAGGGCGGAATAGGCTCGGGGTGCAGTCCGTCGAACGTCGGATCCTCGGCGTTGTTGATCTCGCACACTTCCACGCCCAGATCGCGCAGCAGCTGCGCCAGATAGATGCGGCCTGCGCCGTACAGCGGATCCACCACCACGCGCAGGTTGGCGTTGCGGATGGCCTCGACGTCCACGCGCTCCTTCAAGGTGGCGAGGTACGGGGTCATGAGGTCGACCGTTTCGAACGCACCGCGCGCGTCGGCGGGTGCGTCGGCGAACGCAGCCTCCACGCGGTCGGTGAACTCCTTGCCCGCCGCGCCGCCGTCGTTCATGCGCAGCTTCACGCCCAGGTATTCGGCCGGGTTGTGGCTGCTGGTCAGCATGATGCCGCCCACCGCGTCGGCGTCCTGCGCCACCGACCAGCACAGCGTAGGCGTGGGGCAGTAGTCCTGCGTGAGCAGCACGCGGAAGCTCTGCGCCGCCGCGACCTCGGCCGCCAGCTGCGCGTAAGCGTGCGCATCCTGTCGGCAATCGTGACCGACGATGAGGGTGCCGGGCGCGTCGGCCGGACGGCCGGCTGCAACCGCGTCCTCCTTGAACACGCGCGCAGCCGCGTCGATGACGCGCACGAGGTTGTCGTTGGTGAAGTCCTCGCCGATGATGGCTCGCCATCCATCGGTTCCGAAATGAATTTCTGCCACGGAGCTTCCTTTCTCAAAGCCTGTTGCTCACCAGTATAGTCAATCGGCCGAGCAAGGCGCGGTTTCGTCGCAAAATAGACAGGGGAACGGATGTTTCACGTGAAACACTCGCCCGAACACGAAATGCATGTAAAGCCTCCCCGAACAAAACCCGTGCCGTCCTGATACGACGACGAGCACATACAGCACGGACGACCTGCACAGCAACGGACGACCCATCCGCCTCTATTTTCCTTCGCCAAATGCGATGCCGGTCATCCGACGAGGCCTCCGATGGCAAAAAAGCATCGAATTCGGAAGCCCGGAGTCGTGCCTTACACGCGCCGACGTCACGCCGAAAACGCTCGCCGCACAGAGCACCAGGTTACAGGCGAGACCCCTTTCGCCTTCGCGCGAAAAGTTTGCCCGAAAGACGGGATGATTTCCGAATTCGGTTGCTTTTTGCCATTTCGAGCGAGCAGGCTGACTAAGGCGCCCGCAAAGGAAGGCAATCCCGAGCATGATGCGCCAAGCAAGGAACCGAAACTGTTGTTTCGCATGCAGAAACCGAGGAAGGCATGCTCCGAGGGCGAGGGGCGGACCGAGAGGCGAAGGAGAAGGCGCACAGGCGCAACGGGCGCACGTCGCGCAAAATGACTCCGAAAGCAGCACAGGCCGCGGGGGGAAGCGGCCTGTGCTTGGACGAGTGAAACGAGGAGAACCGTTGGAGTCGGTGTTTCCACGAGTCATACTTTACGACGTTTATTATCCTGTGTCAAGAATAATATTCCTGCCTTTTCCGAATGTTTCACGTGAAACATTCGTGCGGCTTCCCGCGGCGCCGCACGGGGTCCCGCGCGAGCCCGTGCGGCCTTGCCGCCGAACGGAACGACCTCCATGTGCCTTTTGACGAATTTGCGCGTGATCCGTTCCACCTGCTACTATGGCAACAGTCAGTACCGAGAGGAGCTTCAATGGCGAACAAGAGCTTGGCCAAGGATCATGCCGATATCTGCGTGCTCGTAACGGGCGGAGCCGGGTTCATCGGAAGTCACACCTGCGTCGAATTGCTGGAGCAGGGCTACCGCGTGGTCGTCGTGGACGACCTGAGCAACTCGAGCGAGCTCGCGCTTGACCGGGTGCGACAGATCACCGGCCTGGCGGCAAACGACGACCGCCTGAAATTCTACGAGGCGAACATCCTCGATCGCGCGGCGCTCGACCGCGTCTTCTCCGAGAACGACGTGGACGCCATCATCCACTTCGCCGGCTTCAAGGCCGTGGGCGAAAGCGTGCAGAAGCCGCTGGAATACTACTGGAACAATTTCGCGGGCACGCTGGCCCTGTGCGACGTGGCCCGCGCGCACGGCGTGAAGAACCTCGTGTTCTCGTCGAGCGCCACGGTGTACGGCGAGCCGGAGTTCATCCCCATTACCGAGGATTGCCCGAAGCACGACGCCACGAACCCCTACGGCTGGACGAAGTCCATGCTGGAGCAGGTGCTGACCGACCTGTACGTGGGCGACGACGAATGGAACGTTGTGCTGCTGCGCTATTTCAACCCCATCGGCGCGCACGAGAGCGGCCTGATCGGCGAGGATCCCAAGGGCATCCCCAACAACCTGCTGCCCTACGTTGCGCAGGTAGCCGTAGGCAAGCTGGAAAGCGTCGGCGTGTTCGGCGACGACTATCCCACGCACGACGGCACCGGCGTGCGCGACTACATCCACGTGGTGGATCTTGCGCGCGGCCACGTGGCGGCGCTCGACTGGATGGGCGGCAAAGTGGGCACCGGCGAAGCGAAAACGGCCGGCACCATGGCGGGCGAACCGGCCGCCGACGGCACGCGTCGCGGCGTGGGCATTTTCAATCTGGGAACCGGCACGGGCTCCAGCGTGCTGGACGTGGTGCATTCCTTCGAGCGCGCCTGCGGACGCGAGCTGCCCTACCAGATCAAGCCGCGTCGCGCGGGCGACGTGGCCGTGAACTACGCGGCCTGCGACAAAGCGCGCGACGAGCTGGGCTGGGTCGCGCAGTACGACCTCGACCGCATGTGCGCCGACGGATGGCGCTGGCAGTCGCAGAACCCGGACGGCTACGCGACCGCTCGGGCCTAGACCGAATCCTCGACGCGGCCCTCGTTCTTCTCGTCGTACATCGCCCGATCGGCCGCGTCGAACAGCTCCTGATAGGTAGCGCCATCCTGAGGATAGCGCGCCACCCCGACGCTCAAAGCGATGGGAACCCCCAACGAGCGCGAGGCTTCTGCGATCGACGAGCTCAGAGCCTCGCGCTTCGCCTCGATAACCGCATCGTCGTTTGCGCCCACGAGGAACGCCACGAACTCGTCGCCGCCGACGCGCCCCACCGGATCGCGATGACGGAACACGTCGAGCAACGAACGCGCCACCTCTTCCAGAACCCGGTCGCCCATGCTGTGGCCGTATTCGTCGTTGACCTGCTTGAAGCGATCCATGTCGATCACGAACAGCAAGCCCCTGCTCGTCTCGGGCAGCAATGCCGCCATCTTCTCCTGGAACGCCATCTTGTTGAACGTCTTCGTCAGCCCGTCCATTTGCGACTTGCGCGTGAGCAGCTCCTCGGTTTCGCGCTGTTTCGTGATGTCGACGATCTTTCCCACGGCCATGTACGGTTGGGAACCTTCGTACAGATACCGGCACGTGAACGAGAACCAACGATATTCGCCCGACAACACGCGTGCGCGACAGGTGATGGTGCGCAGCTCGTTCGGCGGCGCAGGGTTTTCGAACGCCATCCGGACACGCTTGTAATCATCTTCCAGGAAATCGATGAAAGGGACGCCTTTGGCCAGGTAGCCTTCGGCGGAAAGGGAGCTGAGGGAGAACATCCCGCGCGCATTCGGTGTCAGCTCAAGCGTGTCGCGCGGATAAGAATACTCGAACAGCACCGTGTCGGAAAATTCAGCGAGAACCTCGTAGCGCTCCGCGCTGCGACGCGCCCTTTTGCGGATGCGGCCAACCACCAGCGCCACGGCAAGGCATGCCGCCGCGCTGATGACGATAAGCAGCGCAGCCGTGTACACCGTCAAACGCAGAATGCTCTCCGAATGCTCGACCAGCGAACTTTCCTGCGTGAAGTTCACGATAGTCCAATCGTTCACATCGAGGCGAATAGACGTGAGAAAGGTCATGTAGCCGTTCTGCTTGCCCAACATGACCGTTGCCACATCTCGCTCGTTCTCGATGCTGGCGCGTACATCGGCGATCTGATCGGAAGACACGCCCCTTCCCTCAAGCACCTGGTACAGGGTGGATCCCCCATAACCTTCGAATTCCTTCGACACGGGAACGACGGTTCCGTCCTCTTTGATCAGCAGCGTGCCAAGCAGCGTAACCTGCGAGCTCGCCTGGCTCGTATCCAGAAGCTTCTCCGCTTTTACGATGCTGCGCAGCACACCGACCACGCGCCCGTCGCGAGTGACGGGCTTGGCGATGCTGAAGTAGTAGCCGTTCAGGCGGTTCGACTTGCGCACGTCGGACACCACCGTCTCGCCTGCGTACAGATGCCGAAGCGTTTCCTCGTCCCGCTCGTTGCGATTGCTCGCAACGCCCTGCTCCAGCGTCTCGATTGGAGCATAGGTAACCTGGAACGACCCCTGTTGGTTCCATTCCTCTAGATACGCAGCGAACGTCGAGCCGGAAGGATCGATGTCCGGGGACTCGGCCAACACGCACATGGTGGAGATGACGGAGCTCACCTCGCTGATGAACGACTCGACTTCCACTTTTTGCGCAGCCGTATAATCGTCCATGCTGACGCTGGCTAAATCGTAGAATTCGTCGCTGAGCTCGTTGGAGTAGACGCGGAAGATCGCGAACATCACGAGGCAAACCGCGATGATGGAGACGATCACCCCTATCACGGTGCGCAAAGAGCTGGCAGGGCCGACGCCCTTGTTTTCTTTCGCATGTTCGTGATTGTGTACGTCGCTCATGTCTTTGCGAGCCCCATCCGTCTTTGCAACCGGTGATCACCAGTATCCCGCAGAGGGTACGAAAACTCAACAGGAGAGCCGAAGCTCAACCTACCGGTTGAGGAGCCGATTAAAAAGCGGCATCGATCGAAGCCGATGCCGCTTGCGCAGTTCGAGGATCCCAACGAGACGCCGGCTAAGCAGCGGATGCCGTCCCGTCGTAGGCGCCCGGATCGGTATAGCCGGGGTCGTATCCGCCTGCACCGTCGGTACCGCCCGCGCCGCCAGCAATAGTTCCGTTGTCGTACCCGCCGGTTCCACCCGCTCCGCCGGTGTTGTCAACGTAACCGTTGTCAACATAGCCGCCGTTGTTGGCCCCTCCGGTTCCCGATGCATCGGTGTAGCCCGGATCGTAATAATTGGTGTTTCCTGCGCCGTTGCCGGCGGCCGAACCAGTGCTGCCGTAACCGTTGCCGTACGTGCTGGCACCGCCTGTGGTGTCGCCCGGATCAACGTATCCTGACGAGACAACCGAGCTCGGATCCTCTCCAGCCTCAACCAGCTTCATCATCTCCTTCGTCGCCACGGGATCGTTGATGACGTACGATACGTCGCCGATCATCGCCGTGGTAGAAGGAACCATCGCAGAGTAGATGGTAAGCTCTTCGTCGCCTTGGAACTGTTGCGCCAGCGCAGCAATATCGCCTACCGCAAGGTCGGTGGTCACGCAGTTCGACGCAGCTTGAACAACACCCAGCAACTCGGTTGTGTTCATCGCCAGCACCTTGTTGACGATAGCCATGATCAGCTTGCGCTGGTTCGCCGTGCGCGTGAAGTCGCCGTCAGCGTAAGCGCGGCTGCGCGCGAACACCAGCGCTTGGTTGCCGTCGAGGTGCTGCTCGCCTTCCTCGATGATGACGCGCGGCCACTCGGGATGAGCCGTGGTACCGTCTGCGTCGGGATCATCGACGCGCTCGGTCACTTCGACGTCCACGCCGCCGACTGCGTCGACCAATTCCTTCAACTTGCCGAAGTTCACTTCCGCGTAGTGCGATATCTCGATGCCCAGCAGCTGATTCGCTTCGCGGATGGTTCCGGCAGCGCCGCCGTAAGCGTAAGCGGCGTTGAACTTGTTCGTCCCGTAGCCGTCGATGTCGATCTTCGTATCGCGGGGGATGGATACCATCGTGGCCTGGTTCTTTGCAGGATCGATGCGCACCACGATGTTCGTGTCGGAACGATGCATGTCCTCGGTGCTGTCCTCGGCCTCGTCGGTGCCGATGAGGATCATGTAGAAGGGCTCGGTGAAGGTCATGTCCTTTTCAGGCTTGAGCGCATCGTTGATGGCCATGATCTCTTCGTCAGACTTGTTTCCCTTGATCAGCTTCTCGTTGACGGAGTTCTTCCACAAGGCGAACGCCGAACCGCCCCCCACGGCCACCACGAGAATCGCGATGATCACGCCGAGGGCTATCTTCTTGCCGCGCCCGGCTTTCTTGCGGGCTGCCGAGTAGCTTGGATTGTTGCGCGAATATTGACTTGCCGCAGTCTGCCGGGCGTACGCGCCGTTCGCGCCGGAACCTTGGCTGCCGGGCGTGTAGGCCGCACGGTACGAAGAGCCATCGCCATACGCATCGCGGGAGAAAGCGCTTGCCTGGCTGTACGGGGCGATGCGACCCGACTGCGCGGCCTTGGCAGACCGCACGGCGCGAGCAGACTGAGGAGCCCGCGATGAGCGCGCTTCTTTACGGTTCGTTCGAGAGTTTCTTGACGCCATATGGTCTCCTCATCGACTCCGAACACGTCTGCCAAAGCAGGCACCGTACGTCGCGTACCCCTCGCGACACAGCGCTTCGATTGTCGAAGCCTTCATTTTCTCATACCTACGAGAACCCGCTTTCGCCGGCGATTACACCATTTCCGCAACATAACCCGAGGTCGACGCGCATAGATTCTCACGTATGGCAGATATTGTAGCATCGTTGACCTACCATCATAAAATAGGCATGGGCTGGGTACAAACCGCACATTTTCTAAAAATGAACCGAAACGTATTCATGCGGTTACAGCCTTCTGCTCGCACGCCGGTACTCTAGTGGACATGCAAGCCGAGCACGAACATAGTCCGCTGAATGATGACGAGCCTGATCAGAGCAGGTTCTCTCCCGTGCTTGGCGAGAACGTCAGACGCATGCGCTCGTACAGCAACATCACGAAAACGCGCCTCGCGCTCATGGTGAGCATAGGTCGCCCGCTGCTCAATAGGATAGAGGACGGCACGGCGGACGTACGGCTATCCGTCGTCACGAAACTGGCGGATTCCCTTGCCACGACACCGAGCTTCCTGCTGGCGAAGCACAGCGATGAGGACATCCGCCACGAAATCGCCCATCGGAAAGCAAGCTCCCCCGTCGCTGCGGTGCGACACGCGCGCTTTTACTAAGAGCGGGCATCTCTTTTTCGCAGCACCGCGTACGCGATCCCGGAACCCAGCGCGCTGCCCGCAGTATCCACCATCCAATCCACCGGGTCGCACATGCGCTCGGGCACGAACAGTTGATGAACCTCGTCGCTCACCCCGTACAAGCTGGCACAGGCGATGGCGATGAGGCACGCACGACGCAGCGGCATGTGGCAGCGCAGCGCGTTGGCCAGAAGCGCGCCGAACATCGTGTACTCGCAGAAGTGCGCGATGGACGACAGCGCGTCCACCCCAGGCCCCAGCAGCTGCTCCTGCACGGCCTGCATTGCCCGGTAGATGCTGGAGAAGATGCCGAGCCCCGTGTTGAGACCCGTGCCGGTGTTCGAAGACATGAAGAAGATGAGGAACGCCCACGCCGCCACGAGAGCCCAGCTGACGATGACGAACCGTTTCGACGGGCGGGGCTGATTGGAGAGGGTCGACGGCTGATGCTCCATAATGCCCGCCGCCTAGCGCTCGACCGCGAACTGCAGCAGTTCGCGCGCGTCTTCGATAACGACGTCCGCGCCCGCCTTACGCAAGGCGTCGGCGTGGTGATAGCCCCACGACACGCCGATGGCGAACGCGCCGGCGTTGCGCGACACCAGGACGTCCCCCGGCGAATCGCCCACGTACGCCGTGCGGGCTGGTGCGGACCCCAGCTCGTCGATGCAGCGCAGCAGCCCCGTGGGGTCGGGCTTGCGCGGAATCTCGTCGCATTCGCCATACTGCACCGGGAACAAGCCGGGAAGATAGGCGTCGATCACGTCATGCACGCCCTGGTCGAACTTGTTGGACAGAACGCCCAGGCCGATGCCGCGCTGGGCGAGGGCAGCCAGCGTCTCTTCCATATGCGGGTAGGGCTTCGTCAGCTTGTTCCCGATGACGGGATAGAGCTCCATCCAGCGGCGCATGGCGGCCTCGGCCTGCTCGGGCGAAGCATCGGCGGGCACGGCCTGGTACATGAGCGCGCGGGCTCCGTTGCCCACGAAGCTGTGGATCTCGTCGGCCGTGCGGCTGGGGAAGCCCTGCTCGTTCAAGGCGGCGTTCGTCAGAACCACCAGGTCGGGCAGCGTATCGAGAAGCGTGCCGTCAAGGTCGAACACAAAGGTATCGAAACGAGCCATGTCAATCTCCTCGCTAAATGAAAAATCCAAGCCGAAGCTTGGATCGTAGGTTCATGGAGCGGGTGACGGGACTCGAACCCGCGAATACAAGCTTGGGAATCTCCGACGTGCCGCCTGTTTCTCAGTATCTCCGAATTATACGAAACAGGAGTGCCGGGTGGAAGGGGTATTCCGGAGGCGGCAGAAGAAACAGAGGCCCCTTGTATTTCCTGCCGATACCCCTGTTTTTCCCGTCGCCATCCCGTGCGCATCCCGTCCTTTCGATATGCGCGAAACCTGCACTCACTCTTGAAACAGCCATTCTGACCTCCCGACGCGGACTCGTCCGCAGTGAGGAGGCAGACCATGCCATGCAAGACCATCGCCGTAGCCAACCAGAAGGGCGGCACCGGCAAGACGGCGACCACCCTCAGTCTGGGCGTCGCCCTCGCGCGCCTCGGAAAGCGCGTGCTGCTCGTCGACACCGACCCGCAGGGCGACCTCACCAAGTCGCTCGGCTGGAAGGCCCCCGACTCCCTTGAGACGACGCTCGCCGACCATCTGGCCGCCGTCATCGCGGGCGAGCCCCTGACCCCGGCCGAGGGCATCCTCTCGCACCGCGAGGGCGTTGACCTCATGCCCGCCAACATCGAGCTCGCGGGCATGGAGATGGCCGTCTTCATGGCGATGTCGCGCGAGCAGGTGCTCAACATGTGGGCGTCCCCTCTCAAGGGGGCCTACGACTACATCATCATGGACTGCGCGCCCACGCTCGGCATCATCCCGGTCAACGCCTTCGTGGCCGCCGACAGCGTGCTCATCCCGGTCTCTGCCGAGTACCTGCCCGCATCCGGCATGGCCGGCCTCTTGAAGACGGTCGAGCGCGTGAGGCGGCAGATCAACCCGGCCCTTGAGGTGGAGGGCGTGCTCGTCACGCTATTCGACTCGCGCAACAACCTCGCCAAGGAGGTGGAGGCTACCGTGCGCGAACAGTACGGCAGCGCCTACCGCGTGTTCGACGCCGTCATCCCGCGCGCCGTATCGGCCGCAGAGTCCCCCGCCGCCGGCGAGAGCATCTTCTCCTACGACGGGGAGGGCAAGGTGGCCCGCGCCTTCGCGGCGCTCGCCGAGGAGGTGGTCGGTCGTGGCTAGGAAGAAGCTGGAGCTCGCGCTTCCCACCGTGGACGACCTGTTCACCTCCCAGGGAGAGCGCGAGCAGGATGCGGGCGAGAAGGTGCGCGAGATCGCGCTCGAAGCCATCGAGGCCTTCCCGGGCCATCCCTTCAAGGTGGCCGACGACGAGGACATGGCCCGCTTGGCCGAGAGCATCGCGGAGAGCGGGGTGCTCGTCCCCTTGACCGTGCGCCCCTTCGGCGATGGAATGTACGGACTTGTGAGCGGGCACAGGCGCAAGCGCGCCGCAGAGATCGCCGGGCTCGCCACCGTGCCGTGCGTGGTCAGGTGCATGGGCGACGACGAGGCCACGATAGCCATGGTGGACTCGAACCTTCAGAGGGAGACCATCCTGCCGAGCGAGCGGGCGTTCGCTTATTCGATGCGGCTTGAGGCGATGAAGCGCCAGGGGCAGCGCACCGACCTCACTTCTGTTCAAGTTGAACAGAAGTCTGGCGGCAGGTGGTCGCGGAGCATATTAGCCGAAGAGCTTGGCACGAGCGAGGCCAAGGTGCAGCGCTTCATACGCTTGACCTTCCTCGTCCCGCAGCTCCTCTCCCTCGTTGACGCGGGCCGCATGAAGATGCTGCCCGCCGTGGAGGTGAGCTACCTCACAGAAGCTGAGCAGGAGCACCTCCTCGACGCCATGGAGGCCCAGGCCTGCACGCCCTCGCACGCCCAGGCGGTGAAGATGAAGCGCTACTCCAAGGAGGGCTCGCTCACGCCCGTCCTCATCCGCTCCATCATGGAGGAGGAGAAGCCGAACCAGGTCGAGCAGCTTCGCATCCCGAGGAGGAGCATCGCCCGGTTCTTCCGGCCCTCGGCCACGCAGAGCGAAATCGAGGGGCGCATCGTGAAGGCGCTGGAGCTGCTTGAGCAGGCGGAGCGGCGCCGCGACGGGCTGGGCGGTGCGTGATGGGCAACGTCCTGCACAGGGGCAAGGGCTCCTTCACCCACGTCGAGAACACCATCTTCTTCGACCACGGCCTGTCGGCCAAGGCGAAAGGGATCTACTGCCAGATTCGCTCCCTTGAGGGCAACCCCGAGTGGGTGTTCACCATCAAGGGGTTCGCTTCGCTCGTGCGCGACGGGGCGGATGCGGTGACGGCCGGCATCAAGGAGCTTGAGGGCGCGGGCTACATCATCCGCGCGCGCAAGCGCAGCGAGAACGGGCGCTTCCTCAAGGCCGAGGAGGCCACCTGGATCACCCTCGACGACCCGGCTATGCACGGCGAGGTCTGCGCGGAGCTGAAGGCCGACGGGTTCGCCATACTCTCGGAGTTCGAGCGCGGCGGAGAGCCGTCTGCCGCCGATGGCCCCGAAGGGCCCGCGAAGCCTCCCGAAACACGCGAAACGGGCGAATCTCCCCAGGTCGGAGCCAGAACGGGAAAACCCGTATCTGGGAAAGCCACATCTGGGAAACCGGCACCTATAAATTACTCATCCGATCAATCCCCTCAAACCGATAAACAACTCATCTCTTGCGACCCGGCACCGGCCGACAGGTCGGAGGAGAAGGCCTCGGGGGATTTCAGGGAGTACCGGAAGGGCGAGTTCCCAGAGGCATTCGAGCGGCTGTGCTCGATGTCGCTCAAGCCGCTCACGTCGCTCGCCTTCAAACGGGATGCCCTGAAGGCCTGGAAGGCGAAGGTGGTGGCGGGGTTCGACCCGGAGCAGATCGTGGACGCCTACGCCGCCTACGCCAAGGACTACTGGCTCAGGAACGGCGACGACAACCGCCTCGCGAAGAACCTGCCGCGCTGGCTTGCCTGCGACGACGGGCTGGCCGCATGGGCCGACGAGCCCATACCGCCCGACATCTTCGCCGCCGACGGGGAGCCCCTGGACATGGCCGGCCTCGCCCAGGCGGACCCGGACTTCGCGAAGCTGTGGCGCAAGGTGCAGACCAGGCGCAGCGTCATCCGATCGCAGCTCTGCATGGACGGCAGCCGCCCTCCCGAGGAGCGGGTACTCGAACTGTGCGCCGACGACGGCCCGTACAAGCGCTATTGGGCCGCCTGCGAGGAGCGCTATGCCCGCTACCTCAAGATGTGCGACCTGTTCGCCATGAGCGCCGAGGAGATGGCGCAGCTGAAGGGCGCGCAGGCCTCGCTCGGATTCCCGCTGCTCGGAAGGGGGTGCGCATGATGAAAGCCGTATGGCGCTTCCTGAAGTGGCTCTTCCGCTCGGTGTTCCGGTTCATGTGAGCTTTTCGCCATCTGCGGCACGCTGGTCTGCGGATGCCGTGCAGAGGGCTTCCGCCTTGCCGGCACGGTTTATAATGGAAAGGTCACGCTAACTGAATACGAACACCAAATACCGGACAGAGGGGCATCTGCCGTATTGGGTATTTGGTGTTCATTTCCCAACAGCGTGACAACTGAGGTGGATGCCTCTCATCTTTTTGACAAGGGGCCTACCATCATCCTTCTCGAACATCTCGCCTGAAAGGATGTCCCCAATGGCAGCGAACGAAGATTACGCCCCAAGCAAAGACACGGTCAACGCTGTGGTCCGGTCGTCCGAGAAGCTGGAGGGCGCGGCCAAGCTCATCTTGATGCTCGAAGACAAGGCCGGCATCGAGCAGATCACGCCCGCAGAGCTCGCGGCGGTGCGCTCCATCGTGGAGACTTGCGCCGCCGACCTCGACGACGCCTGGAAAGAGGCCTAGAAAAAACTAGAGCCAGTCCCAGCAGGACCGGCCCTTACAAAACCCTAGGGTTTTTCACGTGCAATCATGGTCGCAAAATCGAGGCAGCTCGTCAATGCCACACCGCTATGGAGCCTTATTAGAACGGAATATCGCCATCATATGTTGAGAATGGCTGAACGGGCGATTCCTCTTCAGCTTTTGCGCACGAGCGCTCGTGCAGCCTCCAGAGCAACAGGCCCAAGGTTGCGGTGGCGTTCACCACCGCCTCTGCCCACAGCGCATCATCAATGACATATTCGCCAGCAGCTTTCCCATGTGCCGTAGATTTGTCACTTCTCAGATTATCTATAGTGCTGCCGAGGCCGCGCAGCTGAGTGGAAAGCGTTTTTATTTCCTGAGGCGCACTAGGCTCGCATGAATCCACGAGTTTTTTCACTGTCTTGTTCGTCAGATCGCTTAGGGACAAATTGCCGACCGATGCCTCTGGGTCAATGTTCTGCAAAATGGTTTTAAAGACGCCTTCTAACGTTGAAGCGGCAAGAGCAACGGATTGGTCGGGATGGTCGTAAACGTTCTTCACGGCGCGCTCGAAGTTCGCGTAAGCGTTGGTATTATTCCGATTCAGCACGTTCTTCATTACAGGGATGCACGGAAGCAGCCCCGGTGTTTCAACACCAATATCAGCAGCTACCTTTATGAGGATGTCGTTTGGCATGCCAGCCAACGTGCGCCCGAGATCTATATGGTCATCTTTCCTGTATATACTAAAGTTCTCATAGTTGAAGTCATCCGACTCGTACCAGCGCCCGACGTATTCCTCAACTTGCCTATATTTCGACTTGGTGAACAGATTCCAGAGTGCATCCTCCACTCGTTCCTTTAATCGTTGCATATACAAGGGGGAGATATTCCTATATTCCTCTTCCATAATCCACCTCATCCCTCATACTCTCATTTCTGCGCTCGATTACTACGAAATTACTCCGAAATATTTTTCGTAGTAATTTCGTAGTACTGCTGCGGGTCGCGCGGGCTTTTCCCATGCCAAGTTAGAAGAGCGCGATTCGCGAGCCCTTTGAGAACGGTCGAGGCGGTTCGGGTGGTTACCCCTCTTTTGGCGGCCAACATCTTCGTTGTCACCCGGCCGTTTTCTGCGGCGATGCGTATTGCGGCAATCTCGTTCTTAGAGAGCGTCATGAGGGTAGCGAGATCGAGCGGCACCGGTATGCCATGCGCAAGAGAGTCGCTTTCGCCGCCTGAAACAGCTGGCAGTCCATGAGCAACCTCGTTGCGCAGCCTCGGAATACGTTCCTCAAGGTTGTTCCTCAAGGTTAGCTTCAGATAGTAGTCGTCGTCGTTCTCGTATTCAGGCTCTGGTAAACCAGCGTCGGACATCTCCTGATATATCTTATCCACGCCCTCGTTCAGCTCTCTGACCCAATCGAAGGCCGTGAAAACACGAGCGATGATTGGATTGCGAGAGAATCGCTTATGCCTGATGTTCTCAAGAGTGACAGCGCCGGGGAGCTTGCCGGGGCTTTGGATGAGCATACGATCGTCGAAGATGTAGACGCGGACATACTCGCCATAGATGCTGTAGTCACGATGGGTGATGGCGTTCACCAGCCCCTCAAACCACGGGTACTCCGGGTATTCGGGAACTACCCTGAACTCCATTGTCCCATGCACCTGGAATTGGTAGTCGCGGAGCTGGGAGGCGATGAAGTCGCGAGCCTCGGGGATGGACTTGATGAACGGCCCGTCAAACGTCTGGTCCTTCACGATGCGCAGTTTGTCGCCGTGCCCCATTTCGGTGCCGTCGATCTTGATTACCCTGAATCTGGCTTGCGGCAAAACCGCCCGTACGTTCTCTCCGAACAGCATCATGCCGGCGTTGGTGAGATGCCCGTCCTTGAGCACGCCAAGGCTGCGGAGCAGCCTCTCGTCGTCGACGTTGGTTCCAAGCGCATGGCGATAGGTCTCCACAGCTTCGCGGTCAACGTCGTTCATGCTAGAGTCACGGAGCACTTCGCTCTCGAAGAAGTACTCGCCTTTGTCGTATTCGAGGGCACGAATCTGCTCATGGTCGAGCCACACGCTCTCGTCGCCCTTCCGGAGCGCCACCTTGCCGTCTTTGCGACGTCGCACCACTTGTCTCTCGGAGCTTGCGACATCCATGATGAGCACGTGGTCGTCATCGCCCTTTTCGTTCACGACGGGCATACGCTCGGTCTTCACCCTCGGTGACGGAGCTAGCTCTGTTACATAGGCTTGCTCGAAACCTTCGATGCTGTGGGCCTTATCTCGCTTGAAGCCAGTCACGGTGCCGTCGTCCTCGATGCCCACGACTAGCTTGCCCCCTGCCGCGTTCGCAAAGGCCATCAGATGCTTAGCGATCTCATCGGCGTCCTTGCGTGCGCTCTTGCGGTCGAAGTAGTGCCCCTCTGGGTCGTGGCAGAATGCCTCTATGTCGTTCTCGATGTAGGGATGATCCATCTGCGCTCCGTTCTTGCTCGCCTCATTCTACCGCCGCCAGCATCACCCCGATACCCTGCGTTCCCGTTTGCATGACATCGACGCACCGAGCGGTCTGGGGCACTGTCGTTTCCGTACCTCCTTGGACGCGCCGCCCCTGGCGGCCTTGAGGCTCCGCATGCTCGGGCGGGAACCGCGCGGGGCGCAAGGGCCGCGAAAACTTTTCGGGCCGCGATGCGCCCATCCACACCCTCCGAAAACTCCAGCCCTCGCGGGTTTCGCATTCCCCCCTTGCGCCCCGCGCGAACCCCGCCCAAGGCACGGGCCACAAGGCCCGCCCAGAAGGGGCGGCCGCAAAACCCAAGGAGGTCGTGAAGATGGAAACGACGAAGATCCCGCTCGCGGCGTGCGTCGAGAGCAGGCACCAGAACCGCAGGGAGCTGGGCGACGTCTCGGGGCTGGCGCGCAGCATCGAGGTGAACGGCCAGATCACCCCGCTCATCGTGGTGGCCGACGGCGAGGCCTACCAGCTGGTCGCCGGGCACAGGCGCACCGCCGCCATGCGCTCGCTCGGGCTCGAGGTGGCCGACGCCTACGTGATGGACGGCTGGGACGACGCGCGCATCGCGTCCGTCCTCAACGCCGAGAACAACCACCGCAGGGAGCTCACCGAGGCCGAGCGCGGGCGCGGCATCCAGACGATGCTCTCGCTGGGGGTGCCGGTGGCCGACGCTGCGGTGTCGGCCGACATCCCGGAGGAGAGGGCCGAGTCCTACGTGCGCGGCGCGAAGGTCGTGCCGGTTGACGCGGTGAACCTGGACTTCGACGCAGTGGCGCTCATGGGCGACTACGACGACGTGCTCACCGAGAACGACGTGGTGGCCGTGCTCTCGAAGAGGAGCCACTGGGACCGGCAGGCGGTCTGCCGCAGGGCGCGCGCCCGCAAGGCGGCCGAGGACGAGGCGGCGAGGCTCGAATCGCTCGGCGTCAAAGTGGTCGAGCGCAAGTCGCTCGGCGAGGGCTACCACGCCTGCGACGGCGAGTGCGGGCACGCGGGGCTGGTGGCCGCCGTGAAGCCCTGCGAGTGGGGCGAGCGCGCCGACGTGACCTTCTACTGCGACGACGGGTCCCACGCATACCAGCCCACGCCCGAGGAGGTCGAGGCGACCGAGGCCTACCTCAAGCGCCGCGAGGACGCGGCCGCGATGCGCGAGCGCATCATCGAGTTCGCCAAGGCGGCCTTCCCGAGGTTCCCCTCAAACGGCCAGTCGAAGCTGCGCCAGTGGGCCTACGAAGCGTTCGAGGCGGCCTACGGATGCGAGCCCGACGACGCCTGGGAGGGATTCAGGCAGCCGAGGGGCAAGGCCCTCGACCAGTTCATCCTGATGCGCGCCGTCCCCGCGTGCCTCCCGGAGGTCCCCGAGCTCGCCCTCAAGGCGGGCTACGAGCCGTGGCCCTGCGACCTGGACGACCTCCTCGGGTTCGTCTCCTTCGTGGACGACGTGCTCATGCCCGCCGGCTACGAGCTCTCCGAGGGCGAGCGCGACCTGATGGACCACCTGCACGGGCTGTTCGCCGGCGACGACGAGGACGAGGTGTTCGACGAGGGCGACGCCGCGGCCCTCGCGGCCTGACGCCCGTTCCCGCCCGGCCCCATCGGCGGGTCGGGCGGCCGCTTCCCTTCCGCCACATCGATTCTCCAAGGAGGTTCCACCATGAAGGAAACGCTCGAGGCCATGGTCGTCCCCACGGGCGGCATGCCCTACAGAAAGACGCTCGAGGCCGACGAGGACGGCAGCTTCCTCGCGGCCCTGCAGGATTGCGTGGGTGGCCGCATAGAGGCCATGGGCTACGTGTTCGGCGACGCGCCCGCCGTCTACTGCAACGAGGAGGGCCTGCTGCCCGGCAGCGGCTGCGCCCCGAACCGCGCCATCTACGCCGACGCCGCCATGGCGGAGGCGGGCTACGCGAGCCAGGACGACCCGTCGCGTCCCGTGGAGCCGGGCGAGCTCTACCACATCGCCTTCGGCGACCTGGTGTGCGTCGGGTTCGACCCCGAGACGGGCGAGGACCGCGACATCGCCGAGGCGGAGCGCCGCCGCGTGATGGAGCGCTTCGGCAGCCTCGAATCCATCGCGTCGGGCCCCATCGAGGCGCGCGCCGTCCTGGCGAGGCTCGCTCGAAGGCCGCGCCCGTGACGGCCGCCGGCCATCCCGAGAGGGCGCCCCCCTGCGGGCGCCCTCCCTCCCGACGCGCCATCTCGGGGGCGAGGCTGCCCGAGCGCCATGCGGGGCGGCAAGGGCCGCGAAAAACCTTCCGCTGGAAAACCAAGAAAGCGACCGGAAGCTCAGGCCTGCGGTTTTCGCATGCCCCCCTTGCCCCCGCGCGGCGCCCGGGCGGAGCCCTCCCCAAGGAGGCGCGCCCGGAAGGAGGGCCGCCAAAGCTAACAGGAGGTCTCATCATGGGAAACCGGGCAGTCATCACCACCAAGGAGCGCGAGCTCGCGCTCTACCTGCACTGGAACGGCGGCCGCGACACGGTGGAGCCGCTGCTCAGGTACTGCGAGCTCCAGGGCTATCGCCCTCCGAGCTCCGACAGCTACGGCTGGGCCCGCATGGCGCAGGTGATGGGCAACTTCTTCGGCGGCTCGCTCTCGGTCGGCATCGACCGGTTCGACCGGATAGGCGACCAGGGCGACAACGGCGTGTACGTCATCGACGGCTGGCGCATCGTCGAGCGCGTCCGCGAGGAGCGCGACGGCGATTGGAGCGTCGTCGGCTGGCGCGCCGTCGACCCGAGCGAGGAGCAGCGAGGGCACGACTTCGGCGGCATGCTGCGAGCCTTCGACGAGGCCATGCCCGAGGGACTGCGCTTGGGCGATTTCCTCGGCGCGGTGGAGGTGCCGGCGAGCGAGGTCCGGCTGGGTGACGAGGTATGGATGCGCACCGTCGGCGGGGGGTGGGAGACGTTCCCCGTGGTCGGTTTCGGGCAGCCTGCGTTCAACCGCATCGCCGTCCGCATCGACGCGCCCGACGGCGCGCGCGACGTCACCTATCCCGACCTGCCCTACGTGGCGAACTACGACCACGACGGGGACTTCTCGTGGAACTCCAACAACTACGTCCACGGCGACACCGTCCGTATCAGGCCCCGCGCCTAGCGCCCGATGCCCGGCGGATTCCGTCGGCTGTGAGGCCGGCGGGATCCGTCGCCCCCGCCTTCGGGCCAGCTGACCCCTCGTTTTGCGCCGGCCCCTCGCCGCCTCATGCCCGAAGGCTCGCCGAGAGCCGCCCGGGGGCGCAAGGGCCGCGAAAACTTTTCGGGAGGCGAGCGCGCTCCCACGATCTCCCGAAAACTCGGGCCCTGGCGGGTTTCGCTTCCTCCCCTGCGCCCCCGCGCGAACCCCGGCGGCACCCGGGCCACGAGGCGGCCGAAAGGGGCCGGCCGAAAGACTAGGAGGTCAGACATGGAAGACTTGAAGACGCGCGGAACGATGGCGGCTAGCCGCTTCCTCAGCCGACGGGGCTACGAGGTCCTGGAGGAGGGCTGGCGAAGCGGCGCGGGCGAATGCGAGGTCATCGCCCTGGACGGCGACGTGCTCGCGTTCGTGAAAGTGAGGGTCCGCTCCGATGCGGCGAAGGGGTTCCCGGTCGAGCGCGGCGGGGCGTGCGAGCGCGAGGAGCGCGAGAGGATCGCCGTCGACTACCTCGCGGGCCATCCCGAGCACGCGGACGTGGGCGTCCGCTTCGACACGGCGGCAATCCTCGTCATCGGCCCCGACCGGGCGCTCATCCGCCACCACATCAACTGCATGGGCGCATCCGAACCCATGCGGCCCGACGATGCCCTCCCGGAGATCGCCTAAGACCTCCTGGCCCTCCATCGAGGGGCGAGCCCTCCGGCCTTCGGGTCGGAGGGCCTTTCGTTCCCAAAGTCGCAGCGACCAATCTCTTCGTATCGGCTTGTTTTCATAGTGATTATTGCAATGGCACTCCCGGTCTTCTATCCTTATGAAAGACAAGAGAGCCGCCTGGATGGCAGCTCTCGGTTCCGCAAAATGAGATTCTAGTGGCCGCTAGGGTCTCATTTCACTTTTATGGTCTTGGTTTTGGTCCCGGTCTTCACGATCCTTCCGGTTTTAGTGACGCGATAGGTCGGAATCTTGATCCTTACGTATGCCATGTCCTCACCTCCCTTCGATTAGGCTCGCATTTCTGGTCTAGTGCATATTGTGCTTGTGGTTTGCAAGGGTCTTTGCCGATGAGCTTTTGGTGCTTTTCGACGTCCCTTTGCTGGCAAGGCGCGAAGCCGCTTTGCCAACTTTTCCGCCATGGTGTACCTTAGCCATGTCCTCACCTCCCTTCGTAAATCTTTCGTCTATGCCGCGTTCAACTGCGTTCGTGCAGCTGAAGGGCTAACTTGGAAGATGTCTACTACTTGGCCTACGGAAAGCCCTTGGATGTCCTTGTGGGGCATTAGCAGTTCACCAGCCAATGCGTCCGCCTGCCACTCGGAATCCTCGAAGGTTTTATGTTGGCAGTTGCTTCTTGCAAGCGTGACGTCAATGCCTTCATGCAGGAGCTGGTGGGAAAGTTCGTGACCCATGGTGAATCGGTCGCGTCCGTTCCCTTTGCACGCCCCATCGTAAACGTCCTCGCGGATGAACATCAGGTGTTTGTCTGGGTATGTTCTGCCATGCTCCTCTCCCATTTCCTCCGCTGGGAGCACATGAAGCTCGAATCCAGGAACAATTCTAGGAAGAACGAACTCCACAACATCTACTATTGGAAAAGGCGACTTGCCATCGTATCGAAGCAGCTCATGCATTTTTGCAGCTAGATTTCGTAGGTCGTTTCTGCTGCATGGAGGCACCTTCATGCCCCTAACGTAGCTTGACATGTTAGTCCTTCCCCTTGTTCAGTATCTTCCATATTGCCTCCTTGTCGTCTCCATCCAAGTCGGAGAATCTGCGGGCAAAAGCCACAGCAGTGTTCTGGTCTTTTGGGGAGAAAGCAGATGCATCGATTCCGATGTTCCAGTCATTCGCTTCCGATATGCTCGAATGTAGCTGCTGTATCTGCTCCTCTGTTAGGCGATATGCGCTGACTATCTTTTCCGCAAGTCCTTTTGAGGGGCGCCTTCTTCCCGTTTCCATGGCGGATAGTGTCGAGGTGGGCATCTCGATTTTCTTTGCCATATCAAACAGCAACTCATCGTTATCGAGACGCAGCTTCTTAAGGAACCTCCCTAATGCCGTTGCCATACTTCCTCCTTTATTGTCGACAGCGTAAGTGTATCATAGTTCTACAATATGTAGAATACAAATTGTAGATTTGTTTCTGGAGCTACGAGATTTCGCAGCAAAGCAAGAGGCCTATTCCGTGTACACAGCACGCGGAATAGCTCTCGACCGCCGCGTGCCCGCGCGCCGAAACCCGCGCCGGCTCGCGCCCCTCGGCGCGTCACCGCATCGGGGACGTTCGTTCCCGGCGCGGGACGGCGGCAGCTCGCCTCGGCGGCACCTCGGCTACGATCTCTGCGGGGGATCCCCCGCGCCCCTGGGGTGTCGGCAGAGCCTCCTTGTAAGAACTCGGAAGGAGGCTCTGCCGACGCGATGGAGCGATACCCCAAGCAGATCCACGTGCGCATGTCCGAGGGGGAGGTCGCCCGCGCCAAGGCGCTCGCCTCGAAGTTGGATATGACGCTCTCGGACCTCATCCGATGCCTTTTGCAGCTGCCCGATGAGAGCATCGAAGGCGGCGCAAGGCTCGTCGTCGTCGATCGCGCGACGGCCGTGAAGCTCTCCCGCGAGATGCGGCGATGGGGGCACCACTACAATCAGGCGGTCCACGCGCTGAACGCCATCGCCTACTACCTTCGCGCGAACGATATGGACTCGTCCGACGTCATCGAGGAGCTGGACCGGACATCGGGAAGGCTCGTCGCCATGCAGCCCGGCATCGCCGCGCTCCGGGCAGATGCCGAGGCCATCCTGGGCGCAGCCATGGCCGCCCTCGGCAGGTGACGCCATGCCGATGCTCAAGACCATCGCGGGCCACACCTCCGCACGCGGCATCCGCCGCTACCTCACCAAGAAGAACCGCGCGCTCGCCGAAGACCTCATCAACATCGACGCGCCGGAGGGCGCCGACGCCTTCGACTGGGCGGCCGTCATGGACGAGACGCGACGCGCCTTCGGAAACGACCTTCCCTGGCGGGGGAGGCGCGTGCGCACCTACAAGCACTACGTCGTCTCGCCGGACCCCAAGGACGGCATCTCCCTCGAATCCCTGCGCGATTTGGCGTCCTCATGGGCCGAGGAGCATTTCCCCGACTACGAGGTCGCCATCGTCTACCACGACGACAACGAGGGCGGCATACCCCACGCGCACGTCGTCGTGAACAACACCAACATCGAGACGGGGCGGCGCCTGCAGGATCCCGACCCGAAGGCCCTCGCTGAGTCGTTGCAGGCCGTTGCCGAAGGGCAGGGGCTCACCGCCTTGCGCCCTCCCTCAGCGAAGGGGGTGGCCGCCCGCGCCGAGAGGCGCAGCTCCAGGAGGGCCCCCGAGACCCATCGAAGCGAATACGTGCGGCGTGCCGAGAGGGAGCTGCAAGATCGCGGCGAGTACTCGTGGACTGCCGACATCCGCTGCCGCGTGCGTATCGCCCGCACGGTGTCCAGGAGCGAGGCCGAGTTCCGGGGCATTCTCGCCTCGATGGGCGTCACCGTCTCGGACAACTCGCCCAAGGCGCAGCGGAGGGACTGGATATACGCCTTCGCCGACCGCCCCGCGAGGAGGATATCCGGGGAGCGCATGGGGCTCGCCTATGGACGCGAGCGTCTGGAGCCGCTGCTGAGATCTGGCGGCATCCGGCGGCTCGAAGATTCCGGCGAGCGAGCCATCGCCAAGATAGCCAAGCGGGCAGTCGAGGTCGGGAACCTCGAAGAGCTCCGCAGCCTGTCGGGGGCGATGGCGCTGATAGAGCTATCCCGTGCCCGGTGCGCGGCCGACCTGGACGCCTTCCTCGAAAGGACCGGGAACGCAGACAGCCCGGCGGCTTCCTACATCCGCTCCATGGGCCTCCTGCCAGCAGGGAGGCCGGCGCCGCGCTTCAGCCGCCCTGAGGACAGAGAATCGACGGGGCGCAACGCCAGACACACCGAATCTGCAAGAGCAGCAGAGCCCGCTCCGCAGCCGACCGCAGAGAAGCAAAGAGAAGGGTCGGAGAGATGATCATCAAAGTCTATTACGCCGGTGGCCGCATCGACGTGTTCGACACGGATCGCATGACCGACGGCGTGCCGCAGCCGGGCAACCTGCTCACCAACTATACGCTTGACCTGTCGGACGTGAACGGCGAGAGTCTTTGGCTCTGCTCCTACTACTACGAGGCCGCCGAAGCCTACAAGGACGAGTCGGGGCCGAAAGGACTGCCAGTCGCGCGCCGCCGCGATGGGTGGAGCTTCCTTATAGTCGATGCCGACGACATGCAGGGACTCAACCGGGTCACCATGGACGGCGAAACCGTGCTCATCCAGGTCGAGGGCGAGCTCGTGGATGCCGCTGCGCTTTCGTGGGCATACGACGTTGCCGAAGATATCGTTCCCAAGGCAAATGCCTCTTTAGGTTTCTCGATTAACCACAACCCCGACAATCCAGTATCTAGGGTCTGCGAAGTCATGGGTTTTCCTGCGACGCTCATGAGCATCCTTTGCGAGAGCGGGGGGACGACAACCGAAGGGTCTGCAACGCGGTTCTGAAAAGGTACGGCCAATTCGCGCCGGATTGCTAGCGTGCGAGTAGCTTGGTGTTGCAGTCCACCAGAAAATCGGCCAAACGCTCCACGCTCTCGCTCATCCCGCCCCGCATCCAGCTGCCGAGCGCCGCCGCGCATCCCTGAGCCATGTAGTGGAACAGCCACTCCCGCTCGGCCTGGTCCTTTCCGGGGATTATCCCGTCAAGGTTCGGGAGCATCTTCTGAAAGCACTCCCCGATGGCGCGCAGGGCGAAGTCGGGGTCGCCGTTTTCCAGGAAGAGCACGAGGCAGTCTCCGCGGTTTTCCTTGAGAAAGCCGAGCATGGCCTGCAGCGATTCCCGCATTCTTCCCGGCTCCACCTCCCCGATGAGGGATGTGAGCTCCGTTAGGTACTCCCGCTCGATCTTGTCCATGAGGTCGAAGGGGTTGTCGTAGTAGCGGTAGAAGGTCGCGCGGTTTATTTCGGCAGCCTCGCATATCTCCCTCACCGTCACCTTGCGCAGGGGCTTTGCGCGCAATGCGTCTATGAAGCATTGCCGTATCACGCCCTTCGTGTACCGGACGCGCGCATCATAGCCCATCGTCGCTCCCCTCGTTTTCCAACACATCGAGCCGATATGTTGCACATCTTCCACTGCGTTTCCGATTGCTGATTGAATCGCACGCCTTGAAGACTAACAATAGCATCACAAAGTCAGATGTTCAACACATGTTGTATTAATCAGAAAGGAGCAAGGCATGAACAGACAGGCGATGCACAGCTACCTGATGAACGGGGGTGCCGACCGGGACGGCATGAAGGCGATATCGGATGCGGTGATCTCTTCCATCTCGTCTGCCAGGGTGGCACGGGGCGAAGAGGGCCTCAGCGACGATGAGGTGAACGATGCTCGCGAGAAGGCATCGGGGATTATCGACGGCGCATTCGCGGATAACGCCGGGAAGGAGCGGTAGTTATGCTCGATATATTCGGAAGCGACCTCCTGGCGGGGGTTTCGAGTTTGGCCATCGAACCCGTGACCGTGGTCGTCATCCCCGTGGTCGTATTCGCCACAGTGATGATCGCTAGAAAGGTGTTCGCATTCACATGCAAAGACCGAGAGGAGGAGAGGTAGATGGGGTTCATCACACTTGTGGCAGTACCCATCATTGCGATCGGGTCGGTCGTGCTCATCAGCAAGTTCTTCAATTCCAGAAACGGAGGCGAGAAGCCGACAGACGCGCAGGCCTGGGACATCACCGAGCGGGCGAGGAACCTCGGCGGCAAACCCCGCGAGAAGGATCTGTATTAGATGTTGCTCGATGTCATCGAAGAGCTCGCCGGAAAACACCATCGGCTCCGAACTGTATTATTAACCAGCCTTATGGTCGTCGTAGGTATCGTGTGCTTGATTATGCCAAGCGTAGTCGCCGGCTATCTTTCCATCATAATCGGTGCGCTTATGACACTTGTAGGCGGTGCAGGAGTCGCTTTCAGATTGGCTGGCCGCTTCGAGGAAAAGACAAGGGGAGCGGGCACTTCGTTCGTTATGGCCACTCTGGGTGTTGTCTGCATCTTTTATGGCGATGTGTCAACGAACATCATCGGAGTATCCTGGGGGCTGCTCGGTTTATATAAAGTCGCCGGGGAATACGATGAAGTGGTAGCGAAAGCGCGGCGCAGGAAGCTGGACGCAGTTCAGCTCCTCCTCGCGACCGCAGAACTCGGGCTTTCCCTCCTGCTCATCGTGAATCCCTTAGGCAGTATGGAGCACCACGTCGTTGTTCTCGGTATAGAGCTAATCTTATATCCCTTCAAACTGCATCGAGATAATGGCAGACTTTCAATCGACGTCGAAAGCTAACTTCGGCACTGCTATGGCTGCGCACTATTCATCTGAGCAATCCTGTCGATACCGTCATCTTGTTTCAAGCCGAGAATACAATGAATTGCGAAGATAGCCGACGAATATCGAACAAGCTGGACCTAACGCGGAGCGCAAGGGGAATGTCCGTGGCCGAGTTGGCAAGGAGAATCGGAACAGACCGAAAGCGTCTCTGGAACGTGCTTAACGGTAAACGGGAAATGCGAGTCGAAGAGTTCTTGAGGGCCTGCGTAGCACTTAGAATCGATCCGCGTAGCTTCATTAGCAAAGATATGGCCGCACAAATCCAGGCGCGAATAATCGATGGCATGAAAAGAGGGAGCGCAGATCCGCTCCCTCTCCATCTAGGCGACCAAGCTACTATCCTTGATTAGCCAGCTTCGTTATCACATCTTATGCTTCGGCTATTTGTCCAACGACGCATCCTCTTCGTCGGCCTCTTCCGAGTATTTCTCCTTACCTTTGTTGTTTTCTTCAATCCCTCTCCTGCGATGCGCAAGGGCAAGCGCCGTCGTCAGGGCCGCCGCAGCCGCCAGGCAGACGAGCGGGACGATGTTGTTTGTGTCGCCGGTCTGCGCCAGCTCGGCCTTCGGGATATCGGACGCGGGCTTCTCGACGATACTGACGCTCTGGCCCTCGTCGTCGATGTCCTCGTGCGTGGCCACCACCTCGCCGTCGAGCGATAGGCTCTCGAAGGCGACCACCGTGTGTCCCGCGAGCTGGCTGCCGTCGAAGTTGAAGGCCACCTCGACCGACCCGTTCGGCTCTGCGGGGGTGAAGGCGACCACCGTGGCGAGCGGCAGGCCGTCCTTCTCGACGGGCTCGGCGCCCGTCTTGTCGATGAGGGTGCCGGTGAGCACGTACTCGCGGCCCGGTTCCAGGTTCTCGTAGCGAACCTCGTCGACGATGGCCACGCTCTCGTCGGCTGCGGCCTCATGATCCCCGTCGTCGGCATCGGCCGCGGTCGTGCCTATCTCGGGCGAGGGCTCGGTGAAGGCCACCGTCTGCCCCTCGTCTTCCAGATCCTCGTGCGAGGCGACCTTGTTGCCCTCGCCGTCGTAGAGCGTTTCGAACACGACGGCGCTGCGGCCCTCAAGCGCGCTGGCGTCGAGCTCGAAGGAGACGACGGCGAACCCGGTGGGCTCTCCGGGTGAGAACTCTGCCGCGGCTTCGACCTTCTCACCGTCGATCAGCAGCGGGCTTCCCGTGCCCGGGTCCATGAGCACCCCTTCCAGCCGGTAAGCGCCCCCGGCGTCGAGGCCGCTGTAGAACACCTGGTCGTCGATGTGCGCCGAGCCGTCGGCCGAGACCTCGTGGTCGCCGTCGGCGCCGTCTGCGGCCACGGTGCCTATCTCGGGGCCAGGCTCCACCGTCACGGTTTGGGCCTCGTCGTGGATGTCGGCGTGCGAGGCCACTTCGCGGCCCTCGCGCTCCAGGCTCTCGAAGACGACGATCTCCTTGCCCGCGAGCTCAGTCGCGTCGAAGGCGAATTCGACCTCGACCGTTCCGAAGGGGGCCATGGGCGTGAACGCCGCCTCGGACGTCACCTCCGCGCCGTTCGCCATGAGGGCCTGCCCCGTGGCCTTGTCCATGAGCGTGCCTTTGACCGTGTAGCTCTCGCCGGGGACGAGGTTGGCATATGAGACCTCGTCGACGACGACGGCCCCGCCCTCGGCCCTCAGCGCATGGTCGCCGTCGGCCTTGTCGGTTGCCTCGGTTGCGACGGTCGGGATGGGCTGGTCGTCCACGGTGCCCAAATCGATGTCGAAGGGGGTGTCCGTGGTGTCGCGGCTCACGTTGAAGGTCTCCGACCAGAGCGTGTAGCCCTCATTGGCCTCGCAGCGAAGCTCCTCTATGCGGTATTCCCCGTAGGGCAGCGCGCCCAGCCCATCGTCGGGCGCGGCCTCGGAGCCGTCCTCGCCCTGCCCGAACCAGATGCCGGACTCCTCCACGACGTCTTCCGCGTGGATGTAATCCTCGTCGAGCAGCCGGTCGTTGGCGTTCACGACGGTCTCGCGGCTGCGCCATTCCGACGACGTGGAGAGCATGCCGTTGCGGTCGGTGACGGCCACGTGCGCCTCGCCGGTCGTGACGTTGGTGATGAGGAAGGGCACGAGCGCGAGCTTCTCTCCCGAAGGCGAGCCCTTCTTCTGCAGGCGCGCGTCATGGCGCACCACTTGGTCGCGCCAGGTCAGCGGGTCGCCCTCGCGGTCGGTGACGACGGTCTTGCCGTCCTCGCGCACCTCGAAGGTGCGGGGCGCTCCGTCGGTGAGGAGGTAGCTTCCGTTGGTGGCGGTCTCGGCTATGCGGTAGGTCCCGTAGGGCAGGGCGTCGGATGCGGTCTGTGCCGTGTACGCCGCCTTTCCGGGGTTCCACGCCGTCACGATGGTCGCCACCGCGCTGCCGCTCGGGAAGTAGGTGCCGCCCACCATGACCCCGTGCTCGGACGCGTTCTCTATGGTGAACTCGATGCCCGCGAGCGAGCTGCCGAGGTAGCCCTCCGCCCCGAGCGCGGAATGGTCGGCCCCGCCCAGGGTCTCGCTCGTCCCGAGCTCGAGGTCGTCCTTCTGCACCTGCACGCCTCCGCGCATGACCTCGTTGAGCATGCCGTCGGCCTCCACGAGCTGGTCGAACTGGCCGTCCTCGCGGATCTCGACCACATGGCTCACGACGCCTTCGCCGGCATAGCCCTCGGGGGCCTTCGTCTCCACGATCTCGTAGGTCCCGTAGGGCAGGGCGCGCACGCCCGTCGTGGCGGTCCAGGCGTCAAGCGACGCGTTGTACTCGGTGGCGATCGTCGTGATGGCCTCGCCGGGGGCGAACTCCTCGGACTCCTGGAACGAGCCATCGCCGTTTCCGTCGTGCCAAACGGGGTTCGCGGACCGGTTGTACACCGTGAACTCCGCCCCCTCGAAGGAGGCGTCGCCCTGCGCGTAGTTCCAGAACATGCCGTCCTCGTGGTCGTAGCGCTCGGCATCCCCCTTGCCGACGATGAACCCTCCGCGCTGCGCGAGCTCGCCGAACTCGCCCTCGGGGGCGATCTCGACGACTGCGCCGCCTTCGGCCATGTCGGCGGTCGCGCTCAGGCGATGGGGCTCGCGGTCGAGCAGGTAGCCGCCCGAGGGATCGAGCTCGCGAACGGTGACGTCGCCGAGGGGGATGCCCTCGAAAACGACGGTGGCCCCCGCTGTCTCCCCCTGCACCTTCTCCGTCGCGCCGCCCCGGTCGTAGCTGGCCTCGTAGAGCGCCCCGTCGAGGGTGGCGTCGCCCTGGGGAGCGCCTTGGCCGGTCTCGGCGTCGAGCTTTTTCAGCACGAGGCGCACCGTGATGGGCGGCTCTTCCGAGGAGAACGCGTAGTCGTTGCCGGGGCCCACCTCGTAGACGGACTCGTCGAGGGCGTAGCCAGAGGAGGGCTCCACCTCCTTCGCGTAGAAGGTCTCGCGGGTCGCGCCGAGGCTCTCGGACTCGCCGTGCCCGCTTTCGTCCGTGACGATGCTCGCCACCCTGTTGACGTCGGCCTCGGCGTCCGCGCGGGTTCGGTAGATTCCGTAGACCGCGCCCGCGAGCGTGTAGTCCGCGTCGTTCGCCGCCCATGACTCCGAGGCCTCCTTCGACACCTTGACCGTGGTGTGGTAGGTGAAGGACAGGATCACCTGGGTCGCCGAGCCTGTGTAGAGCACGAAGGGCTCGAAATTGCCGGGTACCTCCCCTGCGCGCGCGGCGATCTTGCGGCCGGTGGCGTTCGGGTTGATCTCGGAGCCGTCGTCGCCGAAGCCTATGACGTTTTGCTTCACCCAGTCGCGGAACCCCTCGGTGCAGCCGAACATGGCGTAGTTGCCGTCGGAGGAGTAGGTGTCGGCCATGAGGATGTGCGCGAGCGCCATGTACCGGTCCGCCGTCATGGCGCTTCCGTCCTGCCACGCGCTCGGCCAAAGCGACTCGTCGAAGCCGGGTGAGCCGTAGGAGAACCAGATGTCCGCCGCCAGCTCGCCCACGCGGCCGCTCGGGGCCGAAAGGGGCTGCTTGTCGTAGTCTCCTCCCTGCGGGGTGGGCTTCGAGGGGTTCCCGCACCATGCGGGCTGGCCGTCCACCTCGAACCAGGAGGTGAAGAACGCGTCGTACTCTATGTCGGGCCCCACGGTGAGCGTCGCGCGCTGCGCCGCCTGAGCCTCGGCGGGGGCGAGCGCCGCTGCGGGCAGGAGGGCCCCCAGGGCGAGGGCGGCCGCGAGGAGGATGCGCACGGCCTTCGAGGCCGCGCCGTTTCGGGTTGCTTCCATCACGTCACCTCCTCAGCGGCTCTCACGGCCTAAAGGGCGCGGCGCGCCCTTCTCCATGGATCCCGAGGCGTCTCTTGCGGCATCCGCGCGCTCGGCGAGCCCGCGGTCGTCTTTGGCATGCTCCTCGGCGTAGCGCCTGCGCGCCTCGGCGAGCGCTTCTCTGATCTGCTCGGGCATGACCCTGATGACCTCCTTCTCGCGCCTCCCGCCTTCGCCGACGATGGGGTTGCCCTCGATGTCGCGCACATCGCGGCGCAGCTGCACCTCCCGATCGGCCAAAAGCGGGATGTCCCGCCAGTTCTCCCCGCGGAACCTCGAGGGGTTCACGTAGAGGGGGCTGAACTCGCAGCCTCCCACGTCCCTGCCGTCTATCACGGTGTCGGAGGGCAGGCGCGCCACGTTGAAGGACTTCTGTTCCCCGGTGCTCCTGTCGGTGTACTTTATGTTCTCGTGGACGAACGACTTGTGCAGCGTGATGTAGACGTTCTTCCGCTCTTTCCCAGCGGTGTCTTCCGCCATCTTTCATCTCCTTCTCATCGTTTCGCGCCATGGCCCCGGCTGGGCGGGCGCGCCTTTCGGGTCGGTGGGGTGCTGCTGCCTCAAGGGCCTCGCGCGCTGGCTCCCATGGCGTCAGCCGCCCATGATGTCGCGCGCCCAGGCCCCGCTTTTCACGAGGGAGAGGATGAGGAGCACGCACATCGCCAGGTACTGGAGCGCGTAGGACAGGCCCCCTACGATGGAGTCCACGACGGGCGCCCCGGCGCTCGCGGCGTTGAGCCCCCCGAGCACTATCGGGAAGGACACGAGCAGCACCAAGATGATCACGCCGGCCAGGCACACCGCCGCGAAGTTCTTCAGGTAGCCCACGCCCATCTGGCGCGTCTCGTCGAGGGAGATCAGCGCGAGGGGGATGGGGCTGAAGGCCGCCATCACGTATATCTGGATGGCCCTCGCCCAGCTGACGACGAGCGCCACGACGTAGGCGACGATGACGACCAGCCAAGACACGAGCGCCACGACGAGCATCGCGATGAGCGCCGCCACGTCGTCGTCGACGGTGGTGATGGAGACGGCGGCGAGGTCTATCGGCATGCCCTCGCCGAAGAGCGCCACCACGCGGTCTATGGCGAGCTTCACCACCTCGTAGACGGCGGCCATCAGATCGAAGCTGTTCTGGATGAGGAAGAGGAACACCGCGAAGAAGACCAACATAAACACGACTTCCCTCACGCCCGGCATCGACGCGTTGCCGTCCATCCTCTGGGACACCTTGATGAGCTGCACGGTGAACACGAACGAGAGCATCCCGCAGCCTATGGGCAGGATCGCGTGCTCCCACACGCCGCGCACGAGGTCGTACATGGTGACGGTCCCCGCGCCCCCGATCATCTGGGAGAAGCCGGCGGCCAGCACCCCGTCGTAGCCTATTGACCTCAGCATGTCGGCCTGCCCCGCGAATATCCAGTTGCAGGTGTCGCGCAGGATCCCGCAGAGCCATGCGTTGATGTCGCCCGCGATGTCGGCGAACGCGAGGTTCGGGCAGGCGAGCAGGCAGGCGCAGAGGAGCGCCGTCGCCGAGAACGAGCGGGCGAAGGCCACGGAGCCCGATATGCGCCTTGTCGGTGATGCCATGTCGGACGCCTTACCCGAGCACGCTGAACGCGCCGTCTTCGTAGACGGCCGTCACGATGGTGGACGCCGCGTCGTCCAGGTGGAACGTGGCGCTCACGCGCCCGCCGTTCACGTCCACGTACACCTCGCCGTCGAAGGACGCCTCGGCGGCCGAGGGCGCATGGCCCTTGCACCATGCGTCGATGGCCGTCGCCAGCTCGCCCTCCTTGCCGTCGATGAGGCCCGTGTAGGGCTCCGCGAGGCCCGTTGCGCGGACCTTCTCGCTGCTTGCCCCGCCTTGGACGTAGCGCTTCTCGTTCGCGAACCCGTCGCACGCGACGGAAAGCGCGCCCTCCTGCCCCTCGACGATGATGGTGGCGGCCGTGCGGGCGCCGCCATCCCTCACGATGTCGACGTCGAGGTGGAGCTGCCCCTCTCCCTCGCCGGCGCATTTCACGTCGAAGGCGGCGAGCTTGACCGACGCCCCGTCGGACTCTATGAAGGAGCCGTCGCGGAAGGAGACGGTCTTCTCGGGCGCGCCGTCG
>NZ_GL622580.1:319432-363659 GCF_000185625.1 Eggerthella sp. 1_3_56FAA
GCGCCGGCGTCGCTTTGGGGGTCGGCGTGGGCGCTTTGGTCGGTCACCTGCGCGGTCGCCGCCGCGTCGCCGCCCGCTTCCTGCTCCTGTTCCACTTGGGCGACGGAGCAGCGCACCGCCGAGGTCGCCACGACGATGGCCACCATCCCGATGGCGGCCGCCAGCATCAGCCTGTTTTTCTTTCGCATTCTCTCTCCTTGCTATCGGTATCTGATGGCGCACGTGAAATAGGCGATTCCCTCCGCGCGCTTGCATACGTCGCCGGGCTGCGGCTCGTGGATGTACTCGTCGCCGCCCACGTAGATGGCGACGTGGCCGGGCCGCCAAAGGATGTCGCCCGGCTCCGCCTCCGAGAGGGGGACGCGCCTGCCGGACGAGGCCTGGTCCTCCGAGTACCTGGGTATGGAGATGCCGGCCTGGGCGTAGCAGTACTGGGTGAGGCCCGAGCAGTCGAGCCCCACGCCGGGCACGCTCCCTCCCCAAACGTAGGGAACGCCCAGCTGGCTCACCGCCGCGGCGACGATGGCGTCGCCGTTCGCCGCGCCCGACCTGAAGTCCTCCAGGCTCATGCCGTCGAAGCGGCGCAGCCCGTAGGAATCCATGGCCGATTTGAGCGAGTCGGCGTAGGCGGAGGACGTGGCGTAGCCCGCGTCCTTCAGCCCCTCGGCCATCTTGTCGGAGCTCTTCTCCGCGATGGCCTGCCGTATGAGGGGGTTTTCCGCGTAGCGGGGGGCGGCGAGGAGCACGCGGCTCCTGAACGCGATGCACTCGCCGTGCCCCTTGAACGCGGTGAAGTCGGCCGTGATGCCCACGACCTCGCCGCCGTACTCCTCGTTCGTGGCCCAAGAGCTCTTCCCCGCCACCTCCGGGCAGCCGAGGAAGGAGGGGGACCACTTGATCCCGAAGAGGTTGTTGTCGCGCTCGGCGAGCAGCGACAGGCGGTCGCCCATGCCGCTCTCGCAGATGATCTGGGCGAGCGTGCATCCGGCGGGGTGGCCGTATTCCTCCTGGCATTCGAGCGCCGCCTCCACCATCTCCACCGTGATGTAAGGGGGAAGCCCTTCGAGCGAGGCCTTCTCGGCCTCGCCTTTCCAGAAGCCGAAGACCGCGCTTGCGATCTGCGAGACGACGAGGGCCGCCAGCACAAAGCAAAGCGCGCCCGCGAGGGCCCCCGCCACGGGGGCTGCGGCCGACGAGGCGGCCGCGGCTATGGCCTTTCCGGCGCCGGACCCGGCGGCGGCGGAGGCGCCCCTTGAGGCGGAGGCCGCATCTCGCATCGCCCGCGCCCTCAACCAGGTTCGCCTCGATTGGGCCTTCGCCGTAGGGCTTGCCTTCCCCCGGGCCTTGGCCTTGGGGGCGGGCGGCCTCTTCGCGCCGGGGCCGCTCGGGGCCGCCTCGCGATTCTCGGCGTGCAGCGCCGACGCTCTCCCCCTCTCGCGCATGCCCCGCAGGGCAGAGGAGGCGCCCCTGCCGCTGCGGTAGATCCCCTCGGACCCGCCGAGCTCGTCGGAGTCGTCCATTTGCGAGGCGGCCGCATCCGCAACGGCCCGTCTCGTGCGAAACGCGGACTGGCGCTGGGAAAGCCCCTCGGCTCGTTCGGGGCCGGCTGCTCGATTGGCCCCGGGTGCCTCCCCGCCTTTTTCCCTCGCCTTGCCGCCCCGGCTTGCCGACCTTCGGCCCCTGCCCTTGCAGCCCTCCGCCGCGAAGCGGTCGAACCCCCTCACGAGGCCCGCGCTCACCGCGTCGGTGCGCCCCGCGGATGCCAGCGAATCGGCTTGCGCGCCCTCGCCTTTGGCGAGCATGGTGTCGGGATGGGCCTGCGCCCTCGCCTCGCTTGCCTTGGCGAGCCCGCCCACTACACGTCGCCTTTCTCCGACTTGCGCCTGCGCTCGCGCTCGGCGAAGTCGCTCTCGCGCTTCTTGGCGGCGATCTCCTCGGGCTTGGTGTTGAACAGGTCGTAGAGCCTGCCCTTCGGGAAGTCGTCCTTCAGGGGCACCCGCGCGCCGCCGGCTATGAGCAGCCCCTCGCCCGCGCGCACGGACTCGTCGATGTAGGAGGCCTCCTGGGCGCTCATGTCGAGCAGTTCCGCCCATGCCCGGCGGTCGAGCGGGGACTGCTTGTGCAGCAGGACGAAGTCGGAGTTCAGCACCATGTTGCGCGCCTCCTCGTGGTCGAGCATGTAGACGCTGTTCTGCGTGATGCCCGTGGCGATGAGGTTGAACTTGCGCCCCTCCGCCCAGTACTTCGAGAAGTAGCCGATGATGGCGGGATGGCCGAAGAGCGACTGCACCTCGTCGATGTAGAGCCAGGTCGTGACGCCCCTCTCGTAGTTGTAGTACATGCGGTTGCGCACGCTCTCCAGCACCGTTATGACGCCGAAGGCGCGCATGTTCTCGGAGAGGTCCTTGAAGTCGATGTTGGTGACGCGCCTCTCGAAGCCGACGTTGGAGGGGTGGTTGAAAAACGACAGGGCTCCCTCGACGTAGCGCTCGTATCGCAGCGCCACGTCGCGCGCCTCGGGCTCGGGCTGCCTTTTCAGGATTCGGTAGAAGTCGCCGAGCAGGGGGTCGCGCCCGCTTTCCGCCGCCTCGCGGTAGGCTGCCTCGACGCAGCGGCTGATGATGGACCTGTCGGCCTCGGTCAGCCCTTCCGAGCCTTCGGCCATGGTGGCCGAGGACAGCGCAAGGAAGGCGTCTATCTTGAACGCCATCTGCGCCGAGGGCGACTGGTGGGCCACGTCGGCGAGGTCGAAGGGGTTCAGGTGCGTGCCCGAGTCGGGCGCGAAGCGGATCGACTCGCCGCCGTTGGCGAGCACCACCGGCGAGTACTCCCCCGCGGGGTCGAGGATGATGATCTCGTCGTCGGGGTAGGCCAGTATCGTGTTCTCTATCTCGCGCTTCACGGAGAACGACTTGCCCGACCCGGGCTTGCCGGCGACGAACCCCATGGGGCTCGCGAGCCGCTTGCGGTTGCAGAGCACGAGGTTGGAGGACTGCTTGTTCTGCCCGTAGTAGCCGCCGCCCGCCTGCGCGAGCTCCTGGGTGGCGAAGGGCATCTGGATGGCCACCTGGGCGGTCGTCATCATGCGCGACACCTCCACGTGGTTGTGCCCCAGGGGGAGCACCGAGTTCAGCCCCTCGCGCTGGCGGTAGTCGAGCGCGTCCGCCTCGATGGAGTTGCGCCGCGCCGTGGACACGATCTGCATCACCTGGTCGTCGAGCTCGGCGCGCGTGGGGGCGTGGGTGTAGACGAGGCCCGTGTAGACGTAGAGGCGCTGGTTCTTGTTCTGCAGGTGGTCGAGAAGGTCCTCGGCCTCCTCCTTGGAGTACTTGAGCTCCGAGGGCAGGATTTGGAAGTCGTAGCCTTTCTTGACCGCGCTCATCTGCTCGTCGATGATCTCCTTGTCCATCCACGCGATGCGCTTCTTCACGAACGCCACGGCCTTCGACTTGTCCATGGCCTGCACGTGGATCGACACGGCGAGCGGGATGGGCAGGTCGATGATGTCGGCCAGGCAGCGGTCGGACAGCTCGCTGCCGAAGCGGTTGATCGAGAGCACCTGGCACCACGCGTCCTCCGACTTGAAGCACGATCCGGCGCCGTCGGGCTTGAAGTCGAGGGACGAGGGGCAGATGAGGTCCTTGCTCGTGAGGCCGCTTCTCGCCCCGACGGCATCCCATGAGAACGCGTTGGGCTTGCCCGGGCGCAGGAGGGCGTGTATGGCGTCCAGGCGCTCCGCGCCCGAAAGCGGGCGGCTCGCGCTGCGCATCTTCGAGAGCGTCTGCTCGGCGTCGGTCCGCATTCGGGCGAGCTTGGGCATGGCCTCGTCGATGCTCGCCGCCCCGACCGAGAACGTGAGGTAGCGTTCGCGTACGAGGTTCGAGACGCCTTCGCGCATCTTGTCGTTGAGGATGCGGTTGTACTCGGCGGCGTAGGCCGCCGTGGCCGGGTCGTCCTCCCCGAAGAAGCGCTTGCGCCCGATGAGCTCTGTGGGGATGGGCCGGTTCACGACGGAAAGCTGCACGCAGCTCTCCGCCCCGAAGTAGTCGAACAGCTGGCACCATCCGCTGAAGATGGCCTGCTGGCTCTCCTCGCGCGCCGACTGGTAGCTTATGTCGTCGAAGGCGAGCGTCTGGCTGAACAGCCCCTCTTCCACCTGCGCGATGCCGTTCTCGTACATGAGGTCGTAGCCTATGGCCGCGTAGACGTCGCGCGCCGCGCGGCGGCGGGCGCGTCTCTCGGCCATGCGGTCGGTGAGCCGCCTTTCTTGCTCGGCCATGCGACGCCCAAGCGACTGGGTGCGCTTGGGGCCGGGGGAGGGCTTCACGAGGGTTCGCTTCCCGCCTTCTTCGCTAGAGTTCCTTGACACGGCGCTCCGCCCCTTTCCTTCTCGACTCCCGGCGTGCGCGCCGGCTCGTTTTAGCGCAGCCGACGGGGCCCGCTATCGACCCCGGGCGCGAGCCCGTGGTGTAAGCGATCTTCCCGTCGCCAAGCGCATGGCTCGCCACCAGGGGCAGGAACCTCTCGGGGGGAAGCCCCTTCGGCCGCCAGAACCCGAGGAGCCAAAACGGCATCGAGGCCGCCATGACGGGAAGGGTCGTGGCGTCGACCGGGATGCCGAGGGCGAGGTTGGCCACGGCAGCCGCGGCCACCGCCGATGCGAGCCCTCCCGCTGTGCAGGCGAGCGTGCGGGCGGAGAGCTTGCCCACCACCTTCTCGGTGTACTCGCCGATGTCCTTGTGCACGGACACGCTCAGCATGTGTCGCCTCCTTACGCCGGGAGCCAGCTCGTGTCGAGCATCCCGAAGTACACGGCGGCGGCGATGATGATCCCGCCGCCCGCTATGGTCGAGATGGCGCTCGCTATCTGGGCGCCGCCCTGCTGCTCGCGGATGGCGAGGCCGAGCGACACGGCCCCCCAGACGACCAGGAAGCCTCCGAGGAACGTCACGCACCCCGAGACGAGGCTGATGATGTTGGCCAGCATGTGTTTTCTCCTTTGCGTTTCGCTCGCGCGGCACGGCCCCCGAAGCGGGGCCGTGCCGCGGCTCTTCTTTTCCGGGAAATGGGCAGCCCTATTCACGTGGCCGCTCGCCCCCGAGCCGTCTTTCCCTGTATTCGGAGAAGTCGAAGGGGAGCCCGTAGAGCGCGTCGGCGCGCCCCGGGTACACCGAGCGCCACCTCGGGTGCATGGAGACGTCGTATTTCCTGTCCCTCAGGGGATCGGTTCCCGCGATGAGGACGATGGCCTCGTCGCGTGGCAGCTTCGCCACTTCTGCGGGCTGCATGAGGTCGCGCTCGATGGTGTTCCAGTTGCGGGTTGAGGATGCCGACGCGCCCCGGCTCTCGTTCCATGTGACGGTGGCGACGGTCTCCTTGCCGATCGACTCGGCTATCTCCCTCACCGTGTCGGTGGACTTGCCCCCGAGGAACAGCGTCGTGTCGCAGCAGTCGACGATGGTGGCCGCGTCGTCTTTGTACGCGCTCTTGAGCTGCGAGAGGGATTGCAGGCCGAAGGCCATCGAGATGTTGCGGCTGCGGACGACCGCCACCATCTTCTCCACGTCGGGGAGCCGGCCGATGTTGGCGAACTCGTCCATGAGCATGACGACCGGCGTGGGCAGCGCGCCGCCGTAGCGCACGAGCGCCCTCTTGCACAGGACGTTCATGGTCTGCCACATCATGATGGCGAAGAGGAACGAGTAGAGCGAGGAGGTGTCCGACATGACGGCGAACACGGCGCGGCGCTCGCCCGCGTCCCCCAGGCGGTCGAGCCCCATCTCGTCGAAGCTCACGAGCTCGCGCACCTGCGGGATGGCGAAGGGCTCCATGCGGGTGTTGCACGACACGAGGATGGACTTCAGCGTCTTGCCCGCCGCGTCCTTGAACATCTTGTAGTGCAAAAGGCAGAAGTCGGCGTCCACCGCCACGGGCTCGGAAACGCGCACCCATCGGTGCGTGCCGCCGGGGTTGTACGATTCTCGCCTTAGGGGGTCGAACCCCTCCGGCTCGCCGGCGCGGCGCACGTAGCGCATGCCGGTCTCCACCTCATCGAACAGGAGGTCGAGGGGGCTTCTGTAGTCCTCGTCGGATTCCTTGGCCTTGGCCAGGGAGAGCAGGGTGACGAGCCCCGAGAGCGATCGGTCGTCGGGCGGGCAGTGGTAGATGAGGTAGCCGATGAGCGCGACGTAGAGGAGGCGTTCGGCGTTCTCCCAGAACGGGTCGCCCGCATGCTCCTTGTCGCCCGTGGTGTTGTCGATGAGGCAGGCGACGAACTCCAGGATGTCCGCCTCGTCGGCTACGTAGGCGAGCGGGTTGTAGTGGAGCGACTTCGAGAAGTCCACGGTGTTGAAGGAAAGGATCTCGTATCCGCCCGCTTCCAGCATGTGCCCGAGGCGGGGCAGCGACTCGCCTTTGGGGTCGGTCACGAGGTAGTTCGCGCTCATCTGCATGACGTTGGGCTCGAAGAATCCGCGCGTCTTGCCCGCGCCGGATCCCCCCACCACGAGCACGTTGCGGTTGCGCTCGTGCCTGCGGTCGTGGTCGGGGCGGCTCATCGCCATGCCGAAGCGCTCGGTCAGGATGACGTTCTGGTCGGGGTCCTTGAGGTTCATGAAGCGCCGGCCCTCGCGCACGGTGCCCCAACGGGCGCTTCCGTGCTCCTCTCCTTGGCGCTGGGCGCGCCCGTGCGTGAGCGACCACGCCCACGCGCACCATACGGAGCATGCGGCCACGAGCCCCGTCGCGAGCGCGGCAGCCTCGAGCGAGAGGGGGCCGTGGCCCATGATGTAGAGGGGGAGGCGCCGGAGCGCTGCGGCCAGGTTGGCGATGGGGTTGCCCGGAAGCGACAGCAGGCAGGCGGCGTACGCGTTCGCGGCGAGAAAGGAGAGCGCCGAGAGGGCGGTCGCCCAGATGATGCTCGCCGTCACTTCGCCCGCACCTCCTGGAGGCGCGGCCCCTTGGCCTTCGCGCGGCTGGTGGCCCCCTCGGCTTCGAGCGCCTTGGACGCCTCGCGCGCCTCTCCCGCGCGTTCGTCGAGGGTTCTCTCGTCGCGTAGGCGCTCGGGGCCCTTCCCGCGCTGCGCCTCGAGCTTCTCCGCGGCCTTGGCGCAAGCGCCGTCGGTCTCGCGGGCGAGCTCGTCGAAGGACTGCCAGACCTCGCGCGCGTCGGCGATGCGGAAAAGCAGGTACTCGCGCCCCGTCTCGGGGTCGGGAAACCACGTGCTCGCGACGCCGTGCGCCGCGAGCCTGTCCTCGATGATCCCCTTGATGGCCTCATAATCCTCTATTCCCTGGAACTCGTGCATGTCGAGCTTCGCCCACTCGGCCAGGTTCCCGGCGGGAGCCTCCCCGGCCGCCTCCCGCGCCGATTGCGTGGCGTTTTGGAACGCACGCTGCATCTGGCTTGCGCGGGTGTACATCGCCCGCTCGCCCATGCGCTCCCCGAAGCGCATGAAGTCGTCGATCATCTTGCTTCCGGCCTCGTCGCCGTAATCGCTCGCCATAGGGCGTCCCTTCCCGAATGCGGGAGGGAACGCGCCTCCCGCGCCTACATCAACGGAATCCTTTCCGATAGTTGTGGGCATGGGATTGGCTTTGCGTTGGGAAGGGAGGCGTATGCGCGGAAAGGCGAGGCCGACCGTGCCGGTCGCACCCCGCCCTTGGCATCGACGTATGTCTCCGTCAGATGTTGCAGCGCGTCTCTCCCCTCTCTCTCATCGTCGGCAGGCCGCACAGGCCCGTGCCGTACTCCTCGATGGTCAGCTTCCGGCGGTAGGACAGCTCCTCGCGTAGCTCGGGCGTGAGGAAGAACTGCATGTCCAGGCCCATCACGGCGCAGAGGCGGACGAACTCGTCGGCGCGCATCTGGCGCTGGCCGTCCAGGATGTACCACAGCCTCTTACGGTCGATGGAGGCCCGCCGGGCCAGCTCCGCGACGCTGATGCCGCGCGCGTCCCGTGCCTCCTCCATCCTCACCGCTATGAGCTTCGCGTGGTCCATTCCCTTTGATCGCCTGCTTGCACTGTGTCGGTTGCCGTTTTCGATTGCCTTGATTGCCAGAGTAAGGATGCACGTGCCGACGCTGGGAACATCGTCCCAAACAAGAGACACATGACCTCGAATTGGGAACAAGTTCAGGACTGCCCGTCCAGCAATTTGCCTTCTTCCTGATGGTCGTCATTTAGAAGCGAAACGACATGAGCCATTGGCGAAGATCGCTTCTCTCTATTCGCTTCGCAGCGCAGCGAAACCAATCGCGCTTGGGCCGCAATGCGCTGTGACCACGCATCCCGTTTGCACCCAATGCACCTCTTGGACCCCGAGATTTTTGGCCCTTTCAGTGACTGCCTCGCATATCTTCGATGGCAGTCCGCACGAATAAAGGAGAATGAGCTGCTGCCTGTCGATCGCGCCATCCGAAAGGAACGCCTCCAAGAACTTAGTGGCAACGCGCTTCGTGCTCCCATGGAACTTCCTCGTCATCGAGAGCGCTCCATCGCGCATCTCGACGACTGGTCTGATGTTCAGCACTTGGGATGTCGCGTACTTTATTGAGGAGAGACGTCCGCCTGCCCTCAGAAACGATAGGTCCATTGGTAAGAAAGCCATCTTCGCACGGGCGATGAGGTTCTCTGACCTGTATCGTTTTTTCGGACACGAAGGTGCGAGATTTCTCCATATAAATCTTGTATCATTCACCACCGAAAAAAGGAGCAGAAACCATGACAACGTATACACCTGAATACAGGCGAGAGACCGCGGATTACATCATCTCGACAGGACGGCCAGTCCGACAAGTTGCCGAGGAACTTGGCATCAACTACAAAACCGCAAACAACTGGGTTGTAGCGCGCAAAAAGCAACTATCTGGCGAGGCTCCCACTACGGAAGTTGATGCTGATCTGGTTGCAGCTCAAAAGCGCATACGTGAGCTTGAGATGGAAAATGCCTTTCTAAAAAAAGCCGCAGCCTTCTTCGCGAAAGGCCAAGCGTAAACGATAAGTATCGCTTGATGTATGCGGAGAAGGAAAACTTCCCTGTAAAGCTTATGGCTCGCATACTCGAAGTGAGCCGATCGGGCTTTTATGCCTGGTGCAATAGGCCAAAAAGACCAGAAACCTCACCTGAATTGAAAGCCCTTATTGAGCGAGCCTGGCTTGAGTCCGACAGACGCTTTGGGCACAGGAGCATTCATGCCTATCTTGCACTCCAGGGACACGAACTCACGCTTTATCGGGTGCTTAGGATTATGCGTGAACTGGACATCAAGGGATGCACGCCTTATGCCAAAAAGCGCACCACAATCCCAGGATCCGGCGATGATGGACGTCCTGATTTGATACAGCGCAACTTTACAAGTGCCGTTCCGACAACACGGCTTGTAGGAGATATAACCTATCTTAAGACCGGAGAGGGATGGCTCTACCTTGCTACCGTGATCGACCTTGCAACGCGCATGGTTGTTGGGTTTTCGCTATCTGAAAAGATGACGGCCGACATCGTTGTGTCAGCCCTTGAGTGCGCTCGTGCTCGCGGCTATGTTGCAAAAGGCGCCATCTTCCACTCAGATCGCGGCAGTCAATACACATCACGTCTTCTGGCTGGCTGGGCTGATCAAAACGAAGTGAGGCTCTCTGTTGGACGCACGGGCTCATGCCATGACAACGCAGTGGCTGAATCATTTTTCGCGAATCTTAAAAACGAGATGTATCACCGTCAAAAGTTCTCTGCGCGAGTGGAGGCAAGGAGGGCTTTGGTGAACTACATCGAAACTTACTACAACAGGCGTCGCCCGCATTCCACCATCGACTATCAGATTCCGGCGCAAGCCATGCAATCTTTTATGCAACGCTGCGATAAAGCGTTCGGTATAGACGATAAGGATTTACAAGTGGCCGCATAAATATCTCGATATTCTGTGTCCGAAAACTTGACACAGGTCAGTATGCGCGCTACGACTTTTTAAGCACCGTAGGCGAGAGCGCCGTAGGACGGATCGGTCTCGTCGAAGGCGCAGCCGTAGGGAATTTGCAGCTTCTCCGACGTCAGGTGCCAACCGAAATCGTTAGTGACGATACGCTCGACGATGACCCATTCCCCATCGCGATACTCCCATTTGTCGCAGTAGCGGGCCACCGTCTGGAGCACGTGCCAAGTGCCGTCCTCGTTGGGACTCATCACCGGTGCGTTCGCGTAGGTCTCGGAACCGGCCTTCGTGCCATTCACGGTAATAGCGATGTTGTACATCTGGTGCGCGTAGTAACCGCCATTAGCCGTAATGCCCTTATCGATCGTGTTCGCGCAATATTCGGCCCACTCCTGGCCCGAGCCCTTGAACACTTCGCCGAATTCCGGGCTCGTGCCGAAATCAACGTAGCTGTCCTCGGCATAGACAGGCTTGCCGATGGCGGCATCCTGCCGATCGTCGCCACGAGCGTACATGCACAACTTGTAGCGAATCTCTTCCTTGGCCTCGGCAACCCAGAGCCGATCCTCGAGCTCCTGCATCTTTTTCATCAGTTCATCCATGGAAGTTTGCTCCCCCGTATCGGCCATTGGCGTCGAACAGCCCGCAAGGCCCAAGGCGCTCGCGCCGCACAAAGCACCAGCGGCAACTGCGGCTCCCTTCAGCACCACGGTGCGTCGATCCATTTCGCGGTTATCCTGCCGTTCATTCGTCGAATTCTCCATCATGACACTCCCCTGTCTTTCGCTTGCGTTCCGACAATCCGCCCACTCCTGCCTTAGCCATACCGGCGAGGGCGCCCGACAGCCGGGCCGCCCTCGCCTCATTGGGTCGCGCCGCCGAGCGGGAGGGGAGGACTCGGCAGGCGACATCGAAATAGTTACGCAAGTGGCTCCAGCGTCACCACGTGCTGACCGGCAATGCGTCCCGAGGTGTAGGTCCAGCCGAGCGCCTGGCCGCAGCCGGCGTTCACCTTCCCCTTGAAACCGCCGACCATGTTGCCCACCGCGTACAAGCGCGGGATAACCTCGCCGAACACGTTGAGCACCTGGGTGTTGGTGTTCACGTCAACACCGCCAGCTGTATCGGGCGAAACGGCGATGACGCGACCTGCGAAGAAAGGCGGCTGCATCAGGGGCATTGCGCCCTGGCGACCCAAGGCATCGGCACCGGCGGCCGCACCTTCATTGAAGTCGTCGATAGTCTTCTTAAGCGTGTCCGCATCCAAATCAAGAGCCGCCGCTAACTCTTCCACAGTGTCGGCCTTGACGATATAGCCGCCGGAAAGCTCTTCCTCGAATCCATCGCTGCAGTACATGACAGGGCCGCCGAAATCAGCCGTCGCGTCCGCGAGACCCTGATCCCAGATGTTCCACACATAACCGTTCGGCTGCTTCCAAACATCGCCCACCACGTTCTCGGTGGGACGACCGCTCTCCAGAACGTGGCGCTGGCCGTCAGTAGAAACAAATATACCCGGCATGGAAATGTAGCCTGCGGAATTATCCTCAACCTTGCGCTCCAGACCAGGGGCCACATTGTAGGCGCACCAAGGATTCACCAGCTTGGCACCGAGCGCGCAGGCCATCATAATGCCGTCGCCCTGCTGCCACGGCGAGCCATAGGAGCCCATGACGGGGCGGTCGTTAAACATGCCCGGCATGGCCGGCGACATGAAGCTACGCACCATGTCGGCGTTGCGGGAGAAACCGCCCGTGTTCAGGATGACGCCCAGACGCGCCTTGATGCGCTGCTCCTTGCCGCCATCTGCGACGATAACGCCCTCCACCTCGCCGTCAGCGTTGGTCAGCAAACGCGTGACCTGGGTATCGAACATGAATTCCGCACCTTGCTCCTCAGCCTTTTTGCGCAGCGGCTCGGTGAAACCAGCGCCGATGCCATCGGCGTTCTGGTGCATGCGGGCCACGGCGGGCGTCACATCGGTGTAGTAGTCCACCATGGTTCCCTGGGTCGACAGGCGATCGGTGGAAAGGGCCGCACCCTGCTCGGCCAACCAGTCGATAGTCTCGCCGGATTTCTCGGCATACAGGCGGCGCAGCTCGGGGTTCTCGAAGCCCTCGGCCACGGCCGTCAGATACTTGTCAAACTCCTCGACCGAATCATCGATGCCGGCCTCTTTCTGCAGCTTCGTGCAAGCACCCTGAATCATACCGGCGCACAGGGCTGAATTGGACATGGTGACGCTGCTCATCACTTCGCACACGACAACTTCCTTGCCCGCCGCAGAGACCTCAACAGCCGCAGCCAGGCCACCGCCGCCGGCGCCGGCGATCACAACGTCCACTTCTTTGTCCCACGCCGAATCGCTCGTGGAGCTCAGTTCCTGAGAAGCGGACGTTTGGGGCGCGCAACCAACCATGCCGGCAAAAGCGGCGGCTCCACCCATGAGAGCCGCGCCCTTCAAAAAGCTGCGACGATTGAGCCCTTCGTTCAGATTCATGATTGTCCCCTTTCCTTACATTAGTTGCCCTTCGGCACGACCCCATAGTGCGCTGGCGCCAGGCCGATAGCTAAATGCAAATGCGCGATTCTCTATCACGTTTCATGATGGCTTTTCGTGAAAGCCGATATCGCCGTCTCGGACGTCGTGCTCTTGCTTTGCGCAACATGCGATAATGCAAAAAAGCAAGGGAGGAGGTTCGCTATGAGAACCGAGTACTTGCGAGAGTTCGTCGTTTTCTCTCGCTACTTAAGCTTCACCGATGCCGCCAAAGAGCTGTTCATCGCCCAATCAACGCTAAGCACCCATATTGCTGCGCTCGAGAGCGACGTGGGCTTTTCGCTCATCGACCGGAAAGCGGGCAACCGACTCACCGATAAAGGGGCCGTTTTTCTCGACGGAGCCCGAACACTGCTGGATGGACTCGACGAGACACTGGCACGGTGCCGAGAGATGGGCGATCCTGACGCCACTCTTCGCATCGCTGTTCAATATCCAACTCCTCTTTTTGCGACCAAACTTAAAGAGCGGCTGCCCATGTCCTTTGCTTTCGTCGATCACGATTACCGAGATCCCATCTTCCAGCCCATCGCCAATGGCGCGGCCGACATCGTGCTCGATTACGACTACACGCCTTTTGCCTCACTCGTAAAGGAGACGAGCGCTCTCGATCTGGTAACAAAAACGTGTTTGGCCTTCCGCATGAGTATCAGCATGATGGCGTCGAATCCCCTGGCAAGCAAGTCCGCACTCTCGCGCAGTGACCTTCGCGGCGCATCCATTATCATCAACGATGCCCACAATTACGACCGCATCCGCTATCTTTACGAGCGCATGTTGGGCGACAGTCTGAATCTGCGCTTCAGCCTTCAGCCCATCAACGGCATGAGCGGTCTGGCCTTCGCCACCTACGGCGATGGAGTCCACATCTGCGGGCTATCGGAAAATCGCCACTGGTTCGCCGACCGAAACGATATAGTGCTCTTCGAAGAGCTCGACGGAAAGCCCTTCGGCATGCCCACCTCTCTCACGTATTCAGCTGACGCCAGCGATTGGGTTCGTGAAGGTGCAGCCATCGTTCTCGAGTGCATGGAGGCTTGCAGAAAGGAAAACGGACTTGCGAGCTAAGCGCTAACTGAATGCGCTAGACATAAAACTGACAAGTTACTCAGACAGGTGGCGCGTAACTCTTTTGAAAATGTTGCAATAAACTCCCAGTTTCTTGCAACATTTCGGATTATAGGAGGAAGACTGGCGCCTTTTATCACGACATCGAAACGCCCCGCGCCCTGCGACGATAGGCACAAATTGCCTGTTTTCGTTGCAATCACTTGAAACGAAAACTGTTTTCGTTGCATAATGTTTGCAACGATGAGACGTAAAGGCGGCCACTATGCGCGAAACAGCCACTCTTGAGTTTAAACAACAGCTGTCGAAAAGTTACCTGAAGACCGTCAGCGCCTATGCCAACTACGGCACGGGGAAGATCATTTTCGGCATCGCAGACGACGGCACGCCCGTCGGACTGGCCGATCCGCAAGACACCTGCCTTCGCATCGAACATGCGATTAACGACTCGATCGATCCAGTGCCTCGTTTCGAGCTGTCCATCGAAGGGGACACAAGAACAGTCACACTGACGGTGCATGAAGGCCCCGACAAACCCTATCTTTCCTCTGGACGCGCCTATCGTAGAACCGACACTTCAACCGTCGAAGTGAGCCGCCTTGAGTACGGCAGGCTCGTTTTGACGGGTGAACATGTCAGCTTCGACGCCCTTGTCGCAAAAGAGCAGAACCTTGCATTTGGCCACCTCGAAAAGGAGCTCGCATCGAAACTGGGGCTCAAACCACTCGATCAAAATTCCCTTATTTCGCTTGAGCTTATGGCTCCTTCCGGTGAATACTGCAATGCGGCCGCCCTTCTCGCCGATAGTAATCATTTCCCCGGCATAGACATTGCGCGCTTCGGCGGGAGCATCAACATCATTCACTCCCGGCATACCTTCGAGCGCACGTCAGTCCTTGAGCAGATGCAACGCACACTAGAGGTGTTCGACACCTATTACGCCTACGAAGAAATTGTCGGGTTCGAGCGCATAACGAAGACACTCGTGCCGCGTGAGGCTTTCCGAGAGGCTATCGCCAACGCGCTCGTCCACCGCTGCTGGGACGTTCGCGCCAACATAAAAGTGGGCATGTTTGCCGATCGCATTGAAATAACCTCGCCAGGAGGACTGCCTGCCGGAATCACAGAGGAGCTCTACCTCGCAGGAGGCCCTTCAGTGGCTCGCAACCCAATCCTTGCGAACGTTTTCTTTCGACTGGGACATATAGAACGGTTCGGTACGGGCATCCCGCGCATCCTGGACGAATACGCCCATGAAACAGTATCGCCCTCTTTCGCTCTGCGCGATAGCTCGATTACGGTGATGCTTCCCGTGACAGTGCTTGAGAACGTAACACTCGACGAGGAAGCCATACTTGCCGTGCTCGCCAAGGGCTCTGCTCTCACACGATCCCAGATAAGCGAAAAGACGCAGCTATCGAAAAGCAAGGCTATCAGAACTCTGAATGCATTGGTTGAGAAAGGACTCGTAACCAAGGTCGGCGAAGGCCGCTCCGTCCGCTACGAGAGAAACTAGCGGGAGAAAGCCCTTCGATATTTCTCTGTAACACCAAACCGCATCCTCCTCGCAACGAGCAGCTCAACGGTCACAATCCCATTGCAGCCGTCTCGCACGCCGATGGCATAATCGTGGGGCGCGGCCGTGGCGGCCGCGTTATGATTCGCTCGTTATGGAATCTTCGCAGCGAGACATATCGGATGAGAGGGACGCGCGTCGGCCCGATGGGCGCGACGAGCTCGACAAGTCAAACAGCCCGGCCACCCGCCCTAAGCGAAATCGACGCGATAAGCGCGACAACGGCATCGATATGCTCAACGGCCCCTTGCCGGGCAAGATTCTGCGGTTCGCCATTCCCCTGGCGCTGAGCAGCATCCTCCAGCAGTTGCTGAACTCGGCGGATGCCTCCATTGCCGGACAGTTCGTCAGCAGCTTCTCGCTCGCGGGCATCGGCGGCGTGAACCCGGTGACGGCTATGTTCGTGAACCTGTTTGTGGGACTTTCCATCGGCGCCAACGTGGTCGTGGCCATGCATGTGGGTGCCGGCGAGTTCCACAGCATCAAGAAGAGCGTCCACACGGCTATGGCGCTCTCGCTCATCGCCGGGTGGCCCTGGGGGCGGCCGGGCTCGCCTTGGCCCCCTGGGTGCTGGACGCCATCGGCATGCCCGAAGACTCCCTCGCCGACGCGCTCACCTATGTGCGGCTTTACTTCTGCGCCATTCCGTTCCTCACCATCTACAACTTCGGGTCGGCGCTACTGCGGGCCCACGGCGATGCGAAACGACCGCTGTATGCCCTCGCTGCCGCCGTTGTGGTGAACTTCGTGCTCGACCTCGCCTTCGTGCGCCTGTTCGGTTGGGGCACCGCGGGCATCGGCATCGCCACCGTCATCGCCGCCGCCCTGAGCGCCGTCATCGTGGTGGCGTTCCTCATGGGCGAGGAAGGCCCCTTCCGCCTGCACCTGCGCGAGCTGCGCATCTCCGGCCCGGAGCTGGCCGGCATTCTGCGCATCGGCGTTCCCGCCGGCATCCAGGGTGCCGTGTTCTCGCTTTCCAACACCGTTGTGCAGGCGACTATCAACGGCTTCGGCTCAGCGGCCATCGCGGGGTCGGCGGCCACGCTGAACTTCGAGTACTACACCTACTTCTTTGTGAACGCCTTCGGCCAGACCGCCGTCACCTTTACCGGCCAGAACTTCGCCGCCAAGAACGCCGACCGCTGCCGGGCCATCTTCCGCTGGTGCGTACTGTTCGGGTTCGCCTCGTCGCTCATTTTGGGCGTGACGTTCACGGCTTTGGGCACCCGGGCGCTAGGGCTGTTCACCACAGACGCAGCCGCCCTCGGCTTCGGTCTCGTGCGACTGTGGCTCGTGGAGCTGCCTGACTGCCTGACCACCTTCTACGAAGTGCCCGCCGGCGCCATGCGGGGCATGGGCTGGTCCACCCTGCCGGCGGTCATCACCATCCTCGGTTCCTGTGTGCTGCGCGTGGCGCTCGTGACCTGGGTGTTCCCGCTTTCGGGCACCTGGGACACCCTTATGGTGATTTATCCGGTCACCTGGTCGTTCATGATCGTGGCCATGCTCGTCTCCTATTTCATCGTGCGCCGCCGCTGCTACCGGTCTATTGAGCCTGCGGCTGCGTAGGACGGCGTGCCCCATTGGATCCGTAGCGGCGTGGGTCGGCATAGGTCGACGGTTTCCCGTATAATGGGCTCAACGCCGAACCCTCAGCCCCAACGTCCCGCGCGCCACGTCGCGGCGCCCCATGCTCCGAAAGGCGGTGAACCTCGTGACCCTCGCCCATTACGTGCTCATGAACAAAAACACGCCGGTGCTGTCGTTCGACTACGACCTGGATGACCACAAGGCCGTACGCATCCGCGAGGTGTTCGCCCCCGAAGCGGCGCCATTCGGACTCGTCGACCGCCGAAGCGACCTCTCCAAAGCCGAGCTGAACTACTGGTGGCGCCACCGCGCCATTCCCTCCTCGCGCGCGCAGATCAAGCGTCTTCTGGAGAACCTGCAGCTGGAAAGCACGCTGGTGCTCGCCGAGAAGAGCTTCGGGCTGTCGCTTTCCGACCGCTACTGGCTCAACGACGAGGACGACCCCACCTCGTGGGACGCCGTCAACTTCTTCGACAACGACTTCTCTGATGACCTGGGATTTCTCACCTTGGGCCAGGACTTAGCGGGGTCTTCCCCCGATGCGCCGGACTACCGCACGGTAAACCTGTCCTCCCCCAACAGCACCTTGGGAGGCGACCTTCTGAAGAAGTGGAAGATCGTAAACGGCGAGCGCGTGCTGCTGAAGTCAGGAGTGGGCTTTGTGAATCAGGAGCCCTACAACGAGGTGGCCGCTACGGCGTTGCACCGTCGGTTGATGGAGCCCGGCGAGTTCACTCCCTATACGCTGTTCGAGGACGGACGCCGGGTGTACTCTGCCTGCCCGAACCTGCTGGGGCCCGACGAGGAACTGGTGGCCGCCTGGGACGCCATCCGCAACGTGAAGCAGCCGAACAACTTGTCCGGTCTGCGCTTCTACGTGAAGCGCCTGGAGGATCTGGGGCTTGACGCCGACGCCACCATGACTGACCTGTATCGTTTTTTCGGACACGAAGGTGCGAGATTTCTCCATATAAATCTTGTATCATTCACCACCGAAAAAAGGAGCAGAAACCATGACAACGTATACACCTGAATACAGGCGAGAGACCGCGGATTACATCATCTCGACAGGACGGCCAGTCCGACAAGTTGCCGAGGAACTTGGCATCAACTACAAAACCGCAAACAACTGGGTTGTAGCGCGCAAAAAGCAACTATCTGGCGAGGCTCCCACTACGGAAGTTGATGCTGATCTGGTTGCAGCTCAAAAGCGCATACGTGAGCTTGAGATGGAAAATGCCTTTCTAAAAAAAGCCGCAGCCTTCTTCGCGAAAGACCAAGCGTAAACGATAAGTATCGCTTGATGTATGCGGAGAAGGAAAACTTCCCTGTAAAGCTTATGGCTCGCATACTCGAAGTGAGGCTCTCTGTTGGACGCACGGGCTCATGCCATGACAACGCAGTGGCTGAATCATTTTTCGCGAATCTTAAAAACGAGATGTATCACCGTCAAAAGTTCTCTGCGCGAGTGGAGGCAAGGAGGGCTTTGGTGAACTACATCGAAACTTACTACAACAGGCGTCGCCCGCATTCCACCATCGACTATCAGATTCCGGCGCAAGCCATGCAATCTTTTATGCAACGCTGCGATAAAGCGTTCGGTATAGACGATAAGGATTTACAAGTGGCCGCATAAATATCTCGATATTCTGTGTCCGAAAACTTGACACAGGTCACTCTGCCAAGCCGACCGCGCTTTCCGCCGACATCTTCGGGTTAGATCTGACAGCGTGAGCGATCTTGCCAGCTATGAGCCCGTATCCCCCCGATGCGAAGCAGGTGTCCACGCAGGTGACACGACCGGTCTTCTCGGCAGCGGATCGCGCAGACTGGAAGGAGCTCGTGGTAGCTGCCGAATAGCCTAGATGGATGATGTGCGCATTCGGATCTTTCTCAAGGATTCGCCCGAACACCCTCTCGTAGTCATAGGGGCTGCAGGCGCTCGTCTTCGGCAAGATCTTTTTCGCTTGACATAGCTCGAGCATGTCAACAGGCTCTATTTCCCCGTCATCGCAATGGTGTTCGCCAATCGAGAGATGGAACGGCACGATATGAATGCCAAGATCCTTTGCGCGCTCTGAAGGGATATCCGCGCCCGAGTCGGCAGTGATGAAGATCTTGTCCATCGCTAAGCCTTCTCTTGCCCCGCGTCACATCTGCGTTGCTCCCATAGTTTGTCGGCCACCGGCTTCCATCGGCTTGCCGCGCACGCGCACTTCCCCGTGAGGCCTCTAACGTCTTCCGGGCTCTCCAGGTCTGTCGAATGGGCGCCGCTTCGCTCTACCATCTCCGCAAGTGCACCCTCGTTGTCAAGCAGAGGGCACGGGCGATAGTGGTTCTCGTTGAAGGGCTGCCCCTCCTTGTACGCCATGAAAAGAGGCGAAGAGAAAGCTTCGAGAAGCGTCTTCTCGCGGATGTTTGAGTCGGAGTAGTGGATGAAGGCACATGGCTCCACGTCGCCGTTGGCGTTGATATGGCAGTAGGCGCGCCCCCCTGCTACACATCCTCCGATATAGTCGCCGTCATTCCAGAAGTCGATGGTGAAGATCGGCTTCGTCTCTCGGAAGGAGCGGATCTGACGGTACATGTACTCGCGCTGGTCGGCCCTGGCGATAAGCTCAGGAGAGGCGTTCACGCCGACAGGCATGTAGGTGAAGAACCAGGCGAACTTCGCACCCTGCTCGATGAGGAAGTCGATGTAGCGCTCGCTTCCGATGACCTCCGCGTTCGCAGAGGTGTAACAGCAGGAGGCACCAAACAAGATGCCACGCTCGCGTAGCAGCTCCATGGCTCGCATCACCGCAGCGAATGTTCCGCTCCCGCGTCTCGCGTCGGTATCCTCCTCGAAGCCCTCCACGCTGATGATGGGGACGAAGTTCTTCACGCGCAGAAATTCATCTGCGAGCTCCTCGTCTATGAGCGTTGCATTGGTGAAAGCGAAGAACTCGCAGTCATCATGGCGCTGGCAGAGCAGCATGATGTCGCGCTTGCGCACGAGCGGCTCGCCGCCGCTGAACAGAAATACATGGATGCCGAGCGACTTCGCCTCCTCGATCACGCGATCTAGTTCCGAGAAGCTCAGGTTCAGCTTGTCGCCGTAATCGGCGGCCCAGCACCCCTTGCAGCTGAGGTTACACGCGCTCGTCGGGTCGATGAGCATCGTCCACGGCACGTTGCATCCGTGCTCCTCCGCGGCGCGCTGCTGGATGGGGTAGCCTACGATGGAGCCGTTGACCACGACGTTCTGGAGGAAGGTGCGCAGCACTTCCGGATCGACGTCCTCCCACAAACCGCGTATCAGCTGGTTCCAGTTATTATCCGGTGACTCTATGATGGCGCGGACGGCCTTCCGATGGGGCAAGAGGATGTCTCTTACATCGAGCTTATCTATGATGGTGAGCGCTTGCGGCAGACGTCCTATGGGATCTGCCGCCACGTAATCGACCACCTTGCGCATGGCAAAGGATTTTGCATCAGCCGTAAGGCTTGCCGTGATATCGTCAAGCGCACCCATTATCGAACGTCTCCATGGGCATTGCTGCGAAGGACGACCTGCGCCTCTTCGCACTGGGTCGCCAGGCGGTCGTAGGCTGCCTCAATCTCGGGGCTCACGCGCGCGGACTCCGACTCTACGGTCTTGCGATAGCGAAGGAAGGCAAAGATGCATCCCGCGATGCCGATGATGCCCACGATGATCCCCAAGGCCATAAGGTGGGTCCAGACCATGGTGCAGCACATCCCGACGCCGAGCACGAGAGCGGCGATGGTGCCGAGCGCTATCGCTTGGCTGGTCGCCTTCTTCGTCTTTTGCGCTTCCATGTTCGCGATGGAGGCGATCGTGTCGTCCATCGTGCGCTGGAGCTTAGAGAGCTGCGCCTTGCTGCCGACTTTGCGGCTGCGGCGGAACGAAAGCGTGGTCTGGCCGCCAGCCGTTGCGGTCTTCTGGCCGGTGAGCTCGTAGCCGAGGCTCTCGTAGCAGTCGACTGCGACCTGGGCCAAGTCGCTCTTGACGGTGGTGCGGGCATACTCATAGGAGCGATAGGCGTCTTGGGCATCCCGAGCGCTCCCGACGGGCGTCGCCACCAGGACGGGCGCGCTTCCGGACTGGACAGGGGCTCCGCACACCTCGCAGTAGACCGCGGTTCCGTTCAGCTCGTTTCCGCATTGCTTGCAAAACATCGTCTTCTCCTTTCCTTTGGGAGGGGCGCCGAGTTTCGTCCATCCCGATTCGGCTTATCTGACGACCCCAGAATGAAGGGGCTGAGTAAACTTTTCATAAATGCTGGATAAACATCCGTGTTTATCTTTCGAGCGCATCCTCCGTGATGCGCGAGCACGACGAAGCCTTGGAGCGTTGCGCCGCGATGCGGCTCTTGACCTCACCGGCGATCTCACGAGAGCTCATCGGTTCGTAATGCTCGAATGCGATCGGTTCCAGGAAATGGGTTCTGATGCACCAAGGCGAACTACTTGAGCTTGAGAGCGCGTCGCGCGTACCTTCGATCGCAACGGGAACGATGGGGCGTTTTGCTCTGGTGACGCATTTGAAGCTTCCGGCCTTGAAATTGAGAAGCTCACCGGTTCTGCTCCGCGTTCCTTCGGGAAAGACCAGGTACCCTCTCCCAGCCTTCACTTCCGCAGACACATCTCGGATCACCTTGATAGCCTGTTTGTCATCCTCGCGGTCGAGACAATGGGATCCTGTGGCAGCTGCAAGTTGCTTGACCATCGGCATAGAGGCAAGCTCTTTCTTCATGACAGCAGCGATGGGTCGCGGACAGCCGAGGACAACGGCTGGAATATCGAGAAAGCTCTGGTGGTTCGGATAAAGGACGAAGCCGCCCTTCAGCGGAATATTGTCCGCGCCTGCCACTTCGAAATCTATGCCTGACGCTTCCATGAATGCGGTGAAGCAGTCTTGTATGAAGCGATACACATCCGCCTCGTCATGCTTTCCGTATTCGCTCGCGTATCTTGAGAGCCTGCCATACATGCGAGGCCCCTTGGGGAGCATTCGCATCATTGAAAGGATCGATCTTCTCATCGGATCGCCCCGTTTACCCGAATAATGTCAGGAAGACACCCATAACAAGCGGGATGCTGAACATTCCGAGAAAAACCGAGAACATCGTTTTGAGCACCTCATCGATCCTTGGGAGCGCTCCTGTCTCGCATCTCGGAACAATGTTCTGAAAATGCTTTGTCTGTTGCATCGTTTATCACCTCACAGCGTCGTACTCTCAATTCGCATCAAATGAAATGGTGGAGGCCGGTGATAAACTTTTCGTAAACGCTTGATAAATCGCGCTGTTTATCATTCGGATTCTTTGTTCGCAAATTCGATCGCAGGCCCTGAGGGCTTCTGCGGGTTTCGGGGCCTTGGCTCGTTTATCTTTTGTTTATCTTTCTGTGGCCTAATATGGTTCGCGCGTAGCGACGGAAGAAGGAGGCAGCGATGGCACGTATCTTGGTGGCCGAGGACGATGCGAGCGCAAACAAGCTCATAAGCGCGGTGCTGCGCCGCGACAACCACGAAGTGCTGTCGGCTGTAGACGGTCAGGATGCGCTCGACGTGCTCGATCATGAGCATGTGGACCTCATCGTGAGCGACGTCATGATGCCGCGCGTTGACGGACTGGAACTGGTGCGGCAGCTGCGCGAGGCGGGGTGGGACACGCCCATCCTCATGCTGACGGCGCGCCAGGATGCAGAGACGCTGCATGGCGGGTTCATCGCCGGCGTTGACGACTATCTCACAAAGCCTGCCGACATGAAGGAGCTGGTGCTGCGCGTGCGGGCGCTTCTGCGGCGCAGCGGCGCAGCCGAAGCGAACCGGCTGGTCATTGGTGCAGCCGTTTTGGACGCGAATCGCAACACGATCGAGCGCGGCGGCGAGAAGGTCGAACTGCCATCCAAGGAGTTCCAGCTGCTGTTCCGCCTGCTCTCCACTCCGGGGCGCGCCTACACCCGCATGCAGCTGCTCGACGAGGTGTGGGGCTGGGACACTGAGAGTTCGGAGGCGACCGTGAACGTGCACGTGAACCGCCTGCGCTCCCGTTTCGAGGATTGGCCCGACTTTGCCATCAAGACGGTGCGCGGCATCGGCTACTGCGCAGAGATCGGAGAAGCCGATGAAAGATAATGCGCACGAGGACGTAACCGACAGCCTCTCGTTGTTTCGCACGATCACTCTCGGGGCGATCCTCGTCGCGGTATTCGCAGGCGCGATCATGGGTGTATGCATCGTTCTCGCTGCGATCGGCGCGGCGCTGACGTTCAGTGGAGCTGTCTCCTACGAGCAGCTGACCGCCCCTTCCACCATTGCACCTGTGGTGTTCATCGTATGCATCCTGCTCGCCGTCATCGTATGTGTGGCCACGAACTACTCACTGGTGCGGCCTATGCGCCGCATGACGCTCGCTATGGACCATCTGGCCAAGGGCGACTTCTTCTACCGTATGGAGAAGAAGGACCGGATTAACCTGCGCGAGGTCGGCGAGTTCGCGCACAGCTTCAACGTAGCCGCTGAGGAACTGGCCAGTACGGAGATGATGCGCGCGGGCTTCATCAGCGACTTCTCGCACGAGTTCAGAACGCCCATCAACTCGCTTTCTGGCTTCGCCCAGCTGCTGATGGAAGACGACCTGACCGACGAGGAGCGCCGCGAATACGCGGGCATTATCGTGGAGGAATCGAAACGGCTCTCGGGCCTGTCCGAGCGCATCCTGCTCCTGTCGAAGATGGAGGCTGCGGCCATGCTGCCGTCCATCGAGGAGGTCGATGTGGCCGAGCAGCTGAAGCGCACCGTGATGCTGTTAGAGCCGAAGCTTGAGGAAAAGGACATCCGCATCGACTTGAACCTTGACGCCTGCACCGTTTCCGGCAACGCGGACTACCTGGCGCAGCTGTGGTTGAACCTGCTCGACAACGCCGTGAAGTTCTCGCCTCACGGCGGGCGCGTGAGCCTGGCGCTCTACGGCGGTCGCACAGGAGAGGAAGGGCGCACCGCGAGCGCGGACGAAGCTGTGATCTGGATATCGGACGAGGGCTGCGGCATGGACAGCGCCACCATGGCGCACATCTTCGATCGCTTTTACCAGGGCGATTCCTCCCATGCCTCGAAGGGATCGGGACTGGGGCTCGCGCTCTGCAAGCGCATCGCAGAGCTTCACGGTGGCACCGTCGACGTGCAGAGCGCGCCTGGGAAGGGTGCTGTCTTCGAGGTGCGACTGCCGATTTGTGCTACCGAGACGAGGGCGCGATGAGCGACGAGCGCGAGCGCATCGAAGAGAGACGCGCACCCCGGACGCCCAAGAACAAAGTCCTCCGCGTCATACGCGCGCTCCTCATGCCGCCGGGGTGTGTGGTGGCGCTTGCGGTTCCCGTCATCTGCGCCCTCATGGTATGGGTGTTCCTGTTCGACAACAAGGGTAATCCGTTGTCATATGTAGCCTACGCCGTATCTGCATATCTATTCACGATTCTCGTCATCTGGGTTGTGCGCGACGTGCCCGCACAGAGGGCGATCGCCTTCGCACGGAGGAATCCCCATGTCAGCCGCCTCATGGACGACGAGGATATGCGGAGACGCCTCTTCGTGTTCATCGGCGTAGTGGTGGATGTGCTCTGGGCTCTTGGGAACCTGGTGCTGGGGATCGCATGGCTTTCCGTGTGGTTCATAACACTGGGCATCTATTACCTCGTATTCGGTCTGATGCGCGGTGCCCTGCTCTACGAGTTGCGCAAGAGCGCCGCGTGCACGACGAGCGAACAGGCGCGCGTTTCGCGCATATGCGGCATCATGCTCATCGCGAGCGTACTTGTTCTCTCCGGCATCGTGACGCTCATCATGATCGGCGAAGGCTCCATCCGCTACGATAAAATCACCGTGATCGCCGTGGCGACGTTCACGTTCTTCTCGCTCATAAGCTCCATCGTGGGCCTGGTGCGACTGCGCTCGCACGAGAACCTGCTCGTCGGAACTAACTGCCGCGTGAACCTGGCCATCGCGCTCGTCAGTCTATTCACGCTGGAGATCGGCATGTTCTCCGCCTACGCCACCGCAGACGACGCCGATCTGGTGTTCGTCATGCCGATCATCACGGGAGCGGCTATCGCGAGCGTACTCTGCATCATGGGCGTGATTACTGTGTGTCTGGCCAATCGCACGCTTGCTGATCAAGACAGCGAATGCGATTGAGCTAGTTTCTATAACACGAAAAACCGATCGTCATGGGTAAGGCAGAAACAAAGTTCGCAAACACGGCAAAGAAGATGGATTCAGCCTTACTGCGGCTTTTGGAGACAACTGCCTTTGAGAAAATCAGCGTGACGATGTTGTGCAACGAAGCTCAGGTGAATCGTTCGACATTCTATGCGCATTACTCTGACACCTCCGACTTGCTGGTCGAGGTTAGATGGTTAGCATTGAAAGACTTTTCGTGGGCGCCAATCAACGCACTTCATACAATTCTCCTATAAGCCGAGAGCTTCTTATCGCCTATATGAAATTCCTAGAAGAAAATAGCACTCTCTTTTTGGCCACCTCACATAAAGCTGAACAATTTACTTCCAATGCGATTATGTCAAGCTTTCAAGATGCTTTGGAAAAGAGCGTCATTGGAAAAGAGATTCCGCGTCCCAAGGACGCAAATTATAAACTGCAATTTGTTGCAGCAGGAATCGCACGTTTGCTAATAGGATGGCTCCAGGACGCCCCGAGAGAGAAGAAGGGACGCATGGCTGACATCATCCTCGCATGCATTCCCGCATAAAGCACTGTTGATTTGGGGACACATATTCCCAATCTAATACCATCTGGTTCGATACGTCTTCACTACGGCTAGCTTGTTCGAGGTGCCATGTATTTCTTTTTGCAATCCGCGAAACATGTGCAGGGACATCTCGAACCTTGATAACCGCATCGAATCATCTACCAGACGCACCCTCATATGCATGAGCGACCGCCTCTCGCAAGTCTGCGATTCGCCGTCTCGCATCGTTGAGGCGCGTCGTTTGACCAACCAACATAGGCGGCAAGATGTCGCCTCGCCTTATGAGAGGAGGCACCTATGGATGACAACCACGGCGATTTGGAGATTGACGAGAACCGGCTTAAGGCAGCTGATCCCGATGGACTCTACCTGTTCATGCTGAAGGATTACCCCTACATGATGACGCCCGACAACGTGGCCGCCTTCACCGGCACCACGGGGCAGGAGATCCGCAAGCTGCTCAACCGTGGCGAGATACAGGGATGCCGCATCGGCGTCCGCTGGCTCGTTCCGAAGCTCGGGCTTCTGAACTACCTCTACAAAGATCGCCAACTGGAAGAGGGCGATTCCTATGCCACTAGCATTGAAATGCGATAAGCCATACAACATCGACGAGGCAAGGAAGCGTAAAGGTCTGCCGCGTAGCAAGCGAGAAGATTCCCGCACCACGATGTATGAACTGACCATCCGTATCCCCGATGATTTCCAGGTCTTCTTTGACGGTAAGACCAAGTTCACAAGGCGTGCTTTTGTTCTCAACCGTCGTGAGCTGCAGGATGAGGTCAGGGCCTTCGAGGATGAAAAGAACGAAGAGTTCATCAGGGCGAAGGATGATTACGAAAAGTCCCTCGAAGCCAAAGGGAAGGTAACGCAAGCTCTGCCACTCAACGATATGGGCTACTGCACCGCTTCGCTTACGGAGTTTGCGGAGCGCTACATCGAAGTCAGGAGCCACGGCTCTGTATCGGAAGAAACAATCAAGAACGAGCTCAACTATATGCGGTATATCCGGGCGACCATCGGCGATATGGTCTTCTTCGAGGTAAGGGCCGATGACATCGAAAGGTGCCTCATAGCCATCCCTCGTCTGTCTCGCATTTGGGCGGAGGAGCGCAAGAAGGCCCTAGAAGAGAACCGCAAGACCGCAAAATGGGCCAAGGAGAAGAAGACGCTCGTCAAACCGCTCAAGGAGCCGCGCACGGCAGGGTCGGACACGCAAGCGAAGGTGCTCAAGTTCCTTCGAGAGGTCTATAACTACGGACTAGGGAAGGAGCAGACGCCGAGGAATCCGGCTCACGCGCGTTTTCTCAGCCGGGTGTTCAAGCAGAGCAAGCCCCTCATTGATCCGCTCATGGCGGACGAGGCGGCAAAGTTCTTGGAGGCTATCGAGAAGCTTCCGCTCTCTTGGTTCAAGCTCAGCTTGCTGTCGCTGTTCTGCACCGGCATTCGCCCGGAGGAGATGCAGGCTATTCGAGCGGGCAGCTTTGCATTCGGTGACGTAGAGGATGCCTTGCGCGTTACGGGGGCCGTCAAGCACGGCGGCACCATCATAACGGAGTACCTGAAGTCGGATGCAGGGAGGAGGACCATTCCTATTGATAGCCTTCTGTCCTGTACCGCCAAACAATGGATTGCCGTGAAATCGCAGATGATAGAGGACTTGGGGCTTATGCCGACGATGCGCATGCCTCTCATGTCGGACGGACCCAAGCCTTATGCGTACAACACATGGCGCAAGCAATGGGTCAAGTTCATTGATGAGAACGGCTTCTCAGGCATACGCCCTTACGCATTGCGACACACCTACGCCACTCAAAACCTTGCGAATGGGGAGAACATCAAGACCCTCTCTGTGCTCATGGGACACGAGAGCCCGTCCTACACGCTGGATCTCTACGCAGGCTATGTTCCCAATACGGCAATGGGGATTGGCAGCCGGTATATCGACTACATCCGTTCCTCCGCCAGAGATTGTGGTTTTACGTATTAGCCGGAACGAGTTAAACAAGATGGCGTATAATTTGACAGAACGCGGGCGTCGCCAAGTGGTAAGGCACTGGCTTCCCAAGCCAGGATTTCGCGGGTTCGAGTCCCGTCGCCCGCTCCAAACAACGAATCGGAACGCCGTCGCTAAGACGGCGTTCGTGCGTCATATGGTCATTTTAGATTCAAATGAAAATGAAACGAGATTTCCCGTTTTTCATCCCGTGCGCTTGGTAAAATGGAAAACGGTATTCAAATCTTACGAGGTCAGAAAGGCTTTTCAAGAGAAATCGCACGGAGTAGTGCAACAGCTTGGGAAGCCTGGGCCTTACCACTTGGCGACGCCCGCAATTCATTCGCTGACTAAACGCAGCGCTTGAATTATAACGCATCCCAAGCAAAACGCAGCGGAATACAAAAGTTCCAAAACTATGCGGCCTGCGGCAGCGATTCGAGCCGTGAGACGTACCTGTTGGATAGCTCCCTGCTTGTCGAGGGGATGTAGCCCACATAGAGGTCGAGCGTATAGGACGGCGACGCGTGTCCGAGGATGACGGAGATGGTCTTGATGTTCTCGCCGCGAGCGAGGTTGATGGTGGCGAACGTATGCCGCAGCGCGTAGGGGCGCACGCCCTCGAACCCCACCTTCTCCACGAACCTTTGCCACTGCTTCTTGAGCACGTTGTAGGTGAGGGGCTTGTCAAGTTCTCCCACGAGAGGCGTGCTTGGGCCGGGCCTGATGCCCATGGCGCGCAGGCGTCTGCTCTTCTCCTCTATCCATCTGCCTATCTCGCGGGAGGTGTAATCGTCGATAGGAACCGTGCGGTACGACGAATCGGACTTCGTATACTCAACGATTTCCGCCGTCCCGTGTTCGAGCGACCCGGTGATTCTCGCCGAAGGGACGCCGCCGACGTTGACGCCGCCCATCTTCAAAGCGAGTGCTTCCTCGGGGCGCATCCCGCTGGAGAAAAGGGCGAGGCACGCCACCTTGAAAGGCGACAGGGGAAGCGCCTTCACTTCGTGGAGGAACCGCGCCGCATCCTCCTCCATGAGAGGGTCGATGAGCGGGCGGCTCTTCTTGAAGTTCTTGGAGAGGAAGCGCGCCTTCGCCACGTTCTTCTGCACGAGCTCCCTATCCAGCGCGTCGTTGAGGATCTCGCGGCAGAATTTGAGGATTTTGTGCTGCATATCGGGCCCGGCAACGCGCGGGGAGCCGAGCGGCTTCTTCTTCCGTCGATTCCCCTCGCGCACCGCCTGCTCGCGTTTCCTTTTCCATTCCTCCACGCGCTCGTTTGCCCACCGCCGCGAAATCTCGGGCACCTGAAGCAGGCATCGCTCCACGTCCATCGCCGTCAAATCGCGAAGGGGGATAAGCCCTATTACCTCACGCAGGTACTCGGCGTATCGCCGCTCGTTGGCTAGGGTTTGCCTTCCTATGGCCCCATTGCTGCGGAGCGCAATGTAACGCTCAACGTACTCTCCGAAAGGCGTTGCGGGACTCAGCGGTGAAACGTCTTGCGCCCCAATGCCCACCCCCGTCGTCCTATCTTCAAGCATTCTGTTGGCATCTTCCTCGAACTCGGCGATGCGCGCCCTGAGTTCTTCGCGCTTGTTGCGGGCGAACACCGTCCGCGACAGCTTCTTGCGCCCCATGACCCCCTGGAACTCGGCGGGCACCCTGATGCGCAGTTCGTAGGCGGTCGCTTTCGGGTCGTCGCGCTTCCTGCGGGGAAGCCCCTTCGCCTTCCTCGCCTCATCGAGATCCACGGGCTTGTCGCATTTGAGCGTCTTCGTCATTCTCTCCTCCATCTTCGCGCCTGTTCAGATAGCGTAGGAGGCAGAGCTTGGGAACCAGCCACTTCGACCCGAACTTGACCCCGCGCATCTCGCCCGCCGCCAACAGCTTCCTCACGCCCTGCGACGTGAGGCCCGTGAACTCGGCTATCTGGCAGGGGGTCATCATGTAGGGGTACGGTTCGAGCGCGGGCAGGAACAGCCCGCCAGGGTCGGCCCCGCAAAGCGCCTCGTCGTCAAACGCCGCCTCCGCGCGACGCTCATAATGAGCCATTTCGGCAGAGCGCGAAACGATGCGATTTTCCGCATCGCATGCTTGACAAGGGACGAAAGGCCGCGCGGTCATCTCCTCACGACCTTGTAGTCGTAGCCCGTGCGGGTATTGCAGATGGTGCAGGGCTCGCGTTGCTCCTGCTCGAAGTCCGCGCGCCACACCAGGTAGTCGTCCGAGTCGCAGAACGTCTGATGGCACTTCCTGCACAGCGTGAGCAGCATGAAGTCGTCTCCCGGCCCTTTGAGCCCCAGGCTCACGGCGAGTGCAGCGTCCACAAGCCTCATCTGCTCGGCGCCGATGTGCCCCGCCCTCCCGCGCAGGCGCAGCTTGTCGATGGTGCGCAGCTGCTCCAGGAGGGCGACCGAGCCCTCCCTGAGCCCGGCCGACGCGGGCACGGGTACGTGCACGGGGAGGTTCGCCTTGGGCTTGCCGGTTATGGCGGCGACGATGATAGTTTTGCTGCGCCTGTTGCCCGCATCGTTTTGCACGACGAGGACGGGACGCGTGCCTCCCTGCTCGCATCCCAGAACGGGGTCGAGGAAAGCGAAAAACACATCGCCCCTGCGCGGATGGTCGTCCATGAGGCACCTCCTTCGTTTCAATATGTAACTGCGGCCGAGAGTCGGGGTCGTCCGACCCGCGGCCGCCTGAAACGCCGCTTCCGCGGCTCCCGCTCGCCCACGAGGCCCCTCATGGCGTGGCGCGCTCTTGACCTTGCAAGGGCGGGCGGGTATGGGGCTGTCAAGGTTCCATCGAGGGATTTCCTCCCTCATAGAGACGGACAGCTAGGTGGGCGAAACGGAACCCCGCACGGAGAAAAACACTAGAAACCGGAAGAGAGAATCTCTTTCAGGTTCTCTCGCGCAAGACTGATGCTGCGTCTCACTGCGCGATCGGAGCACCTCTCTACTTCGGCTATCTTCGCCGTGGGCATACCAAGCAAGTGCCTCATCAGAAAACGCCTGCGTTGTGCGGCGGGTATCTGCTGGAACGCTTGAAACAGCGCTTCGGATTCCAGCTTCTCCATAAAGATTAACTCTGGGTCTTTTTCGGGATTGTTGGGGGCAAGAGAGGCTTCGTCCATCGACGCCAAGTGTAGTGAGTGTCTTGTCTCGCGGCGCTCCGTTCGCCAGAACTCACGCTGAAGTTCCTCTATGCCCTCGAATACTTGCCTGGGCAGATTTATCTCGGTTCGTTTGCCGTCAGGCGTCCTCACCACAATGCGATATTGGGCTTGGGAGTCGTCAATGTTCCTGCTTTCGTAAAATCGGGCCATATATTGCTCCTTCGGTTCAGACCCGCAGGAGCAACCGGCCGAAAGCGCAAAAAAGGACGGGCAGGACGTTTGGCTCCTGTCCGTCTGGCGGATCGGCGGGTATTTATTTACATCCTCAAGGATGTGCTACGTTTTGGGCAAATTCGTTATGCGCATAGTCCCATTGCTCTCGAACGTAAGCACGGTAAGCTGGCCCTTGCGTACTATTTCTACGCGACGCAGCTTTCTATCTGCCCGACAGACGAGCTTGCCGAGCGCATTCCTTACGTCTTGCATACAGCCACCTCCTCTCTGACGGAGCATGATGTCATGTTTGACCACATAGCGTCCCGACTTGAAAAGTCAAAATTCTGTCTGGTTCGACAATGGTGCTCCGCAGACTGTCGATCTTGGGGTGCTCTACGAGACGGATGGGTAATGCATCGTCACCGCTAAACTGACGGAAGATTCTCGCTCGGTCTATCGGTTCGCAAGTGTTTAGGGTTGTTGCGGGAGATTTTGCTTACGCCACAACAACCCCTTGGGCGTCATGCTGCAGCACAATGCATAAATATCCAATATTTTGTCTTAAAGGTTGTTGGAGCGATTCTGCTACTTTTCGGTCTTTGGCATGAAGCTGGAACGGAATATCGAGCGGGAGTTTAACTCGATATCCTTTTCGACAAGCTTTAACAAGAAAGAAATGAATTGCATTATGATGCAAAGAGCCAAGCGATAGTCCTGATGAACGAAGTACAAAGCGCGACTTTAATCTGAGGGTGAAATCTGCGACTTGCGCTAAACTGCGAATGTCGACAGTTATAATACGGAGTGACGTATCGAATCAAGATTCCGTCAAAGAGCCTGCTGTTGTCGTTATGAGGAGATTGAAAAATGGCACAAATGCCCATTGTCCGTTGCAGGAATATGATCTTTTTGATTTAAGCAGTTGGGCATGGTAGCGCCCAACAACCAGTTCTTTGGGTTGGTTGTTGGGACGATGTGAATCCAGATAAAACATGACCTCGCAATCAGTGAAATCGAGCCACTTCCCATACGTTGGAAACCATGCCTTGTAGACAGATTCTTTCGCGCTGAAAGTCAGCCTATCCCAAGATATATTTGGCTGACTGCAGGTAAGCTCACCCATCTGTTTTATCTCCTTCTTGCTCATTATCAAACTGTATATCTCTGATTCAATGGGGTTATTCGGCTCGGCGTCAATCCCGATAGTTCGAAATCGGTAATCTGAGGTGACTGCGGCAGCGGCATATCCTCTGCAATGCGTAATGCTCCCGCATATGTTTTTGGGCCAAATCGGTTCTCGGTTGGTACCGATGAGGATAGGAGGGTCATTGAAGCCCAGATGCGAGAGAGCGTTGCGAGCACATTTGCGCCCAACGGAAAACTCTTTCAGGCGTTTAGAAGAAAAACTTCGTGATATTTCCTTTTCTTTCCCAATAAGAGGAAAACCGTAAAAAGACCCCAGGTATTCTGAAGAAAACACTTCCTCTGGTAGTAAGGAGGCTAAAAAACCGGAATTGAATTTAGGAAAGCCAATCACAGCACCACCCCTAGTATGAACTATACACCCTTGTATACACTTTAAAAGTTCCAGCTGTTCATGTAGGCGATCTGCTCCTCGGTGAGGGTGTCTATCTTCACGCCCAGAGTCTCCAGCTTCACGCGCGCCACGCCGTCGTCGATGGCGGCGGGCACGTCGTACACCTTGTTCTCCAGCTCGCCCGCATGCTGGAAGAGGTACTCGGCCGCGAGCGCCTGGTTCGCGAAGCTCATGTCCATGACGGACGCCGGGTGCCCCTCGGCGCAGCTCAGGTTCACGAGGCGCCCCTGCGCCAGGACGATGACCGTGCGCCCGTCGGCAAGCGTGTACTCCTCCACGAGCGGCTTGATCTCCTCCACCTTCACGGCGTGCTCGCGCAGCCACTCCAGGTTGATCTCGCTGTCGAAGTGCCCGGAGTTGCACACGATGGCGCCGTCCTTCATGTTCTCGAACGCGGGCGCGTCCACCACCTTGCAGTTGCCGGTGACCGTCACCCACACGTCGGCGAAGCGCGCCGCCTCGGCGGCGGGCATGACCTCGTAGCCCTCCATGTGCGCCTCCAGCGCCTTCAGCGGGTCCACCTCGCACACGATCACGCGCATGCCCATGCCCTTGGCGCGCAGGGCGAGCCCGCTGCCGCAGTAGCCGTAGCCCGAGATCACGATGGTGCGCCCGCACAAAAGGCGGTTCGTGGCGCGCACGATGCCGTCGAGCGTGGACTGGCCCGTGCCGTAGTGGTTGTCGAAGCAGTGCTTCGTGTTCGCGTCGTTGACGTTGAACACGGGGTAGCCCAGCGTGCCCTCCTTCGCCATGGACACAAGGCGCACCACGCCCGTGGTGGTTTCCTCGGTGCCGCCGATGACGCCTTCCAGCTTGTCAATGTGGGTGGTGTGCAGCGCGGTGTCCAGGTCGGCGCCGTCGTCCATGATGATCTGCGGGTTCGTGGCGATGACCGCGTCGATGTGGCGGCGGTAGGTGTCCATGTCCTCGCCGGTGACGGCGAACACCTTGATGCCGAAGTCGCGCACGAGCGAGGCGGCGGTGTCGTCTTGGGTGGAAAGCGGGTTGCTGGCGCACAGCGCCACCTCGGCGCCCGAGGCCGCCAGCGCGCGCATGAGGTTCGCCGTCTCGGTGGTCACGTGCATGCACGCGCCGATGCGCACGCCCTCAAGCGGGCGCTCCTTCGCGAAGCGCTCGCGGATGGACGCCAGCACGGGCATGTCGCGCGCCGCCCACTCGATGCGGGCAAGCCCTGCGTCGGCAAGGTCGATGTCTTTGATGTCGTAGCTCTCGGTCATGGCGCTTCTTTCTTATGTTATCGACTGATCCTATGTCTGGTTTGGCGTCGATTAATCCTCAAACAATTCAGTGGAAAAATATCGTTCGCCCGTATCGGGCAGTAAAGTAACCACTGTCTTGCCCGAACCAAGTTGCCGAGCAAGCTGACGTGCGGCAACCACATTTGTACCGCCCGATACGCCGCAAAGCAAACCCTCCTCACGAGCAAGCGCGCGAGCCTCGTTGATAGCTTCCTCATCGGAAACCACGCAGATATCGTCATAGATGCCCTGATCAAGGATATCGGGAATAAGCCCATCGCCGATACCCATCTGCAAATGCGTTCCGACGCTTCCTCCCGAAAGAATCGCTGCGCTCTCCGGCTCAACGGCCCAAATGCATACATCAGGAAAAAGACGTTTGAGTGCCTGCCCTATACCGGAAATAGTACCACCTGTACCAATGCCCGAGCAGAATCCATGTATGGGCCCCTTCACGTCCTCTAAGATCTCAAGTGCTGTATGATAGCGATGCGCTAGTAAATTATCCCTGTTCTCGAACTGCTGTGGCACGTAAACACGAGGATCCTCGCTAGCCATACGCTTAGCCAGAGCGATGCATTTGGATATGCACTCTCCAATATCGCCAGCATCATGTACGACAATTACCTCAGCACCATAGTGGCGAACAAGCTTACGACGCTCTTCCGACACGCTGTCTGGCATAATGATGCGCGCACGATAACCGCGCACAGCACACACAAGCGCGAGCCCTATACCTTGATTGCCGCTTGTAGGTTCAACGATAATACTATCTGGCCCAATTTCGCCGCGGCGTTCGGCGGATTCAATCATCTGTAATGCCGTGCGCGTTTTAATGGAGCCTCCTACATTAACGCCCTCAAACTTAACGAGTATCTGTGCGGCATTCGCTTCAGATAACCGATTGAGACGAACGAGAGGTGTATGCCCCATGGCTTGCAGCACATTATCGTAAATCATGGAACTCCTTCCAAGGGGGTGCTAGCCCCTTATGCTAGCCTGCAGGTCTTTCGCAGATCCTCGGCGCGGTCGGTGCGCTCCCAGGTGAACTCGGGCAGCTCGCGGCCGAAGTGGCCGTAGGCGGCCGTCTTGCGGTAGATGGGGCGGCGCAAATCCAGCGCGTCGATGATGGCGCCGGGGCGCAGGTCGAACACCTCGGCCACCGCGCGCTCGATGGCCCCCACCGCCGCCTTCTCGGTGCCGAACGTCTCCACCATGAGCGACACGGGGCGCGCCACGCCGATGGCGTAGGCCACCTGCACCTCGCAGCGCGCGGCCAGGCCCGCGGCAACCACGTTCTTCGCCACCCAGCGCGCCGCGTAGGCCGCCGAGCGGTCCACCTTCGTGCAGTCCTTGCCGGAGAAGGCCCCGCCGCCGTGCCGTCCCATGCCGCCGTAGGTGTCCACGATGACCTTGCGGCCCGTGAGGCCGCAGTCGCCCATCGGCCCGCCGATGACGAAGCGGCCCGTGGGGTTCACGTGGATCTCCGCGTCGGGCGAGAGCGCCACGCCCTCGCCGGCCAGCACCGGGCGCACCACCTGCTCCACCACGTCGGCGCGCAGCCGCTCGTAGGGCGCCTCCTCGGCGTGCTGCGTGGACACGACCACCTTCTCCACCCACTTCGGCGCGCCGTCCTCGTAGCGCACGCTCACCTGGGTCTTGCCGTCGGGGCGCAGGTAGTCGAGCGTGCCGTCCTTGCGCACGGCGGCGAGGCGCTCGCTCATGCGCTGGGCCAGGTAGATGGGCATGGGCATGAGGGTGCTCGTCTCGTCGCAGGCGTAGCCGAACATCATGCCCTGGTCGCCCGCGCCGATGCGCTCGTAGGGGTCGTCCGCGGCCCCGCCGTGGGCCGCCTCCCAGCTCTCGTCCACGCCCTGCGCGATGTCGGGGCTCTGCTCGTGGATGGCGTTCACCACGCCGCAGGTGGTGCCGTCGAAGCCGTACTTGGCGCGGTCGTAGCCGATGCCGCACACCACCTCGCGCACGATGGCCGGCACGTCCACGTACGCCTGCGTGCGGATCTCGCCCGCCACGGCCACGAGCCCCGTGGTCGCAAGCGTCTCGCACGCGCAGCGCATCCGCGACACGTCGGCGGGCTGCCCGCTGGGGGCGATGTAGCCCTCGCGCTCGAGCTCTATCTCCTTGGAGATGATGGCGTCCAAGATGGCGTCCGATATCTGGTCGCACATCTTGTCGGGATGCCCCTCGGTGACGGATTCGGACGTGAACAGGTAGGATTTTGGCAAAGCGATCGATAAGCTTGGCCTTTGCTCTATCGTCATTTCAATTCTCTCTATACTTTAGATTGCCCATTATCCAGCTTATTTAGGTTGATGACCCTTATTGGACGTCCATCTTGCTCGACAGCTCCTTTTTTAAAGCCTGATATGACTCTTCGCTCATTGCGTGCTCCATGCGACAGGCATCCCTTTGTGCAATTTCAGTCGGAATGCCAAGGTTGGTAAGAACCTTGAAGAAGAAGCAATGGCGGTCGTAAACTCTTTCAGCGATTTTGCGTCCCCCATTTGAAAGGCGAACCAAACCTCGAGGCCTAAATTCAACATATCCTTCCGCGCTCAAGGAGGACATAGCTTTTGATATGCTCGCCTTGGAAAACCCATTCTACTGGCCATATCCACTTGCCTTACAAAACCACCAGAACGAGTTTCGAGAATAAGCAGGTTTTCTAGATAGTCTTCCCTTGACTCACTCAAAGTCATCAGTTCCACCTCACTTAATTCAAAATCCGACCCGTCGACGACTGAAGCTCCACCATTTTCTTGAACAGGCTGTCTTCGCGCTCCATGAGCTCCGACGGCTTTCCTTGCTCGGCAACGCGGCCTCCATCCAGCACCACGATTTTGTCGGCGCTCATCACGGTTCTCATCCGGTGCGCGATGACCAGCACGGTTTTGCGTTCAAGGAGACACGATAGCGCCTCCTGCACCTTCGTCTCATTTTCAACGTCAAGTGAAGCGGTCGCCTCATCCAGAAGAACAATGGGGGCGTTTTTGAGGATCGCCCGGGCAATCGATATGCGCTGGCGCTCGCCTCCGGACAAAAGCGCGCCGTTCTCGCCTATCCTCGTTTCATAGCCCTTCGGCATGCGGGAGACAAAATCATCGCAGTTCGCCGCCCGAGCCGCCGCAAACACCTCCTCATCCGTGGCATCTGGCCTACCGAGTCGGATGTTCTGCATGATCGTGTCGTCGAACAGAACCACATCCTGGAACACTTGGGCGAAATCGACGAGAAGGGCCTCGGGGTCGACGGTCGAAACGTCCACGCCTCCGATGCTCACAACGCCATCGTCGGCATCCCAGAAACGGGCAGCCAGCTTGGCCGCGGTGGACTTGCCGCCCCCGCTCGGACCGACCAAGGCGGTCACCTCGCCCTCCTTCGCAACAAATGAGACGTTCGAGAGAACCTTCTCGCCTCCTTCGTACGAAAAAGTCACGTTGTCGAAAGAAATGTCGTGATTCGCCGGCTCGAATTCCATCGACCCGGTTTGAGGCCGCTCGTGCTCGATGGAGTGCATGCGCTTGATTCCGAGCTTGAGATTGAGAAGCTCCGTCACAACTTCAAGCACGGTGTTGATCGGATCGTAGAATCTCGTCACCACGAGAAGGAAGCAGAAGTACACCATGAACTCTAGTTCCCCCGATGCCAAAAGCAGGGCTCCGACGAGGACGGTCGAAGCTATTCCGAGCTTGAGGAACGCTTGCGCGGCCGACACGGGAACGGCACTCGAAAGCTCCGAGACGATCTGGGCCTTCTCCGCGCGATCGATCTTCTGATCCAGTTGCTCGAGATACGTTTCCGATTGGTTCGCCGCCGTGATCTCTTGGGCGCATTCGAGGTACTCCTGCAAGCCGTCCGCAACGTCAAGCTGGCGGTCGATGAGAAACTGCCCCTTCGCATCTTGGCTCTTCCGAGAGAAGGCGATGATGAGCAAGGCGATGGGAAGAACCCAGAGGGCGGCGATGGCCATCTTCCAGTTGAAGAGCAGAAGCATGATCGAGATCAATATGGTCGACGCGCCGGTTCCGAACAAAAGGGGCATGATATGGGAGAACATGCGCTCCTGATCGGCGCAGTCCTTCATGATGGTGGTGGTGAGGTCCGAGAGGTCGCGCCTTCCGAAAAAGGAAAGGGGCAATCTGCGCAGCACCTCGGCAAGCTCGATCCGCTTTCTGGCACTCTCGCCGTACACGACATTGTAGGTGAAATGGTATTCGAGCCATTGGGTCAGCAGCATGAGCAGGAGTATGACGACGATGGCTGCAAGATAGCCACCAAGAGCAGGGAGGGGCTTCGAGGGGTCGAGCAGATGATCCAGGTAGTCGTTGGTCGCCATGCACAGCACGCCAATGGGTGCCATCATGACGAGGTTGGCGAGAGCGCAGAAGAACGCGCCTCTCTTGAACTCGAAAGCACCCCGCTCGGTCAAAGCGAACTTCTCACGCAGCATCGTTGGCACCCCCTCCGATTCTCCAAGAGACTGATTTCTGATAGTCCTCCCACATCCGGCGATACACTCCCTTGCTTTCGACAAGATCCCCGTGGGATCCCGATTCCGAGATGGCCCCGTTCTCCACGACGCAGATCCTGTCCGCGCCCACCACGGTCGATAGCCGGTGTGCAATCATGAGAACGGTCTTGCCGTGCGTAAGACGCGCGAGCGCACGTTGGATAAGGGCTTCGTTTTCCGGATCGGCGAACGCTGTGGCCTCGTCCAAGACCACGATAGGCGCATCTTTCAGAATGGCCCGGGCAAGCGCGATACGCTGGCATTCGCCGCCCGACAGGTAGACGCCCTTCGCGCCGACCACCGTGTCCAAGCCCTCGGGCAGCTTCGCGATGATGTCGTCGCATTGCGCCGCGTGCGCGGCCGCCTCCACCTCCGCGCGCGTAGCCGACGGGCGCGCGAATCTGATGTTGTCAATGAGGCTGCGCTTGAAAAGCCGTGTGTTTTGGAAGACGAAGGAAACGGAATCCATCAGTTCCGAACGGGGAACATCCCGCACATCAACACCGCCGACAAGCACCCGTCCTTCATCGACGTCCCAGAACCTCGGAACAAGGCTTGCAATGGTGCTCTTGCCTCCTCCCGACGGCCCGACGAGCGCCATCGTTTCTCCTTCGGGAATCGCAAAGCTCACGTTCTTGACGGCAGGTGCGTCAGCGCCCGGATACGTGAAAGACACCCCTTCAAAAACGATATCGCACGTCCCGCTCGCCCTCCCGCCTTTCGCAGAACAGCAAGGCATCTCCGGCGTGGATAGGATCCCCTCGATTCGCATCACGGCATCTTGGGCCATCGCCGCAGCTTCAGAGGCGTACAGTATCTTGGTCATCATCGATGTCGTCACCGCGCTGAACACCACGTAGAAGAGGAAGTCCGTGAAGAACGACGCGAAGTCCCCTGCTGCCCCCGCAAGCAGGATGCTGGCGGGAACCAGCACAGCAAAGGTCGAGTTGATCGCCACGATCTGCACGACCTGCGGTTTTTCGCACAACTTCGAATAGCCATGGGCCATATCCCGGTACTGCAGGATGGCCTCCTTGAATGCGTTGAACGAATCGACCGTTTGCTGGAACACTTTGACGACGGGCATGCCTCGAACATATTCGGTCGCAGCGGCGTTCATTCGGTTCAATGCCTGCTGGTAGTTCGACACGAAAGTCAGATAGCTTGAGTTCTCATCGCTGCCTCCCCCTCCCATCATCCTCCAAATGCACGCGAAGGACACCGCGATGGGAACCAGGCACGCCAAACCCATGGCCCAGTCGAAGATGAACATCACGACGACAAACACAACGGGGGTGATGAGGGCTCCCACGAAATCAGGGAACTTATGGGCAAGCACGGACTCGGTCTGGCCGGCGCAGCCGTCGATCACCCTCCTTAGTTCGCCGGTCGAATGCTCGTCGTAGTAGCCAAGGGGAACCTTGGAGAGATGGTGGGTCGCGGCCTTCCTCATGTTGTTGCCGGTTCGGAATGCCGCGATATGAGTGCACATCAACGCCGCGAAGTACACCACCACTCCGGCCACCGCGAATCCGACTGCCAGCCATGCGTAAAAGGCCGCGCCACTCGCTTCGCTCCATTGAGGAGCCACTGCGACAAACTGCGACATGATAAACCAGACGCACACAAGGGGCATCACAGCAAGCAACGAATGCAGACCAGACAAGGCGCAGCCCACCACGGTGAGGATTTTGTAAGGCCCTGCGAAGTCAAGCAACCTGAACAGCGGATGGGGTGCTTTGCGTTTCGACTTTTTGTTCTCTGGGCTTTGTTCCGTCATTTCTCCTCCTGCTCTATTACCAGGACGTTGTTTTGCACTTGCAGCGACTTGAATATTTCCGCAAACTGACCGCGTTACGCTGGGGGTGCAAAAAAATGGTATTCTGTCGCAACCAGCAAATAGAAAGGTGCTGAATATGGGGTCGACGCGCCAGACAGCCGGCTTGCCAGCAATTGACGTGACTTCTATCTGCGATGCCGCCTTGAAGCTCACCAAAGAATTTGGCATAGATGGTTGGTCTATTCGTCAACTGGCTAAAGAAATTAACGCGTACCCAGGTGTCATTAATTACCACGTTGGTCGAAGAGAAGATGTGGTACATCTTGTTATCGAGCACGTTAATGCCGAAATCGACCTTCCTGAGCCTCGCGAGAATTGGAAACGATGGTTCAAGCTTCTTCTTGAGGGGATGCGTTCCACCCTGAGAAAGTACCCCGGAGTCGCTCGTAGACTCGCTGCCGTAGGTCCTGGCCTTGGGGAATCCGACCGCATTATCAATTGCGGCATTCAAGTGCTGAGAGATGCTGGGTTTGGCGATTGGTCCACTCTTGTTTATTCCGTTTTGCTTTGCCAAACTTGCGCGTTCGTTGCTACCGAGGATGACAGGGACAAAATGGACGATGTGCGCAAAGAGGTGGGGGGTTCGTATGCGAGTGCGCTTTCTGCGTCCGATCCCGGTATTGCCGCTTTGGCAAAAACGGTCAAACTCCTGACCGAAGAAGAAAGCCTGAGGAGAAGTTTTTTTGATCATCAGTTCTCAGTCCTTCTCGATGCTCTTCTCGGCGGATTGGAAGAGATTTTTTTAAAGGGCTGACTAGCGTATCGAGGTCTTAAGAGCATTTAAATCAATTTTTCCTATGGGGGTCAGGGGCAACAACTCACGAATCTCTACTCTGTCTGGATGCTTGAATGGGGCGATTCCTATGTTGTTTAAAAACTCCCTTATGGATTCCAAGTTGGGCGCATCGCCGCTGCAAACGATAAACGCACACGTCTTTTCGCCAAGGGCTTGATCCGGTATCCCGCAGACGGCTACGTCTACGATGCCGGGCATTTCTCTAAGACTTGCCTCTACGTCTTCCGCCGAGAAAGTCTCACCGCCACGGTTTATTGTGTTTTTCAGACGTCCCGTGATTTTGAAGTTGCCGCAGGGATCCCTCACCGCTAAATCCCCCGTATGATAAAATCCTTCCGAATCAAAAGAGCGCAGAGTAGAATATTCATCTTCGTAATATCCACTCATCAGATACGGTCCTTTCCATATCAATTCCCCTTCTTCGCCGTCTGCGCAAGGTTGCCCATCTTGTCCGATGATAAGAGGGCGATCGTTTTCGGAAAGGGGGAAGCCTTGGGTGGTAAAGGCGATTTCCTCTGGCGCTTCAGGGCTTGTCAGCGTCAATATTCCTTCAGTCATGCCGTATGATTGCTGGACAGCGCAAGAGAAAGCGGCAGAAAGCCTCTTGGCATCTTTTGCGGTAAATCGCGCACCTCCTACATGGATGGACTCAAGGCTTGAAAGATCAACAGGATACCAGTCGAGTGCGTCCATCCAGAGGTTTACCGCCGATGGAACTGCTGTTATTGTCGTCACTTTTGCAGAAGAGATCAATGGAAACACTTCATCGGGACTCACGCTTTCCGCCAAAATGACGGTGCCTCCTTTTTCTAGCGCACCAAGTGCGCCGGGGCATGCGAGCGGCAAATTATGGCATATCGACAAAGCTGCTAGGTATTTTGTTTTTTCGGAAAAAAGCGATCGGGAAGCCGCTTCCACGAAATTGTACACATAGCTGAAATTTGAGCGAGGAATAAGTTTAGGGAGTCCTGTTGTACCACCCGACGGAAGCAGGAACAAAATTGATGAGGAGTGGGGTGCTGTGGCTTGCCAGAGCTCTCCGCGCATATCCGAAACTGATCGATATTGATCGGAAGATCCGATGACAAAACATTTTAGCCTTGGATTGTCCTTTTTGATGGCTTTTGCTAAGGACTCGTAATCATAAGCCGGGGAAGAACACGGAACAATTAGGCAGGATGCATTTGACTTTGAGCAGAAATGAGAGATTTCCGCTTTGCGATGAGTCGGCAAAGCAAGTACGGGGATGCATCCTCTCATTACTGACCCGAACAAGATTATAAGAGATTCAGCTTTGTTCGGAAGCTGAAGGACGATCCTGTCCCCAGCTTCTATCCCCTCCGAAGCAAGGCAAGAGGCGAATCGCCTTGCCGCATCAAATAGCTCAGTGTAAGTATACGTGGTTTCTCTGTCGCGAACCGCAATATTTGCCCCATATTCACGCTCCCATTGCGCAATACGTTCAACAAGAGTGAAACCAACGTCGGTTGCCCTTCTCATAAAACCCCCTTCTGCCATCCGAAGCCTTAGAAGATATTTGCGCAATATTTGCAAACAACAACCCTTTCGCTATAAGTATACTATAGCTAACATTATGTTAGTATGCCTTATATTCAAAGACTTATTGCTTGAAAGGGCGGTTGGCATGTCTGAAGTATGCGTGGAGCTAGTTGGAAAGCTTGTTGGGGAAATGCTCGGACTGTCAAAAGAAGAACTAAGCCCTTCGGATAATCTTATCAGTTTGGGGCTAGGATCTCTTGACATTATGAGAATAGCTGGGTTGCTAACAAAGAATGGCTGCAATGTTACCTTTTCAGAATTGGTTTCGAATCCCTGTATGGCTTCTTGGGTAAATTTTGCAAGAGAGAGGTCTGCGAGAAGCTCGTCTAATGGCAGCCCTCTCCTCGGTTCCGCAAATTACAGCAAAGGCGACCCCTTTCCGATCACGTCCGTCCAACATGCCTATATGGTTGGAAGGCGAGACGGACAGGAGCTAGGGGGAACCGCTTGTCACGCTTATATGGAATTCGAATGCGGATCTCTCGATGCGGCCAAACTCGAACGCGCAGTGGAACTTCTTATTCTAAGGCATCCCATGCTGCGCGCCCGGTTCTCTGATGACGGAACAGCCCGCATCGAAGACAAAGTAACTTGGAAGGGACTAACCACCTACAGAGTGGAAGGAGCAGGCAATCCCGACTCGAGGATTGAAGGTATTCGCCAAGAATTAAGTCACCTACGTTTCGACATCGAGCAAGACGATCTCATAGATGTACGCCTTACTGTCGTATCACCGAAACGCACTATCATGCATATCAACGTCGATCTTCTTGCAGCTGATGTGCTTAGCATCCAAGTTCTCTTAGAGGATCTAGCGCATCTCTACGACGGAACGGATCTCGCCCCCATCGAGATAGACTTCATGGAGTATGCGAGAAGAACCGGAATCGGAGAAGACGCACGAAACGAGGATAGAGAATACTGGCTGAATCGAATAGACAACATGCCAGGCGGCCCCTCTTTGCCACTGAAAGCCCCTATGGAGAGTGTCAAAAGATCTCAATTCACTCGTATGGAGTACTTAATTGATTCTAAGTCTTGGAAGAACTTCACCGAGAAAGGACGGCAAATCGGGGTTACCCAATCTATGGGCATCGCCGCTGTTTATGCCAAGGCTCTTTCTCGATGGAGCGAAGACAAGAAATTTCTTCTCAACCTTCCGCTGTTCAACAGAAAACCAATTCACCCAGACGTTGACAAGATCGTATCCGACTTCACCTCTCTTATCCTTCTTGAGGCTGATTGCGCAAACGCAATTTCCCTTCTTGAACTAGCTTCTCAAATGCAAGGACGCTTTCAGCAGGATGTTGCGCACTCTTCATTTGGAGCTGTAGAGGTTTTGAGAGAGCTTTCTCACCGTTGCCCAAACGATCCCAAGAAAGCCCCTGTTGTATTCGCTAGCAATATCGGCACCCAATTTATCTCCAACAAAGTGGAAGATGTTTTCGGTCCCTTGTCGAAGATGCTAGCAGAAACACCACAGGTATTGCTGGATCATCAGATATACGATCATAAAAACGGGTTGCTTTTGGCGTGGGATTACGTTTCCGAATTGCTTGATGACAAAATAGCCAAACAGATGTTTGAGGCATATTGCACAGCAGTGCGCTTCTACTGCGAAAACGACTGGTCGGAGCCGTTCCCCGACCTGCTGCCCCCTTCGCAGCGCGCGGCGCGCGCCGAGGCGAACTCGGAGGGGGCCGACCTCGGCGGCGGGACGCTCCACGGACGGTTCTTCGCCCGCGCCCAGGCCGAGCCGGATGCCCCGGCGCTGCGGTGGGGAGCCGACGGCGAGGCGACCTACGGGGAGCTT
>NZ_GL622580.1:364873-365808 GCF_000185625.1 Eggerthella sp. 1_3_56FAA
CGGCCGGCGAGCGCGAGCGCTCGGTGGTGCATGCGTTCGTGGTCGCCGACGAGGGGGCTGACGTGGATCCGGCCGGGGTGCTGTCCCGCGTGGCCGGGCTCCTTCCCTCCTACTTCGTCCCCCATGACGTGACGGTCCTAGACGAGTGGCCCTTGAGCGCGAACGGGAAGGTCGATCGAAAGGCCTTGGCCGGCATGGCCCCCGAAGCGGCCCCGTCCGCATCCTCCCTGTCCGAACCGGCCACCGAAGCGGAGCGCGCCGTGGCGTCGGTGTGGGAGGAGCTGCTCGATGCGGGGCCCGTCGGAAGGGAGTCGAACTTCTTCGAGCTGGGCGGCGACAGCCTCATGGCATCACGAGTCATCGGCAGAGTGCGGGCACTCGGATACGAGGATGCTCGCCTTCAGCTTCTTTTTGATACGGAAAATCTAAGTGAGTTTTGCAAGACGCTCAGGAAAAGAGAAGCTCCCCCAAAGCAGGAAGCTCTCATTGAGGTAGATCCGTCAAAAGAATACGAGAGTTTTCCTTTGACGGAAATACAACACGCTTATCTGGTGAGCCGCGGAGACTCATCCAGCCAAGCCACCGTTGGCACAACCTACTGCCAGATATTCGCAGTAGACGAAATCGATCTTGATCGGCTTGATGCTGCATGGGGCAAAGTGCAGAAGAGACACGGAATGATGAGAGCATCGGTCGAAGAAGACGGAACTCAATCCATTGCACCGTCTTCCAAAATCGGACACATAGAGCGAGCTGAATGCGCAAATAGCTCTGAAGCAAAGCAGCAACTCGAAGAGATTAAACGTACTGTATTCGCATTGGCAAAACCCCCTCTTCATCGCGTGGTCTCAATTTCTTGGCATGAAGAATCAGGAAAGCAAACTCGACTTGTATTCTGCTTCGACTATACGGTGCTTGACGCACTTAGCGTTATG
>NZ_GL622580.1:367308-370189 GCF_000185625.1 Eggerthella sp. 1_3_56FAA
CCCGGGCCGCGGCCGGTCTGCCGGTTGGCCCTCGTCTCCGGCGACTGGGTGCCGCTGGGTCTGCGCTCGAAGCTGCCCGAGGGGGTGCTGCTCGTGGCCATGGGCGGCGCGACCGAGGCCGGCATATGGTCGAACTACTTCGAGGTCGGGGAGGTCGATCCGTCGTGGAGCTCGATCCCCTACGGCAGACCCCTCTCCAACCAGTCCTTCCGCGTCGTGGGCGAGGACGGCCTCGACTGCCCCGACTGGGTGCCCGGCGAGCTGTGGATCGGCGGGGGGAGCCTGGCCGACGGGTATCTGGGCGATCCGGGGAAGACGGCCGCCTCCTTCGTCGAGGACGGGGGGCGCTGGTACCGGACGGGGGACATGGGCCGCTACTGGCCCGGAGCCGTCTTGGAGTTCCTCGGTCGCAAGGATTCCCAGCAGCAGGTGAAGATACGCGGCCACAGGGTGGAGCTGGGCGAGGTCGAGGCCGCCGTGGCCGGATGCCCCGGGGTGAAGGGGGCCGTGGCCGTCGTGGCCGGCGAGCGCGAGCATCTTTTTGCTGTCGCAATCCCTGCCATCAGCGAAGCCCCCATCGCCTCAATTAGCGAGAGATCGCCAGTCGAGAACAGGGAAGCTGAACACACGCGGCTCACTGCGCTTTCTAATATTCTTATCAAAGAGCGAGGCTTGTCGAATGACAGGCTTTTTACGAACGAGCAGAGTGACGAATCTTCTTCACGATATCACGCGGTTATGGAAATGCTCTCTCGCAACACTTCAAATTGCTCAACAGTATGCCGAGACAACACATTGGAAGAAGCCGCTGATTTCTATGAAAAGATACTGACAGAAGCCGCAGACCCTTCCACGTTGTACGAAAGCGACAGGTTCTCTCCTGAAGCCCTCTTTCTCTCTCGCAACTCGTCCCAAAGAATCATCAAGGACGCAATCGCCACAATCAAGGCAATGGCTGAAACGCTTGGCCGCAAACTTAAAGTCGCTGATTTCGGATGCCGAAGTGGACGCATATCAGCCCTGTTGCTCCCCGAGGTCGCAGATACTATCTCGGAATACCATCTGCTCGACACTTCTCAATCTATGCTAGATATGGCCAAAACAAGGCTAGACGACTTTTCAGAAAAAGTGAGAACAGCAAAGCTTACAAAAGTTGTCGATCAAGATATTCATGCACGTTTCGATGTTGTGGTGTCGATAAACGCAATTCACACCATGGAAGAACCTTCTGAGGCAATAAGTGCTCTTGGAGAAACCCTAGCAGCAGACGGCAGGGCTTTCATTGTGGATCCCACCGAGTTTGCCCCTTCCGCAATGGTAACAGCTGCAATTGCCCAGTGCGCATTTGGCGATGGGGAACCGAGCGGTCTGCTTTCTCCCGAGAAATGGATCGACTCTCTTTCGGAGAAAGGATTGCGTGCCGACTGGGTAAAAATCGACGATGGCCTGTTCATCTCTCTGTCCAGCCGAACTTCTCCACCTATCGACCTCACACTTCTCCGCTCTACTCTAGAAAAAGAAGTTCCCGCATATATGGTTCCCGAGCATCTTGGAATCCTACCTTCTCAGCCGCTATCCAGAAACGGAAAAGTGGATAAAGGAAGCGTTAAAGACTGGGCTGAATTGTATTGCTCTTTCTGTGATGCATCTGACAATTATATTGAGCCAAATGGAGAAATCGAGAAAAAGGTTTCGTCTATATGGTCAAAATTCCTTGGAGGAAGGCGTGTCGGCCGCTACGATGGATTTTTTGAATACGGAGGAGACAGCCTAAGTGCTACGCGGATGATTTCCGCTCTTTCAAAAATTGGCATCAAAGCAAGTCTAAAGGAGCTTTTCGCCTCAGGAAATCTTGCAGACTTCTGCAAAGGGCTTTCCATTTCGTCTCCTAATAACTCCAAGGCAATCACTATCAATGAAGAGTTGAGATTTGAGCCGTTCGACCTCACCGAGGTACAGAGGGCATACACCATAGGAAGGACCAGCGGTCTCGACTTGGGCAAGGTAGGATCCTATTGCTTCTTCATGTTTGAAACTAGCGAATACAGTCACGACAGATTTGCATCAGCATGGAGGATTCTGCTCGAGCGTCACGGAGCCTTGCGCACTCTTCTAGTCAAGAATGGCGAGAAGCAGCAGGTGTATCGATCATCTGATCTGAATCTACCTCTGGCTGTCCAAAATGCAATGGATTCAAAAGATGCTCGTAAAATAGTCGAACAAGCAATGTCGCATAGATCGATAGATCTAACGAAATCTCCCGGCTTTGAAGCTCTCTCGGCAGTTTATAGCAGCGGTGCTGTTGTCGGTATTGGCTTCGACAACACTATGGTAGACGGCGTGAGCATGAGCACCGTTCTCGCCGAACTGGCCGAACTCTACGAGAACCCCGGGGCCGACCTCCCCGGCATCGGCCTGACGTTCAGGGATTTCGTCGTCGGGCACCGGAGAGACGGTCGCGAGGTTGAAGAGGCGGAGGGCTACTGGCGCTCGCGCTTGCCCGAGCTGCCGCCCGCGCCGCAGCTCCCCCTCGCCGCCGACCCCTCGACGGTCGGGGAAGGGAGGTTCGAGCGCCTGTGGCGGACGGTTGCCGAGCCCGAATGGTCGGCGGTCAAGGAAAAGGCCCGGCTGCACGGCATCACACCCTCGGCAGTCCTGCTTGCTTGCTACGCGAGGGTGCTGTCAGCCTGGAGCGGAGGGGGCGGCGTGACGCTGAACCTGACCATCTTCGACCGCCCCGAGGTCCATCCCGACATAGACAAGGTGGTGGGCGACTTCACCACCCTTCTCCCGGTGGCATGCCGCCCCTCGGCCGATGCGTCCGTCGAGGCCCAGATGAGGGGCGTCCAGAACGAGCTTGCCGGAGGATTGGAGCATAGGG
>NZ_GL622580.1:370922-381095 GCF_000185625.1 Eggerthella sp. 1_3_56FAA
CTTCGTCGAGGACGGGGGGCGCTGGTACCGGACGGGGGACATGGGCCGCTACTGGCCCGGAGCCGTCTTGGAGTTCCTCGGTCGCAAGGATTCCCAGCAGCAGGTGAAGATACGCGGCCACAGGGTGGAGCTGGGCGAGGTCGAGGCCGCCGTGGCCGGATGCCCCGGGGTGAAGGGGGCCGTGGCCGTCGCGGCCGGCGAGCGCGAGCGCTCGGTGGTGCATGCGTTCGTGGTCGCCGACGAGGGGGCTGACGTGGATCCGGCCGGGGTGCTGTCCCGCGTGGCCGGGCTCCTTCCCTCCTACTTCGTCCCCCATGACGTGACGGTCCTAGACGAGTGGCCCTTGAGCGCGAACGGGAAGGTCGATCGAAAGGCCTTGGCCGGCATGGCCCCCGAAGCGGCCCCGTCCGCATCCTCCCTGTCCGAACCGGCCACCGAAGCGGAGCGCGCCGTGGCGTCGGTGTGGGAGGAGCTGCTCGATGCGGGGCCCGTCGGAAGGGAGTCGAACTTCTTCGAGCTGGGCGGCGACAGCCTCATGGCCATGAGAATGACGAGCGCTTTGGAAAAGCGTCTTGGATTCAAAATTGGACTTCAAGAATTTATATCCGATCCGACTGTAGCCGGAATCTGCCAAAAGATAGATACGACATGCGGGGACACATATGAGGAGGGAACCCTATGATGGACGAGATCCGATGCCTTCTTGAAGAGATGGCAGATGCGGGAATACGTTTATGGGTCGAGGACGGAAAGCTAAAATTCAGAGCGCCATCTGGAGCCATGACGGTAGAAAGGGCTAACCTGATAAAGAAGAACAGGGATGCTGTAATCGCAGCCTTCAACGAACCTCGCCCGATAAAGCGCGAGCCCGAGAAAAGGTACGATCCTTATCCTCTTACAGACATACAGCAAGCTTATCAGCTTGGCAAGAGCGAAGCTTATCCCTACGGCGGAGTGGGATGCCAAGGGTACATGGAGATTAGCTTGGGAGGCGTTGAATTCGAGCGATTGAACAACGCATGGCGAAAAGTGGTGGCTCGGCATGACGTACTTCACTCGGTCATTTCTGAAGACGGTTATCAGCAGGTGCTGGAAGAATATGATGTGGGATTGATTGAATTCGTCGAAGCCGAATCGCGAAGCTTAGAAGAGGTCGCTTCCGAATGTCGTAGAACCATGGATCACAAGGATTATGCAACCTCGGTCCATCCGTACGAACTGAAAGTGAGTACTGATGGGATTAAGTCAATCCTCCACATATCAGTCAACTTGGCTCTTTGTGACTTTTTGAGCATTACCATAATCCTCAATGATCTGGCTCGGGCATATGACGGCGAGCAACTAGATAGCAGCGACGAGATTTCCTTCAGAGATTTTGTCATGGATGCAAAAACCCGAGGAGTTTCCAGCCCTTCTCTAAAAGCAGATGAGGAATACTGGTCGGCACGCATTGACGAATTGCCTCCCGCCCCTATGCTTCCCATGGGGCCGAATCCTGACGTGCGAACGGGAGTTAGATTCATTAGGCACCAGATGAGCCTTACCGATAACGAATGGGCAGAATTCCGTCGCACAAGCGCAGAGAAAGGGGTTACCCCCACAGCTGCATTGGTCGCTGCATTCTCGGACACTTTGGCGCTGTGGGCGGAATCATCGGATTTCACGATCAATATGACAATGTTGAACAGGGGGGACGACATTCCTGGAATCATGCGTACGGTCGGTGATTTCACAATGTCAAGCCTATTGGGATTGATTCGTGACGAGCGCGCGCCCTTCTTCTCCCGCGCTCGTGCAGCGCAATCACAGCTATGGTCGGATCTTGAACATAGAAGCTTCTCCGGAGTCTCCGTGCTGAGAGAGATCGCGCGACGACGTGGACGTGCGGGCGGTGGGGCGCTCATGCCGTTCGTTTTCACGAGCAGCATCGGCCTACGCGGAGGATCGTCCTTGAGTGAAACAAGCCTCTTTCGTGGCTCTCGAGTCATCGGCGGACTTTCACAAACCCCCCAAGTATGGCTTGACTGCCAAGCGATGGAGTGGAATGGGTCTCTTGTAATCAATTGGGATGAGCGCGCTGGAGTCTTCCCTGACGGTCTGGTTTCAGATGCCTTTTCATCCTTCGAACAGACCCTTAGAAGTCTTGCCTCGAGCAAAGCGACATGGGAAGAGACACGAATAGTCCATTTACCTCAAAAGCAGAAACTTGTTCGTATCGCAGCAAACGACACCGGCAAAGAAATAGTGTCGAGTACCCTCCACTCAGACTTTATGAAGACAGCCCTCTCTCATCCAGAGCTCCCCGCCGTGCGATTGGGAGATGAGTTTGTGACATATGCGGAGCTGAGGGCGCTTTCCCTCAAAGTGGCCCATAAGTTAAAGCGAGGAGTTCGGACTGCGATCATTCTTGAGAAGAGCATTGCACAAGTAGTTGCGGTGATCGGCTGCAGCCTTGCCGGCGCTCCCTTTATTCCTCTATCCCCTGACCATCCTCGATCAAGAGTCGACACCGTTATGGGCAATGCGGAAGTGGGCGCGGTTCTCGCCAAAGCTGAAACCCTCGAAAGGCTTGACTTGGCCGGCAAAGAAGAGGCTATGGATATCGACCTTATCCTAAGCGATGACATTTCCGCTAACTTCGAGGATCGGACTTTGCCATCTGACGAAGCCTACGTGATCTACACGTCCGGCTCCACCGGGGTGCCGAAGGGGGTGGCGGTGAGCCACGCCGCCGCGTGGAACACCATCGCCGACATAAATTCTCGATTCAACGTTAGGCAGAGCGACAAGATCATCGGATTGGCCGAGCTAACCTTCGACCTAGCTATATATGATATATTTGGAATCCTTTCCGTCGGAGGAGAGCTTATCTTCCCCGAACCCTCATCACTTAATGATCCGTCGAGCTGGTGCGACGTAGTTGTTAAACGCAAGGTAACGATATGGAATTCTGTCCCCCAGCAGATGCAAATGCTTTCTTACTACCTTGATACGGCTCCGGATGTCCCCTCTCTTTCCTTGAGGCTCGCTCTCTTGTCTGGCGACTGGATACCCGTCTCTCTACCCAACGATATCGCAGATAAAATCCCTCACTTGAAAATGGTGAGCCTCGGCGGTGCCACCGAGGGAGGAATCTGGTCGATCTTCCACGAAATCAATCCATCGGATTCGGAAAAGGCAAGCATTCCCTACGGAAAGCCTCTTGCCAACCAGGAGTTTGATATCGTAGGACGCGAACTTGAATCGCTGCCTCTTCTCGTTCCGGGTGAAATCATCATTAGCGGAAAGAGCCTTGCTTCGGGCTACCTCAATGACCCTGTTCGAACATCCGAGAGTTTTATAATGCGGGATGGAGTGAAATGCTATCGAACCGGCGACATGGGCAAATACCTGGAAAACGGCGACATCGAGTTTCTCGGGCGTGCAGATCAGCAGATTAAAGTACGGGGTTACCGCGTCGAGCTAGGCGAAGTGGAAGCCGCTTTAGAAAAGGCACCGGGAGTGGACAAGGCTGTCGCATTTGCTGCCGACAACGATAAAACCGACAAGCATCTTCTCGCCGCAGTCATCGCCGAAAAGGTCAATCCCGACAAGGCAGAATCCTTGTTCAAGAGATCTACGGTCGCCATGAAAGAATGTATGAGAGATCGCTTCAGCAAAATGGCTGTCAACGAAGTTGCAGAGTATTGCCGCAAAGTTGACGAGGTCTGCTTGTCGGCCATGATGAATTTGATAGCAGATGCCGTTAGCAAAGATGGCTTCTCAATGGATGACATGATGCATGGACTCAATGCCAAAGAGAGGAACAGAAGGCTCCTAGAGAGATGGGCGAAGTCTCTCGTCGACATGAAAGCGCTCAATGCAAAGGGCGACTCGTTTTGCTTCTCGGACGATTATAAGAGAGGCGACATTGAAGCTTTATGGCAACAGCTCGAATCCTTGGAACTGAAAGTCGAGTACAGCAAAGGGCTTTTGTCGTTTTTGCACACATGCATAGATTCCTTATCCGGCCTCGTGTCGGGGAAAGTGGATCATTTATCCATACTTTTTCCCGAAGGTGGTTTTGATGTAGCCGCTTCAACCTACAGGGACAACCTAGCCTCCAAAACTCTCAACTCCACACTAGTTAGCATGGTTTCGGAATTTGCGCGCATCAAGGGTGGGTTGAGAGTTCTTGAGGTCGGGGCCGGTACGGGAGGCAGCAGCGACTCGCTCATCGATGCGCTTGAGGGAACGGGGAGCACATATCTTTTTACTGACATCTCTGAATTCTTCCTCTCTGAAGCCCGAAATCGCTACGAAGGTAAAAACTGGATTGGCTACGCCATCTACGATGTCAATAAGGATGCCAGAACTCAGGGACTTGCAGACAACTCATTTGATCTCATCGTAGGCGCAAACGTACTCCATAATTGCATCGATGTCCTTGCAGGGCTGGGGCAAATCAAATCCCTTCTTTCTCCGGGAGGCATTTTGGCCTTTATTGAGGCCACGCGCGAGAGCTTTCCCCTTATGGTCAGCATGGATTTCCAAGATGCCCTCGGGATGGAGTACTCGGATTTGCGTGCAGGAACCAGCAAGGTATTCCTTAACCTCGACGAATGGAGCGGAATCCTCGCAAAAGCAGGTTTTGGCTTGACGGACTGCTCTCCTACGAACGAAGAACCGGATCTCTTTGGCCAGCACCTGATAGTCGCACAAGCAAAGGCTGATATAGCCGCGCTTTCGGTCGATGATGTGGTATCAGCCGCACAAGAAACCCTTCCCTCATACATGATTCCTGAAGCCATTGGGATAATCGACACCCTTCCCCTTTCGAGAAACGGAAAGGTTGACAGAGCCGAGCTTAAACGCCTACCACTGCTCGGAAGAACGCAGTCGAAAACTGCGGGCATCGGAGATGAGAGAGACAGCTACCGTAGCGATTTGGAAGCACGCCTAGCTGTAGAGTTTTCTGAAGTACTCGGAGCAGATAGCGTCAGGAGGGATGATGACTTCTTTGAGCTTGGAGGCGATTCGCTTTTGGCCACCAAACTCGCAGCCCAGATAAAGAAGAACGTAGACGAAGCGGCTGAGCTTGAATGGGAGTGGCTTTTGAGAAAGATGATGGAAAGCCCAACGGTCAGCTCACTCGCACTCGCGCTCTCCAGTACAGAAGAAGCAGAAAAGGCCGCGCCCAAAGGGCAGATGGCGCCTGTTGTCGTATTGAAAGACGGAAACGGAGATGGCGTCGTTAACGTATTGGTGCATGACGGAACAGGCACTCTTGACCCATACCGCGACCTTATTAGCGCTTCGGGTGACAAACTCATCATCGGTGTGCAAATGCCCGACATGCAAAAAGCCTTGGATTATGACACCCGATCTCTTATAGAAACCCTCGGAAGAGAGTATGCCGACCGCCTCTCGGAATGGAATGGATGCAGCTTTAGGATAGTGGGATACTGCATGGGAGGTTTGATCGCAACAGAGATTGCAAGAAACCTGATGGAGCAGGGAGAAACCGTTGCCGATCTCTTTGTCATCAGCTCATATGGGTTCCCGTTCAAAATCACCGAAGACGTAATGATTGAGTATGCTTTTGCTCGCGTACTTAATGCCCCAACTGAAGACCTCGGGTATCCGAAAGACGACGAAGCCTTCGCCAACGCAATCGCTGATGCCCAGATCCGACACCCCGGAGTATTGGATCTTCTCGATGGTGAAGGCCCTGTTGTCGAAAAACTGAAGAAGATTGCCTCCCTAGATTCGAACGAGCGCATGCGTAGGATACTTTCAACCGTGACCGCCGATAGCAACGTCGTAGAAAGATTGACCCAAATTTACAGGACGTTCAAACATAATTTGATTGCAGTAATGGAATACGAATCAAAACCCTATCTTGGCCCTATCCACTTTTTGCGAGACAGTGGAAGAATGGGGCTATTCAAGAACATCGGTGGTGATGAAACGGTTTTCTGGAACAGCGTCGCCCTCATGGGGATAGACACCCAAGATATAGAAGGAGATCACTTTACCTGCATATCCGGAGAACACGCAAAAGATGTCGCAAAGAGAGTGGGGCTTCGATGATCGGAGTGCTTGGGTCGAGCGGGCATGTTGGATCACTGCTTGCCGACATGCTGAAAGCTAAGGGGTACGAGCTTCGCCTCGGTTCTCGCTCGGCCGGATTCATCGTCAACATGACAGACCCTAGTTCTTTGTCAAGATTTCTCGATGGATGCGATGCGGTGGTCAACTGCGCTGGCCCCGCGTATCTACTGAGCGAACCAGCAGCAAGAACCGCCATAAGCTCAGGCGTTGCATACTTTGACGTTGCCGGCTGCGAAAACCTGTGCAAAACCCTAGCTGACGAATCGGCGGAAACACCGGTTGTATTTTCTGCAGGAATGGTGCCGGGGCTCTCGGGTCTTCTACTAAAGATGGCTATTTCCGCAAACAAAGGACAGGATATTGTTGGCTTTGCCGGGGGAGTCCAAGATATCTCTCTGGGTGCTGCGGCGGATCTAGTTTTGAGCATGTCCGATACGTCGGGATATGGCAACAATGGCTCCATGTGGCGTAGCGGCGCAGTCCGCGAACTTGACCACGATCCAACCCCCGCCCCCTCTTGCTTTCCCGAAGGGTCGTTTTGCAGAGCCTTTTTGTCAGAAGAGGCGAGAGTCATAGCCGAGAAGGAGGCACTTCCAAGACTTGAATGGTATAACGTATTTGTAGGTGATCTGTTTTGCAAGGCTCTTGTCGACGCACAGTTGTCGAAAACCCAGAGCCTCGAAGAAGCAAGCAAGAAAATCAGCATAGCCGCATCCATCGATGCTATGGGTAGACAGGCATTTTATACGTTGGCTGCAACTTCTGGAGAAATGGCCTACATTGTTAAATCGGCCGACAGCTATGAGCTAACTGCAGCAGTGGCATGCTATGCCATAGAGAGTTTCCTTGCTGGGAGCATCCCCAATGGCGTATACAACTTGCCCGATCTGCTTGATCCAGAACTGGCGATATACGGAATTCTATCTTTGTCTAAGAGTGCTCGAATCGAAATTGCACCGTCAAAGTCTTTGTTTGAAGTCGAGGAAGGCGAGTTATGAAAGCCGTGGTTGTGGGGAGCACGTTCGGAAGCGTATATGCCGAGGGCATTAAGATTGCCGACGATGTAGAGCTGGCTGGTATTGTAGGCAGGGGGAGCAAGAGAAGCGCCGCCTTGGCTGCATCATACGGAGTTCCTCTGTATCAAGGGGCTAATGCCGTTCCGGCAAACATAGATCTTGCTTGTGTCGTGGTAAGATCAGCCATGGTTGGAGGAGATGGAGTTGAAATATCTCGCTCCTTCCTCGAGAAGGGCATTCACGTAATCCAAGAGCAGCCCATGCATAGCAGCGAGGTTCTTGAGCTGACCAGATGCGCTGCAGAACATGATTGCAAATTCATGCTTAACGGTTTCTATCCATATCTCGATTCGGTTAAGCGCTTCATTGATGCCGCAGCTTCCCTTCGCAAGGAACACGAATTGCTAAGCATAGATGTGACTACATGCGTACAAGTAGCATACCCTTTTGTAGAGGTGGTTGGGAAAGTGGCCGGAAGCTTGCATCCTTTCAGATTGGAGAAGATAGCAGATGCCGGTCCTTTTGACATCCTAGTCGGAGAAGTAGGAGGAGTTCCCCTTTCCGTTCGATTCCAAAACGAAATGGATTCCAGTGACCCAGACAATAATGCCATAGCCCTGATGCGGATGGATGTTTGCTCGGATAAAGGCATTCTGTCCCTATGCGACGTTTACGGAGATGTTCTTTGGACGCCACGGTTTCATGTCGGAAAGGCAGCAGCCGACAGCTCGAATCTCTCAACCGTCGAAAGCGCAAGTATTAACGTTCTTCATAGGAGAGCAGAGGCATATAATTCTATCCTCGCTGAACAGTGGCCGAAGGGGATTGCCAATATGCTCTCGGAGAGACTTGGAGAGCGCAACTCCCTTGCCACAACCCAATTCCAGATTTCCGCATGCCTAGCCTGGCAAGAGTTTACTTCGGCCTTAGGTGCCCCAAGCGAATTGAGGCAACGTCGTTAATGGTAGTCGAGCGAACAGCGTCATTTGGAAAGCTTCATTTAAAAGGCATTGTTGCTTCGGTAGGTTTGACCGCTGGGCTTCTCGTTTTGATATTTCCATTGCCGGAGTTGGAAAGCCCAGCACGTATTCAGCTTGCTCTCACTCTCGGTGCTTTATCGTTTTGGGCAAGCGGAGTGATGCCGGCCCCAATTACGGGCATGCTGTATATGGGGCTACTGCTCATCACGAACTCCTCTGATCCGCTAACAGTTTTTTCTGGCTGGACGAACGAAGGAGGCGGTCTATGGCTGGTGCTTTGCGCGTTTCTCATAGCTTCTGGAGTTGAAAGGTCTGGACTTGCTAGAAGAGCAGCTCTGAGTATTTGCGCATCCGGTCAAGTCAAAGGTTTTCAATCGCTCATTGCAGCGATAGCCGTCATAGAGCTGTTGTTCGCACTGATCATTCCAAGCGCCTTTGCAAGAACATTCGTCATATTGGCAGTTGCAAAAGAAGTGTGCAAAGAAAATAGCGTATCTGAGACGGATGCCGCTGTAATCAATTTTGCATGTTTTGCGCTTGCAGTTCCCACGACACTTATCTTTTTGACTTCGGAACCAGCCCTCAATACACTCGTTGTTGAATATTCCGAATTAGGGTTGAGCTGGGTTGGCTGGTTCAGCACTATAGGCATTCCCAACATCATCTACTTATTTTTAGTGACAGTTCTGTTTATAAGAGTGTTTAAGCCGTCTGGAAAGGTCTTTGTAGATGGGGTAAAAAGCCGCGCTTCGTTAGAAGACCTTGGCAGATTGAGCCCTAAAGAAAAGAAGATGGCTTTGTGGCTCTCTCTGATGATTGCATTCTGGTTGCTTTACCCTTTCATGGGAATAGGTATAGCGTGGGGAACTATGCTTCTCACATCGCTTATGTTCCTACCTCGAATCGGAGTACTTGACGCAAAAGCTTTTGCAGACGTTCCCGTGGGAACTCTTGTATTCCTCACCTGTGCGTTGTCGATCGGATCTGTAGGCGAAGCCACAGGTATGAGCCAGTGGATTGCCGATACGGCGCTCCCAGCTTCTTTACCAAGCGATATTCTGTCAACCGTCATTTTTATATCAGCAATATCATTGGCCATCCATACTTTGATAGGATCAGTGTTGGCCACCGCTGTCGTTATTTTTCCCATACTGATATCGTTCGGCGATGTAGCGGGATTGGGCGTAAGCGATGCGGGCGCTGTTCTGATCGCATACCAAATGATTGCCAGCCAGTTTTTTCTTTCGATGCATCAGGCACCGATTGCCTCTGGCATGGAGCTTGCTGGGTACGGCGAAAAGACCGTAATGAAGCTTGGCGCTCCCATGACTTGCCTTGCGCTTGTTCAGCAGGTACTCGTGACTGGCTGGCTTTTTCTTGCAGACGTTTTGTAGGATCGCTCCTAGGAGGACAAGCGTGAACAATTGGATAGTCGATCTCAATCAGAAAGAGCAAGCGAGAGGAACAGCTTTGGTATTTGTGCCCCATGCGGGCGGAGGACCCAATGCATTCAGATCTGTCGCACGCGAGATTCGCAGGAAACTTCCTGTCTACGCTATTTGCTATCCAGGTCATGAAAATAGAATATCGGAGCCTCTCGTAGACGATTTCTCGTTTGTAGCAGAGGGAATTGCTTATTGCGCCGTTTTTGCTACACCGTTCCACGCTCCACTGCTACAGCGTTCCATGGCAGACTGCCACGTAGCAATGCGGGTTGCTCTGATTGCGAGGGGCGCGCAAGCGCCCCTCTTGGCCAATACGGCCGGTTATGCTCTTAGCCGATGCGCTTGCGCATTGACTCGTCGCCTTCAATATGGATGACGTCCGACCGATAGACTATGCGGTCGATGACGGCATCTGCGATTGCTCCTTCCCCGAGCTTTGAATGCCAGCCTGCTGGCGAGAACTGCGAGCAAATCAATAAGGACCCGCTGCGCAAGCGCGCCTCGACTATCTCTAAAAGCTCGCGCGCCGCCTTCCCCTCGAGCTTTTCCAAAAGCCAATCGTCCAGTATCAGCAAGTCGCATTTCGTGTAGCGCTTCTTCGCCTTGAGCCAATCCTCGTTCTTGCTCACGTTCAGCTCG
>NZ_GL622580.1:382136-390181 GCF_000185625.1 Eggerthella sp. 1_3_56FAA
TAGGGTTCCATGCCCGATGCCAGGGCGTCCTCGCAGTACTCCCTCCAAAGCGTCAGCATGGTCATGCCGGGACGGTTCATCTCCTTGTCGATGCGGGGATGGTCGATCTCCGCCTTCGACATATCGGATCGCTCCTTTGCCGGATAGATGACGGCTCGAATCGCCGCATCGTTCATCTCCTCCGGCAAGGGCCACTCGAGGCCGTGCGCCTTCGCGCGGGTGGTCACCGCCCTTACCGTTGCGGTGGAGCACCTGCACGAGAACGCTGTGTTCCTGACACTCACCCCCATCGCCCTTTGCCGAAGTATTTCTCTGTACTTGACCATTTTTTCTTCCTTTCTCGCAATGGTCCGATGGGCACTTTTGTGCCCATCGGAATTGTGGCGGAAAAGGAAGCGCCCCTTTCGGGGCGCGTGGCAATTTAGATTGTTAGGGTGTGGCAGTCTGCCATGGAGCGCTGTAGCAGTGGAGCGTGGAACGGTGTAGCAAAAGCGCTGCAATAGTCAGGAATCGCCAAAGCAGCGTCCGCATATTTTGAAGATCGACCTTTTGCCTATTTCGGACACAGCATGGGGGCCTCCCTTGCCCATGAAGCAGCTCGAATCGCAGCGCTGGATAAACTGCATGGCCCTTCGCATTTGATAGTATCAAGCCGAGAAGCTCCTTCGAGCATCAGAGAGGCCCACGTCCACCTCTATGACGATGCCGAATTTAGGGAAGAATTGCTTCGCGTAGGCGGAATATCTCCCGAGGTGCTCGAGATAGACGAACTCTGCGATATATTTTTGCCGATCATTCGGAACGACTACAAACTGATAGAAGAGTACGTTCCTACAGAAAATTATGAGATGGGCATCGACTGTCCCGTTACGGCTTTCTTAGGGAAGGACGATCCGGAAGCTCTGGAGAATGAAATGAGGGATTGGGCAAACGTTACGACAGGCTTCTTCGAGATGAGGCATTTCCAAGGAGGGCATTTTTACTTCATGGACGATGTTTCCCAAGTCGCCACTGCTCTAGTCGAAACGCTGCACAACAACAGACAATCCAGCGTCTAGATCGCCACACTAACCCTCGAAAGGCACGGCGATTTCCTCCTCGCAGGTGTAGCGCGCCACTCTTTCCGCATGGGTGACAACGACAAGCGCCAAGCCCTCGTCTCGTTTCAGCTGGTTCAACGTATCGAGGATGTCCTTTTGAGTGGTGGGGTCGAGGGCGGAGGTCGATTCGTCGCAAACAAGCACCTTGGGCTCATGGGCGAGGGCCCGGGCGATGGCAACGCGCTGGGCCTGTCCACCCGAAAGCGAGCGGGGGTGCTGGCGTTTGATCTCGTCGGGCAAACGCACCAAGGCCAAAAGCTCCGAGACCCGCTCCCTCACCTCTTTCCTCGACCAGCGAGGATGCACCCGCCTGACGGCGCGAGAAAGCTGGGTGTCCACGCAAAGCGCGGGATTGAGGCTTGTCGCAGGATCCTGCGGCACCATCTGCACGGCGGCAAGCTCGGTTTGCGACCGATCCTTGAACGAGCGCGCGAGAACATGCATATCCCCATCGCCCAAATCGAGCGCCACAGAACCTCTTTCCGCAGGGCGCTCTCCCGTGATGGCCCTGACAATCGTACTCTTGCCCGACCCCGAAGGCCCGAAAAGGGAAAGCCCCCGGCCATGATTGATCGAAAACGCGGCATTCCTCGTTGCAACCTTGCCGTCGGGCGTCACGACATCGAAGCTTGATGCTGAAAACACAGGGGCACCGGCGGATGAATCCATTTCATCGCCGGGACGCCGTTCAAGCCGCTGGGCGTCAACGAGTTTGCGGGCGTAATCGGTTCCAGGGTTGTTCATCAGCTCGGAATGCGAAACCGTTTCGAGAACGCAGCCCTCTTTGAGGACGGTGACGGATTCGGCGAACTTGCCGGCCACATCAAGGTCGTGGGTGATGGCGACAACGCTCATTCCCGATTCGGCGCAGATTCCCTTGATGGTGGCCACGACCTCATCGGCGGTGGCTCCGTCGAGGCCGGCAGTGGGCTCGTCGAGTATAAGCACGCGAGGTTTCGACGCGATGGCCTTGGCGATGGCCACACGTCGACGCTGCCCTCCGGAAAGCGAGCGCGGCCTCCGGTCGAGCAGCCCTTTGACACCCGAGAGGCCCACCCTGCCAAGCAAGCCGAGCGCGTCCTCGTCGTCCATCGGGACGGATTCTGACAGCAGCGCGCGCACCGTCATGTGGGGCGTGAGCGAGAGAGCGGGATCCTGCGACAGCCACGATACCGTTTCCGCCCGGTAGCGCCTCAGCGATGAGCCTTTGAGAGAAAGCACGTTCGCCCCGTCGACGAAGATCGTTCCGGCCTCGTGGACGAGGCCGCTGCGGATGCGTCCCATGAGCGCGAGGGCGAGCGTGGTTTTGCCCGACCCCGATTCTCCGACGAGAGCGCGGTTTTCTCCGGCCAAAATCTCTATCGACAGATCGTCGATAACGCGTTTACCCCCGAGAGTTGCAATCGAAAGGCCCGCTATCTCGACAATCGCGTCCGATCCGTTCGTCACAGGTTGCTCCTTTTCCCTATTCGATCAAGCAGAAGATTGCCCGATATGGTGATGCAGGCAATCGCGATAGTGGGAGCAAGCGCGGCCCACGGGTTCAGGCTGATGCCCGTGACGCCCGTCTGTATCATGGTTCCCCAGTCGGAGCCCGTTCCGAGGGGGTCGAACCCGAGAAAAGCGGCCGTCGCAACAAGATAGACGGAGTTGATGAACCTCATGCCCACCGTGGTTGCCAAGGGAACCGCCAAGTTCGGAAGCACCTCGCGCACAGCCGTCTTCGCCGCCGAATCGCCGGAAAGGCGCGCCGCCGTCACATAAGGCGATGCGGCCACGGGACGGACGAGCGAGCGCGTGTACCGAGCTATGTAGGGTGCCGACACCGCCGTGGTCACCACGATCATCGTCCCCACTCCCGAACCAAGCCCGAACACAAGAACCATGACTACGAGTATCGAAGGAATGACCAGCAGCAGATCGAGCAGGTACGATAACACATCGGCGAACCTGCCCTTCGCACTCACGGCGAACCCGAGAGCCACGCCCACGGCAGCGGCGACGGCGGTGGAAACAGCGGCAACGGCGATAAGGTGCGCGCCGCCGTGCATGAGGCGCGCCAAAACATCGCGGCCAAGCCCGTCGGTGCCCAAAGGATGCTCGGCGCTCGGAGGCATGAACGCGGCCCCCACGGTGCTTGTCCCGTCTGCCGGGGAAAGCGATCCGGCGAGCGCAAGAGCGAGAAAAGCGATGAAGAAGACGAGAAGCACAAGATCGGGCCAAGAGAGCAGCTTCTCGCTAATGCTACGCTTCGATCTCACGGGACCGCCTCCTTCCCAACCCGTCGGCAATCCAGAAAGCCGCAAGCGACACCGCTATGACAACCGCCGAGCAAGCCATGAGCAAATCGGGCTCGCGGTTGAGCACGGCGTTGACAAGAAGCGTGCCCAAGCCGGGAAAGCTGAAAAGGGATTCAATGATGACCGTGCCGCCAATAAGATAAGGTACGACCGAAGCCGCCGACTGCGCAACGGGGGCGACGATTCCGGGCAAGAGGTTTTTGACGATCACCCTTCTTTCCGGCAGACCAGAAAGTCGGGCCGATTCGACATGAAGCGTTTGGTTCTCCCGCTCGACCACGGCGCGCACCGGGCGCACAAGGGTGCAAGCCCCGATGAGGGATATGGCGACGATGGGAAGCACCATGATGATGGGCTTGTCGAACATCGAGCCACTCCCAACGGGAAGAAGCGATACGGCGGGAAACCACCCGAGCTGCGTCGCGAACACCAAGATGAGAAAGAATCCGACAACGAACTCGGGTGTTCCCACAACAGCAAGCGCAAGCGTACTCACAATCTTGTCTGCCGCCTTGCCGCCATGAAGACCCGCGAAAATGCCACCAGCCGTGCCGACCACAATCACCAAAACAAGCGAGATCGCAAAAATCACTCCAGTTCGCGCAAGAGGGCCGACCATAGCGTCGGCTACGGGTAATCCCGACGCAAGAACGGTTCCGAAGTCGCCCTGCAGCGCATGAGCGCACCAGAGAACGAAACGATAGAGTACCGGCTTGTCGAGGCCGTATTGCTGCGTGAGCTCGGCCACACGCTCGGGAGTCGCCTGTAATCCGAGACGCTGCGTGGCGGCATCGCCGGGCAGAGCCTCAAGGGCGAGGAACACGAGCAGACACGTGAAGATCAGCGAGATCGCGAAGAGGAGAATACGGGAGAGTATCCGCAGTGCGCGGTGCCCTCCCGTACGGTCGGCGTTCGGTGACATGCCCTTCGTCCGATTCGCTAAGCGGAGAGGGTTGCCTTGGCGAACAGAGGCACCGAGAGCGTGATGTCTATGCCGTCGAGGCCATCTACCTGCCCGCTCAGATCGGCGCAGTATCCCCAAACGATATCGCCGCCCTCGGCCCAGAGACGCTCCTGTGCTTGGTTGAGGAGTTCCGCCCGGTCGGCCTCATCCACTGCCGAGGTTGCTTGGGCCAAGAGGGAATCGTACTCGTCATCCTTCCACTGGCTGAAGTTGTACGGCGAGCTGCCACCGGTGTACATGACGGCCGAAGCGATATACGGGCGATTGATGAGATAGGTTGCGAAAATCTGCGCTCCGTAGATGTTGTTCATGTCGGAGAACAGCGTCGTCGGATCGATCTCCTTCACCGACACCGTGATGCCCGCCTTCTCCAGCTGGGCTTTGAGCATCTCTGCAGAATCGTTGACGCCGGTGGTGGTTTCGGCGGTCGTGATCTCGAGCTCGGTCACGCCCTTTTCTTCGAGCACCTTCTTGGCGGTGTCGAAGTCGTAAGCACGCTGCTCGAGGGAATCATTGTAGCCCGGCATACCCTGGCCAAGCACATCATTGCCAACCACACCCGCAGAGCGGAAGATGGTGTCGTTCATGGTCTGGCGGTCGACGATAAGCTTGAGGGCCTCGCGTACCTCGGGATCATCGAAAGGCGCGGCGGACGCGTTGAGGCAGAAGCGGAAAGAACTCGAATTCTCGATGCCGCCGTTCAAAACGTTGAAGCCGGACTGGCCTTCGAGCGTGGCCGCGTTCGTCGTCGAGATTTGGTGGGCGAAGTCGACCTCGCCGCTCGTGAGCGCCGTGTACCTCGTCTCGGGATCGGTGATGGGGACGATCTCAACCGTGTCGATGGCCGGAGCGCCTCCCCAGTAATCGGCGTTCTTCTCAAGCACGGCTCCAGTGTCGGGAGAGAAGGAAACGAGCTTGAAGGGCCCGCTGCCGATGTCGCCAGAGAAATCGTCGCCGGCGCTGCCCGCCGGGAACACGAAGGTGACGGCGGAAACGACCTCGTCCCAGAAGGTGGCTTGCGGCGAGAGAAGCTGGAGCGTGAACGTGCGCTCGTCCACAACCGAGCTGCCCTCCCAATCGACGTTCGCGTAGAACGACGAGTACATGGGTGAGGTGCCGGCGTACTGGAGGCTGTAGAGCGCATCTTCAGCCGTGACGGTCTCGCCGTCATGATACTTCACACCGTCCTTAAGGGTGACGGTCCAAGCGCTCGCATCCTCGTTGGGTTCGATGCTTTCGGCAAGCGAGTTCTCCACCACGCCGTTGCGCAGGAGGATAAGCGAGTCGTACACGTTGAGCGCAATCGCCAACGGAAGAAGCGTGCTGAAGGTGGCTGGATCCAACGTGTCCGTCGAGCTGCCCATCATGGCAACCCGCAACGTCTTGGGCGTCTCATCCGACTGAGAAGCGCCCTCGCCGGAATCACTGGTGCCCGACGAGCAGCCAGCAAGCAGCGACCCCGTGCCCATGGCGATGGCGAAGCCTCCCATCAGCTTCACGCAGTCACGGCGAGAAAGAACCCCTTTCCCCAGCATTGTTTCATCTTGTGACATATCCGCTCCAATCATTTTTTCATATCATCCCGTACATCAGCATCTATTCCTTTATATTTAGATAGACACTGTCCAATTAGAACAAGGACATTATAAAGATAAAAGGTTTCTATGTCTAACTTTTTTGTTGGTGGCTTTCGATTGAAACCTGCACAACCGTTCTTTTAAAGCCGTGTTTTACAAATCAGTTTTAGTTTGATTAACAGAAAAACTGGTTTGATACCCGGCTCGGCAATATGTCGTAAGCGAGTAGTAGAGAAGTGTATTTGAAGCGACGAAGGGGGTCTCCTGATATCCTCAGAATCAAATCGGTCTCTCCAGCCCACTAGCTCCCTGCACGCGCTTTTTTGCTTGCAGGTGGCAAAGATTTTTTAGCCATGTGGTCAGAAAGGCACGCTTTGCAAATAGCTTGCGATTACGCCCTCTTCTTTTTCTGATGGAGACAGTGAAAAGCATGCATCCCGGGAGCAATTCGGTTTGAGAGCAAAACAACGCAGGCGCCAAAAGGAGGTTGGCTTGAGGGAGTTCGACCTTGAAGACTAAATCCCCCAGGGCTTATTGCGCTGGCAGCGCCAACCGAGGTAGGTGCCCAGCCGTGAAGGAGGATGCCATTACTCAAAAAGTAACGGAGTGTTGCTATCGACTAAGAGACCGCCTCTTCAAGAAGACGATGGGGAAAGCTTATGGCACTCCAGCGTCAATCGAACACGATAGCAGCGGGTCAGAAAGAGAGACAGCACCATTTTCTCTGCTTTCTGCGAAGTACGTCTTGAAGCTTGGCATTTCAAAAAGCGAGTTCTGCAGACGTACTTTGCTGTCGGAGAAAACTTACGAGCGAATCAAATATGGTCAACTTGCAGATCGTCCTAAACCAGAAACAGTGATGCAATTTTGCGTAGGCCTCGGACTCTCTTTGGAAGAATCCGAGAATCTTTTCAATGCGGCGGGTTATTACCTTGGAGGGTGTAAGCTTCATGAGGCATACAGAGAGTTGCTGTCCATGAACGACAGCCTAACCATCTACGAGTGCAACGATGTTTTGCGTCATTTGGAGCTGCCTTTATTGGCAAGATGGATAGAGATTTCTTAGAAAGAGCACGCCCCATACCCCATAATGAAAGGGCTTCCGACGCCGTAGGCGCTTCTCCTGCACGCATCGTCCGAATTGCCTTCGATGGTGCGCACGGTGGAGCCGTCGCACGACTCCACGATGCCCACGTGGTCGGAGACGCCGTCTCCGTCCCAGTCGAAGAACACGATGTCCCCAGGCGCCGGCGCGCTGCCTCCCGGCAGCCAGCGGCCTGCGGCCTTGAACCACTGCACGCCCGTGGGGCAGTAGGAGAACTTGGGCACCGCGCCCGAATCGATGTACCCGCACTCGTTCGCACACCAGCTCACGAAGCACGCGCACCATTCCACGCGGCTCTCGAACCCGTACCATGACCAGTACGGCCTGCCGCCCACGTTGCCCAGCTGGCTCGAGGCGATCTCCACGATGTCGGCGGCGCCGCCCGCGATCCCGTGGAGTACGGCCCGCCATGCGGCGTCGTGGCGCTCGTCCAGAAGCTCGCGCAGCGTTTCGAGTTGCCCCGCGTCGAACCCGTAGGCCGACGCCATCTGCTCCGCCGTCTTGGCCGAGAGCGTGACGCGCAGCACCTTGGCGGGCGGGGCGTCTTCGCCGTCGGAATCGCTCGGCTCGGCTTCCTCTATCTCGGTTTCTATGGAGTTCATGTCCCAGAACACGGCGCGCAGCGCGCCCTGCCGCGCGGCGTCGAGCGTCAGAACGTCGAGCGGGTTCTCGGCGTCTGCCGCCAGCTTGACCGCGAACACGGCGAGGGTTTCCTTCCACGGGCTCTTGCCGCCCGAAACCGAAACCTCGTCGCATTCCGCCGACGCCTTGGCCTCCTCCACCTTGGCGGCGTGCTCGGCGTCTATCTCCGCCACCACCTCGCGGAGCGGGGGGTTGCCGTCGCCTATGTCGCCGCCCATGAGGAAGATGCCGAACGCCGAGGTGGCGACGAACGCCGCGAGGCATGTCACCACGACCACTGCGGCAGCGGACGACCCAAGACCGGTGAGCGCCGCAGTTGCCGCCCGCGCCTGGAGCGCGGCCATGCGCGCGAACCGG
>NZ_GL622580.1:390645-394914 GCF_000185625.1 Eggerthella sp. 1_3_56FAA
GAAGCCCTCGTGCGCCGTTCGCTCCGATTCGCCGCGCGCCGCCGCCCAGCCGCCTTCGGCTTCATCGCCCCTTCGTTCGCGTGTGTGTGCGGGGTTTGCCGCCTTCGCCGTTTCGCCGACGCGCAGCGCTGCGGGCCGCGCCGCCTTTTGGAGAAGCGCCGCGCGGTCGAGGGTCTTCACGTTCCTGGCGACGACGCGCTCCTTGATGTCGCTCGGCAAGGCGGCCTCCTTTCTGCTTCGTCACTCCCCGGGCTTAGTGGTCATGAGGCGGTAGAGCTCGGTGTCCCTCGGGAAGCGGTTGGCGAACGGCACGATGGCGCCGCCGTAGCGCAGGAGGCCGCAGCCCGCCTCGGCGTTGGTGATGTAGCCCATCTGCTCTCGGCTGATGTTGAGGAGTTCGCCCAGTTTCCCGCGGTCGGCGGCCGCCTGGTTGAGCATGACGATGAGCTCGGAGTTGGAGAGCATCGTGGAGGCCAAGACCGAATCGAGCAGGTACTCCACGTTCTGCGTGATGGCCGTGGGGTAGGCGTTGCGCTTGCGGAAGCGGCGCCACGCGCTGTTGAAGAACGCGCCGGAGTACTCGTTCTCGAACACCACGTGGAACTCGTCTATGAAGATGTGCGTGCGCCTGCCCGCGCGCCAGTTGTCCGTCACGCGGTTGAGCATCGCGTCGGTGATGACGAGCAGCCCCATGGTCTTGAGCTGGCGGCCCAGGTCCATGATGTCGTAGACGAGGAGCCTGTTGCGGGTGTCCACGTTGGTTGGGTGCGCGAACGCGTCCAGCGTGCCCGAGGTGAACAGCTCCAGCGAAAGCGCCAGGTCACGCGCCTGCGGCTCGGGCTGGGCGAGCAGTTTGTCGCGCAGGTGGGCGAGCGTGGGCGCCTCGCCGCCGCGCAGGTAGTCGGCGTACACCGCCGAGGTGCAGCGGTCCACGACCGACTTGGCCTGCGGCCCCAGTCCCCGGCGGTCGAGCTGCTCGAACAGTGACAGCACGAACTCGCTCTTGTCGGCCACGGGGTTGCCTCCCTCGCCGTAGCCCTCCACCATGTCCATGGCGTTGATGTGGTGGGGGCTGCCCGCCGCGATGCGCACCACCTCGCCGCCCAGTGCCTCGGCGAGCGAGGCGTACTCGCGCTCGGGGTCGCATATCACTATGTCGTCGTCGGTCGAGAGCGCAAGCATAGCTATGAGCTCCTTGGTCGAGAAGCTCTTGCCCGAGCCCGGCACGCCCAGCACGAACGCGTTGGGGTTCAGGAGCCGCGACTTGTCGCACAGGATGAGGTTGCGCGATATGGCGTTCTCGCCGAAGTACATGCCGCCCTCCTCCATGATCTCCTGCACGCGGAACGGCATGAGCACGGCGAGGCTCTCGGTGGTGAGCGTGCGCATCGCCTCGATGCGACGCACGCCTATGGGCAGCGCGGTTGACAGCCCGTCGAGCTGCTGGAAGCGCAGGACCGAGAGGCGGCACAGGTGCTTGCGCGCGCACGAGAGCAGCGCCTCGGTGTCGGCGTCGAGCTCCTCGGGCGTGTCGGCAAAGTGGACGAGCGTCACCGTGGCGAACATCATGCGCTGGTCGCGCGACATGAGGTCGTCCAGGAACTCGCGGCTCTCCTTGCGCTGCTGCTCCATGTCGTAGGGCACGGCCACGTTATAGTTCATGTTGGCGTTCTGCCGGCGCGTCCAGTTGGTGATGTTCGTCTCCACACCGAGCAGTCGCCGCTCCACCTCGCGCACCGCCTCGTCAGTGGGCACGGGGACGACGTCTATGGAAAGCGCCATCGCGCGCCTCGCGTCGGTAAGCTCGGCCAGAAAGCCGTCCTTGATGTAGGACGCGTAGTCGGTCAGGTACAGGGCGCGCGCCCAGCGGCCGCCCACCCGCAGGCGGTCGGCCTCAATGCCCGCGCCCTCGGGCGCAACGGCGTCCTTGAACGAGTGCCCCCGGCGCATCGAGGCGCGCACGTCGATGGGCAGGTCGTCGGCGCCGCCCCGGTAGAAGCCCCTCAGAAGCCGCAGCTTGCCCTCTGCGTCGAGCTCCTCGCAGTGCGCCCCGAGGCGCGCGAGGTGCGCGGCCGTCTCCGCCGACGCGCGGTTGAAGTAGGAGCGGGCCTCCTGGATGCTTCTCCCTCCCACGGCGATGGTAAGGTATATCTCGCGCACCATGGAATTCGCCCCCGTGGCCTTCTCTATGAGCATGGCGTTGTACTCCTCGCGGTAGCGGTCGAGCCCGTCGCCCTTGGGCGGTATGAGGATGCGCCGCCCGAGGGCTTCGGCGTCGAGCCTGCGCACCGCCACGGTGACCTTGGCCCGCGCGTCGGAGTCGAAAGAGTTGAGCAGGTCCGAGTAGCCCAGGAACATGGCCTCCTTATCCTCCTTTGACGCCGCCGCGTAGTTCACGTCGCTCACGCGCCAGGTCTTCGCGTACTCGCCGTCGTCGGTGAGGCACACGCCGTCGGGCCAGATGCGGCGCACGGGCACGGCGTCCTCGGCGGTTTTCGGCGGGACGAACCGCGTGCCGCCTTTGCGCCGCCTAGCTGCGAGTGCGGCCATGATGCCCTCCTTTCTCGCGGCGGATGCCCTTCGCGCGATGCGGCGTGCAGACGGCCTCGTAGTACAGGTTCTGCGGGCGCGCGGGCAGTTCCTTGGGGGTCAAAAGCGCGTATTTGGCCCACGCCCACGCCGCGCGTTCGACCGCCATGCCGTGCCAGGTGACGAACCCCAGCGCGGCGAACGGGGCCGCTCCCGCGATGCACGCCCAGGAGAGCTCGTCCAGTCTCAGGAAGGGCGACAGCCCGAAGTAGAGCCCCACGGCGGCGACGCAGGCGAGCAGCGCGAAGACGCACTGCCGAAGCGACATGCCGAAGAACACCCCCTCGGTATACTCGCGTATCTCTCGGTTGACCTTCACTTCCACTTCTTGCTCCTCTCTGCCTGCGCGGCGAAGCGGGCGCGTAAAGCGCCCCGCGCGCGGCGCGGGCAATGTGTTCGTTCGGTTGTTTCGGGAAAGGGGAGGGGCGTCAAAGCCCCATCATCTCGCGCACCACGCGGTCGGCCATCTTGACCATGCCCGTGAGCACCAGCATGTTGAAGGCAAGCTCTCCCACGTACGACCACACCTGCGTGACCACGGGAGCCTCGGCATCCACCACCGGCGGCGCCGATGCGAACAGCGAGAATATGACGCATGCGAGCAGGATGACCGCACCCTCGAGGCACACGGCCCCGTAGCTTTTGAGGAACGCCTTGCCGACCGACTGACTCGGCTCGCCCGCGAAGGTGGACAGGGGTATGGGCGCGAGCGCGGTGTACATGTATATCTTGAAGAACCTGCCGTACACCGCCAGTATCATGATGAACGAGAGCACCGTGACGAGCAGCCCGCCGAGCAACGTCACCGCCCACAGGGGTATGGCGTCGAGGAAGCCCACGTCCTCGATGGCCTCCACCATCTCGCCAGGCAGCGCGGCGGGCGCGGCCGACGCAAAGCCCGCAGCATCCATCATGTCGCCGATGAGCCCCTGCACCACGTCGAGGAACGCCATCATGAGCTCAAGCCCGTAGACGACGGCGGCGTGCGCCAGCACGAACCGCACGAACAGCTTCAACACCACCTCCGGGCGCTTGGCCTCGGCGAACGAGCCGCAGGTCTTCACGAGGCCCGACAGGAAGAACAGCACGAGGAGCGCGAGCGCCACCGCCTGCACGGCGCCGTGGATGGAGAGCACCGCGTCCCATATCCCGCCGCCCCGGAAGTCGGCGGGCGACGCCGTGAGCAACCCCACGATCTCGCCCATCTTCTCGTTCCACGTGTCGAGCGCTCCCTGGAGGTTGCTGACCACCCAGTTGTCCGAATCCAACGGCCCGCCTCCTTTCGGGGCCCGCGCGACGGGCCTATCCGACGATGATATCCAAGATTTCCTTCGCGAACGTGATGACCACGCCGCCCGCCAGGGTCAGGAAGCCGTTGGCGCGCTGGGACGGGTCGTGGCTCTTGAGCGACATGCCCACCTGCACCACGCCGAAGCCGAGCAGGATGAGCCCGACGCTCCTGATGAGCCCGAAGATGAACGTGGAGAGGTTGTCCACCGCCGCTATCGGGTCGGTCGCCGCGAACGCGGCGGGCGGCTCCAGCGCCAAGGCCGAAGCGGCGCAGACGGCGATTGCCGCCATGAGCCGCGCGCGGGCTGCGGGGCGGGCCTTCTTCCCCTCAGTGGTCTTTCTCATGCGTTGGTTCTCCTTTCCCGCCCGCCGCCTCCGCCGCGAGCGCTG
>NZ_GL622580.1:396334-419729 GCF_000185625.1 Eggerthella sp. 1_3_56FAA
TCGCCAGCCGTCGGGGGCCTCATCTGCCCTCCGACCTGTCGCGCCGCCTTTCGGGCGGGGCCATGCGCTCCGACACGTCGCGCGCGGCCTTGCCGATCTCGCCCAAGGCGTCCCTCACCTCGCGCGCGCTCGCTTCCGGTGGCGCGGGCGCGGCGACGGCTCCCGAACATTCGAGTCCCAGGCGGCGGGCGGCTATGCCCGCCGCGAGGTCGGCCTTCGCGGCGTGCGTCTCCCTGTCGTAGGCATCGAGGCCGAGCGCCATGCTGGCATGCGCCGCCTCGACTATCAGCGCCGAGAGCAGCTGCGGCTCATCGAGCCCTCGCTGCACCCGTATGGCCCCCGAGGCGTGATCGTACTCGGCGGGGACGCCGCCGAGGTCGTCAACCGGCTCTATTCTCGTCGGCGAGCGAGCGACCAGCGCCGCGAGCGCGGCGTGAGGGTCCACTCTGCGCGGCAGGCATGGCCGCGCGGTGGTCTGCGACACGTCGAACACCTTGCGCACGTCGTACAAGACGCCGATGCTGCCGTCGTCGCGCACGTACTCCTTGACGGGTTCGATGATGGGGATCGCCTTCTGCCCGCGCCTCACCGACGCTCCCTGCCTGCGCCAATGCTCAGCCGTGCCGACGCGCGTCGCGTTCGGTATGCGGTCGGCTATGAGCAGGATGTTCGTGGCGGAATGGTGGGGCAGCTGCGCCGCCACCCGCATGTACGTCTCCAGCGCCGCTGGATCCGAATTCGCGCGCAGCGCGGCGGCGTCGGCGCGGTCGAATGCCTCTTGGCGCTCGCTCTGCTTCCGCTCCGCCCACGCTTGCTTGTCGAACTCGCCTTCCGGCGCGAATTCCCGGCTACTGCGTTCTTCCATCATCCGGTAGATATCTTGCATGCTCTACCTTCCTTTCTCCAGGGCGCGCGCCATGGGCTTGCGAGTCGCATGCGCTTCGCCGCTCATTTCGCGTGCCGCCGATATGGCGCGCATCTCCGCGCGCACGGACAGCCTGCCGCAGCGCTTGCGCGCTGCCTCACCATCCTTTTCTGAGAGCCGTTTTCTCGCGGATGTAGGCCCTGACGGACGGCTTTCCGCCGGGGCTTGCGCTAAAGGGGAGGCGTCGCTGTCGCCCGGCGATGCCAGCAAATCATCGAGGAGCGCCGCAGCTTGTTCGGGTGCGCGCGGCGCCTGCGCGGCGTGCGCGCGCCCATCGTGCCGATTCCCCTCGCGCGGCTCGGGCGCTTCGCGGGCGTCGTCTCTCATGCGGCACAGGCCGAGCCTCTCCGCGATGCGGTTCACCTTGCTCGCGTCCTCGGTCCGCACCAGAAGATCGACGGATTCGCCGTCCTTCTGCTTCACGACGGCGTATGCGATGCCGTAGCGTCGGGCCTCCTTCGCGAACCCTTTCAGATCGTCAAAGCGGATGGGGAACACGCGCAGCTCACGGCCCGATTTGAGCATCGCCGAAAGCCGCGCCCTGCCCTTGGTTTTCTCGTTGCTCGCCGCGGCCGCCAGCAGCATGGCGGCCGCGTTCTTCGCGCCGGCGCCCGTGATGCGCAGCGCCACCTCGGTTCCCTCGAGCGTCATCCTCACGATCTGCTCAGCAGCCTCGCTCGATGCGTCCATGACCTTCCACCTGCCTTTCCTCTCTGTTCGCTTCGGCGCCCTCGATCTGCGCGATGCGGGCCGGCAGCTCGGCGCTTCTTGCCCGGATGCGCGCGCAGGCGCGCGCCTCGCGCCTTGCGCCCCGCAGCTCCGACGCTATCTCGGCGATGCGGGGGTTTGGGGGCGCGGGGGATCCCGCCGCCTTGGAGCGCCTCGCCTCGTTGCGCAGCGCGCGGCGTTCGGCCTGCAGCGCCTCGGACTTGTCGGCCAAGGCTCTTTCGTATGCCGCCAGCTGGGATCGCGTCTCTATCCCCTCGCGCGCGAGCAGCGCGAGCTCCCCCGATATGGCTTCGAGTTCGCGCAGATCCTCGCGCAGCAGGAAATGCGCCCGCCCGCCTGGCGCCCTCTGCCTCTTCGCGCCGTTGAGCAGCGCCATGTACCTGCGGTACAGGCTCACGAGCGTGCCCTTCGGCACGGGCGGGCGCTCCTTGGGAGCGGGCCTCGGCCTGCCGAGGGGCAGGCGCTGGCGGCTGTTGGCGAGGATGCGCGCGCCGATGCCCTCCTGCGAGTACGCGTCCCCGAAATTGCGGCGCAGGCGCACGAAACGCTCCTTGCCGGGCGGGCGCACCGATATGTCCTTGCCCACCTTCACGTCGTAGCCCATCGCGCGCAGGTTCGCGTGGAACTGGCGCATGCTCGCCGCACGCCCTACGGCCTCGTCCACGTCGGCCTTCACGAGCGAGCGCCACGTGGGGCGCCCCTCGCGCTCGGCGCGCCATTCGGCGTGGTGGCGCGCGCCGCCGCGCCCGGGGCTCTCCACCACCGAAAGACCATGCTCCCGGCACAGTTCGTCGGACGCTTCGCGCATCGCGCGGTAGCAGGCGGCGTCTCGGTGGAAGCGCCTGCCGTCGGCGAAGGACACAGAGTTGACCACGAAGTGGTTGTGGAGGTGGGCCTTGTCCAGATGGGTGGCCACCACAACCTCGAAGCGGCCGCCCCACAGCTCTTGGGCGAGGGCGACGCCCACCTCGTGGGCCGTGGCGGGGTCGGTCTCGCCGGGCGCGAACGCCTGGTATCCGTGGAAGGCCACGATGCCGCCCGTCTTGCCGTATTGGCGCTTGGTCGCGTTCATCTCTTCCAGCGCCGTGGCGGGCAGGCAGTTGACGCCGGTCACGTACAGCTGCCGCTCAGTCTTGCCGGGGTCGGCGGCGTAGAGGATGGCGGCGCCCACGCCCTGGAGCTCCCACTCGTCGGGCGAGCCTTCGGCCTTGTCCGGGTTCCCGGCGTACCCGAGCACGCGCGCCAGGCGCCCTTCGACCTTCCAAATCGACGTGACGGCCACCTCATCGCCTCCTTCCCGGCTCTTTGACCGCCGCCACGATCTCGCGGAGCGCGGCTTCGAGCCTTCGCGCCTCGGCGTCGTAGCGGGCGGCGTCCACGGTGCCGAGGGCGTGGGCCTTGCGCGCGATCTGGTTGAGGTTGTTCCCGATGGCGTGCAGCTCGCGGGTCATCGCCAGGTAGTCGGGCGGCGGCTTCGGCCTCGGGTCGATGCCCCCTATGAGCGCGCGCAGGTACGCCTCCTGCGACCAGCCCGCCCTGCGCGCCGCCTCTTTGAGCCGCGCCAGCTCTTCCTCCGTGAGCCTCACCGTGGCCTTGCGCGTGCGCCTTTCCATTCGCCGCCTCCCTTCGCGGGGTTGCAGGGGGTGCCCCCTGCGTCTGCCGAGCGCCAGCGCTCGGCGTTGCTTGCTGGTACGCGACGGTTTTCCGCCGCCTCGGCGGCGGACTTCGCAACCCGCCGAAAGAAAGATCACCTTCCCCTGTCGGGCGCTCGGCCTCTGGAGCGGCGGGCCAAGAGGAACTCATTCACGTCCTTACCCTCCGGGGGAGGCTCCATCGACGCCGCCACGCCGCGAGAAGCGGCTGCGCGCGCGATCTCGCGGGCGGCCCGCCTGCCCGCCTCGTCGTTGTCGAGATGCAAGGCCAACGAGGCGATGTATGGGCGGTCGTCAAGATGCTGCGCGAGGGCGAGCGGCAGCTTCGGGGCTCCGTTGCGCGCATGGGGGACCGACACCCCGCCGAGGGACAGCATCCCCAAGCTGGCCGTCTGCTTGCCCTCGTGCTCGAGGATGGTCGCGTAGGAAAGCGCGTCTATGGCGCTCTCGAAAACATGGAGCACGCCGTTGTTTCGGACGCTTTGCAGGGAGAACGCGAAGCGCTTGTCGGATCTGGGAGCCTCGCCCTTGAAGCCTCCCTCGCACGAGCGCAAGGCCGCGTACCTCGGAACGCCCGTGCGGTCCCTGCCGACGAACACCGCGCACGCGACCCCGCCGCGCATGGTGCCGTAGACGTCTCCGGCATCCACGAGGCCCTTCAGCAGGCTGCGCGAGATGCCGCGCGATTCGAGGTACCGCATCGCATCGTCGTCGGCGCACCGGCGTGGGAGGCGAAACGCCGGGCGCGGCGCGCTCGCCGGTGGGGCGGCATGCGCGGGCGGGGATGCTCTCGCAACGGCAGGGCGGTCGGCCCGCAGATGCTCCACGGCGTCGAGGAAGGCCATGTCGCGCACTTTGACGAGGAAGTCGAGCGCGCTCCTGCCGCCGAGATCCCGGCTCCACCAGAACCACTTGCCGTTGGAGATCTTAAGGCTGTCGTGTTCCTTCGTGCAGTAGACGCCGGGCGAAATGCGCACCAGCTCGTCGGGTTCGCGCTCTTGCAGGTAAGTAAGCAGGTCAACCCGCTTCACTTCAGCGATGATTTCAGGGTCGACGTATGGCATGTTTTCGTCCTTTTCTTGTCTTCGGATTTGCCTGTGGCCGCCGGAGCGGCGCGGCGTGCCCCCATTCGCCTTCGCTTCGCCATGCCGATTCGAGATGCGCGGAACGCGGCGTGCCCAAGAGACGCTGAAAGGGGTAGAATGGCGGGCATGGTGAATCCGAGTGAAACATACACTGCATGGAGCATCGGGGAGGGCGCGCACGAGGTGACGGGGCTCAAGCCGATGCTGAACCCGGAGGAGCAGGTTGCGCTTCTGAAGGCGAAAGGCGTCTCGTTCGAGCGATGCGGCGAGGAGCAAGCCGCGGACGCTTTGGCCCGCCGGGGAACCTTCGTGCACCTCGCGTCATGCCGCAGGCTGTTCCAGAAGCACGCGTCCGGCGACGACCGGGGGAAGTACGTGAGGCTTGACTTCGCCGACCTGCTGGCTCTCGATGCGCTCGACGACGAGCTCCGCAAGGCGTTCCTAGCTGTCTCGCAAGACGTGGAGCGGCTGGCCAAGACCTCCATGGTGACGCGCGCCTCCAGGCTCGACGACGAGGACGGCTACGGCATAGTCGCCGATTTCATGAGGGCGCAACAGAGGAGATACCGCAGCTACATCGAGCGGGATCTCTCCTCGCGCATGTCCGCCGGCATCGTCGGCGACGTTTACACCGGGCGCATCATCGGCCATTACCGAGACGCGATGCCCGTATGGGCGTTTTTGGAGGTGGTCACGTTCGGAACGGCGCTGGCCTTCTGCCTGTTCTGCTCCGAGCGATGGGACGACGCCGTCATGCGGGAGGAGCACTACATCCTCAAGGGCGTGAAGGCCGTGAGGAACTGCTGTTCCCACGGCAGCTGCATAGTCAACGGGATGGACGGCTCCAACGAGTGCGATTACGCGCTTTCCAGCCTGGTCTACGATTGGCTCGCCGAGAAAGGCGTCGGCAACAGCAAGACGCGCCGCGCCAAGTTAAGGAACCGTCGTATGCAGCAGCTCCTCGAGACGCTCGTGATGTTCGACCGATTGGGAGGGCCGGCGCTCTGTCCCCGTTCGACGGCGCTGCTGGAAGGGCTGCGCGCGAGTCTTCTCGGCACGTGCGAGAGCTACGGCGTCCAGAACGGGTTCGTGTCGTACCTGAGGTTTCTGGCGAATCTCATTGACAAGGCGCTCGGCTGATGGCACCATAACCTCAGATTCAAAAACCTTCGGGTTTTGTATGGGCCAATCCCGCTGGGATTGGCTCTAGTTTTTTGGGCTTGGTTGGCTCTCACGTCGCTTCAACTGCGTCTTCCGAACCGACGTCCGGCAGATCGCCCTCGTTTGCCCGACGGCGGAGCTCGGTTTGGCGGTGACTTCCATGAACACAAAAGGGCCGAAAAAGAAGAAGCAGCATTACGTTCCGAAGTTCTACTTGCGTGGGTTTTGCGGGAGCGGCGACACGGTGTTCGCGCTAGATAAGGAGTCGGGGGGAATATTTACACCCTCGGTTGGCGATTTCTGTGCGGAGAGGTACCTGTACGAATCCCTATCGAACGACCCCAACTGGTACAAGGGGAAATTCGTCTATCCGAACTACACTGAGGACGGCCTCTGCGAACTGGAGAGCGCTTTTGCCCCCGTCCTGAAAAGGGTGGCGGCCCTGTGCGTGCCGAACGCCCCGTTCACGTGCGTCGGCGATGACGACGCGAGAATCATCGCGTCTTTTGTGGCGAATGCGATTGCTCGCCATCCCAGCGTGTTCAAGCCCCTCCGGAATGAGCTTATGTTGTCGGCTTCGGAAGAAGACCTCTCTCCGTATCGCGACCTTATGAGGGCTCTGGGGCACGAGGGCGCGTTCGAGGGGGTGGCGGCGGAAGGCGTCACGCGCCGCCTGCTGCTAGATACGGGCGACGGGTCCTACCAAGGGCTCATCGTAGGAGAGCTGCTCGAAATGGAGGGGATCGTCCTGCGCGCGCCCGGGTGCGCCTCGTTCGCCACCGCGTCTTTCCCCGTCCTCCCCGTTGTTCGGGAAACAGGGGGGCGGGATCGCCTCTCCTCTCTGTACTGCCCTATCAGCCCGAATGCGGCCGTCATCTACGGCCCCGGCCCCCGTCGGGGGATGGGAGGTTGCGAGCTGCTCGGCGCGCGCGATGTCGTCAGGCTCAACGCCGCCTACTTCGAGGCGGACTTCGTCCGCTTCGTCGTAGCGAAGGACAGGCGGACCCTGGAAGAGGCCCGCTCTTTCGCCGAGGCTAAACGGCCTTCTCCACCCTCTCGCCGATCCATTTGACGACCGGGACGGCCATGGCGTTTCCGAGGGCTTTGTAACGACGGCCGTCCGGAGCCGGCTTGCCGCGGAACTCCACGTTCGTCCAGTTGTCCGGGAAGCCTTGCAGCCTCTCGCACTCCAACGGCGTGAGCCGCCTGACCGCCGGACCCTGCAGGACGTGGCTCGCCTGCTTGACGCCGGGATGCGCGGCGAGCGCGCCCACGTGGCTGCCCGACCCGCCGACGAAGCGCACCTCGTCGCGCGTGTTCTGGGCGAACGCCGCGACGGGGCCCACGCACGACGGGGAGCCGCCCACCTTCAGCGTGCCCGCCAGGTCCACGTCGCACGCCGCGTTGGCCGCGTCCCCCGAAAGGCACGCCATGGGCGGCCCCTTGGCGGCGTTCGCCGTGAGGCACCCGCACAGGCCGTCGCCCACGTGCGCGTTCGCATGGGTGGACGCGAGGCACAGGGCCTCGCGCGGCGGCCCGCCCGCAGGCAGGGCCACGGCGTGGCGGTCGGCGGCGGTGAGGGTGTACATGCCTTTCTCGTCGGGGTCGCAGAAGCCCGCGCCATTGCCCCCGTTTTCAGGCTTTCGGCCTATGGAGTTGCCAACGATGCCGTAGACGGCGGGCGCGTGCCAGTCGGCCGTGAGGGTGGGCGATTGCTCGGCGGCGTGGCCTACCGACCCGCTGGCGGGGGCGGCGGAGTACTTGAAGCCTGCCGTTCGAGCGCCTCCTCCAGCTGCGGCGGCAAGGAGCGCCCTCTTCTCCTTGCCCGGCGGATGATCCCAGCGCATGCAGTGGGGCTCAAATAGTACCTCGCAGGCACGGGCGGCGCTTCCAAGCACTCCGACAAGAAAGACACGCTCGCGTCGCTGGGCCAAGCCGAAGAATTGCGCGTCCAGAATTCTCCATGCCAGACCGTACCCGACCTCATCCATCGCCCGGAGCAGGCATCGGAAAGCCTCCCCGTTCTCGCTCGAGAGCGCTCCCGGGACGTTCTCCCAGACAAAGCATCTCGGCATGACCTCACGTACAGCTCGAATAAATTCGAGCATGAGGCCCGACTCGCCTTTGAGCCCCGTTCTCTTTCCGGCGACGGAAAAGCTCTGGCACGGGCTTCCGCCGATGACAACGTCGATCTCGCCACGCATCTCCTTCCACTCGACCTTCGATATATCTCCCAGGTTGGGCACGCTCGGGAAGCGAGTAGCGAGAACCGCGTTGCAGAACGGGTCGATCTCGCTGAAGGCGACCGCCTCCCAGCCGAGCGGCCCCCACGCGCAGCTCGCCGCCTCTATGCCTGAGAAAAGGCTCACGTACCTCACGAAGCCCCCTTCCCGCCGCGCGCTGCGGCGTTGGCTATTGACGACACCTTGCCGGGGGCGGCGCCCTCCCCGAACACGGCGACCATGCTCGGAAAGGGCGCGGGGCCCTGAGCGACGCCGGCGAGCTCGAACCTGATGCGGCCGCGAACGAGCCTTATCTCTGCATGGCCGAGGATGTAACGGAGGAACCACTCGGTGTCCGTGCGCGCCGCCACCAGCAGCGCGACCGTCGTGCGCGGCTTGGCGCCCTCGATTGCCGCCTTGCGCGCCCATGCCCCGACGCCCCGGCCGTAGGGCGGATTCACCCACACTCTCTCGCCGCCCCAGTCAGCCGCGAGCCCGTCGTCTCGTTTGGTGAGGTGCCTTTCGCATTTGGCGTTGGCGTCCGAGCTCGCCGCGTCAAGGGTGAAGTGGAACTCGGAATCGAGCGCCGAGAACAGCCACGCGGGGGTCTCCCAGTCGTCGCGCGCCGACGAGAAGGCCGCCCCGCCGGCGCCGGTGAAGCCGCCTGGCGGCGCTGCTGCCGCGCTTTTCACCGGCATAGCCCCGCCGCCTTTCGGATGGGCACCTCGCGCTCGCACACGTCAACGATGTGCAGGCACAGCCTCTCGGGGATGCGCCCGCGCTCGCGCGCGTTCGCCAGGCCCTGCGTGCCGGACTTCGACCCGCGCGGCGCCGACTCGTGGCAGGGCGCCCCGTTGCGGCACGGCGGGCAGAATCGCGGGTCGGAGGCGTTCGTGAATATGTCGGTCGGCTTCATGGCCCTCGCGCCGTATTGGCAGTAGGTGACGGTGTGGCGGGGGATGACCGCCATCATGTCCTGCTTGCGCAGGCCCGCGCGCGGGTTCTCTATGAAGTAGAGCGCCGGCCTCAGATCGCGGATGAGGCGGAGCATCGCCAGATCCACCCGGTCGCATTTGAGCGCGTAGTCGCTCACGGGGTCCAGGTTGCCGGTGTTGGCGTTCTTGCGCCTGTGGCGCGATATGCCCGCCATGGAGAACGTGGCGCAGTCCGGCGACGCCCACACCACGTCGGGCCGGCCGAATGCGCGCAGGACGTCCGGCGCTTTCAGGAACTCGATGTCGGCGTGGAGGTCGGCGGGCAGCGATTCGTCCCACTCCACCGAGAACACCTCGTGGCCCCGCTTTTCGAACGCCTCGCCGATGGAGCGCGTTCCGCTGAACAGTTCGAGCACTTTCATAAACATTCCCCCTTCGCGAAAAGGAATGCCCCGGCGTTGCCGCCAAGGCGCTCCATCGACCGATTCCGGTTTGCCGGCGATGAGGCGCATCTCGCGCGGCGCGGTGTGCGCCCTCACCGTTCGAACTCCTTTTTCTTTTCGGCACGTTCCGGCTCATGACCGTCGTCGCACAGCTGCTCGGGGCCGCTTTTTCCCACGTCGAGCAGGGCGTCGAGCTCCGCGAGGCGGGCGGACTTCTCTTTCAGCTCGCCTTCGTGGGGAAAAGGTTTGGTGGCCTCGGTGCGCGCAGCCTCCATCTGCCTGCGGGCTTCTTCGAGGCGCGCGCGGCACTCGTCAGCCTCCGCGCCCATCTTGGCGATGGCGTTGTCCAGCCTCGTCACGGCGCCTGCCGCATCACCGCCCAGCTCGCATTTGTGCTCGGCTTCGCCGACGATGCGCATCTCGAACGCCGCGCTCATGCGGTCGAACGTCAACTCCAGGGAGAACCCCCGGTACGACCCGAGCGGCATGGCCCCCGTCTCGGTCATCTCGCCGCGCGCCGCGAGCACCGCCTCGCCTGCCGCCGCACGCTCCCGGAAGGCGGTGCCGCGCACTTCCATCGAAAATGCCTCCTTCGTCGGCGGCGGGTTCGCCCTTGCCTTCGCGACATCGGCCTCCAGCGATTCGAGGCGCGCCGACAGCGACGCCATGCGCTGCGGGTAGTCCTTGGCGGCCTTGTCCTCCAGCGCGTACTTCTGCGCTAGGTGGTCGGCCTTCAGCATCCGCAGGCGGGACACCTCGACATCGAGGCCCATGCGCTCCTTGACGAGCGGGTTTCCCGTGGCGAGCGCTTTGAGCTCGGCGTAGGAAAGCGCCGCCTCGTCAACGTCGGCGGCTGTGCGAACGGGCGACTTCGAGGTCATGACCTGCGCTATGAATCGCTGCTTTCCCTCTACGAGCTGGTAGAGGTACGCGTCGAAGGTGCCTTCGGTGACGTAGCGGTACGCCTCCACCTCGGCATTCATGTTGCCCTGGCGCTCGATGCGCCCGAGGCGCTGCTGGAGGTCGGCGGGGCGCCACGGGCAGTCGAGGTCGTGGATGGCGGCGAGCCTGCGCTGCACGTTGGTGCCCGCGCCCATCTTCTGCGTGGATCCCATGAGGATGCGCACGGCTCCGGCGTTCACCTTCCCGAAGAGGGCGAGCTTCTTCGCCTCGGTGTCGGTGTCGTGGATGAACGCCACCTCGCCCTCGGGCACGCCGCGCGCCACGAGCTTGCGGCGCAGATCGTCGTACACGTTGAAGGACCCGTCGCCCTTCGGGGTGGAGAGGTCGCAGAACACGAGCTGGGTGAGCCTTTCCTCGGCGCCGTCGCGCCATATGCGCAGCACGTTCTCGCAGCAAGCGTTCACCTTGCTGCCCTCGAAGTCGGGCAGCGCGGGGTCGGCGAGGCGTTGGTCGAGGGCTATCTTGCGGCCGTCGTTGGTGATGAGGAGCATGTTGTCCTTCTCGGCGGGCACACTGCCCGCCCTCACCGCCTCGGCGCGCTCGGCGAGCCCCGCCACCAGCTCGCGCTGGACGGGGGAGGGCTGCACCGCCACGTTGCGCAGATGCACCTTGGGCGTGGGAAGCGCCAGCGTGTCCGCCGTCTGCACGTCGGCGACCTGTTTGAACATGGACATGAGCTCGGGTAGGTTATAGAAGCGCGAGAAGCGCGTTTTCTGCCGATAGCCCGTGCCTTCGGGGGCCAGCTCCAATGCCGTCACTGTCTCGCCGAACGTGGACGCCCAGCAGTCGAAGTGGGAAAACCCCAAGCGCTCCAGCTCGCCGTATTGCAGGTAGCGCTGCATGGTGTAGAGCTCCGCCATCGAGTTGGACACCGGCGTGCCCGTGGCGAACACCGTGCCGCGTCCGCCGGTCTGCTCGTCGAGGATGCGGCACTTCATGAACAGGTCGGAAGACTTCATGGCCTCGCTCTGGGCGATGCCGCTGACGTTTCGCATCTTGGTGTGGAAGAACAGGTTCTTGTAGTAGTGGGCCTCGTCCACGAAGATCCGGTCGACGCCGAGCTCCTCGAACGTGAGCACGTCGTCCTTGTCGGTTTGGTCAGCGAACTTGGCGAGTCTCACGTTCAGGCGCTTCTTCGTGATCTCCATCTGCTTCACGCTGAACCGTTCGCCGTGCTGCGCCTTGATCTCGGCTATGCCGTCGGAGAGCTCGGCGATCTGGCTCTCTATGAACGCTCGCTGACGCTCCACCGATACGGGTATCTTCTCGAACTGGGTGTGCCCCATGATCACGCCGTCCCAGTCCCCCGAGGCGATGCGGGCGCAGAAGCGCCTGCGGTTGCGCCGCTCGAAGTCGCGCTTGGTGGCCACCAGCAAATTGGCGGCGGGGTAGAGCCTCAGCCATTCCGACGCCCACTGCCCCGTGAGGTGGTTCGGCACGACGAACAGGGGCTTGGAGCAAAGCCCTATGCGCCGCAATTCCATGGCGGCCGCCGCCATGGTGAATGTCTTGCCCGCTCCCACCTCGTGGGCGAGAAGCGCGTTTTTCCCGTAGAGGATGCGGGCGACGGCGTTTCTCTGGTGCGGCCTCAGCTCTATCTCGGGGTTCATGCCGGGAAACGCCAGGTGCGAGCCGTCGAACTCGCGCGGGCGGATGGCGTTGAACCGCTCGTTGTAGGCGGCGACCAGCCTCTCCCTGCGCGCCTGGTCTGAGAACACCCACTCCTTGAAGGCCGCCTTGATGGCCTCCTGCTTGGCGAGCGCCACCGCCGTCTCCTTCTTGTTGAGGACGGGTTTCTTCTTGCCGTTTTCGTCCTCGACGTAATCGACCACGCGCGCGTCCTTGAGGTTGAGCGTCTCCTCGATGATGTGGTAGGCGCTCATGCGGCGCGTGCCGTAGGTCGACAGCGCGCGCACGTTCGAGCCGTCGCGGCCCTTGCCCTCGATGCGCCACTGCGCCGTGGCGGCGGAATACCTCACGGCCACCTGTTCGCGGACCCAGTAGGGCGGGTCGAGCAGGTGGAGCACGAACTCACGCACGTCGTCGGCGGGGATCCACGTCGCTCCGAGGCGCACGCTTATCTCGGCCGCCCCCAAATCGGGCGGCTGGGCGCAGCGCAGCGCCTCGATATTGGGAATGTACGAGGGGTCGGACGCGGCCGTCAGCTCGGCGATGCGCAGCTTCGCCCGCACGTTGCCGGAGAGGTATTCGTCGGCGGGCTGCCAGACGGGCTGCTCTCCGGTCGCCGTGGGAACGCGGAATATGGCGCCTTTCAGCGCTTCGGCCAGTTCGTTTTCCCCCATTCCGGTCAACCTCGCCATGTAGGGCAGATCGACCCGTCCGCGTTCAGACAGCGAGGCAGCCAGCGCCGCCTGGGGGTCGTCGGCGTGCGTCACGGGCGCGTTGGGCCGTATCGTGCGCTTGGAGAACATGTCCGCCTTGCGCTCGAAGTTCCCCTCGCCGTCGAGGATCTCCAATGCGCACAGCAGCGGGTAGGAGGAATCCTGCTTGAGCGCGGCGGCGTTCGCGCGCGAGTTCAGGATGCCGTGCTTCGCCGCGTAGGCGTCGTAGAGCGCGTTGAGCCTTGCGCGCTCAGCCTCCACCTCCGCATCGGGCGCGCCGTCCTTTTCGAGCGTTATGAGCCGTCGGGCGCAATCCCGTAGGGGGATCATTCCCCCGATTCGCTCAGCGGCCGCCTTCGAGGGATTCTGCCGGTGCATGAGGGGACCCATGCGGAAGTAGAGGGCGCCGCCAGATTCGGCGTAGGACCAGTCGCGCACGTCCGGGTCTGCGGGGATGGCGTCGCCGGGCTCGCTTTCGGGCGCATCCCATTCGGGGATGCGGGCGGTCATCTTGCCGAGGGCTTCGCGCAGCGCTTCTTCCAAGTCGGTGCCGGGCTTCGGCCTGCATTCGGAGTCCGCCCGCCCGTAGGCGTTCGTCGTCGCGGCGAGCTCGCCGAGCACCATGTCGGGGTGGGATGCGAAGTAGGAGTTCACGTCGATGCCCGCCTCGACGCGCTCGGTGTGCGCCCATTCGGGCTCGCAGACCTCGGCGCGCTCGCGCTTCTGGAGGATGACCACGTCCGCCGTGACTTCGGCATGCGGCGAGAAGGCCGTGTTGGGCAGGCGGACCGCTCCCACGAGCTCGGCGCGCTCGGCGATCCTTCTGCGGGCGGCGGGATTCTTCTTGTCGAGCGTGCCTTTGGACGTGACGAAAGCCACGATGCCTCCCGGCCTCACCAAGTCGAGCGCCCTCGCGAAGAACCAATCGTGCACGAGCAGCCCCTCGTCCCGATGGCGGGGATCGTCGACCTGGTAGCTGCCGAAGGGCACGTTTCCCACCGCGACGTCGAACGATTCGTCGTCGAGGTCTGCGTGCTCGAAGCCGCCGTGGATGATCTCCGCGGACGGATGGAGGGCGCGGGCGATGCGCGCGGTCAGGCCGTCGAGCTCCACGCCGACGAGGCGGCAGCCCGCAAGCGCCTCCGGCATGGCGGCGAAGAACGCGCCCGTGCCGCATGACGGCTCCAGCACCCTGCCGCCCGAAAGCCCCATGCCCCGGATGGCCTCCCATATGGGGCGCGCGATCTCCTGCGGGGTGTAGAACGCCGTGAGCGTGGAGGCGCGCGCCGCCGCGTACTCCCCGTCGGAGAGCAGCTGGCGCAGCCGGGCCTTCTCGTGCGCCCATTTCCCCGATTCCTCGTCGAACGCGTCGGCGAGGCCGCCCCAGCCCACGTAGCGCGCGAGCGCTTCGCGCTCTGCGGCGTCGGGCGGGCGGCCTTCCCCCTCGACGGCGACGAGCGCTTCGATGGCCGCGATGTTGCCGCGCAGCCGCCCGAGCGGGGTGGCGAGCTGTTCGGGATACTCATTTGCCCCATCGTCGAACGAGAAAGCCAGCTGGCCCCGTTCGGGCGGCTTTGCCTCGGAACGGCGGGAGGCGGGCTTGTCGCCCGCCTCCCTTCGGCTTGTCTTGGTTTTCTCTTGGCCGCGCTGCTTTTCTAGGCGTACACGACCTTCATCGCCGCCGCTTCGCGGGCCGCTGCCGCCGCCTCGGCCATCTTCGCCGCCCACGCTGCCGGATCCGCCACCTTCGCCGCTTCGTCCAACCCCCTGCTCTTCGCCACGCGGGCCGCCAGGTCGTCCGCCATCGCCTCCGCGAGGGCTTCCGTCTCGGCCAGGTGCCTCGCCAGCGCCCCCTGCGCCAGCAGGTCCGCCCGCAGCTCGGGCTTGCTCGATCTCAGGTATTCGTCCCTCATCAGCGCGAACGGCCCCAGGTTCGCCGCCGCTTCCTCTTCCGTTGCCAGGGTCGGCAGCAGAAGACCACCGCCCTCCCTGTACGCCATCTCCATCGCCTCTCCTTTCATCGGGCTCTTTTGCCGGATTATGGACGGCGGCGGCCAAGGGCGCAAACGTGCGATGGGATGCTTCCGGGGCTCTTTCCCGCATCGCGGGGGCTATCGTGCGCAGGACGGCTGCGGCGGCGCTTGCCGTGCGGCAGCCGAGCGCGTTCATCGCCCGGACCGTGCCGAACATCGGCAGGGCGTCCGCCGCGCGCGGCGTGATGAGCGCTCCGCCTTCGATGCCGCAGCGCGACGCCGCCTCGTAGGCGGCAGATGCCGCCGCGAGCTCCAGAAGCAGATCCCCGGCCTCGGGGGCTTCGAGGCGTTCCAGGCCGCTTCCGCCGCGCGCTTCCCCGATGGCCGCGACGGCCGATTCCGCGTTTTCGCGTACGGCGGCGCTCGCCGCCTCGGCGATGGCCTCGATGGTGCCTTTCCTGGCATCAGCCCCGAAGGATTCATGGAGGGCGCCGACGATGGCCGCCTCCTGCTCCGGGCCGCCAGCCCAAAGCGGCAGCGGGCGGGCGGCGCGCCCGGGCGCCGTGTCCGACACGTCGAAGTAGTAGCGCAACCGCCCCGTTCCCGGGGCTCCGAACACGGCGATTCCGACTGATCCGCGCTTCACCCGCCGGCCGAACAGGGCATCCCAGCGCTCCAATTCCAACACCGCCTTGGCGTCCGGGCGCTGCGCGTGGACGAGCGCCTGCTCCGGGAAGGGCAGCTTGTAGTTGCGGCCCGCCGATTCGAGGAACGCCTTCCACGCCTCGGGGCTTTCGCTCAAAGCGACGAGGGTCGTTCGGTAGAGTTCTTCAATGGTCCGGTACGTGCTCGCCACGCGTCACCTCCTCGGAAGCTTCGTAGGTTCGCTCGCAGGCGTGATTTCCCGCGGGCCCCTTGGTTAGAATCGGCCAAATCCTCCAATAGACGGGAGTTTTTCATGAGGAAGCTGCTCGCCCTGCTCAGGCTGGTGGCCGCCGTTTTCGCTCTGGCGGCTGCCGCCTACGTTTGCCTCGTCGTTTTCGGCGTTTTCTCGGCTCTCGACAGCGCGACCTCCGGGTATTCCATCTACCGCTAGCCGGCAGGTGGCGAATGGCCCTCGCGGGCCGCCCGCCCGCCGCGCGCGTTCTCATCGGATCTCGGGGATTTCGCGCTCGCCGAGTTCTTCGGCGTCCTTCTCGCGGCACCGCTTCATAGCGACGGCAAGGCATCCGAAGCCGGCCGCCGCGATGGCGGCCGAGACGGCGGCCAAGGGCGCGAGGTTCACGCCGGTCTTGTCGAAGGGCTCGCCCCCTTCGACTGCGGGCGCAGGGGTCGCCTCGTCCTCCATGGTCACTGTCTGAACGTCGCCCGTGGCCTCGACCTCGAATTCAACGTCCTCCGCCAGCTCATAGCCCTCGGGCGCGCTTTCCTCGTGCAAGGTGTACGTTCCCGGCGCGAGCTTCTCTATGCGGTGGGGCTCTTCGGCGGAAACCCACTCCTCCACCACGGCGCCCTCGGCGTCGAGCACCTGCATGGCCGCCCCGGAAAGCGGCGCGCCCGTTTCCGCGTCCACCTTCTCGGCATCGACCTTGGTGAAGTCGTCCTCCATGGTCACCTTCTGGGAAACCTGGCCGGACACCACCTCGAAATCCACGCTGTTTGCGACCAGGTAGCCCTCGGGGGCGATCTCCTCGCGCAGGGTGTAGGAGCCCTCGTCGAGCACGATCTCGTGCGGCTCTTCCCCGGACACCCATTCGTCCACCACGTTGCCTTCGGCGTCGGTCACTTGGAGCGTGGCGCCCGGAAGCTCCTCGCCCGTCACGATGTCGGCTTTGGAGATGGAGACGTGCGGCTTGTCCGAGTTCACCAGCGTCCCGAGGTCGATGGTCGCGCCGTCTCGGTACACGCTCACCTCGAACGCGGGGATGAGTTCCCGGTCGGCGTTCGCCTCGCAGGGCTGCTCTTCCACGATGTAGGCGTCATACGGCAGCGCGCCCAAGGCGTCGTCGGGCTCCCCGCCGCCGAACCACACGCCGGACTCCGCCGTGCCGCCGTTGGTGTCGGCGGTGTGGGGGTTCCACGACGCGGCGGTGGATGCGCAGCCGTTGGCGTCGGTGACGATGGTGTGGCTTTCTCCAGTGGTGGCGCTGGTGACGAGGAACGGCACGCCGGCCATGCGGCCTTGGTCGCCCTCGCCGACCTTCACGAGTTTCAAGTCGCCTCGGATGACCTGCTCAGTGAGCTCGTCGGCCACCTCGTGTTCGAAAACGGGCGATTCGCTGCCCGCCATGTCCGCTGTGACGGTTATCTCGTGGGCCTCGGGGTCGGGCAGGTAGCCGGCGGGCGCTTTCGTCTCCTTGATGGTCACGGTGCCGAGGGGGATGCCCTCGAAAGCCAGCTTCGAGTTCTCCACGACGCCCTTCGCGGTCACGTATTCGCCGCCGTGAAGGTAGGTGGCCTCGTACTCCGCGCCGTCGAGAGATGCGGCTCCCTGTGGCTCGGGCAGCAAGGTTTCGGCGTCTTTCTTGATGAGCGTGAGATTCACCGTGACGGGGGCGTCTTGCGCGTTCACGTGAACGTTGCCGCCGGCGACCGTCACGTGGAACTCCTCCTGGGAAAGCGCGTAGCCCGCTGGCGCGCTGATCTCGCGCACGACGTAGTCGCCGTTGGGCAGCTTCTCGGAGGTCTGCCCGTGGCCGCTCTCGTCGGTGGTGAACTGCGCCACGAGGCTTCCGCCCTGGTAGACGCCGTAGACCGCGCCGGCGAGCGTGTACTCGCCGTTGCCGGCCGTCACCGACGCATCGGCGCTCGTCTTGTCGAGCGTGACGAAGCCGCCCTCGGACAGCCCCCTGTACACGGCGAAGCTGGCGTAGGTCTTGCCGTGCCCGCCGTCGATGCCCCACATGTAGTCGAATCGCACGTTGCAGGTGCCGAAGTGTTCGCTCCATGCGTGATAGACCGTTGCGCCTTCGCCCGCGATGGCGCAGTGCACGGTGGCACCCGACGCGTTGGAGAACACGATGACGTCGCCCGGCTTCACGGTTCCCGCCGCGAACGCGGCGTTGTAGTCATCCGCCGACGAGCCGCGGAACGTCTCGTGCGCGGCGCAGAACGCCGCGATGGCGTCCGTTCCGCAGTTGCCGGGGCTTCCGCCGGGCCAGCTCAGCCCGTAGACGTTGGCGATGACCCAGCCGACGAACCCCGAGCAATCCCAGCCCGAGGTGCCTTTGCCTCCCCAGACGTAGGGCGTGCCCATCAGGTCTTCTATGCCGCCTTTCACTTCCTCCCAAGTGGCGTCGCTGAGCGAGCCGTCTGCCGCGTATGCCGCTTGGCTGCGCGAAGGAAGCCCCGCGAACACCGCCGCCGCGACGAGGAGGGCCGCGAGCATGCAGCGGATTATCTTGCCCGCAGCGCGGCCGTTGGTTGCCTGTGCTTTCATGTTCTTCTCCTTGCGTTGTCGTTTTCTGCGTTTGCGTGCCGGACGTTCGGATCGCCCTTACATTCCGTGCTCCCTTCTCTCGCTTTGAGGCCGTCAGCTTTCCGCGGGCTGCGCGTACACGAGCGTCCTCTCGTTCGCGTAGGTCGTGTACGAGCAGGTCACGAACGTGAACAGCTGCGAAGCGTTTTCGTCGTTCGATATGCGCACGTCGCACTCCTCGAAGCGTTGCGCGTACCAGGCGCGCATCTCGTCGGCGGATGAGAAGTCCGTCCGCTTGGCGTTTTCGCTGCCGTCGATCACGTCCACCGCCGACACGGAAAGCTCCATGGCCCCGTTGGGAGTTTGCAGCTCGATGGTCGGATGCGAGCGCGCGAACGCCTCGTCCGAGTAGCGCGCGAAGTCAGCGAACATCGCCACGAATCCGCCGCCCATGTTGTGACCGAACACCACCGCGCTCATGCCGCCCACGCCGTCGCACGCCGCGTCCACGTAGGGGCATCCGTAGGGGTTCCACGAGCGGTAGATGTCGTGGCTCAGGTAGTAATCGGGGTCGCCGCCCGGCGCCTGCACGACGGCGTAGTCGATGGCGGTGCCATCGACGCTCACCCACGCGACGATCGCGGGGTTCACAACCCGCCAGTAATCCCAATCGACCCCTTCGGCATCTGCCGCGGTGGGCGATTCGTTCGAAGCCATTGCGGAAACCGCTGCCGCTGACAGGCTTCCGAACGGCTGCCCCCTGGGGTTGGGCACCACCGACGCGGCGCTTCCGGCGGTCGATGCCTGGAAGGCGGCCATCGCCCCGCAGAGGGCGAGCAGCAGGATCCCGGCGAGAAGCCAGCCCGCCGCCCTCCGCCTCGGTCGCTTGTGGTCGGCTTCGCTCATTGGCTGCCCCCTTCCAAAACCGAAGGCGGCCCCGCAGAGCCGCCTTCGGTTTTCGTTTCTCTCCGGTATGAGGTTTTATTTCCGGCAAGGTTGGTTGCCATCCCCTTCTTCGGCTGGTAATCCCCGGAAGGGGGTGGGGTGTGGGGAGGGGGAAACCCGGAAAACGCCCTGGTTGCAACATATGCTGGATCAGGGCGCACGTCCCCCTTGGCCTGTCGGTGGGCCTCAGCGCTCGCGGGCGCGCTTCCTCTCGTGGCGCTCTAAGAGCTCGAGCGCCTTGACTATGCGGGCCTCCACGGCCTCCCTGCTCGTGCCGGGCTTGAAGAAACGCTCTATCTTCTCGCGGGGGATGCGGAACTGTTCCACCTGGTTGGGTTTGCGCTCGCCCATGATGGACGCCATGGCTTCTCGCGACAGCGCGCCCTGCTCCGAGAGCCTGCGCATCCTGATCGCCTGGGCGTGGGACGGCGTGCACGCCTCCATCCCCATGGCGTCGAGCAGGTCGTCCTGCTCCCTTTCGGACAGATAGCTGATCTCCACGGCGGGGCGCATGGCCATCGACCCGCCGTCCACCATGTCGAGCAGATCGGGGTTGAGGTGCGTGAGGCGGACGTAGCGCTGTACTTGGCTTTTGCTCTCCCCCGATTGTTCCGCCACAATGTCGCGCGAGCGTGCGTTGGCCAACTTGTGCCCCACTGGGGCACAAGTCAAGTCGGAGCGGTACCCCTGCCGGCTCAGAGCGTCGATTTTCATCTTGTAGGCGAACGCTTTCTCGCTCGGCAACACGTTCTCGCGCTGGATGTTCGCGTCCACCATCGCGATGACCGCCTCGTCGTAGGTCATCTCCCGAACCACGGCGGGAAGGGCCTCCAGCCCCGCCATCTCGGCGGCGCGCTTGCGCCTGTGGCCGCTCACCATCTCGTAGCGCCCGTTCTCCTTCGGCCTCACGAGCGCGGGCACGAGCACGCCGAATCTGGAAACGCTCTCGGCCATGTCGCGCAAGGCGTCGTCATCGACGCGGAAGGGATGGTCCGGGAAGGGATCTATCATGTAGAGGGGGATGACCCCCACTTTCTCGCAGCCCACCTCGTCGCGCTCGGCCTGCGTGGTGAACAGGTCATCGAGCGACGGCAGGTCGATGGGTATCGCGCTTTCTCTGGGCATCTTCGAGCACCTCCTCCGCCAGCTTCGCGTAGGCCGCCGCGACGGGGCTTTTCGCGTCGTGTTGGAAGATGCTCTTTCCGTAGGCGCTCGTCTCCGCAGCCCTCACCGCCAAGGGCACGGTGGCGCCGAACACGCGCAGCGTCTTCCCGTAGCCTTCGCGCAGCGAGGCCTCGATCTGCTTGGCGAGGTTCGTCCTGCCGTCAACGAGCGTCAGCAGCACGCCCTCGATTTCCAAGTGTGGGTTGATCTGCCGCTTCACGCGCCCTATCGTCTTGACGAGCTGGGTCATGCCCTTCGCGGGAAGATACTGCGCCTGCACGGGCACGATGACGGAATCGGCGGCGGCCAACGCGTTGACGGCGAGCATGCCGAGGGACGGCATGCAGTCTATGAGGGCGTAGTCGTAGCCGCGCTTGGCCTCGTCGAGCCATGCTTTGAGCGTTCGCTCGCGGTTCATGGCGGTGACGAGCGCCACCTCTGTGCCCGACAGCTCGATGTTCGCGGGCATCAGGTCAACGCCCTCGGGGTGCTTCAATATCCCGGCATCGGGTTCCAGCGGCTCGTCGCGGGCGACCGCCTCCAAATGGGTCGCCAACGTGGTTTCCAGCTCGTCGGGATTGCGCCAGCCGAGCGATGCGGTGAGGTCGCCCTGCGGGTCGGCATCTATTAGCAGAACGCGCTTCCCGCTCATGGCGAGCGCCACGCCGAGGCTTGCGGCGGTGGTCGTCTTGCCCGTGCCGCCTTTCTGATTTGCTATCGCTACGACTTTGCACCTGCTCATAGGCGGTCTCCAATGGTTCGCAGGGCAGGTAGCGACGATGCGGCCACGAAACGAACACAAACGAAGCCCCTGTTGCATGGTCCGGCGGGGTCGAGAATGCGCACGTTCGTCAAAAGTTCGTCAAAAACGCGCGTTTCTCCTGTTTCCCGAACGGATGGAAAAACAAAGGCGTGTCGAAAAGTACGCCTTTGAACTGGTTTTTTGTGATTGTCTGTTTTGTGAGTTTCCTGAAAAATCGGGCGTGAAATTGATTGGGAAGCTTGGGCCTTACCACTTGGCGACACCCGCATGATTGAGGATTATAGCGCAAGATGCGCGAAGTGAGAAACAGTAACGAAAATTCGCGCACTGACCACGAATACCGATGACGCGGCGAACAGAGCGAGCACGACGCGCTGTTGCCGCCTCCACGCATCCTGCCAGCCCGTCGCAGCGATGCCAGCTGTTTTCCGAAAACCTATAAGAAGACACGGGCTTCGTGTTTCTAGCCGAAGCAACTTTCACCGCTCTCGCCTTGTCCAGCGAGCCGCCCCAATCCCTCTCCGACCGCTTACGAGCATCATCGCTGGAGACGAACCTGTCGAACGCAAAGACGCCTGAGCAACACCAAGCTACGTTAAGAGATGTTGCAAAAGTATCGTATTTCGATACAATTGAAACATGAACAAGAACCGCCACACCTCTGCGATAGAAGAGCTCTCGGCTTCGGAAGGCGTTTTCACCACAGCGCAGGCCGAGCGTCTCGGCATCCCCCGCAATGCGATCGCCAAAGCATGCGAGGCGGGGAGGCTCGTGCGCGTCGCCCATGGGGCGTATCGGATGGCCGGGGTGCCGGCATCGCAGCTCGACGACCTGGCGGCCCTCTGGAAGCTCACCGATCCCGCGAAGATGACGCACGAGCGGATGCAGGCTGGCGAATGGGACGGCGTCACCGTTGCGGGAAGCACGGCCGCATCGATTCTCGGCATCGGGGACTTCTACCTCTCCCCCTACCGTATCCTCGCCCCGAGGCGCATCAACTCCCGCAACGCCGAGGCAAGGTTCGGCATACGCGGCGTACCCCGTGACGACGTGTCCTTCATCGAAGGCATACCCGTGACGGGAGCCGAGCGAACCCTCGTAGACCTTGTCCTGGACGGCGAGGAGCCGTCGCTTGTGCAAGACGCGTTTGCCGACGCTCGGGCGAAGGGGCTCGATACGGAAAAGCTCGAGCGTCTTGCGGCGGAAGCGAAGGCCTCCGCCAGGGAGAGAAAGACGATGGAGCGGCTCTTCGGAGGGGAGGCATGATGGTGTGCAAGACCCCGGCAGCTCTGGAAATGGCTATAAAGGCCGCGGCCAAGGCTTCTCCCCTCGAAACCGGCAGAGCCGTTTCCGGCTTCTACTTCCACAGGCTCTTATGTCGCGTGTTCAGCAAGCCTGACTCCCCTTTCATGCTCAAAGGCGGCCAGAGCATGCTGGCGCGCACCATGGACGCGCGCGCCACCCGGGATATCGACCTGCTTTCGGAGGAGGCAGACCTCGACGCCGCGCTCGCCGAGCTCAGAGCCCTCGCAGAAGCCGATCTCGGCGATTTCGTGGTCTTCGAGTTCGTAGGAGCCGTGCCGATCAAGGTCGAGGACGAGTACCGATCGGGGCTCAAGGTCGCCTTCGTGCCCTTGCTTGGAGGAAAGCGGCTGCAGGAGGTCTCGATAGATTTGGTGGCCGACCGCGTTGCCTGCGGAGAGCCTGAGATAGTGACGCCGGCCGACAGGATCGACGTTGCAGGCGTTCCGATGTTCGACTACCGCGTGTATCCCCTTGCGAACTCCCTCGCCGACAAGCTCTGCGCCATGGTCGAGACGCACGACGGCAAACCTTCGTCTCGCATAAAGGATCTCGTCGACGTTGCGATCTACGCAACTACCGTCGATATCGATGGCGGCGAACTCTGCAGGCGGGTGCGCAGCGAGGCGGGCGCACGCGGAATAGTGCTCCCTGACAGGTTCTCGGTGCCGGATGAATGGAAGCAGCTGTACGAGGGCGCTTTCAAGAAGCTGGTTAGCCGTACCGGTCTTTCTTCCGAGCTCTCCGACATCGCGGCGGCCGAAGCACTTGCCGCAAGTTTGTTCGATCCTGTTTTGGCTCGAAAGGCTGGCGATCTGCATTGGGATCACGAGAGTCTGAGTTGGGAAGGCCTTGTCCTCGAGCATGGCGAGGATGGACGCCGCACCTCCGAGCTTCTCCGACTATTGCACGATTGCTGACACGATCTCTTCGGGTAGAGTGGTATGCGGACCGCTACGATGCCGACGCGGCGGCAGAAGAGGGCTCTCCCCATGGCAAGAAACCATCGAATTCGGAAGTTTTGCGCCGGGCTCCGGATGCACCGGAAACCCTTCTTCCGCATAGCGCCCGGTCGAAGGGAGGCGAACCTTCGCGACCGCGCGCCGCGGGCGGCGAAGGCGCGCGGCCTCTTCCGAATTCGATGCCTTTTCGCCATTACGGGCGGCCTGCCTTGCTCGCACGCAGCCCGGACAAGCGGCTCTGGAGCGCGAGGAATGTTTCACGCGAAACATCCTTACGAGAAAACGGAACGCCGGAACCGGGCGAGCGATGGACGGCGCCGACGCGCGAGGTGTTTCACGTGAAACATCCGGAAAGAGGGCGATGCGCCGACGCTGGAGAGGCGGCGGGCAGAGCGGCGTGCGCGCGCGGGG
>NZ_GL622580.1:420038-528132 GCF_000185625.1 Eggerthella sp. 1_3_56FAA
GACGGGCGCGGGCGGGGCGGGAGAACGGGAGGCCGACGCCCGGACGGGCGGCACCCGGGCGCCCGGATGTTTCACGTGAAACACTCCCAGCTCCCCGCCCCTTCTGCCGTCAACGCGCGCGGCGCTCGTCCTCGTCCGCACCTGCGCCTTCGAGCGCGAAGACGTGGGTGCAGCACTCGCGCATGAACTCGTTGTCGTGCGTGATGACCACCACGGCCGCCCCCTCCTCGGCTGCGCAACGCAGCGCGTCGGCCAACCGGCGCATGCTGAGGGCGTCAAGCCCGCTGGTGGGCTCGTCCAGGATGAGCACCGACCGCCTCGACGCCAGCCCGCAGGCAATGGACAGCCGCTGCTTCTGGCCGCCTGACAGCGAGGACGGATGCCTATCCCCCAGCTCGGCCAGGCCCAACCGGCCCAGCACATGATCGGCGTAGCGGCGCGCCGCGTCGTCCTGATCCGAGAACAAGAGCACTTCTTCGTCAACCCGGGAAGAGAAGAACTCCATGCTCACGTCGTTGGGGCTGTACCACACGCGGCGACGCAGCTCCCGCCGGGACAGCTTCCGCCCTCCCACGCGCACGCAGCCCTCGTCGGGTCGGCCCAAGCCAACCGCGACCTGCGCCAGGCTCGTCTTGCCCACGCCGTTTTTTCCCGTCAGCGCCATGATCTGCCCCGGTTCCACGGCGAAGCAGACACAGGAGAACAGCAGATTTCCACCGCGAGAAACGGCCAGGCCGTCCACCTCCAGGGACGCGGCTTCCAGACGCGCGCCGAAAGCTTCGCCGGACGCGGCCCGCTCGCCTTCCCGCGCGAGCCCCGCGGCAAGAGGCGCAGGCTTCAAGGAAGGCCGGGGGACGAAAGCAGGGCTGCGAACGCCCATGGCAACGCGCTCGGAGCCGTCCATGGCGAACACATCGTCGCGAGAGAGAACCGCCCGCATCCGCCCGGCCTCCATATAGCAGAACCGGTCGGCGCACTCCATCAGGTACGAGATGCGATGCTCGGCCACCACCAGCGCGTAGCCCTGCCGCTTCAGCTCCATCAGCACCGCGCCCAACTCTTGAGCCGCATCTTCGTCGAGGTTCGAAGAGGGCTCGTCCATCACCACGAGCCTCGGCGCAGGAGCAAGCGACGAGGCGATAGCCACGCGCTGCTTCTGCCCGCTGGAAAGCTCGTCCACCGCTATCGTGCGCAAACGGTCCAGACCCAAACGGCCGATCGCCGCATCGGTGCGCCTCACCACCTCCTCGGCGGGATAGCCGATGTTCTCGCACCCGAACGCCACCTCGCCCGCCAGCTGACTGGAGAAGAACTGGGCGGTCGGGTCTTGAAACACGCTTCCCACCAGCTCGGCTCTTCGCCACGCCTCCATATCGCGCGCAGAAAGCCCGCCCAAGAACACGTCGCCGGAAACGCTGCCGCGATAGTAGCCCCCGGCCAGGCCGTTCAAGACGCGCACGATCGTGGTTTTACCGCTGCCCGACGCGCCCATAAGCACGACGCATTCGCCGGCATGCACGTCCAAATCCACGGCATGCAGCGTTTCCGGAGCGCCGTAGTACGAGAAGCTCGCGCCTTTCAGCTGCGCGACAAGATCGCCGGTCATCCGAACCACCCTCCCCGCACAACCCAGACGCACGCAGCCAGCGCCGTCGCGACGGCCGCCAGGCAAACCGCGTCCGCCACTCCGAAAGGACTGCGATAGTAGCTCGTCCGCCTGGTCGGCGCTTCGGCGGCGCGGGCGATGGCGGATGAGGAAAGGCGGTCGGAGCTGTCCACCAACGAGAACATCAAGGGAACCAGCGCATGCTCGAGCGCCTGAACGGGGCTGCGCGCGACGTTTCCCGCCGAAAGCACCCCGCGCCTTTTGCACGACTCGGACAAACGCCGGAAGCTCGAGCGAACGGTGGGGAAGAACCTCAGCAGTACGAGCACGCCCACGATCAGGCGCTTCGGAATGCGAGCCTTCGCCAACGCGGCGCTGATAAGCCCCGGAGGGGAAAGCGCCACCGCGAAGAACGCAACCATGATGGGATAGGTTTTGATCGCGGCGTAAAAATGAACCGGCGAGAAAACGATCACGGTCATCTTCCCGTATGCAAGCGCCAGGCACGCGCCCCACAGCGCCGCGTAGAAAACCAGCATCTTGAAAGCCATGGAACGCTGTCCGCATGCAGCAAGGTAAAGCAGTAAAAAGCAGGTCAGCGCAGGCGACAGCCGCACGCTGTCCACCAGGGAAACCGTCGCGATCGTCGCAGCCAGCACGATGGACTTCGTCGCCATGGAGAACCGCTCCCCGTCGGGCGCCGTCGCCGAACGCCCGACGGCGCGAGCGCCCGATGAGAACCGCTCGTTTCGGATGCCCTCCTCCACGTCAGATCACCCCTGCCTTCAGGAAGTGCTTCCTCATCAGACGCTTGCCCACGAGGGCTCCCAGGAATCCGGCGAACGCCGTGAGAGCGACTATGAACACGATCCATTCTGCATTCCCGTAGTACTTGAGGTACGCGTTCACGTACTCCTCGCCCATCATCCTCACTTCGGCAAGCTCTTGCAGGTACCCCTGAAGGTTGACCAGTATGGGGATGATCGACGACAGCGAGTACAGCGCGCTGAACGTCGCCCACGCCGCTACGATGCGGTTCGGCTTAGCCCGCTGCGCGGCCGTGCGCAGGAACAGCGCATCGATAGCCAAACCTCCCACCAGGTAGAACGGCAGCATGTACCACAGGTTTCCGAACATGAGGTACACCAGCGCCATCACGCACGCGTAGAACGCCGTGACGCCGAAGCGGTTCACCCTCATAACCATGAGCATGTACAACGGCGCAACCACCAAAACGTACGTCGCCGCCATGAACAGCATGGAGAAATCCACACCCAGCATGGTAACCGACCCCACCACGAACATGACGACGATCATCAAGGCGCTGAACAGCACCGCGGTGACGACCTCCTTGACGCCCCACATCTCGAACGCGGCCCCTTTGCGGGACTTCGACGTCTCATAAGGCGAATGTTCCATATCGACCTCTCTTTCCCATGCGTTTTGCATGTCTTGGTTCATCTGATGTTCCGGCACCGAACGCGCCGGATCGAATCCGAAGCGCTACTGCTCGCTGGCCAGCCGCCAACCGGCCGCCTGCTGGCGCTCGCGCCAAAACGACCGATACCGGCCGGGCACCTTCACCAGATCGCCGTGGGTTCCCTGCTGGGTGATGCACCCCTTCTCTAGGACGGCTATCTGATCTGCGGCGGCGATGGTGGACAAGCGATGGGCTATGGCGATGACCGTGCGATCGCGCGCCAACTCGTGCATAGCCTCCACGATGGCCGCTTCGTTTTCCGCATCGAGCGCGGCCGTGGCCTCGTCGAACAGCACGATGGGCGAGTCCTTCAGCAAAGCGCGCGCGATAGCGACGCGCTGGCGCTCTCCGCCCGAAAGGCGGCAGCCTCCCTCGCCCACGGGCGTGTCCCATCCCTGCTCCAGACGGGCGGCCACCTCGTCAAGGCGCGCGACGTGCGCGGCGCGGCGCGCCTCCTCGGGCGTTGCGTCGGGGCGCCCCGCCAGCACGTTCTCCTCGATGGTTCCGTCGAACAGGTACACGTCCTGGAACACGAGGGATATCTGCTGCATGAGCTCGTCGGGACGCATGTCGCGCACGTCCACCCCGCCGATCGAAACGCTGCCCTCGGAAACGTCCCAGAAACGCGCGACCAACCGCGTCAGCGTCGTCTTTCCCGAGCCGGAAGGGCCCACTAAAGCGGTCAGGCTGCGCTCGGGGCACGTCAAGCTCACGCCTTGCAGCACCGGACGGGATTCCTCGTAGGCAAAGCCCACGCGATCGAACGCCACGCTGGATCCGCAAGGAACGCGGGGGTTGCGGGTTTCGGGCAGAGGGGGCGTCTTCAATATCCCCTCGGACGCGTCCAGCGCGTTCTTCGCCACGCGCAGCGCCATCCCCTGCGACCCGATGAGCGTCAAAGGATCGACCAGCCTCAAGGAGAGCACCGCCACGAACACGTACGATGCCACGTCGATCTGGCCCCAGGCCAAAAGAGCCGTGGCCGTTGCGAACACGACGGCGAACACGACCTGGATCAGCATCGTGTAGCGCGCCACGGGTGCCGATGCCGTGCGCAAGGTGGCAACCGTCGCCGCACGGTCCCGCTCGATGGCCTGCTGCAAAGCGTCCCAACCCTCCACCGAACGCTTCGTCGCGCGCAAAACGGGCTGGGCGTGCGCGAACTCCAACACCCGGGCCGCCACTTCAGCGTTCGAGAGCTCCTCCTGCCTATGGCCTTCGCCTGCGGCCTTCGCCATGGCGCGCGAAGCCCACAGCAGCAGCGGAGCCGCAATCACGAACACCAGGCCGATGCGCCAATCCACGAACAGGAACAACACCACCACCGCAGCCGGCGTGGTGACGGCGATCACCATCTGGCGCAAAAAAGTGCTGGGCACGTCCATGGCCATCTGCAGCTCCTTGGTGAGCAGAGCCGCAACCTGCCCCGAGCGCTCTTTCGTGAACCACCCCAGCGGTAGGCGCACGATATGGTCGCCCAAGGCGTCCTGCAGCGCATGGCAGATCTGCTCGATGCCGATACAGTAGCCGCGATTGTCCGCGAAAAAGCCGATCACGGAATGCAACAGCGCCAGCGCTGCAGCCAGCGCCACCAGATACCCCGCCGCAACGTAGTCGCCCGCTATCAGCGAGCGCAGCAGCGGAAGCAGCGCCACGTACACGGCCGCCTCCGCCAGGCCGCACAGCACGTACAGGAAAGCCTGCGTCTTCACGCCGGTCGGCCGCCCTACCAGATCGTCGATTTGGGTCGTTATCATCGTTCCTCGCTTTCGCGCGAATCGGCACCGTTCGGCTCCGCTTCGCCATCCGCTTCTTGCGGCCCCGCGGCCGCGCCGCGCATCGCGGCTCCTTCCACAAGTAGCGCCTTTTCCAGCGCATCCACCTGCTGAGATCGCCACAGCGCCGCATAATGGCCGTCGGCCGCCAGCAGTTCCTCATGGACGCCGCGCTCCACCACCTTGCCCCCGACCAGCACTAATATCTGGTCCGCATGCACGATGGTGTCCAGCCGATGCGCGATCACGACGGTCGTCCTGCCTTTCGCCAACGCGTTCAGCGCTTTTTGGATGGCCGTCTCGTTCTCAGGATCCGCATGGGCGGTCGCCTCGTCGAGCACGAGAATAGGCGCATCTTGGACGATGGCGCGCGCGATGGCCACGCGTTGCGCCTCGCCGCCCGACAGGTCCGAGCCTTCGCTTCCCAGCACCGTGTCGTAGCCTTGCGGCAACTCCATTACGCGATCGTGAATCTGGGCCTGGCGCGCGGCGGCCTGCACCTGCTCGTCGGTGGCACCGGGACGGCCCAAACGGATGTTGTCCGCGATGCTCGCTCGCAAAAGCATGCTGTCCTGGAACACCACGGCAACACGCGAAAGCACCTCGCCGGAGGCCATCTGGGGAAGCTCCGTTCCGTTCATGCGCACCGACCCTGAAACGGGATCCCAGAAGCGAGGGATCAAGCGGGCGAGCGTCGTCTTGCCGCTGCCCGAATCTCCCACGAGGGCCGTCACCGTTCCCGGCTCCAACGCGACGTCGACGTCTTGCAGCACGAAAGGCAGGTTCTCGCCGTATGCGAACGCCACGCCCTCGAACTCCATGCGCACGGGTCCTTCGGCCGCCGGGCGAGGCCGCTCGGGTTCGGCCAACGGAGCCACGTTGAGAACGGAGGCCAGATGGTCGGCGGCCTGCAGCGACATCTGCAGCATTCGAATGCTTCGAAACAGGTTGACCAGCCCCGCGGGAACTCCCACGCCCAACACCAGAAAAGGGACGCACCGCTCCAAAGGCAAAACGCCGTTCGCGACGAAGGCCAGCGTTGCAGCCAGCAGAACCACCAGCATTGCTCCCGGCGAGAACAAGGCCGACACCCAGCTGAACGCGTTGCCGTTGCGCTTCGTCCACACATAGCACGCTTTCGCCAGCTCCTCGGTAGCCGCCCGGTACCGTGCGCCCGCGCGGCTTCGGGAACCGAAGGTCTTGATGACGGCGATGCCCTCCACCATCTCCACCGCAGCGGAGGAAACCTCCACCATCGCTTCGTTGAACCTCTTGTTGAGAGGACCGAAATCCCTCATCATGAACGGCCACGCAACGCCTATCACCACGACGAAGTACGCCACCAGAAGAAGGGCGAAGCGAACGTCCACCGTGAACAGGTACACCAAGGGGATCAAGGGCGAGAGCAGCGCGGCGGTCACGTCGACCGGCGCATGCCCGACCGATTGATGCAGGTTGAGAACGTCATCGGTGGCAGCTTGCTTCACCTGCGCCGAGCTGTTGTCGTTGAACCATCCCAGCGGAATCTTCCCCAAGTGCTCTATCAGCACGGTGCGCACGTGAACGCGAAAATCGGCGTCGGCGTAATGGCAGCGGCCGGTGGCCATGCTGAACAGCATCCTTCCCGCCGCCGCGCCCGCGACGGCGACCAGAACCCACATCGCCAGCACGTCGGACGGGGGAACGCCTTCCGTGATGGACAGCTGGGCAACGCGCGCGATTGCGAGGTAGGGGACGAACTCGCACGCCGACGACAAGGCCGCGATGGCGACGTTGCCTATGATCCTCCCTTTCACCGGCTCGATCAGACGCAGATACGTGCGCCGAGCGGCGGCACTGTCGACAGATTCCATAAGCGGCACTCTTTTCTCTCTCGGAAACAGGGGCGGCGGCGGGGCAAGCCGGCCGATGTGCAGATGTTAGCCATAGCTAACTTCAAGAAATGATTTTGGGGATTTCACCATATAATCTACATACATTCTTATTCCGCACTTGCATGAGTCGGAGACAACAAGTAAGTTAGACATGGTTAACATATAGCGAGCAGACCCGCTCCCGGCATTCGGGCGGCTTATGCCCGACAAGGAAAGCGAGGAAGCTCATGGCTCGACAGGTTCTACAGCAAGACAAACGCACGCTCATGCTCACGCAAACGCCCGGCAAGCTCATGATGTCGCTCAGCCTGCCTGCCATCGTCGGCATGGCGGTCATCGGGCTGTACACGTTCATGGACGCCGTGTACGCAGGACAGCTTATCGGGATGGAGGCCATGGGAGCCGTAGCCGTGGCCTACCCGTTCACGTTCATCAATTCCGGCGGCGCTTCGATGATCGGCATGGGGTCGGCCTCGGTGCTGTCGCGCGCCATCGGCGCGAAAGACCAGCGCACCATCGACCAGGTGATGGGCAACCTCGTGGTCATGAACCTGGTGCTGTCGCTCACCGTCACGATCGTCGGCACGGTGTTCGCGCGCCCGCTGCTGGCCCTCACCGGCGCACAGGGACAGGTCCTCGACCTGGCCGAATCCTACCTGCGCATCATGCTCGTCGGCAGCCTGTTCGTGAACTTCGCGCAAAGCTCGAACATGGTCATGCGCGGCAAAGGCGAGCTGGCGCGGGCCATGGCCATCATGGGAGGAGGCGCCGTCCTCAACATGGTGCTGGCCCCTCTGTTCATCCTGGCCCTGCGCGACCAAGGGCTCGGCATCCAGGGGGCGGGCTGCGCCACGGTGATCACGCAGATGATCCAAGCGGGCGTCATGCTGTGGTGGTTCGTCAAGCGCGAGAAGACGGCGCGCATCGTCCGCGTGGCCGTTTCGCCCGCGATACTCCCCGAAGTGCTGAAGGTGGGCGCGTCCGCCATGCTCATGCAGGTGCTCGTGCTGGTGCAGCAAGCCATCGCCTACCGCGCGGCCGCCGCATGGGGCGGCGCGGAATGGCAGGTGCTGCTGGGAGCCGCGCTGCGCATCCAGGCGTTCGCCTTCATCCCTTTGTGGGGCATGAGCAACGGCCTGCAGCCCGCGGCCGGGACGAACTACGGCGCCGGACTCTACGGTCGCGTGCGCAAGCTGACGATCGTCTTCTGCCTGGGCTCGATGGCGCTGGCGCTGCTGTTCTGGGTACCCGCGATGCTGGCGCCGGAAGCCACGCTGTCGCTGCTCGTCTCCGACCCGGCCGTCGCTGCGATGGGCGCCGACGATTTCAGGGTGTTCTTCTCCACCTACCTGGTTGCAGGCCCCATGGTCATGGGCATCACGCTCTTGCAAGCGCTCGGACAAGGCGGCAAGGCGGCGATCCTCACGTTCGCGCGACCCGTGGCCCTGTTCGTCCCGCTCGTGCTGATCCTGCCGAACGTCGCAGGGCTCGGCATCCACGGCGTATGGGCCGCATCGGCCCTGTCCGACGGCGTCATGATCGTGGTGGCGGCGTTCATGGTGGCAAGCGTGATCCGCAGCCTGGGAAAGGACGAAGGCTCCGCAGCAGACCGCGTGACCATGGAAGAGGAAGCCGCCCGAGCCTAGCGGGCCGGCGCGGCGCCCTCTTGCCGCTGCCGTCTTGCTCGTGCATCATGCAGGCGTTACCCTCGAAGAGCTGGCCGCGCAACGGTTCTGCGCATACGGCATCACGAGCAAACCGCCCGATGTTTCACGTGAAACATCGGGGTTCGCACGCTGCCCGTCGCGTCGTTCAGCCGCAAACCTTTCCGAGCACGCATGCAAGCCCGTCTATGTCGACCGGTTTCGCTACATGGGCATCCATGCCCGCATCGAGCGCGGACTTCACATCTTCGGCAAATGCGTTGGCCGTCAGCGCGACGATCTTCACTTCTTCCGAGCGGGCGCTGCTGCAAGCGCGCAGAGCGCGCGCTGCCTCGTAGCCGTTCATCACCGGCATCATCACGTCCATGAACACCGCATCGTAATATCCTGCCGGGTGCTTCGAGAATGCATCGATCGCCTTTTCGCCGTTCTCAGCCCACTCCACCTTCGCGCCGCGGCAGCCGAGAAGCTCTATCAGTATCTCAGCGTTCAGCTCGTTGTCCTCGGCCAGGAGAAACCTCTTGCCCTCGAATCGATAGGAGGTGCTCTCCGGCACGACTTCAAGCGGCGGACAAGCATCCGCCGACGAGACGACGCGAAGTTCCAATGTCACGCGAAACGAGCTGCCTCGTCCTTTTTCGCTGTCGACCTCGACAATGCCGCCCATGGCGTCGATCAGCGCCTTCGTTATGGACATCCCCAACCCGGTTCCCTGTATCCGCGCGATAGACACCTCTTCGCTGCGCTCGAACGGATCGAAAATACGCTCGACGAATTCCGGCGACATGCCCATGCCGTTGTCGGTTATCGTGAAAGCAACGCTCGCATAGCTGGGCCGCGTTTTCGCCAGCTCCTGCACGACGAGGGCTATGGTGCCGCCCTCCTGCGTGTACTTCACCGCATTGGACGCAAGGTTCAAAAGGATCTGGCTTATGCGCAGCTCGTCTCCCGAGAACGCCTTATGCTTCATCTTCGAGCAATCGATGCGCAGCTCTTGGCTCTTCGCCTGAGCCTGAGGACGGATGATGGCCTCTACCCCGCCCACGACGTCATCGATGTCGAACCGACGCTCCTGAAGCTCCATCTGCCCGCTTTCGATGCGCGACATGTCCAGAACGTCGTTTATAAGCTCCAGCAAATGACGAGACGACGCGGTGATGGCATCGAGGCAACCGGCTATCTTCTCGCTGGCCTCGCCGCTTTCCCGTGCGATCTTCGTCATGCCCACGATGGCGTTGATAGGAGTGCGTATGTCGTGCGACATGTTCGCAAGGAACTGGCTCTTCGCCTCGTTCGACGATCGCGCGATATCGAGCGCCTGCTCGAGCATCAAACTTCCTTTTTGCTCGTTCGTGCGATCGGACAGCACCAGCACGTACTTATCCACCCCTTTGATGGATTCCCGGTACAACGTTTCCTGGTACCAGCGACGCTCTCCTGTGCGCGCTTGAATGCGCTCGCGAAACACTTGAAGGCACTCGCCCTCTTCCAACGACGCAATGTCATCGATTCGAGGGTCGGACGATGGATCGGCCGCCGAATCCGACAGCGCTCGTATGTTGTTCTTCACCGCTTCGACCGACACGCCCAAAAGCTTCTCCACATTGGGACTGACGTATTCGACCTCGTACGCATCGGGAGAGAACATAACGTAGATATCGTCGGCATTGCGCACCAGCATGCTGAACAGCTGCTCGCGGCTCTCGATGGCCAGCTCCTTCGCATCAGCCCGGCGCCGCACGCGGCGAAGCAGGGTCAGCAAACCCGCCAACCCGAAGATGCGCGTCCAGCGCGCATTCGGCGCTCGCTTCATGCGTCAGCCAATCTCTGAGCCATCGACATCCCCTCGATCAAACCGACCTGCCTGAGTGCAGAAATTGTTATACCTGATCAAACATAGCCTTATTGCATGCGGTGTCAGAGTATAGCACCCTATTGGGAAGGAGGTAAACCGTCGGAGCCCGCCGCGGTCCTAGGGCACGATCGTGCGGTCGACGTCAATCATACCCGCCCTCTCGAGAAACGCGAGCACGGACTGGAGCATAAGGCGGTAATACGCGGTCATCGATTGGGAGAACCCCTCGTCGTCGGCTCTGCGCGCCTGCCCGAGAGCGATGCTTTCGAGAGACGAGAGAGCGGACGCGCTTTCTCGCGAAGCCGCGAACAGCGTAAGGAAGGCTCCCCAGCGCAGCAAATCGTTCAGCTCCCGCAGAATCGTCTGCAATGCGCAAGGCTCCGTGCATTCGATCAAACCCGTCATGAGAGCCTTCGACACCGCCCAATCCCCCTCCTCGACCGCGAGGGCGCGTTCCGCAGAAGAGGCCACCTCCTCCGCATGACCTTGCACGCGGCTCAATGCAGCAGGCAGCACGGCGCACATCATCTGCGCCGCATGGACGTACGTGCCCACATCTCTCTTGAACGAGTGATCTTCCAGCCAGCGCTCGCTGAACGTCGCATTGCCCAACTGCACGCGCGTGCCCAACCCGTTGACGGTGCGCGCGACGCCTATGACGTTGAGCGCGCCGTACGCTTTCTGCACCGTGGAAGCGGAGACTCCATACTGCGCCGACAGCTCGGCGATGGAAGGAAGCAGCTGGCCGTCGACGAATTCCCCCCGAACGATGCGTTCCACAAGATTGCGAGCTATTTGTCCGTGCACGAATTCCAACCCGGCCTTCGCATTCCACGCGTACCCGAACGATCCGATGTCCACGGCGGGGGCATATGCGTTCTCGAGCGCGTCGAAATACGCCCCGACGCGCTGCGCGACGCCGCGATACATGCAACCGAACCGATACTGCACCTCATCAGCATCGCGCAAAAGCAGAGAGGAGAACATCCACGTCATCAAACCCCCGTCGACGTCGACCGCACGCGAGGCAAAAGGGCTTTCGAAACCCGGAACCACCGGCACCAGACCGATGCGCTCCAAGCTTGCGAAGCACGACGTGAACAACGGGTTGCCTGCCTTTGCCACCAGGCCGTGCAAAACAATCGATGCGTGCGATATGCGCCACCCTTCCGATACGCCAGAGCGATCAACGCGCTTCGCATCCTGAGCCAAAGCGAAAAGATCCTCGTCAGAGCAGCATCGAGCGGCTAAGTAGAACAACGGGGGCATGACCAGTTCGAGGGTTCTGTAGCAATCGGCAACCACCTCGCGACGCGCCAGCAGCGCACGGATGCGACCGTCATCCGCGTCATCGGCCGGACGGTACGCCACGACAGCGCGCTTTCGCTCCTCCACGACAATGTACCCGTCGGCCTTCAAAGCACGCTGCACGTCTCGGATGGTTCTGATGCCCACCCGAAATCGATCGCACAAGTCGTGCAGCGACGGCAACGCATCGCCATAGCGCAGCGCTCCCTGCTCGATGTCGCTGACAAGCTGACGATACACGTACTCGAATAAGGTGGCTTTCTTTTCCAAACCTCTCCTTCGCCGCTTCCATGATGCGGTATTGTACCGCGGCGGCTACCAATCAAGCAGATTGCTTATCGAATGAAGCAGAAAATATTTTATCGGATATCTAATGAAATCCCCGGTCAAACAGCTGCTACGACAACGAGAGGAAGCAAACGAGCACCGATGTCGATTCACCATGCTAAACGTGGTTGACATTAAATGTTTTACCGTCTAAACTACTGGAAGTCGTCATAATTTGACGAATTCACGGGGAATGTTAGGACATGGTGTTGATGTTTGAGCTGAACGTCAAATCCTACATCAAGCGGAACCCACGCTTACGCCAAGCGAAGATGGGTATGCTCATGAGCAAATGGGCTTGGAACCGCAAAGTCTGCCCCCGCCAGTTCAAGCGCTTCTTCTCCAGCTTCACGTTGCCGAAGACTTCCGCGCTGTTCGCCTCGTTCTTGAATACTCGCCGCGTTGCGTATTCCTCCGCAAACTACGGAGACGCCTCGGCAACCAAGCTCTTCATCTTCCTTTCCTAAGTTGGTGCCCCTCGGGGGAAGTGCGCCCTTCGTCGGGTCGCGCTTGCCTTGTATCGTTGTGCCCGAAGTAAGGAGAGAAAGGGGGTGAAGGCAGGACGTTGACGTCCTACCTTCCCGGAGGATCTCCGGATGCCCCTAACAACCGATCCTTCTCACCAGATCGTTGCCAAAAGTATACGAACACCAGCCGATCTCAGCAAGAGTTCGGCAAGCGGTCGCATATTTTCCTCCGATCTCCTATCGGTAGTTAGGTTCCGCATCCCGCCTCCCGGAAGGCGACGCGAAAGTCGAGGGCACGGCTCAGCGTCACTCCACTGAACATCGTTTTCACCAGGACCGCCTCATAGCGGCCAGGGCGAAGCACGGTCTGCGGTGGATATCGATCCGCAAGAATCGTAACTGAATCGCGGACGGTCCCTGCGACCGAACGCACACAGGAGGTAAACATGGCTACCACTACAGCCAAAAAGAAGGGGATCCACTTCGCATGGTTCGTCCTCATCGGCGTTCTGCTGATGATGGGTCTGTGCCGTGGCGGCATCAACAGCGGCATGGGCTTGTTCTTCCAGCCTATCAGCGCCGACATGCACATCGGCGTGGGCGAAGTGGCAATGATGTCGTCCATCTCGGCATTGATCACTATGTTCTGGAGCCCGTTCGCGGGTCGCCTGCTCGACAAGTTCGACATCCGCATCATCACCGTAGTCGCCGTCGCCATCCAGGCGGGCTGCTTCGCCGCGCTGTCGCTGGTCGACGCGGTGTGGGGCTTCTACGCGCTGGCCGGCATCATGGCGTTCGGCTCGGTGTTCGCCACGCAGCTGGTGGGTCCCATGATGATCAACCGCTGGTTCAAGGATAAGAACGGCCTGGCCATGGGCATCATGATGAGCTTCGTGGCCATCTGCTCCGCCGTTCTCTCGCCGGTCGTCGCCTCCATCATCGCATCGAACGGCTGGCGCATGGGCTATATCGTGCTGGGCGTGCTCGCGCTGGTTATCGTGATCCCGGCCGTGCTCATCTGGTTCCGCACGCCCGAGCAGAAGGGGCAGCTGCCCCTCGGCGCCACCGAAGCCGACATCGAAGCCGCCAAGAACGCCGATCCGAAAGCCGCCGCCGAGGCCGCGAAGAACCTGCCGGGCCTCACGTCCAAGCAAGCGCTGAAGACCCCCACGTTCTGGTTCTTCTTCATCTTCATGGTGCTGCTCACCGGAACGCTGGCGTTCGCCTCCATCGTTCCCACCCTGGCTATCGAAGCTGGTTTCGATACTGTGACCAGCGGATTCGCTATGACGGCGTTCATGATCGGCACGGCTATCGCCGCCGTCGTGTTCGGCACGATCTCCGACAAGCTGGGCCCCCTCAAGGCCACGATGGTGGCGTGCGCGTGCGGTTTCATCGCCCTCTTGGGCCTCATCTTCTTCCGCACGAACCTGTACATGTTCTTCGGCTCGCTGTTCTTCTACGGCTGCCTGTCCGCCACGCTGGGCGTCATCGGCCCGCTGGTGCTGGGCACGCTGTTCGGCCAGAAGGAATTCGGCTCCATCTACGGCATCGTCATGATGGCCACCGGCATCGGCTCCATGATCCTCATCCCGGCGTACGGCTTCATCTACGATGCGACGGGCAGCTTCACGCCCGCCCTCATCATGATCTTCTGCTTCATCGTCGTCTGCCTGATCTCCATGATCATGGCCTTCAAGACCGGCAAGAAGGTTCAGGCCATGTGGATGCCGAAGGCGTAAATCAGACGCGCCACCCGGCGCTTTGCGCGGAATGCGCTGCGCGCCACCCGTTTGGTTCCACTGCGGGGCACGAGCCCCGCAGCCGGCGGGCACCGGAAACAACCGGACCGCCCGTCACACTACAGTCCTTTTGAAAGAGGAGGAAACGCATGGCTCTGAAACTTCTGGAAGGCATGAAGGTCATCGAGATCGCCGCGTTCATGGCGGCTCCGATGGGCGGACGCATCCTGGGCGAATGGGGCGCCGACGTCATCAAGGTCGAGCCTCCCACCGGCGACAGCAACCGCGGCATCGGCCTTGCCCGCCATATCTACAACGGCGACCAGGCCGGTTGGGACTCCATCAACTCCTGCAAGCGCTGCATCACGCTCGACACCCGCAAACCCGAAGGGCTGGCCATCCTCAAAGAGATGCTGAAGGACTGCGACGTGTTCCTCTCGCATCTGCGACCGAAGGATTCCAAGAAGCTGGGGCTGGACTACGAGAGCCTGTCGAAGATCAATCCGAAGATCATCTGCGGCAATACCTCCGGCTACGGCACCAAAGGCGAGTGGGCTCCCCGCGGCGGGTTCGACGCGGCCTCCTACGCCGCGCGTGCAGGCTACGACTTGGACTGCCCCATCAAGGGCGACAACCCGATGATCCCGTACTTCGGCTTCGGCGACATCCCCACGGGCACCTATCTGGCCATGGCCGTGCTGGCCGCCTACATCGAGCAGCAGCGCACCGGCAAGGGCCAGGAAGTGAACGTGGCCCTCATGCACGCCGGCATGTGGAGCGTGGGCGTCCCCATCGTGACCGCCGCCTACGGCGACGAGTACCCCACGGATCCGAACTCCGTGCTGCCCCTGGCCCGTCCGTACATGTGCTCCGACGAGAAGGCCATCGCCCTGATGGGCCTGCAGTGGCACAATTCCTGGCCTGAGTTCGTGCATGCCTTCGGCATGGACGAAGACCTCATCGCCAAGTGGCCCGACTATCAGACCGCGCTGGCCGCTTCTGCCGAGATCACGCCGATCATCACCGAGGTGCTGGCCAACGTCACGCGCGACGAGGCCATCGAGAAGCTCATGACCACCGATATCCCGTTCGACCTCTGCCAGCATTTCGCCGACCTGCAGGATGACCAGCAGGCTTGGGACGCCGGGTTCTTCCAGGGCATAGATTATCCTTCCGGCAAGCACATCGGCATCGTCAAGGCTCCGGCCATCTTCTCGTCGGGCGAGGCCGAGTTCGGTCCCTCCGGCTATCCGGGCGAGTACACCCGAGAGGTGCTCAAGGAATACGGTTTCGACGACGCGAAGATCGACGAGCTGCGCGAGCAGGGTCTCGTGACCGAAGAGGATCAATGGGACAAGGATCAGTACAACATGGAGAAGCTGATGGCCCAGGCCGCAGCCGCTAAGAAGAAGGCCGAGTAACAGCTGAGACGCCGTTAGTGGAAAGCGGATCGCCAGCTGCGACGGCGATCCGATGAAGTACCGTTTTCAACCGCACGGATACCGGTGATCCGCGATCCGTGCAAAACAACCGCCAAGGAGGCACAGAAATGATCGATTTCTCTAAGACCGAGGAACAGGAACTGCTCATCGAAAGCATCAAGGAGCTTCTCGAGCGCGAGATGCCGGCCGAGAAGGAGCGCGAATGCTATCGCAACGGAGAGTTCCCCTGGGATGCTTGGAAGGCCATGGCCGAGGCCGGCTTCACGGGCTTGGGCCTGCCTGAAGAAGTGGGCGGCACCGACGTCGACCTCATGACGGTGGCCCTGGCCAACTTCACCATCTCCCGCTACGGCGGCCCGCTTGCGGCGTTCTACTCCATGGGCATGCCCACGATGTACGACGTGTGCGAGTTCGGCACGCCCGAGCAGATCGAGAAGTACGTGAAGCCCTACATCGCGGGCGGCGCGCCGCTGGCCCTGGGCATCTCCGAGCCCTCCACCGGCTCCGACGTTGCCGGCATGCAGACGTCCTACGCGTGGGACGGCGACACCGCGGTCATCAACGGCGGCAAGCACTACACCACCTGCGGCATGGAAGCTCCGGCCATCATCGTCATCGCAAAGGATCCGACGGTTGACAACGTCCATCGCGGTGCGACGATGTTCTTGGTCGATCGCGACACCCCCGGCGTGACTATCAACAAGCTTCCCAAGATGGGCCACGAGAACGCCCCCACCAGCATCTGCGAGGTGTTCCTGAACGACGTGCGCGTGCCCCGCTCGGCTATCCTGGGCGTCGAGCACAACGGCTTCATGCAGACCATGGCGAACTTCACCCGCGAGCGCATCGCCAACGTGTCCGGCGTCATCGCCACGGCGGTCAATGCGTTCGAGGACGCCTGCGCCTACGCCAACCAGCGCGAGCAGTTCGGCCAGCAGATCGGTCGCTTCGAGCTGGTGCAGGAGATGATCATGGAAATGTCCTGCAAGATCGAGAACATGATGAACATGCTGTACAAGCTGTGCTGGCAGGCCGATCAGGGCCAGGACGTGCGCATCCTCGCCGGCATGGCCAAGTACTACTGCTCCAAGGCCACCTGCGAAGTGGTTGACGACGCCATCCAGGTGCTGGCAGGTATCGGCGTGGTGGGCGACCATCGTGTGGGCCGTTACTACATCGACATCCGCAGCGCCCGCATCGCCGGCGGTTCCGACCAGGTCATGGTGTTCAACACCGCTCCGCAGATCCTCAAGCGCTACCGGTAAGACGACAGAACGAGCAAGGGGCGGGCTGACGAAAGCCTCGCGTCCGCCCCGTTCAACGCACATGAGGAAACGGGCAGCGCTTGCTGCTGCAGAAGGAGGTGAGTAACGCGATGGATCGATGTGACGGCATACCGATTGACAGGGTTGCTTTTTCGAAACAGCTTCAACAGCTTGCCGAAAAGTGGGGGGACGAGACGGCTCTCGTCGATGTCTCCCGCGACGGATCGGAACGGGCGTTGTCTCGTCGAGAGCTGTTCGAGGCGATCGAGAAGGTCGCCTGCCATCTCAATGATCGAAACGTTCAACAGGGAGATTACGTCGTCATAGCCCTTCCCAACGGTTACGAGAACGTCGTTGCGACGCTTGCCGCCTGGCAGCTGGGAGCGTGTTGCGTATTCATGTCCCCCAAGGGAACCGATGAAGAACGCAACCATATACACGCGCTGTTCGAGCGCAAGCTGCTGATATCGACATGGGATTGCGACGACGAGGATTGCATATCGCAGCAAGACGTGCGGAACTGGATCCGAGGAGAGTTCCCCCATGGAGCCGAGATCCTGCCGTTCTTCGCCTGCGAGCCCTCGCGGGCTATCCCGACGGGAGGGTCGTCGGGAAAACCCAAGCTCGTCGTGCAAAAAGTCAGGCCGGCCTACTGCGAGATGGATCTGTCGGCTTGGACGGCGATGACGGGGCAGACCCCTTGGTCGAAACAGCTTATCCCCGGTTCCCTGTTTCACAACCTGTACAGCAATGCCACGTACATCGGACTGTTCTTCGGGCAGACCGTGTACCTCATGGAACGCTTCGATGAAGGACAGGCGCTCGAGCTCATCGAAAAGCATGGGATTCAATTCATAGGCTTGGCTCCCACGATGATGGACAGGATGATGCGCCATCCTTCCTTCCAAACCAGAAACCTGGAAAGCCTGGAGGCCGTGTTCCACAGCGGCGGCCCCTGCCCCGACAAGGTCAAGCTCGCCTGGATCGAGCGCATCGGCGCCCGGAAGGTGTACGAGATGTACGGCGAGACCGAGATGATCGCAAGCACGTTCATACGCGGCGAAGAATGGCTGGAGCACCGCGGCAGCGTGGGACGCCCCTTCGGTTGCGAGCTGCAGATACGCGACGAGGAGGGTCGGGCGCTTCCCTGCGGCGAAGTAGGCGAGATATTCGGCAAGCCGGCTATGGGGCTTTCCGCAAAGTACGTGGGGCCGCAATCCATCAAATCCGAGGAAGACGGGTTCTTCAGCGTCGGCGACCTCGGTTGGCTCGACGAGGAAGGCTTCCTGTACATCTCCGACCGTCGTTCGGACATGATCGTGACCGGCGGGAAGAACGTGTACACCGCCGAGGTGGAGAACGCCATTTTCGACTATCCCGGCATCTCCGACGCTGTGGTTATAGGCATTCCCGACCAGCAATGGGGTCTTAGGGTGCATGCGATTCTCGAGATCGAAGGCGCGGAAAGCGAGTTTTCGACGGATGGTCTCAAAGAATTCCTCCACACCAAGCTGAGCGGATACAAATGCCCGAAGACCTACGAAATCGTACAGGACATGCCTCGCAACGAAATGGGGAAAATCCGGAGACGCGAACTGATAGAGCAACGTGTGTCCAGCTTATCCGAACGCGAACCCGGAACGAAAGCGTGAGAAAGCGATGCAAGAGTCGCATCGCGAAGACTAAAGAAAGGGAGTTTCATTATGGCAGAACGAGAGCTGAAGGCGACCTTGGCCGAAAAGCGCGACGGCGTGGGCATCATCACGCTGAACCGGCCTGAGAAGCTGAACGCCATCAATCAGGACGTCATGGACGACCTGTACTACCTGTTCGACGCGTACGAGGAGGATCCCGAGGTCCGCGTCATCGTGCTGACCGGCGGCGACGGCAAGGCCTTCTGCGCCGGTGGCGACATCGAGGGCGAGATCCAGATGGACGTCGTGGGCTCGTACCATGGCGGCATCGAGGGCAACCGCCTGAACACCCGCATCGAGAAGTGCCGCATTCCCGTCATCGCCGCTATCAACGGCTTCTGCCTGGGCGGCGGCTTCGAGATGGCGCTCGCGTGCGACATTCGCCTCGCTTCCGAGCGCGCACGCATCGGCCTGACCGAAGTGAACATGGGCGTCATCCCGGGCTCTGGCGGCACCCAGCGCCTGCCCCGCCTCATCGGCCCCAGCCGTGCGAAGCTGCTCATGATGACGGGCAACCACTACAAGGGCGAGGCTGCGCTGGCCATGGGCCTGGTGGACATGGTGTTCCCGGCCGAGGAGCTGCTGGAAGCGGCCGTGAACATGGCCAAGGAGATGGCCGCGAAGCCGCCGCTGGCGCTCGAGTACGTGAAGTGGGCCGTGAACGAGGGCATGCAGATGGATCTCGACCGCGCGCTGCTGTTCGAATCGGCCTTGTTCGCCCACTTGTACAGCACCGAGGATCAGAAGGAAGCGATGTCGGCATTCCTGGAGAAGCGTCCCACGCGTCCGTTCCAGGGCAAGTAGGAAACGCGGCTCATCCGCAAAGGGCGGGAAGGCCGCAACGACCTCCCCGCCCCGGCGGAGCCCCGCGCTCCGCGAAACATGATTTTGAAACAGCTGCGCGCATGAGGCCGCAGCGAGTGAAAGGAACGAGCAATGTCTGATTTGAAGCTTCTTGATGGCGTCAAAGTCGTCGACATGTCCGCGTTCGTCGCGGCACCGATGGCCGCCGAGATCCTGGCCGAATACGGTGCGGACGTCGTTCGCATCGAACCGCTGACCGGCGACGGCATCCGCGGCTCGGGCATGACGCAGAACATCTACAACGGCGACGCCCCGCTGTACGACGCCATCAACGGCAATAAGCGCCACATCGCGGTGAACACGCGCACGGCCGAGGGCATGGGCGTGCTGTGGAAGCTGCTGGAGACGGCCGACATCTTCATCTGCCACATGCGCGAGAAGGACATGGTCAAGCTGGGCATCGACTGGGATACGCTGCATGCGAAGTTCCCGGCGCTGATCTATGCCAACACCACCGGCTACGGCAGCACGGGCCCGCTGGCCAGCCGCGGCGGCTTCGACATGATCGCCTACGCCACGCGCACGGGACTCACCACCGACGTGGTTCCCGAGGGCGCGCATCCCTACATGCCCTACCAGGCGCAGGGCGACATCCCCACGGGCCTGTACCTGTCCATCGGCATCATGGCCGCGTACATCAACCGCCTGCGCACGGGCCTGGGCGACCAGGTGTCGTGCAGCCTGTACGGCTCCGGCATGATGAGCGCGATGGTGCCCATCCTCTCCGGCCAGAAGCCCTACAACAACCTGTGGCCGAAGGGCCGCGAGAACGTCCTTCCGTTCTCCTGCATGTACCGCGGCTCGGACGACCGCTGGATCATGGTTGCCGGCCTGCAGTGGCATAAGGACTGGCCGCGCTTCGTGGCGCGCCTGGGCCTCGACCCCGAGCTGGTGACGAAGTACCCCGACTACATGACCGCGCTGGCGAAGTCGAACGAGATCATCCCCATGCTGGACGAGCTGTTCGCTACCAAGACCGTGCAAGAGTGGAGCGACATCCTCACCGAGGAAGACATCCCCAACGACATCTGCCTGAAGTTCAGCGAAGTCGCCGACGATCCCGCGGTGCTGACCGGCAACCTTATGAAGGAAGTCGAGATGCCCAGCGGCGAGGTCATCAAGATGCCGCGCACCCCGGTCTACTTCCGCGAGGCCGGCGCTCCCGACCCGGTCGTCGCTCCCACCGTGGGTGCCGACACCGAAGTCGTGCTGAAGGAATGCGGCTATACCGACGAGGAGATCAAGAAGATGGCCGAGGAAAAGGTCGTCGGCCTGGGCGACACCTGGGATCGCTCCATGTACGTCATCAAGTTCTAACTGCATCACGAAACGATTTCGCGGGTCGCACGGAGCATCGCGCGCGACCCGCGCATCGGAACAAGAAGCGCAACCAACTGAGGAGGAGTCAGAATGCTGCAAGCACCTTTGTATTTCGAAGACGTCGAGGTCGGCTACAAGTTCCAGTCCCCCGGCGGCCGCACCATCACGAACGCCGAAGTGGTGAACTTCGCGCAGATCACAGGCGACTACAACCTGGTTCATCTGGACCACGAGTTCGCGAAGACCGGCATGTACGGCGAGAACATCGCCCACGGCGCCCTTACGCTGACGCTGGCCGGCGGCATGTTGAAGCGCACCGAGTTCTGGTCGGCCACGGCCGAGACGCTGGGAGACCTCACGGGCTTCAAGCACGTGAAGTTCATGGCCCCGGTGAAGTTCAACAGCACCATCCACCTGGAGTGCGAGATCACGGACAAGACGGACAACGGCGACGGCACGGGCACCATCGAGCTGGCCGTGCATGGTATCGACCAGGACGGCACGCTGGTTCTGGACAACGTGCGCTACTACAACATCGCCAAGAAGAACTAGCCCTCGCCCGCCATCATCCTGAAGGAGGAATTCAACATGAACGAGCAACTGCAAGCTGCTTTCGACAAGAAGTTCAAGGACACCTGGTTCTTCGAGGACGTGCCGCTGAACCATGCGACCCCGGCCACCACGGGCCGCACCATCACCGAAGCCGACATCCTCAACTTCGCCGGCATCTCCGGCGAATGGGCGCCCATCCACATGGATCTCGAGTATTGCAAGGCCCACGGCCATGACTCCGTGCTGGCTCAGCACATGCTGATCTATACGTTCACGCCGTCCATCAACCCGTCCGATCCCATGATGGCAAAGATGAACAACTCCATTCTTGCGACCAAGGGCACGAAGAACTGGAAGTTCCTGAAGATGCCGGCCGTGGGCGACACCGTGTACACCACGTCCGAGATCGTCGCCAAGGACGACAACAAGCCCGAGCGCGGCGTCATCATCATCCAGATGTCGATGATCGACCAGAACGGCGACGTGCTGCAGACCGGCGAGTACCACCTTGTCGTAGCCAAGAAGATCTTCTTCGAGAAGCAGTTCGAAGCTGCCGCCGCCAAGGCGCAGCAGTAGCACCCCGCTCGCCCGTTGCCGCGGCCTTGGAGGGAGGGTCGCGGCAACGCCCGCGGGCATGGACATGCCGGTCAAACGGGAACTGACCCTCGTCATCCTGAGCGGAGCGCCGCAGGCGCGAAGTAGAAGGATCCCGTGCGGCGCCAGCCGCAGCACTCCCTGTTAACGCAGCACGGGATCTTTCGACTTCGGCTTACGCTCGGAACGACAGGCAAGCAGTTTGCCCGGCATGTCCATGCCGCAGAACGGCAGGACGATAGGAGAAGAAAGGAAAGGCATCCATGAACATCATTGTTCCTATCAAGGTGCTGGCCGACGATCAGGACATCGTCGTAGCCGCCGACCGGAGTCTGGACGACTCGAAAGCCCATCGCATCGTGTCCACGTACGACCTGAACGCCATCGAGGCCGCCGTGCAGCTCGCCTCCGCCCACGAGGACTCGAAAGTCGTCTGCGTGTCGGTCGCCGACGCGAAGGCCGACGACTCCAAGCTGAAGAAGGGTATTCTCGCCCGCGGCGTGGACGAGCTGGTCATGATCGCCGACGACGCCTGTGCCGACCTCGACGCCCACGCGACGGCCGCCATGCTGGCGCGCCTTGTAGACGGGCTGGACGCCGCCGACCTCATCGTGTGCGGCGACGGCTCCGCCGACAACTACGCGCAGCAGGTGGACGTGCAGCTGGCCGATGCGCTGGGCCTGCCCGTGGTCACCGCCGTGTCCGCCGTGTCGGTGGAGGGCGCCGTCGCCACGTGCGACCGCATGCTGGAGACCCAGTTGCAGACCGTGCAGGTGGACTTGCCCGCCGTGATCAGCGTGGTCCCCGACATCGCGCTGCCTCGCATCCCCGGCATGAAGGACATCCTCGCCGCCGGCAAGAAGCCGTCCTCCGTGAACGCCGCTTCCGATGTGGAGGCCGCGGTCGTCGACGTCGTGGAGACCAAGGCGCCGCAGCAGGCCGAGCGCAAGATGGAAATGCTGGACGCCTCGGTCGACGGCGATCTGGAGAAATTCGCGGCCGCCCTCAAAGCGGCCCTGTAGGAAAGGTGATGTGGACATGAAAGCATGCGTTATCGCTGAAACCTCCGCCGCCGCCCGCGCCCTGTGCGCCGGCGCCCGCGGCATGGCCGACGAAGTGGTGCTGATCGCCCCCGGCGTCGAGGCTCTGACCGGCGTGGCCGACAAGGCCGTGCATATCGACGTTCCCTCCGGAAACGCCATCGACGACGCGTACGCCAGCGTGAACTCCGTCGTGGACGCCGAGGCTCCGGGCATCGTCCTGGTCGAGCCCACCCGTTCCATGAAGGTTCTGGCCGGCAGGCTGGCCGCCCATATGGGCACGGCGACCATCACCGACGTCATCGAGTTCGAAGGCGACCTGGCCACCACCATGTACTTCGGCGGCGTGGGCCAGCGCAAGAGCAGGGCTAACGGCACGGCCATCTACACGGTGGGTGCCGGCGTGTTCGACGAGGCCTCCGCTTCGGGCACCGACGCCGTCGAGGAAGCTCCCTTCGCCGCCCCAGCTCGCGCCCTGCGCGTGACGGGAACGAAGGATCTGCCGAAGAGCGACGTGGACCTCGCAGCAGCCGGCGTGGTGGTGGCCGGCGGGCGCGGGTTCGCCGAAGAAGCCGACTTGCAGCTCATGCGCGACGTGGCCGCGAAGCTGGGCGGCGAGTGCGGTTGCTCGCGTCCGCTGGCCGAAGGCGTGGACTGGATGCCGCGAGAGGCCTACATCGGCGTGTCCGGCATGATGCTGGCGCCGAAGGTGTACCTGGGCATCGGCATCTCCGGCCAGATGCAGCACATGGTGGGTGTGAACCGCGCGGGCACGATGTTCGCCGTGAACAAGGACAAGAACGCCCCCATCTTCAAGCAGTGCGACTACGGCCTCGTGGGCGACCTGAAGGACGTCCTGCCGAGGCTGGCGGCGGCTCTGTAGGCTTTTCAACCTGTCCGGGAGGGTGCCCGGCATGCCCAGACGCTCAGACAGTCCTCGCTTCGCTGTGGAACTCGCTTGGTGGGCACGCCGGGCACCCTCCCTTCGATTCACGTCGCTGCCGCCCGCCTTGGACGGCAGGGCGGCTTTGGAGAACTTGAGGGATGCCACGGAGAGAGGCGGCCCCCTTCGGGTGGCCGCTTTCGCCTCCGCGATGCGGGGGGCAGGGCGCCCTTACCGTATTGGAAAAAAGAGAAGGAAGAGAGAGGAGAGGAACGTGGCTGAGACCGATTTCGACGCGATCGTCGTGGGCTCCGGGTGCGCGGGCGCCGTGGCGGCCTACGAGCTCGCGAAGGCCGGCAAGTCGACCCTCGTGGTCGAGCGCGGCAACTTCGCCGGCGCGAAGAACATGACCGGCGGGCGCATCTACTCGCACAGCTTGAAGAAGGTGTTCCCCGACTTCGAGCGGGAAGCGCCGCTCGAGCGCAGGATCACCCACGAGCGCATCGCGCTCATGGACCCGGCCTCGCAGACGGCGATCGACTTCACGAGCCCCGAGCTCGCCGAGGAGGGCAAGGACTCCTACTCGGTCCTGCGCGCGCCCTTCGACCAGTGGCTCGCCTCCAAGGCCGAGGACGCGGGCGCGGAGTACATCTGCGGCATCGCGGTCGAGGAGCTCCTGAAGGACGGGTCCGGCAGGGTCGTCGGCGTGCGCGCCGGCGAGGACGAGATCACCGCCGAGGCGACGATCGTCGCCGAGGGCGTGAACAGCCTGCTCTGCGAGCGCAGCCTGGGCAACCCCCGCCCGAAGCCCTCCCAGATGGCCGTCGGGATCAAGCAGGTGTTCGAGCTGCCCGCGCAGACGATCGAGGACCGCTTCCTGGTGCCGGAGGGCGAGGGCGCGGCCATGCTGTTCGTGGGCGACTGCACGCACGGCAAGGTCGGCGGCGGCTTCCTGTACACCAACAGGGACTCGATCAGCCTGGGCCTCGTGGCCACCATCTCGCTGGCCGCCGACGGCGCGAACGAGACGCCGGTGTACCAGATGCTCGAGGACTTCAAGGGCCACCCGGCGGTCGCGCCGATCATCCGCGGCGCGAAGCTCGTCGAGCACTCCGGCCACATGGTGCCCGAGGGCGGCTACGGCATGGTCCCGAAGTACGTGTTCGACGGCTGCCTGGTGGCCGGCGAGTCGGCCGGCCTCTGCATGAACATGGGCTACCAGGTGCGAGGCATGGACTTCGCCGTGGCCTCCGGCCAGATGGCGGGCCAGGCGGCCGTGCGCGCGCTCGACGCGGGCGACACGAGCGAGGCGGGGCTCGCCTCCTACAAGGAGGCGATGGAGGGCTCCTTCGTCATCCAGGACCTGCGCACCTTCTCCAAGTGGCCCCACGTCATGGAGGGCTGGGACCGCATGTTCACCGAGTACCCCGTCATGGTGCGCGACGTCTTCAACGCCATGTTCAGCGTGGACGGGAAGCCCCAGAAGCCGCTCATGAAGCGCATGATGCCCATAGTCAAGCAGCGCGGCCTGCTCAAGCTGGCCGGCGAGGTTCGGAAGGCGGTGAAGTCGCTGTGAGCGAGGTCAAGGAGATCACGGTCAACGTCGACGAGTTCCTGGCCATCGACAAGTACGAGGTGGACGAGGAGAGCGCGCACATCGAGCTCGTGGACGACCCCGGCGACGAGGAGTTCCTGAAGCTCGTGCGCGTGTGCCCGGCGGCGCTCTACAAGATCGACGAGGACGGCAAGAAGTCCTTCGACTACGCCGGCTGCCTGGAGTGCGGCACCTGCCGCATCGCCTGCGAGGGCACCATCGTCAAGAAGTGGGAGAACCCCCAGCCCACAATGGGCGTGGAGTACCGGTTCGGGTAGGAGGAGAGCAGCATGCGCGAAACGTACAGTACCATCCGCCATCTCCTACATCTGGCGACGGAGCTTGATCGCGCATGCGCGCTGTTCCTCAGCACGCACGTCAGCATCACCCATGACGAAGCCCGCGTTCTGCTGGAACTGGGCGCGGCTCAGCACTTGTTGCGCCCCGGCGCGCTTGCGAAGCAGCTGAACTTGCAGCCCAGCACGTTATCGCGCGTGTTGAGAAACCTGGAGAATCGCGGCTTCATCGAACGGCACCGCACCACCGAGGATGCGCGTAGCCTATCGCTGAGCCTTACCTACTTGGGAGCGCGCACGGCAAAAGAGACCGAGCAGACGCTTGATCGGTTCTTCGACGGGCTCGGCAAACATTTGGGATACGACGACCTCGACGGTCTTTTGAATGCTTTTCAGGACGCAACCGACTATCTGTCGAGCTGCTGTCCTTCGTGCGAAACCCCATCGTAGGAAAAGACGCGTCCTTTCCCATCTAGCGGGAAAGAAAACCTCGGAGCTACGTTCGTCTGCGCTTCATGCTTCATGCGTCAAGCGGACGAACGCAGCTCCGAGGAAGATGTCGAAAATAGCGAGCGCCGATTGTTTCACGTGAAACATAAATCGTAAAGTCTCACAACAATGCGACAAGTGTTTCACGTGAAACATGTTGATACGGATAGACATCCGTTATCGCCCGTCGAAGAACGAACCCGACCTATCATCTGCCTCGATCGTTCCTCGCCCTTACTATCCTCATTGATTGTTTCACGTGAAACACCTTCATAATGCAAAAAAAGGACGGCCAAAGCCGTCCTTTTCGTCATCAGTGAGAGCGAGGTTATTTCGCAGCGCCGATACGGCAAATCGTGGTACCGCAGTCGGGGCACTTGCCCTTCGTGATAGGCTTACCGTTCTTCGTCAGGCTCTCAACGGGATCCTTCATCTCTTTCTTGGCCTTGCATTTCACGCAATAAGCTTCAATAGCCATGGCTGCAAAAACACCTCTCTGTTCTGTACTTGAGCAGGACGCTTTCATCCCGCACTTTATCGTGGCATACCCTGGCAATAACCAGCGCATACAAACCCGTATTATAAGGCAGGCTGAAAAACGCCCACCGAGGACGGATAGGGGCACCTATATATTCTTCAACAACTCCATAACAAAGTCGGCATTCGTTTCAAGCGTTTGCTCGTCAACGTTTTCCAACACATCATCGCCTTGCGCAAAGAACGCCGGTTTCGCTCCGTTCATGCCTACCAGATGCATTGCCTGGTACCCTTGTTTGATGGCGTAGGAAGCAGCGCTGTCCTTCCATTTGATCTGCGCGCCGCCCACGTTCAAACCGGTGGCTTGCGAAGCCTTCTTGATGTAACGCTTCATACGCGAGGACGTCTTCACCGTCCGGTACATGCCCTCCTGCTCGATCATGCAGAGGTCGCCAGCACCCAAGCCGTCGAGATCGATGATGATAGAGCCGCGAAGCTCCTGCTGATGCTCGGTGATGAATGCGCGCATACCGCCGTTTTGAGCGAGCTCCGAACCCAGCGCGACGAACCACACTTCCGTGTTGATGTCGGGGTTGCGGAACTGGTATATCTGCTTGAGCTCGGCAGGGACGTCGGGATCATCGAAATCGAGGGATTCAGACGATTCGTTCGAAGCGCTGTTGAGGTCGAGTTCAGCCTTCTCCATACGACGGGGCGAAAACGCTCCGCCATGCCAAGGACGACGCTCGTCAGGCCCGTATCCGTCATCGTATTCGTCAACGCCCTCATAGTCGTAAGAGCCGTCGAATCCGTCTTCTTCGATCGTATCGTACTGGCCGTTCTCGTAGCCCGCGTTGTAGGGATCCAATTGTGTTGTCGCACCGGGATCGACGACTCCCTCATCCTCTCGGAAGCTTTCCCAGCCGCCGCGCTCAGCTCCCACCGTGCGAGCATCGAAAGACTCATCCACTTCAAGCCACTCCTGAGGCGAAGGCTCTTGGTCTTTGCTCTTACGGCGCAGACGGTCGAACAGACGATGAACGCGCGATTTGGGCATTTCCACGTACCCGGGGCCGGCGAAGGCTCCCGACTCGGTGAAGTTCTGCTCGTACGCGGAATCATCAGCATCGTCGATGTAGATATCTTCAGGGTCGACATTATCCAGCAGCTCATCGCCAATAGGCGCGAACGTGCCCGTTGCTCCCGCAGGAACGAACGCGCCCGCTGCGCTGACGTTCGAAGTTTTGCCCTCTGACGCATCGGCGCGGCTGATCGAACCCGAAAGCGATGGCAGCATCGAGCGGAGCGAATGATTCTTCTCAACCGAATCGCCGCTCACGTTCGAGGCGTTTTCCCCCGATGCGCTTTCCGTCGAATCGCCGCTCACGTCGATGGAGGGAAGCATGCTCAGCAGGCTCTTCGCGGCAGATTTACCAGACGTCTCAACTTCTGCCAACGGAGCACGTTGCTTCGGCAGCTCTGATATGGGAGGCAGATTCGTAGCCGAAACTCCTATATCAGGCAACACGATAGGCCGGTGGGCAGACGTTTCGGCCTGAGGGACGGCTTCCTCGGCGGAAACCTCGTAGCTTTCGATGTCGACGTCGATTCGTCCGCTTGCGCCGATGGGGGCGCCCGTCACGTCCACTCGGTTGCCAGAGCGCTGCATGTCGGCTTGAGCAGCGCGGGCTTCTTCTTGCACCTTGCGCGGATCCAGGAACGAGGGCATGGGAACATCGCTGATGGGCGGCATGTCATCCGGACGAAGCCCGCTTACGTCAATAGGCGGCATGGCAGTTGTCGATAACGGATCGCCTTGAGCATCCTCGACGGCAGCCTGGTGCGCGGCGCTCGACGGAGCTTGCAAGCCCTCCTCGCCGGACGGGACCTCGTAATCGCCATCGTCTGAGAGGCGCTGCGAACCGTCCGCAGCGCTTGCTTCCGTCATGTGCCATTGGGGAACCTGCACATCAAGAGAATCGTTGCTACCGGAATCGAATACATCCGCCGTTCCATGATCCGAGGGCTTGCTCGCCTCGGCGAAACTTCCGGCGCTTTCGCTGTCGGCTGCATCAAGAGCGCTTGCGAAACGAGAGCGTTGCACCGGCTTGTCTGCGTTACGGGGCTTCTTCGCCTTCTCCTGAGCTTTCTTGAACCAGTCCGGAACCCCGTTGCTCGTTCCGCCCGCCTGGCTCACGGCATCGTACGACGATGCTGCCATGCCGGCCGTTGCCGCCGCAATGGCGGCCGCCTCCTCGGCGGCGCGGCGAGCTCCCTCGGCAGCTGCAGCCTCGGCGTTCGCCAGAGCCTCCTGCATGGTATCCTCGGGAATGCTGGACAACGCTTCGCGCGTCTCGTCGCGCAACTCTCGATAGCCTTCGTCAGTAGCCGCAGGCAACGGGGGTTCTTTGATCTGGACGAGGTTCTGAGCGATATCCGACGCTGTAACCCCTGAAACGGGCTTGCCTGACAGCGCGGCGATGGCGGCTTTCGCTGCAGCCAGGCGTGCTTCGGGAGTCTGCGGAGCAGGCGCAGGAGGCTTCACGTTAGCGGCTTCGTACACCAGCTGCGCGCCTTCAGGAACCAACCCCGCCTTGCGCGCCGCATCTTCTCCGTGGATCGCAGCATCGGCGTTCGCGGCCAGCTCGGCTTCGCTCACACGGCCTCGACCTACACGGCGTGCGACTTCCAGCATCACGGCCGTGCCCGCGGCGTTGCAGTTCGCTCCTTCGTTATACGAAGCCAGCTTGTGCAGCAGCGCGAACACCAGGGGCAAAGCAACCAGAACCAGCGCGATGCACGCCAGCACGTTCAACACGATGGCGGTAGCGCCTTCGGCGTTGAGGAATACCACGTTACGAACGATCAGCAGCACTGGCAGGAATACCATGGCGCCGAACGTAACCCATTGCAGGATGGGAAGAATCGAGAGCAGCGGGCCGTTGAGCTCGGCGTTCACCTTGCCGCTGTCGTAGCGCGACACCACGATCACCTTGCGCCGACGCGATCCGCCCGTTTCGGCCGAGTAGCCGGGCTCGTACTTCGCCACGACGTTCTGGCTGACACCTCGGGCGAAAGCGCGGGACAGCACGGGTCGGTTGAACACCTCGGCGGCGAACAGGAGAGCCGCCAACAGCGTGACCACGATGGACACTACACCCGCCGCTGGCAAAAACAGTGCAAGAATAGTGACTATCAGCGTAGCCGCGCAGCAGATAACGCGCGGGGCTTCGGCTCCGGGAGCTCCGCTGAAATCTTCTATGATTGCGGAAAGACCCGCATCCTTCTGCATCTGCTCGGTAATGTACAACGCCGCTTGCTGCTCTTCTTCAGTCCCCGCAGGACGAGGTCCGATTTCCTGTGATAGATATGCGACGTGATCTAGTATGTCCGGCATACTCTTTTGCCTTTCGTTGATGATTCTACAAGGCACACATAATGCAAGTATACGCTATTTGCTCTCCGCACCCAAATAATCACTAATAAAAGCGTCTGCGCTGCGCGCTTGTAAACGTGCTGTTGAATAGGCCTTTGCAACATCCGCCGTGGCTTCTGCGAAGGTTTCGTCGATGATGACCGCAGGATCTTCGGGAAGCGATTTCGCAAGCACCGCCGCTTCGGCATCGGCGATGTTGTAAGCATTGTTCTGAGCCGTGGCTTCTTCCTTGTTCTTTGCCAGAATCGCATCGTCCGACGCGATGGCATAACCGAGCGATTCCTGACGCTTGCCAATATAATCGAAGTACTGCGAGAAATCAGCCGACGCATACGTCGATTGAACGTCCGAAAAAGCCTGATAAGCCTCATCGAAGGCAGCCAGCGCTTCTTTCGTCTTGTTCTTAGACGCCTCGACGTTTTCAACCGTCGTCTCGGTGACCAGCTGAGCGGCCTGGCGCGCCAAATCGTCGCCTTTCAAAACGGTTTTCCAAGCACGATCCACCTGCTCGGCGGCGAGCTGAGCCTCCGTCGCGGCGTTCATGAGAAGCTGGCCCTGTTCGACAAGCGTGTAGCGCGCTGCGATCGCCGCTACCGTTTGGTTTGCGGCCTCCTTCTCGCGAGCACCGTTCAGCTCCAGCGAGACGGTGCGCGCTTTTTCATCAGCATCCTGCAGCTTTCCTTCGACATCCTCGAGCTGCGCTTGGATATCAACACGCTGCTCATCGCTTCCATCAGCAAAAGGATTCTTCACTACCTCATCGAGCTTTTCTATGGTCTCGTCAGCCTCTTTGACGAGCAGCAACGCATCGTCAAGTACCGCAACGTGTCCTTGTTGGGTTTGATAATCGCGATAGAGGTACACGCCTCCCGCACTCAACAGGCCGGCGCTCACCACCACGACCACCGCAATCGCAAGCCATTTGCTCAGACGACGCCGCGCTTTGCGGAGGGCTATCTCTTCTTCGGGAGAGCGTTTTGGTTTGACAGGGGCAACCGCTAAGGCCGTGGAAGGGTTTTTCTCCGTCGAGCCGGACGAACGCGGCGGCGGAGCAATCATTCCAAGCTTCGACGTCGGTCCACTATCATCAACCGACACGAAACCGCCAGTTGAAAGCGGCAATCCACGTTCCTTGGTCGGCGTGGGAGCAGGCTTTTTCCGCTTGCCCGGAAGAGTGAAGAGCGAGATGCGGCCTGGCCTGTGCTTCAGGCCGTCGTCATCGCCTTCCAGCGCGTTCTTTGCCGCGTCGAGCACGCTGAACGATATCTCGTTCGACGTGCCGCGCGTATGCCTTTTGATATGCGCGGCACGCGTTATCTTGTCTTCCCTCTTACCCATTCGTACCAGCCGGATCGCCTTGCGTTACCCGTTGTTGGAGCGCTCGAGATCGGCTACAATCTCAGCCGCCGTCATCACCTTGATGGTCCTGCTCGGAAGGGAATTAAGGAACGCTTTGCCGTAGCTTTTCGTCAACAAGCGACGATCGGCGAGAATAAGCACGCCCGTATCATCAGCTTTCCTGATAAGTCGACCAGCAGCCTGTTTCGTCTCAAGGACGGCGGCGGGTAGCACGTAGCGCCTCCACGCCTGATCGTCGCGAGCCGCCCGTTCGCACGACAAAGGATCGGTCGGCTTCGCGAAGGGCAGCTTGGGAATGACGACCCCTTTGAGCGTAGCGCCCGGAGCATCGAATCCCTCCCAAAAGCTTTTGAGAGCGAAGAGCGAAAGATGCTCGTCCGCCAGAAAATCATCGCGCAAACCTTTTACCGACACACCCCATTTTTGACACACGACGCGCAGGTCATCGACTTTGAGTTGGGGTTGTACCTCGTCAAAGCAACGCTCCATCTCGCGACGGTTCGTGAACAAGGTCAGCATCGAGCCGTTCTGCGCGCGGTGAACGTCCACCAGCAGGCGCTGCAGCGCGGCAAGATACGCGGCTTCGTTCGGTTCCGGCATATCGCTGGCCACGTACACTGTCATATGAGCGTCGAAATCATAGCTTGAATCCAGCTTGCACATCTGACAGGTCGAATGCTCCGAAGCGTTCAATCCCAGGGCGCTTTCGAATGCGTCGAATTTATCGTCCACCGCCAACGTGGCGGACGCGAACACCGTCGAGTGCGTGCGCTCGAACAACGTCTCGTTCATCACTTCGCCCACGTTGATCAGCAGCGCTTCCAGCTTTTCCGCGACGCGATCTTTCTTGCGACTCAAAGTGGCCGCATAGGCATACGTTTCCGGAGCCCTGTCCAAGATGATGTCGGCGGCGTTCATCTGGTCTTTGAGCTCCATCGCGGTCGATGCTATCTCGCGCTGGATCTCTGCCGCGCCTTCGAGCTCTTCCAGATATCCCACGAGCTCCTGACACACGCGCACCAGCTTCTCCGCTGCTTCGGTCATCGCTCGACCATAGCTTGCTACCTGGGCAAACGTTGCGCTGGAACGCACATCTGAATTGATCCACAGCTCGACGATCTCGTAGCCTTTTCCTTTTTTGTTCTGATCGAAGAACAGAAGGTCCTTGAGGTGAGCGGAGAATTCCCGCGCAGCATCAGCGTAGGCCTTGCCCGCAGAGCGCGCCTTGCCGGTAAGGGCGTAGAACAGCGAAGAACCCTCTTCCATGCCGGGCACCACCACACGGCGCTCGGCACGCACGAACACGTTACGGGAAGCCTCATCGGCACCGACACGGTTGGCCAGGCGCGTTATGTCCTCGGCCGAAAGCGACAACGAGAAAGCCCGACGAGCTTCGGCTTCGGCTCCATGGGCCTCATCCACCACCCAATAGCGGATCGGCGGCAGCAATCCACCATCTGCTACGAGATCGCAGAACAGCAAACTATGGTTGGTGACCACGATATCGGCCGCCTCGGCGCGCCGGCGCGAACCGTGCACAAAGCATGAAGTACCGAAATAAGGACACTTACGTCGTAAACAATCGTTCGCCGTCGTAGTGATAAGACGACGAGGCAACACGCGATAGTCGATTTTCAAGCTGTCCATGTCATCGTATTCAGTCTGCTCGATAAACGACAGCAAGGCGGCAAGGGAGGGAGCCTGGGTCTGCTCTTTGTTGCCGAACAGCTTCGTCTGCGCTCCTTCCTCGACGATATGGCCGATCTTACGCAAACAAGGATAGTGCGAGAAACCCTTGAGCGGAGCATACGTCAGAGACGGCCTGTCAGGGTCGGCCAACCGAAGCGCTTTTTCCAATGCAGGCAGCTCATGGTAAACCAACTGATCGAGCAGGGTATTAGTCTTCGTTGCAACGCCGACGGCTATATTGTTGGCCCGCGCCGTCAACGTGGCGGGAACCAGGTACGCCATGGACTTTCCAACGCCCGTTCCCGCTTCGACCAACAGGTTCTCCGAAGAAGAAAATGCCTTTCTCACTGCCTCTGCCATAGCGACCTGCTCTATGCGAGGCTCGAACTCTTCGTACAACGACCCCACGAGCCCGGTTTCCGAAAAGGCTTGAACGATATCCGCATCTGAAGGGAACGCAAGCGAGCGTTGCGGATCGGCCGCGATATCGTCGGCGTCCAGCTTCGCCGCGCGCTCCAGCTTGCCCAAGCGGTCACGACGAAGGGCGCGCAAAGAGAATCTCAAACTTGGTGTTTCACGTGAAACATCTTGGTTCGCTTCCACCTCGTACTTTCGGGCGAACTGCTCGAATACCATCCTCGTCGACCACTCGTCAGGAGTCGCCATATGGGCGATCTCGCACACAAGCGCCGGCGGCATCGCGGCGACACCTGCAAGCAGGATGCGGAAGATGGCGCAGGTTGCCTCGACGTCGGCATCGGCGCGATGTGTCGACAAAGGCGCGCCGAAAGCCCGTACAAGATCGAGCAAGCGATGCGATTTCATGCGGGGAAGCGCGATTCGCGCAAGATCGAGCGAATCGATCCAGGTATTCTCCAACAGGGGATAACCGCTGGGATGACGCGTGGTGAACGTACGATCGAACTCTGCGTTATGCGCGACCACCTTCGCATCGCCAATGAATTCCACAAGCTTGGCCAGTGCGTCGGCGGGAAGCGGAGCATCGGCCACATCGCTATCGTGGATATCGGTCAGGTGCGCGACATCTTCCGGAATGGGCTTTCCCGGGTTCACGAACGTGATGAACCATTCGACTATTTCGCCTTGTTCCATGCGAGCTGCAGCGATCTGCGTCAGCTCATCATGGTTGAAAGAGAAGCCGGTGGTCTCGGTGTCCAGAACCACGACGTTATGGTCGAGATCGCCGAAATCCATCGTCGCTGCGATTTCGGGAAGCGACGCATACCGGTCGCGGACGGCCTGGGAAGTGCCATCGCTTATGAAACTTTGCAGGGTATCCTGCGAGAGCATATTTTGTTTATCCATACCGTCCAGCCTATCATCTATCATGGGATCATACAAACTGTTACGCCGACGTTGACAAAAAGAACGGCTCAAAGGAGAGAACATGCAGGCTGAGCGTTACTTCGGTACGTACGCACGATTCAATACCCTTTCAAAGAAAGATGCTGCAATCCTGCTCGGAGCCGATAATCCTATAGGCGACGTGTTCGAGATCGTATTTCAAACCGACAACGGGGTGTCCACAGCTTGGATGAAAAACCGCTTCGGCGCGCTGATCGGATTTCTCGATGCTGAGCTTTCACGCCAGCTGAGCATTCTCGCCGCACGCGAGTGGAAACTGCAAGCCTTGTTGTCGTTCGTCGCGTTCACCGACCATCCCGAACCGGGCCACTACTGGGGCCAAGTCGCCATCATCTGCTACGATTCCAATCTCGATCAAGCTTTCAAGCCTTTCATAGCTACAACGGCGCAGCGTCTTTCCGATGGCGTGCGACCGGAAATCGATCTCGGCGAGCAAGGTGTCGAACAGGTAATCTCCAGCAATGGTAATTGGACTCCAAAACAGACCGTAGCATTTCCTCCAAAGGAAGCGGGAACGGTGATCATGAAGAGTCGACGTAAAATGTCCGAGAAACTCATCGAGCAGGGGCGCAAAGGAAACAAGGGCTGCTATGCGGTCAGCTGGCTGTTCTTGCTGGCGCTCGTAGCCCTTGCTCTTTTCAGCCTCAAATCATGCGGCGCGTTCTAGTCTTTCTTCAGGAGTGGAATGTTTCACGTGAAACATTCCACTCCTCCGTTTATTAACTGAGGGCATAACCGATAAGCCGCGTACAGAGTTCCGGAAAAGAAATGCCCGCCGCACGCGCGGCATCGGGAAGCAGCGATGTTCCCGTCATGCCGGGAATGGTATTCGTCTCCAGCGTCCAGCACGAACCGTCTTCTTCCAAAATGAAATCAGAGCGCGAAACCCCTTCGCACGACAACGCGCGGTGGGCACGAACCGCAAGCTCTTGCACCATCCGCGTCGTTTCATCCGACAGCGGCGCGGGACACAAGTGCTGCGAACCACCGGGAGCATATTTCGACTCGAAATCGTAGAAATCGCTTTTAGGAACGATTTCGATTATTGGCAACGCTTCGACTTCTGCGTCGCCAATGACCGCAACCGTCAACTCCTTACCTTTTATATAGCGCTCAACAAGAACCTCTGAATCGATGTCGAACGCCTTCTCAATTGCTTCGCCGATCGCCGCAGCACCTTCGACGATGAACACCCCCAGTGCGCTTCCTTCCGTGCCGGGTTTCACCACACAATGCGTGCCCAGCTTCTCGACGATAGAATCCACGTCGTAAGAATCCCCCTTCTGCAGCGGCACAGAGGGGGGAGTAGGGATGCCGGCTTGTTCGTAGTACAGCTTCGACTTCACTTTATCCATTGCCAAAGCGCTCGACCATACCCCGCTACCGATATAAGGGAGCCCGATCGTTTCCAAAAGACCCTGCACGGTGCCGTCTTCCCCATATTTCCCATGCAAACAGAGAAAAGCAACGTCGAAAGGACCGTCGATCAAACGTTTCAGATCCTCCTTGTCGGCAGGATCGAGCTGCGTAACGGTATATCCGGCTTCTTCAAGGGCCTCTCGCGCGCCTTCGGCCGATGCGAGAGACACCTCGCGTTCCCCGCTCTTTCCTCCGGCGAGCAACGCCACGCGGCATTCAGACATGCATCCTTCTTTCATCATCCTTGATACGTTCGTTGCAGTATAGCAAAGGGATGTTTCACGTGAAACAATGTATAATGGCGGCTATGGATAAATCAATCAAAACCTATTCGCTGCCCGAACTCGCTTCAGTAATGAAAGAACTAGGGCAGCCCGCTTTTCGCACGCAGCAGCTGCAGGAATGGCTCTACCAACGACATGCGTCCAGCTACGACGAGATGACGAATCTCCCTGGTTCTCTGCGAGCAACCCTTGCTGAACGTTTTCCACTCACGATGCCGACTGTCGTCGATCGTCAGATTTCGAAAGACGGGACGCGGAAATACCTTGTTGAGTTCGACGACGGTATCCGCGTAGAGACCGTAGGCATCCCTTCGCGCAACGGCGATCGCTTGACCGTATGCTTCTCCACGCAGGCAGGGTGTCCCATCGCATGCGCGTTCTGCGCGACAGGCCAGGAAGGTTTCGCGCGCAATCTCACACCGGGAGAAATAGTCGACCAAGTACTTATCGTCCAAGAAGACATGGGGAAGCGTGTCACGAACGCCGTAGGAATGGGTCAAGGAGAACCGTTTCTCAATTACGACAACACCATGGCCGCATTGCGCATCCTTAACCACAAGAAAGGTCTTGAGATCGGAGCACGCCATATCAGCGTCTCAACCTGCGGGATTTTGCCTGGTTTGGAACGCTTCTCTGAGGAACCCGAGCAATTTACCCTCGCGGTTTCACTCCATGCAGCGCGTCAACCGATTCGCGACCTCATTATGCCTAATGTTGCTCGCTACGAATTGCCTTCGTTGAAAGAAGCGCTTCAGAACTACGTGGCGAAGACAAACCGCCGGGTTACGCTCGAATACATCATGATCGAAGGCGTGAACGACGCACCTGCCGACCTTAAGGCTCTTCAAAAGTTCTGCTCGAATCTTCTATGCCACGTCAATCTCATCCCTATCAATGCAATAGAAGGTTCGGAATTCCAACCGAGCTCGCCTGAAACGATTAATCTATGGCTTTCCGAAATTTCTAAGAAAGGAACGGAAGCTACGCTGCGCGACTCCCGCGGTTCTGATATCTCCGGCGCCTGTGGCCAACTGAAAAACACCTTCAAGCCTTGCAACTGAAGTGTTTCACGTGAAACACTTCAGTTGCCTACCGTTGCAACGGATATACAAGAGAATACGTATACAAAAATAAGAAAGCCCGGAATGTTTCACGTGAAACATTCCGGGCTTTCTTTTGGGAACCTTTCGACCTTTAGGACGCTGCAGCTATGAGCTCCTCGAACAACCTCTCGAGATCTTCCTCATCTTGGAATTCAATCTCAATCTTGTTCTTTCCGTTAGAAGACTTCACCTTTACGGGCGTATGCAACACATCTTTCAAAGCTTTTGCCACCGTTTTAAACGTCTTAGGCAACGGCTCCTTCTTCGTCGGGGCGTCATTGCGCTTACCCGAGAACAGACGCGCGATAGCCTCTGCTTCTCGAACCGTAAGTTTTTCCGCAACAAGCTTGTCCGTCAGCTTCTGACGCCCTTCTTTCGTGGGAATGGACAGGATTGCGCGTGCATGACCCGCCGATATCTTCTCCTCGAACAATAATTGCTGCGCCTCTTCGGGAAGCTCGAGCAAACGCAACGCATTAGCCACAGTAGAACGGCCTTTTGACATAGCCTGTGCTACTTCGGACTGCGTGAGGTTACGACGCTCCATCATGCGGCGATAACCGTATGCCTCTTCTATAGGATTAAGGTCGGAACGCTGAATATTCTCCACAAGAGCAAGCTCGAGCGCTTGATCGTCGTCCGCATCCTTAATGCGTACCGGCACGGTTTTCAATCCTACGATTTTACATGCCTGCCAACGACGTTCGCCCGCGATGATCTGATATTCATTGGTTCCAACGGGACGAACGAGAATCGGCTGCAGCAGACCATCCTTCTCGATTGATGCTGCAAGCTCCTCAAGCGCCTCTCTTTTGAAGTTCGTGCGCGGCTGATCGGGGTTCGGGCTGACGGACTCTATCGGAACCTCGTCGGTTCGGCGCTGAACAACGCTTTTAATGGTTACCTGGCTTTCACCATCGACGATCGATTCCTCTTTCATTGGCGTGATTGTTTCACGTGAAACATTCTGACGTTCAACCACGGGTTCGGTATGCATAGGGATCGGTACGGCAGTCTCTTCGCGTTGTTGCTCCACCAACACCCGTTTGGGCGTAGATTCGAGAGGGGCTGCTTCCTCAAACGCTCCACCAAGAAGCGAGTTCAAGCCACGACCTAATCCGCTTTTGTTCGCTTTAGCCACGTTGTACCACTTCCTTTGCGAGGTTTACATACGATTGCGCTCCCTTGCCCGATGGATCGTATTGGGTGATAGGCTGGCCGAAGCTCGGTGCTTCAGACAATTTAACCGTACGGGGAATAAGCGTCGTAAAAACCGTTTTACCGAAATAGCTGCGCACCTCTTCAACGACTTGTCGAGAAAGAGTAGTACGACCATCGTACATAGTAAGAAGAACACCGAAGATATCAAGGGTAGGATTCAGACGAGTTTTGACACGTTTCATTGAATCAAGGAGTTTTGTCACACCTTCCAGTGCGTAAAACTCGCATTGAATTGGTATCAACAGCTTGTCCGCAGCAACAAGCGCGTTGACCGTCAATAAGCCGAGAGAAGGAGGGCAATCGATAAATACATAGTCGTACTTGCCTCGAAGGCTTCCTACGGCGTCTTTTAAGCGATTCTCACGGGCCATCTCGGATACAAGCTCTACTTCTGCCCCTGCAAGATTTATCGTGGCTGGTACGAGATCGAGCCCTTCGCCCACATCCGGGATGATGACATCCTCTATTGCAACGTCGTTCAATAAAACGTCGTACACGCAATTGTGCACTTGGCTCTTCTCGATACCTAAACCACTCGAGGAGTTGCCCTGCGGATCAAGATCGACCAACAAAACTTGCTTGCCCAACTCTCCCAATGCGGCGGAAAGGTTGATCGCAGTCGTGGATTTTCCAACGCCGCCCTTCTGATTGATGATGGCCATCACCTTTGTCTGACCGACCACATGTTTGACAGGCGCTTTATCTTTGATCGTCTTGATAGGAGTAGGAGGAACTTCTTGCTCTGCCAAAGGCTTCACAGTCTCTCGTTCAACCACTTCAATATGGTCGATGATCAACTCGTCCTCTACGATCTCTTCTTTTTTATGTTGCTTGACAGTCTCTGCTGCTTTTTTGTCTCGTTTGAGACCATCGAATAGTCCCACAGGGACCCCCTTTCTTGACCGCGAACACAGTATACCTTGTTTAGTGTTTCACGTGAAACACTCGCCCAAAATGTTTCACGTGAAACATCGGGAGCCTGCTAGAACCAAAAGTGTTTCACGTGAAACAAATATAGAAACCGCGTTGGAAAACAAGGTAAACGGCGTGATATCCGCATAGACCTCACGCTAGAAACCTGCCATATGCACGTAAGACCACATCTGTACAATACTAAATAGGAAAAAGGAGGTTGCTGATGAATACCACGCGGCGCCAATTACTCGCTCAGCGGGCAGAAAACATGCGTAATCAAATGACCTATCCCGAGCGAAGGCTTTGGTTCTCGTTCTTACGAGAATATCCTACACCGTTCGTAGCTCAAAAAGTGATTGGATCATACATTGTTGATTTCTATTGCAGAAAGGCGCGTCTCAGCATTGAACTGGACGGTGATAGCCATTATACCGAAAGCCAGAAGGAATACGACCGCGTTAGAACAACCTTTCTCGAAATGCTCGAGATCAAAGAGCTGAGATTCACTAATAACGAAGTAATGGAGAACCTCGAAGGCGTGTGCGAAGCGATCCACGCTGAAGTCCTCAAGCGTCGTAACGACGTTCACGGAAGCCTATTCCAAAAAATGAAGGACAAACATTAGACTCCGCTGGATCCGAATTCAATTCACTATCTGCGTTGTCTATGCGAGAACGCGGCGTTTGGCGTTTACTCTGGATCCGAGCTAAATGCGCGTAGGCTGCGTGTTAGAACTGAATGGAATCCGCGTAAGGTTAGCGCTAGATTCTAATGCAGAATGTTTCACGTGAAACATTCTGCATTAGAGCGGGCGTTTTTGCGCGAAGCCTGTTTTGCGCGGAAGCTTTACATGCGGGGTACCCGTTTTTTCGAAGCAAATGATGCGGCGGTGATTCTTGCCAAGCTCAACGATACGATCGGATACAAGCTTCATCGCCAAGCGGTTTTGCAACGATAGGGCATGCTCCATCTCTTCATCGGATACATTGGCTTTATAGCAAATCAACCGCCCACCTTCCTGCAGCAACGGGCTGGCGAATTCCATGAGTATCGACAGCTGAGCAAGCGCCCGAGCGGTCACCGCAGCGAACGAGGCAGGTTCTTCACGAGCAAGGTCTTCGATTCGGCCGGTATACACATCAACGTTATCAAGACCTAACGTTTGCACCATCGAAGCGAGGATCGTGGTTTTCTTACCGACGGAATCAGCTAGAAGCGTAGAACGACCGCTCTCTATAGCTAGGGGAATACCCGGATAACCTGCCCCTGATCCAATATCGACCATTCGACCTTCCGGTGCTTCTCTCAATTCAGGCAGACCAACTAAAGAATCCTGCACGTGGAGAAGCATCCCTTCATCCCATGTCGAAATACGCGTGATGTTGGTGGTCTTATTGGCTTCGATAACCAACTCCAGATGGCGTTTCAAAAGATCCTCGCGCATGTTCACTCCTCTATAATCGAATGCCCTCAGTATAGAGGAATGTTTCACGTGAAACATTCAAATCACGACGTTTCAAATGTTTCACGTGAAGCATTTGAGCGAAACGCACCTCAGGTAAGAGTGTTTCACGTGAAACATTCATGACGCGAAACAGACTGAGGTTAGACCATTGTCTATTGTTTCACGTGAAACACTCACGACAATAAACCGAGCTCTTGACCCTTTTCTAATGTTTCACGTGAAACATTTAGCGTAAGGACAAAGGAGAATCAGGTTTAAGGCGATTCGCTTTCGAAACACGAAGGGAGACGGGGGAGCCATCATCGAAAGTCTCGATTGAAAGGAACTTCTAATGTTTCACGTGAAACATTAGAAACAAAAAACCCGCACCTTTCGATGCGGGCTTGCGGCTAAACTGAGACTTACAAGTTTAGCGAGGAAGAATCACCACATGACGGGCGCTGCCTTCGCCTTCAGATGCCGTCTCCACACGGTCGTCGTCGCGAAGGCAGATGTGCACGATACGACGCTCGTACGGCGTCATCGGACGAAGCTTGATGCTGCGGTTCTGGCTAGCTGCGCGGTTCGCGGAAGAACGGGCAATCGATTCCAGCTTCTCGCGCTGACGGCTCTTGTAACCTTCGACGTCCACGATGACCGGGTAGCGGAACCCGATGGTGCGCACGGTAATCGCCGACACGAGGAACTGCAGAGCGTCGAGCGTCTTGCCGTGACGGCCAATCAGCACCGCCAGATCGTCGCCCGTGATGTCGAGGATCAGCTCACCTTCGTCGCCTTCGTACTCGTCGATGGTCACTTCGCCCACCTCGAAGTACTTGAGAATATCTTGGAGCGCTCCAATCGCCGTATCGGCAATGCGATCTAGATCCTCGTCGGTCAGTTCAGCGGGTTCCTCATCAAGAGGCTTCTCATCAACCAATTCTTCAGCCATGACAGACTCCTCAATGTTTCACGTGAAACAATCGCGGTTACTTGCGCTTCGTCGTATCCTTCTTGGTCGGACGGGGCTTCTTCTGCTTGCGGGTCACGTCCACCTCGATAGGCTTCACCTCGATGGTTTCAGCGGCCTCGGCGTCGCGCTTCTTCATGATGCGCATGGAGATCTGCTGCTGCGCGATGCCCATGAGGGAGGACGCGCCCCAGAACAGAAGCACGCCGGCGGGCGAGCTCCAGCTGATCCAGAGCATGAACACGCTCATCACAGCGGCCATGATCATGGTCTGCTTGCGCTGCGGGTTGTCCTTGTTTCCCATCTGCATGAGAACCATGGGCAAAAACGTGGCGCCCGCGAAGATCACCATAAGGATCAAATAGGGAACAAACGTTCCAAAACCAACGGCCAGAGCCTCAGAAGGCCTCATAACCAAGCTGGGAACCAGGTTGTAGAACTCGTAGGTGGTGCCCGATGTGCGCGAACCCATCTCGCTGAGCACTTGAAACAACGCCATGAAGATAGGCATCTGCAGCAGCATGGGCAGACAGCCCGCCAGCGGGTTGAACTTCACCTCGGCGTAGAGCTTCTGCATCTCTTCCTGCAAGCGAGGCTGATCGTCAGCGTACTTGCGCTGCAGCTCCTGCATGAGCGGCTGCACCTTCTGCATCTGAAACGACGATTTCGTCTGCTTGTGCATCAAAGGCGAGATCAGAATACGGAAGATGACCGTCACGATGATGATGGCCAGGCCCCAGTCGCCGCAGAAGTCATAGAAGAAATGGATAATGTCGAATATCCAGTCCTTAAATACGTCCCACATGTTCAGTTGTTCCTTCCTCTATACCAAAGAAGCCCGCGCGACGACCTCAAGGAACAGGATCGTAGCCGTGCGAACCCCCCGGACGACAACGTAGCACACGCTTCACCGTGAGCTTGAAACCCCGGCAGAACCCGTAGCGCTGGAAGGCTATGAGCCCGTATTCGGAGCACGTCGGCGTGAAGCGGCAGCAAGAAGGGAACAGAGGGGAAATGGCAGCCCGGTAGAAGGTGATGAGAAACACCGCCACTTTGCACGGCACCTGTTTCAGAAATGCCTTCATTCCTCTCGTCCCTAACGTAATTCAGCCCGCTTCAACGTCTCGGCACATGCTGTATGCACTTTACTATAAGAACTCCTCATGATACCCGACTTCGCGAGAAATATCACATCGTAGCCCGCCCACGGACCACCCAGTTCGTGACATATGGCTCGCATGCGTCGTTTAGCGCTGTTGCGCCATACCGCATTCCCTGACTTTTTACCCGCAATAAAAGCAACACGACCTTGCTGGCCGTGCTGCTTCGTGGGTAACACTATGAACGTAAGGTACGGCGTATGCAGACGCTTACCGCATGAGAACAGATCGGAGATATCCCCGCGGGATTTAATGGTCTCCAACCTAAAGCTCTCTTTACACGCAGAGACGCTTGCGCCCCTTGGCGCGACGAGCAGCCAGCACCTTGCGGCCGCCCTTCGTCGACATACGAGCACGGAAACCGTGGCACTTAGCCCGCTTACGAGTGTTAGGTTGATACGTGCGCTTCATATTGATTCCCTTTCATGGTTTTAGAGCAACCTCGAAAGTATAGCTCACGTTACCGGGGAGTCAAGGAAAACTCACAAGAAGGGTTCATGATTTTTTCCAGGTCGCTTCGAATAGAACGAACCCCAGGGAAGGTCTCTTCGCCGTGGAAAACCTCGAAAGTTTGTTCTGAATGCCCTTGACCATGCCCGGGTGGCTATTTTTTCAACCGTTTTCCTCTTTTTCGCGCAGCTCGATTGTGGAAAATGTTGAAAACTCTCGATTCATTCGAGAGCCGTTGTGGAAATCTCTAACGTCATCGGTTTGTCAAGGGATATTTTCTCATTCTTTTACAAGCCTCTCATCAGGCATAAAAGGTGATCGTAGTTATTAACAAAGCTTTGACCTGGTGTTATATATTGCTTGCCGGGTGATTCACCCATGCGACCGGGCAATATGTTACCCAATCTTCACGTAAACGAATTCAAACGGTCACGTCCTGCCGGAGGACGCGTTTCGGCCCAGGAAGCGCCAATCCGCTTGGAGGCTATCAACATTTTTGCACGTTTTTCACCAACGTTCGTACGTTTTCCAGAATATGTTCTTCAACGTTTTCCACATTTTCTGAATAGAAAGTGGAAAACGTTGAAAAGCCCATGTGGAAAGCAATGCAGGATTTAGAAATAGATGAATACATAGTTTTGAATGCTATGAATTCCCCAGGTGGATAGATTCAGAATCGAAAAAACGCTACAATGCCTTTGAATGTTGCTGAAAAATGCTGAATATCGAATCTGAAAACGGAACACCATTGGACAACCAGATTGAAAAAGCAGATCATCAGGATGAAACCGCTGATGAAAACGTGGAGCCTTTCGACTACACGCATGTACACGCCGTAGCGCGCATCGCGCTGTACGACGATCTTCGCAGCGCCCCGCGCGTGACGGAGATACACCCGGCGCCGACGGCTGAATTCATTGAAAGCCTTGCATCGAAAATTTATGAACAGGCTAAAAACGCCGGAGGGACCATTCCGTACACCGTCATCCGCGAAGTATCGGAAAACTTCATCCACGCGCGTTTCGCCGAGGCTACCGTGTCCATCCTGGACGAGGGCAATACCATCCGTTTCGCCGACCAGGGCCCGGGCATACCTTATAAGGATCAAGCGCAGATCCCCGGGTTCACATCCGCCGTGGAGCCGATGAAACACTATATTCGCGGCGTGGGGTCGGGCTTGCCCATCGTGAAAGAGTACCTCGATTTCTCGCACGGCACCATCACCATTGAGGACAACCTGGGAACAGGCGCCGTAGTGACCATCAGCCTACGTGCGGGCGAGGCGACCGATATGCCGCCCGTCGACCAATCGAGCGCGCTTCACCCTGCATCCGCGCAACCATCGGCCATGGAACCCGCTTACCCGATGCACGAGGCGCCGCAGCAGCTGCAGCAGCAGATTCCTCCCCAGCAGCCGATGCAGCAACCCGCCTACCCGGCGCAATACGGATACGCAAACCCACCGTATCCGCAGGAAGCCGCGCCCGCACGACCGCCTTACGGTTACGAGCCCGAACCGCAGTACGCGCCCCCGCGCTATGCGCAGAATCCCTACGCGGCAGGCGCGCCCTACTATCCCCAGCACGGTGCCCCGGCTCATCGCGCTCAGGGCATGGACATGCAAGCCCAGCATGCGATGGCGCCGCTTATCCCCCCGTTGTCGCAACGCGAGCGCGACTTCCTGCCCATCTTCCTGAGCGAAGGAGCCCTGGGAGTAACGGACCTGTCGCGTTTGACCGGCGTGCCGCAATCAAGCACGTACGTGGCGCTGTCGAAATTAGAGGAAGCCGGGCTTATCGAGAAAACGGTCGGACAGAAGCGCATTCTGACCGATCTGGGATACCACGTGGCAAATTCCCTATAATCGGCCTTTACCCGGCTTCGATCTGTTAATACAATCGAAGCGGCGGCGGGTGGCGCCCGCTTGACGCACGAGAGAGATGTTTCACGTGAAACATTCGCGATGCCCCCATCAAGGAAGCAAGCTATGAACAGCGAAAAACTCGAGCAGGTCTGGTCCGAAGTATGCGGCCAGGTGAAAAGCTACAACAATATCGATCCGTCGCAGATCAACGCGTTCTTCTCACGCCTGCATCCGCAGGCTATGAGCGACGGGTTCCTCATGATCACCGCGGACAACGACTTTATAAAGACATGGATCGAGCGTCATTATGTCGAGTTCATCAAACGCGCGCTGAACGACCTGTACCACATGCCGTTCACCGTGATCATCGAAGTGGACATCACAGCCGCCGAACCTCCCGCTCCGGCGCCTGCTCCTCCCGCCGCGCAGGCAGCCCCGGCGGCAACCATGGCGACGGCGGCAGAAACGCCTGCGCCCGTCAGCTCTCCGCAGCCCGCGCCGGCTCCTGCCGCGAATGCCGCAAGTTCGCCGCAAATCGACGCAGGCCGTCCCGAAGCGCATAGAGGGGCGGTAGGGGAAGAGGTCGCCGGCGTCGGCGCGAAACGAGAAATAGCGCTCGACGGCCCCGACAGCCCCGCGTCCACGCTTACGTTCGAGAACTTCGTCATCGGCGATTCGAACCGCATGGCGTACTCCATGGCCGTGGCCGTGGCCGAGATGCCGGGCAAGGCGCACCTCAACCCGCTGTTCATCTACGGCAAGTCGGGTCTGGGGAAAACGCACCTCATGCGCGCCATCCAGAACTACATCAACGAGACGATGCCGCAGCTTTCCACCATCTACGTGGACTCGGCCGAGCTGTTGAGCGACTACATGGAGGCCAGCGCGGCGCACGACAAGCAGAAATCCAGCTACAAGAACTTCAAGACGCGCTACGAGGAAGCCGACGTGCTGCTCATCGACGACGTCCAGTACCTGCAGGGCAAGAAGCAGACGCTCGACATCGTGTTCCAGATATTCAACAAGCTGACCAGCCAGGGCCGCCAAGTGGTGCTGTCGGCCGACCGCGCGCCGAAGAACATCGACATCGACGAGCGCTACCGCAGCCGCTTCAACTCGGGCGGCACGTTCGACATCCAGCCCCCCGAGATCGAGACGAAGCTGGGCATCGTGAAAAGCTTCGTGGACGAGTACCGCGAGTCGGAAGGGTCGCACGACTTCAACATCCCCGACGACATCCAGATGTACATCGCGGAAAGCTCCAGCTCGAACATCCGCGAGCTGAAGAGCGCCGTCACGAAGGTGATCTACCAGATGACGTTCTTCAACCAGCCCGACCTCAAGCTGGACGACGTGCGCACGCTGCTGGAGAACCACTTCACCGGCGGCCCTTCGAAGCGCCTCACCATCGCCGACATTCAAAAGGAAGTGGAGAACTTCTACAAGGTGAGCCACGCCGACCTCGTGGGCAAGAAGCGCACGCGCAACATCATCTACGCGCGCCAGATAGCCATATACCTGTGCCGCCAGATGCTCGACCTGCCGTTCAACGACATCGGCAAGAAGTTCAACCGCGACCACTCCACCGTAATGTACTCGGTGACCAACGTCGAGGAGAAGATGAAGGAGAACCGCGAGCTGCGCGAGGAGCTGGAAGCGCTGCGCGGGCTCATCAACGAGATGTAGCGTACGCGCGTTCGGCGGAAAGATGACTGAAACATGACTGACAAGTTGCCGAAAAGCGGTGCAACCCTATGGAAAGATAATAAAAGCGATAATTGATGTTGAGGGAGGGTGCTCGGTCTGCACGATCGATTCAGGAAGAATTCCAAGGGTTGACATGCGATAACGTAGGTTTTCCACATTTCCACCGCCCTTATTATTACAACTATTAAAACCTTAGATATATTAGAGAAGATCAAGAGCAAAGAGCAAAACCCGAAAACCCGCATTCATACGTCATGCCGATCATGCGCAATGTTTCACGTGAAACATTCGAACCTCTATAATGACGGCAGCGCTCGCTGCTTCTAGAGAAAGGGAACGTCTTGAAATTCAGCATCAACCAATCGGAATTGCAGAACGCGTTGTCCGTGGTGCTCAAGGGCATCGCAACCCGATCGACGCTTCCCATTCTGTCGGGCATCTACCTCGACGCGCACGACGACACCCTTACGCTTCAAGCGACCGACCTCGAGCTGTCCATCCAGTACTCGGTTTCGGCGCTCATCGAGGAGACGGGCAAGGCCGTGGTTCCCGGCAAGCTGTTCTCCGAGATCGTGAAGAACCTGCCCGACGCAGCCGTGCACGTGGCAGCCGAGGACGACTCGGCGGTCATCACGTGCGACACGGCGTCGTTCTCCATCAAGACGCTCGACGCGGAGGACTTCCCCGGATTCCCTCACGTGGACGTGCAGCAGGAAGTGTCCATTCCCTTCACGCAGTTCGCTTCCATGGTGAAGCGCGTGGCGCGCGTGGTGTCGAAGGACGAGAGCCGCGCCATCCTCACGGGCGTGCTGATCACGCTGGAGGACACCACGCTCAAGATGGTGGCCACCGACTCGTATCGCCTCGCCATCACCGAAGCCGAGCTTCCCGAATCCAGCGCCGAGGAGTTCCAGGCGGTCATCGCGGGATCGTTCTTGCAGGAGATATCTTCGCTGCCGCGCTCGGAGGACGACCTCAAGCTGGCGCTGGCTGAGAACCAGATCGTCGTCACGTACCACGACACCGTATTCATCAACCGCCGCCTGGAAGGCAACTTCCCGAACTACCGCCAGCTGCTGCCCGATTCCTACGCCACGCGCGTGAGCATGGACGTGGGGCACCTCGTGGCCGGCGTGAAGCGCACGTCGCTGCTGGGACAGACCAGCTCGCCGGTGCGCTTCGACATCAATATGGCGTCGCAGACCGTGCAGCTGTCCGCCGTGGCGCAGGACGTGGGTTCGGCCCAGGAGACGCTGTCGTGCGAGGGCGAAGGCGAGGACGTGGAGATTGCGTTCAACTACGCCTACGTGCTGGACGGGCTGTCCTCCGTGAACACTGACAACGTGTTCCTCGAAGTGCAGTCATCCATGAAGCCCGGCATCTTCAAGGCGGACGAGGGCGAGAACTTCCTGTACCTCGTCATGCCCGTGCGCATCGCGTAAGGACGCGCGCGGCATATCGTGGATCTGGCCATCGCCCATATCTCGTTTCTGAACTTCCGCAGCTACGAGGCGTTCGATCTCGACGGCATCGGTCCGCTCACGGTGCTCGTGGGACCGAACGCCGCGGGGAAGACGAACGTCGTCGAGGGAATAGGCCTGCTGACGGCGCAATCGTCGTTTCGACATGCGCCCGTCGACCAATTGGTGCGCGCCGGGGCTCCCTTCGCGCGCTTGACGGCCGACGTCACCGACGGCAGCCGTCAGCTTGAGCTGGCGGTACAGATGGCCGAGGGCAAGAAGAAGCACCTGCTGAACGGGAAGCCCAAGCGCACAGCCGACCTGAAGGGCCTCGTACCGTCCGTGACGTTCACGCCCGACGACCTGGAGCTGGCGAAAGGGGCCATGTCGGTGCGCCGCGCCGCGCTGGACGCGCTGGGCTCGCAGCTGTCGGCCAACCACTACCTCATCCGGCGCGATTACGAGAAGGTGCTGCGCCACAAGAACCGCCTGCTGAAGGACGAGGCGCCGGCTGCGCTGGTGGGGGCGATGAACGAGACGCTGGTCACGTGCGGCGCGCAGCTTTCGTGCTACCGCGCCGCGCTGTTCGAGAAGCTGGCGGCTTCGATGGCGTCGTACTACGCTGAGATCACCGACGGGCATGAGCGGCTGGACGCGGGCTTCGTCCCTTCGTGGGAAGAGCACGATCCCCTTTCGTTCGCCACGCGCACGTTCGGGCGCGACGAGGCGCGCGAGGCGCTGGCGGATGCGCTTGCGCGCCGCGGCGGCGAGGAGCGCGTGCGAAAGCGGGCGCTCGTGGGCCCGCATGCCGACCGCATCGAGTTCTTCATCGACGGCAAGAACGCCGCCCTGTTCGGCAGCCAGGGGCAGCAGCGTTCGGTGGTGCTGGCGTTCAAGCTGGCCGAGGCCACGCTGATCCAGGACATTTTGCGCCAAAAGCCGGTGCTGCTGCTGGACGACGTGATGAGCGAGCTGGACGCCGCGCGCCGCCGCGCGCTGGTGGCGTTCATCTCGGGCGACATCCAGACGTTCATCACCACGACGAACCTCGCCTACTTCGACGACGACCTGCTGGGCGGCGCTCGCATCGTAGAGCTGGAGAAACCGCGCAAAACCGGCGAAATGCCTGACGAGGATCGAATGTTTCACGTGAAACATTCGCCGATCGACGCGCAACCGGCGCGCGGGGAGGCCGAAGAGCGCGACGGGCAGCCGTCCGATCCGGCCGAACAACCTTCGGCGCGAATCGAGGGGGACTCATGAGGAAGCTGGGCGAGAGCATCAACGAGCTGATGGCCGCGCTGGCCGCCGGCGACGACGCGTCGCGCAAGGCGCAGCGCGCCGCCGCCGTGAACGTGGCGTGGCGCAACGCGGTGGAGGCCGTGTACAAGGATGCCGCGCAGATGGTGCTCGACCACGTGAACGCCGTGTACATCATGGCCGCCGACGAGGTGGTGAAGGGCGCGACGACGAAGGCGTCGCATACGGGCACGGGCGCGCAGCTGGTGGTGTACGCCGACGACAGCCTCATCCGCTCGGATCTCGATGCGCGCCAAGAGTTCCTCAAGATGAAGTTGAAAGAACAAGGCGAGCACGTGGAGACGTTCAAGATCCTGCCTTCGCGCTTCGAAATGAAGGCTCACCATCCCTTCCGCCGCGCGGAAGAGGACGGTGCCGTCGAGCGCGCTGCGCGCGCGAGTCGCGAGGAAACCCCGCGCACGCCTTTGTCGCCCGAAGAGGAAGCTGCTCTCGAAGCCAGCGTGGGGGCGGTGGAAAGTCCCACGGTCCGCAGGGCGCTCGAGAGGGCGATACGTGCCGATAAAAATCGCATTTAGCGGTTCGATGCGAAAAATAATGATCGAATACGAGATCGCGGCTCGTACGGCTTCTAAAACCCTTCATACTTGATGGATTTTATTGGTATCAAGGCATGGTTATGGTAGAATTTTCAGGTTAGCGCGAATCAGCGCTGCACTCACACATCGCACTATAAAAGGAGCATGTCAGTGGCAAACAAACCTGACCATTACGACGGTTCTGACATTCAGGTCCTCGAGGGCCTGGAGGCGGTCCGCAAGCGTCCGGGCATGTACATCGGCTCGACGGGTCCTCGCGGCCTGCACCACCTGGTGTACGAGGTCGTCGACAACGCCGTCGACGAAGCGCTCGCCGGATACTGCGACGAGATCAAGGTGTGGATCCATCAGGACAACTCGATCTCGGTCGACGACAACGGGCGCGGTATCCCGATCGACAAGCACCCGAAAGAGAAGATCCCCACCGTCGAGGTGGTGCTCACCATCCTGCACGCAGGCGGCAAGTTCGGCGGCGAGGGCTACAAGGTGTCCGGCGGCCTGCACGGCGTGGGCGTCTCCGTCGTGAACGCGCTGTCTTCCCGCGTGGAAGTGCAGGTGCGCAAGGAGGGCAAGGAGTACTTCATCGGCTTCGACCACGGCAAGACGTCCGAGAAGCTGCGCGAAGTTGGCCCCACGAAGCGCGGCAACGGCACGACCGTGTCGTTCTGGCCCGACCCGGAGATCTTCACCGAGACCACCGTGTACGATTTCGACACTCTGGCGAACCGCTTCCGCGAGATGGCGTTCCTCAACAAGGGCCTCAAGATCGTGCTGTACGACGAGCGCGTCACCGATGCCGACGGCAAGCCGCGCACCGAGGTGTTCCAGTACGCCGGCGGCATCGTCGACTTCGTGAAGTTCCTGAACGAGGGCAAGGAAACGCTGAACAAGCCCATCTACTTCGAGGCCGAGAACGACGACGGCACCGTTGAAGTGGCCATGCAGTGGTCCACCTCGTACTCCACGAACTCCGTCATGGCGTTCGCGAACAACATCAACACGCACGAAGGCGGCACGCACCTCGACGGCTTCAAGCAGGCCGTCACGCGCACCATCAACGAGTACGCCCGCTCGAAGGGCATCCTCAAAGAGAAGGATTCCAACCTCTCCGGCGACGACACGCGCGAGGGCTGCGCGGCCATCGTGTCCGTGAAGCTGCACGACCCGCAGTTCGAGGGCCAGACGAAGACGAAGCTGGGCAACACCGAGATCCGTCCGCTGGTGCAGAACGCCGTGACCCAGGGCCTGGCCGAGTACCTCGAGGAGAATCCGACCCCGGCCAAGCGCATCATCGGCAAGGCCACCCAGGCGCTCAAGGCTCGCGAAGCCGCCCGCAAGGCGCGCGAGATGACGCGCCGCAAGGGCGTGCTGGACTCGTTCGCGCTGCCGGGCAAGCTGGCCGACTGCTCGTCCAAGACCCCGGAGAACTCCGAACTGTTCATCGTAGAGGGCGATTCCGCAGGCGGCTCGGCCAAGCAGGCCCGCGACCGCAAGACGCAGGCTATCCTGCCCTTGCGCGGCAAGATCCTCAACGTTGAGCGCGCGGGCTTGCACCGCTCGCTTTCCAGCGACACCATCAGCTCGCTGATCACGGCTATCGGCACGAACATCGGCGACGACTTCGACGCCGACCAGTCGCGCTACCACCGTATCATCATCATGACCGATGCCGACGTCGACGGCGCGCATATCCGCATCCTGCTGTTGACGTTCTTCTACCGCTACATGCCGGAGCTCATCAATCGCGGCTACATCTACATCGCACAGCCGCCCATCTTCGGCCTCAAGAAGAAGAACTCGCGCTCGCCGAAGATCGAGCGCTACATCTACGACGAGAGCTCGCTGGGCTCGGTGCTGGCCGAGTACGACGATCCGAACAAGTTCGACGTGCAGCGCTACAAGGGCCTGGGCGAGATGGACCCGGATCAGCTGTGGGAGACCACGATGGAGCCGGCTACCCGCACGCTTCTGCAGGTGAGCATCGACGACGCCGCCGAGGCCGAGCGCGTGGTGAGCGACCTCATGGGAGACCAGGTGGAGCCGCGCAAGGAGTTCATCCAGAAGCACGCGCGCGACGTCCGATTCCTGGACATCTAGCGTTCTGGTGGTCTGACGACCGCCGGAATACCTCGCTGACTTACTACGCCAACCTGTAAGGTAGGAGATTTATGGCAGACAACAACGATTCTTTCGACGAGTTCTTGAATCGCGCCGAAGAGGATTACGACGCGGGCGACATCGAAGCGGCCGAGGCCGGCGACGAAGACGACGTGCTGAACGACGTCGAGGGCGGTGAGGACGAGTCGCGCCCCGGCGCGTTCGTGTCCGAGGAGAACAAGGCGCGCTCGCTGATCGACATGTCGTCGATCGCGAACCCGCACGGCTCCATCGTCGAAGGCGCCAACGGCGGCGAGGGCACCATCGTGCGCTCCGCCTACCTCGGCAAGGAGATGCAGACGTCGTTCCTGGAATACGCCATGAGCGTCATCGTCTCGCGCGCCCTGCCGGACGTGCGCGACGGCTTGAAGCCGGTTCACCGCCGCATCCTGTACGCCATGAACGAGTCCGGCTACACGCCGAACCGCCCGCACATGAAATCGGCCCGTACGGTCGGCGACGTCATCGGCAAGTACCACCCGCACGGCGACTTCGCCGTGTACGACACGATGGTGCGCTTGGCCCAGCCGTTCTCGATGCGCGTGCCGCTGGTGGACGGCCACGGCAACTTCGGCTCCATCGACGGCGACGGCGCGGCGGCCATGCGTTACACCGAGTCCCGTCTGGACAAGGTGGCCATGGAGCTGCTGCGCGACCTGGACAAGGAAACGGTCGACTTCCAGCCCAACTACGACGAGAGCCTCGAAGAGCCCACGGTTCTTCCCGCGCGCTTCCCCAACCTGCTGGTGAACGGCTCGCAGGGCATCGCCGTGGGCATGGCCACGAACATCCCGCCGCACAACCTGGGCGAGACCATCGACGCCACGTGCCTCATGCTGGACAACCCCGACGTCACCACCGAAGAGCTGATGAAGGCGCTGCCCGGCCCGGACTTCCCCACTGGCGGCATAATCATGGGCAAGAAGGGCATCCGCGACGCGTACGAGACGGGCCGCGGCTCGCTGACCGTGCGCGCGAAGTGCAAGGTGGAAGAGGGCAAGAACGGCCGCAGCTCCATCGTGGTCACCGAGATCCCCTACCAGGTGAACCGCCAGCGCCTGCTGGAAAAGCTGGGCGAGCTGGTGCGCGAGAAGAAGCTGCCCGAGATCAGCAACATCCACGACGGCGCCGACCGCCACGGCATCGACATCATCATCGACCTCAAGAAGGACGCCATCCCGCAGGTGGTGCTGAACAAGCTGTACAAGCACACGCAGCTGCAGGTGGGCTTCGGCGTGATCATGCTGTCGCTGGTGGACGGCGCGCCGCGCGTGCTTTCGCTGAAGGAGATGCTGCACTACTACATCGCGCACCAGGAAGAGGTCATCGTCCGCCGTACGCGCTACGAGCTGGCGAAGGCCGAGGAGCGCGCGCATATCCTCGAAGGCTTGATCATCGCGCTGGACAACATCGACGAGATCATCCACATCATCCGCTCGTCGCAGACCGACAAGGAAGCTGCCGAGCGCATGACCGAGCGCTTCGCCTTGACGGACAAGCAGACCGCCGCCATCCTCGAGATGCGCCTGCGCCGCCTCACCGGCTTGGAGCATCAGAAGATCGAGGACGAGCTGAAAGAGCTGCTGGAGAGGATCGCGTACTACAAGCGCGTGCTCTCCGACGACCAGCTGGTGCACGAGATCATCAAGGAAGAGCTGCTCGAGGTGAAGAAGAAGTTCGGCAGCCCGCGCCGCACGCTCTTGTCCGAGGCGGCGAAGGACCTCGACGTCGAGGATCTCATCGCCGAGGAGAGCATGGTCGTCACGATGACGAAGGCCGGCTACGTGAAGCGCCTGCCCGTGGCCACCTACCGCCAGCAGAAGCGCGGCGGCAAGGGCATGTCGGGCGTGAACCTCAAGGACAACGACTACGTCGAGCACCTGTTCGTGGCGTCGACGCACTCCTACATGCTGTTCTTCTCCACGAAGGGCAAGGTGTACCGCCTGAAGGTGTACGAGCTGCCCGAGGCGTCGCGCCATGCGCGCGGCACGGCCATCGTGAACCTGCTGCCGCTTGAGAAGGGCGAGACCATCTCGGCCGTCATCGCGACGAAGGACTTCCCGTCCGACGAGTATCTCATGTTCGCCACCGAGCACGGCATGGTGAAGAAGACGTCGATGGACCTGTACGACCGCACGCGCCGCGACGGCCTGATCGCCATCAGCCTGAAGGACAACGACCGCCTCATCTCGGTGAAGCGCGTGGCTCCGGGCGAGAAGGTGCTCATGGTGTCCAGCGCCGGCAAGGCCATCATGTGGGACGAGGGCGAAGTGCGCGCCATGGGCCGCGACACCATGGGCGTGCGCGGCATGAACGTGCCGCCCATCGCCAAGGTGCTGGGCATGGAGATCGCGCAGCCCGACACCGACCTGTTCGTCATCACCGAGAAGGGCTACGGCAAGCGCACCCCCATCGCCGAGTACCCCGAGCACCATCGCGGCGGCCAGGGCGTGTTCACCATCACGATGACCGAGAAGAAGGGCCTGCTGGCCGTCATGAAGATCGTCGCCGAAGACGACGAGATCATGATCATGTCCGAGGAAGGCGTGTGCGTGCGCACCCCGGTGTCGGGCATCTCCGAGCTCGGCCGCTCCACGCAGGGCGTGTGCGTGATGAAGACGGCCGACAAGGACCGCGTGACCGCGGTGGCCATCTCCAGCCGAGGCAAGAAGAAGAAAGCCTCCGGCGCGCAGGTGGAAGGCGAGGAGCTGGACGAGAACGCCATCGACGAGCTTGAAGACGGCGCCGAAGGCACCGCCGAGATCGAGAGCGTCGAAGAAGCAGAGAACGCGGAAGGCGACGAAGAGTAGAAAACAGCCTCCAGCGTAACCTTGAACGCCCCGCCTCGCATCCTGCGAAGCGGGGCGTTCTCTTTTTGGCGCGCCGCGCTGCTACCCAGCGAATGTTTCACGTGAAACATTCGCTCCCGCACTGCACCTGTCACGCGCCCGAATGTTTCATGTGAAACATTCAGCCTCTTTCGCGTTATCGCTTGCGGCTCTCTTCGTTCGCGATGTTTCACGTGAAACATTTTCTTTCCCTCTGCCTCATGAATGCGAAAAACATGAAGGAACCCGCAGCCCCCTGGCGGGTTGTTGACGTGCCGTATACTGCACGCCTCATGACTGTTATCGACGGCCGCCAACGCGGCCGTTCATGCGAAAGGAGGACGGAAACCCATGTATCGAGCAGCTGCCGCGCAAGCGGCGCGCCTGTCGTCGAAAGCGCGCGGAGCCGCGAAGCGCGCGCAAACGACGCGCCGCGAACGCGCCCTGCGTTCTCCGGCGGAGAAAACCACAGCCGGCGACGTGTTCGTGCTTTCCGTCCCGCTGTTCGTGGAACTGTTCATGCAAATTATGATCGGGAACATCAACCAATTTATGCTGGCGCCGCTGGGAACCGAGCCGGCCGCCGCGGTGGGAAACGCGCTGCAGATCCTCAACATCGTGACCATCGCGCTGTCGGCCATGGGCACGGCTTCCACCGTGCTCGTGACCCGCGTGCTGGGGAAATCGTCGGCGACCAGCAAGGTGTCGGAGATCGCCACTGTGGCCCTCGTGGTGAACGTAGCGCTCGCGGCGGCCATGACCGCGGTGCTGTTCCTCTTTTGGCCGCAGTTCTTCTCCTGGCTGCACATCGACGGGTCCATCACGGGAATGGCGTCGTCGTTCCTGCTGATCGTCGGCTCCACCACGGTGGTGCAAGGCGCGTTCTTCGCGTTCACGGCTTTGCTGCGCAGCTACGCGCGCGGCGCCGACGTGATGCGCGCCAGCCTGGCGATGAACGCGGTGAACATCGCAGCCAGCGCCGTGCTCATCGGCGGCGTCGCGTTCGTCCCGGCGTTCGGGGTGGAAGGCGCGGCGGTAGCGAACGTGGTGGCGCGCGTCGCAGGCCTCGCGGTGGCATGCCGCCTCGTGCTGCGCCATACCGATGTGCGCATGCGCCTGGCGTACCTGCGCCCGTTCCCCTGGAAGACGCTTCGGCGCATGCTGGGCGTGGGCATCCCCTCGTCGGGCGAGCAGATGAACTACGACCTCGCACAGATCGTCATCCTGTCGTTCATCAACGTGCTGGGCACCACGGTGGTCACCGTGAAGGTGTACTGCTCGATGATCGCGGGCATCGCCTACCTGTATTCCATCGCGTTGTCGCAGGCGACGCAGATCGTGCTGGGGTATCTGTTCGGCGCGGGCAAGTTCGATGCGGTCGCGCGGCGCGTGTGGGTGGCCGATCTCATCGCCGTGGCGCTGACCACCTGCGTGTCCACGCTCATCTGGATCAACGCCGACGCGGTGTTCGGCCTGTTCACCGCCGATCCGATGGTGCACGAGCTGGGTCGCCAGGTGCTGCTTGTGGAGATATTCCTGGGTATCGGGCGTGCGCTCAACATCGTGATGGTAAAGGCGCTCATCGCGGTGGGCGACGTGAAGACCCCGGTGACGGTGAACGTCATCTCGTCGTGGATATTCGCGGTGGCAGGCGGCTATGCGCTGGGAATCGGCTTAGGCTGGGGCATCGTGGGCATGTGGGTGGCCATGTGCGTGGACGAGTGGCTGCGCGCCGGGTTCCTGCTGGTAACGTTCGCACGCGGAGGATGGCGGCGGCGCGCTCAGGAGCGGCGGCCCGAGCCTCGGCTCGAAACGCCTCCGGATGCCGTGGAGACTCCGGCCGTGTCGTACGCGAAGCCGTCGATGTTCGTGTTGAAGAAGCCCAGCGCAACGGGCCGTCCGAAAGAACCGGGCGCCGTCAGCCTGTCGGCGATTATGGGGCTGGCGCTGGCCGACGACGGGGGCTTGACGCATGGGATCGTTCAGGCCGTCATCGATGCCTTGACGGCACTGTGGTAGGCGGCGGAAAGCTTTCCGCCGGCTGAATCGGTCAGCCCTCGAAATCTTCCGGGGCGAGACCTTCGAGAAACTTTTTGAACTCGGACAGTTCGGCTTCGCTCGCTTCCGGTTCCGTCCGCCTCAGCACATAGGGGAACGAAGCACGCTCCAGCACATCCTCCTCGATATAGATGGGAGCTTTCTGCCGCACGGCCAGCGCCAACGCGTCGCTCGGGCGCGCGTCGAGGTCGATGAGGCGGTCGTGCTGGCGCAGCGTGAGCCGCGCGAAGAACGTCGCACCCTGCACGTCGTTGATGACCACGTGGTCGATCTGCGCGTCGAGGTTCGTCAGCGCGTCGAGGAACAGGTCGTGCGTCATCGGCCGCGAGAACCGCGCTTTTTCCAGCGCGATGCCCATTTGCGTCGCTTCGTTCACGCCCACCCAGATGGGGATGATGCGCGACTTTCCTTCTTGGACGATCTCCTCTACCGGTTGCAGCACGATGATGGACGGCGACGGCGCCGCCGAGACGATCAGCGTTTGAACGGTAACGGGAATCATCGGCACTCCTCCTCGGGTTTCTTGCGTCGCGTCGCGCGCGGCCGGCCTACCGATTATAGCGCTTCGGCAGGGTCGCCGGTCGCATCGCCGTGGCGTTTCGGTTTCAAGATACGGACGGTCGTGTTTTCACGCGAGCCTTCAGCAGCTGCTCCATGCTTCGGTACGCGGGCGATTTTGCTCCTTGAGCGTGATGAGGCAAAGAGGGATTGCCTTCGCATCTTCGCTTGCGAGGGGAACCATCCGGCTGCGGGGAAGCGTCTCGCCAAGCGGGGCGATGTTCACCATGAAGCACACCGCGTGCTTGACGTAGAACTGGCGCGGCGCGTCAAACGCGAGCGGTTCGACAATCGGCGATTTCAGCCCGTCTTCGCGGTACATGACCAAGATGGATTCGTTGAAATGGTCGAACGTGCGCGAAGATATCACGCGGTAGGGCTCCAGCTGTTCGAGGGATACGGCGTTTTGGCGGGCCAGAGGGTGATTCGCAGCCATGCAGATTCCTGCGGGAACTGTTCCCATGGGGAAGCAATCGAAGCCGGGGCGGTCGAGCGGCCCTATGGTGATGAGCGCATCGCATGACCCCGCGCGAAGGGCGTCAAGGCCGGCTTCTCCTGTTCCGATGGATGTTTCGGTTCGGGCGTTCAGGTGCTTGTCGAAGAACGCAGCCATATTAGCGCGGGCTTTCGCGTTGTTGCAGAACGCCGGTGCGACGAGGAACAGCCGGAGTTTGACGGGTTTTTCGTCACAGGACTCGCTTATCAGCTCCAACTCTCGAAACGACGAATCGACTTCGGCGGCCTTTTCCAGGAACGCCTCGCCGAGGGGCGTGAGTTCGATGCCTTGATGGCTGCGATCGAACAAGTTCTCTCCGAATTCGAATTCGAGGTCTGCCATCGACTTCGACACTGCCTGCACGGAAATGCCGTGCTCGCGAGCGGCCGAGGACAGGCTGCCGCGATTCGCGACGCTGACGAAGTACTTGATCTGTTTGATGTTCAATGAAGCGTTCCTCTTCCGATGCCAAGCCCGGTGCTTGGTCTTAGCGTACCATGCATCGGAATGCGCACCCGAGTGCACGGCTCTCGAGTTGGAAAAAACGCTGCCGTTACCGGATATTCAAAAACTGGTAAGAAATATTCAAAAAGTGCTTGACCGAACTTAGTGATTCGACGTATAGTGATCAGGCACTTTTTTTGGGCCCGTAGCTCAGTTGGTTAGAGCGCACGCCTGATAAGCGTGAGGTCGCTGGTTCAAATCCATTCGGGCCCACCATTTTTTGCAATAAACGCTCCACCGTGAGCCGAGTTAGCCGGTGGAGCGTTTATTAATTTCTAGACGCGGTTTTATGCAGTTCGCGACTAGCCAAAGAATGTGCAACTTGGGGCATTAGCTCAGCTGGGAGAGCGCGGGCTTTGCAAGCCTGAGGTCAGGGGTTCGATCCCCCTATGCTCCACCATACGTTATTCATCCGAACCCCCGCCGAGAGGCAGGGGTTCGTTGCTTCTGGTCATGATCGGTTGAGAGCCCTGCCGCGCGCGTTCAACTCTCAGATAACACTGTGCGTACCCGGTCGGAGAACTCCGTCGCCCGGTTCCGACTCGCGAACTTATGAGCTCGCTGTCGAAGGGACTTCTCTTTACCGAAGATGTTTCACGTGAAACATTTGTTCGTTTATCATGAGTCATTGTGACAAGTGTTTCACGTGAAACACAGCCTCCCGCGGTTTCGCGCTGCGCTCTTTTCCCACGTGCATTCTGTGAGCGCAAGCCGGAAACATCGCGATCGTGCAGGTGGCATGGTAGAATCCTGCTTCGGATACCAACCGCGAAACCGGCACATGGGGAGCTATGAATCGAACGGAAGCACTGCGCATTTTAGGACTGGACGATGATGCCACGCCCGAAGATGTGAAAACCGCCTACAAGGAAACGGTGCAGATCCTGCATCCCGACCGGTTCGCCAGCAACAAGAAGCTCCAAGATCGCGCGACTGAGCAGTTCAAGAACCTCCAAGAAGCATACGACTACCTGACCAGCGGAAAAGGCTCGCGCACCTCCGCTCGCGATCCGCGCGCCGCTGCCGAGCGCGCCCGCAGCTACACGTCGTCCAACCAGGTTGAGGCGCGCATGGCCGGCGTAGCCGCCGCACGCACGCAGCTGGTTAAGCAGCGCGATGTGGCGCTTGACGAGCGTCGTAACGGCATTGCCATGACCGCTATCGGCGGCATCGTGGCGCTGATAGCCGGCCGCCGGCCGTTCGGCCTGTTCGGTATCGTTGCCGCCATTGCAAGTGCCGCCGCTGTGTGGGGCATCGTGCAGGTCGTGTCGTCCCAGAGAACCATCGCCACGCTCAACGAACATATCGCCGAGCTCAACAAGGAAGAGCGCCGCCTCGCCGAGGAGTTGGACGACGTGTAGCCGCCGTACTTCGCCGGCGGTCGTCTCTCCTTATCGTCCCGATCGCCCGGCAGCGCCTGCCTTGTCGCCCGAAACGTGCGGAATTCAAGCGGAAAACGCACCTTTCGGGCGACAATCGTCCTCTGCGGGAGCGGTACCCGCCGCAGGCCCCATCGCAAGGATCATCGCCGCGCCGATTTAGGCATGGCTTGAATAGAAAGAAGAAGAAAGGCATGAAGCAAGAGAACATCCGCAACGTCGCCATTATCGCGCACGTTGACCACGGCAAGACCACCATCGTCGACCGCCTGCTGTACGCCAGCGGCGTGTTCCGCGAGAACCAGCAGGTTGACGAGCGCGTGCTGGACAGCAACGACCAGGAGCGCGAGCGCGGCATTACCATCCTGTCCAAGAACATCTCGGTCGTGTACAACGACGTGAAGATCAACGTCATCGACACGCCGGGCCACGCCGACTTCGGCGGCGAGGTGGAGCGCGTGCTGAACATGGCCGACGGCGCCCTGCTCATCGTGGACGCGTTCGAAGGCCCCATGCCGCAGACCCGTTTCGTGCTGCGCCACGCGCTTGAACAGGGCCTGCGCATCATCCTAGTGGTGAACAAGATCGACCGTCCGGGCGCGCGCCCCAACGAAGTGGTGGACGAGGTGTTCGACCTCATGGTGGAGCTCGAAGCATCCGACGCGCAGCTGGACTTCCCCGTCGTCTACGCCAGTGCCATGAACGGCTACGCCCGTTTCGCGCCCGACGACGACAACATGGACATGATCCCGCTGCTGGAAACCATCCTCAAGGAGATCCCGGCTCCCGACTGCGAGCCGAACGGCCCGGTGGCGCTGCAGATCTGCACCGTCGACCATTCCAGCTTCGTCGGCCGCATCGGCGTGGGGCGCCTGTTCTCCGGCACCATCCATAAAGGCGAGCCCTCGCTGGTCATCAAGAACGACGGCACGCGCTACAACACCAACATCAAGCAGGTGTTCACGTTCGAGGCGCTGGGCAAGAAGGAGCAGCAGGAGGTGCACGCCGGCGACATCGTGGCCGTGGTGGGCGTGGAAGACGCTGACATCGGCGACATGGTGACCAGTCGCGAGAACCCCGTGCGCTTCGATCCCATCCAAGTGGAAGAGCCCACGATGGCCATCGTGTTCGAGGCATCGTCCAGCCCGCTCGTCGGCCGCGAGGGCGACATCGTGGGAGCGCGCCAGCTCAAGGAGCGCCTGATGCGCGAGAAGGAGAGCAACATCTCCATGCGCATCGAGGAGCTTGAGGACAAGTCGGGCGTTGAGGTTGCCGGCCGCGGCCTGCTGCACCTGTCGGTTCTCATGGAGACGATGCGCCGCGAAGGATTCGAGTTCCAGGTAGGTCGCCCGCGCGTGCTCATCAAGAAGGACGAGTCCGGCCGCAAGCTGGAACCCATCGAGGAGGCCACGGTGGACGTGCCCAGCGAGTACGCAGGCAAGGCCATCGAGGTGTTCGGCAGCGCCGGCGGCGAGATGTCCGACATGTACCAGCGCGGCGACCAGACGCACCTCGTGTTCAAGATTCCGTCGCGCGGCACGATGGGATTGCGCACCCGTCTGCTGAACGTCACGCGTGGCGAAGCCACGATGTTCCATCATTTCTCCGAGTACGGCCCGTATCGCGGCGAGATGAACGGGCGCAAGAACGGCTCGATGATCTCCATGTCCACCGAGAAGAGCGTCGCGTACGCTCTGGATGCGCTGCAGGAGCGCGGCCGCCTGTTCGTGGGTCCCGGCCAGGAATGCTACGAAGGCATGATCGTGGGCGAGTCGTCGAAGGAAGGCGACATGGTGGTCAACATCGCCAAGTCGAAGCAGTTGGGCAACCAGCGTTCGTCGGGCGCCGACAAGGCTATCTCGCTCACGCCGCCCATCACGTTCACGCTGGAAGAGGCGTTGGAGTACATCGAGGATGACGAGCTGGTGGAAGTCACCCCGCAGAACATCCGCCTACGCAAGCGGATGCTGTCGGCCACCGATCGCAAGAAGGCTGCCAAGAAATAATCTATCACTATGTAAGAATGCGCCCTGATCAGGGCGCATTCTTACAAGAGGGAAATAAGGCTTCAGCTCGCGCGAACAGGCGGGTATATCCCTAAACCTGGCGTGGGGACTGTGAATCGATAATGGGTATATTGTGCAACGCAAGAACCCGTTTTATCGCGTGTGCGAGAATACAGCGCAGTACTTATCTCATGGGCGATCCAGTAGGCGGTGCGAGGGCGAAGCCCATGTTCGAGGGAAGGGTCATATGAAGAAAACGTACATCATGAAGACCGTGTGCGCGGTCGGTTTGACGGCGGCATGCGCATGGGGTCTGGCCGGATGCTCGAGCGATGACAACGCTTCGTCGGGCACCGGCGGTGTGGCGGGCACGGTCAACGGTGTGGAAATCGCCGAAGACACCATCACCAACTACATCCAGGGCGTGCGCGAGCAGCTGGGTGCTGACGATGAAGATTCGTGGGGCACATGGCTTTCTCAGAACGATTACACCCCTGCTTCCGTGCGTGAAGAAGTGTTCAATTCCTACGCCCAGCGTGAGTTGCTGAAGGAAGGCGTCGAGGAGAAGGGCATCACCGTCGAGAGCTCCGAGATTGACGAGCAGATCGACAAGGTGAAGGCGAACTACGACACCGACGAGAAGTGGCAGGCCGCGCTCGATCAGGCGGGAATGACCGAAGATAGCTATCGCGCTGAAATAGAGCAGAAGCTCAAGGAGAACAAGCTGTACGCATCGTTCGCCTCCGACGAAGATCCCAGCGACGCTGACATGCTGCAGTACGCCCAGATGTACGCGACCGCGTACGACGGTTCCAAGCGTTCCTCTCATATCCTGTTCAATTCCGATGATGAAGCAACTGCTCAGGAAGTGCTCGACAAGCTCAACTCCGGCGAGCTTGACTTCGTCGATGCGGTGAAGGAATACTCGCAGGATCCGGGTTCTGTCGAGCGCGATGGCGATGTGGGTTGGAACAACCCCAGCAACCTGGCGAAAGAGTACAAGGACGGCCTCGAGCCGCTTGAGAAAGGCCAGTTGAGCGGTCTCGTTACCACACAGTTCGGCATCCATATCATCAAGTGCACCGATGTGTACAAGGCTCCTGAAGAAGTGACGAGCCTCGATCAGATCCCGGAAGAGTGGATATCCGTCATCGCTTCGTCGCTGAAGTCCACGAAGCAGCAGGAAGCCTACAAGAAGTGGCTTGACGAAACCACCGAGGCTGCCGACATCAAGATCAACGACATGCCTCAGGGTCTTCCCTATGATGTCGATATGTCCAAGTATCCTGCGCCGAACGCCGATAGCGGCGCAACCGACGGAACTCAGGAAGGTTCGAAGGACGGTGCCGAAGGCGGTGAGGCTGCCGACGGTGCTTCTGCCGACGGTACCGACGCTCCCGCTTCCGAGGATCAGGCCGCGACCGATGGCGCCGATTCCTCCGAGGGCAATGCCGATGCCGCCGCGGGCGACAACGCCTCCGAGCAGCCTGCGGAAGCCGCCTAAGCTTCGGGAAGGTTGGTTCATCTGAGTTCGACACGGCGGGCGTCCTTCGGGACCCCGCCGTTTCGTTTCTGGCGTGGCTGCGAGTTTGTTTGTTTGACGGCTCACCGGGTTGCTTGCCAGCCTCGGTTGCTTGTGGATCGCCCGTCCCGACCGGATGTTTCACGTGAAACATCCGCGGCCCCTTAGGAGAACCATGGATATCCAAACGCCTCCCTTCCTCGAACTGCACAACGCGGTCGTGCAGCGTGCGGGCGCGCCTATTCTGACGGTCGACTCGTTTCGACTGGAGGAAGGCGAGCATCTTGCGTTGCTGGGTCCGAACGGGTCGGGAAAATCTACGTTTGTAAAGCTGATCACGCGCGAGATGCTTCCCTTGCACCGGGAAGTGCCGCCGGTTCGGTTTCGCGGCAGCGAGCGTGCGACCCTTGCGGACGTGAAGCGGAGCTTGGGCGTCGTCTCGTCGACGATGCAGGATCAGATTTCCGTACATCTGCCTACGGTGGACGTGGTGGCCGGAGGGTTGTACGGAATGCTGGGCGTCCCGGCGCGGGTCGACGCCCAGCACTTGCACGAAGCCCGTGAGCGAGCTCGTGAGGTTATGGAGCTGCTGGGTGTTGACGAGTTGGCGGCACGCGACATCATGACGCTGTCCACCGGCCAGGCGCGACGAGTGCTCATAGCTCGTGCGCTCGTGCACGACCCCGAAGTTCTTGTGTTCGACGAGCCGTGCACCGGACTTGATCCCGAAGGTATGTATTACGTTCGGTCGAGTATGCGCACGCTTGCGAAAGCGGGAAAGGGAATCGTGCTGGTCACGCACTATCCCGAGGATATTATCCCCGAGATCAAGCGCGTCGTGCTATTGAAAAACGGTACGGTGTTCGCCGACGGGTCGAAAGGCCGGCTCTTGACGGATGGCGTGATGAGCGAGCTGTTCGACGTTCCTTTGCACGTGCAGCGCATGATCGCCGGACGTTCCACGGAGCCGGCCACGCATACTTCTCATTCCGCCGCATCCCCCACGACGTCTCCGCGATCAGCCGTACCGCATAGCACGCTTCCGCGATCCGTTGTTGACGCTGCGTCGACATCTTCTATACCCTGCGCGTCGAGTGCGAAATCCGCCTCGCCCTGTGTGCAAGCAGACGAAAATTTCGATGATGCTCGTGAAGAGGAATATTTCTCGCTTGTGAGTGCGTATTAGCTGTTGTATACTACGTAGCTGCTGCATGACCGCGCAACGCGCGAGCATGCTCGACCAATAAGCGGAGAGATGACCGAGCTGGCCGAAGGTGCACGATTGGAAATCGTGTGTGCTCCAAAAGAGTACCTAGGGTTCGAATCCCTATCTCTCCGCCAGATTACTCCCGCGCCCCCGAGGCGCGTTTCATACGGGGTTTTGCCCCGATCATACGCGGAAGGGTGGCAGAGCGGCTGAATGCGGCGGTCTCGAAAACCGTTTCACCGGCGACCCCGGTGACCAGGGTTCAAATCCCTGCCCTTCCGCCAGTTTCATCAAACAAGCGCCTTCGGGCGCTTTTTTGTTTGATAGGGGCGCCTTGATGGTAAACCGACTGAGTATTATTCTCGAATAATGCAAATAAGGTCATTCAACTGGAAAGATAATTATTCAGTGAATATTTGTGGGTAATCGACCTCTGGCGTGCGGCGAGTTCTATAGTTGCCCGAGAGAGACAGAAATAAGAGAGAAGGACCCTCCATGAACCAGGCATCCCAGACCCTCGCGCAGCTCAAGAAGGCCAGCAAGCTCGTCCGCCTCGCCTTTCACAAGAACGGCCCGAAAAGCTACAAGCGCGGCCAGGGCGCGCTGCTGAACGCGCTCGTCGACAACGACGGCACCACTCAGCGCGAGCTGGTGAAGATTCTCGGTCTCAACCGCAGCGAGCTCAAGGATATCGTGAAGAAGGCCGAGCGCAACGGCTACGTCACCATCGAGGACGCCGAAGGCGAGCGTACCTACGCCGTGAAGCTCACCGACGAGGGTCGCGAGGTCGCTCAAAAGCGCGTCGCCGCGAACGACAAGACGGCTGACGACATCATCGGATGCCTGTCTGAGGAGGAGATCGCCCAGCTGAACGCCATCACCGAGAAGCTCATCCTCTCGATGAAGGACAAGGGCATCAATGGCAAGAAGAAGGGTCGCAAAGCCCACGAGTGCTGCTGCCGCTAAATATCGCAGACGGGTTTAATCGCCGCGCATATGCGCCATCGTCCGAGCCCCCGGCTTCTCCCGAAGCCGGGGGCTCGTCCATGCAAGCCGCCCCAGCCTGCGAAGTCCACGCCTTCCGCAGCGCCCGCGCGGTTCTGACGGTCGGTAGCCGTCGCGCCGACATCGGCGCGGCTCAGCTCAGAGCTCGGCGGGGAGCGGTCGTGTCGGTTGCGGTTCAACGGCGGATCCCATCCCCCTGCGTTCCGTTCTGTCCGATGTTTCACGTGAAACATTTGTGCTGGCGAGCCGAACGCTACGGTCGAGAAGGTTTGGCACGGGTAGCAGCAATCGAAAGTCGCGTCAGCAGCAAATAGGGCGGCCCGTGCAAGTTTTTCGACTTCGTGGCATAAGCCATCATTCACGACCAGGGGTTTTGTCCTCGACGCTTCGCAACGCCCAGTCGCTCCTTCCCGATGCCGACGCAAAACGCCTGGTGAGAAAACCGGTGCTTGCAAACGGTTTGCCACGAAGTCGAAAAACTTGCAGAACCAGCCCGAAAACCAGCGCTGGCGAAACGTTTGCAGCCGCGTGACGCTCGATCTCGGCGCCGACGAAGTTGAGCGGACGCGCCTCTTGCGTCCCGCGTGCGCATCGTGCTTGCAGGTTCGCGCGGCCAAATTCTGCAGATACGCCGAAATAGCTTGGGGCGCGAGGCGAAGCTGCGGCTGCAAGCTCTACACTGGTTGGCAACGAAGTACCTCTTTTGAAAGGACAAGGCTATGGCCGATCGCGAAGTTGAGAGCTCTGACGTGGAAGTTCCCGAGATCCCCGAGATTCTGGAGAAAGTGCTCCTGTTCTCGCTCGATGAAGCCAAGGAAAAGATGACGCAGGGTTCCGACGTTGTGCCGTTCACGGCACTGGTGGTGAAGGAGAACCTGTTCATCGAGAACCATCCTGCCGACTCGGCCGAGGAATGCTTCAACCTGGCTCGTCATACGGTGGAGCATGCTCGCGGCGCCGCGGCGTACGCGCTGTGCTACGACGGCTACATCGAAATCGACGACGGCGTGAAGGACGCGCTCATCGCCGAGGGCGGCGTACCGGGCGAAGATACCGGCTACGCGGTGAGCTACCTCTACGAAATGGACGAAGAGGGCAACGTGACGTTCGAGGAAGAGCCTGCCTATGTGGGCGAGGCGCCGAACTTCATGATCGCGCTGAACGACGCCGATTCGTACGCCGAAGAGGATATCGACGAGAAGTACCTCGAAGAGGATGCGGTGGACGACGAGGAGTAGCCTCGCCCATCCGAACGAATGTTTCACGTGAAACATTCGCACAAACGCAAGTTTCTCCGAATCGGCCGCATCCTGCAAAGGTGCGGCCGATTCGCATGTGCGGCTTCTTCGGCCGCCAGGGACGCCGCCTCAGCTTTCGGGGACGCCGCCTCAGCTTTCGGGGACGCCGCTTCAGCTGTCGGGGGCGCTACCTCACCTGGCGGGGATGCTACCTCACCTGGCGGGGGCGCTGTCTCGGGTGTCGGGAGACCGCCGGCGTTTCGCGTCCGCGAAGCGCCAAATGGTTTCCACTGCGGCGAAAGCGCCGCCCGCTGCAGCTGCGCGTGCAGCTGCAGCGGGGTTTTCCACAACCCGCGACCATCCCATCGTCGCTTGTGTCGCAAGCTCCCCACCTGCGTCGTTGGTCTTCACCGCGCTGATTCAGATCGTCGACTCTCCCGCAGCGTTGGATTCGCGCTGGAAAAGATGGCAAACGGCGGGTAATCCGCGTTGGAAAACGTGGCAAGAAACGTGGAATCCGCGTGAGATCGGTGTGAGAAACGGGCAAGGTTGAGGAGGCTGCGCGCTGGATCTGCGCCATATAAACGTGAGATGAGCTTGGTATCATGTATGCAAGATGTTCGGCACGTTGCTGGAACATGGTAAGTATGGCGAAACCATGCTGAAACGATGATCGGGAAGATTGTGTTGGTCGTTTCGGCCCCTGTTTGCTAGAATAGTCGGGCTAATCCTGCCCCGGCAATCTTGCCTTCTCAGCACCGGGGCCGTAAAGACCAAAGGAGGTGAGCTGATGAAGGCTTATGAATTGCTGTTTTTTGTCGCTCCGTCTATCGACGAGGAAACCCGCGCAGCCGTTATGAAGCGTATCGACACCACGATCGCTGAGGGCAAAGGCACGGTTGACAACGTCGACAACTGGGGCAAGCGTAAACTCGCTTACGAGATCAACGGATTGACCGATGGTGACTACACTCTCATCGATTTCCACGCCGATCCCGCTGACGTTGCCGAACTCGATCGTGTTCTGCGCATCACCGACGCTGTGGAGCGCCACATGATCGTCAAGCGCACGGACCGCGACTAGGAGACGAGCGGGGACCTGGGCACCACCCAGCGTCCGGCATGAGAAGAGGTAGACACACATGAGCATCAACCGAGTTATCATCAGCGGAAACCTTACTCGCGATCCCGAGCTTCGCTCCACCGCGAGCGGGCTTCCCGTGCTGGGCTTCGGCGTGGCGGTCAACGACCGCCGCAAGAACCAGCAGACGGGCGAGTGGGAGGATTATCCGAACTTCATCGACTGCACGATGTTCGGCGCGCGCGCCGAAAGCCTCTCGCGCTACCTCGGCAAGGGCACCAAAGTGGCCATCGAGGGCAAGCTCCGCTGGAGCCAGTGGGAGCGCGAAGGCCAGAAGCGCAGCAAGATCGAAGTGATCGTCGACGAGCTTGAATTCATGTCGAGCCGTAACAGCGATTCGTCGTCGTACGGTGGCGGTATGGGCGGCGGTTATTCCGCTCCCGCAGCAGCCCCCGTGGTTGCCGCGCCGGTGGTTGATGCCTCTTCTTCGGTTTATGACGAAGATATCCCGTTTTAAGCGAAACGAAAGAGGTTAGAAATGTCCGATTACGCGAAGCAGCCGCGTCGCAAGTTCTGCCAGTTCTGCAAAGAGGACACGCAGTACATCGACTACAAAGACACGCAAATGCTGCGCAAGTACGTTACCGATCGCGGAAAGATCAAGCCGCGCCGCGTGACGGGTGCCTGCACCCAGCATCAGCGCGACATCGCGAACGCCGTGAAGCGCGCCCGCGAGATGGCTTTGATGCCCTACGCGGTGCCCGCCATCAGCGGTCGCGGCGACCGTCGCAGCCGCTAGGCGCAAGGAGGAACCATGAAAGTCATCCTGCTCCAAGAATTGAAGGGCAAGGGCGGTGAAGGCGACGTCGTGGACGTGGCCCCCGGTTTTGCCAACAACTACCTGCTCCCGCAGAAGGTTGCCATCCTCGCTACGAAGGGCAACCTGAAGCAGCTCGAGCAGCGCAAGCACAACATCGCCAAGCGCGAAGAGAACCGCCTTGCCGACGCCGGCAAGATCAAGGAAACGCTCGACGGCGCGCTCGTCAAGGTCGAAGCCAAGGTGGGCGAAGAGGGTCAGCTGTTCGGTTCCGTTACCGCTCAGATGATCGCCGATGCCATCAAGGCCGCGACGGACGTCGACGTCGATCGTCGCCGCATCGAGCTGGGCCACGCCATCAAGACGGCCGGCCAGCACGAGGTGACCATCTCGCTGTACCGCGACATCAAGACGACGGTGAAGCTGTTCGTCGGCGGCGCGGACGACGAGGTCGCTCCTGCCGAGGCCGAGGTTGTCGAGGAGACGATCGAGGAAGTCGTCGAGGCTCCCGCCGAGGAGACCGCCGAGGCCGCTGAATAGCAGCTCGGGAGGTATCCGAAGCATTTCGCGGCAGCGGCCGAACGGTCGCAGCCGTAGCGAGACCCCCTTCGCCCTTTACGGCGCGCGAAGGGGGTCTCTTCGTTTCGCAAGGACGGCACTGTTCTTTCCGGGATGTTTCATGTGAAACATCCCTCCGTGCGGCGGCGAACCGCCGAGGCTGTTGCGCGTGGAGCGTCGGTTGCTCTTCGATACGCGGCCGAGGCTTCCGGTAACAGTGGCCGACCCCGCGCGACAAGTGTTGTATCATAGGGACTCACGCTATTCGAGAGGGAGTTCGAGCATGTCTTCACCCGCGCCGTACAGCGCCGACTTCGCACCGGAAGAAACCACCGTATCGGATCGGCGAAAGATCGATCCGCAGAACATCGAGGCGGAGAAATCCGTCCTGGCCGCCTGCATGCTCAACCAGGAAGCTATCGAGGAAGTGGCTCCGAAGCTGGTCAAGGAGAACTTCTACCGCATCGCCCACCAGCGCATCTACGAGTCCATGATGGACCTGTACGTGCGCCACATCCCCATCGACCACATCTCGCTGGCCGACAACCTGAAGGCCATGGGTCAGCTGGAGGCCGTGGGCGGCAAAGCGTACCTCATCGAGCTGGCAGACAACACGTTCGCCCTCACCAACTGGCAGAACCACCTGGAAATCGTCAAGCGCACCTCCATCCTGCGCGACCTCATCCGCGCGTCGGGCGAGATCGAGGCGCTGGCCTATGACGCCCCCGACGATTTGGGCGTGGTGGTGGAAGAGGCCGAGAAAACACTGTTCCACGTCACCGAGAAGCGCGTGTCCTCGGCGTTCAAGCGCATGGACGTGCTGCTAACCGAGGCGTTCGAGGAGCTGACGAAGCTGGCCGAGCAGAAGGACGCCATGGCCGGCATCCCCAGCGGGTTCAAGGACGTGGACGACCTGTTCCACGGCTTCCGTGGCGGCGACCTGGTGATCCTCGCGGCCCGACCCGGCGTGGGCAAGACGTCGTTCGCACTGAACCTGGCCACGAACGCGGCCAAGGCTGGGGCAACCGTCACCTTTCTCTCGTTGGAGATGAGCGCGGCGCAGCTGGTGCAGCGTATCCTGTGCGCCGAAGCCCGCGTGAACCTGTCGCGCCTGCGCGCCGGCCAGGTGCAGGAGTCGGACTGGGGCGCCATTGCCGACGCGTCTAACACGCTGAGCAAGCTGGACATGTTCATCGACGACACGCCGTCGCTGTCCATCTTGGAGCTGCGCGCCAAGGCCCGCCGCGAGCTGCGCTCCGCCGAGAAGGGCATCATCATCGTCGACTACCTGCAGCTCATGTCGCCGCCGCAGTCGCGCAAAGACGGCAACCGCGCCGTCGAGGTCGGCGAGATCTCGCGAGGCCTGAAGGTGCTGGCGAAGGAGATGGACATGCCCGTCATCGCGCTGTCGCAGCTGTCCCGTGCGGTGGAGATGCGCGGCAAGAAGCGCCCGATGCTGTCCGACCTTCGCGAATCGGGCTCCATCGAGCAGGACGCCGACATCGTCATGTTCATCGACCGAAGCATGGACGAGATCGAGGCCGAGAGCGAAGACCGCCCCGACCTGGGCTCGGCCGAGCTGATCGTCGCGAAGCACCGTAACGGCCCCACGCGCGACATCCCGCTGGCCTTCAACGCCGAGTACACCCGCTTCATGGATTTCATCGACGATTCGCGCGTGGGCGGCTATATGTAAAGCCCCTGTTGAGCCGTTTCGCGGTACACTGGGCTCATGTCGAAACGCGTCACATTCATCCATGCATCGGACCTCCATCTGGGGGCGCCGTTCCGCGGGTTGCGCGCGCTTTCGTCCAAATGGGCGAACCGCCTGCTCAGCGCCATCCCGGAATCGTACGACCGCATGGTCGACGCGGCCATTGCCCGCGACGTGGACTTCGTGGTGGTGTCGGGCGACATATTCGACTCCGCGCGCCCCTCGTACGGCGACTATCTGCACTTCTTCGAAGGGTTGGAACGCCTAGGCGAGGCGGGCATTCCGGTGTACCTGATCACGGGCAACCACGATCCGTACACCTCGTGGCAGCACGACTTCTTCTCGCTGCCGCCCAACGCCACCATGCTGCCGGGCGACCGACCCGGCTTCGCGCTGGTGGAGCGCGACGGCCAACCGCTGTGCCTGATCGGCGGCCGCGGCTACTACAACCAAACGTGGCCGATGGACGAGTGCATCGCCGAAGGCGTCACGCGCGAAGCGGCCGAGCAGGCGCTAGCCGTCCAGCATCCGCACGCTGCGGAAGCCCCGTTCGCAGTGGGCCTGCTGCACACCGGCCTCAACCTCGATCCGGTGAAAGCCCCGGTAGACCCCGCCGTCCTCATGCACGCGGGCATGGACTACTGGGCGCTTGGGCACATCCACATGAAGTACGCCTACCCCTCTTTCGACGACCCGCGCCTCGTGTTCTCCGGCTGCATCCAAGGCCGCGACATCAAGGAGACGGGCGAGCGCGGCGTGTTCTGCGTCACGCTGCGGGAAGGCGCGAAAAACGAGCTGGAGTTCATCCCCACGGCAAGCGTCGTGTGGCAGCGGATGCACGTGGACGTGTCCGATTGCGCGAACCTGCCCGACATCACCGACAAGATCATGCGCGAGCTGTTCCGCGAGAACGGCAAGGCGCATTGCGAGGAGATGGTGGTGCGCATTGCGCTGGAGGGCGCGACCCCGATGCACGCCATGCTCGACCGCGCCGATGTGATCGCCGGCCTGCGCAAACACGTGAACGATGCGTATTCGGCATTCTTCTGCGACGCGTTGACGAACCTCACGGTGCCGCCGCGCGACAAGGAGGCGCTGCGCCGCGAAGGGCTGTTCCCTGCGGTGTTCCTGCAGGTGGCGGACGCGCAGCGGCGCAATCCCGACGAGGCCATCGCGTTTTTGCAGGATGAGTTCATCAAGAAGAACATCCAGCTGCCCAGCGCCTACACGCGCAATATCGATGCATTCGCCGAGGCGGCCGAGAACCTCGTGCTCGATTTGCTGGCCCAAGGGGACGAGCAATGAAGCGGTCCTATCTCGAGCATATCAAGATCGTCAGCTTCGGCGCGTTCTCAAACAAAGCGGTGGGTCCGTTCGCCCCGCACCTCAACGTGGTGTACGGGCCGAACGAAGCCGGCAAGACCACGCTCGCGTCGTTCGTGGGCGGCGTGCTGTTCGGCTGGGAAGAAGCGCGCGGCAGCCGCAACACCTACAAGCCTGCGAATGCGGAGCGATCTGGATCGCTGTTCTTCGCCCAGCGCGACGCGTCCTCCGGCGTTTCGTCCGCGCCGTCGGATGCGCCCGCCCTCGCCGCCCCGGACGGGCGCGTCGCCGCCGTCGAAGCCGACGGTTCCCTCGCGGCGTCAGCTGCGCCGCTTCCCACGCCTGAACCCTCTCGCGCGCCCGAGCTCGAGCTCTCGCGCGTGCGCAACAGCGACGGCTTGCAAGGCGACGCATCCCTCGTGGCCGACATCGACAAAGAGACATTTCAGACGATGTTCTCCCTGACCAGCGACGAGCTGCGGACGCTGCGCAACACCACCGACGTTACGGCTAAGCTGCTCACCGCCGGTTCGGGAACGGGCGCTTCGCCCGCTCACGCGCTGGCCACCGTGCAGGAAAAGCTGGCTGAGTACACTTCGCGCGCCGCCGGCGTCGAGCACTCCATCGCCAACCTCACGACGCAGGAGAACGAGCTGCGCGCCAAGATGACGGCCGCCGCCGAGGAGGCCGAGCGCTTCAAGCGGCAGGATAAGGAGTTCCGCGAGCTGGAACCCCAGCGCAACGAGCTTCTGGCGCGCCTCGATGCTCTGAACACGTCTATCGAGACGCTGACCGTCCAACGCTCGAACATCGAGAAGCTGGATCACGAGATAGACTCGCTGACCGACCAGGTAGCGTCGCTGTGCGACGAGGAGGACGTGCTGGTCACAACCCATTGCGCCGCCGACCGCAGCGTGTCTGAGCTGGTTGAGCTGCCAGCGTCGGAAGAGCGCGCCCTGCGCGACCAGATCGACTCGCTGGCGGTCGACGAGGCGAAATGCGAGCACGCCGTCGATCTGGCGCAGGACAACTTCGCAACGTCGAAGGCCGCTTACGAGGCGCTGCTGGAAACCGACGACGAACGCGCCCAACGCGAACGCGCTCGCCGCCAGCGCAGCGTGCAGGTGGGGCTGTCCATCGCGCTGCCGCTCATGTTCGTGTGCACGGGCTTGCCCCTGTTCATTCACGGCCGCGAGATCACCAGCTTGTCGTTCACGGCGCTCGGCATCGGTCTGGTGGTGTTCGCCATCATGCTGGCGCTGGCCGCGATGGTGATGCTGTTTCGCCCCAACAAGGAAGAGGACGCGAAGGAAGCGCGCAAGCAGGACGCCCAGTGGGTGATGCTGCAAGACAAGAAGAAGCTGGAAGCGTGCCTGGAAAGCCAGGCAGCGTTCAGGAACCGCGCCCGTGCCCAGCTGGACGCCGCGGGCTTGGCCGAGGCGCAGGGATCGCTGCGCCGATCGCGTACGCTGCTGGACGAGGCGAAGGACGCGCGCGCCGAGAACAACCTGTTCCAGCAGCGGTTGCAGGCGCTCGTGTCGCGCCGCAGCGCGCTGGAGGAGAGCCTGGCCAGCGCGAAGCGCCAACGCCGCCGCCTGTACGAGCGAATCGACCTGCGCGCCGAGCGCACCCTCGACGCCGTCGACGAGGCTATCGCGCAGAAGTCGCAGCAGCGCATGGGGCTCATGGAGGCCAGCGAAGGCCTCAACCGCCGTTACGGCGAGCTCAAGCAGGAGCTTTCCCATGCCCAGCACCTGCGCGACTTCGACGAGTACAAGCTGCTGTACCAGCAGATCCGCACGCGCCAGGACGAGAGCGCGCAGGACTACGCGCGCCTGCTGCTGGCGCGCCGCATGCTGGAAAGCGCCATCGCCACTTGGGAGAGCAAGAGCCAGCCGGAGGTGTATCGTCAGGCCAGCCGCCTGTTGTCGTTGATGACGGACGGCCGCTGGACGAAGGTGAGCCTCACCGCCGAGGGCCGCTTGCAGGTGACCGACGCGGTGAAGACCACGCGCGATCCCGGCCATCTGTCGCTGGGCACGTGCCAGCAGCTGTACCTCGCGCTGCGCATCGCCCTGCTGATGACCGCCGACAACGTGGGTCGCGCCGTGCCCATCCTGGCCGACGACATCCTCGTGAACTTCGACACGTCCCGACGTGCGGGCGCCGCCCGCGCGTTGGCCGAGCTCGCCCGTATGCGCCAGGTGATCCTGTTCACCTGCCATGAGGAAGTGGTGGAGGCGTTGCGGGAGGCGGACCCGACCTTGAACGAGGTCGAACTGTAGTCTGCACGCGCCTGGATTGCGTTCTCCTTGCGCGCAACCTGTTCTCGCCTGGATTCTTCTCTCGTTGCTTCCTGTTCTCTTCCCCGTCCGACTCGAGCGCTTTTCAATTTGTCGAGAGTTCACTCCCGGCGCAGCCGCTATTGTCGCGCCCGTCGAGATGTTTCACGTGAAACATCCCGGGCGCTTTGGGATGCGGGGGGGTCGGCTTTTCCAATTTGCCGTGTTTGCAGAGCTTCGCGCAAAACGACTCGGAGTTTTCGCTGTTCTTCGAGCACCGTAGGAGGGGCGCGGAAACTCGCCGGTTGCGTTAGTCGGTTTTGCTGGAAGTCCCGTCTCTCTTCTCCGCTTCCTCAGCTTGTGCGATGAGCTCGCTCAATGGGACGCCCAGCCCTTCGGATATGCGATACATGACATCCAAGGTCGGATTTGCGTCTCCGGATTCGATCCTCCTCAGCGTGAGTCGGTTGATGCCCACCATAAGGGACAGGCGTTCTTTCGTGAGGTTGCACACCGCGCGCTGCATCCTCACCGCTTCGCCGAATCCTGATTTGTACTTCTCATTCATGAGGACAGGGTATTGCGATCTCTTTCCCAAAACGGTTACTATAGTTATCGTTTTGGATACTTTTATAACCATTTTGGTTAGAAAAGTAAGGAAACGCTGAGCGGCTGACGTTTTCGCCGTCGGCTGGCGCATGGGGGGGGGTGCCGTCTTCGTCGCCGGAAAGGGGGACGGGTGAATCTGAGATCGTTCTGCTCGCGTGCAGGTCTGGGTTATCAAGAGTTGATCGTTGACGACTCCTTGATCAACAAAGTGTACGAGATAACGTTTTCGCCAGCAGCGCGGTCCTCCACGTTGGGTATACCCGACGGCTGTGTCGACGTGCAATTCTTGGGAAGCGGTGCGCAAGAGGAGTGTTTCGTTGCAGGAAGCCTTCTCAAAGGCCATAGAAGCGATTCTTCTTGTTATGAGCGTTGTTTTGGTATTAAGTTCATGCCGGGACCCAAATGTTGTTTCTCTAAGCTCGATGCACAGGCGCTATTTAATCGAAGAATCGAAGCGTCGGCGTATGTGGATATCGATGTTCTAAGGGATATCGTTCATCTCTCGCTGCCTTTTGAGGAGCGCGCTCGGTTGGCGGCGTCTCATTTCGCCGCAAGCAGTCACTCGGAGCTTTTCTGCGAGTCGGACTCACTGGTATCTTTTATAACGAAGGTCATCTTGGACAGGGTTGGGGTGGTGCGTGTGGAAGACGTGGTCGAGCGCACGGGTTACAGTCATACCTATGTTTCCAAGAGGTTCAAAGAAGCGGTTGGCTGCACCATGAAGACGTACGCCAGCATCATTCGCACTCAGAATGCCATCAGGTTTCTCTCTGACAGTCGATATAGGGGTGTGACCGGACTCGATATCGGGACCGGTTTGGGGTATTACGATCAATCGCATTTCGATCGGGAATTTAAAAAGTACACGACGCTCGTCCCTGGCGATATTCGTGCCGGCCGCTCGACGGTTTTGTTTCATTGACCTTCGACAGCTTTTTAATGGCGAGTGTGAAAATATACAAGCTTTCGGTTGCCGATTTGTAAAGAATGAGTGCGCACGCGAACCGAATCCGCGTTTCCGATCCCGAGGGGCCCTGATCGGGGAGGCGAGGCGGTTCGTGTTCCGCATCGTCTTTATAAGGAGGTTTTCATGACACCGGAAATGTGGGGGATTGTCCTGCAGATCGTCATCCTGCTCGCGTTCGGTTACTTTTTCACGAAGAAGAAGATTCTCACGTCGGACATCAAGAACGGTCTTTCCACTCTGTTGTTGAAATTGGTTCTACCCATCAGCATCTTGGGTTCGTCACAGATCGCCTATGATGCCTCTACCCTCAGCGGTTTCGGTATCACTCTGGTCATATCGTTCGTATTCTACTTTGTGTTCCTGTTTATTTTGCGTATGGTGGCAAAGAGGCTTCCTTTGAAGGACAACGCCGACCGTGTTTTCCCGTTGCTGTGTGTGTTCGGAAACGTTGGTTTCATCGGGATTCCCTTGTCCACGCAATTCTTCGGGCCTACAGGTTTGATGTACGCCTTCTCGCTTAATGTGGCTTTTAACATCGCCCTGTTTAGCTACGGTTTGATGATCCTGTCGGGCGAGAGCAAGGTAAGCGTGAAGTCGGTCCTAACCGACCCGTGCTTGATCTGCACGGTGGTCATGCTGGCGTTGTACGTCGCTCCCTTCCGTTTTCCTTCCTTCGTCGGCACCGCTTTTACTATGACCGGCAACATGATGACTCCGCTGGCTATGCTCATTATTGGTCACGAGATCGCCAACATGAAGGTGCTTGATTTGATAAAAGACGGCTGGGCGTACGTCGTCTCCCTCCTGCGTTTGCTGGTAATTCCTACTATCGTGTGCGTTATCTTCATGTTCCTGCCTGTGGATCACGAGGTTTTGAAGGTTCTCGTTTTTCTTTTGGCTATGCCGTGCGGAACTTTGAACGTGATCCTGTCGCAGCAGTATGGAACTAACCCCCAGTTCGCTTCGCGTGCCACAACGCAGACCATGATCCTGTTCTTGATTACCGTTCCCATCATGCTCGTCATCATCAATACCTTGTTGTAAGCGTGCACCGTCCAGTTCGACAGCGCATGAAAACGAAGCTAGGATAGGAGTTGAGCTATGAAGATCGATCGCGTGTATTACAACGGCGTCATTCGAACCATGGTGTCCGAAGGTGATACAGTGGAGGCGCTGGCCGTTCATAACGGAACCATTGTGGCCGCCGGTACGAGCAAGGAGATGCGTGCAATTGACGCGTGCGAGTACGTTGACCTGCAGGGAAGAAGCGTGCTTCCCGGTTTCGCTGACACCCATATGCACCTATTCCATGATTGCATGGGCCGTATTACGCCGAACCTAAGCGGGTGCCATAGCATTCCAGAAATCTTGAGCCTTCTCGAACAGCGAAAGGAAAGCATCAAACCTGGTCAGTGGCTTACTGCCGAGAACATGCACCTCGAGTTCTTGAAAGAGGGGCGTTTTCCGAACTGTGATGAGCTCGACAGCGTTTCTTCTGAAATTCCTATTTGCATCGGCAGTTTCTGCCACCATGTTCATGTGTTGAACTCTGCGGCACTGGCGCTAGCGGGTATCGATGCGTCTTTTCAGCCGATGGTGGCTGATCATGTGGGCCGATTCGATGACGGTCGTCCGGACGGCGTCGTACGCGAAGTGGTGTATCCCGAGCATGTTGATCCTGTCATACCCCGCATGAGCTTGCAGGAATGCGTCGATGCGGTTCACGAGCATTTGCAGTATTGCTCTTCACTTGGACTTACCCAGCTCGAGGTGAATCAGGAGGACGGACCCTTCGGTGCCCGTCTTTATACCGAGATGCGTCGTCAGAAGGGGCTGCCTTGCCACCTTACGCTGAATTGGTATCCCGAGTATCCCAATGTCCGCGGTTTGGTGACGGGATTCGGAGATGATGATTTGAAACTAGGCGCCATCAAGATGCTTACCGACGGCGGCATCGGATCGGCCGGTGCGCTCATGCTCGAGGATTACGAGAATCCGGTAGGGACTCGAGGCGAGTGCAACTACACGCAGGAAGAGTTGGACGAGCTGGTGAAAACCGCCTACGACGCTGGTCATGACGTTTCGATTCATGCTATCGGCGACGCGGCGAACGATATGGTGCTCACTGCGTTCGAGCGCGCCTACGATCCTGCAGTGGGCGACGCGCGCCGCTTCTACTTCGTTCATGCCACGTTGGTGTCCAACACTTTCATCGAGCGTGCGGCCAAGATTCCCTGTGTAATAGCCATCCAGCCGGTGTGGCTTGAGAACTTCGTGAATTTCGGCGAGCTGCGCTTGGGTAAGGAACGCGCGAACCGTCTGTTCCAGATCAAGGACATGATGGATGCCGGACTCATCGTGGCTGGCGGAACCGATGCGCCGGTGTGCACAGTGAATCCCTTCTACGGCGTCGAATGTGCGGTCACCCGCCAGGCCGTCGGTCGCGACGACGTGACTCTCGGTGCTGATCAGGCGATCTCTGTGTACCAGGCGGTGGAGATGGTGACGAAGAACGCCGCCTACTGGTGCAGCGAGGAGCATCGCAAGGGCACGCTTGAGGTGGGCAAGCTGGCCGACTTTATCGTGCTCGATCGCGACATCTTCGCTATCGATCCGAAACTGATCCATGAGACGCAGGTGCAGTTGACCGTGTTGAACGGCGACGTGGTGTTCGAGCGCGCGTAGCGCAATCTATTCGAGGGTGCGGAAGGAGCGGAGAAGATGAGACGGCCGAGGGCGGTGCGGCATCATGAGATGCCGAGCCTTGCGACGATCGACGGAGGGGGCGTGACCTCCGCCCTCGGCTTCACGGCTTCGGGCGTGCGTGCGGGCTTCTACGAGGGTGACGACCGCCTCGATTGCGCGCTGGTGTCAGCTGACATACCTTGCCCCTGCGCGGCGCTGTTCACGCACAACGCGTTCAGCGCCGCGCCCGTGGACGTGTCGCGGGACCATCTTCGCCGCGTTTCGTTCGGCTTCGTGCGCGCCGTGCTGATCAATTCGGGCAACGCCAACGCGCTGACCGGCGAGAACGGCCTCGAGGTGGCGCGGCGCTCGGCAAGCCTCGCGGCGGGCGAGCTGGGCTGCCGGGAGGACGAGGTGCTGGTGGCTTCCACGGGAATCATGGGCTCGCGCCCTCCCGTCGAGCCGTTCGAGCGCGGCGTTCCGCTTGCGTGCAGGCGGGCGTCGCGCGACGGCGCACGCGCGAATCGACGGCGCGATGGAAGGTGATTTCGATGACGGTCGAAATGGTGGAGATTTTCCTTCAGATTCTGATCCTATTGGCGTTCGGCTTCTTGTTCTCCAAGCGCGACATCATCACGGACTCGATGAAGAACGGCTTGTCGACCCTGCTCTTGAAGGCCGTGTTGCCGTTGGTCATCCTGTCGTCATCCCAGGTTGCTTTCGATGGATCGGTGCTGCAGGGGTTCGTGGTCACCATGGCGGTGTCGTTGGTCTTCTACGTGGTGGTTGTCGGCGGCCTGGGGCTTGTCCGGAAGCGCATTCCCATCCCCGACGGCGGCAACCGCATCTTCGTGCTTTTGTGCGCATACGGCAACGACGGGTTCATCGGCATTCCGTTGGCCATGCAGTTTTTCGGCTCGGCCGGCATGTTGTACGCCATCGCGGCGAACATCGTGTTCAACATCACCCTTTTCAGCTTCGGCATCGCGGTTTTGCAGGACAAGGCGAAGCCCGATATCAAGGGCATTCTGCTGAACCCTTGTCTGATCTGCACCGTCGTCGCGCTCGTGCTGTACGCGCTTCCGTTCAGGTTCCCGACCCCCATCACGGACGCGTTCAATATGGCCGGTTCTATGATGACGCCGCTGGCCATGTTCATAATCGGCTACGAAATGTCGCGCATGAAGCTGTCGGATGTGGTGAGAGACAAATGGGCTTACATCGTTTCCTTTATGCGCCTCCTGGCCTTGCCCGCTCTGGCTGCGGTCGTCCTCTCGTTCGTGCCCGGGATCGACCCGCTGGTGGCTTCGGTCAGCGTCTTCCTGCTTGCTATGCCGTGCGGCACGCTCAACGTCATTCTGTCCCAGCAATACGGCGCGAACCCGAAGTTCGCCGCCCGGGCCACGACGCAAAGCATGTTCCTGTTCCTGCTCACCGTGCCGCTTATCCTGATCCTGGTGAAGGTGCTGTTCTGACTGATGGGGCGGCTCTTCCCGCGCGCCGAGCCTTCTATCGGCTCGAATTGTTTCACGTGAAACATTCGAGGCCCGACGCGGATTGTTTCCCGTGACACAATCCGGGCGCGACACGAGATGCTCTTCGTGGGACATTCGAGGTTGCGATGTGAGATGTTTCATGTGAAAAATCCCGGATGCCGCGCAGGCTCTTTCTGCGATGGGCGCAGCATGCGATGCCCTGGGCGAGCCGTGCCGATACCGGTTTTCCGACCGCTTGCGACCGCGTTGCCCGATCCCTTCCTCTGCCTGCCGCGATCGGTGGGCCCTCTGCGTGAACGCCTCACCCGTTGCCGTTGTGCGCCTTTGGCGTCGGCACCCTCCCCGCCGTTCGGCGATCGAACCCCCCGGAACTCATGTGGAGACCTCGAAAAGAACATGTGCAAACTCCATTTGCCTTCCAGATTGATATACTGTAATTCTGTGGTTCGAACACCGAAAGGAAAAACAGACATGCCGAGCACGGTTCTGATTGGCGCCCAGTGGGGCGACGAAGGCAAGGGCAAAGTCACCGACCTGATCGCGCGCGAATACGATTACGTGGTTCGCTACCAGGGCGGCAACAACGCGGGTCACACGGTCATCCACGGCGACAAGAAGCTCGCGCTGCACCTCATGCCCTCCGGCGTCATGTACGAGCATGCGGTTCCGGTCATCGGCAACGGCGTGGTCGTTGATCCCGGCGTGCTCATCAAGGAGATGGCCATGCTGGAAGCCGAAGGCATCTCCTGCAAGAACCTCAAGATCTCGTGCGACGCGCATGTGATCATGCCGTACCACAAGGATTTCGACGGCGCCGACGAGAAGCGCCTGGGCGAGAACAAGATCGGCACCACGAAGCGCGGCATCGGCCCCTGCTACCAGGACAAAGTGGCCCGAAAGGGCATTCGCATCCAGGACCTGCTGGACGAGAAGATCTTCCGTCTCAAGTTGGAAGCGGTGCTTTCGCAGAAGAACCCCATCCTCGAGAAGATCTACGGCCTGCACACCTACACGGTGGAGGAGATCTGCGAGGAGTACCTGCCCTATGCGCGCATCCTCAAGCCGTACATGGCCGAAACGGCCCAGCTGCTGAACGAGGCCGTGCGCGCCGGTAAGTCCATCCTGTTCGAGGGCGCGCAGGGCACGCTGCTCGACATCGACCACGGCACGTACCCCTACGTCACGTCCTCGTCGTGCTGCGCCGGCGGCGCCGCCACGGGCACGGGCGTGGGCCCCACGGTCATCGATCGCGTACTGGGCATCCAGAAGGCCTACGTCACGCGCGTGGGCGAAGGCCCCTTCCCCACGGAGCAGCGCTTCCCCGAGGATGGCGGCGAAGGCGAGGAGGCCGAGGTCGGAGAGCTGCTGTGCAAGGTGGGCCACGAGTTCGGCGTGACCACGGGGCGCAAGCGCCGCTGCGGCTGGTTCGACGCGGTCATCGCGCGCTACGCGGCCGAGGTCAACGGCCTCACCGACGTGGCTCTGACGAAGCTCGACGTGCTGTCGGCCTTCGACACCATCAAGGTGTGCACGGCCTACGAGTGCGAGGGCAAGGTGTACGATTACTTCCCCATGCAGCAGAGCGTGCTGTTCCACGCGAAGCCCGTGTACGAGGAGCTTCCCGGTTGGAAGGGCGTTGACATCACCGAGTGCCGCACGTTCGAGGAGCTTCCCGAGAACGCCCAGCGTTACGTGGAGTACCTGGAGAAGATCACCGGCGTGCCGGTCAGCATCATCGCTGTCGGCCCCGATCGCGACCAGACCATCATGCGAGGCTGGGATCGGTAATGTTCCGCCGTTCTGTCGAACGGCGGAACGACTCGACGCTGCGAAGCGCCGATGCCCCCGATCTCGCGGCGATGCCGACGGCTCGCGTACCGAAGTATCCCCTACGGGGACTTCCTTCGGGGCGCGCTTCGCCCTCGCCATCCCCACGATCTCGGGCACCTCGGCGCTTTTCGCTGACGTATGAGTTCGACCTATAAAGCGACGAAACGTTTCACGTGAAACACTTCGTCGCAATGACGTGCGACATGGGAACAAATGTTTCACGTGAAACAGTGGCAACACCAGCAGCACTGAAGCGCTTTTGCACGACGTAAGTAGTTTGAGGGTTTGAAAGGACCTGACATGAACATCTTGGTATTGGGTGGCGGCGGTCGCGAACATGCCATCGCGTGGGCGCTGGCGAAATCCCCGCGTACCGACAGCCTGTACGTGGCGCCGGGCAACGGCGGCACGGACGGCATCGCCCAAAACGTACCCGACCTGAACCCCGAGGACGGCCAGGCCGTGCTGGCGTTCGTTCGCGAGAACGCCATCGACTTCGTGGTCATCGGACCCGAGGCTCCGTTGGTTGCGGGTGTTGCCGACGTGCTGCGCGCCGCGGGGGTTCCCACGTTCGGACCGGACGCCCAGGGTGCCCAGCTGGAAGGCAGCAAGACGTTCAGCAAGAAATTCATGGACGCCAACGACATCCCCACCGCTCGCTACGCCAGCTTCACCGACCTCGAGCCTGCGCTTGCCTACGTGCGCGAGCTGGGCGCGCCCATCGTGGTGAAGGCCGACGGCCTGGCCGCTGGCAAGGGCGTCGTGGTAGCCGACGAACTTGAGGACGCGGAAGACGCCGTGCGCTCCTGCTTCGACGGCGCATTCGGCGACTCGGGCAAAACCGTGCTCATCGAGGAGTGCCTGACCGGCCCCGAGTGCTCAATGCTGGCGTTCGTCAGCGACGGCAAGGCGCACTGTATGGCCACCGCCCAGGACCACAAGCGCGCGTTCGACGGCGATCGCGGTCCGAACACGGGCGGCATGGGCGCGTACTCGCCGGTGCCCATCGTGACGCCGGACGAGCTGGCGGCCATGCACGACATCATGGAGCGCGCAGCGGTTGCCACCGCGCGCGAGTTCGACAACGATTACCGCGGCGTGCTGTACGGCGGCTTCATGCTGACGCCCGAAGGTCCGAAGATCATCGAGTTCAACGCTCGCTTCGGCGACCCTGAGACGCAGGTGGTACTGCCGCGTCTCGAGTCCGACCTGGCGGATATCATGCTGGCCGTGGCCGAAGGACGCCCCGACGACATCGACCTGCGCTGGTCCGAGCAGTGGGCCGTGTGCGTGGTGCTGGCCAGCGAAGGCTATCCCGGATCGTACGAGAAGGGCAAGGTCATCCTCGGAATCGACGAGGCCGAGCAGATCGAGGGCGTCACGGTGTTCCATGCCGGCACCGCCAAGAATTTCGACGACGAGCTGGTCACTGCGGGCGGCCGCGTGCTGAACGTGGTGGCGCTGGGCGACTCGTTCGACGACGCGCGCGAGAAGGCGTACGAAGCGTGCGATCTTATCAACTTCGAAGGCAAGCAGTACCGCAGCGACATCGGCAAACGCGCTGCGGCCGGTCGTGCCGCTTGGGAGAACTAAATGCTTTCAGAACGCTTGCTCACGTCCGTTGTTCGCGAATGCACGAAGAATTACCTGCGCCTCGAACCGACGCAAGAGCGACGCGTGCCCGGGCCGAAGCCCGGCCAGAAGTACATGCTGTACATGCACGTGCCGTTCTGCGAGCGGCTGTGCCCCTATTGCTCGTTCAACCGCTTCCCGTTCGCGGAGGATCGCGCGCGGCCCTACTTCGCCAACATGCGCAAGGAAATGCTCATGTTGAAGGACCTCGGCTACGACTTCGAAAGTCTGTACGTGGGCGGCGGCACGCCCACCATCATGATCGACGAGCTGTGCGACACCATCGATCTGGCGCGCGAGACGTTCAGCATCGGCGAGGTGTCCAGCGAGACGAACCCGAACCACCTGATTCCCAGCTACCTGGACAAGCTGCAGGGTCGCGTGCAGCGTTTGAGCGTTGGCGTGCAGAGCTTCGACAACGACCTGCTGAAGCAGATGGATCGCTACGACAAGTACGGCAGCGGCGAGGAGATCCTCGAGCGCATCGGCGAGGCCAGCCCCTACTTCACGTCGCTCAACGTGGACATGATCTTCAACTTCCCGGCGCAGACCGAGGACGTGCTGTTCAGCGACATCGAGCGCGTGGTGGAAAGCGGCACGAGCCAGACCACGTTCTACCCGCTGATGGCCAGCCCCAGCGTGGCGCGCTCGCTGGCGCGCACCGTGGGCAAGGTTGATTACGCGCGCGAGCAGCGCTTCTACGAGATCATCTCCGAAGTGCTGGCCGGCGGCGAGAACCCGCTGTTCGAGCACGGCAGCGCCTGGACGTTCAACAAGCGCGGCACGGGCGCGGCGGGCGAGGACGCGATGATCGACGAGTACGTGGTGGATTACGAGGAATACCCCGCCATCGGCAGCGGCGGCATCACGTATTTGGGCAACAACCTGTACGTGAACACGTTCTCGGTGAACGACTACAACGACGCCATCGAGCACGACCGCATGTCGTTGATGGGCAAGGCCACGTTCAGCAAGCACGACCAGATGCGCTACCGCTTCATGATGCAGCTGTTCGGATTGCGCCTGGACAAGCGCCAGTTCAAGAAGGACTTCGGCGTGTCTGTGGAGCGCGGTCTGCCGGTGGAGATGGCGTTCATGAAGGCCTCGGGCGCGTTCGACCGCGACAACGCCGACGAGCTGACGCTTACGCCGAAGGGCCGCTACCTCATGGTGGTGATGATGCGCCAGTTCTTCATCGGCGTGAACAACCTGCGCGATCAGGCGCGCGCCGCCCTGGTGGGTGAGGAACGCGAGCTTATCTTCGGCGACGGCAAATAACCGTCTGTCCGCATCCGCTCGAACACCGAAACGCCCGCGCATCTGCCGCGGGCGTTTTTCGTGTGTGCCGAGCCGCGTCCGGCAACGTGTTCCGGCTCGACTGCAGGTTCGGGTGTCCGACTGTTTCACGTGGAACGCGCTTGTTTCCGTGTTCTGCGGAGTATCCAACGTAGACGTTTTCATTGGCGGGCGCGCGTTTCGGCATTCCTCGGCAATGTACGTGCTATGATACAAAACCACAACGAGGGACGTTCTATTGCCTGATAGGAGGAGGAAACGGCATAGACATGGCCAAGAGGGGACGGCATACGGAGGGCTTTACGCTCGCCGAACTTCTGATGAGCGTTGCCATCGTACTCATTCTTGCTGCTATCGCCTTTCCTTCCATCGTGTCGGCGCAGAACAACATGCGCATGTTGGAGCTGAACAACGCCGCCCAATCCATCGCGAACGCCGCCCAAGCCCAGATGACGGCCAAGAAAGTATCGGGCACGTGGGTGGATGCCGTGAAGGACGGCGATTCGTATCGCGCCTGCTTCCCCGCCGCGCGCTCGGCGGATGTTTCACGTGAAACATTCGAGGGCTCGTCCCGCTCACAGGGCGAAACGGAACATGTTTCACGTGAAACACTCGGGTCCGACGAGGTTGCTCCTCCCTCCGCTTCTGCTGCGGAGTCTTCCAAACGTTACATGACGGCGGACACCGCCCGCGAGCAGGGTATCGTCCCGGCGCTCGCCGTGGAGGAGGCTGTGCGCGACGCCGACTATATCATCGAGTTCGATGCCGACACGGCGCAGGTGACCGGCGTGTTCTACGCCGACGGAAGGTCCGGCTTCTTCGGATCGACCCCTGCCTCCACGAACGCCGCGAAGACGTATTACGAAACCGAGGACGCCTCCACCGATCAGGCGGCGCGCATGGGCCACGACCCCATGATCGGCTACTATGGCGGCACCCCTGCCGGCGCCACGCCCGAGAAAGCGCTCGCGAATCCGGTGATCTGGGTGGACGAAGCAACGGGCTGTCTGATGGTGCAGGACCCCAACATTGCCGCGGACGGAAGCGCGGGCTCCACCACCTCCACGGTGGCTATCGAGAACACCGGCAAGAACGTGGCGTTCTCGATCTCCGGCTTGAGCAACGGAACGACCATGGTGTCGTTGTCCACGGCCGATGACGGTTCGGAGTCGGTTGGCTTCACCAACTTCGCCGCAGCCATCAAGCAGCAGACGCGCGACAACGCGAACGTGAAGGGCAATGTGTGGGCCATCGACCTCAACGCACTTTCGCAGCTGGTGGCGAAGGGGAATGACGGCAAGCCGACGGCGGATGACTCGCAGAAAGCGAAGCTCAAGCAGGTGTTCGACGCGTGTGTGGCGGGCGACGCCCTGACCGTGTCGGTGGAGACGAAGGACGCCTCGCGCAGCTGCGTGCCGGGCACGGCTGCCGCCCATGTGGAGTGGCCGAGCCCTGCGGGCAAGCTGACGATGCTGATAACCAACCCGTACTCCGCCGTCGTGGCCGGCGAGAAGAACGAAGCTTACATCGAGCCGCAGGTGCGGTCGGCGGTCGCGGACAGCGCGCATCCTTCCATTGGGGCGGGCTCCGGCAACGGCGACGGCGTGGTGAAGGACGGGCTGACGGTCACTCCCTTCTTCGAGGACAAGGAGAACCACTTCCGTACTTCCCCCGTGAACGCGCAGCTGAAGGGCGAGAACGAGCAGGCCGGCTATCAGTCGTACGCGGGCGGTTGGGTGGCGTCGTCGTCCGTGCGCGACGACGCCACGTACCGGCTCGAGGGAACTGTGGGCGCGTACAACAATCATGCGTACCAGATTTGGGAGCTGTGGATCAAGCGAGCCGACACCGGTGAATGCATGCGCGTGGGCTACTTGAACGATGGCAAGTGGGAATGGGGCGTGTTCAACCAGAAGGGGGTCAACTACGACTACCGTTTTCTGAACGACTGCTTCACCTGGTACGGAACGAATGAAACGGGCGATGCTTCGGGTACCCTTGCCGGAACCGATACCGATGCGAACAACGTCATATCCCTGCGCCTCGATGTGCGGAAGTTCTACGCCGAGGCCGAGAACCATAAGAACCACGGCTTGGCCGACGAGGACGGCAATGCAACGGTGTACGTGCGCACGGCTCCGAAGGCATCCGAAGTCCAGGCGTACTTCAACAAGCTGGCGGTTCCTGAACCGGCTTCGGTTGAGAATCCGTTGAAGGCTGCCTATCTGAGCGGCAGCGCCCGGGAGACCGGCTCGCGCACCGCGGATACCCCGTCGGTCACGGCACGCACCGCGTTCGAAAGCGAGTTCGGCGCCTCGTCGTCCGACGTGTCGTGGGCGGTGTCCAAAACCACGGTCGCCGGGTTTTCCCAAGGTAACGAATACCTGAGCACCGCCGGCACCGTGCCGGTGCGGGTGTACTACTCCATCGCCCCCGGGGTTGGTTTCGCGAACATCAGATCTTACGATAACGGCAACGGCAGCGGGTACCTAAGCGGCGTGCTCAGCACGCGCTTGACCAACGTCTCGCTTTGGCTGTACCGCGGTCCCTCTATCAACGATCTTGCCGTTATGCCGCCCGCCCTTCTGAAGAACTACAACGGGTTGGAGTTCTCGTGCCGTCGAGGAGATGCGTACGACTTCAAGATAACCACCCAAGAAGACTACCGCTTCTACCGGGCACTGCTCTACTACACCGAGCAAGGTGTTGGAAAACCCGATTATGCGGTTCAGCATGTTCCGTATTCGTCGATCGAGTCGGAAGTTGTTCTGGGTGAGGTCGACCCTCCTGCGAAACCCGAGACAGACGAGTTCACCTATCGTTTCGTGGGTTGGGAAACGGTTGATGTTCGCGATGCCGGATCGGGGTCGATCGTCTGCGTGCCGGGCGATACGGTCGGAAAGTACGACGGCCAGCTGGCATTCAAGGGAACGACGTTCGTGGCCAAGTTCGATGAGATACGCAAACCGAAGGTGAGCCTCGGTTTGGCGTATATCGAGCTTGATGCCAACGGTGCTGCGACCAGCTGGTACGGTTATTACGGAACCGACGAAGGCTCGTTCGTTAATGAGCTTCGCACAGACAACGCCATCGACGACTGGGGGTACTTCATCCTCGTTGGGGAGGGCACTGAGAAGTCAGCCATCACACAAGGCAAAGGTAGCCAGTACAAAATCAAGGATGAAGAAGCTATAACGGTTTCTTTGTCTGGGACGACGTATTCTGCATATCGCATCGTTGCGTCGGGAGATGTTGCGCTGAAGAATCAATCTACACCGGTGGAAGTGTTCGTGAACAAGTCCCAGCCGAACGAGTTGACCGCAACCTACCAGGTCAACTTCAATTTCGCCCGCGCCGTGACGCTTGATGGCGATGTTGCGAAAACCTGGGGAGAAGATGCTTCGCCCTGGAGCGTGCGCCATGCTATGCAGTTTCCTGGTTCATTGAAATGGTTTAACAATGTCAACGGCGTACAGTATGCGTACATGGGAGATGCCTTTATTCAAGAACATGATCTCGATATGAAGAACATCGTTGACGGGTACAAGTTCAACAACATATTCACAGGGGCTTACGATGGCGGAAGCTACCGTATCTTCAATTTCGGACGAGCGACGTATGCCAGCCTTGGCGATACTAGCGGCTTTTCCGTGCTGAACTCAGCGAAAGAGTACGAGGGTGTTGGGCAGGGGCAGGGTCTCTTCCCTTGGGTTCTCAGTGATGGAACTTCGTCTGCGGTTATAAAGAACGTGAGGCTTGTCGTTGACGGCAATTCGTATGCTGCCGTCGGTACGAACTCGAACTCGAACTTCGGTTTTCTGGTGGGCAATGCTGCGAAGTCCAAGATTGTGAACTGTACGCTTGAGGGTGCTAGCGAGAACGCGACTGCTGTCGTGGACAGGCTTTCCTACGGAACCCATGCGGTGTCACCGCTCATAGGGTATGCGGAAGAGTGCGACATCGAAAAGTGCAAGGTTTTCGATGTCGATGTCCGAGTCTCTTGGAGGGATACCGGGACGGTCGATGGATTGTCGGCGGGTTTGATCGTTGCTCGAACAAGCCAGGTGAACCTATCATCATGTTCGGTGACCGACGTCGTCTTCAACATTGAAAACAAAGTGAAGCCCTCCTCGGTCGTTTGCTTGGGCGGCGTTGTCGGTAGTGCCGGGTGGTCTCTCGACGAGAGTTACTGCACGGTGAAAACGGTGTCGTTCTCGTTTCCGGAGAACCAGCAGGTGCTTACCCGGCTTTCCGCCGGTTCGGTGATCGGCGGTCAAAGCGGTGCGTGTTCGGCGCACTACAACACGGTCACGCAGCCTGTTCAGTACTCTTTGGGTGGCAGCGCATGGGTTCCCATCGAGGCGGAAGTTGGTGGTTCCCTATGAAGCGCGTGAGGATCCTTCGTGACACTTCCGGGGCTTCTATTGTCATTGCGCTGGTGTTCTTCCTTATTTGCGGCATCGTCGGGTCGGTGGTGATGACGGCTGCCTCGGTGCAGGCCAAGGCAGCGCAGACGCATGTGGACTTGCAGCAGAAAGAGTACGCGATGCAGTCGGCGGCGAAGCTGATGGCCCAGCAGCTGGGCGGCGAGGATGCTGTCTGGGAGGAGAAATCGGTAGTCGTTAAAATCGCCTACGATACCGCAGGTGAGGCGAGTGTCGATACGAATAGCTTGCGTTCGATGATCGGCCAGAATTTCTGGACCGAACAGCGCACGAAGGACATCCTCGCCGCCCGCGCGGAGGGGAAGGATTACGTGCTGGGCGGCTCCGCATCCAATCGGTTGCTCATCGACCCTCCAAGCGAAGCGGGGGGTCTCGCCCCGGTGTACGGCTGTATCACGGTGGATCCCGACCTCAACATCACCGTGGAGTTGTCGCTCGATTCCGCTTTCGCGGCGGATTCCCCCTACAACACCACCATCTCCGTCCAATGCACGCCCACGTTCGATAACCAAGGCCGCGTGACGGTGATCGAGTACGGCGACAACACCGTCGTGAAGAAGACGGAGGCGGCGTGATGATCGGCAAAACGACGCGCGTGCTGCGTGAGAAACTGCAAGATTGCCACGGCGACACGATGGTGGAGGTGCTGGCGGCAGTGTTCATTGCGGCGTTGGGCGCCACAATGCTCGCCACGATGGTGACGGTGTCGGCATCTGCCTCGGCCCGAAGCCAGCAGGTGCTGAACGCCTCGTATGCCTCGGAGAATTCTTTATACGATTCGTCTTCCTACGGGCCTGTCGTGTCTGTAACGCTCCCGGACTCTTCGACCGCAGTTCCCATCAAAGTGAGCGTATACCAGTCGGGCGGCTATGCATACTACGAGGAGGGTTGGTAGCATGACACCCCTTCTCGACAAAGCGTCGCTTCGATCCCGCCTGCGCGACACGCGGGGGTTCATGATCGCGGAGCAGCTGACCAGCATAGTGTTCATCGGGCTTCTTTGCGTTGCGGTGGGCGTCGGGCTGCAGGTGGCCATGAACTCGTACGCCTCCATCACCCGGCAGGCGCAGGCCGACGCGCTGCTGCAACAGGCGGTGGAGGTAGTGAGCGACGAGCTGACGTACGCGCGCGACGTGGAGGGCGAGGGAACGCAGGCGCCCGATAACCCGCTGTACTTCACCAGCCCCACGCGTCACGAGACGTCGGTGCTGCAATCGAGCGAGACTGGCGAAGACGGCATCTGGCTAAACGCGGCTGGAGAGCAGTCGCAAATCGTGCCGGCACGCGACGGCCTCGCGCCCAAGCTGGCAGAGCTTTCATACAACGCGGACAACGAGACCTGGAGTTTCCGCATCACCATCGCATCAGGTGAGGACGTGGCGGCCGAAGCCGCCATGACCGTGAAGAGGATAGGATCGTAAATGGCGTACAAACGGTTGGGAGACGTGCTGATAGACGCGGGCCTCATCACCGAGGACCAGCTGGGACACGCGCTCAAACAGCAGAAAGAGACGAAACGCCGCCTGGGCGACGAGCTTATCGCCGAAGGCGTCATCACGGAGGCGGGCCTCATCGAGGCGCTGCAGATGCAGCTGGGCGTGGAGTTCGTCGACCTTTCGGCGATCGACCTCGACCCCGAGCTAAGCCGCGTGATCAGCAAGAACGTCGCACGCCAGTACAACGTGGTGCCCGTGCGCACTTCGCCCGACGAGGTGTGCCTGGCCATGAGCGATCCACTGAACTTCATGGCCATCGAAGCGGTGAAGAACGCCACTCGGAAGCGCGTCATCCCTATGGTGACCACGCATGATTCGCTGATGCGCGCCATCATGACGCTGTACGGCAACGAGGGTGCCGCCCGCGCCATCGAGGAGATGAAGCGCGACGCCCGCACGACAGGCGCTGACGACGCCTCGACCGGATCGTTCCAAACCTCCACGCTGGGCGACGACGCCGACGCGCAATCGGCTCCCACGGTGCGTCTTGTGAACAGCATCATCGAGCGAGCCGCCACCGAGCGCGCCAGCGATATCCACCTGGAGCCGCGCGAGATCGACCTGCATGTGCGCATGCGCATCGACGGCGTGCTGCGCACGATACTCACGGTGCCGAAGGAGCTGCAGGCTTCGGTCATCTCGCGTTTGAAGATCATGGGCGGTATGAACACCTCGGAGCGCCGCGTGCCTCAGGACGGCCGCGCAAACATCCGCTTGAAGAAGCAGGACATCGACCTGCGCATCAACACGCTGCCCACCATCCACGGCGAGACGGTGGTCATCCGCCTGCTGGACAAGAGCGAGGCGCTGTTCGACCCTGCGGGCATCGGCCTGGAGGGCGACAACCTGGAGAAGTACCAGCGGCTCATCGGCTCGAACAACGGCATGGTGCTGATCGTGGGCCCCACCGGCTCGGGCAAAAGCTCCACCATGTACACGATGATCCGCCAGCTGAACACCGATTCGGTGAACCTCGTCACGCTGGAAGACCCCGTGGAGTACAACATCGACGGCGTGAACCAGGTGCAGATCAACGAGAAGACGGGCATGACCTTCGCCAGCGGCCTGCGCGCCATCCTGCGCCAGGACCCCGACATCGTGGCGGTGGGCGAGATTCGCGACGGCGAGACGGCCGAGATCGCCATGCGCGCCGCCATCACCGGCCACCTGGTGCTGTCCACCGTGCACACCTACGACGCGGCGTCCACCATCGACCGTCTCATCGACATCGGCGTGGAGCCGTACCTCATCGCCAGCGGCGTGCGCGGCGTCATCTCGCAGCGCCTCGTGCGCAAGGTGTGCCCCCATTGCCGCGAGGAGTACCGTCCCGACCCCGAGGAATTCGAGGCCGTCGGCCTGCCCTACGACCCCGGCGTGAGGTTCTACCGCGGATCGGGCTGTCCCATGTGCTTCGGCACGGGGTATCGCGGGCGCACGGGCGTGTTCGAAATCCTGGTGATCGACCGCGCGCTGCGCAGCCGCATCACGGGCGGCGCCACGCGCGAGGAGCTGAAGGACGCCATCGAGCGCACGGGCTCGTTCAAGACGATGGAGGACAGCTGCCGCGAGCTGGTGCTGACTGGCGCGACCACCGTCGAGGAAGCCCGCAAAACCATCACCGCGCTGGAGTAAGGAAGAGGAAGGCGGATGCCAAAAGTGCGGCGATAGCAGCAAACTGAAAGAGAAGGACCACGCATGAACGTTGAGCACATCATAGACATGGCGCGCCAGGCAGGCGCTTCCGACGTGCACCTGGTGTGCGGTCTGCCCGTGAAGTTCCGCCTGGCCGGGCGCCTTGAGAACGCGGGCGTGGACGGCGACGCACCGTTGTCGCACGACGATTGCGAGCAGCTGGCCCGCCGTTTGGCCGGAGACGATTTCGACCGCATCCAGCGCATCGGCGAGCTGGATCGCGCCGAGACCATCGGGGGCGTGCGCGTGCGCATCAACCTGTTCCGCCAGCAGGGCCACGCGAGCGCGGCTTTGCGCCTGCTGTCCGACCGCATCCCCGCGTTGGAGACGTTGGGTTTGCCGCCTGCGGTCATGGACTTCCCGCGCATCCAGCGCGGCATCGTGGTGGTGACGGGCGAAACCGGCAGCGGCAAGTCAACCACGCTGGCGGCGCTCATCGACAGCATCAACCACACGCGCGCCGAGAACATCATCACCATGGAAGACCCCATCGAGTACGTGTACACGCCCGACCAGTCCGTCATCTCGCAGCGCGAGATCGGCCAAGACACCGAAAGCTACAGCAACGCCTTGCGCGCCGTGCTGCGCGAAGACCCCGACGTCGTCCTTATCGGCGAGATGCGCGACCTCGACACCATCCAAACGGCGCTGACCGCCGCCGAGACGGGCCACTTCGTGCTGGCCACGCTGCACACGAAGAGCGCCGCCGACTCCATCGACCGCATGGTGGACGTGTTCCCCGAGGGCTTGCAGCGCCAGGTGCGCATGCAGCTGTCAACCACGCTGGTGGCCGTGCTGTCGCAGCAGCTGCTGCCGCGCCGCGACGGCACGGGACGTGCGCTGGCGTGCGAGCTGATGATGGTGACGCCCGCCATCCGCAACCTCATCCGCGAGGGCAAGACGCCGCAGATAGCCGGCTCGCTGGCCACGTCGGCCTCGGCGGGCAGCGTGACCATGGACAACGCGCTGATCGCCCTGGCCCGCAACCGCGACATCACGTCCCAAACCGCTATCGACGCCGCGCACGACGTCGACTACGTGAGAAAGAGCGTTCGCTGATGCCAACCTTCACTTACACCGGGATAACGGCCGCCGGCCAGCAGATCGACGGCGTGGTCGAGGCGTTCGACGAGATCGAGGCCATGGAACGCGCGCGCGAGCAGTGCCGCGTCGTCCAAAGCGTGGTCCCCGTGCGCGAGGGCAAAAACCTACTGTCCATGGACATCACGAAGCCGAAGGCCAAGCAGAAGAACCTTGCCGTCATGTGCGCCCAGTTCGCCACCATCCTGAACGCGGGCGTGCCCGCCGCGCGCGCCACGTCGCTGGTGGCCGACCAGGTGACCGACAAGTATCTGAAACGCGTGCTGGCCGACGTGGCCGCCGACGTGGCGTCGGGCCACAGCCTGGCCGAGAGTTTCCAAAGCAAGGGCGAGAACCTGCCGCGCGTGTTCATCGAGACGGTGCGCGCCGGCGAGGAGAGCGGGCATCTGCCCGAGAGCTTCCAACGCCTGCACGGGTACTTCGACAAGCGCGCGAAGGTGTCGGCCAAGGTGCAAAGCGCCATGACCTACCCCATCTTCGTGGCGGTGATCGCCGTGGTGGTGCTGGCCATCATGATGGTGATGGTGATCCCCTCGATGACGGGCATGATCGCATCGCTGGGGGCGGATACGCCGGCCATGACCCAGTTTTTGATCGACGCTTCGAACTTCGTCACCGACAACTTCCTGCTGATCGCGGTGGTGCTGGCGCTGATCGTCGTGGGCGTGAAGCTGTTCGGCACCACGGAGCGCGGCAAGACGACGTTCGCCGTCTTGAAGCTGAGGCTGCCGGTGCTGGGCGCGGTGGGCGTGTGCTCGGGCGCGGCTCAGTTCGCGAACACGATGGCCATGCTGGTGACGGCCGGCCTTCCTGCCACGCGGGCGGTGGCCATCACGTCGCGCGTGATGAGCAACTATGTGTTGTCGCGCGAGGTGGGGCGCTTGGAGGCTGGTTTGGAGGAAGGGCGCACGCTGGGCGAGGGCCTGGAGGCCAGCACGTACCTGCCGCGCACGCTGGTCGAGATGGTCGCCGTGGGCGAGCACACCGGCGAGCTGGAGGAGACGCTGGAAACCATGGGCGCGTTCTACGACGACGAGACGCAGCGCGTGACCAACAAGGCGATTTCCATCATGGAGCCCGCCCTGCTTGTTTTGATGGCGTTGTTCGCGGGTTTCATCGTCATCGCGTTGTATTTGCCGATGTTTTCATTGTATGCTGCAATGTAACCGTTCTGACACCGTTTCGTGTCACAGCCGTTACTTTATGCAGAAAAATGTATGGGGATATTTCCGGTGCCCGAATGGCTCGGATAAGGAGAAAGGAACCGATATGAAAGAGATGATCAAGAAGATGCGCGAAGAGCGCGGCGGCTTCACGCTGGCCGAGCTGCTGGTCGTCGTGGCCATCGTGGCCGTGCTGGTGGCCATCGCCGTGCCGCTGTTCTCCAGCTCGCTCACCAGCGCCGAGGACGCGGTGAAGAAGGCGAACGAGCGCTCGGTGAAAGCTGAAGTGACGACGGGTTACCTCGCCGACGGCTTAGATAAGACCAAGTACGATCAGAAGTTTTATAGCGCTAACGACAAGGGCGACCTGACCGGTCCGTTGGCATCGGCTCCTACCGATGCCAAGTATGTGTACAAGGTGGCGATCGACGATGCCACCGATAAGACCAAGCCGACGATTACGATTACGGATGAGACCGGTAAAGGAAACGAAGAGAATCCCGCTAGCTAACGCATGACCATTCCCCTTGGCATCTTCAATCCGGCGCAGGCGGCGTTTCTTTTGGGGATCGCCGCCGTGCTGGGTGCTTGCCTGGGGAGTTTCGTGAACTGCCTGGCATGGCGGCTGGCCAACGGCGAGAGCGTGTTGGCCGGCCGCAGCCATTGCACGTCGTGCGGCCACGTGCTGGGAGCATTGGACCTCGTTCCCGTGGCATCGTGGCTCGCGCTTCGCGGCCGCTGCCGCCACTGCGGGCAGCGGGTGAGCCCGCGCTACGTCATCGTGGAAGCGCTCGTGGCCGCGTTGTTCGCTGCCGTCGTCGCGCGCTACGGATTGTCGGTGCAAACGGCCGCCTACCTGGTGCTCGTGTGCATCCTCATGGCTGTGGCGTTGGTGGACCTGGACACGTTCATCATTCCGAACGGGTTTGTGGTGGCGGGCTGCGTGCTGTGGCTGGTGTCTATCTGGTTCATGCCCGCGCCGCGCGTGGACGCGTTCTCGGTGGGCAGCCTGTTCTCGGGTTGGGTGCATCCGGGCGGCGCGGTGGCGCTGGACGGCATCGTAGGCGCGGCGGTCGTCGCGGGCGGCGTGCTGGTATTGTCCGTGGCGTTCGACAAGGTGACGAAACGCCGGTCGCTCGGCGGCGGCGACGTCAAACTGCTGTTCATGGTGGGGTTGTTCCTCGGGTTGGCGGGTTCTATGCTGAATCTGCTGATGGCGTGCCTTATGGGGTTGGCGTTCGCGTTTGCTCAGGGGCTTTCCGTTCCTTCTTCGCCGGGCGAGGGCGAAGGCGAGGGGGAAAGCGTCCGAACAAGGGCGATTCCGTTCGGGCCGGCCATTGCCGCGGCCACGGCGTTCACGCTGTTGGCGGGGCCGACCATCCTCACGTGGTACGCGGGGTTGTTCTGACAGGATATGCAGCGGGCTGAAAGGAAAACGCGCCGCATGGGCAAAACGTACACGGGTGTCGATATCGGGGACAGCAGCATCAAGCTGGCGGTTTCCGACGGCCAGTCGGTGAGCAAGGTTGCCATCGAGATGCTGCCCGAGGGCCTGGTGGCCGACGGACGCATCGTCAGCCACGACGCGATGGCCGACTTCATCAAAAGCGTGGTAAGAAGCATCGGCGGTGTTTCGAAGGACGTAGCGTTCGTGGTTCCGGGCTCCGACAGCCTGTTCCGGCGTCTGTCGCTTCCCGCCATGACCGAGAAAGAGCTGCGGCTGAACCTGCCGTACGAGTTCCGCGATTACATATCGCAAGGCAAAGACCGCTACGTGTACGATTATGCGATGTTGGGCATGCGCAACGACGCCGACGGCCAGCCCGAAGGCATGGATCTGCTGGCGGTTGCGGCGCCTAAGCAGGCCATCGCCGACTATACCGAGATGTTCCGTCGCGCAGGCTTGAAGCTGAAGGTGGCGCTGCCCGAACAGGCGGCGTACCAGAACCTCGTGGGAGGCAATCCTCGCGCGCTGGCTAACTGCTGCGTGATAGACTTCTCCCATCATATGACCAAGCTGCATTTCTTCCTCGACGGCGCCTACGACGTGGCCCGCGTCATAGAGATCGGCGGCATCGACATCGATCGTGCCATCGCGAACGAATACGGCGTCGACGAGCACGTTGCCGACCAGTACAAGCGCACCGACTACCAGGGCGCGCAGCGCTCCGAGGCCGCCCGCGCGGTGTACCAGTCCATCGCGGTTGAAATCGGGCGCGCGCTGAACTTCTACGGCTTCAACAACCCCGACGCTGTCATCGAGGTGGCGTACTGCTGCGGTGGCGGGCTGCTTCTGGATCCGCTGGTAGAGGCGGTGGCTGCCCATGCCGACTTGCGCGTGTCGTCCATCGTCGACGTGCTGCCGCCGATGAGCGCGCCGTTGGGCGAGGCCCTTCGCTGTCCGGTTGCCATCGGCGCCACCATGAAGGCGGGGCGGTAGCCATGGATTTGAAGCAGGAGGTGTCGCTGAGCGCGCTGAAGCGCGGCAAGGCGCCGGCGTACCCCGTCAAGACGTCCATCAACTTGGTAGACACCCAGCAGCAACGTGGCAACCTGCTGGCGCAGCTGGGTCTGTTCACCATCGCCCTGGTGCTGATCGGCGTATTCGCGAAGTTCGCCGTGGTGGATCCCTTGGCGGCGAGCGCGGCAAGCAGCAACGAGGTTTCCGCAGCGCAGGCGCGCCTGGATGTGCTGGCGGCCGAGAACGCCGACTACGCAGAGCTGAACGCGCAATACGATCGTTATGTGGTGCCGGGGTTGTCCGAAGAAGAGCAAAACCTGGTCGATCGCGATGTGGTTCTGAACTTGCTGCAGCAGAAGGTGATGGGCGTGGGTCACCTGTCGTCGCTGCGCATGGAGAAGAACACGGCCACGGTTACCTGTTTGGGAGCCGATTTGAACGAGGTGTCCGCCCTGGTGGAAAGTTTGGAAAGCGATCAGCGCGTAGCGCATGTGACGGTATCCACGGCTCAGGGCGAGAACGATAGCTCCACGTCGGCTACGATCCAGATCGTGTTCGCGGGGCCGCTGGACGTCGAAGGCGACGGCGGCTCGAAGGAGAAGGGAGCCGGCGATGGCGCGGCGTAGCGTGTTGAACCGCTCGTTCTCCACCAGCGAGAAGGTGCTCATGCTGGTGCTGGCGGTGCTGCTGGTGGTGGCGTGCTACTACTTCCTGGTGGTGAAGAACGTGGCCGACACGATAGCTGCCAATGAAGACCGGCTGGCGGACATCGAGATCAGCATCAACGCGCAGGAGATGCTGGCGGCCGATCGCGCGCGCATGAAGGCCGAGCTGGAGGCGTTGGGCGAAGACGGCACGCTGCCCGTGGTGGCCGTGTACGACAACATCCGCAACGAGTTGAACGAACTGAACGCGCTGATGGGAGGCGCGACCACGTACAACCTCTCGTTCGCGCAGCCCACCGTGGAGGACAAGCTGGTGCGCCGCGAGGTGACCGTGTCGTTCACGGTGCCCGATTACGCGGCTGCGCTGGACGTGGTGCGCAAGCTGGAGAACGGTACGTACCGTTGCGAGATCACCGACTTCTCCGTGATCGGCGACATGTTGGCCGACGGTACCGTGGACAGCGTCGATGCTGTGCTGACTGTCACCTACTTGGAAACCACGAACGGCGCCGCAACCACCGCCGGCCTCGTTGAAAAAGCCAAGTAGAAAAAGCTTAGAGTCGCAGGATCTTCTGTCATCCTGGCGATCTATTCCGCTTGGTAGCTGCCGATGACGAAGCGGTTCTTGCCGCCGGCTTTCGCACGGTAGAGAGCTTTGTCGGCTTGGCGATAGGCGCTCTGGTACGAGGCGATTTTACCGTGCAGTTCTACGCCGCCGATGCTGAGCGTCACTTCGTGTTCGGTGCCGTACTGGTCGGTGAACGTCACGCCGCGTTTTACGATGCCGGCGCAAGCGCTGGCCAAACGCTCATCGTCGATGCGTCCGTTCACGCAGATGGCGAACTCGTCGCCGCCCAGGCGTCCGATCAGGTCTTGCGGCCTGAACGCGGCCGTCAGCGCCGCGGCCGTCTGTTGCAGCGCTCGATCGCCGGCAAGGTGGCCGTACGTATCGTTCACGCCCTTGAAGTCGTCGGTGTCCACCACCAGCACGGCTCCGGCGGTGCCGTTTGACAGCAGCTCCCCCGCCGTTTCTTGGAACGTTTGCCAGTTCAACAATCCGGTGAGGCCGTCGTGGTGGGCGCGTTCGGACAAGTCCATCTTCTCGCGCATTTCATCGTCGATGTTGGCGATTTTCCCGATTACCGAGATGGGTTTGCCCGCATCGTCCTCCACGAAATGGGAAGTGATGCGTATCCACTTCCTATCCTTGTCGGGATTCGCTTCCTCGTGGCACAGCACCTCGGTCACGGCGTTCGACGGCGAGGTGAACGCATCCAGCAGCTCGGGGTTCGCACTGTGCTTGATGAGTTGGCGTGCGTTCTCGTACGAGACGTAGGAGGATCCGTCGTCCATGCTCGTGGCATCGTCAACGTAGGAGCTGGAAAGAAGCGATTTCGACTTCGAAATGCGCAGGGTGTCCGATTTTATGGAATACTCGAAGAACTGCTCGTTTGCCAGGCGGTACAGCTCTTGAAAGCGCAAATTCTCTTCGCGTACGGCGCGCGCCGCATGCATGCGGGAGCGCAGGTACAGCGCAAGCAGAACGATGATGAGCACCAGCAGCGATATGCACGCCAGCGCGAATTCTCCCAGGTGATCCTTGATGAACAGGTTGATCTGCTCGTCCTGGTCGATCAGCGAGTTGTCATAGATGATGGAGTCCAGCTGGGCACTGTTGAGGCTGCGCAGCGCTTTGTTTAAGATGACCAGCAAATCGGGGTCAACCGGCTGCGCGAGGCCGAAGCAGATGTCGATGGATTGCGTCGAGGTGGGCAAATAGAGGATGTTGCTCAGTTCGTCGATGTTGAGGTAGTACGGCGTGGTGTACGACGTGCCGTAGGTGTAGTCGACTTCGCCGGAGTTCACCGCTTCGAGGCATTCTTCGATAGTGTCGTACAGCTGCACCGGCGCGCCTTCAGGGGCGGTTTCAGCCTGGTCCCATAAAAGTGCGATGCTTTTGCCGTCCAGGCGATCGGGGTCTACGAACTTGTTGTATACCAGCAGTATGGAGGTGGTCATGTACGGAGCCGTCATGGCTACGATCTTGTCGATTTCCGTGTTGTCGTCGTCGTTCACGCCGGCAACGATGTCGATGTTCTCCTCGCGCAGCGCAGTGGCCAAATCGTCATAGCGCGGTATGCTCACCATTTCGAACGATAGCCCCGTGTGCTTCGAGAGATATTCCAGAATACCCTTCGTAACCCCTTTAAACTCGCCGGTTTCCGGGTCGAACGACTGCAGCGGCGGCCTGTCGGTGAGGACGCCTACGCGCAGCGTTTTGTAGTTGCGCGCGTAACGGAGTTCGGCGCTGGTCAGATCGTAGTTGTCCTCCGAGGGGAGGAAGTGCTTCTTGTACAGGGTTTCCTGGAGCTGGGGGTTGCTTTGGTTGATGCGGTCGATGGTGGCATCAAGCTCGTCGATGATCGAGCGCTCGCCCTTAGGCGCGGCGAAGAAGAAGGGCCGTCCAGCGAACGACGACACGATATGGAACCCGTCGAAGATGTTGACGTCGATCTCGAGGAACACGTCGGCTTCGCCGGTCAAGGTTTTGTCGAGCAGCTCTTGCGTGGTGGAGCATTCGACGGTGACCAGGTTGATGCCGTTCTGATCGCAGTAGTACTCGAGCTCCGCGCGGCGCTTCTTCGCGGTGGCGAGGATGGCCACGCGCAGCTCGCTTCGGGTGAACAGATTGGTTTTCGAGACGGTGGCATGTATGTTCGGAGCGAACAGGGCGGTGTGGGCCGAGCCGTAGCTGTTTTCGGGGTATTCGTACATCTCGGCAAGGGCGGCGCTGTACGACATGCTTCCTTCGATGTCCACCTCGCCGTTGTCCAGCATCTCTAAAAGCCGCAAAGCGCGTTCGTTTGCATTGTCGCCCTCGGCTTCCACGAACTCGAACGACCAGCCGGTGAACTGGGCGACGCGCATGAGGTAGTCGTAGGTGTAGCCTTCATAGGTGCCGTCATCGTTTTTTGCGAGCAGGCCTTCGCTGTCGGTGTAACCCACCTTGACGATGCGTGGCTGGTCGGAGGCATGAGCTTCTTCAGCGGTGACCGGTATAAGAAGCGCGCAGGCTAAAACCGCCGAGAGCAGCACTCTCGTGCATAAGCGCAAGGCAGTCGTATGTGATCTCTTCTTCGTCGTGCTTCCTTGTTCCGGGTGGAATATCGGGGTTACAGTATAGCCTCTTTTTTCAAATAATTCGCACGGGGGTGCTGTCTGTGCGCGATCATTTGCGTGTTCCGCACGGATGTTTTACGTGAAGCATCTGTGCATGGCCGCTCGACAGCAGCCGGGCGCGCAAAAAAGCGCCCCCGAAAGGGAGCGCTTCTGCATTCGAGTGGTGGTCGGAGGGGGACTTGAACCCTCGACACGCGGATTTTCAGTCCGCTGCTCTACCAACTGAGCTACCCGACCACGATCAACCGTCCATGGGGACGTGGGACGATATTCTACCATATCCCATAGCCTCAGCAAGAGGAAATTCCCAAAAATCCCCCTCTGCTTACCGGGCCGCCTGCTTGGAAGCCCGGCGCGCATCCATCGGCCGCCTGTCCGCACACCTGTCGGCGTACCTGCCGCGCCGTTCTTCTAGCGATAAACGATCTTGCCAACCGTCACGCCCTCGGCGATCATTGCGACGCCGCGCCACAGCACGAACACGGCTACGAGCAGAGAGAATAAGATCGGCGAGACGAACAGCATAATGGCGCACACGATGTTGACGATGCCCGAGAACAGGCCGATCCCCCATGCTGAGAAGCCGATGCTTTTCGATTTCATCGCTGCGAATATCTCGAACAGGCCGAACACGAGGAAGCACAGGGCCACCAGCCACGAGATGGCCGCGCCGCCCACCAGCGGATGCAGCACGAACATCAGGCCGATCAGCACGTCGAGGATCGCGTAGGCCAATGACCATCCCGACACGCTCATCATAGACCTGAAACGCACGTAGAACACGATGCCCAGCACGCCTGAGAGCAGGAAGCCCACGCCCGCGATCATGGCGATGGTGGCCAGCGTCAAGTTCGGCGCGAAGCAGCAGAGCAGGCCGCATGCGAGTAGCAGGATTCCCGCCAGTATCAGGCTCCAGTCCCATTTCTTCTTCAATGTCGCCATGAGCGCTCCTCCTCGTCTTGCCTTTCGGCATGCGTTTCTCTGACGCATTGTATCACCGGCTTGCGAGCGTCCGAGCGTTTGTGCGCGAAGGGCGGTTTGACGGCGCGAATCGCCGATTCGCCATACAAGAGCCTTCGCCATACGAAAAAGCCCCGGTCTCCTCAAGCGGTTTGCGATGAACTGCGTGAGGAGACCGGGGCGAGGCGTGGGCCGAGGGTCGTTATGCGGTTTGTTTTCCCGGAGCAGCGTCGACGTCGTCGTCTTCCACGCGTCCGCGGATCTTCTTGACGCTGCGGCCAAGCATGCCGCCGAGCTTCGGAAGGTTCTTCGGTCCGAAGATGATAAGCACCACCACCAGGATAAGTATGAGCTCAGGCATGCCCATTCCGAATATCTTCATCGTGCGCTCCTTCCGGGCTTCCTCGCGTTCAGTGCCGAGCATTATAGCAACTTTAAATTTGTAGTTACTATAATTTTGTAGTAAAACCGACAATTTCGACGAAAAGCGCGGACGGCTCTTATAATGCAGAGCAAACGGCACGGCGAATAGCGGAGGGCGGACGATGGAACAGCGGCAGGCGGACGGCGGGCAGTCGATGGGATTGCGCGAGCGCAAGCGCCGCGCCACGCGGGACGCCATCGAGCGGGCGGCCATCGCCTTGGTGAGCGAGCGCGGCTACGACAACGTCACCGTGGCTCAAATATGCGAGCTTTCTTCCGTATCGCAAGGCACGTTCTTCAACTACTTCCGCACGAAAGACGCGGCTATCGTGGGCATCGGCGAGTACGACCTCGATGCCGACTCTGTGCGCACCGCATTCGATCGCCTCATGCCCTGCTCGATGCTGCACGCCACGCTCACCTTGTTCCTCGAGGTGGCGGGATCGTTCGATTGGGAAAGCGACATCGCGGCGCAGCGGATCGCGCTCGTCAGCGAAACGCCCTCGCTCATGCAGCTGTTCTTGGACAACGCGTTCGGCTTCGTCAGCGATTTTCGCAATATCGTGGAGGCGTATTTTGAAACGAATCCTTCGCTGCGCACATGCTCCGATGTTCTGAGCTCGGCGGAAGAGTCGTACATCGTCGTGTCCGAGGCGCTTGAAGCCGCGAAGTTCGCGCTGTACCGCGTCGCCGACGATCCGGCGTCCGGCCTGCCCAGTGCAGACGAAGTAGAAGCGGTGATCAGGCGCATCGTGGGATAGCGCCCACGGCGGCGGTTCGCTACACTGAATGCGAACCAGTTACGGCGACAGAAGGAGTGCGAATGTCCTGCGAACAGAACAGCCCGGTAGTCGGCATCATCATGGGATCCGAAAGCGACATGCCCGCAATGGAGCCGTGCATGAAGCAGCTCGACGAGTTCGGCGTGCCCTACGAGGTGAAGGTGGCTAGTGCGCACCGCAAGCCGGCCGAGGTGCACGAGTGGGCAAGTTCGGCGCACGAGCGAGGCATCCGCGTGATCGTGGCGGCGGCGGGCAAGGCGGCCCACCTGGGCGGCGTCGTGGCGGCGTACACGCCGAACCCCGTGATCACGGTGCCCATGAAGACCAGCGACCTGGGCGGGTTGGACTCGCTGCTGTCCATGGTGCAGATGCCCTCCGGCGTGCCCGTGGCCTGCGTCGCCATCAACGGCGCGAAGAACGCGGCCATCCTGGCCGTGCAAATCCTCGGCACCGGCTGCGACGCCGACCGTCAGAAGATCATCGACTTCAAGCGAGGCATGGCCGACGCGTAGGCGGCGTCCTGCTCGAGCGGTTGCAGCGTGCGGCCGGATGCGACCTGCATCCGGCCGCGCTGTTTCGTTAGAACGCTTGCGTTGCCACGTGTCGGTGACGCTTGATTCTCGATAGCGCTTTCTTGGCAACGAGCGTTGCGCCCTTCATGCAAGCCGATAGGGGTAGTCCGCTGTTAAACCAGGATTGGCATAGCCCGGGTAGGCCCGTCCCGCGAAAGCTCGCCGGCGGCTCGGAAGCCCTCCTCGGCCATCGGACAGGCGCTCGTCCCGCCTGATCGCCAGCCGCCCGACAGGGGAAGCTGCGCGCGGCAGTGCATGTCGATCCTGGTTTAGCAGCCGATAGGGCAGCGAATGGCAAAAAGGCATCGAATTCGGAATCGCCCGCGCGGATCGCAAGGGCAAAAGAAAGCCCCCCCTGTGCATAACGCCTGTTCGTGAGCGTGCTCTTCCGAGCGGCTTTGCGTCGGACACGGTCAAGGCGCGAGATTTCTTCCGAATTCGATGCCTTCTTGCCATTTAGAGATGCTGCGAGTTGCGCGGAAGCGCCACGATGTTTCACGTGAAACATTTGTACGTCTTCGCGCGGATGCAGAGGAAGGGCGCCAGCTGCATCCCGCACCGAATGCGCCCAATTTGCCGGGCGGTTTGGCGGTGCGTCCTTCGCGCCCCTCGCGGATGCGACCGCGCGAGGGGCGCGCTTGTGCGCTATCATGGATGCTCGAACGAAAGAACCCGAATGTTTCACGTGAAACATCTGTACGCGATGGGGCGGGCGAGGACCATGACGAAGAAACTGCTGATGGGGAACGAGGCGTTCGCGCATGCGGCGTTGGAGGCCGGGGTGCGCGTGGTGGCGGGCTACCCGGGCACGCCGTCGTCCGAGCTGATTGAGACGGTGGCGAAGCTGCATGACGACGGCGCCGCGCGCGGCATCCACGTGGAGTGGTCGACGAACGAGAAGTCGGCCTTGGAGCTGCTAGCGGGTGCGTCGTACACGGGCGCGCGCTGCCTGTTCACCTGCAAGCAGGTGGGCCTCAACGTCGCCAGCGACGCGCTGATGAGCTTGAACTATGTGGGCGTGAAGGGCGGCATGGTGCTGTTCGTGGCCGACGATCCCGGTCCCATCTCGTCGCAGACCGAGCAGGACACGCGCCGCTTTGCCAGCTTCGCGAAGCTGCCCGTGCTCGATCCCGCCACTCCCGACCAGGGCTTCGCCATGATGCAGGCCGCATTCGACCTGTCCGAGCGCTATCATACGCCCGTTATCGTGCGTCCCACCACGCGCATCAACCACGCCTCGACGTTCTTCGACGTCGCGGACGCCACCGACGCGCGTCCGGTGCCCGACGAGGGCTTCGAGCGCGACCCGAAGTGGGTCATCTTCCCGCGCCGCGCCTACCAGGCGCACGGCGAGATCAACGAGCGTTTGGCGGCCATCGCGCACGATTTCGCGGTCGAGCCCGCGCTGGCGGCGTTCAACCCGATGGTCGAGGGCGGCGCGCAGTCGACCGAGGATGCACGAACGAATGTTTCACGTGAAACATTCGACGACGGGAGCATGCCGAAGACGGCGACGAGTGCGGGCGCCAAGGCGGTGGGGATCGGCGCGGGCGCGTCGGAGTCTGCAGCTGCCGCAGTCGCGCCGCGCCTCGGCATCGTGGCGGGCGGCGTGTCGGCCGCCTATGCGCGCGAGGCGCTGCGCATGGTGGAAGCGCGCGCGGCGGCAGCGGGCGTGGAAATGCCCGCGTACCGGTTCTGGCAGGTGGGAACGCCCTACCCGTTCCCGGAGGAGCTGGCCGCGACGTTCGCGGAAGGCCTCGACGAAGTGCTCGTTCTGGAAGAGCTGGACCACGTGCTGGAGGATGCGCTGCTCGTGCATGCTGGTCGCACGCATGCGACCTACGAAGTGCGCGGCCGTCTGACCGGCGACGCGCGCGACCGTGGCGAGAACGACGTGGACGATTGCGCCGCCCGCATCGCGCGTTTCCTCGGCATCCCGCAGGTGATCGCCCCTGCAGCGGGCGCCCCTTCGGAATCCTATTCGGCATCGCCCGTCCCTGCGCAACAACCCGTTTCTGCGACGGCTGCATCGGCTTCTTCGCCTTCTGAGGTGTCGTCGTCCTCGTCCGCGGCGACTTCCGCTTCTGCCGACAAGTCTGGAACGAACGTTTCACGTGAAACGTTCGCCTACGACGCGCCTGCCGATGCGCCGCTGCCCGTGCGCCCGCCCGTGCTGTGCGCGGGCTGCCCCCATCGCGGCAGCTTCTACGCGGTGAAGCGCGCGCTGGGGAAGACGCCCGCCGTGCTGTGCGGCGACATCGGCTGCTACACGCTGGGCAACGCGATGCCGCTGGACGCCGTGGACACCTGCCTGTGCATGGGCGCGGGCATCACGATGGCGCAGGGCTTCGCCGTGGCCGAGCCGCACAAGAAGACGCTGGCGTTCGTGGGCGACTCCACGTTCTTCGCCAGCGGGCTGCCTGGCCTGGTGAACGCCGTGTACAACGGCCATGACATCACCGTGTGCGTGCTGGACAACGCCACCACGGCCATGACCGGCTCGCAGCCGCATCCCGGCACCGGCGTCACGCTCATGGGGCCGAAGCGCCAGCCCGTCTCCATCCCGCGCGTGTTGGAGGCCGTCGGCTTCGATTGCATCGTGCATGCGAACCCGCTCGACCTCGATGCGTCGGTGGCGGCCGTGAGCGAGGCGCTCGACCACGAAGGCCCCAGCGCCGTCCTGTTCGAGTCGCCGTGCATCCAGCTGGTGAAGCCGGACGCGCCCGCCGTCGTGGATGCCGAAACGTGCACGGGCTGCAAGAAGTGCATCACCGAGATCGGCTGTCCCGGCATCGGCTTCGACGCCGACGCGCGCGGCCCGCGCAGCAAGCAGCGTGGCCAGGCGTTCGTCGATCCCAGCCTCTGCAACGGCTGCGGCCTGTGCGTTCAAGTGTGCCCCTTCGACGCGCTGTCGATGACGGAACCCCAAACAGATGTTTCACGTGAAACATCGGCGTCGGAAGGAGGCTGCCATGCGTAACGTGTTGCTTTCGGGCGTAGGCGGACAGGGCACCGTGCTGGCGGCGAAGGTGCTGGCCCAGGCCGCGCAGGACAAGGGTTGGCAAGTGCGCACGGCCGAGACTATCGGCATGGCGCAGCGCGGCGGCAACGTGGTGTCGCACGTGCGCATGGGCGACGCGGGCGAGGAGGTGTTCGCGCCGCTGCTGGCCGAGGGCACGGCCGACCTCGTCATCGCGTTCGAGCCGGCCGAGGCCGCCCGCGTGCTGCCGTTCCTCGCGCCCGACGGGCTGCTGGTCACGGCCACTACAGCCATCCAGCCGGTCACGGCGGCGCTGTCCGACAAGCCCTATCGCGCCGACAACGTGCTGGCGAGCATCGAGCGATCGCTGGCGGGCACCGGCGCGCGCTTCGTCGCGGTGGACGATGTCGCGCTTACCGACGCGGTGGGCAGCCGCAAGGTGTTGAACTCGGTGCTGCTGGCCAGCGCTCTCAAGGAGGGCCGCATCGCGCTCGACCTCGACGACCTGCGACGCGCCCTCGAGGAGTGCGTGAAGCCGCGCTTCGTCGCCCTCAACCTGGCCGCCGTCGACGCGGTGGCTGCGCGATAATCTTCG
>NZ_GL622580.1:528297-537187 GCF_000185625.1 Eggerthella sp. 1_3_56FAA
GCCCCGCGCCCCGCGCCCCGCGCCCCGCGCCCCGCGCCCCGCGCGCGGTTAGTTGGGGAAGGCTCCTTGCGCGTTCGGGGTCGCCATCGTCTTTAAGCACCGCCCCCTGATGTATACTGCGGTTATTCAAATTTTGTTTGAATAGTCGGCGGAAGGCGAGGGCGTTATGGGGCGGGCGATGGATCAGGTGTTGCTGCAGGAAGCGGTCGAGTTGGCGCGCAAGCTTTGGCACGCGTACATCATCGAGCCTTCGGACGAAAGCGTTCAATTCATCGTGGACACCATGGATCCGCAGAATCTCTCGCTCATCGGCACAGGAAAGCACGAGCTCTATGTCAACCTCGAGGCGTTCTTCGCGGGACTCGAGCGCGATCAGGAAGAAGCTCAGGACATCACCTTCGAGATCCTCGACGAGTACTACGAGCCGCGCGCCATCGGCGAGGACACCTGCATCGTGTTCGGCACGTTGTGGGCGCGTGAGCGACCCGACCGTCCGAAACCGTTGCTCGTGGAAATGGACACGCGTTTCACGCTGGTATTCCGTCGCGAGGGCGACCGGTGGCTGCTGGTGCATCTGCATCATTCCACGCCCAATGTCGATCAACGGCGCGAAGAGTACTATCCGAAAACGGCTACCGAGCAGGCGAACGCCGCTTTGGAGTATTCCAAGGCTATGGAGCGCCGCGCCGAGCTTGATTCTATGACCGAGCTGTTGAACCATGCCGCGTTCGAGAAATATGTGGCAGCGGCGCTTGTCGAAGGCGGCGAGGGCAGCGCTTTCTTCATGATCGACCTCGACAACTTCAAAACGGTGAACGACACGTTGGGCCATCCTGAAGGCGACCGGGTCATCCAAGAGTTCGCCGACGTGCTGTTGCGCGTCTTCCCGCGCGATGCGCTGGTCGGGCGCATGGGAGGCGACGAGTTCGCCGTGTTCTCTACCTGCCCGCTTTCGGTAGAGGAAGCCCAATGCAAAGCGTGCGAGCTTATCGAGGCATGGGGATCGCATTCTGCTTCGCGTGCCGTAGAGCTGGGATGTTCGGTGGGCATCGTGCGCGTTGTGCGAGGCGAGACGTTCTTCGACCTCTATCGCGCCGCCGATTGCGCTCTGTACGCCAGCAAGGACAACGGAAAAGGCTGCTACAGCTGGTGATCGCCGTCGGCGCTGGGTCGCATGATAGCCGGTGCCGAACCGCCCTGCGCGCTGGTTCGTCTTGTCGTTCTGGCCAGAAATCGTAAGGCCGATATCGGAGCATCATCGCCCCAAAAACACGCTTCACGCGTTGAGGCGTGTTTTTGGGGCGATGATGCTTCCCGGGGAACTTGCGGGTTTGCAATCGCACGCCCTTCGCCTAGAATGGACGCATGGAATTCGCGAACGACAACGACATCCTCTCCTTCCCAGCCGTGGTTTCGGCGGGTCGATGGCTTTAGCTTCAAGACTCGCGCCCGCGGGCTTGAAGCATCCTCATATCCGGTAGAAGACCATCGTCCCAGAAGGGGATCATCATGCAGCTTACCAACGACCAGTTCGCCCTCATCAAGCAGCAGTTCGCCACGCTGAAGGAGCGCTCGGCGTTTTACGCCGCCAAGTTCGAGGGCATCGACCTCTCCGATGTGCAAACCCAGGAGGACTTCGAGAAGCTTCCGTTCTCCGAGAAGGACGACCTGCGCAACGCCTATCCGCTGGGCTTGCAGGCCGTGCCCGACGAGGAGATCGTGCGCATCCACAGCTCCAGCGGCACCACGGGCACGCCGGTCATCATCCCCTACACGCAGCAGGACGTCACCGACTGGGCCATCCAGTTCGCACGCTGCTACGAGACGGCGGGCATCACGAACCGCGACCGCATCCATATCACCCCCGGCTACGGCCTGTGGACGGCGGGCATCGGCTTCCAGCTGGGCGCCGAGCGCCTGGGCGCCATGACTATCCCCATGGGGCCGGGCAATACCGAGAAGCAGCTGCGCATGATGCAGGACCTCAAATCCACCGTGCTGTGCGCCACCAGCTCCTACGCGCTGCTGCTGGCCGAGGAGATCGCCGAGCGCGGCATCCGCGACCGCATCTGCCTGCGCAAGGGCGTCATCGGCAGCGAGCGGTGGGGCGACAAGATGCGCCAGCGCATCGCCGGCGAGCTGGGCGTGGAGATCTACGACATCTACGGCCTGACCGAGGTGTACGGCCCTGGCATCGGCATATCGTGCGACGAGCATCACGGCATGCACATTTGGGACGATTACGTGTACGTGGAAGTGGTCGATCCCGACACCGGTGCGCCCGTGCCCGACGGCGAGGTGGGCGAGCTCGTGCTGACCACGCTGCGCAAGCAGGGCGCCCCGCTCATCCGCTACCGCACGCACGACCTCACGCGCATCATCCCGGGCGACTGCAAGTGCGGCTTCGGCCATCGCCACCCGCGCATCGACACGCTGACCGGCCGCACCGACGACATGTTCAAGGTGAAGGGCTGCAACATCTTCCCCGCCCAGGTGGAGGAAGTCATCGCCGCCACCGACGGCACGTCCAGCGAGTACCAGGTGATGATCGAGAACATCAGCGGCAAGGATGTGCTCACCGTGCTGTTCGAAACCCCGCTGCAAGACGAGGCGAAGGCGCGCGCCGAGGAGGAGCTGGCCCTCATCTTCAAGGCGAAGTGCGGCTGCACTCCCGATGCCAAGGGTGTTCCCATGGGCGAGTTGCCCCGCTCCGAGAAGAAAACGAAGCGCATCTTCGACAGCCGATACTAGTCGCAAAGCGGAGCTTTCTCGTACGTGGAGGGAGGCACCCTGACGGGCTGCCTCCCTCTTTTTGCGCGCGAACCGCCTTCTTTTGTGCAAGCTAGATGATGCGGAAGCTTCGGATGCCTTCCGGATGTTTCACGTGAAACATCCGTTCGGCGGCGGAGGGGGATTTGCGAATTTTTTGCATGATGGGGGCGCTCCACTATGGTAGAGTATGCGCATGCATTCCGCGAAGGGACATACCGCCGTCGAACAGCGCTGGCAGCTTCAGCTCGCCGTCGCGGCTGTGTGCCGCTCCCTCGCTCCGCGTCCCGCGGACTCGCTTGTAACGGTATTCGCTGCGCAGCCGGCTTCGCCCCACGCGTCCGATGTCGCCGCGACGACCGGCGCAATCGACGCGGTCAGCGCTGTCGCCCATCGTGCGGCCGATGCCTCTGACGCGCCCCTGGCCGGTCGAACCGCCTACCGTGCCGTTTCCTATTATTCCTATCGATACCTCTAGCACATGGGTTTGCCCGTGGTGCTTCGTCGGCGTCGTGCCGACGGGCGTTGCGTTCCGGCAAAGTCATGTGCGCCACCGCGCGGGCCTTTCCCGACGCGATGTTCCACGTGAAACAATTCATCGCATTGCAGTGCGACAAAGGAACAAATGTTTCACGTGAAACATCCGGTCGCGGAACACGAAGCAAAACGGGGCTCGCTTTCTTGGGGAAGAGCGCCCGCCGACGGGCGGCGCGCATGAATCGATAGGAAGACTCATGATCGAAAAGATATGCATGGTGCTTATTTTCGTCGGCGTGGCGGTGGGCGTCGGCATCTACTGCCGACGACACACCGGAAGCGTCGACGGGTTCATCCTGGGCGGCCGCAACGTGGGGCCGTGGTTGAGCGCGTTCGCGTTCGGCACCAGCTACTTCTCCGCCGTCATCTTCGTGGGCTACGCCGGTCAGTTCGGTTGGAAATACGGCGTGGCCGCCACGTGGATCGGCATCGGCAACGCCATCCTGGGAAGCTTGCTGGCCTGGTGGGTGCTGGGCCCGCGCACGCGCGAGATGACGCACCGCCTGGGCGCGTCCACGATGCCCGAGTTCTTCGGCGCGCGGTTCCAGTCGAAGGGTTTGCGCATCGCGGCCGCGGCCATCATCTTCGTGTTCCTCATCCCGTACACGGCCAGCGTGTACAACGGCCTGTCGCGCCTGTTCGGCATGGCGTTCGGCCTGCCCTACGAGGTGTGCGTCATCGGTATGGCGGTTATCACCTGCGTGTACGTGGTGCTGGGCGGCTACATGGCCACGGTGATGAACGACTTCATCCAGGGCATCGTCATGCTGCTGGGCATCGTTGCCGTCATCGTGGCGGTGCTGGTGAACAACGGCGGCTTCACCGAGGCCCTCACCACGCTGTCGCTTATTCCCGCCGAGGGCAGCGAGATGGCCGGGCCGTTCGTCAGCTTCTTCGGGCCGAACCTGCCCGATCTCATCGGCGTCATCGTGCTGACCAGCCTGGGCACGTGGGGTCTGCCCCAGATGGTGCAGAAGTTCTACGCCATCAAAAGCGGTCCCGCCATCAAGCAGGGCGCCATCATCTCCACGGTGTTCGCCATGGTAGTGGCCGGCGGCAGCTACTTCCTGGGAGGGTTCGGCCGCCTGTACGGCGATCAGGTGGAGATGACCGCCGCAGGCACGCCGGTGTACGACTCTATCATGCCCACCATGCTGTCCACGCTGCCCGACCTGCTCATCGGCATCGTGATCGTGCTGGTGCTGAGCGCGTCCATGTCCACGCTGTCATCGCTGGTGCTGACGTCGTCGTCCACGCTGACGCTCGATCTGCTGAAAGACAACGTGGTGAAGAACATGAGCGAGAAAAAACAGCTGGTGTACATGCGCGTGCTGATCGTGGTGTTCATCGTGATCTCGGCGGTGATCGCGCTGGTGCAGTACAACTCGTCCATCACGTTCATCGCACAGCTGATGAGCATCTCGTGGGGCGCGCTGGCCGGTTCGTTCTTGGGGCCCTTCTTCTGGGGGCTGTACTCGCGTCGCGTGTCGCGTCCGGCTGTGTGGGCCAGCTTCATCGTGGGCGTGGGTCTGACCACGGGCAACATGATCGCCGGGTTCGTGGGCACGGCATTCATCGCGTCGCCCATCAACTGCGGCGCCATCGCGATGGTGCTGTCGCTGATCATCGTGCCGGTGGTCAGCTTGTTCACGAAGCGCGTTGAGTTCGAGGTCGACCCGCCGCACGTCGAGGGAGCCATCGACCGCGAATACGAGCAGGAGCTGGAAGCGGAGTAGTTCTGAGCCGAAGCTTCGAAACCTCTGTCGTCTCAAAGTCTGCGGGACGGCAGAGGGCGCTTCGCTCCAAGAACACGCTTCAGCGAACGAGACGTGTTCTTGGAGCGAAGCTTGCATCTCGGAAGCCGTTTGCCGCCGATGTCTCGCATGAAGCACCGGCTTGCTTCGCGAGCGTATCGCGCGAAGCGCTGGTCACGACCGCCCGTTTGGCACATTGCGCCCGAAGAGGCTCCTTATCAAGGGTCGCGCTGTTCCGTCTGACGGTCTTCCGTGCAGCCCGTCGCGCCCCGGATGGCGAAAACCCATCGAATTCGGAAGCTATCGCGCGCGTCGCGCTTGTTCGGCGCGAGGTTTCGCGCAAGGTATCCTCTGCGACCAGGCATTATGCGGGAGGGGTTTTCGCCGCGCGGCTACGCCGCGGGCGAAATTTCCGAATTCGATGGGTTTTCGCCATCCGGGGGAGCCTTCGACTGCGCGGATAACTCGGTGCGCAACGCTGCCGAGGGCGATGCGTCGAACCGGCCGGTTCGAACGGGTGTTTCACATGAAACACCCGTTCGTCTTGGGTGGTGGCACCGCGCTCCGTCTACGGCTCGCATCAGCGCGCCGCGCGATGGCTTGTGTGCTGTTGGGGGTTAGGGAGGATTCCTATTCGACTCGCGACTCGGAACTTCCAGCCCCTGAGTACTCTGCGCTCGTTCCGTCCCTGCGTTCTCGCGCCTCGCGGGAGCGAAGGGGGCGGTGGCTTGCGTTCCGCGGTATACTGTCAGCCAGTATCGGCTTTCGTGAAAGCGCGCGCATGATCTTCCAGCTTGCTCTCATATACTTTCCCGCGTTGGTGTTCGGGTTTCTGTTCGTCAAGAACTACCGCAAGGAGCCGCGGCAGTTTCGCAACGCGCTGTACTTCCTGCTGCTGTGCCTGCTCGCGCTATACGGGCTGTCCATCCAGTTCGAGCTGCCGTGGCTGGTGCTCATCGGCTTGGCGGCCATTCCGTTCGGCACGGTGGCGCTGGTGGTGTTCCTGCTGGCGAACACGTTCGTGGTGGTGAAGCGCGAAGGCCTGTCGCTGTCGCATCTGCTGCCGGGCCTACTGGCGCTTTGCGTCGTGATGGCGTGCGTGGGCGGCCCGGTGCTGCTGTTCGTCCAGGCGCCGCCCATCGTGCTGGCGTTGGCGCTGCTGGTGCTGATGGAGGGCTCGTACGTGGCGTTCACGTTCGCGGCCCTGCTGCTGTATTCGTGGTTGTACCGCCGTCTGCCTAAGCGCCGCGATTACGATTACATCGTCGTGCACGGCGCCGGCCTGTCGGGCACGAAGCCCACGCCCCTGCTGGCCGCGCGCCTGGACAAGGCCGTCGAGCTATGGGAGGCCGACCACCGCCGCGCCGTCATCATCGCGTCGGGCGGCCAAGGAGCCGACGAGGCGGTATCGGAGGCCGAGGCCATGCGCACGTACCTCGTCGAGGAGCGCGGCGTGCCCGCCGATGCCGTCATCGAGGAGGACCGCTCCACCACCACGATGGAGAACCTGCGCAACTCCAAAGCCATCATGGACGCGCGGTCGGGCGCGGGCGCGTACCGCGCCGCGGTGGTGACCAGCGATTACCACGTGTTCCGTACGGCCGAGTACGCGCACAAGATCGGGCTGGCCGCCGACGGCGTGGGCAGCAGGACCGCGCGCTACTTCTGGCCCACCGCGTTCATCCGCGAATACGTGGCCGTCAGCAACGCCCACCGCTGGCCGTTCGTGGTCATCTTCGTGTTCTGGCTCCCTTTCGCCGCCATCGCGCTGTTCCAGCTGTAACGCGCTTCGCGCCCGCGCCCGACGTCGCACGGCCTAACGCGTCGCGCTCGCACCTGCGTCTGACACGCGTGGCTCCTCGCATTCGCGCTTGCACTTGCGCCCGACGTCGCGCGGCTCGCGTTCGCGCTCGCACCCGCGCCCGACACGCGCGGCTCCTTGCGTTCGTGCTCGCGTGCTTCGTCGATCGAAAACATCGGCGTTTTCGCCCCCTCGGGCGCGCTTGTCCTTGTATACTTAGGAAACTGGTGCCGAGCGGCGGCGATTCGGCCTGCGTCCTCAAGCATCGCGTTGGGAGAAGCGCGGCGAGGGTGAAGGCGGAACCACGTGCATGCCGTTCGGCGAATAGCACGACGAAGGGGATCATATGGAAGGATTCGACCTCATCAGCACGGGGGTATGGTCAATCATACCGCCGATTCTTGCGCTGGGTTTGGCGCTGATCACGAAGGAGGTGTATTCCTCTCTGGCCATCGGCGTGTTCGTGGGCATGGTGATCTACCAGTTCTCGCTCAACGGCGTGGGCGTCGAGCCGCTGGTGGATTCGTTCACCATGGTGCCGCAGATGATGGCCGAGCAGATAGCCGGCAACGGGGCGCTGCTGCTGTTCCTTGCGTTATTGGGCGCGCTCGTGGTGGTCATCGCGGCCGCCGGCGGATCGCGCGCGTACGCCGAGTGGGTGTCTACGCACATCAAGAACGCGAAGATGGCGCAGATTCTCACTGCGGTGCTGGGCATCATCATCTTCGTGGACGACTACTTCAACTGCCTCACGGTGGGCGCGGTCATGCGCCCCGTCACCGATCGATTCAACATCAGCCACGAGAAGCTGGCATGGATCATCGACTCCACCGCGGCGCCTATCTGCATCATCGCGCCGGTGTCGTCGTGGGCCGTGGCCGTAGGCGGCTACCTGGGCGAAGGCGGTTTCACAACGTTCGTCCAGTCCATCCCGTACAACTTCTATGCGCTGCTCACCATCGTGTTCGTCTTCTTCATGTGCGCTACCAAGAAGGACTTCGGCCCCATGCGCGTTGCCGAGGCCGAGGTGCAGAAGCCGGCCGACCAGCAGCATCGTATTCCGTCGAAGGACAGCGCTCTCGAGTCGATGTCGACGGTGGGCATTTCCGATCCGAACGCGGCCGACGCGCTGCCGGCGAAGCTGGATACCATTGTAGCCGAGGAGGACGAGCTGGACGAGGCTGCGAAGGTGGCCGTCGAAGAGTTCAAAGGCATGGCCATCTCGGACAAGGGACGCGTGTTCGACCTGATCATTCCCATCATCGTGCTCATCATCTTCTCGATTCTGGGCATGCTGTACGCGGGCGGCTTCTTCCAGGGCGTCGACTTCGCCACGGCTGTGGGCGAGAACCCGGTGTTCGGCCTGTGCATCGGCGTGTGCGTGGCGCTGGTGGTGACGGCGGCCATGTTCCTGCCGCGCAAGCTGATGACGCTGTCGGGATACATGGACGGCGTGGCCGAGGGCGTGCGCTCCATGGTGGGCGCCATCATGATCCTCGTGCTGGCATGGAGCCTAGGCGGCACGTGCCGCTACCTGCTTGGCACGGGCGAGTTCGTCAGCGGCTTCCTGAACAGCATCGGCGTGGGGCTGGCTCTGCTGCCGGTGGTCATCTTCGTGGTGGCGGCGTTCATCGGCTTCGCCATGGGCACGTCGTGGGGAACCATCGCGCTGATCCTGCCCATCGTGATCGGCGTGTTCCCGGCGCAAGATCCGCTGTTCCTCGTGGCCATCGGCGCCACGCTGGGCGGTGCGGTGTACGGCGACCATGTGTCGCCTATTTCGGATACCACTATCCTGTCGTCGGCGGGCGCGCAATGCAACCACCTGCGCCATGTGGCCACGCAGCTGCCGTACGCTTCGGTGGTGGCGGCCGTGTGTCTGGTGGGCTACATCATCGCCGGCTTCACGGGCAACCCGTGGATCGCGCTCGTCGTGGGCGCCGTGCTGATGATCGCGGCTGTGCTGGTGCTGAACCGCTCGAAGTACGGGGCGGTGAAGGCGTAAGCGCGAAGTCAATACGATCGGAGA
>NZ_GL622580.1:537516-541685 GCF_000185625.1 Eggerthella sp. 1_3_56FAA
CGCGCGCAACGGCTAGCGCCCCGCGCCCGCCCTGCCCGCCGCGCCCGCCGTGCCCGCCAGATGTACGGATGTTTCACGTGAAACATCTGTACCGTTCAACTCATATTCCCAGTTCAAACGCCCATAGCTCGTTTCGTGCGATCAAAAGTTACATCCTTTCGTGCGATGGTGCGCTCCTTCCTCCGTCGTATAGTGCGCAGCGTTCGAGGCGGCTCGGCCGCCTGTCTACGAGAGGAGAGAGCAATGGGGAGCACGTTCACCAGAAGGCAGTTCGTCATGGGGGCTATGGTGCTGGGCGGGTCGCTCGCGCTGACCGGATGCAGCCCGAAGCCCGAGTCCAAGAAGCAGGACGGCGCGTCGGGCGCAACCGAGCCCGTGCAAGCCGATATCATCGTCATCGGTTCGGGTCTGGCCGGCTCGGCCTGTTCGATCTCCGCGGCGCAGAACGGCGCGAGCGTGCTGCTGGTCGACAAGGCGCCGTTTCTCACGTCCACCTTCCTCACCTCGAAGGGCAACGTGTCCATTGCCCAGGTTCCAGAGAATAAGGACGAGTGGTGCTTCGAATCCGAGACGCCCGACACCATGGACCAGTTCGTCAGCCGCTACCGCAACCTCACCGAGATCGGCAAGGTGGACGCGCCGTACCCCGACTATAGCCGCATGCAGCGCATGATGGAGGAAAGCTGCGCCACCATCGCGTGGGTGGAGCAGCTGGGCATCACGTTCGAGAAGTCGTTTACCAAGGAGATGGTGGGCACCGACACGGTGAAGCCCGACGTCAGCGCCGACCCCGCGACGGAAGCGGGCGTCCAGGTGGCGAACGCGTTCGCGGCCGAATTCGAGCGCTTGGGCGTGCGGACGATGCTGTCTACCGAGGCGAAAGAGCTGATCATGGACGGCGACACCGTGGTGGGCGTGAAGGTCGAGGGGCCTGACGGCGCCCAAGAGCTGCGTGCGAAGGCCGTGGTGCTGGCCACCGGCGGCTTCGGCGGCAGCGCGGAGTACTGCGACCAGCTGGTGCCCGCCATCAACGAGATGGGCTTCCAGTACCTGGGCAACGCTATGAACACGGGCGACGGCATGACCATGGCCTCCGCCATTGGCGCCGCGCTGTACGAGGATCCGTGGGTCATCCCGAACGTCATCATGCCCACGCGCACGCTGACGAAGGCCGACGCGGGCTTCAAGAAGCTGTGCGACACCGGCATGGAAGGTGCTGCCACGTCGTCGAAGATGCTGGTGGACTCCACGGGCGCGCGCTTCGTGAACGAGGCGGCTCCGGTGACGGCGCTGGCCACGTCCATGACCGACAACCAGGCGGGGCCGTACTACGTGCTGTTCGACAGCTCGAACGCCGAGGTGGTCGCAGTCATCGAGAAGGGCCTGTCCACGGGCGACGTGCTGAAGGGCGTTTCGATCGAGGAGCTGGCCGACGCGGCCGGCGCGCCCCAGCTTGCGGCGACGTTCGAGGCGTACCAGCAGGCGGCAGCTGCGGGTGCGGACGAGGCGTTCGGCAAGAAGGCCGACATGCTGGCGGCGTACGGCGACGGCCCGTTCTACCTAGTGAAGTTCGTGCCGTCCTACGTGGCCACGATGGGCGGCGTGAAAACCGACGCGTCGTGTCAAGCGCTCGGCGAAAACGGCAGCGTCATCCCCGGCCTGTTCGCGGTGGGCGAGGCCACGCACCGCTTCATGTACAACCGCAGCTTTGTGCGCCACTGCTCCAACTCCAGCGCCCTCACCATGGGTCGTCTGACGGGAGCGGCGCTGGCCACGGCGTAACGACCCGATCTTCCCTCGCGCGCAGGCCGGACCCCCTCCCCGGCCTGCGCTTACGTTTGCCCGCCGTCAAGCATGCGTCGAAAATCCCCGCTCTATCGTCCTATAGGACGACAGGGGTCCGCATGCGCTTGTCGCGGCGCCAAGCGCTCCGAATGTTTCACGTGAAACATTCGTTCGATTGCTGATTCGTTGCGGGTTTCGTCCTCGCGACGGCGTTACCCCCCGCGATGGGGTTGTCAACGAAAAGGGCTAGCTCTTCTTGGCGGCGCTCGTCTCCTCGATGAGGTCGAGCAATTCCTGGCGCGAGTGCACGTCCATCTTCGCGTAAGCGTGACGCAGGTGGGTCTTCACCGTGTGCTCCGACAGCGTGAAACGCTCGGCGATGGCCCGGGCGCTGCGTCCCGCCGCAAACTCCTCGATCACTTCGAACTCGCGGTTCGTCAGCTCGTAGGTGCTCTTCATCTGCACGAGGGCATCGCCCGCCGACAGGTGCGCCAGCGGGGCGCCCGCCGCTTCCTCGGGGGCGCCCGCATCGCCGGCCGCATCCCGCTTCGACGCATAGCGAAGGTAGCTGCAGAACATGAGCGCCAACGTGGCCACCAGCAGCCACACCGATCCGACGAGCGCGAGCTGCGGATCGACGCCGGTTTGCTCCAACAGCGTCTGCGCCGCGAAGCGCCCCAGCGCCACCGACAGCCTCGCGACGCCCAAGGCCAAGCCCAGCAGGAAGAACGCCGGCAGCTTCCGCTCGTTCGCCTCGCTGATGAACATGAGCCACAGCAGCACGTAGAACGAGATGAGGAACGCGGTCATCAGCGATCCGGCCACGTGCCCGTCGGCGACGTTGAGGCTGCGGTACAGCAAGATGGTGACCAGGCACAACGCGGTGATGGGCGTGATGTAGTCGATGTTCGCCTTGCGCGGCTTCGCCACCAGCAGCACGGCCAGCATGGCCACGGCCGCGATGATCCCGAACAGGCCGGTGAGGTCGGTCTGCGCGTACTGCAGGTTGTTGTGGATGTCGAGCTCGATCACGAACCCGCAGATCAGCGAGAATGCGAACGTTCCTGCGACCGCGCGCTTCGTGCGCGAAAGCGCCTCGGCCATGGAGGTAGCGGGTGCGACGGATTCCTTCATCTGCTGGGCGACGAACGCGTTGTTGCGCAGGCACCACAGCAGCGCGACGGTGGACAGGACGAACGATGCCAGCAGCATGATGCTGCGCCCGCCTGGGAACAGCGAGCTGGTCAGCGGCGGAAGCAGCGTATCGATGAGGTACGCGGCGGCGATCAGGGGAAGCGAGAGCCGCGGCCGGTAGCTGGTGAACACCTCCATCCAGCAGAGGATGGACAGCGACCAGCCCATGCCCGCCGTCACCTGCATGGCGATAAGCGCGATATCGTTTGTGTTGCCCGACGCAACGAGCACGGCGTAGATCGAGCTGACGACGACGGCCGTGACGAACAGCGGCTTCGCCCGGTCGATGCGCCCGAGGTAGGAGAGGACGGCGACGACGAGGAACGTGAGGCCGTCGGCCGCGAGGCCTACCAGGGCGTAGGGGGTTGGGCTGTAGGGTCCCGTGTTGAGGTCGAGCAGCCGCGCGCCCTGCAGCAGGCCGAACCCGAGCGTGGCCACCGCCGCGAGGGCGAGGATTCGCGTTTTGTCGGATGCGTGCGCGTTCATCGTTTCCCCTTCGCTTGCGAAACAGTCGCGCCCCACTATAACGCACCCGCGCCCGCCGCGCTCTGCGAAGCCGAGCAGAAACGCACAGATGTTTCACGTGAAACACTCGCTGCTCGCACCGCCGCGATCATGCGACCCTGTCGGACATTGAAGCGAACGAATGTTTCACGTGAAACATTCGGGTTGCGGAAGAAGCGCGCCAGGCGTTTTCGTGCCCACTGCAAATTGCGCTTCCTTGATCGAGCGCTTCCGCGTCGATCTGCACGCTGCGGCGCCCGCGCCCAGATTCGCCGTGCGAGGCTAGGACGATGGGCGCGCTATCCGCTCACTACGCGGGGCAGGGCGATGTCGTGGGGCTCGCAGGGGACGGTTTCCACGCGCTGCTCGTCGAAGGCGATGCCGATCACGACGGCATCGGCGCGCAAGCGGGGGAGCAGCTGGTCGTAGTTGCCGCCGCCGTAGCCCAGGCGTCGCCCGGCATCGTCGAAGGCGACCAGCGGCACCACCACGGCGTCGAGCTCCTCGGGATCGACGGCCTGGAACCCGTCGCGCTCCAGCGCTTCGCAGGCAAGGCAGCGCAGGGGCGCGCCAAGGAACCCCGCTGCGGCCGCGTCCAGCTGCTCGCGCGCCACGCGGTAGAATCGCATCTGGGGCGACCCGCTCGTGCCGCCGGTTTCGCCCGCTGCCCGCCGTCCGCTCGCCTC
>NZ_GL622580.1:542164-602331 GCF_000185625.1 Eggerthella sp. 1_3_56FAA
TCGGCACCGGCGACCCGCCTGCTTCGTCCGCGCCCGCGCGACCCGCCGCCCGCGACCCGCCCGCTGCAGGCTCCTCGCGCACCATGCAGGGGAAGCACACGTCCCAACCGTGCGCGTACGCCGCCTCGACGAACGGCCGCGTGTCCACCTCACTGCGCATCGACGCGAACACGGCCACAGTGGGAACCGCGCTCCCGCCCGTCGCATCCGCGCGCGACGTCCCCTCGGCCGAAACCTGCGCCGTCCCCGCACCTTCCGCGCCCGCCAGCGCTTCCGCCAGCACCTGCTCCAACCGCGCGCATATCGCCGCGCTCTTGCGCGCACGCACCTCTTCCGGCAGCGCATCGCGACGTGCCAGCACGCGCGAGCGCAGTTGTTTTTTCGTCTCCATAGACCGCAGTATAGCATCGACGTAACGGCGCCGTTGCACGATAATGGCGGAGGTGTGGGGAGTTAGCGCAAACGTAACCGTTTCCATTCGATTTGACCTGCAAACCCATCATTGACCTTGCTATAATCGTTTTGCATTGGGTACACTCGGACCACCTTAGATAGCTCTCCCTCGCAGTCGCAAGGGGTGCACCACCTCAAACGACGCTGCGTATGCGTCGTTTGTTGTTTTCTAAGGAGAAATTGACTACCAAGCATATATAAGTAGGTCGCTCACCAGGCATCATGCATGCCGGGCGACATAGAGTAAGGAGACAGCAGTGCAACTCAAGGCATCCACCGATTACGGTATGCGCGCCATCTTGTACTTGGCTGCGCAAGGTACCACCTGCTCCTCGAAAGATATCGCGGAGGACATGTCCATTCCGCGCGACTACCTCATCCAGCTGGCGCAGCTGTTGCGCAACGCAGGCATCATCGAGGCCCGTCCGGGCAAGCACGGCGGCTATCGCCTGGCGAAGGATCCGGCCGACACGAACGTGCTGGAGATCATGGAAGCGCTCGACGACGATGCGAAGCAGTCCACGCGCGCGAAGCGCGATGCGCGCAAGGGCGGCGCGATGGTGCAGGAGATCAGGCAGGTCTACGATCTCATCGAAGAGAGCATGGACGCCTATCTGTCCAGCTTGACGGTGCAGATGCTGCTCGACTGCGCCCGCAACGGCGACAACAGCCGCACGTTTTTGGCCGAACGACTGCAGGAAGAAAGCCGCCGCCTGCTCGACGCCGTCAAGTAGCGTCGACGCAGCCCGGCGGCTGCGCTCTTTTCGCCGCGCCGCCGCCGAGGCGTCTAGATGCCCAGCACCTGCATCACCAGCAGCACGGCGGTGAGCACGGTGACGATGCCCACGGTGACCCAGATCAGCACGCGCGACACGATGCGCGAACGGTACGCGCCCATAACCCGCTTGTCCGCGGCGATGATGGCCATGAACACCAGCAGCACCGGCAGCACCAGGCCGTTCACGAACTGGGCGGTCAGCATCACGCCCATGAGGTCGATGTTCGGCACCAGCACCACCACGGCCGAGAACGCGATCACGAACGTGAAGATGCTCTTGAACAGCGGCGCCTCTTTCCACTTGAACGAAACGCCCGCCTCCCAGCCGAAGGCCTCGCAGATGACGAACGCCGTGGTCAACGGCAGCACGCAGGCCGCCAAGAACGACGCGGCGATCAGTCCGATGGCGAACAGCGCTTCGGCGTAGTGCCCGGCGAACGGTGCCAGCGCGCGCGCCGCGTCGGCGGCCGATTCGATCTCGATCCCCTGCGGGAACAGCACCGATCCCGTGGTCACGATGATGAACCAGGCCACGAGGCACGCGGCGATGGTGCCGGCGATCACGTCCACCTTCTGCGAGAACAGATCCTTCACCGACACGCCCTTTTCCACCACGTTGCTCTGGTTGAAGAACATCATCCACGGCGCGATGGTGGTGCCGATCATCGCGATGACCAGCGACACGAAGCTCTGGTCGTTCACGATGCGCGGCACGACGGTGCTGGTCAGAGCCTCTTCCCAGTTCGGTTCGGCCATGAACGCCGCCACGATGTAGGTGACGAACACCAGCGACAGGATGAGGAACACCTTCTCCACGCGCTTGTAGCTGCCGCCCACCACCAGAAGCCACACGGCCACGGCGGCCACGGGCACAGCCAGGTACTTCGACACGCCGAACATCTCCATGCCGCTGGCGATGCCGGCGAACTCGGAGAACGTGGTGGCCACGTTGCCGATGAGCAGCGCCAGCATGGCCAGCGCGGTCAGGCGGATGCCGAAGCGCTCGCGGATGAGCGCGGCGAAGCCCTTGCCGGTGACGGCGCCCATGCGCGCGGCCGTCATCTCCACCACGATCAGCAGCACGCACATGATGGGGATGACCCACAGCGTGGCGAAGCCGAACTTCGCGCCCACGGTGGAGTAGGTGGAGATGCCGCCCGCGTCGTTGCCGGCCATGGCCGTGACGATGCCAGGACCCAGCGCTGCCAGCAGCAGCCAGATCTTTTTGGGCTGCTTCTTCTCGGGAGCTTCGACGAGCTCGGTCGACTCGATCGCGTCGACGGCGACGTCGCGCACTTCGAGCTTCTCGTTCTTCTTCATCATCATGGCGCTACCTCCCGGCGTAGCCGATGATCTGCAGCAGCACCAGCGTGTACAGCGCCAGGAACAGGATGGACGCCACGAGGCCGCCCAGCACCTTGAGCAGGGTAGCCTTCGTCTTGTCGCCGCTCACGTCCTCTTCGATGGCGTCCCACGCGTCGTCGACCGTGACGATGCCCAGCAGCACGCCGTGCTCGTCCACCACGGGCATGGCGGGCAGCTCGTACTTGAAGATGTCGGCCGCCACGTCCTCCTCGGTCTCGTCCGGCGTCGCGGAGATCACGTCGTCGAACATCACGTCGCGCACGGGCCGCGCGTCGTCGGTGAGCACGAGGGTGCGCAAGCTCAGCACGCCCACGAACTCGTCGTAGTCGTTCAGCACGTACACGTAATGCACGGTGGGGTGGTCGTCGTCCAGCTCGCGCAGCACCTCGATGGTCTCGCCCACGGTGTTGTCGGCCTTCACGGCCACGAACTGCGTGGTCATCATGCCGCCGGCCGTGCCGTCCTTGTAGCCCAGCAGGCGGCGGATCTCGGTGGCGTCCTCCACGCCCATGAGGCGCAGCAGCGTCTCGGCCTTCTCGTACGACAGGTCGCGCACGATGTCGGCCGCGTCGTCCGGGTCCATGTCGCCCAAGAGGCCGGCGGCGCGGGCGTCGTCGAGGTCTTCGATGAAGTCGGCCTGGTACTCGTCGTCCATCTCGGAGATGGCCTCGGTGGCCTGCGCATCGTCCAGATGCTGGAACACGTTGGCGCGCTGCTGGGGGTCCAGTTGCTCCAGGATGTCGGCCACGTCGGCGGGGTGCAGCTCGTCCAGGCGCTTGTGCGTGACGGACAGCTGCACTTCGGACAGGTCGCGATCGAGCAGGTCCATGTAGTTCCAGGCGATGATCTGCTCGTCGATCTTCTTGCCGAACACCTTCGCCACGGCCACCACGGCGCGCTCCAGCCAGGAGGCCAGCCCGCGCAGGATGCCGCGCACGCCCACTTCGGCGCCCAGCAGGCGCAGCTGCGAGCCCGAAACGGACAGCTTGAGGTCGTTGACGCGCACCACTTTCAGGCCTTGCGTATCCACGATCTGACGGTTCAGCAGGTCGCGCGCCAGCAGAACTTCGTCAGGTTGCAGATAGCTGAAGCGGATGTCGTGCGCCTCGGCGTTGAGGGTGATTCCGTCCTCGTCGAACGTGTCGACGTACTTGCGCCACGAGATCATGAACGGAACCTTGCCGGGCCCCTGGAAGGCCAGGCTGGTGATGCGCGGGAACACTTCGCCGGTGGAGATGGCGAGGTCGGAGATGGTGCCGATCTTCTCGCCCTGGGTGTCCACGACGGGTTTCCCCATCATTTGAGAGAGGTAGAGCATGGTGGTATCCCTTACTGTCATGCCCATGGCCGTACACCTCATGATACCGTGTGCAAAGACGCGCGCGTCGCGCGCAATGCAAAATGTGTGTTAAGCCATGAGCCGCCGCAGTCGTTCCTTCGACTGCCGACGTAAGGGAAGACGAAGGAAGAACTACTTACTGTGAGGCTTCGATTTTCGAACCTTCAAGTACGTTCCTTTCCCTGACCAATAAAAAATCCGCACGTGCTGCTGCCAGTCGTTGCGGAATTAGAAGCTGAAATGGTGCGCCGTGAGGGATTCGAACCCCCGACGTACTGATTCGTAGTCAGTCCCTCTATCCAGCTGAGGTAACGGCGCACGTCGAAACAGCAAAAGTTATTATGCCGGTATTGCCCCATGCTGTCAACGACTTTTTCAGACTTTTTGGGAATAGTGCGCGAAATAGGTGTTTGAACTGCATAAATGGTTAGTTTGTCGAACGAACGCCGCATGTTCGTCGTGCACCGTATAAGGAGCTCGGCGCGCTTTCTGCGGAATCGGCCAGTCTTGAATTCTTCCGGGAACCGTAGGCGAAGCTGTTCCGCGACCAGCTGACTTGTCGGATCGCAGGCAGCGTCGTTTTTCGCAGCGGTTCTGCAAGTTTTTCGACTTCGTGGCAAGTTCGGATCGTTGCGATCAGGGGTTTCTTCCGCCTTAAGGAAAAGCCTGCGGAAAGCTTTCGAGCCTCTGGGTCAAAAGGCCTGGTGGGACGATCGGCCGCGAAAGTCATTCTGCCACAAAGTCGAAAAACTTGCAGAACCGCTGCGATTTGCTGCACAGCCTCTATCGGCAGGTCGTCTCTCCGTGTTCAACGGCATTCAGCCTCGTCGATGTTTCACGTGAAACATTCGCCCGCATTGCGGGGCGATTACAAGCGGGCATGCCCGGCCTCTTCGTGCGTGCGCGTGGCTAGGATGAGGCAGAACGCGTCTTGAATCCAACGAAGAAAGCGAGGCTGTTATGACGAAGACTGCGAAATGGTCGATGATCGGCGTGCTTGCCGCTCTGGTGCTGGCGCTGTTCGCCGTTGCCGGCTGCTCAAGCGACAACGCGGGCAACAACGACAACGGAGGCGACAACGCCAACCCTGCCACCGAGAACAACGACAATGGCAACGGTAACAACGGCGACAACAACAACGGCAACAACAATGCCGACAACAACAATAGCAACAACGGCAATAACAACAACGGCAACCAGATGGGCGACGGCAGCAGCATCGGCGAAGGCACCGTCCTCAAGGTTCCGAACGGCTGGGTCGCCTATTCCCAGAGCGACATGCTCGTGCTGCTGGACTCGAACGCCGACGTCCAGTACCAGTGGACGGCCGAGGTTAACGGCAACACCGTGCTGAAGGACACCGACGCCGACCTGCCGTCCTCCGGCTTCAACGATCAGAACTCCCAGGACGTCGTGGGCGCGGCCGGCATGCACGCGTTCGGGTTCCTGGCCGACGACCAGAACAACGGCGAGTCCACCATCACAATGAAACTGGCGAACACGTCGAATGCCAACGATGTGAAGACCACCATCGTAGTGAAGGCCACGGTGCAGAACGGCACGTTCACGGACGTGAGCGTGCAGGAGTAGCGCGCCCCCCGCTATACTGCGGGAAAGCGAAACCGCTCGGAAGGAGTGCGCGATGAAGGCTCGTCTGAAACTCGTGATAGCAGGAGCGTGCATGGCGGCTTTCATCGCGTTCGCCGTCGGGTGTTCGGCTGCGCCGGGATCCGAGGTCCAGATCGCCGAAGGGTCGGCGGAGTTCAGCCAGGGCGACCTCGTGGTCAAGCTGGACGCGAACCCCACGACGGGGTACGAGTGGACCTTCCAGATCGACGGCTCGGCCGTGCAGCCCGACGGCGACGAGTTCGTCCCCGCGAGCGACGGCGCCCAGCCCAAGACGGGCGAAGGCGGCGTGCACACGTTCAACTTCAAAGCCGACGGCTCGGGCGAGGCAACGCTGACGTTCACGTATGCGCGGTCGTGGGAGGCGTCGGACAGCGACAAGACCGTCGTGCTGCATGCGACGGTTGAAAACGGCGCGTTCACGCAGGTTGAAGAGCAGGCGTAAACATCAAAGGGCGGGAACGGCCGAGCGCCGTTCCCGTCCTTTCTCGTGCGGAATGCTCTAGATGCTGAGGTCGCGCCGATCGAAGGCCGCAACCGCCACGGCGAACAGCGCCACCGCGCCAACGGTCAGCGCGATCGCGCCGCCGACGGCTGACGCGTCGCCCGCGGCCAGGCCGTAGTAGTCGAACAGCGTCAGCGGGTTGACGTTCTTCAGGAACTCGAACTTGTCGCCCACCTGCGATACCATCTGCATGAGGAAGAACAGGATGTTCAGGCCGCCTCCCACCCACAGGGCGGCCGTCGCGTTCGAAAACAGACATGCGGACAGGAAGCACAACCCGGCCATCGCCAGCCATAGGGCCAACAATCCCGCATTCACCTGCATCAGCGCCTGCATATCCAGCTCGCCCGGGAACAGCGCTTCGGCGAAACCTGCTTCGAGCGACGTCACCACTGCCATGAGCGCCACCAGAATGGTCACCATCACGCCCACCATGGTCAGCGCGATGCGCGTGCGGCTGTTCGGCGTAGCCAGCAGATACGCCATGGCGCCGCGATCGAGGTAGCGCACCATCAGCTTGTTCGCCACGATCAGGATGAGCACGAGGATGAAGATGGTCAGCAAGAACCCGTACAGGTAGTTCAGCATGAAGTCGATGAGGGTGGTGGCCTGCACCGACATGCCGAACGCCGCAAACATCTCGGGCATGCTCTGCATCATGGCATCCAGGCTTTCTCCCAGCTCCGGATCGTACATGCTGACGATCACGCCGATGTACATAGCCAGCACCGCCGCGATGATGAGGCTGACGAACAGGTTCGCGCGCAGCTCTTTGGCGAACAACGTCCTATTCATGAGAGCCTCCTTTCTCCACCTGGTTCGTCGTGCCGTACAGGTGCATGAACAGCTCTTCCAGCGTTTGCTCGCGCGCGGCGAGGTCCACGATGTCGTAGGCGGCCAAGTCTTTCACGAACGCGTCGGGGTTGCCGGCCACGGCTGCCTCCACGCTAGCCGCGCCCTGTTTCCGTGCGTCGGGATGCGCCTGCGCGTAGCGGTCGCGCGTGGTCTCGTCGGCGAACGTCACCGCGAACACGCGCTTGCGGCTCTTCCTCACGTCGTTCATGCGCTCGACGGCGGCCAGCCTGCCCGCACGGATGAATGCGACGCGGTCGCACGTGCGCTCCACCTCGTCGAACAGGTGCGATGAAAGCAGGATAGTGGCGCCGCGACGCTTCTCCTCAAGCACGAGGTCGATGAAGCGGCTTTGCATGAGGGGGTCGAGGCCGCTGGTGGGCTCGTCCAGCAAAACGATGTCGGGCGAGGTCATGAACGCGCACACCAGGCCCACCTTCTGCTTCGTGCCCTTCGACATCTTGCGGATGCGCCGCGCGGGGTCCAGCTCGAAGTACTCGACCAGCTGGTTCATGCGCGTGCGGTCGCGCAGCTTCTTCATGCGCGCCATGAATTCCAGGAAGGCCGCGCCGGTCATCTCGTCCATGCAGGCGATCTCGCCCGGCAGGTAGCCCAGGCGCTCCTGGATGCGGCTGCGCTGGCTGAAGCAGTTCAGGCCGTCGATGCTCACGGTGCCCTCATCGGGGCGAATGAAGCCCATGAGGTTGCGCATGGTCACGGTTTTCCCAGCGCCGTTCGGCCCCAGGAAGCCGAACACCTCGCCGCGTTCCACGGAGAACGACACGTCGAACACGCCGCGGCCGTTGCCGTAGTCTTTCTTGAGCCCCTTGAGTTCGATCACGGGGTCGCTCATCGGTATTCCTCCTTAATGAGACAAAGGGAGACAAAGGGATGGGGTTGCTATCTCATCGCCTCCGGTACTCTTCTTTGTACGAATAGGCTTTCAGCATGTCGCACCAGCGGTACATCTCGTCCATCATGGCGTCTAAATCGATGCGTTGATGCAGCGCTTGCTGTTGGTGCAGATAGCCGTCGGCCAGCCAAATCAGCATGTTGAGCACGTACTTCGGATCGATGTCGTCGCGGAACCGGTCAAACCGCACGTTCTTGAAGTACGTCGTGAACATAAAGTCGAGTTGTCGCTGCGTCCAGCTGTCCATCGTATCCTTTATGTCCTTGTGCTCCGGGTAGAAGGCCCGGATGGAGAACTCCAGCAGGTAGGGGAACTTGCTCAGCACCTTGGATTTGGTTTCCGCCGCGTAGACGAGCAGCTCGAAGAAGTCGTCGATCTCCCAATACCCATCGTCCAGCACCAGGTTGGACACCTTTTCCATCAGATGCTCCATGAGGTACAGGTACAGCTCCTTCTTGTTCTTGAAGTAGAAGAACAGAAGGCCCTTCGAGATGCCTGCCCTGCGCGCGATCGTCTCGGTCGAGGCGTTCTTGTAATCGTTCTTGCCGAACGTTTCCACGGCGGCGCTGACGATGGCCTCGCGCCGCTCTTCGGGAAGGCTCTCGAATTTCGAGCGTCGGTCGTCCACTGCCGCCTCCTTTCCTGCCGCCGTTGACCGGCCGGTCAACGGATCGAAGACCATGCTACCCCGTTGACTATTTTTTAGAAGGGGGCGCGAGGAAGAATTTTTGCCAGGTTGAACTGCGTCCCGGTTCTTGGACAAGGAAAATAAAGGTGGCTATGCTGCTAAGGACTGGTTCCGGAATTCCTCCGGGGTCAGTCCTTTCAGTTTAACCTGCCTTCGCCTCGTGTTCCAGTGGACGATGTACGCCTCGAGCCTCTCCTTGAACTCCTCGAAGCTCTCGAAGCTCTGCCCGCGGAAGAACTCGTCCTTGATATGGCCGAAGACCTGCTCGGTCGCGCCGTTGTCGATGCAGTTGCCCTTTCTCGACACGCTCTGGACGATGCCCGCCTCCTCGAGCGTCTTGCAATAACCGTCGTGCTGGTACTGCCATCCCATGTCGGAGTGCATGACCGGGCTCGCGGCCTCCGGCATCTTCGCCAGCAGGCCTTCCAGCATCTCCTTTTGCTGCGCCATGTTCGCAGACCGCGATATGCTCCAGGACACGATCTCCTTGCTGCCGAAGTCGTACGCTGGGGCAAAGTAGGCCCTGCCCCACGGGGCCTTGAACTCGGTGACGTCCGTGCCGAGCTTCTGCCAGGGTTCGTCGGCTGAGAAGTCCCTGTCCAGGACGTTGTCGAACGCCCTGCCGACAACGCCTTTGAACGAGTTGTACCTGTGGTAGTCGCTCTCGCGCCGGATGCCGCAGCTGATGCCCATCTCGTGCATGATCTTCAGTGCGGTCTTGTCGGCTATCGCCACGTCCTCCTCGGCGCGCAGGGCCATGGCGACCTGCCTGTGTCCGCAGCCGTTGGCCGTGCGGGAGAACACCTCCGCCACCTTCTCCCATAGCTCCGGCCTCGTCGGCCTCGGCGGGTGCGAGCGGGCGCGGTAGTAAGTCGATCTCGGGAGCCCGGCGGCTGCCAACAGGTCGGAAAGAGCGTGGCCTTGCCCTGAAAGCATCTCGATCACTTGGGACTTCTCCCAGCTCGAGACTTCTCCGCCTCCAGGGCGCGGACTTTTTTTAAGTAGGCGTTCTCGGCTTCGAGCCTGCGCACGCGCGCCTCGAGCTCTTGCTCGCGCGTCTTGGGCGCGCTTTGAGCCGCAGATCCCTTCGGCCTGCCCTTGGGCTTGGGCCTGAGAGCGTCGGCCCCGCCTTCGCGGTAGAGCCGGCACCAGGAGTCGAGCGGGGTCCTCGACGCGATGCCGAAGGCGGCCATGGCCTCGGGCTTGCCCATCCCCTCGTCCACGACGGCCCGAGCTGCGGCGACCTTCGTCTCCCAAGCGTATCTCGTTTTCCGGCTACCCATGCAGAGCAGCACCTCGCTTCCGACCGACCTGTACGTCAGAAGCCATTTTTCCACGATGCTGGCCGACATGCAAAGCCTCGCGGCGACGATGTCCCTGCCGTACCCCTCGTCGAACAGCTCGACCGCTAGTTCGCGCATCTTCCTGTCATGCTTCGGCGGCATAAAGAAGCCTCCCATCTCTCGAACTTTACTTTCTTGTCCAAGAAATGGGAGGCAGTTCAGGTCGACCCCCCCCTTTTTTTTTCTGTCCTTGCAAGTCGGAATTGTCTTTTTGGCAAATAGTGTGCGAATTCGGAAGCCTGCACGTTCGCGATCGCCCCTGCGCTTTCGGCAAGCGCCCAAGGCGCAGCAAAAACCCCAGCTCGCGAAAACTGCCGGCTCTTTCCCGGTTTTTTCTTTTTCCGAATTCGACCAACTATTGCCACGGCTGCTGCCATGAACTGCCCGATCATGATAGAATCAGCCTCACTACAGAGCCAGTGCAGGCGCTCTCCATCGTTCGAGTAGCCCATTGCTGGAAGCGATGCCCTCGTCTTCCCCTACCACGTCTGCAAGATCCTCTCCGCCCAGGGCAAATAAGGGGGTCTTGTGCAGAAGATCGCACGTGCCTCGCAATCACGCATTGTTTTCGGATACATCACGGCCTTGCAGATGCTGCGCATGGCCCAACCCTGCGAGCTAGCTTCGGTGAGGAGCGGAAAACCAAGCATCCCCGAGCGCGCCCCGCGCACCAAAGAGCTCAGCTCGGCGCTTGAGCGCATAGAAGGGGATCATCCGGGTCTGAGGTTCGAAAGGCCTAGTCACGTGTTGGTGAGCACGCCGAACGGTCGGGCGGGGGAGCTTTGCGTTCCTCATGTGTGCACGAGGGGCTTCTCGCGTTCCTCGTTCTTTCGATTGGGCGATGACGTGTTCTTCAGCAAACCCGAGCTTGCATTCATTCAAATGGCAACGCGGATCCGCAACGAGGTTTCGCTGCTTGAGTTGGGGTGGGAGTTGTGCGGGTCGTATCAGACGAGGCGTACTGGCGTTTCGGTTGGATACGATGTCGAGCCGCTGACAAGCGTTCGGGCTTTGCGCGACTACGTAGCGTGCAACAGCTCGCTCGGCGGTGCGCAGAAGGTCGCGCGCATCCTTCCATTTCTCGTGGACGGGTCCGCATCGTCGCGCGAGACGAAATTCGCGCTTGTCCTGGGATTCAGTCCTTTCCGCGGAGGTTACGGCATGGGCTTTCCCCGCATGAACTACGAGGTGATCGCAAGTCCGGCGGCGCGCGCGATTTCCGGGAAGAAAAGCTTTCGCTGCGATCTCTGCTGGCCAGAAGCGAGGCTCGACGTGGAGTATCAAAGCAAGGAGAATCACGAAGGCGAACTCAGCCGCATCCGGGATTCGAGAAGGGCTAACGCGTTGGCGGCCATGGGCTGGACGGTGCTCGGCGTCACCAATGACGAGCTGAACAGCCTTGCGGCTACCGATGCGGTGGCTGAAGCGATTCGTCGTCACCTCGGCAAGCGCCTGCGAACGAACGTCTCCGACTGGCATGCCCGCAAGCTGCGCCTGAGAAGGCGGCTCGGGCTGCCCGTGGGATACGAGGAGGCGATCTGATCGGGTGGCGAATTGCGATGCCGGCGGTGCGCTTCTGGTCGGGTGCGGCTGTGCAGCGAGCCACCTTGAGCTGAGTGCGGGGGTACGGCGGTGCAGCGAACCCCGGTGCTTTTGGCAAAAAGTGGCCGAATTCGGAAACCACAAAACGGATTGATCGAAGGCTACGAAGCGTGGCGTTTTCAGTACCTTGTCGACCAGGCGTTTTACGACACGGTCGTCCCTGTCTTTCAAGACGGTTGCCTTCGCCTCCCTTGAGACTTCCGAATTCGATGGTATTTTGCCATCGAGGGCCCTTCCGGCGTGCAAGGACCGGCTCGGGATAGTGGTGGGAGGGGCGGCTCCCTCGACTCGGGACGGCTTTCTCGCTGAGGGCGGCTATCTGGGGCGGCGCGCTATCGCGCGTACACGGTGCGCTTGCGCGTAACCAGGCGGTCGACGAACTCGGTGGCGGGGTTGCGCAGGATGTCGCACGGCTCGGCGAACTGCACGGCACGGCCGGCCTCCATCACCAGCACCTTGTCGCCCAGGTCGAGTGCCTCGTCGATGTCGTGCGTCACGAACAGCACGGTGATGCCCGTCTGCCTATGGATGCGCTTGATCTCGTCCTGCAGGCTGCCGCGGGTGATGGCGTCCACGGCGCTGAACGGCTCGTCGGCCAGCAGGATGTCGGGGCTGGCCGCCAACGCGCGGGCGATGCCGACGCGCTGCGCCTGTCCGCCCGACAGCTCGGCGGGATAGCGATCCATGATGTCGTGCGGCAGCCCGATGATGTCCATCCATTTCGCGACGGCCTCCTCGGTGCGACCCTCGTCGCCGCTGTTCAGCAGCGAGGGCACGTACGCGATGTTCTGCTCCACGGTGAGGTGGGGAAACAGCACGCTGCCTTGGATGGCGTAGCCGATGTTTCGGCGCAGCTCGATGGGGTCGACGCCGCTCGTGTCCTTCCCGTGCACCAGCACGCGTCCATCGTCGGGCATCGCCAGCGCGTTCACCATTTTCAACAGCGTGGTCTTGCCGCAGCCCGAGCTGCCGATGATGGTGACGAACGCGCCTTCGTCGATGTCGAGGTTCGCGTCGTCCACGGCGACGGCATCGCCGAATCGCTTGCTGACGTGCTCGAACGCGACGGCGGGTGTGGAGCCTTCTTCTGCTGGCGCCGCACGGGATCCTTCGACTTCGCGCTGCGCGCTCCGCTCAGGATGACAAATCGCGAAACCCTCGGAACGTCCCACCCTGTCATCCCGAGCGCAGGCGACGGAGTCGCCGGAGTTGCGACGCGAAGCTAGTCCTTTAGGGAAGGATTCCGCGCTGTGCGTCTGCGGGAATGCATGCTCCATGCTACATCAGCCCCTTCTCGGCCAGGAACGCGTCGGCCACTGCTTTCGGCTCCTGCCCTTGCGTCTCCACTTCGTTGTTCATGCGCGCCATGTCGGCATCGGTGATGGCCCCTTGCAGCTTCAGCAGCTCGCCGCGCAGCTCGGGGTGCTTTTCCAGCGCGTCCTGTCGCACGACGTTGCCGCAAAGATACGACGGATAGAAGTGCCGGTCGTCCTCCAGCACCACGAGGCGCTCGTCGGCCACCTGCCCGTCGGTGGTGGACACGACGATGGCATCCACCTGGCCCTCGAACAGCGCCTGGTACTTCAAGCTGATGTCCATGTCTCTCGTGGTGCCGAAGTCCATGCCGTAGGCTTGCTGCAATCCGGGGTAGCCGTCCTGCCGGTCGAAGAAGTCGGGCTCGGCACCCAGCGTCAGGCCGCCCGCTGCGCCCGCCAGGTCGGAATACGTGCGCAGGTTGTAGCGCTCGGCCGCGTCGCGGCTCACAGCGAGGCCGTACGTGTTGTTGAACCCGTACATGCCCACCCAGGTGAGGCCTAGCTGCGATTCGTATTCCTGCTGCATCGTGTCGAACATCGACTCGTCGTAGGTGTCGTCGTGCTTGAGGACGGCGTTCCATCCCGTTCCCGTGTACTCGGGGTAGAGGTCGAAGTCGCCCTTCTCCATGCCGGGCTCGATGTTCGACGTGCCGCCGCCCACGCCCTGCGTGAGCTCCACCTTGAGGTCGGTATCGTGCTCGATCAGCGTGTTCAGCATCTCGCCGAGGATGTACTGCTCGGTCATGGGCTTCGTGGCGATGTTCACCACGTTCTCTCCGCCGCCGCGGTTCGCGAACGCGAACGCCCCGCCCGCTATCAGCACCACGGCCGCGCCCGCCGCGACGGCCGGGGCCAGCTTGCGACGCGAAGTCCGACGCGCACCCGAACGCTTCTGCCGCCGTGCGCTCGAAGGCTCCAGGTGGCGTCGCGTGGACTTCTCGGCTAAGCCCAGCAGCAGGTCCACCGCGATGGCTAGCAGCGCGATCAGCACGCTGCCTGCCAAGGTCAAGGCCATGGTGTTCGTGGTGATGCCGCGGAAGATGGCCACGCCCAAGCCGCCTGCGCCGATGAACGTGGCGATGCCGGCCAGCGCGATGGTCATGGTGGCCATGTTGCGGATGCCGCTCATGATGACGGGGGCGGCCAGCGGCAGCTCGATGCGGTACAGCAGCTGGCGGTCGGTGGAGCCCATGCCGCGTGCCGCTTCGATGATGGCGGGATCGATGGTGGTGAGGCCGGTGTAGGTGTTGCGTACCATCGGCAGCAGCGCGTACACGGTGAGCGCCACGATGGCGGTAGGGTCGCCGATGCCCGTTATGGGGATAAGGAAGCCGAAAAGCGCAATGGATGGGATGGTGTACACGAAGTTGACCAGCGCAAGCACGGGCTTCGCCCCTCGCCTCCATGTGGCGATGGCGATTCCCAGCGACAGTCCGATGAGCGCCGCCAGCGCAATGGATATGAGCGAGATGCCGATATGCTGCAGAAGGAGCTCGAAAAACCAATCGCGTTTTTCAACGAGCAAGGCCAGGGTTTCGGTCAGAATCAAGAGGAATCCTCGCTTTCGCACGTGGTGACGGACGCTACGTCGAGGGTTGAGATGCGGACTGCATGGTTAAATCCTACAGACTTCGTCAACATTGTAATCAAGTGTCGGTGCTTGGGCGCGGCAAGGCGGTCGTGTTACCTAATCGCCACGAGACGGTGGATTCCCGGGTACTGCCTGTGGTTTTCGCCGGGTGACTGGCATGCATTGATTGCGCAGTGGGTCGCTGCGCTTTATCATAATAAAGAGAGACGTATTTTCCCATTCGCCATATCCACCAGAGACCGCGTGTTTCAAGGGCGGTCATCGCGTGCAGCATGGTATTTCGGAAGAGGGGCCGCGCTCGCGCGGCAGGAAGGATGCGCCATGGCAACTGAAAGCCAGATCGCTCTGTACGAGAACTTCAAGGCGATCAACACCATCGAAACCGCGAGCTACGACCAGTTCGACGTGAAGCGCGGCCTGCGCAACGCCGACGGCACGGGCGTCATCGCGGGTCTTACGAACATCGCCAACGTTCACGGCTACGTGGTCTCAGACGGCGAGAAGGTAGCCGACGAGGGTATGCTGCGCTATCGCGGCTACGACGTGTACGACCTGCTGGACACCAGCGTGGCCGATCGCCGCTTCAACTTCGAGGAGGTGGCGTACCTGCTGCTCATGGGCGAGCTGCCCACACAGGAGCAGCTCGACCGCTTCATCGCCGCGCTCGATGCCGAACGCGAACTGCCCGACGGCTTCACCGCCTCCATGATCATGCGCGACACCCCGCCCGACATCATGAACATGCTGCAGCGCACCATCCTGCTGCTGTACGCCTACGACGCGGACGCCGAGGATCGCTCGGCTCATCACGAGATCCACACCGCCATCTCGCTGATCTCGCGTCTGCCGCGCATCATGGTGCTGACCTACTACGCGAAGCAGGCTCGATACAACAACGGCTCCATGATCATGCATCGCTTCATTCCCGGTCAGTCCACGGCCGAGACCATCCTGTCCATGCTGCGTCCCGATCGCCAGTTCACGGCTGAGGAAGCGCGCATGCTGGACATCATGCTGTGCCTGCATGCCGAGCATGGCGGCGGCAACAACTCCACGTTTGCCACGCGCGTGCTGACCTCGTCCGACACCGATCCGTACTCCACGTACGCCGGCGCTATCGGTTCGCTCAAGGGGTCGAAGCATGGTGGCGCGAACCATCAGGTGCTAGCTATGCAGCAGGAGATCAAGCAGAACGTGGCCGACTGGTCCGACGAGGGCCAGGTGGCCGACTACCTGGCGAAGATCGTCAACAAGGAGGCTTTCGACAAGACGGGTCTCGTGTACGGCATGGGGCATGCGGTGTACACGAAGTCCGACCCGCGCGCCATCATCTGCAAGCAGTTCGCCGAGAAGCTGGCCGTGGGCACGGAGTTCGAGGCCGAGTATCGTCTGCTGGAAAGCATCGAGCGCCTGGCGCCCGAGGTGATTCTGCGCGAGAAGGGCACCAGCAAGGACATGTGTGCGAACATCGACATGTATTCGGGCTTCGTGTACTCGATGATGGGCATTCCCGAGGATCTGTTCACGCCGCTGTTCGCGTGCGCGCGCATGTCCGGCTGGGCTGCGCACCGCTTCGAGGAGATCGTCTCCGGCAAGCGCATCATCCGTCCTGCGTACAAGTCCATTCGCAGCGGCAAGCGCGATTACGTTCCCATGAGCGAACGCTAGGGGCGGGGCGGCCGTCGACTCGGGTCGCCTGTTCGCGCGGCGCTTGTGCGGCCGCGCGCCGGATCGTTCGACATTGCGCCGCGAACGGATGTTTCACGTGAAACATCCGCGACCGAACGCACTCCAATGAACAACGTGCTCCTTTCCCAACGGGCGAGGAGCGCGTTTCTTTTTGCGAAGGATTCGCCCGCTTCGCTGCAGTGCCCGAGTTCTTCGCTGTCTCCTGAGATCGCTCCGCCACGAAGGCGCCCAAGCCCCTCGCTGCGTTTCGTCCGCTCCGCCACGAAAGGGCCTGGTCCCTTACCGTGCTCCGTCCGGTTCGCCGGCGCTCGCGGCTCATGGACGTTTTTTGCGCAGCCTTCTGCAGCAAAATCGAGTTTTTGGCAGTCTTTTCCTGGTTTCAGCGCGGTTTGAGGACGCTCGGCGCCAAACTTGTTGGTAAAACGCCAGGTCGCGTGTTTCCCTCTATGGACGGAGAAGGGCTCGGTCTGCCAAACCGGCGATTTTGCTGCGCATGAGCTGCCCAATCATGCGCAGCCGAAGCCGGCTCCATGCGCGCGAAGCGGCCGCCTCTCGAATGTTTCACGTGAAACATTCGCTCGTGAGCAGGGAGTTCAAGCCGGAAGGCAGGACCGAACAAAGAAAAGCGCCCGGAACCAGCTGGTTCCGGGCGCGCTGCGTTTCTGGCGGAGGCGGTAGGATTTGAACCCACGAAGCCTTGCGGCTTAACAGTTTTCAAGACTGCCGCCTTCAACCACTCGGCCACGCCTCCGCATGGGGTTTGCGCGTGTGCGCAGCGTTTAGGATATCATGCAGTCAATCGCAATGCGACAAGAAATTGACCGCGCGTCGCACGAAGCCGCATCGCTCGTCCGTGTCGGCTGCTCGTAAGCGTCCTTTGCGCTTTCGGCTCATTCCACGATGGTTGCGCTCTCGGGGCTTTCAGTTGCGGCGGCGGCTCCGGCTATCTTGCCGAAGACGAGTGCCTGAATGAGGCCGTTGCCGCTCATGTAGGCTGCACCTCCGCGTGAGGAGAATCCTTCGGTGCAGCCGCCAGCTGCATATAATCCCTTGATCAGGCTCTTGTCTGCGCGCAGCACGTGACCTGCTAGATCGGTTGCCATGCCGCCCTGCGTATGGCGAATCTCGCCTGTAACCTTCACTGCGTAATACGGGCCATCGAAGCTTTCCGGCAGATGGGATCGGTTGAATTTATCCTCGCCCTTTTCGATGGCGGCCTGATACTCTGTGATCGTCTTTTCCAGCGTCGCGGCGTCCGTCCCGATGGCGGCGGCCAGCTCGGCACTGGATGCACCTTTCATTACGATGCCCTCCGCTTCCCACTCAGCGTATTTCGCGCTCTTCGCTACCTGCGCGTCGGTGAAGCATAGGTAGGCGATGTTGTCGGATTGCGCTATGACATGAGGGGACAGTTCGGAATAGCCGGTGTATTCGTTGGCGAAGCGGTTGCCTTCTTGGTTCACCATGATGCCGCCGTTGTTCGCAATGCCTTGTTCAAGCGTTTTGCCGTTGTCTACTCCGTGAAACGCATGGCCTTGGTAAGCGCCCATGTTCTGGAGGTTCGCGCCCAGCTCTTGCGCCCAGAGGATGCCTTCGCCGGTAGCTCCTGGCGCCACCATTTTGAAAGCATCAACGGCCTCGGGGCAGTATTGCGCCAGCATGTCGGGGTTGTTGGCGAACCCGCTCGATGCAAGGACGGTGTTCTTTGCCAGGATGGCCAGCTCGTCCTTGCCCATTTTGCCGTAAGCGCCTACGACGTCGTCGCTATCGTCCGCGAGCACCAGTCCCTGCATTTCGCATGACAGCATCTGCGTGATTGCGTCGTTGGCGCTCATGCTTGCGACGAGCGCATCGGTCAGTCCCTTGCCGGCATCGGCGGTGGTATGCATGCGGTGCGCAGTCTGACCGTAATACAGCGCTTGGTCGATGGTCCACACCGCGCCGTGCTTCTCGGTCCACTCGACGATGTCTTTTGATTGTTCGGTCACGGTGCGCACTAGGTCGGGTCGAACGCTGTAGTTGTTCGGACGCATGATGTCCATAACGCATGCGTCCACGCTGTCGTTTTCGCCCATGTCCATTTGCTGCTGAGTGCCTACGGCGGGAATCTTGCCGCTTGAAAGCATGGTGGCTCCGCCCAGAACGCTTGTCTTCTCGCACAATGTCACTTGCGCGCCTTGCTCGGCAGCGCTGAGCGCGGCGCACAGGCCCGCTCCGCCTCCGCCGATGACCAGCACGTCGGTTTCGGTTTGCGTCATGCCGGCGATGTCGCTCTTGCGCTTAGCGAATTGATAGCTGCTACCTTGCGACGAGGTTTTTGCTGCGCCCCCGGTCTCGTTCTCGTTGGGCGAGCAAGCGGCGAGCGCGCCTCCCGAGGCAAGCACGACCGATCCCAACCCCAAGCCCTTCAAAAGGTCCCTGCGTGTCAGATTTCCCATGACAATCCCCTTCCTGTAACGGTGCGGGCATCCCGGCCCGCTCTTGGAGCACTATACGTTTGACCGTGCGGGTGCGAAAAGAAACTCTTATATGCCATGAAGCGTCAACTAGAAGTCGACGTATATCGGTAATACCAGGTCAAAAGGGTGTACGTCATGCGCATCGACTTATCTTGCGATGAGGAGCGCAACTTTGTAGGCTTCAAGCGCAGTCGTTTTGTCTATACTGAGAAAAGGGGGATCCGACCGCGTCGTCACTTGTCGGGAGCGGTCGAGGGGACGCGCGAAGGCCATAGGCGAGGGGAACAACCATGGCAAAGTTTCGTATGGATGTCGATCAGAAAAGGTATTTTTGCACGCTGTGCTCGGAGGGCAGCATCACTCGAGCCGCGCAGTCGCTTTACCTTTCGCGGCAAGGTTTGTCGAAGAGCATGAAGAGCCTCGAAAGCCAACTAGGCGCGCAGCTTTTCGTCCGTGGCAAGAAGGGCGTCGAGCTGACGGCGGCGGGCAGGATCCTTCTCCGTTATCTGCACGAAGAGGGTCGGCTGTGGGATGCGTGCGTTGCCGATATCCGTTCGGTTAGCCAAACGGATTCCGAGCTGGTGCGCGTGGGTTTGCTCAGCATGTACGTGGGGTACAGCCAGAAGCGAGGGTTGCTGGCGAGCTTCCAAGATGATCCGCGCGTAAAGATCGAAGTGGTCGACGGCGACCATGATGCATTCTGGAAAGCTATAGCGGAAGGGGAGCTGGAGCTTGCGTTTTCCATAAAGCCTCCTGATGATTTGGGATTGCCCTCAATAAAGCTATGCGACGACGGTTTGTCGGTCTTGCTGTCGGCCAGCGACCCGTTGTCGCGCAAGAGGTTCATCGACTTCGAGACTGATTTGAGGGGGAAGACGGTCATCCAGACGAGCCCTTGCAAAGGCAGGCTGTACGAGGCGACGTTTCGAAAATACGGCATCAACATGACGTTGCTTATGCATGACAAGAACCTTATGTTGGCTCAGGTTTCAATCAGCAAAGGCTGCTTTATTATTCAAACCGAGTACGCAAAAATGCTGGTCACCGATCAGGTTTGCATGAGACCGCTGATCAATGCGCCCATCGAGATGGACTCTATGCTGGTGTTCGCCCCTGCGCTACGCCCTATGGCGCGTGCGGTGGCGCGTCATCTGCTAGCGCCGTACGGCAAGGAAAGCGAACTCGATGCGTATTTTGGCATATAATAAGCGACATGACCGATGAAGACTACATGCGCATGGCAATCGAGGAAGCGCGCCGCGCCGAAGAACTGGACGAAGTCCCCATCGGGGCCGTTGTCGTATACGAGCCCATCGATCCTGGAACGCGCCGCCCCTTGGCCGAGCCGCAGGTGATCGCGCGCGCGTGCAACCTGCGCGAGACTACGCAGGATCCGGCGGGGCATGCCGAGTTCATCGCGCTCAAGCAGGCGGCCGAGCGTTTGGGCGTGTGGCGGTTAACCGGCTGCACGGTGTACGTGACGCTGGAGCCGTGTGTGATGTGCGCGGGCCTTATGCATCAAGCGCGCGTCGACCGCTGCGTGTACGGCGCGGCCGACCCGAAGGCGGGCGCTCTCGGCACGCTGTACGCGGTCAACGCAGACGAGCGCCTCAACCACACCTTCGAAGCTGTCTCTGGCGTTCTGGGCGATGAATGCGCCGAGCTGCTGCGCAGCTTCTTCGCGCGCAAGCGCAAGAAACGAATGGAATCGAAATGACGCAACCGAGCAAGAACGGCGAAAACGCCGTAGACATGCTGGCCGTGGCTCGCATCGCGCAGGGCGTGGACATCGCGGGCTTCGCCGGCCCCGATGCCGTCAAGCTGGTGGCACCGGCGAAAGTGAATCTGTTCCTCGACATCGGCGCGAAGCGCGCGGACGGCTATCACGAGGCCGTCAGCATCATGCATGCGCTCATGCTGCACGACGTTTTACGCATGAAGCTGGCGCCGGGACGCGGAGAAGGTCTATCCGTCGATCTCTCGTGCGTTGCGCGCGAAGGGCTCGCGATGCTCGATGTGCCCGTGGAGAGCAACATCGTGGCGAAGGCCGTGCGCTTGCTGGCTGAAAAATTGGGACGCACGGCTGACGAGACGGTGGTCGCCTGCCTCGAGAAGCACATCCCCGCCGAGGCCGGTTTGGGCGGCGGCTCCTCCGACGCCGCCGCGGCGCTGCTGGGCGCTGCGCACTTGTGGGGCGTGCCTGCCGACGATCCGCGTATCGAGGAAGCAGCACGAAGCCTGGGTGCCGACGTGGCGTTCTTCCTGCATGGCGGCTGCGCTTGCTTCACGGGCGTGGGCGATGCGTTCGACCATGCCCTTGCGCCCATGAACGGCAACGTCGTGCTCGTGAAGCCCGAGGGCGGCGTGTCCACGGCTGCCGCGTACCGCGCGTTCGACGAGCATCCCACGGCCATTTCCGAGGCCGATCGCGAAGCAGCCCTCGAAGCCCAGCGCGCCGCCGACGTGCCGCTGCGCAACAACCTCGTGCCCGTTTCCGAGCACCTGCTTCCGGCGCTCGTGGACATCCGCTTGTGGGCTAGCGAGCGCGCCGACGTGCAGCGCGTGCTCATGTCGGGCAGCGGGTCGGCCGTGTTCATGCAGTGCGCCACGTTCGCCGATGCAGGTCGCGTGGCCGCCGAGGCGCGCATGCGCGGCTGGTGGGCGCGTGCTACCATGTTTGGCTCGGCGCGTGCGGCCGTGGTGCCGAACCGCTGAAATTTCGGCAGCCCGATGCATTCGCGAAATCTAAGTGTTACGATTCGGTTTACCAATCGGTAGCGGATTTCCTGAATGGCATGCACGATGGTAGAATGCTAGCCACGTAACAGCAAAGGAGAGCTATGAGCATCCCATTGATCATCATCCTCGTCATCGTCGTCGTGCTGGTTGTGGCCGTGATCGGGCTATACAACAACCTCGTCAAGCTCCGCAACATGGTGGATAACGCCTGGGCGCAGATCGACGTGCAGTTGCAGCGCCGTCTCGACCTCATCCCGAACCTCGTCGAGACCGTCAAAGGCTATGCTGCCCACGAAAGCGGCACTCTCGAGGAGGTTACCAAGGCTCGCACCGCCGTCATGAACGCGCCTACGCCCGAAGGCAAGATGCAGGCCGACGGCTTCCTCACCGGTGCGCTGAAGAACCTGTTTGCCGTCGCGGAGGCCTACCCCGACCTCAAGGCGAACACGAACTTCCAGCAGCTTCAAGCAGAGCTGTCCAACACTGAAGACAAGATCAGCTACATGCGCCAAAGCTTCAACGACACCGTCATGAAGTACAACACTGCGATCCAGACGTTCCCTGCAGTGCTCATCGCGGGCATGATGGGCTTCAAGCAGCGCGATAGCTTCGACGCGACGGCGGGCGCGGAAGTCGCTCCCAAGGTGCAGTTCTAGCCAAGTTCAACGAGCGTCGCGTCTCTGCGCGGCGCTCGTCGAAAACTATTTTGCGTAGGGTTCGCTGCGCTATCTTGGCGCCTCGTGCTGGCGGCCGTGCGCGCTAGCTTCGCTGAGAGGCGTCTTGCCGCCGTGGATCCTGCGCCCGTCTATCGGAGCGGCTTCATGAAGAAGGTTTCATCGCGGAAGCACGATCGATTCGGTCGCGTGCTCGATTCCGACCCGGTCTATCTTATCGCGGCGCTTGCGCTCATGGCGCTGCTCGTGTCGTTCTACGCGGTTCTGTTGGTGAATATGAACGCCATCGATACGAAAACCGAGGATCTCAAGGAACATCCCTACGCGGTCACCGTTGCGGCAGGTCGAGCCGAAACGCTGCTCATGCAAGTGCGAACGCTGGACAACCGCTTAGCGTTCGCGCGCACGCCGGAGACCGTCGCAAGCGTTAAAACGGAGTTCGCCTCCATCGACGAAAACCTGCGCACAGCGTTCAGGGTGGTTGAACAGCGCCATCACGGCAATCCCGAGAAAGTAAAGGACCTGGTAAGCAACTACGAGGAGTTCAGCGAGTTGCAGGATCGGCTTATCGCCCTCAGCTTGAGCGACGCAGACGACGAGGCGGTTGCCGCTTTTCTGGCGAGTGAAATCGACCCGCGCATCGATCGGATGCTGGAAGACAACCAGGCCATCATATCCGCCGCCGCCCGTTCTTTCGACCAGTTGTACAAGGCGGTCGGCAAAACCCGCCAGGATACCATGTTCACGGCGTCGGTGCTTATGACGGCCGTGATGGTGGCGCTGGTGCTGTTCCTCGCGGTGATCAAGCGCAAGAACCGGCAAGAGCGCGAGCTGCAGGAAAGCCTGCGGTGCGCGATGGAGAAGGCGCAGGATGCCAGCGAAGCGAAGTCGCGCTTCCTGTCGAACGTGTCGCACGACATCCGGACGCCTCTCACGGCCATCATGGGACTCGTCGATATAGCCGTCGAGCATATCGACGAGCGCGATCGCGTGAAGGAATGCTTCGACAAAGTGCAGCTGTCGTCGCATCACCTGCTCAATCTCGTGAACGACGTGCTGGATATGAGCAAAATCGAAAGCGGTCAAATCAACCTGTGCTGCAAGCCGTTCGACCTGCATGTCGTCGTGGAAACGCTCGGGTCCATCGTGCGTCCGCAAGCCGATTCGAAGCATCTGACGTTCTCGGTGTTGCGCGTCGACGTCGAAGAGGGGCTTGTGCTGGGTGACGAGATGCACGTGAACCAGGTGCTCATCAACCTGCTTGGCAACGCCGTCAAGTACACCGAGCCGAGCGGGACGGTAAGCCTTGCCGTCGAGGAGCTGAGGGGCGACGAGCGCGTGGAATATGCCGCCCAGCACGGTCTTTCGCTTGAGCCGACCAGCCATGACGGCTTCGATATGTGTATTCGCCTGATCCGCTTCATCGTGGAAGATGACGGCATAGGCATGTCGAAAGAGTTCATGTCGCGTTTGTTCGACCCGTTCGAGCGCGAGGAGGTGCCTACGCGCTTATCGGTGGAGGGGACTGGTCTGGGCTTGTCCATCGTTAAGAACCTCGCCGACCTCATGGGCGGTACCGTACAGGTGCAAAGCGAGCGAGGGCGCGGATCGCGTTTCACGTTGGTGCTGCCGTTCGAAGCTTGCGAAGGGGATGCGTGCAAACTGCAGTTGGAGGAGTCCATCGAGGCCGAGCGCTCGGATGCTGCGGTTTCGGCGGTGTCATGCTCCTGGCAGCATGTGCACGTGCTGCTTGCGGAAGACAACGAGATCATCGGCGAGATAGCGGAGGAGATCATCGCTTCGACGGGCGCCACGGTCGAGCGCGCCTGGAACGGCCTGGATGTGCTCGATCTGCTTGAAGGCGCGCCCGAAGGGCGCTTCGACCTCGTGTTCATGGATATCCAGATGCCCGGCATGGACGGCCTCGAGGCGGCGCGACTCGTTGTCGAACGCTACCGGGAAGCAGGTCGCGCACGGCCGCCTATCATCGCCACCACGGCGAACGCCTACGAGGAGGATCGCCGCCGCGCGCTCGACGCCGGGATGGACGGATTCGCCGTGAAGCCCATCGGGAAAAGCGAGGTGTGCCACCTGTTTGCGACGTTCGTCGACGCTAAGATCGACGAATAGATGGCTCTTCTCGATGATATGAGAGCAACGCGCGCCGGTCTGGTATGATGCGGACAACGCAAGCTGCCGGATGCCCGTGCATCCCGACCTGGGAAAGGAGCACTTTCCGTGTTCGCTCGACTGTTGCGCATCGTCCCGATGCTTATCGTGTTGGCCGTGGTGGCGGCAATCGTATACATCGTGGCCGCATGGCGCTATTCCCCGAACCGAGCGAAAGAGCTGCTCATCAGGATATTCACGGCTATCACGGGCGCCGTTTCGGCGTTCTTCCTGCTGGTGTGCGCCTACGCGTGGCTCGAGCGCAACGGAGCCGTGTTCGATCTGTCGTTCAGCTTTTTGTTGACGGCTCTTATCGGGCTTGCGGCGACGCGGATATGCCGCGCGGTGTTTTTGCGCCACAACCCCGCGTACCGCATCAAGGCCGCGAAGACGACGACTCCGGGTTCCCGTGTCAGGCGTTGGCGGAAGAAATAGGAAAACCCTCTTACGAGGGTTTGAAATGCGGTGGCGGAGAGCTGGGGATTCGAACCCCAGACACCCTTTTGGGGTGTACTCGCTTAGCAGGCGAGCACCTTCGGCCTCTCGGTCAGCTCTCCGCGGTATAATAGGTGCGGTTTGCTATGATACCGTGACCACCTCCAAGTTGCAAGGAGCATGATCATGCAAAACATGAGCGGTTCGCAACTCCGCGAATCCTTCGCTTTTTCCCGACGAAACGCCGTGCTGTTTTGCGCGGCGCTCCTGGCGCTCGCATGCGCGCTTGTGGCGCTGGCTCCCGGGCAGGCTCACGCGAAATCGTACACCATGCCGAAGGTGGATATCCAGGCCCAGGTGGAAACCGACGGCGCGTTGCAAGTGACCGAGCAGCGCACGTTCGATTTCGACGGCGATTTCTCCGCGGTGTGGTGGGCCTTCGACGGGCTTCCGCAGAACGCTTCCCTCAAGATCAACGGCGTGCGTATGGCGAACGTCGATGCCGATGGCACGGTGGTGGGCGATTGGACGACGTTGCCGAGCGAGGCGTTCGTGCTCGGCTGGCGCGAATCGGGCGGGCCTGGGAAAGATTCCTACTCGTTCGACGCGCCGAAGAACAGCGTGTACGTGTTCTTCAACGCCTCCGACGACCGTCGCATCATCGAGCTCGATTATACGGTGGTCAACGGGGCGCAGGCGTATTCCGACATAGGCGAGGTGTATTGGAAATACGTGGGCTCCCAATGGAAAGAGGCTTCCGACAACGTCACCATGACGTTGGCGCTGCCCGTACCGCAGGGTACCGAGGTCGTGCCGGGAGAGAACGTGCGCGCATGGGGTCATGGACCGCTCGACGGCAAGGTGACCGTGAACGCCGACGGAACCGTGACGTATGCCGTGCCGCATGTTGCGGCAGGTCAATTCGCCGAAGCGCGCGTGGCGTTTCCGGTGAAGTGGTTAACGAACCTGTCGCCCGAAAGCGCGGCGCTGCATCAAGGGGAAAACCGTTTGGACACGGTGCTGAAAGAAGAAAAGGACTGGAGCGACCAGGCGAACCGCACTCGCGTTCTTTCGTTGGCGTTCGTCATCGGCTGCGGTGTTGTCTGCGTGCTGCTGCTCGCCTGGGCGCTGCGCGCCTACTTCAAGTACGGACGCGAATACCAGCCCCGGTTTACCGACGAGTATTGGCGCGACGTGCCTGACCCCTCCATCCATCCGGCGGCTATCGGACGCCTGTGGCGCTGGGATCGCGAGAGCCAAGACGATTTCACGGCTACGCTCATGCATCTTGCGCACGTCGGCGCCATCCGCATCGACGCGGGCAGTTACGAGGAACCCGGCGCGTTCGGGCGCATGAAGACCGTGGACGACTATTACATCACAAGGTTGCCTGCTGCCGACAACGTGACCGATCCCATCGATCGTCAGGCGTTGGATTTGCTGTTCGGCACGTTGGCCGGGGGAGCCGACTCGCTGTGGTTCGGCACTATCAAGAAGTACGGCGAAGATCATCCGCAGGAGTTTGTCGACGCGATGCAGGGCTGGCAGGGCGCGCTTTCGGCGGCGACGAACCGCGAGGATTTCTTCGAGGCGAAAGGCAAGCGATACCAGGGCTACCTCATCGCGCTTGCCGTGGTGGTCGCTTTGTCCGGTGTCGCCATTTGGATACTCATGTCGAACTTCATCCCTCTGATATTCATGATTCCCACCGCCATCGCGTTGGGCGTGATCGGGAACTACATGCCGCGTCGCAGTGTGAAGGGCAACGAGCTGACGGCCAAGAGCAAGGCGCTGCGCAACTGGCTGACCGACTTCTCGTCTCTTGACGAGCGTCCGCCCACCGACGTGAAGGTATGGGGCGAGTTCATGGTGTACGCCTACCTGTTCGGCGTGGCCGACCAGGCCATCAAGCAGCTGCAAACCACCATGCCGCAGCTGTTCGAGTACGACGGATCTATGGGCATGACGTACATGCCTTGGTGGTTCTGGTACACGGGAGGCCATACGGCTGCCGGCTCAGCGATGCCTTCGGTTAGCGACATGCTGCAAACGTCGATGACGAACACGATGTCAACGGCTCAGGCGGCGCTTTCGGGCGCTAGCGGGAACTTCTCCAGCGGCGGTGGATTCGGCGGCGGCTTCTCAGGCGGCGGCGGAGGCGGCTTCGGCGGCGGAGGCGGCGCCCGGTAAACCAGGCAGGAACGAACGCGGCCCCGGCAAGGGGTCGCGTTTTTTGTGCGCGTATCCGCGAACGAGGTTCCACGTTGCCATCCGATGGGCGAGCGGAGCGCACCTGGCGTCCGGAGCGAAGGCGCGAAGCGCCGGAGCATGAACAAGCACGGGCTGGCCGTGTGCGCCACCGCTGTCATCCTTCGACTCCGGCCCGCGGCCTCCGCTCAGGATGACAGGGCCTGCTAGTCAGAATGAACATGACTTAAAACATCATGGACAAAAGCATGACTTTTCGGTAGTTTTCCAAGGGAAAACCAGCAGAGTGGAAAAGGAGCCTGGAAGAAACCCCAGGTAAACGGAACGCCTCTTGTCGCGCGCCAAAGCAAAACTACGGAAAAGTGCCTGTTTTTGTCCATGACTCTTTAAGTAATATATAGAAGCGCACGAAACCAGGGCGTACGGAAGAGAAACTCGGCCGGCTTTTCGGACGCAGGAAGCATCGGCTTTTGAGCGCCCTTCGCCGCGGCGTTCCTGCGAAACATCCCGGCTTTCGAGCTTCTTCCTGCCGGAATACTCTCCGATTGACGATACGCCAAGCCGCTGGTGTCGGCGCTGCTGTTCGCGGTGCACATCGTGTACGTGTCGAAGTTCTCGGGGACGAACGACGTGCTGGTGCTCACGGTGATGCAGTTCTTCATCGGCGGCGCGTGCGGCGTGGCGTGCGGCGCCTGCTTCGAGACGCTCTCTCCCGCGTGGGCCCTCACGCCCGAGTTCTTCTGGAACATGGCCTACCTGGTCATCTTCGCGTCGTGCGTGGCGCTGGTCATCCAGAACGTGGCGCTGGCGCATGTGCCGCCCGCGCAGGCGTCGCTGTTCCTCCGTCTGGAATCGGTGTTCGGCGTGCTGTTCAGCGTGCTTCTGTACGGTGAGCAGGTGGGGCTCAAGCTGATCGTGGGATTCGTGCTGATCTTCGGCGCCATCCTGGTCAGCGAGATGTTCCCCCTGAAACGCAAGGACGTTGCAACCAATCAACTGGAAGCGGTGCCGGTCGAGCTGCCATGATACAATTGCTCCCAATGTGTGCAGTAAGGGAGGAACCTCATGGCAGAAAAAGACAACATCGTGCTCATCGGCATGCCCGGCGCCGGCAAATCTACCCTCGGCATCGTGCTGGCGAAGATCTTGAACTACGACTTCATCGACGCCGACCTCGTCATCCAGAACAGCTGCGACAAGACGCTGCAGAAGCTCATCGACGCGTGCGGTCCCGAGGGCTTCATCCAGGTGGAGAACGAGATTCTGCGCGAGCTGAACGCGTCGAAGTCCATCATCGCCACGGGCGGCTCGGCCGTGTACTCCGACGAGGCCATGAAGCATCTCGCCGAGATCGGGACCATCGTGTATCTGAAGATCACGTACGACCAGCTGGTCAGCCGTCTGAGCGACCTGCAGGAGCGCGGCGTGGTGCTGAAGGGAGGCATCGGCATGAGCCTGCGCGAGCTGTACGACGAGCGTCTGCCGCTGTACGAGCAGTACGCCGAAGTCACCGTCGACGTGAACGACCTGTCCATCACCGCCGCCGCCCGCAAAGTGGCCGACGCCCTGAAGCAAGCGTAATCGAAAATGAGACAAAGGGAATGAGACAAAGGAACGGAGATGCCGTCTCGTGTCGATCTCGTGTGAGACACCAACCCCGTCCCTAGTGTCTCACCCGGCGTCTCGTCCAAGCAAGAAAACGCCCCGCAGCTCGTTACAAGCTGCGGGGCGTTGTCGTTGCTGGTCGAAGCGCGATGCGGCTCTACAGGCCTTCTGTTTCGAAGCGCTTCTCAAGCGCCTCTTGATGGATGCTGTACTGCAGCGCCATCTCTTTTGCTACGCGTCCGCTCTTCACGAGATCGAACAAGCTCTGATCCATCGTGCGCATGCCCTCGGCACCGCCCGAGGCGATGGCGCTGTCCAGCTGATGCGTCTTCTCCTCGCGAATAAGGTTGCGGATTGCCGTGTTCGTGATCATGATCTCGAAGGCCGGCGCCGTGCCGCCGTCGACGGTGGGCACAAGCTGCTGCGACACGATTGCCTGCAGCACCATGGACAGCTGAATGCGGATTTGGCGCTGCTGCGAAGCGGGGAAGGCGTCGATGATGCGATCCACCGTGCCCGCGGCGCCCGTAGTGTGCAGCGTAGAGAACAGCAGCTGCGCCATCTCGGCCGCAGTCACCGCAGTGCCGATGGTGTCCTGGTCGCGCATCTCGCCCAGCAGGATGACGTCAGGGCTCTCGCGCATGGCCGAGCGCAGGGCCTCGCTGTACGTTGCCACGTCGGTGGGCACTTCGCGCTGCGTGACGATGCAGGTGCCGTGCTTGTGCACGTACTCGATGGGGTCTTCCATCGTGATGATGTGGCCGGAACGTTCATGGTTCAAGCGGTCGATGATGCATGCCAGCGTCGTGGACTTGCCGGCGCCCGCCGGGCCGGTGACCAGCACGAGCCCCTTCTGGAACTTGGCCAGGCGCAGCACCTCGTCGGGGATGTGGAATTCCGCCGGATCGGGCAGGCCGAAGGGGATGACGCGGATGACCGCTCCGTACGAACCGCGCTGACGGAAGACGTTCGCGCGGAAGCGCCCGATGCCGGGCAGGGCGAACGAGAAGTCGTCGTCGTGATTGCCGTTCTGCATGAAGGTGTCCATGTTGCGGCCAGATGCCTCGTAGATGGCTCCGACGAAGGCCTCGGTGTCGGCCGGCTTGAACGGTGCCGAATCCAGTCGAACCTGGCGGCCGCTCACGCTGTACGCCAAAGGAAGTCCTGCGATAATGAAGACGTCGGATGCCTTCGCGTCCACCATCTCTTGCAAGAGCTGCTCCAGTTTCATCGTGCTTCTCCTATCGTGTTTGCGCGGCGCCCGACCAGAGCGTGGCACCCGGGCCGTCGTTCGTCCACTGCGTTGTCGCTTTCCATTGGCTGATCTCGTATGTTGCGTTCGCGGTGATGGTTAATTCCACGTCAAGCGTGCGCCCGCTGGAGGAGGCGAACGTCATGAGCACTCTCGACCCGTCGCGCTGCGCGTCGGCCGGCAGCGCCTCGTCCACGGCGGCAAGCGCTTCGTCCAGACCGCCTCCGGAGGCTCGCACGTCTTCCAGAGCCGCGTCGATGACGGCCACCGCGCTTTGAGCGGCTTGCTCGTTCTGGTAAGTATCGTTGGTGAACAGGGCCTGTTTCTCGGCGGCGGAATACGTCGCTTGCGCGGTGGTAGCCGAAAGCACGGCCATCACGGCCAGGCACAAGATGATGACCAACGTGAACAGGCTGATGGGGCCGATACGAACGCTGCCGTTGGTGCTGTTCATCGCTGCACCCCCTCGTTCGACACGTAGCGAGCCGTGTCTATCTGGTAGGTTGCTTCTCCGCCGCAAGATACGTAGATGTGGGCGGTGTAAAGCGTGCCACCCGGTTGGCTCTGGGCTTCCACGATGCGCGTCAAGTCGTACACGCTCTTGTCGAGGACGTCGATCGGCCCCTCGGGTTGTACCAGCTGGCCGTCGACGAGGACGTACTCTCCTCCCGTGTTGCCGCTGGTCGGATCGGCCGCGAACGCTTCGGCGTCGTTCGATGCGAGGATGATGGCGTTCGACAGGCGGTCGGCTTCGATGCTTCGTTCGTGCGCTCCGGCGATCACCTGCATGATCACGGCAAGCGACGCAATGAGAAACACCAGGAGCACAAGCGCCTCCACGATGAAAGCCGCGCCGTGCCAGGGTCGACGGTCGTGATCGTTGCCGCGGCGCAGGCGGGAAAGGTCGATGCCCATCAGGCACCTCCTCTTACGCTGCGCAGGGCAACCGAGGTGGAGCCTTGGTCGGTGTGCACGGTCAGCAGGCCGTCGGTGTAGGTGAAGTCGAAGGTGGAAGACCTCACGATCTCCCGAGCCTTCTCGGGCGTGAACGCCGTTCCGGCGCGCGTGTACTCTTCCACGATTGCCCCCTGGTAGGCGTACAAACGCGTCTCGTAGTCGCCGTTGCCCAGGTGTTCGGTCAGCACGAGCGCCAGCCCTTCGGGACCGTCGGCCACGCCTACGGCGTCGGTCCCGTCGGTGGCTCGGATGGAGTTCGCGATCAACGACAGCCCCAGTCGGGTATTGTCAGAGGAAGAGCGCACATCGTTCGCTGCGCGGTAGGCGCTCGTGCCCACCAGAAGCGCCAGCAGCAGGAACAGCGCGATGACGGCGAACAGCAGCGTGATGAACGCCCGTCCGCGCGCCTTTCCATCGCGGGCTTCGGAGCTGCGGTTGGACCCTGTCGCCTGGATCAGCGTTTGCACCATATCGCCCCTCATTTCGCCAACACCACGACGTTCGGCATGACGTTGTCGGCGAACACCTCGTACGTGATCGCGTAGTCGGAGCGATTCACGACCAACCCGTAGTTCTCCTCGAGATAGGCGAGCGACGAGGGGTATGCGCCCTCGATGGCGCAGCACTGCTTCGCGCTGTTCAAGATGGCGTTGCGCACCGACAGCTCGCCTTGCTCGCGCAGCGATGCTCCGATGGCGTTCGAGGAAAGCCAGACGAGCATGACGACCAGCACGATGGCGAGCAATCCGGCCATGCGCTTACGGGTGCGCCTCCTGATTTCCTGTTTGGTCAGCTCGTGGTACATGGGACTAGCCGATCGATCCCATGATGCCGATGAGCGGGAGCATGACCGCGATGAGCGTAGCCCCCACGCCCACGGTGAGGAACGCGGCCAGCGTGGGCTCGACGCTGTCGATAAGACCGTCGAGGCGCACGATAGAGTCGTCGAAGAACGTGTCAGACAGGCTTGCCAGCACGGTTTCCAAGCTGCCAGAGCGCGTGCCCACGACCAGCATGCGGGCGTAGATGGGCTCGAAGACGTTGTTGTCGAAGATGGCTTGCGCGAGGCTCTTGGCCTGGGCGGGATCCGTCATCTGCATCCGCACCGCTTCCAGCTGGGATTTCAAGTTCCCATGGTCCACCATGGCCACGGCCTTCTCCATAGCGGTATCGGTGTCCACGCCGGCAGCTACGAACGTGGCGAGCGCCGCGGTGAACCGACTAACGGCCATCTGGCGCATAGGTCCGCGCGTGAGGGGCGCCTTTTCGAACAGGCGCAGCAAGCGCTGGCGCCCTGCCGCCGAGCGGCCGGCCAGCACGCCCAGCACTACGAGCACGGTGCACAGCAGCGTAACGCCCAGAGCGATCCAGCCTATGATGATGGAAGCGTTCACGTATCCGAAGGAGCCGGCCGTCAAGTTGCCGGTGAGGCCATGGTACACATCCACGAACACGGGTAGAATCACGATGACGGTGAACAGCAGGATTGCCGACATGACGCACAGCAGCGCAGCCGGGTAGGCGATCGCGTTCTTTATCTTGGCGTACAGGCGATCTTCCTCGTCGTAGTATCTCGCCAAGCTCCACAGCACGTTCTCTAAGCGGCCCGCGTGCTCGCCTGCGCCCACCATGTCGACGACGTGGGAGGGGAGGCATCCTGAATCGTCCATAGCGAGCGCCAGGGGCTTGCCGACGATGAGTTCTTTGTATACGTCGTCGCACGCGCGTTTGAACGCGGCGTCTTCCATGTTCTCGCCCAGCAGAAAGACGGCTTCGTCCATCTGGATGCCGGCGGAGTGCATGACGGCGACGCTTTCGCAGAAGGCGGAAACAGCGCTGCTCTCAAGCATCTTCGTGGCCATGTCCTACGCGCTCCTTTTGTCTCGTGCTGCTACGTGTATCGTCATAATCAGTACGTGTAGAGGTCGGTGTACGCGATTCCGTCTCCCACGTAGCTCGACCCGCTTCCGGCCGCGAACGTCGTATCGATACGCGTCCACGTGTTCTGCTTGATATCGATATGGGCATCGACCCATGTGCCGTCAATATACACCATGTTCCAAGCGTGGTATATATTATCGGGCGATACGTACCCGGTGATTATCTTGCAGGGGATCCCTTGGCTGCGCAGCATGGCGGCCGCCAACGATGCGTAGTCGAAGCAGATGCCCGCGCCGTCGGCGATGCACGAATCGGGGTTGGGAAGGTAGCCCGTCGCATCGGCAAGCCGAGCGGCTTTGTCCTCGTCGTATGCGATATTTTCAACGATCCAGTCGTAGATCCCGCGCACCACGTCGCCCTCGTTCTGGGCGTCGGCGGACAGGTCGTTCGCCAGCTGCGTGCTTTTGCTGGATGCGTCGTAGTCGCAGTAGACGCTCGGTCGGATGAACGGTTGGAATTCGTCAGCCAGCGTCACAGGCTGGTCGGCGAGCGAGTACAGCTCCGAATACCGTTGTCCGGTAGTGTTTTCCCAGACGGTGAACGTGTACGCGCCGCTGCCTTGAACGAGAGGGCACGAGATGGGCGTGCCGTCGCTGGGCAGATCGAAATAATACTGCGTTTCCGAACCTTCAAACGAAATTTGAAATTTGAGCCGGGTTGATGCAGTTGCCGAGACGGCCACGTAACCTTTCGCCAGGTTCGAAGCGTCGATGCTCACGCCGTTTTCGCCGCCGGCCGCCGCTTGGTCGAACGGGGAGAGCGCAAGCTCCGGCCGCTCGTAGGCCGGGCCGCTCGTCTGGCTCTGGCTGCCTGAGGGGTTCACGGTTTTGCCGACCGCGCCGTTTTCGCTGCATCCTCCCAGCGCGACGAGCGTCGTCGCCAGAACAGCTGCGCACGCGCTGCGGACAATCGCACGCAGCGCGCGGGCGCGCCGATGTTGCGGCGTGCAAGCTCCGTCGCGTTGTTTCCGTCCAGCGGCTGTGATGCCGAGCAGGTGCATGCGCCCTCTCTACGATTCATTGTCTCGGAGGGCATTATACCCCTCCTTGCGCACATACCGGATACTGTTGATTTTGGCACGAAAAAGCGATTCCCGCTACGTTAGATGCAGATGCTTGTTTCTTAAATGGCCAGATAAAATGCGGATTTGGTTAACGCGTTGCCCAATTGGTGTTTTAATGCGGTCGCTTCAAGAGCATTTAGGGGCGCAACGTGGTAGAATATAGATTGGGTTATAGGCTATACCCTTGTTCTGTATTACAGAACGTGGTATGTCGGGTCTGTCACCTACCATAAGATAGACGAGTTTTCAGCATATTCGACAACGTATGAGCTCATCGACAAGCGCAGTGCGTCTACGTGCTTGGATCGGGACTGCGAAGCGGTTCGCGACGAACAGCCGATCCTTCCGTAGCTGGCAAAAGTCTGGGTGATAGGTATGTTGGAGAAAATGCTAGATCTTAAAAACACGTTCGAAGGCAAGTTCCTTGCCGTCCTCATGTCTGTGGTGTTGGTCATGTCGATGACGAACATCCTGGCGTTCGCAGGCAACGAAGGTCAGAAGGACGGTTCGAAAACCGAGTCCGTTCCCACCGATCAGGTGGTCGGCGAGTCCGACAAGGAAGCGGTCGACGAGGCCGTGCAGCATGGCGAGAGCGCTGCGGCCAAGGATGCCGATGCGTCCAAGACGACGCCTTCCCAGCCTCTTGTTTCGACGACGGTCGACGAAGCCGTGGTAACGTTCGAAACTCAGAACGCGTTCGTGTCCGTGAAGAATCAGCTGCTCTCCGGCACGATGCTGACCACCGAACTGCACAAAGAGCTGAGGTTTACAGCAAGCGCCGACACCGGCTTCGAGCTGGGAGCCATCACCGCGAAGAACGCCGCGAACGCCGACGTGCCCGTCACCACCCAGGACGGCGTGTCTAGCATCGCGGCCGAGTACGTCGACAGCACCTTGGTCGTGTCCGTTGTCGCCGCTGCGGTTGTCTCCGATGAGCCCGAAGTTGAAACCACGCCTATCACCAGCGATACCAAGATCGAGCCGGGCGAGGCGGACGAAAAGGGCGAACCCGAGGAGCCGAAATCGGAAGAGCCCGAGACCGATGAGCCTGAAGCCCCCGTTGCCGACGAAGACGTCGTCGAGGTCGAAGCCGACGTGAGCAACCCGGCGTTCGAGGGCTATGCCCAAGCCGGCAACGTGCTGGTGAAAGTGACCGCCGCCGAAGGCGTGCTGCCCGAAGGTGCGACCGTGCAGGCGACGCGGATCGAGCGTCAGGACGTTGTGGACGCCGTGGCCGAGAGAGTGGAGAGCCAGGGCAAGGTGCTCGAGGATGCGATCGCCATTGATGTGACGCTGCTCGACAAAGACGGCAACGAGATCCAGCCCAATGGCGCCCTGAACGTCTGCTTCTTCGACGCGAACGTCGAGGGCGAAGAGGTGGGCGTGTACCGCGTGTCCGACGATGCGTCTCAAGTCGAGACCATCGGCGCCCGCCAAGCCGACCCCGCCGTCCAAAGCTTCGACGTGGATCACTTTACTATTTATGTGGCCACGGGAAGCAATTATGCCAGTACGGGCATCAAGTTGGATTCTTCTTCAATAGAGGTAGGGGAGAAGATTCAAGCTCGTGGAGAATGGAAGACGGTCTGGAGGGACTTCACTTGGACTAGCTCTGACACGTCGGTGGCGAAAGTTTCTGCCGTGAATGGCCATCCTAATTGGGCGGACATCACTGGTGTGAACCCGGGCACTGCCACGATTACCTATAGCTACAAAAAGGTAAACGGCCAAAAGATTACCGACATCGCCGAAGTGCACGTCGTTCCGTCGGTCGTCAAGCACACGGTATCGTGGTACGTCAATGGCGATGTTTCCAAAAGCACGAAGGTGCGAGACGGGGAGGTACCCAGCTATGGAGGGACTCCTAATCGTGCAGGCGATTGGCAGCACAAGCAGTTTGTTGGTTGGGCAACAGCTCCCAACTCGAAAAATTATTTGACCGAGGGCGAGCTGCCTGCCGTAACCGAAGATGTGTCGTACTACGCTGTATTCACTTCTCAAGCCTATTTCTATTTCGTTCTTGAGGGGCGTTCGAACACCAGCACGGTTGCCAAGGACTATATGTATGCCGGCGAAGGAACCATGATCATTCCCGATGGGTTTAATAGTGGCGACCGCTGGTATGATGGGTCAAGTTTCAGCATTGCTGATTATATCGTCTCCACTCCTTCCGACGAGGCCATCCGAAATGGTATCAGGGCAGCTTACGCAGATTACTCCCCTGATTGGACGTATACCATAGACTGGACTACGCTGAGCGTTGCGGGCTCGTCGGTCGATTACTGGTATAACACCTTTGATTATGGCAAGTCGATGCATACCGACGGTGCGTTGAGCATTAATAAGGATACGACCATCGGCGTGACATACCTCACGCAAAAACCCGATGGAAGCGTGGTCACCAACTCCACCTCCCATGACAAAAATGTTGCGTTCGGGCTCAATAGCACAGTTAATACGGATGCCCTCTCTTTTGAGACCGATGGGTATACGTACGATTCTCGTGTCCGCTATAATGGAGCCAGCTATGTGTTCGACGGCTGGTATCTCGATCAAAGCTATACCACTAAAGCTCCTGACAGCGTTTCCCTGTCATCGTCAGCCTCGTTCTATGCGCGTTATATCGCCAACACGAAGATATTGACGTATCAAGCCAACGGTGGCGCTTTTTCGGATGGTACTACCCAGGACAAAACGGCCGTTCAACAAGTAGACGCCCGCGTCTCCTTCATTTCGAATCCCTCGCGAGATGGGTATGTCTTTACGGGATGGAAAGATAAAGATACGGGAGATGTTTATTCTGCCGGTGTTTCCGGCATGACTATGCCGGATCGCGACGTTACGCTTGTCGCGCAATGGCAGGGCGTCATCCCCATCAAGCTTCTCGGCGATGAAGTGAAGAAAACCTACAGTGGAACGAAACAGAGCCATACTGGGTTTACTGTTTCCGGACTTGACATGGGTAGTTATACGGTTTTTGGCGTACAAGCGCTTGCACAGGGCACCGACGTGGGGACGTATAAGGGCACCATAGACTATTCTGGGATGCGCATTGTTGAGAAATCGTCTGGCTCCGACGTTACAAATCAATTCGAAGTGGTTGAAGCTAGCGAGCCTACTTTGATTGTAGAAAAAGCCCCGATTTCGATTGTTACGCCCAATGATTCTAAGCTCTATGATGGCGCTCCGCTGATTGCTACAGAAGGCGCTGAGCTTTCGGGTTTGGTCAATGATGAGACCGCCACCCTTATTGTTGCCGGAAGTCGTACCGATGCCGGAGTTTCCGATAATGCATATCGAATCGATTGGAGTGGCTCGGCTAAAGAGTCGAATTACTTCATTGATGAGGAGACTATCGGCGCGCTCGAGATCCTGCCGCGCCCCATCACCGTGACCGCCAACGGCGGCGAGAAGCAGTACGACGGCAAGCCGCTGACCGCCGCCGAGACCGGCTACGCCATCGGCGGAGAGGGCCTGGTCGAGGGCCACGAGGCCGACGTGGCGCTCTCCGGCAGCCGCACCGCCCCGGGCACCGCCGACGCCACGGTCGCGTCCGTGGCCGTCAAGGACGGCACCGCCGACGTGACCAGTAACTACGACGTCACCACCGCCAACGGCACCCTCACGGTGACCAGCCGCGACGCCAAGTACGAGGTGACCCTCAAGGCCAACTCCTCGACCGGCAACGTCTACGACGGCGCCGAGAAGTCCGCCAAGGGCGTCGAGGCCGACCGCTTCGTCATCGACGGCGTCGAGTACGCGGTCTCCGGCTACCTGACCCAGGACCCCGCCGAGACCGCCGCGGGCACCTACACCAACAACGTGACCGGCGACTTCAAGGTCGAAGACCCCGCCGGCAACAACGTGACCAGCGAGTTCGCGGTCCACACCGAGGACGGCGCGCTCGAGATCCTGCCGCGCGAAGTTACGCTCGCGTCTGGAAGCGCCACCAAGATTTACGACGGAACGGCACTGGAGCTTCCCGATGTGACAGTGGGCGGAGACGGTTTCGTCGGTACTGAGGCGAGCGTTCGGGCAACAGGTTCTATTACCGATATCGGTGGTCCGATCGATAACACTATTGTTGTCGAACCTGGCGAAGGGTTTATCGCCGCTAACTACAACGTTGTCTATACGGTTGGCAAGCTGACCGTTACTTCCGCCTCCATCGATCCGGATGATCCGAGCTATACGGGCATCCAGATCAACAATCCGTACGACGTGCAGTACAACGGGCAAGAACAGAAGTGGGTTCCTTCGGTGTTCGATAGGAACAACCATAAGCTTGTTGCGGGTGCCGATTACACGGTTTCCTACAGCCAAGACGTCAGGAACGTCGGCGTTGTGACCGTTACCATCACGGGCGTCGGCAACTACGTGGGCACGGTGGAGCGTGCGTATAACATTACCCCTGCACCTGCCGTTATCAGGGTGAACGACTCCTCGAAGGCTTACGGCGAAACCGATCCGGCCTTTACGGGAGCGGTCGAGGGCCTGTTTGGCGATGATTTGCTGGGCGACATAGCCTACAGCCGTACGAACGCCGATGAAGAGGTTGGCAATTACAGCGACGTGCTGACTGCGACGGTCGGCAACCTGAACGGCAACTACACGTACACTGTCGAGCCGGGCAACTTCTCTATCGTGCCTGCCGGTGGAAACGTCGTTACCATTGACGCGACAGGTTTGACCAAGACCTACGACGGGCAGCCTGTCTCGGTTGTCGCCGAGGCCAGCGTCGACGGCTCCGCGTTGCTATACTCTGTCGACGGTTCCACGTGGTCGGATGTCAATCCCGAGTTCACAAATGCCGGCACATATACGGTGTATGTAAAGGCGACGCATGATGGTTATGAGGAAAGCGCGCCCGTAAGTGCCACTGTTGTCATCAACCCTGCTCCCGTGACCATCGCTGTTGCCGATGCTTCCAAGGTTGCCGGCGTTGACGATCCTGCCTTCAGCGGCACGGTCGAAGGCCTTGTGGCCGAGGGGGATCTGGGCGATATCAACTACGTGCGTCCTGGTAGCGAGGAAGCCGCAGGCGTGTATGTTGGCGCCCTGACGGCGCTCTACACGCAGAACGGGAACTACGAGGTCACCGTGCTCAACGGCACCTTCACCATCACGGCTGCTCCCGTGACCCCGCCGACGCCTCCTACACCTCCGACCTCGCCGACTCCGACGCCGCTGCCCACGCCGGGCACCGTTCCGCCGGACAGCCCGATAGCGCCCGTCGTCACGCCGATCGTCGATGCGCTGCAGGGTGCGGCCGAGGCGGTCATCGGCGACAACGAGACGCCGCTGGCTGAGCCTCGCGAAACCGAGATCGGCGACAACGATACGCCGCTTGCGAGCCATGACCATGCGTCCTGCTGGGTGCATTGGTACATCATCCTCGGCATCATCGTGACGGCCTTGTACGGAGCTTGCGTGGCGCTGCGTCGCGGGTTGTTCTCGCGCAAGCTGAAGAAGTACGAAGACGGATTGACCGGGGGAGGCGATCCCGCTCCCGGCGCTCCCTCGATCAGCGACGACGCTTCGGCGCCGATAGCGCCGAAGGGCGCTCCTGCGGGTGCGACGTTGGCTGCCGGATTGGGCGAATAGGGGTTTCATCATGAAGAAAAGCAACGTGATAGTATTCGTCCTGCTGGCCTTGGCCTCGGCGTTCTTCCTGTGGCTCTGGTACTTCCTGGGGCTCAACCGGGTGGACGAGCCGCTCGATCTGGTTTTGTCCATCGTGTGGTGGCTGGTCATCGTGGTGGCCATCGCCGTCATCGTGAAGATGGAGCGCACGCGTCGTCAGCGGGTTCGCACCGTGTACGTGGGCGACTGTGCCACGTTCAACAGCGAGCAGGGCTTGGCGACTATCGAAGGCTCTCAGCCGATGTCCGAGGTGATCGCGGGCATCCTGCAGAGCTTGAAGTACGATTTCTCGCGTGCGGATTTTCCCGATAAGGATCGCTTCGTCGTGAAGTATTTCGTACGCACGAAGCAGTTCGAGGCCGAGGAGAAGCAGGGTTCCGATACGGTCGTAGACTCTGAGCAGGCGTCTGCCGGAGCGGCGAAGCCGCAGATCCAGCAGAAAACGTGGACGGGAGAGGTGTTCATCGTGGAGACGAAGGAAGAGCGTCCCTTCGGATCGCCCGAAGAATTGGCCCGCATCCTGGCCTCGCTCGAGCAAGCAGCGTAAAGAAGCGGCCCCGGTGACGGGGCCGCTTTCGTCGTTGCAGCTTGTGCTCCACGCCGCTTCTGCGCTGTGCTCTGCGGATGCAGCGATTCGGGACGCGCTCTGGTGCGCTAGCTCTGCCGCGCTTCCACGAACGTTTTGATCACGGAGACCGCTCCCAGCGCGTCCAAGTTGCCGGAGTTGATGCACAAGTCGTAGTTGCGCGCTTGCCCCCAGTTCTCGTCGGTGAAGTAGCGGTAGTAGCTGGCGCGGTTCTTGTCCACGCGTGCGATGCGGCTGCGTGCGTCGCTCTCGGACAGGTTGTTGCGCCGCATGACGCGCGCGACGCGCGCTTCCATGGGCGCGCTGACGAACAGGCTGACCAGACCCGGGTGGCCTTCCAATACGTAGTCGGCGCAGCGCCCGACGATGACGCACGGCCCCTCGTTGGCGATGGACCTGAGGATGTCCACCTCGGTTTTGTAGATGCGCGAGGCCACCGGGTGCTCGATGTCGGTGCCGCAGAAGAAGCTGTTGGGGTTCAGCAGCAGCGGCCGCATGGGCTTTTCGTCGAAGTCTTCCACCACGTCGCCGCTGAGGCCGCTCTCCTCCGCGATGCGCTTGAGCAGGAGCTTATCGTAGTACGCAATGCCCAGCTCGCTGGCAAGGCGCTCGCCGATCTCGCGGCCGCCGCTTCCATACTCCCTGCTGATGGCGAAAACGAGATGCTGGTCCATGCTGGCCCCTTCCGTGTTCCTGCGAACTCGACGCGATTTCGTTGAGGATATTGTACCTGAAAAAAGGCCGCGCCCGGAGAGAGGGCGCGGCCAGGGAGGGAAGGACCCGAGCGCGATGCGCAAGGTCGCAGGGGTTGGTACGCTATGCCGAGAACGCTGCGGCGTTCTTGCCGGCGATGCGTCCGAACGTGTAGATGTCGGACATCGAGCAGGAGCCCAGGCGGTTCGTGCCCATCTTGTGGCCGGCCACCTCGCCGGCGGCGTACAGGCCGGGAATGGGGGCGTCGGCGTCGTCGAGGACCTGCGCGTCGGTGTTGATATGCAGACCGCCCATGGTGTAGTGCACGGCCGGCTTGTAGGCCATCAGGTAGTAGGGACCGCCCTCGATGGCGTTGAAGTCGCCGCGGAAGTTGAAGTCGGGGTCGTTGCCGTCCTTGCAGTACTGGTTCCACTTCTCCACGGTCTTCGCCAGTTCGGCGGCGTCCACGCCAAAGGGCTCGCACACGGCTTCAAGCGTGTCGCCCTTTACGATGACCTTGCGCGCCTCAAGGTTCTCGTACTCGTCCTCGTGCGTGACCAGCAAACCGGTCTCGTCGGCGTTCGCCTGGTTGAACAGCATGTACGCCTTGCCGTCAGTCTGCTCGACGATGGCGTTGGACAGCACGTCGCGACGATCCAGCTCCTCGACGAAGCGGTCGCCTTCCTTGTTCACCATGATGGCACGGCTTTCGAGGCGCACGTCTCCCACGTACAAGAGCGAACCGGTTTCGGGGTCGCACACGGGGTACGTCTGGATGTACTGCATGTCGATGAGATTCGCGCCCGCAGCCTCGCCCATGGTGATGCCGTCGCCCGTGGCTCCCACCGAGTCGGTGGACAGGATGGAGTCGTCCATGGCCGGGTTGTACTTCACGCGCATGTCGATGTTCGAGCCGAAGCCGCCGCTTGCCAGCACCACGGCCTTGCACGCGATGGTGGACTCCTCGCCGGTCACCGTGTTCTTCACCTTCACGCCGGTGATGGCGTCGCCGCTTTTCACCAATTCGACGGCGGGGGAGTTCTTCGCCAGCGTCAGCGTGTCGATCTCTCCGGCGCGCTTCGTCAGCTTCGTGGTCATCTCGCTGCCGCTGTGCGTGATGGGGATGATGGAGCGCTTCGTGTTGTGGCCGCCGAACTGCATGAGGTCGTGCTTCCACGAGATGCCGCCTTCGAAGGTGAGCCACTGCGAGCTGTCCAGCGCACCTTCGGCGATGATCTGCACGAGGGCGGGATCGCCTGCGTTGTCGCCGCCTTCCAGCATGTCCTTCGCCAGCGCGTCGGGGCTGTCGGCGATGCCTTCCTGCACCTGGATCCAGTTGCCCGGCGCGGCCATCTCGCCGCCTGACAGCGCGGTGTCGCCGCCGAACACGCCCATCTTCTCCAGCAGCACGACGCTCTTGCCTGCGTTCGCCGCCGTGATGGCCGCCGCGAAGCCGGCACCGCCGCCGCCCACCACCACGACATCGGCCGATGCGGGAAGCTCGGTCTGCGCGGGCGTGGCCTTGTCGCGCTTCCTCCAATCGCTCGACTTCTGGCCGGCCTGGTCGAGCGCGTCGCTTACGGCGCCGATGAATGCCATGCTGGAAAGCGTGGCTCCCGACACGGTGTCCACGTTCAGCGTCTGGTTGTCCACGATCAACTGCGTGAGCTCTTCCATGGCCACATCGCCCATGCCCGGCGTCTCGCGCGAGTTGAGGACGGTGATGCGATCCAGGTTGCCGTCGGTGACCATGACCTCCACGTCGAACTGCCCGTGCTTGCCCATGCCCGATCCGATGCCGGCGGAGCTGCCCGATCCTGCGCCGTTCGAGCCTTTTGCATTCGACGAGCCGCTGGGTGCGCATCCCGCCAATGCGAGCGTGCCGCCCAAAGCGGCCACGGCGCCGCCGGTGATGAACTGCCTACGAGAAAAACGTTCCATGATGCTTCCTCCCTTACGTTGCCGACATCGCGCACCGACGTCGGGTATCCCAGGCGCTTACTCCCTGATCAAGCGCTGTTCCCAGACTATCGTTCTGCGGTCGAGCGACAATTGTCCGTCGGGGTTAAATGCATAACCCGCGGTATAACCCTCTTGCAAGCTGGACTTTCTTGGGTATTATGGGAGGGCGATTGAGGGGAGAAGCGTGACCGAGAAGGCGCAACAAGGGTTCGTCGATCGATGGAAAGCCGTGCTGCTTCGGGTGGCGGCTATTCCCTTCGTGTTTTTCGGCGTGGGGTTCTACCGCGCTTGGCTTGCAACGTTCTTTCGCTACGATGCGTTTCCCACCATCTCGGTGTTCGACTACTTTCTGTTCGAGGGCGCCATCGGTATCGTCTCGTTGGCGTTGGCCTTCGCGGCGCGCCGTGTGACGCCGCTATGGGCGAACCGCAAAGCGGTGCTGGCCACGGGCGCGTGCATGGTGGGCGGATCGGCCCTCATCGTGTTGGCATGCTTCGCGGTGCCGTCCCCGGCGTTGAAGGTTGCGGGGCTGCTTGCGGCGGGCGGTGGCCTGGGGTCGCTCATCCTCATGTGGGCCGAATTCTACGGCTCGCTCAACCCCATGCGGGTGGCGCTGTACCACGCCATGGCCATCTTCGTGGGCGAAGTGGTGAAGTGGCTGTTCATGGGCATGTCGGTGCCGTATCTCGCGTTCTTCTCCATCGTGTTGCCCATCGTGTGCCTGGCGTGCGTGCGTTCGAGTATGACGCGTCTGCCGGAGCGCGATCTGCCTCCTGCCATGAAGGAAGGCGACCCGAAGACCATCCCGTGGAAGCCTATCCTGCTGATGGCGGTATGCACGTTCGCGGGCGGCTTCGGGGCCCTGCCGACGCAGCTGCTGGTGCCGGGCAACGTGCTGGGCGCGATGTTCGTCACGGCGCTCGTGTTCTTCGGCGTGCTGTCCGCATCGCGCTGGTTCAACTTCGACACCATCTACCAGCTGGCTTTTCCGCTGTTCATTGTCGGATTCCTGTTCGTTATGCCCACCTTCGGGTCGAACGCGCAAATCATGGCGCTGTGCTACGATGCGGGCTACACCATGCTTTCCATGTACATCATGATCGTCATGAGCAACATCACGTACCGGTTCGGCGTGAACGCGGTGTGGATCAACGGCATCGAGCGCGGCATCCGCTACGTGGTCGAGCTGGTAGGGTGGCTCGCGTTCGCCGGTGCGTCGGCGCATTTGGGAGAAGAAGCCACGTCTATCCTGTACGGCGGCGTGGCGGTTGCCGTGGTGCTGACGTTCGTCGTGATCTTCTTCACCGAGCGCGGGCTGTCGGCGAAATGGGGCGTGGTGCTGAAGGACGATCCGATGGGCGGCGCGTCGGCTGAAGGGCGGATGGCCATTCGCGTGTCCGACCTGTCGCGCGCGTACAACCTCAGCCCGCGCGAGGAAGAGGTGCTGCAGCTCATCGCCCAAGGCGACACGGTGGCCGAGATCGAAGAGGTTCTGTACGTGTCGCAGGGCACGGTGAAGGCGCACATCAACCATATTTACCGCAAGTTCAACATCCACAGCAAAAGCGAGCTGTTCGAACTGCTCAACGATGTGGAGAAGCCTGTGCGCAAGGGTCGTCGGTCTTCTTCGTCCGCTTGGGAGGACGAGGAGCGGCAAGCAGGATAGGGGCGGAACCGGTTGCGCATGCAAGAACGGCTCCTCGGCGAGGGTTTGCCGAGGAGCCGTTCTCTGCTGTTGCGCGCTTGACGCGCGGAGTAGGTTAGTTGGCCGCGCCCAGGCGGTCGTCCAGCGGGTCGATGGGCGGGATGTCCCAGTTGTCGCCGGGCAGGTGCGGCGCCATCTCGTCTTCGTTGCCGGCAGCGGCCAGGCGGGCGAAGTAGTCCTTCGTCTCCTTCACCACCACGCCGGACAGCGCGATGAGGGCGATCATGTTCGGCAGCGCCATCAGGCCGTTGAAGATGTCGGCGATGGTCCACACGGCGGCCACGGTCATGTAGGGGCCGATGAACACGGCGGCGATGTACAGCCAGCGGTACGTCTTCACGGCTTTCATCGAGCCGTTGCTGAAGTACTCAAGGCAGCGCTCGCCGTAGTAGTCCCAGCCCAGGATAGTGGTGAATCCGAACAGCACCAGACATGCCATCAGCACGAATGATACCACTTCGCCGGGGATGAAGGGTAGTCCTGCCTGGAACGCGGCGGTGGTGACGGCCGCGCCTTCGAGTCCGGGGATCTGGTACGCGCCCGTCATGACCAGCGCCAGGCCGGTCATCGAGCACACCACGATGGTGTCGAGGAACGTGCCGGTCATGGACACGAGACCCTGGCGCACCGGCTCCTTCGTCTGAGCGGCGGCAGCGGCGATGGGAGCGGAGCCCAGGCCGGCCTCGTTCGAGAAGATGCCGCGCGCGATGCCCTTCTGCATGGCGATGATGATGGCGCCCAGCATGCCGCCCGCAGCCGCCTGCAGGCCGAACGCGCTTTCGAAGATGGTGACGAACGCGCCGGGGATCTTGTCGAGGTTCGTGACGATGAGCAGCACCGAGAGACCCACGTACAGAACCACCATCGCAGGGATCACGCGCTCGGACACCTTCGCGATGCGCTTCAAGCCGCCGATGACCACAAGGCCCACCAGCACGGCCAGCACGATGGAGCCGATGACGGTGAAGATGGAGTAGTCCATGCCAAGGATGCTCACCGTGGCGTTCTTCTCGGGGTCGAAGAACCCGGTGATGGCGCTGGAGATAGAGTTGACCTGCGTGAACGTTCCGATGCCGAACAGGCCCACGCACATGCCGAAGAACGCGAACAGCTTCGCCAGCCAGCGCCACTTCATGCCCATGCCGCGCTCGATGTAGTAGAACGGGCCGCCCAGCACGTGGCCGGTCTTCTTGTCGACGCTGCGGTACTTCACGGCAAGCAGGCCCTCGGAGAATTTCGTCGCCATGCCGAACAGCGCTGCCAGCCACATCCAGAACATCGCGCCGGGGCCGCCGGCGACGATGGCCGTGGCCACGCCGACGATGTTGCCGGTGCCGATGGTGGCTGACAGGGCCGTGCACAGCGCGCCGAAGCTGGTGACTTCGCCTTCGCCGCCGGTTTCGTTCTTGATCATATAGCGCAGCGCGCGCGGCAGCTGCCGGAACTGCACGCCCCGCAGGCGCACGGTGAGCAAAATACCGCCGAACAAGATCAGCACCATAAGCGGCACGCCCCAGATGAAGTCGTCTATAGCGACGAGCCCATCGTTGATCACACTAAAAAAGCCTTCCACCACGATCCTCCTTCAACCAACTTCGTTCGGGCAACTTCTGCGAAACCCGTGTACGACGTGGCTGTTCTGGAGGATGCGAAGGAAAGCATAGGATCATGCTGACGCGACAAGCTAGGTAGCTTTGCTCTGTCCTTTTGCCTGAGAGTTTCAGCGGCATCGCGTTTGCGGCGATGAGCCTTGCCCCTTCGGCACCCGATCCGACGATCGGGATTCTCCAGAGGCCCCTTCCGCGCCCTGTCTCGCAAGATCCAGGACGTATCAACGGGGTGACGCTATGAAATTGTGCAGCTGATTGTAACAAGGAATGCAACCGTTGGTAACCCGTTATTTGACTTTTTCGTGCTAAAGGGATTGTTGCGGGACGGTGTCGATGCCGCTACGAGTGGAACACCGTTCGCGTGCCTCAGCTGCGGACGGCGACGGTCTCCTTACTGTTGCTGCTATTGCAACATTTTCACACGAGGAGGTCTTCTATGGCTCCCCAGCCAACTGTTCCTACCTGTTCGGTTTCGCGCGCGGGTCGCTTGCGCGCGTTCTTCGTTCTGATAGGGCTGGTCGCCCTCTGTCTTCTGGCGTTCCGCTCGCCGGCGCTCGCCGAGGAGGCGCAGACTGACCCGGCTGCCGACGCGCCTACGCCGCGTGCGGCGATGGACGTGACCGACAAGGTGTCCGTCGGCGGCGTCAAGCTGCAGAAGAAATCGGGCGACAGCTGGCTGGACATTCCCGCTGGCACCACGCTGACCAGCGGCGCGTACGTGCGCATCTATATCGACTGGAGCATTCCCGATATGACGGACGTGCATGCGGGCGACACGTTCACGTTCACCGTCAACGGGGATGATCACTTCCTGGCCAGCGATTTCGGCCCGGTGAACCTCGTCGATCCCACGACCCAGAAGGTGATCGGCTCGTACGTGGTCAACGGCAACCGCGATGCGAACGGCAGCATGATCCCCGGTCAGGACATCACTATCGTGACCACGCTTTCCGACGATGGGGCGCAGTTCCCCTCGCTGCACAATGGCTTCTTCTCGCTTGAGGGCTACGTGACGGGCCAAGGCAACGATATCGTGTTCACGGTTAACGGCCAAGCGCTTCCGTCTATCGGCGTCGAACCGCCTACGACGGGCCCGCTGCCCGATACGCCGCTGATGAAGTACGGCTCGCAGGTAGCCGGCCAGAACCAGATCGTGTGGAGCATCGGCGTGAACCTGGACAACATCGTGGACGCGTACGCGAACTATGCCGTGGGCGGTTCCGACCCGTCGCCGCAGCAGCGCAACCTGTTGCTGACCGACGACTTGCAGGGCGGGCAGGCCATCACGTCGGGCGGCGTGACGGTGTACATGCCCGTGGTGGCCACCACCGACGCGGGCGAGGCGCAGACCGAGCAGTACGCGGCCTATCCCATCACCGACCTGTTCGCGCTGACCGACAAGTCGGCGGCCGACGGCATGACGCAGGACGAGTTCGCGAGCAGCGTGCGCATGGCAGCCGTGCCCACCATCGGCGTGTGGGAGAACCGCGTGGTGTACATCGGGTTCGGCAACGTGCCCACGGGCAATGGGTCGAGCCCGCTCAATATCGGAAACATCCTGGACGGCCAGGGCGAGGCGGGACTTTCCTGGCTGCTGGAAGAAAAAGGCGCCACGCCTGCTCAGAAAGCCATCATCATGAAGTACTTCAGCGCCTCGGGGCCGAACAAGGGCGACTTCACGTCGTTCATCGTAGAGCTGCGCAGCGACGCGTCCGAAACCGGGCAGTACGAGAACAACGCCACGCTCACCTATGGCGACAGCGGGTCGGAAGCGGCGCCCGGAAGCGCGCATTTCACCGTGATCTCGGGCGGCGTGGAGGTGAAGGACGGCAAGGCCGTTCTGAAGAAGGTGGACGCGGGCAATCCGGACGCCACGCTGCCGGGCGCCGTGTTCAGGTTGGAGAAGATGCAGCCTGACAACACCTGGGCGACGGTTGCGGGTTCCGAGCAGCTGACTACGGATGGAAGCGGGCTGATCACGGTGACGGGGTTGCTGTTGGGCCAGTACCGTTTCGTGGAGATCGTGCCGCCGGTCGGGTATGAGATGACGAGCGAGTCGGTTGAATTCGCCATCACGTCGACCACGCCGAACCATACCGCGAACGTTACGGCCGAGAACAGAAGGGCCCCCGTGCTGGGCAAGGTCGTGCTGACGAAGGTGGACGCGGACGCGCCGGGTACGGTGCTGCCCGGCGCCGTGTTCAAGCTGGAAGAGCAGGCGGCGGACGGGTCGTGGGTCGAAGTGCCGGGATACGAGTCGCTTGTCACCGATGGCAGCGGCTTGATCGAGGTGGAACGTCTCGCGATGGGCGCGTACCGCTTCGTGGAGCTTTCGGCTCCCGAGGGTTACGAGCTGGAGACGGTGCCGGTGGAGTTCGCGCTGGCCGAGGACGCGCCCGGGTTGGAGGTGGCCGTGACGGCCACGAACACCAAGAGCCCGGTGTTCGGGAAGGCGGTGCTGCAGAAGGTTGACGCCGAGGATCCCGATGCCGTGCTGCCGGGCGCGACGTTCAAGCTGGAGCAGCGGCTCGCCGACGATTCCTGGGAGATCGTGCCGGGCCACGATGCGCTTGTCACCGACGCCGGCGGCCTGATCGAGGTGACCGACTTGGCGGTGGGCAGCTACCGCTTCGTGGAAACCGCGGCCCCCGAAGGCTACGTGCTGGACGACACGCCTCGCGAGTTCGCCATCGACGCCGCCGCGTCGGCGCCCATCGTCGTGAATCTCACGGCTGCGAACGCCAAGGAGCCGCCCGCGCCGCTGGGCAAGGTCGTGCTGACGAAGGTGGATGCCGATTCGCCGACGACGGTGCTCCCGGGCGCCGTGTTCAAGCTGGAGGCGCAGACGGCCGACGGAAGCTGGGAGCCCGTGCCGGGTTCCGAACGCCTGACCACGGATGCCGACGGCCTGATCGAGGTAGCCGATCTGCCGATGGGCGCGTACCGCTTCGTGGAGGTTTCGGCTCCCGAGGGCTACGAGCTGGGGACGGTGCCGGTGGAGTTCACGCTGGCCGAGGACGCGCCCGGGTTGGAGGTAGCCGTGACGGCTACGAACGTGAAGACTCCTGTGCTGGGCGGCGCGCTGCTCACGAAGGTGGATGCCGACGATGCGACGACGGTGCTTGCCGGAGCGGTGTTCAAGTTGGAGCAGCATCTGTCCGACGGGACGTGGGCCGTGGTCGACGGCTTCGACGCGCTTGCCACGAACGATGAGGGAATCATCGAGGTGCATGATTTGCCGGTGGGAAGCTACCGCTTCGTGGAGACGGCCGCCCCCGAAGGCTACGTGTTGGACGAGACGCCGGTTGAGTTCGGAGTGGAAGTGGGCCAGCCCGAGCAGGTCGAACTCACTATGGAGAACGCTCCGGTGCCGCCCGACCCGGTTGACCCGGTGGATCCCAACGATCCCACCGACCCGACCGACCCGGCGAAACCCGTCGACCCTGCCGCGCCGGGCACTCCGTCGACCTCGCAACCGTCGACTCCGAATGCCCCGGGCAAGACGTTCTCTGCATCGTCGATCGCCCGCACCGGCGACGCTGTTCCGCTCGCCGTTCTGGGCGCGCTGGGCTCGGTTGCGATAGGTGCGCTCGCCACGGCGCTTTTGGTTGCGCGGCGGCGCGCGGGTCGTCGCTAGCCGTTGTTGGAGTAGTTGTCGGCGTTCTCCTTGAGCTTCGCCAGCACCGCGACGAACGTGTCGAGATCCGCCTGGTCGATGCCCTCGATCAGGCGGTCCGCCGCGTCGACGGTAACCGGCTGAGCGGTTGCGACCAGCTCGTGCGCCTTCTCCGTCACCGAGATCGCATGCGCGCGGCGGTCGGACTTGTGCTGGTTGCGCACCACGAGACCCTTGCGCTCGAGCGTGTCGAGGTAGCGGGTGATGGTGGCCTGCTCCTTGCGCGTGCGTTCCGCCAGTTGCTTCTGCGAGAGTTCGCCCGCGCTGTCCAGCTGGTTGATGAGGTTCCATTGGCCCGGCGTGATCTCGTAGGGCTTGAGCGCGGTTTCCAGCGACTTGGCGATGGCGCGCTGCGCGTCGTACACGAGGAATCCGATGAGGCTGTTATGCTGGTTGATCATGCTTGACCTGCTTCTGGAATGCCGCGCGAAGGTGGGGAGGGGCGTGCGGGCGGTCCGCACGCTGCGTTGGCCACGCTGAACGGCGATAGGGACTATAAAGTACCTGCTCAATTAATCACAATTGACCGGAACCCGTCAACTTCTTTGCGTCTCGCGCGTCCAAAAACCACGCCGCCGGTATCTAAGACCGCACTCGCGCTGCCTCTGCTGGTGCTGCTCGCGTCTGCATGTCGTTGACGCCGTCATTGACGCCTGCGATCAACGGCGATGGTTGCGCGCAAGCAATCTCGCACGCTGCAGGGCCGTTTTGCACAAAAAGCCGCGACGTGCGACACCTTGTCGGTTGCCGCATTTCGCGCAGTTTTGGTTGCTTTGGAAAACGCCTGATCGATATTGTAGCGATCTGAGGAGTATTGAAGGCTTCGTCGGCAGGACGGTTGGAAAGCTCTTTTCGAGGCTTCCAGGCGTCGCACGTCGCGGCTTTTTGTGCAGAAACGGCCGGATCGCGTGCATCGGCTCAAATCGGGCGATCCTTATAGCCCAAAGTCCTGCTCGACTGCTGCCGAATTCGACAACAGGCCTCTGACCGTTACGCTACGCACGTGGTTTTGTTGCGAACGGCTAAGCATCGTAAGATGCGTTGGATAGCTCGATGATCTCCTGCTTGCTGTGAACTTCAAGGGTGGCGTAGATTTTCTTCGCGTGGGTGCGCACGGTGTTTTCAGAAACGTACAGCTTCTTGGCGATAGTGGGGATGTCGTAACCGTGCGCAAGAAGCGCGAACACCTCTGCCTGCCGCTTGGACAAGCCATGCGTTTCGGCAATTCTCCGGCAGTTCTCATCGATGAGGTCTATCGGAGTCGAAACTTCGACGGGAGTTTCGGTCGCAATTGCTTCCTGCGGCGCGCAAGTCTTGTCGGCATTGCTGGAAGAGGCTTCTCGCGGCGCCCGTGTGACGAAGAACATAACGATGGAGCATCCGTACAGCAGCGCAACGACCGCTATCGTAACCGTTGCCTCCTGCAGCAGCCCTTGTTCGCGGACGGCTTCCATGGCGAAGTTGCCCAGCCAGTTCGCGCAGTAAAACAGACCCGCGAACAGGCCGTACACGCTGGTTAATCCCAAATTTTGCTTCGAGCTCACTTCGATGCTATCAATCATCACTATCATCGAGAACACGACGAATGCGATCCCGCTGACGTATGGGACGATGATGCGCAGCGGCGGTTCCAGCACAAGGAACAGCAGCAGCGCCGTCGCTATGATGGGAAACAGCACCGAGAACGTTTTGGTAGGGGTCGTTTCTCGCCTTGCTCCTAACCACGCGATGCCCAGAACGAGCGCGGCGATGATATTCTCGGAATGCACCATAAGCGATTGCTGTACGAATGTCATGCTCGCGGTAGAGTCGTGCGAGATGACGACGATGGCCGGGGCCGCCAGTCCAATCATGGCGATGCACAGCAGCGGTTTCCAGAGGGTGGCCAGCAGTGTGCCGAATGGGACGGTGCGCTGAGGAATATGGGAACGGTTTTCGCGATTGGCAAGTCTTTGGTGGGAGAACAGCGCCGCAACATTACATGCGGCGAGCACGGCGATAGTCACTGCTATGGCCGATGGTTCTAGCGTGAAAAAGGCGAGATAGGGAACCGCCGACAGGACGGATCCCAGTACTAGCTCGATCTTTGCCAAATCGGAGCCGTCCGCGAACAAAGCACGTGCCCAGCAGAAGAAGCAGCATGTTGTGCCGATGCCCATGCACGTGCTGGCTGAGATGAGAACTGCGGGATTTTGGGTGAGCGTGGACAGGCCCATCAGCGTGACGGCGGCGGTCAGCAGCGCGGCGGCGGCGGGTAGCGGGCTGCGATTGAACAGCGTCGGAGCGCAGTATGCCCCTATGACGAACACGAAGAACGTTAGCATGTTGCTCAGCGAGAGAGGCGCGCTCCACAGCAGCTGAGCATTTTCGCCGAGCGCTGTCTCAGGCAAGAGAGCGAAACCCCAGAGGGAAAACGAATTGAGCGCGAGGAAACATGCGAAGCCCGTGGCCGCGAGCAAGATATTCGCGATGGTTTTCTGCATGCATTCCCCTCCTGCGGGCATTGTACCCGATAAGTTCGTTTGGGACATGCTGATTCGATCGTCGAAGAGAGGTCGATCTGCCCATTTTCCAAGAATTCACCCGATCCATGTGAACGCCGGGATGCGAAACGCTCGCTGTGGGTGAACGTTTCGGCGAACGCGGCGTGCTAGATTCAAGCAGTTGTTTCAATCGGATCAAGGAGGGAATCATGGAACTGAATCGTCGTGACTTTTTGAAGGGCGCGGGTGCGATCGGCGCGCTGGGGGCGATGGGGACGCTGGCCGCTTGCTCGCCTGCGGCGCCGAAAAGCGAAGGGGCGAACGGTGGCGCATCTTCGGACGGAGCGCTGACTGCGCAGTCGGCTACCCAGAAATGGAGCTTCGAAATCCCGCCGGAGCCTATCGCCGACGCCGATATTGCTGAAACGTTCAATGCAGACGTCGTCGTGGTCGGCGCAGGCATGGCGGGCACGTGCTGCGCCGTTTCGGCGGCCGAAGGCGGGCTGAGCGTTATATTGATCGATGCGGGCACCAAGGCTATTTCGCGTGGCGGATCGAACCAGGCCATCGGCACGAAGTACCAGAAGGAAATGGGTATCGACTACACGCCGAAGGATGCCTTGGAGCATGTGAAGATCGAGCAGCTTGCCGGTTTCTACAGCATGGATAAGATGAAATGGTCGCGTTGGCTCCAATACAGCGGCGAATCCATGGACTGGATGATCGACAAGATGACCGCCAAAGGCCTGAAGGTCAATCTCGAGCCTCCGTACGCCGATCCTGATGGTACGCTGGCCGCGCCGGCGTCGGTGCACAACTTCTGGAATGACGAGAATCCGTTGGGCGTGTTCCAGGGTGCGCCGTTGTGCGCTCAGGCGTACGCCGACACGCTTACGCAGGATCTGGGGCAGCAGATCCACTTTCAGACCCGCGGTGTGCAGCTGATCCGCGAGGACGATAACACCGGTCGTGTGAGCGCCGTTATCGCGAAGCGCGCTGACGGCACGTATGCCAAGTACGAGGCTACGAAGGCCGTGGTGTTGGCCACTGGCGACTTCTCAAAAGACGAGGACATGATGGCCAAATACGCGCCGGATATTTACAACTCGCTGAAAGATCAGCTCACGTTCGGCGAGGATGCGGTAGATTTCGATGCCGGCATGAACTACTCCGGCCTCATGCCGGGAGACGGCCATAAAATGGGATTGTGGGTCGGTGCCGGTTGGCAGAAGGTGTTCCCGAATCCCTGCGCTGTCAACGGAGGGGTTCCCGGGCCCAGCCACTGCGTCATCGATAACTTCTGGGGCATCAACCTCAACATCAACGGCAAGCGCTTCCAGAACGAGAACACGAACTTTGCGTTCGGCGCTCGCTCGCTGCTGACGCAGCCTCAAACCACCGGGTTCGGCATCTGGGATACTGCGTACGCTCAGACGCAGGAAGAATGGGAGACGCTTGGTTGCTCGGTGAACAACGTCACGCCGCAGAAGCCGCTTACTCCCGAGCAAATGGTGGCCATGTGGGATGCAAACGTGGAGAAGGGCACCTACTTCAAAGCGGACACGCTAGAGGAGCTTCTCGACCAGCTTGAGGGCATCGACAAAAAAGAGGCCCTTGCTTCCATCGAGCGCTACAATACCTATGCGGAACAGGGTTACGACGAAGAGTACCAGGTGAATCCCAGTATCCTGTTCCCTATCAGCACGCCTCCGTTCTACGGTGCGAAAACCACGGGCGTTACCTTCCTCACGGTCATGGGCGGTTTGCGAACGGATGCGAACTTGCAGATTTGCGAGGATGACGATACTCCCATCGAAGGCCTGTACTGCGTAGGCACCATGATCGGTGATTTCTTCGCTGGCACGTACAACTTTGGATTGCCCGGCCAGAACCTGGGCGCCTGCTGCTGTACGCTCCCGTACGTGCTTGGCCGCGATTTGGCCAAGCTGTAAAACTCGCGCAGCAAACTGTGCTGGAGCCCGTGCGCGACGACCTCTCCCTCCCTAGGCGTCGCGTGCGGGCATAATCGCCGCCGACTTGCGCGGCGCGTGCGGCGGGACGCGCGGGGCCTCTGCCGAGGCGGCTCCGTTTCGCATCCGTCTTTCCTTGGGCGACGTTTGTTTAACGCGTCCCGGCTTTCTTCTTTGCGGGTGGACCAACGTTCGGATCGGTTTCTCCTTGCGTTTGTATCTAGGCCCGGGAGTCCGAATGTTTCACGTGAAACATTTGTCCGGCGCAGCTTCCTTTTGCTTCCTTGCGTGCAGTTGCCCCTTTAGCGCACAAGAACTTTGACGTTCGATGTTCGGAGGCGTCGAGCAGGATCCGCTGATGCCGGTTCGGCGCAGCGAATGCCTTCGAGCGTGGCAGGAAACAGCCGAAAATGATCATCTGGAGCCGCGAAACGAGCCCTCGCGGTGCCGCCGTTTTCGGAGCTTAGGCACCTTCCCAGGTGAGAGGGCCGCTGTGCTTGCCGTCACGTAGAGCAGCTCTGAACTGAGGATCATATTCAATGTTTCACGTGAAACATGCGTACGTTTTTACCTGTTCGCCACGTATAACTCTCGTGGTCGCGACTATTCTTTATAAAGATAGCTTAAAGTCGTTGCACTAATAATATCAGGTAATATAATTAGCACTGCAAGTAAAAGGGGAACGAGAACGGGGAACTTGCAGTCCGGGGCGCTTTGAAGGGGGATTCTTCGACGCGCGCACCCCTCCGCATCTCCGACCCCTCCATGCAGAGTGAGGCAAAAGGAGGAGAGATGTCACTAAAGATGAGCCGCCGAGGCTTCGTGAAGGCTTCGGCCGTCGCGACCGCTTCGACGCTGCTGCTCGGCGCGTCGGCCACCGCCGCCGCGGCCGACGAGGCAGCGGCCACCAGCACCTCGTCCGACGACGTGAAGATCATCCCCAGCGCGTGCCGCCAGTGCTACGGCCGCTGCGCGTTGTTCGGGCACGTCAAGGACGGGCGCCTCGTGAAGATCGAGGGCAACCCCGACCTGTTCAGCGAGGGCACGCTGTGCGGGCGCTGCTTCGCCATCCCGCAGGAGCTGTACAACCCGCTGCGCGTGCGCTACCCGCAGAAGCGCGTGGGCGAGAAGGGCTCCGGCCAGTGGAAGCGCATCACGTGGGAAGAGGCCTACGAGGAAGCGCGCGACCGCTTCACCAAGATCGGCGAGGAACACGGCTGGCACACCATCGCGCACCAGTACGGCACGGGCCGCGACATGCTGCAGTTCCAGGCCATCAACAAGCTGTGGCTTGAGCTGGGCTCCACGGCCACGTTCGGCGTGGGCAACCTGTGCTGGGTGGGTTCGTACTTCTCCAGCCAGCGTTTGTACGGCGACGAGACGCAGTACACCGGCTGGGACGGCAACAACACCGACTGCATCCTCATCTGGTGCCGCCAGGAGCGCAGCCGCGGCTACTACGACTGGCTCACCGTCAAGCGCGCGCAGGAGCGCGGCGCGAAGGTCATCTGCGTCGACCCCCGCTTCACCTGCACGGCTTCCAAGGCCGACATCTGGCTGCCCATTCGCCCCGGCTCCGACATGGCGCTGGTGCTGGCTTTCATCAACGAGATCGTCCACTCTGACAAGTGCGCAACCGAATTCGCGCGCATGTACACGAACGCCCCGTTCTTCATCGACGAGAAGGACGCCGACGGCAACGGCACGGGCTACCAGCTGCGCGAGTCGTACCTCAAGGAGGACGGCAACGAAGAGCTGTACGCCGCGTGGGACGAGAACAGCGACCAGCTGATCTTCTGGTCCGGCGACTGGCAGAACGCGAAGGGCGTGGGCGGCCCGAAGGCCTTCCAGTGGCTCGACGCCGAGGGCAACATCGTGGCCGACGCGAAGCCCGCGCTGTCCGGCAGCCATGAGATCAACGGCAAGACGTACCGTACCAGCTGGGACATCCTGGTGGAGCACGTCACCCCGTGGACCATCCAGCGCGCCGCCGAGTTCTGCGAGCTTCCCGAGGGCAAGATCAAGGAAGCCATCGACGCCTACATCGACGCCAGCCCGCACGCGTGCTTCACGCGCGGCCAGAAGGTGGAGTTCTCCATCAACACGTCCGGCATCTCGCAGGCGTTCACCATCATGATGGCGCTGGCCGGCAACTTCGACTCGAAGGGCGGCCAGAACATCGGCCGCGAGCCCGCCACCGGCTACGACTCCTTCATGTTCGACGTCGTGCCGAACAAGGAAGGCCGCATGGGGCAGCGCCGCAAGGAAACGGCCATGAACATCAAGAAGCTTTCCGTGTGCCAGAACACCGGCTACCAGGACATCCTCGTGGCCGACGACGCCACCGGCGAGTTGAAGACCACGAAGCAGAACTCCGGCGGCCAGGTCATCTACGGCCAGCAGGGCGGCTTCGGCGCGGCCACGACGAAGGCCATGGCGAAGGGCGATCCGTTCCAGATCTACGGTTACTGGCAGCAGACGTCCGAGCCCATCCTCTCCATCGAGGGCGGCCATGAGATCGTCGAAGGCTTCAAGAACCTGGACTTCTTCGTGAACGTGGACCTGTACATGACGCCGTCGGGCGAGCTGGCCGACATCATCCTGCCGGCCGCGCATCCCAACGAAGTGGACCGCGTCGAGTGGGCGCACTCCGGCCACGGCTATCCGACCAGCCACACGTACCTTATCCGCCAGCCGTTCCACGAGCCGCTGGGCGAGTGCCGCGACGACATGGACATCTGCTTCGAGTTCGCCGAATACATGGGCGTGGACATGTACTGGAAGGACAAGTACGAGTTCTTCGACTACATGGTGAAGGGTCCCGAGACGCTTCCGCCGCAGCTGAGCTGCGCGAACTTCGAAGAGTTCCGCGAGCGCATCAGCGTGACCGGCGTGGAGATGGCCACCGTGAAGAACGCGCCGAAATACGAGACGGGCTTCATGCGCAAGACCAGCGACTTCCGCCCCGGCTTCAACACCATGTACCGCGGCAACAAAATGGGGACGGTCTACCGCTTCCCCGGCGCGAAGACGCCGGACGGCAAGGAGATCCCGCCGCATCCGCAGTCCGACAACGGCAAGATGGAGCTGTGGAGCGAAGACCTGCTGCTGTACGGAAACGGCGCTCTGCCCATGTACATCGAGCCCCCGATCACGAAGCTGTCGCGTCCCGATTTGCTGGACGAGTACCCGTACACGCTGATCACGGGCGGCCGCAGCCACGCGTTCTTCCACACCGAGTACCGCAACAGCCCGTGGATGCGCGAGGTGCACATGTTCCCGACGATGGACATCAACCCCGCCACCGCCGCCGAGCACGGCATCGAGCAGGACGACTGGGTGTACATCGAGACGTACGTCGACCGCATCAAGCAGCGCGCGAACCTCACCGAGGCCATCAAGCCGGGCATGATCCATGTCGAGCACGACTGGTGGTTCCCCGAGCGCGAGGCCACCGACGACCTGCACGGCGCGTTCGACAGCAACTGCAACGTGCTGTTCGAGAACAACGGCCCGTACGATCCCGCCGTGGGCACCGACAACTACGGCGGCCTGTGCAAGGTGTACAAGGCCGACGACGGCGCGCCGAAGAACATCTGCATGAACTCGGAAGACCTCAAGATATTCCTGCCGCTGACCGCCGACCAGCTGGCCGCCGACGACCAGCAGAACGGCGTCACGCAGGTGACGAAGGGGGGTGCGAAGTAACATGACCCGCAACATTATCGACATCGATCTGGACAGCTGCATCGGCTGCCACTCCTGCGCCGTCGTGTGCAAGCAGGAGAACAACGTGGGGCTGGGCACGTTCTACAACAAGGTGCTGACGGTGGGCCCTTCGGGAACCTATCCCGACCTGGAGATGTACTACCTGCCCGTGTCGTGCCAGCATTGCGACAACCCGGAATGCGTCAGCGTGTGCCCCACCGGCGCCAGCTACAAGCGCGACGACGGCGTGGTGCTGGTGGATCACAGCAAGTGCATCGGCTGCCAGTACTGCGTCATGGCCTGCCCCTACGGCGTGCGCGCGTACGACACCAGCAAGGACAAGGGCGTTATCGAAAAGTGCACGATGTGCGCGCACCTCATCGACAAGGGCGAGAAGCCGGCGTGCGTGAAGCACTGCCCGGGCCAGGCCCGCAAGTTCGGCGACCTGGACGACCCCCAGTCCGATGTGTCGAAGCTGCGCGCCGCAAAGAAGACGTACAAGCTGAAGGACGTGGGGAACCATCCGGGCGTGGACTACGCCATGGACAAGTGCGCCTGGAAGGGAGATGAGTAACCATGGAAATCCAGTGGCCACTTCTGATTTTCAGCGTGCTGTTGGGTGTCACCTCGGGCTCGTTCGTGTTCCTGGCCGTGGGCGAGCTGCGCGGCAAGTTCCGCGAAGTGCGGTTCTCGGGCGCGCTGATCGCGCTCATCTGCCTGGCCGTGGGCGGCTGCGTGTCGGTGCTGCACATGGGGCACCCGGAGCGCGCGACGCATTTGCTGGGCAACCTGGGATCCGGGCTGTCGAAGGAGCTGTTCGTCGTCGCCATCATGGGCATCATCGCGTTGGTGTACCTGGTGCTGGCGAAGAAGGACTACCCTGGCGTGTCGAAGGTGTTCGGCGTGCTGGGAGGCATCGTGGGCCTGGTGCTGCCGTTCGTGGCGGGGTCGTCGTACCTGATCGCGGCTCGTCCTGCGTGGGATAGCATCGCGCTTCCCCTGATGTTCTTGGGCGCCGGCCTGGCTTTGGGCATGACGCTGATGGCCGGCCTTGTGCTGCTGCGCGGCAAGGCCGCCGAAGAGGGCGGCTTCGCGCTGAAGCTGGCGCTGGCGGGCGTCGTCATCATGGCGGTGACCACGGTGGCGTACGTGGTGTGGATCGCCATCGCTCCGTACCAGGCGCCGACGCGTTCCATCGATCGTCTGATCTCGGGCGATTTGGCCGTGATGTTCTGGGCGGGCGTCGTGGTGATCGGCATCGTGGTCCCGGTTGCGCTGGCCGTGCTGGCCTGTGTGCAGGCGACGAAGGGAGCGGGCGGCACCGGTTCGGTCGCGCCGAAGCAGCTGGCCATGTACCTGCTCGGAGCGTGCGCCTGCACCGCCATCGGCGCCATCGTGATCCGCATCATCATGTACGCCGTGGGCACCAGTGTGGAGCAGTTCATCTACCACTGATACAGTTAGGGGCGCGCCGCCTGGCGCGGCGCGCCCCCCTCATCCGCCTTCCCCCGTGCCTGAACGCTGCAACCCCCTCCGCAGCGTTCAGGTACGAAGGACGGCCGACGAGATCAGACATCAAAACCCAAGGAGGGCAATCATGATCGAAACCATGCCTGCTGAGCTCGCTGAGAACCTTATAGACTTCTGCGAGAACCGCAGCCGCGTGTACGCACTGCTGTCTCGCTGCTACGAGACCGAGATCGACGCCGCGTTCGCCGAGGCGCTGGCAGGGGAGGCCGCGCTGGCCTCCGACGACGCCGGCCTGGCCGCCGGGTTCGCCGCGCTGCAGGCCGACCTTGCCGGCTGCGACGAGGACGCGCTGGAGCAGCTGGCGGTCGTGTTCGACCGCGCGTTCTTCGGCATGGGCCCGCGCACTGCGCAGAAGGCCTTCCCGTACGAGTCGGTGTACACGAGCGAGGGCGGCCTCATGATGCAGGACGCCTACGCGGAAGTGCTGCATGTGTACCGCGGCGCGGGCTTCGCGAAGAACCCCGGTTTCAAGGAGCCGGAGGACCACCTGGCCGTCGAGCTGGCCTTCATGGCGCTGCTGTGCGGGCGCGCCGTGGAGGCGCTGCGCGCAGGCGACGAGGCGGGGGCCGAGCGCCAGCTGCGCGCCCAGCGGGAGTTCCTGAGCGACCATCTGCTGAACTGGATCGACCGCTTCACGTCCGATGTGCGCAAGGCTGCCGAAGACGGTTTCTATTTCGACTTGGCGACGTTCACCGAAGACTTCCTGACCGCCGACGCGGCCGAGCTTGCCGAAGTGCTGGGGTAGCAGCATGCGATCGTGGCACAAATTTTCGGTTTGGGCATGGTGGAAGGCGGGCGGGAAACAGCGACCAGGCATTACGTAAATGCATGGTTTGCTATTCGCCAAAAAGTAGAAGGAATTTGCGCCCAAACCGTGTATTTGTGCCAGATTCGGCCGACCTGACCGACGGCTGAAGCGTTTCACGTGAAACATCGAGTTTGTTGTTGAGGGGATGATGAGTGTGGAGACGATTTCCCGACGCGGGTTCCTCGCCGCGGGGGCCGTGGGCGCGGCGATGGTGGGCGTCGGCGGGTTCGG
>NZ_GL622580.1:602481-644196 GCF_000185625.1 Eggerthella sp. 1_3_56FAA
GGTGTCGCGCCAGGCCGACGCCGCGTTCGTGCGCCCGCCCGGCGCGGAGTCGAACGCGCAGCTGGTGGCGGCGTGCGACCGCTGCGGGCGCTGCCTGCAGGCGTGCCCCTACGGCATCGTGACGCCGGTTCCGCTGGCCGAGAACCTGGTGGCCTACGGCACGCCGACGCTCGCCTTCGATCACGGGTGCTGCGACTTCTGCATGCAGTGCGTTGACGCGTGCCCCACCGGCGCGCTCGCCTACGGCGGCCCGCGCGAGCGCGACCTGGGCGTTGCCGTGGTGGTGAAGGACGCGTGCGTGGCCTGGGACTGGGCCGGCTGCACCGTGTGCAAGGACGAGTGCCCGGTGGAGGGCGCCATCACGCTGGACGACCACGACCGGCCGGTGGTGCATCCCGAGTACTGCGACGGCTGCGGCAAGTGCGAGCAAGTATGCCCCTCGGCCTCGCTGCGCGCCTACGATGCGAGCGTCGAGGACAAGGGCATCGTGGTGGTGTCGCGCTCGAGCGAGGCGGCACAGGCGACGGGCGCCGTGTCCAGCGAGGAGCTTGCGTCCAAGCGCACGGTGGCCGTGGCGCAGGCGAACGCGGCGAGCCCCCACACCAAGGGCGTCCATCCCGACGGCCCCGACGCGACGCGAGAGGCGGGAGCCTGACATGAAGACGCGCATCAAAACCATCCGCATCCTCGTGGCGACCGGCGTGCTGGCGCTGGCCGTCGTCGCGGCGCATCTCGGCGGCAACGCCGCCATCGGCACCCTGTGCGCGCTGTGTCCCGTGGGCTTCGCGCAGATCGTCGTCGCTTCGGGCACCGTGCCGTGGGGTCTCGTGCCCGGCGTGCTGGCCGTGCTGGTCATCGTGTTCCTGCTGGGCCGGGCGTTCTGCTCGTGGCTCTGCCCCTCGCAGCTTCTGAAGAACGTGTTCGGCGGCCATACCCCGCGCGGCGTTCTCGGCCGCAGCGGCGAAGCGGTGCCCGTCTCCCGCGGCGGGTCGGAGGCGAACGGCCCGTCCGAGCCTCCCGCATCGGTTGGAAAATCCTCCGGCTCCGGCTGCTCCACCTGCTCGTCCTGTGGTACTTCCAGCCTCAAGACCCAAGGACTCGTCCTGGTCGTTCTGCTGGTTGTGTCTTTCGCCGTGGGGTTCCCGGTGTTCTGCCTGCTGTGCCCCATCGGTCTCGTGTTCGGCACGCTGTGGGCCCTCAACCGCGTGTTCGTGCTGCTGCAGCCGGGCTGGGAGCTGATCGTCTTCCCGCTCATGCTGCTGGCGGAGTTGTTCCTGTTCAAGCGTTGGTGCTCGTCCATCTGCCCGCTCGGCTTCTTCTTCGGGCTCATGGGCAAGCTGCGCGCGAAGCTCGGCTTCGGCGCCCGCCCTCAGGCCGGCTGCGCCACCTGCATCTCGAAGGAGGGCTGCCGAACCTGCTCCACCGTGTGCCCCGAGGGCATCGACGTGGCGGATCCCGGCAAGGCGACGCTGGAGGCCTGCACCTTCTGCCTCGACTGCGTGGAGAACTGCCCCACGAAGTCCATCAAGGTCAAGGCGAGGGCGGGGAAGCCGATACCCGGCTCTTTCGACGAGCTTTCCGACGTTGAGGAGGTCGAACCGTCCGTCAGATAGCGCACGAGTCCGATCTCGTTTCCGTCTTGGCAAGTCGGGCTTCCGCTATCATGAGTGCGAGCCATGATAGCGGGGTCGAAGGGACGGCGTATGAAGTTCACCATAGTGGCGGTGGGAAAGCTGAAGGAAAAGTTCTGGACGGCTGCGTGCGCCGAGTACCTGAAGCGCATGCAGCCGTACGGTAAGACCGAGGTGCGCGAGATCGCCGACATCGATCCTGCGCGCGCGGGCGGCGTGGATGCAGCGCGCGACCGCGAGGGCGCCGCCATCTTGGCCGCGCTCGGGCCCTCGGAGCATGTGGTGCTGCTGGCCATCGACGGCAAGCAGCGTTCGAGCGAGAGCTTCTCGCAGCGCATCGACACGCTCAAGCTGAACGGCGCGAGCGATATCGCGTTCGTCATCGGCGGCTCCGACGGCGTGAGCGCCGCGGTGCGTCAGCGTGCCGACGAGACGCTGTCGTTCGGCCCTATCACGCTGCCGCACAACCTGGCTCGTGTGGTGCTGCTGGAACAGCTCTACCGCGCCCAGAAAATCTCACGCGGCGAGCCATACCATAAATGAGACAAAGGGACGGGTTAATGTCTCGTCGTCGCAAGAGCGCCCGTCCCCTTTGTCCCCCGAATGAGTCATCAACCCCATTCCTTTGCCTCATTTTGCCTCATGAGTGCGAGGAGCGCGGTGGCCAGCGCTGCCGTTGCCAGGGCGGCAAGCGCGAGCGCATTCGCGCGGTCGCCGGTAGGCGCGAGCTTGCTTGGGCTGTCGGGCTGGTCGTCGGCTGGTTGCGGGAGCGGTTGCGGTTGAATGCCGGGATCGGCGGGGTCATCGCCTGGGTTTGCAGGAGTTTTGTCAAGTTGCGTCGTTACCACGTATCGGGCGCGCTTGGATTCGTCGACCTCGCCGCCTTCGGTTGCGCCGCCGGATTCCGTTGCGACGGGCGACCCCTTCGGCCCGTTTGCCGCTGCAACGCTCATTCCCACGTCGAGCCAGCGTCCGTCGTCGAGCCATGTGCCCAAGCCGGTGGATGCTGTAGTAAGCACGGAGAGCGGTTGCAGGTTCACATCGCAGAACAAAACGTCGCTGCGGGAGATGGGCGGTTTCGTCATGTCGATGCGCCGCGACAGCGCCACGGTGCCGTGGCGAGCGACCCGAAGTTGCATGTATACGTCGGATCCGTCCACCTCGATAGGAGATCGCGCCCGTTCCGCTCCCGTGCTGTCGAACTCGATCAGCAGGTTCGTCAGCTTCGCGGGATCCAAGTAGTCCGAAGAAAGCAGCGCGTAGAAGCCTTCCTTCGCGCGCTCGACGGCCAGCAGCATGCGGCTGGCGCGCAGAGGCAGCGTGGCCGCGGCGCGCTCGGGCGTGCACAGCTCGCCATTGTCGGCGGCATGCTCGAGAAGGGTTGCGCCATCGCGCAGCGCCGCGACGATGGCGTCGGCGGGCAGGATGCGCGCTTCCTCCGTCAAAGCGCCTGCGTCGTCCATGAACCCGAAGGCGAACGCGTCGGCGTCGACGGGAACCACGGTTTCGGCCTGGGTCCATCCGTAGCGCGCTTCCACGGTTCCGTCTTCAAGCGGGGTGAGCGCGGCGATCGTTCGGCCGCCGCCTGGATAGAAAGACGCCGCTAATACGGTGGACCCGCTGCCTGCAAGCGAGAGGGAAGCGGCTTGGTCGAAGGGATAGGACGCGATAACGGTTCCGCGCTGGAGATCGATCCAGTATCCCGCGCTTTCGCCTCCCGCTGCAGGCATGAGCACGAACGCGGTCTCGTTCGATAGCGGCACGACGCGAAACGAAGGGCGGTAGTCCAAGACGGCAGGAACGGGAACGCCCTCGACCGTGCGCGAGGATACGCGTGCGACATCGGCGGGGTCGATGGCGTGCAGCTTGAGCTGGCCGTCGGCTATCTGGAAGAACCGTTTGCTTCCGTCGGGGCAGGCGAACACGTTGCTGAGCACCGTGGAATCTTCGGTGTACTCGGTGCCCAGGTAGCCGCCCGCGCAGTCGACGGGGGTGAGCAGCGGGCTTGCTTTCAGCTCGAGGCGCACTTCGGGAGAATATGCAGTCGTGCCGCCTGTTTGAGCCAAGACGAACATGCCGGCAGGGAACACGATCTCGCACGTTGACGAGGGCCCGATATCGCCGGCATCGAGAAAGTACGGAAGGCTGACCGTGGTGCCGTCCGTCTCGATGTTCAGCAGGGCGTGGGGCTGGCCGTCCACGATGAGCTGCGTTGCCGCGGGCAGCGGCGTGGCGAGGGCGGGCTTCGTGGACGCTTCGAACGACAGCGTCCCCGTGTTCGAGACGCTGTCGAACAGGGGCGTAAGCGTGAAATCGTCGGGCGGTTCCGGCTTGCCGGCGTTCGAGTACGAGATGTTCAGCGTGCCGCCATCCGCACGGCTTTCGGTGACGGCGATGGTCAGGCCGGTGAATCCGACGTTGGCGTTTTCGAAAAAGTTGGTTGAAGGGTAACCTCGGGGAGACACCTCGTCGCCTGCGTACAGCATGCAGCCGTATTCTCTCGAGCCGATTGCGGCTGGGACGAGGTCGGTGCTTTCCGCGTGCGGTTCGTTCATATCAGGGTCGACCAGCTCGATCAGCTGGTTGTGCACGGTTCCGTACGTGTTCGAATGAACGAAATACGGTCCGCCCGATCCTAGGTCGGCCTGAACTCTGAAGAGGCGAAATCCCGACGGAAGCTCGGCGGGTTGGCCATCTTGCTCGTAGCGAACGCTTTGGTTGCCGGCGAAGCGGTCGTACTGCAGCAGGTAGTAGGACGAGAACATGCTTGCGTCTTGGTTCGCCACCACGACGATACCGCCGGTTTCATCGATGTCGTTCGAAGCGAACGCTTCTAAAGCTGCTTCTACGGACGAGCTGCCGTCGGCGGTTGCGTCCACGTGTTGCACCACCTTGCCGTCGCGTTTGACGTCGATGCCCGTCTCGTTCGCGAAGATGCGGGTGATCTTGCTGTCGGGCAGCCAGCCCAGCATCCATTTCGAGAATCCATTGTGATCGCCCTGGTTCTGCATCATGATGTCAAAGGTGAGGATTCCCGTGCGGTCGGTGGAGCCTCCTTGCTGGCTGGCGTACTGGTAGTAGTCGGGCAGGCCCAGCACGTGACCCGTTTCGTGGATGATGGTCTGCGCGGCCCACGGCTGGTCGCACGGATTCGACAGCGCCACGGCGTTCCATAGGCGCACTGTGCCGTCAGCGTACACGGCGTCGGGGACGTCGAGCACCTGCTCGTTGCTCCACCAGACGCTGCCCCAGCCGGTGTCGCCGCCGGCGAAGTGCAGGTAGACGGCATCGATGCGCCCGTCGCCGTTCGCGTCGAATCGCGCGAGATCGATGCCGGATGCCTCGAGGTGGTCGAGCGCCTCCTTGTACAGTTGCCCGATGTTCGCCGTGTAGAAATCGCGCTCGTGCTGGGCCGCGTAGTCGAACGCTTCGCCGGTGACGGTAAGCGCGCCGTACGACGCGCGGAGGTAGTAGTCGTGCAGGTTCTCGTAGGGAAAGCCGCCGGCGCTCGGCAGCGCGGCCTCGCCGACGGCGCGCGGGCCTATGAGCGTCTGAAGCGCTTCCAGCGTATCTCCTTCCGCGAAGGGGCGGTCGGGGAACGACACGCGCAGCGCCACCACGTGTGCGTTGCCGATAGCGGCCATGCCGCCGTCGTCGCCGGGAACCGCGTTCGGGGCGATGCCGTTTTGTGCCTGCTCGCGCGCGAGGGCCTGTTGGACGAGGCCGGGGGAGGGCTCGTCGTTGCCGAGGCTTTCCTGGAAGGCTTCTCGTTCGTCCAGCGTGCCGTCTGCGGCATAGGCGGCGCGTTGCTCGACGGTGGCGATGCAGGGCGAGTGCGCCGCGTCCTGCGCATGAGCCGACGCGGGCGCGAGCGCACCTGCGAAGGCCGCTGCTAGAAGCGCGGTCAGCAAAAACGCGGCCCAGCGCGCGGCCTTTGAACGAGCGAAGCATTGCATGCGGTTCCCTTCGTCTTCCGGTGTGATGGAACCATACTACCCGCTGCCGCCCCGCTCGACACGTGCTTTTTGAGAATGAGGCAAAGGGGCGGGGTTAACGTCTCGTTTGGGGATATGGGGGACGGGCGCTCTCGCGACGACGAGACGCCAACCCCTCCCCTTTGCCTCATTCCGCCCGTCATCCGTGTTGGTGATCTGCGCGGTATAATGACCGAGTCGTTGGCGAATCGGGAAAGGAACTATATGCGCTTCGTCTCGTGGAACGTGAACGGCTTGCGCGCCGTGCTGAAAAAAGGCTTCGAAGACATCGTGTGCGAGCTGGACGCCGACATCGTTGCCTTGCAGGAAACGAAGCTGCAAGAGGGCCAGGCCACGCTCGACCTGCCGCAGTACCGCGAGTACTGGAGCTATGCCGAGAAGAAGGGTTACTCCGGCACGGCCATATTCTGCAAAGAGCAGCCGCTGCAGGCGCTGCACGGCCTGGGCTTCCCGCACCTGGATACCGAGGGGCGCATCGTGGCGCTGGAGTTCCCGAAATTCTGGTTCGTGGACGTGTACACGCCGAACGCGCAGAACGAGCTGGCGCGCATCGACCATCGCATGGAGTGGGACGACGCGTTCCGCGACTTCTGCAAGGGGCTCGAAGAAGGCGTGCTGCCCGCCGGCGTGCCGGTGGAGCGGCCGGCGTTGGGCGAGGGGCACGTGGCCATTTCCGAGCTGCCGCTGACGCAGCCGGGCGAGACGGCCGACCCGAAGCCCGTCGTCATGTGCGGCGACTTCAACGTGGCTCACCAGGAGATCGACCTCAAGAACCCGGGTCCGAACCGCGGCAAGGCCGGTTTCTCGGACGAGGAGCGCGGCAAGTTCACCGACTTGCTGGAGGTCGGGTTCGTCGACTCGTTCCGCCACCTGCATCCTGACGTGACGGGCGCGTACTCGTGGTGGAGCTACCGCTTCAAAGCGCGCCAGACGAACGCGGGGTGGCGCATCGACTACTTCCTGGTCAGCGACGAGTTGGCTCCGAAGATCCAAAGCGCCTGCATCTACGACGAAGTCTACGGCAGCGACCACTGCCCCGTGGGGATAGAGCTGGAGCTGTAGGATCGCTTGCAGCTCGAATGCTCCGTCTGGGGCGTTCGAGCTGCGGCCGGTGACGCCGAAAATGCTTCCGTATGGTAAAAGCGGGGGAGTTTGGTAATCCTATGAAAACCGTGGGATATCTCTCGGCTCTTCTTCACCTGGGGATATGCAGGATGCTGCGTTCGGTCCTTGGAAATTCGGGTCGGAAGGCAGGCGGGAGATTGCCAAACCGCCCCGTTTCTGCCGCCGAGCTTCGATTTCTCCGTCATCCTCCGCCCCGCCCCCGCTCCCCCCGCCCCCCGCTCCCCGTTTTCCACTTTCCAAGAAGCTGACTGTCCGAAGGATCCTTGTCTCTCGAGGCGGCGGGGAGCTTGCCGATCTTGACGTCGCGAATGACGGGGCGCGCGGCAAGCGGTTCTGCAACGGCGTTCGCGGACACCGCGTCATCTAGAGTCCCTGTGGCGTGTGCCTCAGCGGAAAGAGCGCTCATGGTATGATGCTTCTCGTTGTATGACGGCAGAAAGACGGTTATGGATAGAGCGAAAATCGAAGAGGGCGTGCGGCTGATCCTCGAAGGCGTGGGCGAGGATCCCGGCCGCGAGGGCCTGGTCAAAACTCCCGAGCGCGTGGCGAAGATGTACGAGGAGGTGTTCGCGGGCCTCACCGAGGATCCGGCGCAGCATTTCGAAACCACGTTCGACGAGCACCACGAGGAAATGGTTCTCGTGCGCGACATCCCCTTCTATTCCATGTGCGAGCATCATCTCGCGCCGTTTTTCGGCGTGGCGCATGTGGCGTACATTCCGGCATCCGATGGACGCATCTGCGGATTGTCGAAGCTCGCGCGCCTGGTGGATGCTTTCGCGAAACGACCGCAAGTGCAGGAACGTCTGACCTCGCAAATCGCCGACACGCTGATCGAACAGCTGCACCCGCAGGGCGTGATCGTGGTTTTGGAGGCCGAGCACATGTGCATGAGCATGCGCGGTGTGAAGAAGCCCGGCACGACCACCACCACCAGCGCCGTGCGCGGCGCCTTCGAGAAAAGCCAGGCGACGCGCGCCGAGGCACTGTCGCTCATCTTCGCGCGACGGAACTAGGGCGCCCCCCCGAAAGGGCCATCGCGAATGTTTCACGTGAAACATTCGTTCGCAATCAGGTAGCGCAGCAGGCAAGGAAAGGAACCAGCCAATGAAGTGTGTAGTCTCCGTTCTGGGCAAGGACCGCAGCGGCATCGTCGCGGAGGTTGCCACCGCGCTTGCCGAGTGCGGCGCGAACATCGACGACATCAGCCAGACCATCCTGGACGACATCTTCTCGATGACCATGCTGACCACGCTCAATCCCGAGGTGGCCGACTTCAACACGGTGCAGGAGAAGCTGGAAGCTGTGGGCGAATCCCTGGGTGTCCAAATCATCGTCCAGCGCGAAGACGTCTTCCAGATGATGTACAAGATCTAACGTCCTAAAAGGGGCAATTCCCATCTGGGGCGTTTTCGTGGGCATCGGCTAGGGCTCTATAGCGAAAGGCGGCCTTTGGATGTTAGGGATGGAGCGAGGCGGGCGGTTCTACCGGCTGTTCGACGCGCTTTTTGGTGCACGCGAACGCGATGTTCAACTTGACGGTCGAAGATGCTTCGACGCTACGGATGTCCTAAAAGGGAACAGATTCCTTTTAGGACATTTTCGTGAAGGTCAAGCGGTGAACAGATCGATTATCTCCTGCTTGGAGTGTACGCCCAGCTTCGCGTAGATGTTCTTGATATGTCCTCGCACGGTGTTGGGAGACAGGTACAGAGCCTCGCCGATATAGGTGGAGCTCCTGCCGCGAGCCAGCAGCAGGAGGATTTCCGATTCGCGGTCCGTCAGGCCATGCCGAACCGTCACTTCGGTGCCTTTGGCGTCGAATGCGTCTTCGCCTCGGACGGGCTCGCCGGACGCGGCCGGCCGTTGCTCGCGTTCCGAGCGCTTCCTGATGCGCAGCATGAATAGCAGGACGATGGAAAGCAGGTACAACGCGATGCAGAACACCAGCATCGTCTTGAACGACGGGTTGAGATCGAGCCCCGCGATAACCGTGCCGCCTACGATCCCCGACACCGATGCAAGCCTGATCAGCAGCACCGACGCACCCATGAACGCATACGGGTTCAAATCGCTTTCGTGCGCTTCGCGAATGATGAGGTACATCACGCTGGTGGAGATCAGGCTGTGGCCGGCGACGAACGCCGCGCCCACGAAGTAGCTGTACTGGAAGTTCGCGAACGGCCAAATGATCAGCACGCCGGTGAGCAGGGGGAAGAGCGCGCGATAGGCGCGGGAGGCGCTGAACGTCTTCGGAAAGCCGTACGCCATGACGAAGAACGCCATCGAGGCTGCGGCGATGCCCATCGCCGATGCCAAAGACGAGCCGTCGAAGTCGTAGTGCTGCACCACCATGAATCCGTTGATGATGCCCACGACGCATCCGAGCACCAGCAGCGACAGCAGGCCTTCCCCGATGGACACGAATCCCCGAAGGTACGGTCGCAGGGAGGTTCGATCCCTCTTCTGCTCCGCACCCGCCGCCGCCTCGTCGCCTCCCATCGTCTTGCCGCTGGCAAGCGCGTTGCCCGCTATGCCTTTCGCGCGTCGATAGAGCAGTGCGCTCGCCACTAGCGTCGCAACGACGCAGGGAAGCATGACCAGCGAAGGGCTGTTCTGCAAGGCCAAAGTGACCGCGGCGGCCAGCAGCATCGACGAGGCCAGCGTCTTCATGCTGATGGTGGGCTCCATTTCCGTCATGATTTCTACCCAAGCCAACGTGAGCATGACCGTGGCGGTTCCCTGCGCGAAAGCAAGCGCCATCAGCGAGACTACTGGATCGACGGACGAGAGAGCGCCGCTGTACGACAACACCGCGGTGGCCGCCAGCACCAACGAGGGCGCGATCACTGGCATGGATAGCCTGGGCAGCCGACCAAGCAGGGCCAGCGCGACGATGACCGCTTCCGTGAGGACGACGAAAGCCGCCGACGCGATGCTGAAGTCCAATCCCGCTATGAGGACGGTGGTCGTTTCCGACGTCAGCATGGCCGTGGAGTATAGGGACGACTGGGCGACTTTGAACGAGGCGAATCCAAGCGCGCAGCACGCGACGAACAGACGGCGCTTGTCGAAGCGCGAAACATCCATCGGCCGACCCCTCCCCTCGATACGTCGCCGAATCTGCGCTCATTGTCCGATAGTATCGTCTCTCTGCCAACCCCTGTTCGTGCAAAAAAGCCCTGTTGGAGGCAATTCAACCCAAAATGAGGGAGGGGTCGAGTCGCCGATTCGACCCAGAATGGGAGATGCGTCGCGCCTGTTCTCCGGCCTATGCTGAGCGGGTCGTCAAGTAGGGCGGGAAGAGCTCCGACGACAAGGATAGCAATCGAAACTGAACGGTCGCCAGGGGAGGGCATTGTGCCCGCAGGAGCGGCGGTTCGGCCCGAGCAACAGGAGGGATGTCATGAACGAAGGAATTTCACGGCGCAACTTCATCGGCGGTGCGGCGCTGGGCGGCGCAGCGCTCGCATTGGGCGCGCTTGCGGGCTGCGCTCCGCAAGGCGACAAGCCCACGGGTTCCGAGGGCACCTGGGATGCCGAGGTCGACCTGCTGGTGTGCGGCTGCGGCGGCGCCGGCATGGCGTGCGCGGTCGAAGCCAAGGACAATGGCGTGGAGAACGTGCTGATCATCGAAAAGGGTGACCAGATCGGCGGCACTACGGCCATGTCCCAGGGCATGATCGCCGGTTGGGATACCCAGCTGCAGAAGTCGCAGGGCGTCGAGCTCACCTACGACGCGATGTATGCGAACCTGATGAACAACGCGTCGTATCATCTTGACCCGGCGCTCACTAAGATCACGGTGGAGAACAGCGGCAAGACCATCGACTGGCTGATCGACCGCGTGGGCGTCAAGTTCACGGATCAGATCGACATCTACTACGGCCCCCTGCAAATGATGCATAACGTCGACGGCGCGGGCGGCGGTTTCGTCGCGGCTTTCACCGCCTGCCTGGACCAGCTGGGCGTGGAGATCCAGAAGGGCACGAAGCTGGTGGAGGTTCTGCTGGACGCCGAGGGCAAGACGGAAGGCGCGGTGGTCGAGGCGAAGGGAAAGACGCAGCGTATCAAGGCGCGCGCTATCATGATCGCCACCGGCGGCTACGCCTACAACGCCGAGCTGGCGGCGCGCTTCGATCCCGAGAAGGCGGGTACGTTCGGCATCGGGCACCCGAATTGCGAGGGCGAGGGCCTGGTGGCCGCTTCGAACGCAGGCGCGCTCCTGTCGCACACCAACGACATGATGTGCGTGGTGAAGGACTACACCATCATGAGCGAGCACAACGGCACCTCGGCCAGCGCTAACCTCAACGGTTTCACGAACCTTCCCAACATGATCTTGGTGGGCGCCGACGGCAAGCGCTTCGTCGACGAGGGCAAAAAAGGCTTCATGAGCCAGAACCTGAACGGCCCCATTTTCGACAAGATCCATCGCGACGGCATGGGCTACGTATGGGAGATCTCCGACGAGGCCACGGTGGCAGCAGCCGGCGGCAAAGTGAAGCGCGGCGAAGGACTCGAATACATCAAGGGTGCCGATGCGACTGAGCTCGCGGCCAACATGGGCGTGGATGCCGCAGCGCTTGCCGAGACCATCGAGGCCTACAACGCTGCGGTGGACTCGGGCGTGGACCGCGAGATCGGCGGCTTCCCCACGGCCAAGCTGGAGGCTCCTTTCCTGGCCGTGCCCGTCGTGCCGTGCGAGATCATCACGTACGGCGGCGTGGCTCGCACCGAGCAGGGCGAGGTCATCCGTGCTGATGGCGAAGTGATGCCGGGCCTGTTCGTGGGCGGCGAGGCTAGCTGCAACTCCGCCTACATGGGATTCACGCTTTCCAACTGCTTCACGTGGGGTCGCATCGGCGCCCAGAGCGCGGCGGCGTACCTGAAAGCCTAGACCCTTTCCTCCTTCATCCCCTCCCTGATGCGGGTGCGGCGCAAGCGCGTTGCACCCGCATTTTTTTCGCGTGCGCAGCGTTGCCTCGCTTTCGGCCGAAACCTGCCAGAAACGGCAAGCCTTTTCGCACGGGCGCCGTCGAACGCACGCAGCAAAGCGCGTCGACCCGATCCAGCGGGACCCGGTCGACGCGCTTCGGGAGGAGGGGTGCGTACGGGTTAGTTGAGCTTGCCAGAACCTAGATCCTTGCCCAAAACGTAGGGCAGCGTAATGCAGGTGGCTCCGTAGTTCATGCCTTCCATCGCGAACGTGTAGGTGCCGGAGTAGAAGTTGCCGATCATGCATCCGGCGTTGAACAGGCCTTCGATCGGCTGGTCGTTCTCGTCGAGCACCCGAAGATCGCTGTCGGTGCGCAGGCCGCCCAGAGAAGTCAGGAAGCCGGGAGAGAAGGATGCGCCGTAGAAGGGACCGTCGTCTGCCCCAATGGAGATGAGCTTGTCGGCGGTCTTGTAGAAATCAGTGTCCACGCCTGCTTCGCACATCTTGTTGTAGCGCTCGACGGTGTCGATAGTCGCCGCCGGCAAGCCGAGCTTCGAGATGACCTCTTCGCGCGTGTCTGCCTTGACGATGCCGAAGCCGTCGGCATCCGTATCCCAGCGTTCGATAACCTCTTCCGTCGTGAAGTATTCGCCGTGAGGGTAGTTGATGGCGCCCCAGGGCCCACCTGCTTCGGCGCGATTAGCGCCCCAGATGCAATAGGCGGTCTTCTCGGACAAATGCATGATGGTCGCGCAGGCGAGGCCTCCCAACGCGTCCTCGTTCATGAAGCGCTGTCCCATGTTGTCCACCATGAGGCCGGTGTGGCTCGTGTAAGGTTGGTCGCCGGGAAGGTTGGGGCGGCCGAGCATGATGTTGTTGGGCTCCTTTTGCCAGGCGCCGCCCACCCAAAGCTCCATTTTGTGGCCGTCTCCGGGCATGAGCCCGCCCATCCAAATGCCCTGATCGTAGTTGATGTCGGTTGTGAAATCGCACAGCTCGACGGCCTGGGGGCAATAGCGCTCCATCATATCCTTGTCATGGGAGAAGTCGCCGGTTGCCATGATGACGGCTTTGGTGCCGACGTATTTGGTGTAGGCGCCGTCGGCATCGGACGCGATGATCGCGTCCACGCGACCTTCCTTGCCGTTGGCAACGCCGCCGCGAACCAGCTGCTCGCCTTTGACGTTCCAGCGCACGTCTACTCCCAGGTCTTTGGTCACGTACCTCCCCATCTCCGCAGCGATATGCCCTTCGCCGTTTCCGATGGAGCCTTTCAGCTCGCTGTCGTCAACGTAGAACGCGTGAGCTGCGGGCGGGGTGAACATCGGGTCGCCTTCTTTGTATTCCGGACCCGACTCGATGGTGGTCTTGATGCCGGCCTTGGCCGCGATGTCGATGATCCAGTTGATGGCCTCCTCGGAGTTGTTGTAGAACTTGTACCACAGAGCCGGTTTGAAGTTGCCGCCGTTGGCGAGGTACTCCTTGCGGTAGAACCACGTGGGATCCATGCGGGGGATGCCCATCTCTTCCATGACCTTCGAATACACGCCGTTGTTGGATCCGCCGCGGCTCACAGGAGCCTTCGACGCGCTGATGAGCGTCACCTTCAATCCGTTTTCAGCGCATGATGCAGCTGCGACCAGACCGCTCATGCCGCCTCCCACCACCACGACATCGGTTTCAACCGTTTCGGTGACGAGGTCGTCGCCGATAGGATCGGGCGCGATCTCGAAGCTCCACCGCTGTTCGGCGTTGTTCGCGCCCGTCGTTTGGGCGGAGTCGGACTTGCTTTCGGATGTTCCTGCTGCGGGCGAGCATGCGGCCAGCGCGCCTCCCGCAATGAGGCCTGCAGCGCTCAATGCCGCCCCTTTGACGAAGCTGCGACGGTTCAGATTTCCCTCCATGATGAACTCCCTTTCCTAGCTTATCTCACCAAGGCGCTGCTTGCCTTGCGGGCGCTGTTTGCGCCTTGGACTGATCGCAGCCTAATCGATCAGGGAAAACAAGGCCTCACCCAGCCTAGGTGGTTTTTCGTCCAGAAGGTCGGACGTCGCGAGCGTCCGCTAAGGAGGTCGAGGGGTGCGGTACAATGGGCGCGCGGACAGCTGGCGCGGAAGTTCGAGCGCATGCTGTTCGCGCGCGGAGGGGAGGTGCGGATCCATGAGATTCATTCTGAAAAACATGAAGCGAGAGCAGGTGCTGGCCGCGCTCGCCTACGGGTTCTTCCTGGCGTGCACCTCGGTGACGCTGTGGGGAGGGTATGTGCGGTTTCTGACCGGGCAGGTGGATCCGGGCTCTTTCATGCTCGAGTATTTCGTGCGAAGCGCGACCCTGCCTCTCTCGCTTGCGGTTTCCGGCTTGGCCGCCTTCTATTGGCCGAAGGCTCGGCTGTGGCGTTCTCCGATACTGGCGCTGGGGTTTTTTCTTGCGGGTTCGCTGCTGGTTGCCTTGCAGCATGGCGGCGTGGTTTCGTCCGAGTGGTCGCTTGTCGTGGTGGGCGCGTGCTTCGGATGGGGAAGCGGGATCATGTTCGGCGCCTTGCAGGAAATCGTGGCTGCGCAAAAGGTGTTCACGGCCGGTATCGTCGTGTTTGCCGCCGCTGGGATTTCGGCGTTGCTGTTTTTCGCTGTTGAGGTTTTGCCCGCCGATGCAGTACCGTGGATGTCGCTGTTCGTGTTCGTCGGCGCGGCGGTGGCGCTAACCTGTGCTGCATGGAAATGCGCTCCGAAGGTGCATCCCATGTTCGACACGGTTCCCGATCAGCGGCGCGATCGGTGCCGCGAAGCGGTTTCCGAGTTGTGGCGCCCTTTGCTCTGCGTCGCTTTCTCCGCGTTCATTGTGGGTATCGTGCGCGTCGGTTCGGCTTCGGGTGGCGGGTCGATAGGGCAAACGAATGAAAGCAACATGATCGGGCTGCTTGCCGCTTCGGTCGCGCTGCTGGCAACTTGGAGGTTCTTGTACGAGCGCGTTACGCTCATGCGTTTGTATCAGATTCTGTTTCCGCTTACGGCGACGGCGTTTCTGCTGTTGCCGCTTCTTGAGGGAACGTTTCGCCAGGTGGTGTACTCCCTCGTGTTCCTGGTGTTTTCGGTCACGTCTTCGCTCATGGTAGTGTCGTGCGCTCGGACGGCGCGCAACCAATCGCTCACTCCCGTGCTCGTGTACGGCACCTTCGCCAGCATCGTGTATGCAAGCTCGCTGGCGGGTTCCGTCGTGGGCTTGTTCGTGGGCGCGGGTCGAGGCGTTGGGCTGGCGGAGCTGTCCGTGGTGGCATTGGTGGCGGTGTACGCGCTGTCGGTAGCGATGGTGGCGCCGCATGGGAGGAAGGCGGGTAGCGTGAAAGCCGCTTCGGGAGAGAAGCTGGCTCCTGTAGTCGGAGCTGTAGGCGATTCCGTGACTGCAGGCTGCGCGGTTGCTGTCGAGCGTTACGGTCTGTCGCGTCGCGAGGCCGAGGTTCTCGACCTCCTTGCCCGTGGCCGCGATGTGCCGTATGTGGCCGAAGAGCTGGTCATATCGAAGAACACCGTGCGGACCCACACGAAGAGCATTTTCGCAAAAACAGGGGTTCATTCGCGCCAGGAGCTTATCGACTTGGTGGAGTCCATCGAAGCGTGAGCACGTTCCTGCCGAACGCGAACTTTGCATCGCGAAAGGTCCTGCGCGCCCCATTAGCCATATGTCCCGCAGCGCAGAGGAATGCTTCACGTGAAACATTCTTGCATTGGATTTCCCCTGTCGAAAATACTAGTTTTTAATATAGTATTTTATGCAAATTGCAAATCGTATAAAATACTATACAAGAATATAGTATTAACGATAGCACGGAGGCGACGATGTTCAACTTGACGGTCGAAGATGCTTCCAAGCGCCTTGGCGTGGGGCGCGCACGCGTCAACCAGCTCATCCGCAGCGGCATGCTGGCTGCCGAGAAAGTGGGCGGGATATGGCTCATCGACGAGCAGAGCGTGGAAGCGCGTCGCAACGCCGCTCCGAAGGCGGGGCGTCCTCCTGCAAGTTCCAGCAAAGGGGATGTGGGGCGCTACGTGCTGATGAATCGCACGCACGAGGTGCTTTCGTTTCGCTACGATGAGGCGGCCGGTGCGTTCGTCGACGCAGGGGACATCGTCGATCCTGCGCGAGCCCCGCTGGGCATGATCTCCCCCCGAGGTCGAAAAGTCTCGAAAGACGCGCTGTCGTTCTGGTGGAAGCATCGCTGCATCCCCGGAACTAGAGAAGGCATCGACGCGAAGCTGGCCGAGCTGGGCGTCGATTCACCTGCGAGGATTCCCTTCAAGAGCCTTGGGCTGTCTTTGTCGGATCAGTATTGGATTCGTCCCGAAAACTGTGAAATCGCCTGGGAGGACGTGAACTATTTCGACAACGATTTCTGCGAGATGCGAAGCGGCAGAGGCTGGCTCGACGGGGTGGGGCTCGACTCCCCGGACAACACCTCGGAAGGCGAACTCCCGAAAAAATGGGTATGCGACGGTGCGAAGCGCTTGCTGGTGAAGGGCGGATCGGTTCTCAACCAGGAGCCGTTCAACGAGGCGGCAGCGAGCGCTCTATACTCACGGCTGCTTGCCCCGGACGAGTATGTGAAATATCGCTTGGAGAGCCGGGCGGGCGGTGCCGTCTGCATCTGCGAAAATTTCGTCGGCTCCACCGAAGAGTACATCCCGTCCTACTATGTTCGCCAGACTATGCGTCAGCCGAACCATCGCAACGATTACCAACACTACCTGGAATGCTGCTCGGCGCTTGATGCGGAGCACGTCGAGATCGCGTTGTCCAAGATGATCGTGTGCGACGACATCTTGGGAAACTCCGATCGGCATTGGCGAAACTTCGGGCTTGTGCGAGACGTGGAAACGCTGCGCTACCGTATCGCGCCGCTGTTCGATACGGGCGGCAGCCTCTGGTGCTCGTCGACGCTCGAAAGCCTGCGAGCGCACGATTTCTCGTTCACGACCAAGCCGTTCTACGAAGACGCCAACCGTCAGCTTCGGTTGGTGAACGACTACTCGTGGTTCGATCCGGCTGCGCTCGAAGGGTTTGCAGACGAGCTTTCGGCCATCCTTTCGGACAATCCCGCGTTGGCCGAGCGCGTGGACTATATCTGCTGCGCCGTCCAAAAACGCATCGATCGCATTGTAAGGATGCTGTAGTCGGCGGGGCCGTGAGGGGCGTTTCACGTGAAGCATTTGTACGATGGCCTCTTTCCGGCGCATCTTCGCTCCAAAAACACGCCTCAGCGCCGGGAGCGTGTTTTCCGAGCGAAGATGCTCCTCCGAACTGTCAAATTGTGCCTTTAATGAGAATTAATATCAATTAGTATTCCATTTCGAAACGGATTGCCGTATCGTAGCCCCCATCAAACAGAACGCCGCCAATGCGGCTAAAGGGAAAGGCTCGATACCATGGCCGACCGAATCGACACCACAAGGCTCACGAACGAGGTGGGCAACCCCGTCGCCGACAACAACCATACGCTGACCGCGGGCGAGCGCGGCCCCATGATGCTCCAGGACAACTGGATGATCGAGAAGCTGGCGCACTTCGACCGCGAGGTCATCCCCGAGCGACGCATGCACGCGAAGGGTTCGGGCGCGTACGGCACCTTCAAGGTGACCGGCGATATCAGCAAGTACACGAAGGCGAAGGTGTTTCAGCCGGGCGCCGAGACCGAGGTGTTCGTCCGCTTCTCCACCGTGGCGGGCGAGCGCGGCGCGGCTGACGCCGAGCGAGACATCCGCGGCTTCGCCATGAAGTTCTACACGCCCGACGGCAACTGGGACCTCGTGGGCAACAACACGCCCGTCTTCTTCCTGCGCGATCCCAAGAAGTTCATCGACCTCAACCACGTGGTGAAGCGCGATCCGCACACCAACATGCACTCGGCGCAGAGCAACTGGGACTTCTGGTCCAGCTTGCCCGAGGCGCTGCACCAGGTGACCATCGTCATGTCCGACCGCGGCATCCCGGCCAGTTACCGGCACATGCACGGCTTCGGCAGCCACACGTTCAGCCTGATCAACGAGGACAACGAGCGCGTGTGGGTGAAGTTCCACCTCAAGACCAACCAGGGCATCAAGAACCTCACCGACGCCGAGGCCGGCCAGATCATCGCGGGCGACCGCGAGAGCCACCAGCGCGACCTGTTCAACGCCATCGAGCGCGGCGAGTTCCCCAGCTGGCGCTTCTGCGTCCAGATCATGGACGAGGCCACGGCGAAGAACTACAAGGAGAACCCGTTCGACATCACGAAGACGTGGAGCCAGAAGGAGTTCCCGCTGATCGAGGTGGGCACGCTGGAGCTGAACCGCAACCCCGAGAACTACTTCGCCGAGGTGGAGCAGGCCGCGTTCGCGCCGACGCACCTCGTGCCGGGCATCGGGCTGTCGCCCGACAAGCTGCTGCAGGGCCGCCTGTTCGCGTACGGCGACGCGCAGCGCTACCGCCTGGGCGTGAACCACAACCACATCCCGGTGAACCGGCCGCGCTGCCCCTACGCCGAGTTCCATCGCGACGGCATGATGCGCACCGACGGCAACTTCGGCGGTACCATCGGCTACGAGCCGAACAGCTACGGGCAGTGGCAGCAACAGGCCGACGCGGCCGAGCCGCCGCTGGACCTGTTCGGACCGATGGACGCGTGGGATCCCGCCGACGACCCCACCGACGACACGTTCTACCAGCCGGGCGACCTGTATCGTCTGATGGGCGAGGATCAGCGCGCTGCCCTCATCGACAACACGGCGCGCAACATGGACGGCGTGACCGAGAACATCCGCCTGCGCCATGCGGCGCACTGCTACAAGGCCGATCCCGAGTACGGCGATCGTTTGGCCGCAGCGCTGGTCGTGGACGTTGAGCGCGTGCACGAACTGGCCGCGATGACTCACGAAGAGCGCATGGCCGCCACCGGCCAGCAGGTTCCCGCCCGCAAGATCGGCGGCGAGGTGCGCGCCTAGCGCTACGCGCCTGAAAGGCGCCCGCCATGTTTCGGGCGCCACCTAACCAAGCTATTCCGTTGACGGTCGCTTCTGCTCCTCCCTCTTGCAGAAGCGACCCGTTTTGTTTTCCGGCTTATTGGAGAAGTTATTAGGCGCAAAAGCTCAAAAATAGCTTTAAGTAAACATTAATGATTTGATAAAAGCTATTAATTGCTTTTATATGCTATTCTTCAAGGAAAAACAAAGCGAATCAAAACGGAGGCGTCCAATGGATATCCCTTCAAAAGAAAGCCTCACGGTTGAATTCAAAAGCGACACAACGGGAAACGCCTCGAAACACGGGGTTGATGAAAGTTTGCTTGTTGAAGCAGTGGTTGCGATGTTCAATTCCGAAGGAGGGGTCCTGTATCTCGGAGTCGAAGATGACGGAACTCCTACCGGACTGAACCGAAAGCATGCCGACCCAGTCGGTCTGGCGGCTTTGCTTGCCAACAAAACGATGCCTCCCATCAGGGTCGAGTCTGAGCTCAATACGATGTCTGGCGTCGAAGTCCTCAGGATCGTCGTTCCGAAGGGCACTGTCGTGGGCGCTACCTCGGATGGGCGTATTTTGAAAAGGGTCGTGAGGGTTGATGGTTCTCCCGAGAACATTCCAATGTACCCTTTTGAAATAGCAACGCGACTTGGCAACCTTGGCAAGCTCGATTTTTCAAACGAAGCAGTTTCAGATGCAAGCGTGGAGGATTTCGATCCTGTAGAAGTAAGCCGTCTTCGCCGGCTCATCGGAAGCCTGCCCGATTCCGACAGAACGCTGTTGGATTTGGACGATGCAGAACTGTTCAAGGCTCTTGGCCTCGTTCGATCCTTCGGAGACCGCATGTATCCCACCGTTGCAGGCCTTCTTATGGTGGGCAAGGAGGACGCCCTTTCTCGTCATGTGCCGACGGCAAAAAGCAGCTTTCAAGTTTTGGAGGACACCGAAGTGAGGTTGAACGTCGAGACGGCGCTTCCTCTCCTCGCCGTTTTCGAGAAATTCGAACAGTACTTCTCTGCGCAGAATGCTTCACGGGAGGTCGACCGAGGTCTTTTCCGCTTGTCTATCTCTGATTACGATGCACGTGCATTTCGCGAGGCTCTGGTGAACGCCTTTGCCCACCGCGATTATACTATTCTGCGGCCGACCCGCGTGCTTATGGACTCCGAGGGGATGACCATTTCGAATCCTGGAGGTTTTGTCGAAGGCATCACGTACGAGAACCTTCTTACGGTGCCCCCTCATGGACGAAATCCCCTGCTGGCCGAAGCGCTAAAGCGCGTTGGGCTCGCGGAAAAAACGGGCCGCGGTGTGGATCGTATATACGAAGGTTCCCTGCGGTTTGGCCGGCCGCTTCCCGATTATTCTGCTTCTACCGTGAATGACGTCGTCCTCTTCACGCCTCGTGCTCCTTTCGATGCGGCGTTCACAACGATGATATTTGACGAGGAGCGTCAATCGGGGCGTCCGTTCACGGTGTTTGCCTTGATGGTGCTCTCGGTCATTCGCGATGAGCGCAAGGTGAATTTCGGGGCTTTGCGAGAAGCGACCCATATCGATCAGGGGCGATTGCACCGAGTGCTTGGAGAGCTTGTGGAGCGAGGGTTGATCGAGTCGCACGGTACAGGGCGAGCTACCACCTATCTTCTCTCGGCGCGCGTTTACAGAGAAACGGGTCATGCGCTCGGGTACGTGAGGCAAAAAGGAATCGATGATGTTCGCCATCCGGAACTGGTCATGGAGTTGGCTCGCGTTCAGGGCTCTCTGATGCGCTCCGATGTGGCGGAGTTACTTCGCGTCTCGCCCTCGAAAGCTGGATCGATCATCAAAGAAATGACTGCGTCGGGAAAGCTGCGACTTGAGGGGCATGGGCGAGGAGCGCGCTATTACCCTGCCGACCCTGATGGGGAACGTCGAGAATCTGCAATCTAAACGAATGGAAGCCATCCTGCATCAGCTGCGTCACAAACGCCGTTCCTTGCATTGCGCTCCACGCACTCGGTATACGCTCGTCCTTTCAAGCGAAAGGAGCGTCTCATGCGCGAGATATCCGGTTTGGCAAAATTCGGCTACTTCTGCGTCGGCCTCTTCGGCGGCCTGTTCGGCGTGTTGGCCGCATGGTTCATGGGCAAGGATGGTTGGGGTTGGAGCGAGGGCGGCAAGCTGTTTGCCTGGTTCGGCTGCCTGTTCTGGCTCATCGTGTGGGTTGTCATGGTCGTGACGGGAGGCATCGCGGCGTTTCTGGGCATGCTGTTTTAACGCGTTCCCGACAATTCGGTCGCTTCGATCGTGTTACCCTTTGACGGATCAAATAGCCGAACGGAGGGAACGCCATGGATGGACGGGCGAAGCGGGGCGAAAGCCTTGCAGGAAAGACGATCGCGTTGGCTGCAGTGCTGGTGACGCTGCTGGCAGCCGGCACATTGTTGAGCGCATGCGCGCAACAACGTGCGACGAGCCAGTTCGCCGTGGCGCAGCCTGCTATTCCTCAGAAGGCGTCTGAGAACAATCCCGAAGCATGGCTGGACGCGCTCGAGCAGAACCCGATCGATCAATCCTTCGTAGACTCGCTTGCAGCGTTCGCCTACCGCAGCACCGCTTCGGTGTTGGGCGACGGCGCGGACGGTGCCAAGGCGAACCGCATGTATTCTCCGCTCAGTTTGTACTACGCCCTGGCGCTTGCGAACGAAGGCGCTGCTGGTCAGACACGCGACGAGATCGCCTCGGTGTTGGGTGCGCCCAGCACCGTCGACGTGCCCCAGCAGTGCGGCAACCTGTTCCGCGTGCTGGCAACCGATCCTTTCTCCACGGTCGATCTGGCGAATTCCATATGGATGGCGAAGGACGCCTCCTTCGAGCAATCGTTCATCGACACGGCGATCGGCCAGTTCTACGCCACGCCGTTTTCGGTGGAGTTCGGCACTGACGCTGCCGACCAGGCCATGGCCGCATGGATTTCCGAGAATACGGGCGGCACCATCGACCCCCAGGTGAAAACCGAGAGCGACCTTCTGCTGTCCATCATCAACGCGGTGTACTTCAAAGGCGGTTGGATGGATACGTTCGATGCGGCGAACACCGCGCCCGCCGTGTTTCACGCCGCATCGGGCGACGTCGAAACCCAGTTCATGACGCAGCGTATCGACTCGCTGCAAGGCTTTCGCCAGACCGACGACTTCCTGCGCGCACGTCTGGCGTTCACGGGCGGCACGATGATGACGTTCGTGCTGCCGGCCGAAGGCGTGTCGGTGGACGACCTGCTTGCCGATGAGCAGCGCTTGGCCCAGGCTTTTGCCGTTGACGCGAACGAGGACGAGTACGGCTTCATAACCTACGTGGTGCCCAAGGTCGCCTTCGATACCGAACTTGATCTGATTCCGGCTCTCGAGCGCTTGGGTATGAAGACGCCGTTTAGCGACAAGGCGGATTTCTCGAACCTTACGGCCACCCCGGCCTTCATCTCGATGGTGAAGCAGGAAAGCCATATCTCCTGGGATGAGGAGGGCGCCGAAGCCAGTGCGTACACGGATATGGGAATCAGCGCCACATCGGCGATGATCCCCGAAGGCGAGGAAGTGGAGCTGCGCCTCGACCGCCCGTTCCTGTTCCAGATCACGTCGTCGCAGGGCATCCCGCTGTTCATGGGCGTATGCGGCAACCCAGCTGCGTAGCCTGACAGGTTGCCGTGCAGTCGTCCATCGGCTGCACGGCGCCTGGCAGAGCGCCCGTCCCGTCCCGTCCCGTCCCGTCCCGTCCCGTCCCGTCCCGTCCCGTCCCGTCCCGTCCCGTCCCGTCCCGTCCCGTCCCGTCCCGTCCCGGTGGGATCCTTCGATGCCGATGTTTCACGTGAAACACTCGTTCGGTTTACTATTCGAAACATGCTTTGCCCGCAACGCCGCCTCAGCGGCGCACTGCGTGCGGCGCTTCTTGCGAGCCGGCTCGTGTGCAGTGACCCGTTAAGCGCCCTTGCGGAAGCGGCGGGGGAAAGCGCGTTCTTTGCTTGATAGCTGCTTTCGGTAGTCTGTCGGTGGAGACGGCCTCGCTGATTCTTCAAGCGCGGTCGAAAGAAGAACCCCGATCGTCCCAGCAAGGGGACGAACCGGGCCCAAAATAGAATCCGAACCGCCAAAGCGGGTTCGAGAGCCGTGGGGAGTAAGCAGTTCCCTGCGGCTCGCCTGCTATTGTAGACAAAACGCCGTTGCCCGCAAGGCGCTCCCGGCTTTCGCGCACCCGGGCCGATGCCGTTGCGTCTCGTCTGCGTCAGCCGTCGGGCGTGTCGCAGCTGCCGTACTGCCGCTGCGGGACGACGTTGCCCCGCTCGTGCTTGAGCCGCGATGCAAAACGAGCTCCTGAAACGCAAGGTTTCAGGAGCTCGTTCATCTGCGAAGTGGTGCCCGAGGCGGGATTTGAACCCGCACGTCTAGGACAACGGTTTTTGAGACCGCCGCGTCTGCCATTCCGCCACTCGGGCGCAGGATGACAGTATACCGGAAGTCCACGAAAGCTTCGAGCAAAAATATCGTCGAGTCTTACCGGTTGAGCGAATCGTGGCGGCGGCGAAGCTTTGTCTGCGCGATCATCGCCGCAACGGCGGCGGCTATCGCCAGCGCGAGGGCAGCGGGTGCCGCCGCGCTGTCGCCGGTGGAGGCGAGCGCCTTGCCGGGCAGCGGTTCGACCTGCGTGTCGCCGGAGGGCTCTTCGCCGCCAGGGCTGCCGGACGGGGGCACGTTCCCGTCGTCGCCGGGAATGGCTGCCTTTTGCTCGAACACGGCGAACGGCGACAGCTCATCGACGGTCATGCTCGCGAGACCTCCTTCCACCGCAGCCTTCGTCGCTTCGAGCGAGCCGTCGGCTTTCCGGTGGACCATCCAGACGCTCTTCCCCTCGTAGCGCTTGTCGACCGAGAACGACACGGAGAGCTTGCCCTCGTGCGCGGCCTTCTCGCTGGTCGCCGCGTCCACCACCGACGCGTCCGCGCTGACGATGAGCGCGCCCAGCTGGTCGGACGCCTTTGCCATTTCGGCCTTCTGCTCATCGGTCAGGGCCGAGAGCGCCAAGGAGAGCTCGGCGCCTGCGGGGAACGATCCCGACACTTCCACGCGCGATCCGGCGATCTCACCGACGTGCGAGCTCTCCTCGTAGCCGCCGCCCGGCTCGTCCGGCTCGGGCAGGTCCACCGTCACGCTCATGACGTCGCCCACGGTGTCGCCCACCGAAAGGACGATACCGGAGTCCACGCGCTCGTCGGGTGTGTCGCAGCCGTTGTACTGCAGCAGCGGGACGACGTTGCCCTCCATGCCGAACGTCTCGCAGGCGCTGGTGTTGAAGAACGGGCGAGTGTAAAGCGCCTGGCCGTCCCGGTACTCCGTATTCTCCGGATAGACGGGCATGACGCCCGGACGGTGGTCGACCGTGTTCACGGTGTTGCTCAAAAGGGGATCGTCGGTCATGCTGCGCGCGTCCGCGATTCCCCGGTCGATATGCCAGATGACGATGCCGCCCGTTTCGTTGTAGTATTGCGGCTTTTCTTTATTGTGGTCGACCCGGTACCCGGATGTCAGCCCTAGGTCGAAGCTCTCGTACTGGCGGTTCTCCACCAGGTAGTATTCGCCCTCGGTGCTGGTGGGGACGCGCAGGCATTGGTAGCCCTTGCCGCTCCAGAACGTGGACGCGTCGTGCGTGCCGTCGGCGGCTACCTCGACGGGCTCTATGTAGCCGAGCCGTTCCAAACAGTAGGGGTCGAGGCTGACGGGGACGAAGACGGTATCGCCGCTATCGGTGATGTATCTGCCCCATGATCCGCCTGCCATCAAGCTGAGTTCGCTCACGTCGTAGGCCAACCAGGGGAATTGATCGACGGTCGCTTCGGGGTCGTTTGCCGTGTAGTTGATGTCGTACAGGTCGGGCAGTCCCAGATAGTGTCCCAGTTCGTGCGCGACGGTGCTCGTGGGCATGGGCTGGGCGGGGATCATGTCGTTCATAAGGGTTTCCCCTATGGAGATGTAGTCGTTGACCTCGATTTTGCTGCCCGTTTCGGGGTTGACGATTTCTTCGGGTTCGAAGTTGTCTCTGTCCATGCTGGACAGCTCCCATCGGCAGGCCCAGGTTGACGGTGTGCCTCCGGCCCCTGAGGCTTCGTAGCCCGCCACGATGAACAGCAGCCCCGCCTCGGTCGGTTCGAGCACGCCGTTGCGGTTCGTATCGTAGGTCGCGAAGTCGATGTACTGGGAGGCTTCGTTGAGCGCGTCGACGTACGCGTCGCGCTGGTCCTTGGCCGCGTCGCTCAGGTATTCGACTGATTCCCAGTTGCCGTGGTCGCGCTTGAGCGTCACGTGGATCACGCCGTCGCCCGCCTTGTCGTGCAGGTTGGTGTTGCCGCCCGTGCCGTACGCGCTGGTCTCCTCGGTCGCCGGCGTCCAGGAGAACTTGCCGTTCGACATGGTTGCGTAGTAGCTGGTGATGCTGTTCTCGCCGCTGTAGAGCAGCTTGTTCCAATCGTAGCCGTCGCGGTAGCGCTGATCGGCGGCGTTCCAGCTCGCGACGACGTTGCCGTCGTCGTCCTTCTGCACGACCTCGGCGCCGGGGTCCTCCGGGTTCTCGAACCCGATGACGATGGTGATCAGCGGAAGCGACGTCTCGGTCTGCGCCGCCGACCGCGCGCCGAGGGCGTTGGCACCGGACGCGGCCTGGGCGGCCTCGATGTCGGAGAGCGTCACCGCCTCGCCGACGCCCCGGTCTCGGGGAACGTAGGCGCCTCCGCCCAGCGCGGAGTAGGCCATCTTGCCGGTATCGTTTGCCAGCACCGAGGGCGTCAGAGCGTTCGCCGGTGCGGCCTCGTCGGCGCGCGGCCCGAGCGCGAGGCCGAAGCCCTCGCTCGTCACGTAGTACCACGTCTGGTCGGCGGGGCTCTTCTGCACGAGGCGCCCCTCGGCCGTCCGAACGTAGTGGAAGAACTCGTCGCCGCGCTGCCCGGCCTGGAAGGTGGCGCCGTCGGGCTGGACGTAGCCCTGCTCGATCTCCAAGGCCGGACCGGCGTAGGCCGCGCTGGGCGCGAGGCACAGCGCGAGGGCCAGCATGAGGAAGGCGAGAAGCGGGGCGCGCTTTGCGCGGCGGGCCGTCTCGCGGGTCTTGTGCTGCATAGTTCCCTCTCTTCAATGGGGATTTCTACGTTTCGCATTAATAATGTCAGAATACCATAGCGTATTTCCATTCGACGGCCGCGCCCGCGAAGGGGCTTGGCGCTCGTTGCGCGTTTTCGCGCGTTCGTGCCTCCGGGTTTCCAACGCGCTTTTGCCGGGTCGTTTCCCTGATACAATCAAAAGCAATCGCGTTCGTTTTCGCAAAGGATGGAGTGCCATGAAACGCTTCCTTTCGATCCTTCTCGCCGCGGCCCTTTCGCTTATGGCCGTGCCCGCGTCCGCGCTCGCGGACGAGGTTTCCGAGACCGCGGGTTCCGACAACCCGACGGTCGGATCGGGAGAGGAGGCGCGTTCGCTCGACGAGTTGCTACAGGCGGGCGACTACGTTCCGGGTCGCGTGCTGGCGCACGTGAACGACGACTTCGCTCCGGTGAGCGCCTATTCTTCCAACGGGGGAGGCTGGTCGGCCAGCAACCTGTACACCTTCGACCCCCAGCCCGAAGCCGGGGCCGAAGCCGATGTGCCGCTCGCTCGCTCGATGCCAACGCCCGAGCAGGTGATCCTCATCGAGTCCGGAACGCAGTCCACCGAGGATCTGCTGCGCGATCTGGCCGATACGCCGGGCGTGCTGGCGGCCCAGCCCGACTACGTGCGTTATATCGACGACCTGGAGACCCAGGCGAAGCCGGTCGAAGAGCCGGCTGCCGCCCTGTCCGCGGATACCGCCCCTACGGACGACCCGTTGATCGGCCTCCAATGGCACCTCGCCCCCACGGACGAGATCGCCGGCGCCGCCAACGTCGAAACCCTGTGGGGTGACGAGGGCATTCCCGGCAGGCCGTGGCAAGGGAAGGAAGAAGTGGTGGTGGCCGTGGTCGACACGGGCGTGGATTGCACCAATCCCGACTTGAAGGACGTCATGTGGGAGAATCCGGGTAACATCGGCCTGGAGGGCGAGCATGGCTACGACTACGGCATGGGCGACGACGACCCGATGGACAATGACGGCCACGGCACGCATGTGGCCGGCATCATCGCGGCCTCCGTCAACAACGGCGAAGGCGTTGCCGGCGTGGCTCCGAACGCGAAGATCATGGCGCTGCGCGTCGCCAATGAAAGCGGCGGCTTTCTCACGTCTGCTGTGCTCGGGGCGTACTCGTATATGAAGAAGGCGGCGCAGGCCAGGGTGAACTTGGTCGCGGCGAACAATTCGTGGATGGGCGCGGGTGAGAGTCCTCTGCTGACCGAGGTGATGGACGATCTGTACCGATCGAACGGCGTGCTGTCTGTCTGCGCATCGGGAAACTATGCCGCCGACCTCGACCAATCGCTGAACCTTCCGGCCGGCGCCCCCACCGACGGGGCCATTGCCGTGAACGCCGTCGATCGAGAGGGCAGGCTGGCTTCCTTCTCCGATTACGGCGCCGCGGCCACCGATCTGGCGGCTCCGGGCACGGACATCCTGTCCACGGCTCCTCAGGGCCAGGGGATAGTTGATGGGGACGATCCGGAGCTGACGGTGGCGTTCGACGATTTCGAATCCGAGGACAGGATGTTCTCGTTCCAGGCGTCCGGCGATGCGGAGCCTTCGGTTTCGCGGGCGGAGGTCCCGCAGGTTGTGGGCGACGCCCCAAGCCAGGGCGTGCTTATGTCCATCAAGCAGGCGAAGGCGGGGCAGAAGGCGTCCGTCGTGTTCACGGCGAAAAAGGGCGCGGTCAAGCAGGGCCTCGCGGCGGCGGACAAGACCGTCGACGACCTGCAGTGCCTGGCCTTCGATGCCGGCGTCGCGGACTCCAAGGAGAGCGATATGGGCCGTTTGCTGCGCGTCAGCGTGCACGGCATCGACGGCAGCTGGATCGACCTGACGCCTGAAAGCTTCGGCACTGGCGGCGCCATCCCGCTTTCGCTCAGGGTTCCCATTCCAAAAGACAAGCGGGACGAAATCAACTGGGACGAGTTCTCTTTCAAATTGGAGCGCACGTTCACTTCGTTCGACGACGGGATGGACCTGGACTTCTTTTTCGACAACGTGGCGCTTGTCAGCGACGTCGCGCCGTACGTCTACATGGATGGAACGTCCATGGCGGCTCCGGTGGTGACGGGCTCGTGCGCCCTGCTCGCGGGGCTGTTCCCTAACGACGGCGCCGAGCAACTGCGAGCGCGCATCCTGGGAGGCGTCAAGCGGGCGGACGCTCTGGCCGGGACGTGCACGTCCGACGGGCAGCTGGACGTCGTCCGCGCGGCAACCGACCCGTACCCGGTGGTGGACGCGCTGGAGCCCGCGGCCGACGGCACGCTCGAGGCGACGGTGCGCGGCAGCTGGTTCGGCGAGGATCGCGGCCGCGTCACGCTCGACGGCGCCGACCTCGAGGTGAAGTCGTGGGGCGCGAACGAGGTGCGCGTCGTCCTGCCCCCGTCTCTGGAGTCCAAGCAGCGCTACGTCCAGGTGGAGCGCGCCGACGGCGACACCGGCCGCCGCAAGGTGGCCGTCGGCTCCGAGGAGGGCTTCGACTTCTTCGAGAGCCTGCCGGCCCCCGACTTCAAAAGCCTGGGCCTTCCCGAGCCTACGCTGTACAATGCGTGGTCGATGGCGGCGGCTGCTGGCCGCGTGTACGCGGTGCCCCACTTCGAGTCGTCCGATGGCAGGGAAAGGAGCGCTTTGCTGGCATACGACCCCGCCTCGGCATCGTGGTCGGTGCAGCATCTTGTCACGGATACGCTTGATGCCGTTTTCCGCCTGACCTCGAGCGGGGGCGTTCTGTATGCGCTCACTTCGGATCAGGTGCTGTATTCGTTCGATCCGTCTACCGGCACGTTGGGGGATCCTGTGGACTGCCGCGACTCCTTGACCGCGTGCGGGTTCGGCGGGTTTGATTTCATGGGCGTTACCCTTGCAAGCGACGGCCGCTCTCTTTGGGTGTTCGCCGGCCTTGACGCCAGCGGCGCGTCGTCGCCGCTTGTCGCTCGCGTCGACATGGCGACGGGCGACGCGACCGCGCTGCCCGATTTGGGCGAGGGGCGCTTTACTCCCTTCGCCGACATGGTGAACGGGGTGTTGACGGTTGCCGCCGGCAACGTGAATTGGATAGAATCCCGGATTGTCAATTCGGTTGCGGCGTTCGAGGGCGACGAGTGGAACTATGCTCCTTTCCCGCAGGATATCGTGTTGAACCAGTATGGTGCGGTGGCCGGAGGCGTTCTGCCGGCAGGATCCACCATCGCCGGATCGACGGCTTCTCACGAGCGCATCATCTTGTCGGGCGCGGTCGAGGCTGGCAACCAAGGCAGCGACACGTTCGTGTACGATCCGAAAGCCGGCACGTGGCTGGCCGTTCCCACGCGCCTGTCGGCATCGAAGGTGTCGCTTGCCAGCGGCGCCGTGCTGGGCGACGCCCTGTACGTGGCGGGCATGGACTCGCTCACGAAAGAAATGGTCTTCAAGCGCTTGAAGTTCGAACTCGCGCCCGACGAGGAGGGCGGCGGTGGCACCCCCGACAAGCCGACCACCGATCCCGGCGAGGAGCAGCCGAAGCCGCTTCCCGACGCGCCCGACGCGCCGGCCTCGCCGCAGGAGGCGTTGAAGCCGTCCGCCGAGGCGGCGAAGCCGAAGCCGCTGACGGCCACCGGCGATCCCCTCGCGCCGCGCACGGCCGCCCTTGCCCTGGCCGCGGTCTCGGCTCTGGCCGTAGCGGGCCTGGTCGTCGCCGTCAGGCGCTCGCGCTCGAGGCGTTAGAGTTAGATTCTGGGCGCGCGGCGGGCTTGAAGCCGCCGCGCGCCGGCGTCCGCGCTGTCTCCGTTGATTTTTCGACGTTCGGTCAACATATGGAACTGCATCTGGCGCAGGTATCCCGCAAGGATCATAATAGGCTCAATTGCCGCCGGGGCGAGGCATGCGAACGGCTTTCCCGTCCCGGCGTGGTCGCACGCGTATCAAGAGTCGGGAGGCACCTATGGAGCACGAAGAACTGACCAGGAAGATCGACGCGTATCTCGAGGAAAATTGGGAGACGATGGTCGAAGACATCGAGACGCTCGTCCGCATCCCCAGCTTCGAGGAATCGGACAAGGCGACCGAAGGCGCTCCGTTCGGCCCCGGCCCGAAGGAGGCGCTGGAAGCCGCGCTTGAAATGGCCTCCGACATGGGATTCAAGACGCACGATGCCGAGGGCTACATCGGGTTCGCCGACTTCCCCGGCAAGAGCGACACGCAGCTGGGCATCATCGGCCACATGGACGTGGTTCCCGCCGGTCCCGGCTGGAACTTCGAGCCGTACGCGGTCACGCGCAAGGAAGGCTACCTCGTCGGTCGCGGCACGCTCGACGACAAGGGCCCCAGCGTGGTGGCGCTGCACGCCATGAAGTTCTGGAAGGACTTGCAGGACGCCGGCGAGGCTCCTCAGTTCCCCTACACCGTCCGCTTCCTGTTCGGCGCGAACGAAGAATCCGGCATGGCCGACGTGGCCTACTACCACAAGCATTACGACGATCCGGCGTTCCTGTTCACGCCCGATGCCGAGTTCCCCGTGTGCTACGGCGAGAAGGGTGGCTACGACGGCGAGCTGATCAGCAAGCCCATCGCCGACCGCATCGTGCTGGAGTTCACGGGCGGCGCGGCCACGAACGCGGTGCCCGGCATCGCCGAGGCCGTGGTGAAGGCCGACGCTGCCGACCTGCCGAATACTGATCGCATTACCGTTGCGGCCGACGGCGAAGGCCGCGCGAAGATCACTGCGGCCGGCAAAGGAGCGCACGCCTCCATGCCCGAAGGAGGCGTGAACGCCATCGGCCTCATCGTGGACTACCTGCTGGAGCACGACCTGTGCACCGCCGACGAGCGCGCGTTCTTCGAGCTCGACCAGAAGCTGCTCAATCATACCGACGGCAGCGGCATCGGCATCAAGAGCTCCGACGAGTACTTCGGCCCGCTCACCGTCATCGGCGGCACCATCAAAATCGAGGACGACCGCTTTGTGCAGACGCTCGACAGTCGGTTCCCCACGTCCATCACGGCCGACGAGATCACCGAGCGCCTGCGCCAGCTGGCGAGCGAGATCGGCGGCTCGTTTGAGAACACGCTGCTTATGGAGCCGTTCCTCGTAAAGCCCGACAGCCCTGTGATCCAGGCGCTGCTGAACGCGTACAACGAGGCCACCGGCGAGGACGCGAAGCCGTTCACCATGGGCGGCGGCACGTACGCGCGCGAGTTCAAGAGCGGTGCCAGCTTCGGTCCCGAAAAGCCGTGGGTTGAGGATCCCGAATGGGTTGGCATGATGCACGGTCCGGACGAGGGCGTCAGCGAGGACCTGCTGAAGCAGTCCTTCAAGATCTACGCGCTCACGCTGGACAAGCTCATGCAGCTCGACCTGCAATAGCGAAGGGTGTGTCAAGGGGACGGGTGATTTGACGCGCTCCGCCCCGGTCGTCATCCTGAGCGCAGCGCGAAGCGCGGAATCGAAGGATTCCGTGAGGCGCTAGCCGGAAGCCCCCCCGGCTAGCGCCGACAAAACGCTTCCGGCTGCGCGCTCATCATCGTCGTCGAAAGGCTTTTCCCATGTCCCAACTGGATACTGTCCCCACCGATTTCGCCCCTGCTATCGGCATTGCTCCGGCCGAAGGCCTCGAGAGCGAAGAAGGCGGCCGCATCGTGCTTGAGGGTCTGCCAAACACGCGCGACGTGGGAGGCCTGCCCACGGACGACGGGCGCTACGTGAAGCATGCGCGCCTGCTGCGCTCGGGTGCGCTCGACCATGCCACCGCCCGCGACCTCGAAGTGCTGCTTGACGACTACCAGGTGCGCACGGTTATCGACCTGCGCACCGAAGAAGAGCGCAAGGAGCATCCCGACCCACAGGACGGCCTGGTGGGCGTTCGGTTCGCGGATGCGCCGGTGCTGAGCGCCTCCACATTCGGCGTCACGCGCGAGGGCGGCATGATGCAGGCGCTCAAAATGCTGCGCACCGTGCAGAAGAACCCTGCCAGCATCATGGAGGAAGTGTACGAGCGCATGATGTTGGACGAGCAGAGCCAGCGCGGCTTCGCGCAGTTCTTCGACGATGTGCTGGCTGCCGAGGATGGCTCCGTGCTTTGGCACTGCACCATCGGCAAGGATCGCGCTGGCTTGGCCGCCGCGCTCTTGCTGCACGCGTTGGGCGTAAAGCGCGAGGCCGTCGAGCAGGATTATCTGGCCACGAACAAGTACGTCCAATCCGAAACGCAGAACATCATGGACGCGCTTTCCTCGTTCGGTCTGGGCGACAAGCTGGATAAGAGCATTCACGTGATCAACTCCGCCGATCCGCGCTTCCTGCACGCCGCGCTCGATGCCGTGGAGAAGCAGTACGGCAGCCTCGACGCTTACGTGCGCGACCAGCTGAGCGTCACCGACGAAAAGCGCGAGGCCCTGCGCGCTCGCTACCTCACGGACGATCCCCGCGGGTAACGGCGGATTTACCGATGGTCAGCGGTGGTTGATGTTCTTTCGTCGGTTTGCTTGCTCCTATCTTTCGGCTTTTGGCCGGTTTCGGTGATCCATGATTTATAATGGTCGAAAGCAAACGTACGGAGGGTAGGAGGCTTAGGTGTTGAAAGCGATGATCGTCGATGACGAGGCTCCTGCGCGTTCAGAGCTGAAGTTCCTGCTTGACGAGCTGGGGCAGACGGAGGTTGTCGCCGAAGCTGCCAGTGTGCGCGAGGCTATCGAGAAGTTGAAGGAATATCCGTGCGACGTGATGTTCCTCGACGTGAACATGCCCGAAGCCACGGGCTTGCAGCTGGCTGAGGCGCTGCAGCACCTCAAGTTCCCGCCTGCGGTGGTGTTCGTGACGGCGTACAGCGAGTTCGCCCTCGATGCGTTCAAGGTGAACGCCATCGATTACCTGGTGAAGCCGGTCGAAACCGAGCGCCTGTCGCAAGCTATCTCGCGCGTGCGCGAGCACGTGTCGCTGCACGTGCAGGCTCAGAAGTCCGAGCGCATTCCCGTCGAAAAGGGCGGCAAGAAAATCCTCATCGGCATCGACAAGATCCGCTTCGTCATGGCGCGCGACGACTACGCGTACCTGCAAACGGATACGGATCGTTACTTCTCCACGGTCAGCTTGGCTCAGCTGGAGAAGCGCCTCGACGGTCACGGTTTCTTCCGCGTGCACCGCGGCTATCTGGTGAATCTCTCGATGGTGGAGGAGATCGAATCGGTGTCGGGCGGTACGCTGCTGCTCACGCTGAACGCCGTGGACGAGAAAATTCCCGTGTCCCGTCGCCGAGTTTCCGCTTTGAAGAAGGCGCTGGGGCTGTAAGGCGCGTCCGCATAACGAACCTCGAAGGGCCGGAGAATCGTCGGCCCTTTTCTTTTTGGCACGAGCGCCATCAGGAAAGCGGCTTTTCCCTCCTGCGTCCCCGCGTGAGTGACCCCGTCATCCCGAGCGGCGCTGCCCCCCCCTTTGTCATCCTGAGCGAGCGAAGCGAGTCGAAGGATCCCGTGCGGCGTCGGCCATAAAATCATCTGCAATAATCGCACGGATCTTCGGTTCCGGCATCTTCTGCCTGTGCTCAAGACGGCAGTCCCAGCGATGTTTCACGTGAAACATTTGTTCGCTTGTCGCATGGCATTACGACAAGTGTTTCACGTGAAACACTTGTTCGCGCAAACCGCGGACAGTCGCGAAGCCCGCAAGCGGCAGACGGGGACGCATCGGCACCAGACAGGCGAGAGGTTCGCGCGCAGCGGGCGGCGCGAGGTTCGCGGGCGGCGGACAGGCGCGAAGGTGGGAAATCGCTCCAATCGCATGCGAGAATGCGAAAAGCGCCCGAGAGACGAACCCTCGGGCGCTTCCGACAGAGAAATGTGGGGTAATGGCCTAGTAGGCGGTGAAAGACGACTTCGGAGCCAGGCAGATGGGGCAGGCGGTGAAGTTCTCGCCCTTGTGGATGTAGCCGCAGATGGGGCACAGGTAGTACTTGCCGTCGAACGGGGTGTCGATGGTGGTGTACGCATCCATATACAGCTTCGCATGATACGCCTCGGCAAGCTTGGCGCGCGTGAACACCTGCACGGCCTTGTTGTTGCCCTCTTCCTGGGCCTTCTTGATGAAGGAGGGATACATGTCCGAGGTCTCGTAGATCTCGCCGTTGGCGCCGGAGATCAGGTTGATGTCGCTCTCGTGCTCCTCGACCGCGGGCGGCTCGGGCTTCTCGGTTGCGGGGTCGATTTCCTTGGCCAGGTCGTACTCGAGGCCGATGTGGATTTTCTCGGCGTCCGCGGTGCACTGAAACAGGCGGGCCAGCACGTCGAAGCCCTCGTTCTTGGCGACCTTCGAGAACGCCTCATACTTGGTGGTGGCGCCCGTCTCGCCCGCGATGGCCGTCATAAGGTTTTCGTAGGTGGTGCCGACGGTGGTCTTGCTGTCGTAGATGATGTTGAAATTGCTCGCCGTCGAGGCATCGGGCATGGATGTGGGTTCCAGCACCTCGGCCATATACTCGCTGTTCGTCCCGCTGCCGGTTCCGGCGCCGTCGGCGGACGGATCGGTCGTGGTTTCGGCCTTCGGCTCGCTCGGGGCGGCGCAGGCGCCCAGCAGGCCCATCGCGGAAATGGACACGGCGCTGACGGCGGCACCCTTCAACAGGTTCCTTCTAGAAATATCGGACATGGTTCCTCCCTCGGCTTCCCGATGAGCTCCTCTCCAGCCCATCTGATAATCGATACTATATATCAATTAATATAAATGATCAATAGTAAATACTACGGACATGCTTAGGATTCGCACGCCGTTTTTCGTTCTCGGGCGCGCTCCCACACGCTTTGTCCACAACTCCGTCACAAGCGCAAACACGATGGTCAGCCTCGTCACCGTTTGCTAGAATGGAGCGAATTACGCTGAAAGAAGGTTGTATGCTATCCGGTGATGTAGAAAAACTGTATCCTTCCGCGAAAGCCCTCGTGAAGGACTGCGTTGCCAGCCGTATCCATGCCAAGGATGCGAGCCTGTACGACTTCTCGGAGGAAGCGCGCGCGTGCTCCGAGCAATACATGGGATGGACGGACCTTGCGAGCAATTCGCCGTACTCCCTGCGCGACATCCAGAATTTCGCCGACTCGATCATCGCCCAAGGGCTGAAGACGGTCGTGCTCATTGGCCAGGGCGGCTCCACGCAGGCGCCCATGACCATCACGAAATACAACAAGCCCGATTCGTCGAAGATCACGTTCAAAACGTTGGACTCCGACTCGCCCGTGCGCGTGCGCGCCATTTTGGCCGAAGCGAAGCCCGAGACCACGCTGTTCGTGATCTCGTCGAAGAGCGGCGGCACCATCGAGCCGCGTCTGGCCTTGCGCGCCGTGCGCGACGCCGTGGCCGACCGCATCAGCGAAGAGGAGCTGGTGCAGCACCTCGTGGCCATCACCGACCCCGGCTCCATGCTTGAGCGCCAGGCGCGCGAAGAAGGGTGGGCCGCGGTGTTCTCCGGCCAGCCCACCGTGGGCGGGCGCTTCTCCGCGCTGTCCGTGTTCGGCCTGCTGCCGGCCGCGCTCGTGGGCATCGACCTGGAAGAGTTCATGGCGCACGCCATCGACGCCGAGCGCCAGTGCAGCGAGGACGCCATCGACAACCCGGCCATCGGCCTGGCATCGTTTTTGTACGACAACTACCTGCAGGGACGCAACAAGTTCACGTTCCTCACGCAGAAGCGCGGCCGCGTTCTGGGTCTGTGGATCGAGCAGCTGGTGGCCGAGAGCCTGGGCAAGGACGGCCAGGGCATCCTGCCCAACATCGAGGTGGACTCCCTGCTGCTCAAGAAAGACCCGGGCGATCGCAGCGCCATCGTGTACCTCACGCGCAACGACCTGTGGGACGAGCGCCGCAACTTCGAGATGAGCCTGTCCTACATCGACCCGGCCATCCCGCGCGCCAACTACAAGATCGACTCCGTCGAAGAGCTGGCCGAGCACTTCGTGATGTGGGAATACGCCATCGCGATGTGCGGCTACCTCATGAAGATCTGCCCCTTCGACCAGCCCGACGTGGCGTCGGCGAAGGCCGTGGTGCTCGACATCCTCAAGGAGGGCCAGCCCGAGCCCGACTTCGTGCAGGATTTCATCGACGAGGTGCACATGGGCGAGGTGGAAGTGCGCCTGTCTCCGTGCTTCAAAGATTGCACCGATGTCCGCAGCGCGCTGCGTGCGCTGCTGGGCAGCATTCAACCGGGCGATTTCTTCGCGCTCAACGCGTTCTTGCCGTTCACGGGCGAGGGTCGACGCGAGGCGCTGGAAACCATCCGTCACGGCGTGGCTGAGAAGCGCGGCGTGGTATCCTGCCTGGAAGTGGGTCCGCGCTACCTGCACTCCACGGGCCAGCTGCACAAGGGCGGCCCGAACTGCGGCGTGTTCCTCATCCTGTCGGCCGACGAGCTGAAGGACATCCCGCTGAAGCAGGAGGCTGAAAGCCTGGGCTCGCTGGCCAAGGCGCAGGCGTCGGGCGACCTCGTTACGCTGGCCGAGCGCGGGCGGCGCGTGGTGCACCTGCACCTGCCCGACAACTCGGGCGTTACGCTGCGCCAGCTGGCTGAAGTGATTTCCGACATCCTGGAAACCATGACGGTGCCGACGGCTTAGCGGGCGGCCGCGCGACACGATAGCGTTACACCCCGAGGGCGGCCGTCGAGCCGCCCTCGTAGATTGAAGGCCACAGCACAACGCGGAGGCGATCATATGAAGGAAGCGCTGGACATTCAAGTCAAAGGCATCGTGCAGGGCGTGGGCTTTCGCCCCTTCGTCTACCGTTTGGCGAAGAAATACCTGATCGACGGATGGGTGCTGAACGCCACCGACGGCGTGTTCATCCATGCCGAGGGCGAGACGAAGCTGCTCGACGAGTTCGTCATCGAGCTGTCCGAGAACCCACCGGCCGCCTCGCGCGTGGAGGAAGTGACGCTGAAGGAAGTGCCGCTGGAGGACTTCGACTCGTTCGAGATCCGCTTCTCCGACGCAGGCGCCGTGGAGAAGACCACGCTTGTGTCGCCCGACCTGGCCACCTGCGACGATTGCGCCCGCGAGCTGTTCAACCCGAACGACCGCCGCTACCGCTACCCGTTCATCAACTGCACGAACTGCGGCCCGCGTTTCACTATCATCGAGAAGCTGCCCTACGATCGCAAGAGCACGTCGATGAAGGACTTCCCCATGTGCGAGCGCTGCGCCCGCGAGTACGGCGACCCGCTGGACCGCCGTTTCCACGCGCAGCCCGACGCGTGCTTCGAATGCGGCCCCCATATCAGCTGGCGCGAGCACGAGGGCATGCCCGGAGCGCTCGCCGACGTTCATGCCCCCGGCGTTCCCGCCGACGTGCCGGCCGCCCCTGACGTCCCCGCTGGCGCTTCCGCTCCCCTTGGCGCGCAAACAAATGTTTCACGTGAAACAGTGCGCGCTTCCGATGCTATTGACGCACCCCTGGGACCCATCGCCTGGGGAACCACGTGCGAGGAGAGCGATGCCATACTTGCGCGCGCCGTGGAACTGCTGCTGGCGGGCAAGATCCTGGCCGTGAAGGGCCTGGGCGGCTTCCATCTGGTGTGCGACGCGTCGAACCCCGAAGCGGTGGCGCTGCTGCGTGCGCGCAAGCGCCGCGAAGGCAAGGCGTTCGCCGTTATGATGGCCGATATGGAAGCCGTGCGCGCCTATTGCGAGGCGGGCGAAGCGGAGGAGGGCATCCTCACGGCCACGCAGCGCCCCATCGTGCTGCTGCGCAAGCGCCCCGACGCCGTGTTCGCCCCCGGTTTGGCCGACGCCCTTCCCGAGCTCGGCGTCATGCTGCCCTACACGCCCCTCCAGCATCTGCTGCTGCACGACTTCGCGAAAGCGAGCGGTTGCGCCGAGCGCAGCTCCCAGCGCGAAGCCGAGGGGTCCCGCGCAGCGACGGCCGTCCCTATGCTGGTGATGACCTCGGGCAACATCCACGACGAGCCCATCGTCATCGACGACGAGGATGCCTACGAGAAGCTGTTCGCCGTGGCCGACGCGTTCCTGGGCCACGACCGCGCCATCCGCGCCCGCTACGACGACTCGGTGGTGCGCGTTATCGAAGCGGGCAGCGCCGGCGAAGCCGTCCAATTCATCCGCCGCGCCCGAGGCTACGCGCCGCTCCCGTTGGCGATGCCCGCGAAGGCGCGCGAAGGAGAAGATGTTTCACGTGAAACATCCGTTCGCGAACAGGGTTGCTCCATCTTCGCCACCGGGCCCGAGCAGAAGAACACGTTTGCGCTCACGCGCGACGCCGAGGCGTTCGTGTCGCAGCACATCGGCGACCTCGAGAACGCCGAAACCTACGACGCGTGGTTCCAGGCGAAGGACCGCTACGAAACGCTGTTCGAGATCGAACCCGACCGCATCGCGTGCGACCTGCATCCCGAGTACCTCACGTCGAAGTGGGCCCACGAGCAGAGCCTCCCCGTCACCGAGGTGCAGCACCATCATGCGCACGTCGTGTCGGTGATGGCCGAGCACGGCCTGGCCGGCCCCGTGTGCGGCATCGCGTTCGACGGCACGGGCTACGGCATGGACGGCGCCATCTGGGGCGGGGAAGTGCTGCTCACCAACCTGACTGCGTTCGAGCGTTTCGCGAACTTCGCCTACGTGCCCATGCCGGGCGGCGCGGCGGCCGTAAAGCATCCGCTGCGCATGGCCTACGGCGTGCTGTGGGCGTTCGACCTGCTCGACCATCCGGGGGCTGCGGCTGCGCTCGAGGCTCTGGGCGAGCAGGCGGCCGTGTGCGACCAGATGATCGACCGCGGCATCAACACGCCCATGACCTCGTCCGTCGGCCGGCTGTTCGACGCGGCCAGCGCGCTGTTGGGCATCTGCGCCGAGCCTGCGTACGAAGGCGAGCCCGCCATCCTGCTGGAAGCCGCAATCGGGCGAACAGATGTTTCACGTGAAACATCTGCCGCCGACGCAACCGATGCGACCCCTGCTGACACCAACCGGGATCCTTCGACTCCGGCGCTTCGCGCCTCCGCTCAGAATGACGATGCCGGGCTTAGCGCCTCCGCTCGGGAAGCCGCGTCCCGTTACGCCATCGCGGTAGTGAAGAACACCGCCACTGCCGCCAGCACGGCGCAGGACACCTCGGTCGTGCTGTTCGATGCCGCGCCTGCGTTCGCCGCGCTGCTCGACGACCTCGCGGCCGACGTGCCTGTCGGCGTCATCGCGCGCCGCTTCCACGACGCGTTCGTGCAAGCCATCGTCACGGCGGCCGAGCTCGTGCGCAGCCTGTACGACATAACGACGCTTGTCCTGTCCGGCGGCGTGTTCATGAACCGCTACCTGTTGGAGCACGCTCTGGCGGCGCTCGAACAGGCGGGTTTCACGGTGGCCGTCAACCGCGATCTGCCGCCCAACGACGGCTGCATCTCCTTCGGCCAGGCTGTGGTAGCATGGGCTTCGAGCAAAGAAGAAGGAGAACAGCCATGTGCTTAGCCATACCTGCAAAAGTGACTGAAATGAAGGACAACCGTCTGGCTACGGTGGACATCCTCGGCGTCACGCGCGACATATCCCTCGACCTCACGCCGCAGGCGAACGTCGGTGACTTCGTGCTGGTGCACGCCGGGTTCGCCATCGAGGTGGTGGATCCTGACTACGCGCAGGAAACCATCGACCTCATCAAGCAGTTCCCCGAGCTGGCGGGCGACGACATCCCCGCAGCCGACGAGGTAGCGCGATGACCTCCTCGACCGGAACGGATGTTTCACGTGAAACATCCGCCGCGCCGGAGGATCGGCCCGCGCACCTCGCGCGCACGGTCGACGCGGCCACGATGGAATCCGAGTTGGCGGCCTTCAAGGATCCCAAGCTCGCGCGCGGCCTCATCGAGTCCATCGCGAAGCTGTCGCCCGCAGGCGGCGCCACGCTCATGGAAGTGTGCGGCACGCACACCGTCGCCATCGCGCGCAACGGCATCCGCAACCTCATGCCCGAGGGCACGCGCCTCGCGTCGGGTCCCGGCTGCCCCGTGTGCGTGACCTCGAACAAGGATATCGACACGGTCATCGCCCTCGCGCGCGTTCCGGGCGTCACCATCGCCACGTTCGGCGACATGACGCGCGTGCCGGGCTCCACGTCCAGCCTGCTGGCCGAGCAGGCGGCGGGCCGCAGCGTGCAGATCGTGTACTCGCCGCTGGACGCGCTCACTCTGGCCCAGCAGAACCCCGATCGCGAGATCGTGTTCGTGGGCGTGGGCTTCGAAACCACCACGCCGCTGGTGGCCATGGCCATCAAGCGCGCGGCCGCGGCGGGCCTCAAGAACTTCAGCGTGTTCGGCGCGCATAAAAACATGCCCGGTGCGCTGGAAGCCATCATCAACGACCCGCAGCTCAAGGTGGATGCGCTCATCCTGCCCGGTCATGTCAGCACCATCATCGGCGCCGAGCCGTATCGGTTCTTGGCCGAGAAGTACGGCATACCCGGCGTCATCACCGGGTTCGAGCCGGTTGACGTGCTGCAGGGCATCGCCATGATCATGCGCCAACTGCACGAAGGCCGTGCCGACATCGAGATCGCCTACGCGCGCGGCGTCATGCCCGAAGGCAACCCCGTGGCGCTGGCCGCCATCGACGAGGTGTTCGAGACGTGCACCGCCCTCTGGCGCGGCCTGGGCGAGATCCCCGGTTCCGGCTACCGCATCCGCGAGGAGTTCGCGCAGTTCGACGCCGTGCGCCGCTTCCAGCCCGACGTCGAGCCCACGCAGGATCCGAAGGGCTGCCGCTGCGGCGACGTGCTGCGCGGCATCATGGCGCCCAACGAGTGTCCCTTGTTCCGCAAGGTATGCACGCCCGAGAACCCCGTGGGTCCTTGCATGGTGTCCAGCGAAGGCAGCTGCGCCGCGTACTACCGGTACTACTAAAGAGAAAACAGGCGCCGCAGCATCCGAAGGACCCCTCGTCGAGGGGTCCTTCGGACTGTCTTCGAATGTTTCACGTGAAACATTCGTTCGATAGACTCGGATACGTCGATCCAGCGGCAAGACGACGCGGGAAATTTCCCAAAAGATATTCTTTTCAGTTGATTGTGCAGTCCCTATGCTCAGCGGCGCGCTCATGTTCGGTGCTGTGCGTGCATGAGTTACCCTTTTGTTTCCATCGCTATACAGAACGAGAGAATTAATTGCGGATAATATCCAATATTGGGTCAAAAACTGCATAAAGGGGAAAACGCCGTCGTTCAACATTTTTGTGCATTTGAACAATTTACTTATTCGTTTTGCTCAAATGTCTATGTAATTTCATGTTGCAGTTGAACAAAAAAGATGGTATAACTGGCTCATCGGCAAATCTGGAAGGACTTGCCACGACGGGGTCTAAGCCGTGGCGCTCTCTCCAGCGAAGCTGCAGTTTGTAGTTGTGCCATCCAAATAGGCGGCGCCGGAAGCGCTGCCGGAGAAAGGAGACTGTCATGGCGAAGATAGTCAATTCTTGGAACGACTGGGATCCGCTGAAGCGCGTGATCGTCGGCCTGTGCGACAACTCGGTCATCCCGCCCGAGGAGCCCGCGACCTCCGAGAAGGTGCCGGTCGACTCCGAGATGCGCGGCATGTGGGGTCTCCGCCCGCTGCGCACGGTCGAGGTCGGCAACGCCTGCCTCGAGAACCTCGTGAAGGCGCTCGAGGAGCGCGGCGTGGTCGTCGACCGCCCGACGCCCCTGCAGTGGAACCAGGCCATCGGCACGCCCGACTTCCGCAACGACTCGATGATGACCTGCATGCCGCCCCGCGACATCCTGCTCACCATGGGCAACGAGATCATGGCCTCCGCCAACTCCTTCCGCTGCCGCTACTTCGAGTACCTGGCCTACTGGCCGCTCATGAAGCAGTACTTCGACGAGGACCCGGACTTCCTGTGGACCCAGGCCCCGC
>NZ_GL622580.1:644726-695754 GCF_000185625.1 Eggerthella sp. 1_3_56FAA
CTACCCCGAGCACCGCGTGCACGCCGTGAACTTCCCGGGCGACCCCTACCCGATCCACATCGACGCGACCTTCGTGCCGCTGCGCCCCGGCCTGATCATCAACAACCCGCAGCGCAAGCTGCCCGAGGAGCAGCGCGCGATCTTCGAGGCCAACGACTGGCAGATCGTCGACGCCGCCCAGCCGGCCCACTCCGAGCCGCCCGAGTTCTGCTACAGCTCCGTGTGGCTGTCCATGAACTGCCTGGTGCTCGACCCGAAGACGGTCATCGTGGAGGCCTCCGAGGTCTACCAGCAGGAGGAGATGGACAAGCTCGGCATGAACGTCATCCCCGTCGACCTGCGCGGCGCCTACGCCTTCGGCGGCGGCCTGCACTGCTCCACGGCCGACGTCTACCGCGAGGGCGAGTGCCTCGACTACTTCCCGAACCGCGTCGCCGACCCGACCCTGGTTCGCCCGGAGATGTGGAACGACTAGTCGCGTAGCTTGACCTACTTGTCACAGACAGGCATCGTCACTTCGTAAAAAGAAAGGGGATTCGGTTTGTAAGGCATTCCGGATCCCCTTTTCCTTTTCATAATCCAATTATCACGCACAAACAGATCGGTCATGTAGGATCAAAGGTAAGACTCCAATCGTTTCGCATTCGATCTTGCATGACAAGAAAACCCCTCTGACAGGGGGTTAGGTGGGGCATACTCTTTTTTGCTACTGGTTTAAGGAGGACCAATGGCAGACAACGCTAACAAGGAAATCAAGACCGCGACAGCCGATGACGGCTCGACCGGCTACGAGATGAAGATCGGTCTTGGCACCATTGCCATGCTGATCTCGGCGACGGGCATGGGCTTGGTGCCCCTGTTCAGCCGCTGGGCAACTCGTACGGACATGTTCGACGGGGCGCTGGGTCTGAACGCTGGCGACTCCATCGGTGCTTTGATGGCCGTGGGCCGCATGAGCATGGGCGTGCTGTTCTTCGTCGTCATCATGTTCGCTACGGGCAAGGTAGAGACGTTCAAGAAACTCAAGCTGACGCCGGCCATCGCGTTGGGCGGCTTGATGATCGGCATGTCGCTGGCGTGCTACGTGACGTCTACGCTGTTGACCACCATCTCGAACGCTGTTCTGTTCATCTACATCGGTCCTGTCGTTTGCGTAGTGCTCGCGCGCATCTTCCGCAAGGAACCCATGTCTGCTTTACAGTGGGTATGCCTGGTTGCGGTGTTCATCGGCATGTTGTTCGGCAACAACCTGATGGGTTTCAACGAGTCTGGCTTCTTCGTAGACTTCAACCTGGTTCCGTCTACGCCTGAGTTCCCGCAGAAGGGTCTCGGCGACGCCTTCGGCCTGGCTTCCGGCTTCTTCTACGGCGCTTCGATGTTCTTCAACGGCTACCGTAAGGACGCCGACACCACGGCTCGTGGTGTGTGGAACTTCATCTTCGCCGTCCTGGGCGCTGGTGTTATCACCGTCGTCCTGAACTCGCTCGGTGCAAACCCCGGCATGGAGAACTGGGCTCTCAACATCCACTTCACCGCATTCAACTGGATCGGTGCCCTGCTTTTGTGGGTCATCTGCGGTCCTGTGGCTCTGGGCTTCTTGCTGGTGGCTGGCCGCAACCTGCCGGCTGCTGACTACGGCACCATTGCGTACTGGGAAGTTCCCGTGGCCATCTTCGTGGGTCTGGTCGTGTTCGGCGAGGCCCTGACGGTTAACACGATTCTCGGTGGCATTCTCATCATCGGCGGCGGCGCTATCCCCTCTATCAAGGGCATGCTTTCCGCTCGCAAGATGAGAAAAGAAGAGGAGATTTGCGAGAATCTTGCCGCTCGCTTGGAAGAGGAAGAAGTCAAGGAGCACCTGCAGTAGGTTTGGCGGCGTGCGCCTGGTTCTCGGGCGCACGCCTTTCCGCTGAGAAGCGGTAATCCATAACCGGAAAGGAAGGGGTGTGATTCATGAAGATCACGAGCAACCTGACCCATGTTGCCACTGAAATCGAGTTCGAAGCGCCGTTGAACGAGGAGGAGCTGCTCGCCGTGTTCGAGAAGAGCGGCGTCCAGGGCTTCCCGGCCGAGCTCGACATCGCCGAGCGCACGGAGGACCACGTCCAGATGATGTCGCTTGACGGCCTGCTGGGCTTCGCCAAGGCGTCCGGGCTGTCCGCGGTGACCTACGACGTGACGTACTTCCCGCACGCCGACGACGCGGAGGTGGCCTACCAGCTCAGGCAGCTGGCGCGCGACCTGGAGATCAGCGCCGAGGTCATCCGCGACGTGTGCGCGGCCGAGATCCAGGAGTACCTGGCCCTCGACGCGAAGCGCGACGCCGGCCTGCCCGTCCACAGCATCGTGGAGGCCTACACGGGCGGCACCGCGTTCGCCTGGTACGGCATGAGCGACTACCCGCGCCTCAAGCGCTTCATCCTGCGCAAGCTGGCGCAGGGCGGTCAGAAGGCCAAGCACAGCTTCATCATGCGCGCCAGCAAGGCCCAGGTGGATATGCTCGACGAGTACTGATCGTCTTTTGCGGTTGAACCTTCGGGTTGCCCTACGGCCTGTCAGCGAGAACGCAGCACGTCCAAAATTATGCGTTTCACGAGGCATTTTAGGTGGAGCCCGTTTGCTGCAAAACGGGCTCCACGCCTTTTCGGGGCAGGGCTCTCGACGGTTCAAACGCATATAAAAGGTTACAGGTTTACCCCGTATTGCCGTTTTTGCGGTATGATAACCTCAGGTTAAGGCGTTTTCCGACTATCGAAAGGGGCTTCTTTTGGAGCACCAGATACGCCGACAGCTTGCGTGTACTTCTAACGAAGCTGCTAATTTCTTAGGGGATTACCATGGGATCTAACGACCAACGTTCCACTATCAGAAAAGTAGCCGTTTCATCGTTCCTTGGGAACTTCATCGAATGGTTCGACTACGCAACCTATTCGTACTTCGCAGTGGTCATCGCCAACGTGTTCTTCCCTGGCGACGACCCGGCGCTTGCGCTCATGCAGACGTTCGCGGTGTTCGCGCTTTCGTTCCTGCTGCGCCCCATCGGCGCCATCTTCTGGGGCAGCATGGGCGACAAGAAGGGCCGCAAGTGGGCCCTGTCCACGTCCATCTTCCTGATGACCGGCGCTACCTTCTGCATCGGCTTGCTGCCGGGCTACCTGGCCATCGGCCTCGCCGCCCCCATCTTGCTGCTGCTGCTCCGCATGATCCAGGGTTTCTCGGCTTCCGGCGAGTATGCCGGCGCTGCTACGTTCCTGGCTGAGTACGCTCCCTCGGACAAGCGCGGCGTGTACTGCTCGCTCGTGCCTGCTTCGACGGCCGTGGGCCTGTTGGTGGGCTCTACGTTCGCCACGGTCATGTACACGATCCTGCCTGACGCAGCCGTGAACGAGTGGGGCTGGCGCATCCCGTTCCTGTTGGCAGGACCGCTGGGTCTCGTCGCTCACTACATTCGTACCAAGCTGGAGGATTCGCCGACGTATCAGGAGATGCAGGCTGCTATCTCCAAGACCGACGACTCGAATCATCCTATCCGCGACCTGTTCCGTCATCACACGAAGGAGCTCATCATCTCCTTCGGTGCCGCCATGCTGAACGCGGTGGGCTTCTACGTGGTTCTCACGTACTTGCCGGTCTACCTGGAGACGGTGGTCATGATGCCGGCGAACGAATCGTCGCTGATCACCACTATCTGCCTGGTCGCGTACGTGGCGTTCATCTTCGGCATGGGGCATCTGTCCGATAAGTTCGGGCGCAAGAAGATGCTCATCATCGCCTGTGTGTCGTTCATCGTGCTGACGGTGCCGGCGTTCATGCTGTTGAACACTGCGCAATTCTTCACGGTGCTGGCCGTCGAGCTGGTGCTGTGCCTGGCGCTTACCATCAACGACGGTACGCTGTCCAGCTATCTGACCGAGACGTTCCCGACGGCGGTGCGCTACACCGGCTTCGCCCTGTCGTTCAACTTGGCGAACGCCCTGTTCGGCGGTTCCGCCTCGTTCATCTCGACTGCTCTGATCGCCGCTACCGGCTCCGGTCTCGCGCCTGCCTGGTACATGGTCGGCGTGTCTTGTGTCGCGCTGGTGGCGATGATACTATCGCACGAACATACGGGTAAGGATCTGTCCGAAGTGTAAGGCCCTGCGGTCTGCACGACGATAGTGCTGATACAAACGGGCGCCGTCCAGACCTGCTGGTCCGGACGGCGTTCGCTCATGAGACGGCGTGCTCGCGCCGCCCGTACAATGGAGGACGAATGGCTGAAACATCGCAGACGCCGAAGTCTTTGAAAGCTCAGATCACGCGCACGTCGCTCGTGCTGGCCGCGGCGGCGTTGTTGCGCGAGCAGGGGCCGAAAGCCGTGACGTATCGCAAGGTGGCGAAGTGGGCCGGTGCGGCCTCGTCATCGGTCGGATATTACTTCGACTCGGTGACGCAGTTGCTGCACGAGGCCGGTCGCTACAATATTCAGCTGTGGGCCGAGCGTGCAGAGAAAGCGGCATCGGCTGCCGAAGGCCTTGAGCCTGAAGAGTGTCGTCGTCATGTAATCGACCTACTCATTCGCGCCTGCTTGCCCGATGAATCGGTGGTGCCTTCGGCTCACTACGGGCAGCTGATTGCCGCGGCCGAATCGGACGTGGTCACCGAGGCTTACCAGAAGGGCCGCGTTTCGCTCGATGCCGCCATCGAGCGCATCCTTGCACGCGCAAAGATCGATATGCCGCCACGTATGGTGGGCACCGTGGTAGACGGCGCGGCAGTGGCCGCCATTTCCGAGGGGTACGACGTGCGCAAGTTCGCGTCCGATATCCTGCGCGATGCCGTCGAAGTCTACATCAAGGCATCTGAAGCTTAACGCTTGTAGCGCGCCTCAGTAATCCAGCAACTCACGTTTCGGCGACGGGAGGGTGAACGCCCTCCCGTCGCCGTTCTTCTTTCCAGCCTGAATGGTAGAACGGATGCAAGAAACGCATCGATTGCGATGTCGCGCCGCTGTGTTCGCGAGCGGCGCGACATCGCGTCCTAGGTGAGGAAAGGGGTTGAGGCAGCATGAGCGATACTCGTCGCGCACCGGAGGCGTCTTCGGCTGACGCGGGCCCGGTGGGCTCGGTGAGCCGGCCGTCGTTCAAACGCACGTTGACGTTCTTCGGATTCTTCGCCATCACGGCTTCCATGGTGATGACGGTATACGAGTACCCGTCGTTTGCGTCGTCGGGATTCCAGCTGGTGTTCTTCCTGATCATCGGCGGCATCCTGTGGTTCTTGCCCGTGGCGCTGTGCGCTGCGGAAATGGCCACGGTGAAAGGATGGGAATCGGGCGGCATTTTCGCCTGGGTGGGCAATACGCTGGGCAGACGGTGGGGTTTCGCCGCGCTGTTCTTCCAGTGGTTCCAGATCACAGTTGGGTTCGTCACCATGGCGTTCTTCATCCTGGCGGCGCTGGCCTACGTGTTCAGGTGGGACGCGCTGTACAACAACCCGCTGGTGATGTTCTTCGGCGTGGCGGCCATCGTGTGGCTGCTCACGCTCACGCAGCTGGGCGGCACGAAGTACACGGCGCGCATCTCGAAGGTGGGCTTCGTGGGCGGCATCATCGTGCCCGTGCTAGTGCTGCTGGTGGGCTTGGTGATCTACTTCGCCACGGGCGGCGTCTCGCAGATCAAGATGGACGCGGCCACGTTCGTGCCCGACTTCGGCAAGGTGGACACGCTGGTCATCTTCGCGTCGTTCATCCTAGCGTACATGGGCGTGGAGGCTTCCGCTTCGCATGTGAACGAGCTGAAGAACCCGAACCGCAACTACCCGCTTGCCATGATCGTGCTGGCAATCCTCACCATCGCGCTGGACGCGCTGGGCGGCTTGGCCGTGGCCACGACGCTTCCGGCGTCGGTTCTGGACGGCAACCTGTCGTTCGGCGTGATCGAGGCGTTCCGCGCCATCTTCGTGCAGCACATCGGCCCGTCTATGAGCTGGATCGTGTTCGTGGTGGCGCTGTTGCTGGCGCTGGGCGTGCTTGCCGAGATCTCGGCGTGGATCGTGGGCCCGTCGCGCGCGCTGCTTGATACGGCGCACGACGGCATCCTGCCCCCGTCGTTCAAGAAGGTTAACAAGCACGGCGTGTCGGTGAAGACGGTGGTCATCCAAGCCGTCATCGTCACGGTGTGGGACGCGGTGCTGTGCGGATCCATCGCGCTGTCCGGCGGATCCAGCTCGTCGGTGGGCTACCTGACGGCCATCGGTCTGACCGTGGTCATCTACCTGGTGGGATACGTGCTGTTCTTCCTCGGGTACTTCTATCTGATCTTCAAGAAGAAGAACCTGCAGCGCTCGTTCCAGCTGCCCGGCGGCACGCCGTTCAAGGCCATCGTGGCGGGCGTCGGCCTCATCATGACCGTGGCGACGTTGATCATCTCGTTCTTCCCGTCGTCGAACCTGGACGCGCAGTCGAACGCGGTGTACCAGGCGACGCTGGGCGTGGCGTTCGCGATATCGGTGGCTATCCCCTTCATCATATACGCGTTGCGTCATCGTTGGGAGCCGAAGCCTGTCGTGCCGGTAGGGGCGACGGTTGCCGCGCCTTCGGGCGCTGCCATGCCCGCGCGTCCCGCGGCTCCCGAACAGGGCGCTCATGTCCGCACCGATGCGGGCACCTCGGGCCCCATCAACAAGCGCACGAAGGCGCGCGACGCGATGGGCGGCCCGCGTGACGCTTCGGGCACGCCGCGATCGGCCGGAGCAAGCGGCGCGGTTGCTGGCGGCGGTCTGAGCGAGCGCGTGGCACAGGGCATTTCCAGCGTGGTGGTCGGCGTGACCAGCCGCCCGCCGGGACCCATTCCTGTGGACGCGAAGGATCCGCACGGTGCCCCCGACCCGCTGTGCACGCCTACCGTGGACGAAGGCCGTGCGCACGAGATGTCCCAGCCTCCGGCCTGCGGCGTGCCCACGCCGCAGAACCCCATGCCGGTTCCGTGCGACGTCTCGGACGAGGATTCCGCCTCGCGGCATGCGGCTTCCAGCTCCGGTGCCGAACGGCCTGCGGCCGATGCCGCCGACGTGCGCGACGATCTGATCGACCGCACGGCGGAAGGCGACCCCAGCTTGCGCTCCAGCGTGACGGAGGGCGTGGTCGGGCAGGGCGTTCCCCAGGCCGACCCCGATACGCCCGATCCGCAGCGCGAGACGGGCATCGACACCGACAAGCCGGCCCGCTAGCGCGCAGCGAACAACCAGGTATCAAACTTCGAAACAGGAGGTTTTCATGAAGGAACAGACATCTACCAGCAAGATCCTCGACAGCATGGACGAGGGCACCAAGTACTCGACGCCCATCTTCGGCTCCGAGGCGTCCGACGTGGCCATGCCGCGTCTCAAGATGAACGCCCAGCCGGTCGAGCCGCGTATCACGTACGAGATGATCAAGGAGTATCTGTCCATCGAGGGCAACGCCACGCAGAACCTCACCACGTTCTGCCAGACGTACATGGAGCCCATGGCCACGAAGATCATGGCCGAGACGATGGAGAAGAACGCCATCGACAAGGACGAGTACCCCATGACGGCCGACCTCGAGAACCGCTGCGTCGCCATGATCGGTGACCTGTGGCACGCGAACCCTGACGAGGAGCCCATGGGCACGTCCACCGTCGGCTCGTCCGAGGCGTGCATGCTGGGCGGTTTGGGCATGCTGTTCCGCTGGAAGAAGCTGGCGAAGGACGCGGGCATCGACATCTACACCGAGCAGCGTCCGAACCTGGTGATTTCCGCGGGCTACCAGGTATGCTGGGAGAAGTTCTGCCGCTATTGGGACATCGAGATGCGCCTTGTGCCGCTTGAGAAGGATCACCTGTCGCTGAACATGGACACGGTCATGGACTACGTGGACGACCACACCATCGGCATCACGGCCATCCTCGGCATCACGTACACCGGCAAGTTCGACGACGTGCAGAAGCTCGACGAGCTGGTGGAGGCGTACAACCAGGAGCATCCGAAGCTGCCCATCCGCATTCACGTAGACGGCGCGTCGGGCGGCATGTTCGCCCCGTTCGTGGAGCCCGACCTGGTGTGGGACTTCCAGCTGAAGAACGTGTGGTCCATCAACTGCTCCGGCCACAAGTACGGTCTCGTGTACCCCGGCATCGGCTGGGTGGTGTGGCGCAGCAAGGAGGCGCTGCCCGAGGACCTGATCTTCTGGGTGAGCTACCTGGGCGGCGAGGAAGCCACCATGGCCATCAATTTCTCGCGCTCCGCGTCGCAGATCGTGGGTCAGTACTACGTGCTGATGCGCAACGGCTTCGAGGGCTTCAAGGAGATCCAGGAGCGCACGCTCGACGTGGCGCGCTACCTGGCCGCCGAGCTCAAGGAGATGGGCATCTTCGAGATCTACGAGGACGCGTCGCACATTCCCATCGTGTGCTGGGGCTTGAAGGACGACGCCGACGTGGAGTGGTCGCTGTACGACCTGTCCGACCGTCTGCGCATGAGCGGCTGGCTGGTGCCGGCGTACCCGATGCCCGCCGACATGCAGGACACCACCGTCCAGCGCGTCGTGGCGCGCGCCGACTTCTCCATGCAGCTGTGCATCAAGCTGGTGGAGGACATGAAGAAGGAGATGGACACGCTGAACAAGGCGAAGTTCGTCACCGGCAACACCCAGGGCGTCATCCAGACCGGTTTCAACCATGGCGGCCGCTCCGCCGTCGACAAGGGCGAAAAGGTGCAGACGAAGGCGAAGAGCAACCAGTAACGGCTGGTGGTAGAAAAGCAGGTAAGGGGCCTGAACTTCGGGCCCCTTACCTGTATAGTGCAGGCGCCTGTAAATATGATTGATAAAGTCATGGACAAAAGTGGGCACTTTTCCGTAGGTTTTGCCGGGAAATCGGATAGGCCGCACATCGTGTTTTAGAAAACGCCTGGTGAAAGAGTTGTCGCTTCATATATTCTCATAGAAACATAAAGAAAAGTGGCGCTTTTTGTCCATTATTAAAATAGTCATATATAAAAGCCATCGACAAAGCATGTCGATGGCTTGTGCAAATCGTTTGCGCGCTCGCTATCCGAAGATGCCGAACTTGTAGACAAAGTATCCGGCGAGGGCACCGACGATGGCGGAAACTAGTGTGAGGATCACGCCCCTGAGCACGGGATGCCGACGGGCACGCTGGCTGCGCGGATTGCTGCGATCGACGGGCTCGCCCTTCGAGTATGCGAGAATCTCGTGATAGGTTACCAGATCGTGCTCTTTCTTGATGCGCTCCACGCGAGCGAGTAGCACCATTCCGAAGCCCCATATCAACAGGCCGATAATGCCGGACGGCACGGCGTCCCAGCCCCACCAGCTGATGCCTGCGATGGCGGCCGCGACTCCCAGAATAACGATGCCGAAACCTGCCCAGGTCAAGGCCATCATCTTCTTGTAGTCGTTCGAGATTGCTTCCTTCATGGCTTCCACGTCTCCTTTGATCAGTTCGTCGACTGTAACGTCGAAGAGGACGCTGAGCAGCAGCAGGCTTTCCACGTCAGGGTAGGTTTTGTCGTTCTCCCAGCTTGAGACGGTCTGGCGCGAAACGTAGATCTTCGCGGCGAGGTCGTCTTGCGAGAGCCCTCGTTCCGTCCGATGACGTTTGATCTGACTGCCGAGCTCCATGCGTTTCCCTTCGTTGATCATAGGTTGCCATGACGCGGCAAAGTGTACCATCAAATGGCCTTGACGCAGGGCGTTCCATCTCCGGCATACTCTGTCAAAAGTTCTTTACATGCTATTTGAACAGGGGCGATGCATCATGGCATCCTGGATGCCGTTTGGCGACGCGGTACTTACGGATGACAGCGAACGCGATCTTCGAGCAGCGCCCGTCGTATGCTCGGACGCAGTGACGGTGTCGATGAGGAGCGCGCTGTGAAGAAGATTCTGATTGTCCTGACCAACACTGCTGCGTACGGGGAGAGGAATGTCGCCACGGGGCTATGGTTGGGGGAGGCTGCGGAGTTCATGGACGAGGCGATTCAGCGCGGGTATGCGGTGGATTTCGTCAGCCCCAAGGGCGGCTACGTGCCGCTCGACCCGCGCAGCATGAAGCCTGCGTACGTCGATCGCGCTGCGTTCGCGCTGTACCGCACGCGTGACTTCCAGGAGAGAGCCCTTGCGCATTCGATGCATCCCGACGACGTGGATCCTGGCGAATACGTCGCCCTGTATTACACGGGCGGTCATGGCGTGATGTGGGATTTTCCCAGCAGCGAGGGTCTTGAACGGCTCTGCTTGGAGGTGTACGGCAACGGTGGCTACCTCGCCACGGTGTGCCATGGCATCGCCGGGCTGCTGTACGTGAAGGAAGGTTCCAGATACCTGATCGAGGGAAAGAGCATCACGGGTTTTACCGCGATGGAGGAGCGCCTCAGCGGTAAAAGCGCTGTTATCCCATTCTGGAACGAGCAGGTGGCGAAAGCGCATGGAGCCGTGTTTCGCAAGAAACGCCCGTTCGCCGAGCACGCCATTCAGGACGGAAGGATCATCACCGGCCAGAATCCCGAATCGCCCCGCGCCGTTGCCCGCCTGCTGCTGAAAAACTTAGAACGCCCCCTGTGCTGAACCCGGTTCTCGTTCGCCATTTGGGACCGGATTCAGCACAGGGGGCGCCTGGGGAAAGGAGGCGGTTGCGCGGAGCGAATCGCGCGCAACCGCTGTTGGCGATGGAAAAGCTTAGTCCTCGCGCTCGATGGGCATGCTCATGCAGCGCGGGCCGCCACGGCCGCGGGACAGCTCGGCGGACGGGACGATGATGAGGTCGAGGCCCTTGTCGCGCAGCACCTTGTTCGTGACGTCGTTGCGCTCGTACACCACGATCTTGCCCGGGGCGATGCACAGCGTGTTCGAGCCGTCGTTCCACTGCTCGCGCTCGGCCGCGATGCGGTCGCCGCCGCCACAGGGGATGAGCTCGACGGGATGACCGACGTAGGTCTCCAGGATGCTCTCCAGCGTGCCGTTCACTTCCTTGACCTTGATTCCCTCGCCCGCAGCGGTGATCTCGAAGACGGTCAGCGGGCCCATGATGCCGGGATGGATGGTGAACTTGTCCGTGTCGATCTGCGTGAACACGGTGTCGAGGTGCATGAAGGCGCGGGAGTTCGGGATGTTGAACGCCAGGATGGTCTCGATGGGGCTCGTCGGATCGTTGAAGATGTTCTTCGCGATGGCATCGATGGCATCGGGCTCGGTGCGCTGGGAAATGCCGATGGCCAGCACCTTGTCGTTGATGTTGAGGATGTCGCCGCCCTCGATGTGGAACGTGTTGTAGCGGCTGTAGTACTCGGGGGTGCCCTTCAGCATGGGATGATGCGCGAAGATGTACTCGCCGTAGATGGTCTCGCGGTTGCGGGTCTCGGAGTACATGCGGTTGATGGACACGCCGTTGCCGATCATCGCGAACGGGTCGCGGGTGAAGTACAGGTTCGGCATGGGCTTGATGACCATCTTGGAAGACTCGGAAACCAGGTCCACCAGCGAGTTGGACTTGTCGGTGTGCAGCTCGGTGAGGTTGATGCCCTCCATCGTCTTCAGCACGAAGTCCTTGGCGTCGGGATAGTTCTCCTGCATGTAGTCGAAGATGATCTTCTGGTAGCGGTCCGTGCGGATGCCGGCCTCTTCGATCCACTGCTTGAGGAACTGCTCGCGCAGCTCGGGGTTGGCCTCGAGAACCTCAGCCATGAGGTCTTCCAGGTAAAACACTTCGACGCCGTTGTCGCGCAGAGCCTGCGCGAACGCGTCATGCTCCTCCTGGGCGACCTTCAAGAACGGGATGTCGTCGAACAGCAGCTCTTCGAGCGTGTTCGGCGTCAGGTTCAGAAGCTCTTTTCCCGGGCGGTGCAGCAGGACTTTCTTCAAGGGCTTGATCTCGCTCTTGACGTTCACTCCTGACATGTGCAACCCTCCTTCTTCCTTTACGTCGGTTCCGCAGGGAACCGATCTTCGCCAAGTCGCCGTGCGGTCCTTTATGCCGTTCGGCGCGTTGGCACCACCATGCTCCAACCCGATAGTGAAGAAAAGATGTAAACGAGGTTTACCGGCAAACAAAGAAGGTTTACCGTCGGGAAGCGGGTCGATAAACCTCTACTAAACTGCTGATCGCAGGCTTGATCGCAAAATGCAGCGTTCGCAGGCCGAAAGCAGAGGGCTTCACGCCCGATTCCCAGAGCGGTTGTTTCGTGTATCATGGGAGGAAGGTTTAGGCAGTCGCTTCGCGTTTGAGAGAGGTGCCGCTCCGTGGGTTTCGTGCTCTTCCATTACACGCTTTTCGTGCTGTTAGGATCCATTCTGACATCGGCCACGTGTTTGTCTGCTTACCTTGTTTCAAGGAAGCGAACGATGCTGTACGCCTCCTTTGGTTTCCTGTTCTATTTCTTCGATGTGGCATGGGTGTTTCAACGAGATTTCTTCACCGGTGCCGATGCCGGAGTTGGGCCTGCGTATGCGCTGATCATGTCGCTGCTGATGGTGTTGGCCGGTTGCGGGTTCCTCACGTCGTTTTGGTTGCTGGTGTGCGATTACGTGGGCGAGACGCGCAAGGCGCTCAAAGTGATTCCGGCGGTCGTGTTCGTTGCGGCCAGCGTCGCGGTGCTTCTGATCGTGCCCGAAGGCGGCTTGCGCAGTTTCGCGTTCTACAGTCCGAGAGCGTTGTACCTGTTCTGGATGCTGGCTTTCGCCGGGGCATGGTACTTGAGGTCGAAGGACGCTGCCGAGCGTGCCCGCCTTCGACGTCATTTGGGTCTGTACGGGGCGCTGTGGTTTTTGGGGCTGTCCGTGGTGGTGGAGGACGCGTTGGTGTTCCTGCTGCCCGATCCTATCTTCATCGGGCCGCGCGCGTACGCTCCCGAGCGCAACTTCGCCGAGAACGCGCTGATGCTGTGCTGCGCGTTCTTCGCGTGCCGCGACGCGTTCCGGGTTTTGTCGCTGCGCTTCGACCGACCGCCCATGCGCGGCGGAGGGCGACAGGAAGAGCTCATAGACGACAACCTCATGATGTACGGCAAGCGCCACCAGCTGTCCGAGCGCGAATGCGAGGTGCTGCGCTACGTGCTGCTGGGCAACGACAACCAGAACATCGCGTCGTCTATGCATCTGGCACTGAGCACCGTGAAAGTGCACGTGCACAACATCCTTCAGAAAACCGGTCAAGCGAACCGCCAAGCATTGGTTCAGGACTTCTGGAAGATGTCATAGCAGTATGGACGTGTGACTGTGTCAAGGGGACGGGTCATTTGACACACTGCAGACACAGAAGCGCCCTCCCGGGAAGGGGAGGGCGCTTCTTCTCGAGGCGTCTGGAAGGGGGGAGGGAAACGCCTCGCGTAGGGGTTGCCTACACTGCCGCGGCGGCGTTCTTGCCGGCCAGGCGGCCGAAGGTGAGCGCGCTGCCCAGACTGATGCCGGCCACCACGACGGGGTAATCCACCAGCAGGCGGCGGCCCATCGTGTTGCCCGCCACGTACAGGCCGGGGATGGGATCGTTCGTGCCGTCCTTGGTGACGCGCAGCTCGTGGTCGCACTCCAGACCGCCGAACATGACCAGCATGCCCGCGTTGCCGAACTTGCACGCGTAGTACGGCGGGTTCTCCACCGGGAACATGCGCTTGGACATCTTGCCGAAGTCCTCGTCGATGCCCTTGTGGCACAGCTCATTGTAGCGCTCGATCTCGGCCTTCATCGTTTCCAGGGGCAGACCGGTCTTCTCGGCCAGCTCCTCCAGGGAGTTCGCGATGACGTCGGTGCGCTCGTCCACCATGGCCTGCGTCGTGTAGCCCAAGCCGAAGCCCGAGAGCACGGTCTCGTACTCGGCGGCCTGGTCATCCGGCACGAAGTAGGTGGTGTAGCCGTGGCCGTCGGGCATGTGGATGATCTGCTCGGGCCACTTGCTGTCGAAGATCTGCCACGCCTTCACGCCGGCCTTCGCCAGCTCGGGGTCCTTCGCGACGGGCTGGCGCGTGTGCTCGGCGGCGATGTTCTGGCCGGGCACGTCCTCGTTCATGAAGCGCTTGCCCTCCATGTTCAGCTGCAGGAAGCTGTCGACGCCAAGCGATCCGCCCATGTGGTGGGTCATCGGCGCGTGGGGGCCCAGCTCCATCCAGCCGCCGGCCCAGATGCCCATGAGCTGGCCGCGGCCGTCATCGACGCCGCCCATGAACTCCTCGGTCCACGGCGCGTAGTAGTGGCGCATCTCGGGGTTCGCGCCGTAGTCGCCGCAGCACAGCACCACGGCCTTGGCGTTCACCTTCAGGTAGCCGTCGGGCGTCTTCGCGTACGCGCCCACAACCTTGTCGTTCTCCACGATCAGCTGCTCGCCCTCGGCATTGTAGATCAGCTCGGCGCCGCCGGCCACGGCTGCGTTGAACGCTGCTTCGCACGCCCACTGCATGTTCGGGTTCGTGGTAATGGTGCCGTGGAAGTAGGGGTAGACTTCTTCCTTGTAGTTGTAGGTTTCCAGCGGCGGGAAGCACTTCGGGCGGATGAAGTTCGGCTTGTCCGTCTTGCGGTTGGCCGCGGTGGATTCCAGCACTTCGTAGTCGGCGCCCTCGATGAACCAGTCGAAATCCTCGCCCGAGTGGTCGTACCAGTAGTTCATCATCCAGGTGTCGCAGCGACCGCCCGTCTCCTTGACGAACTCGTTGAAGATGTCCTCTTTCGGAGCCCACTCGATGCCCAGGTCCTTCTGGATTTGGGATCCCACGACGCCGAAGTCGCCGGCCATGGAGATGACCGAGTAGCTGTCTTCCGGCTGCTTTTCCAGCACGATGACCTTCTTGCCGGCTTCGGCGGCTTCCTTCGCCGCGGCGGTGCCGGCGATGCCCATGCCGATGACCAGCACGTCGCAGTCCTTCTCCTCCTTGACGTCGGTGGGAACCGGCGGGGGCGTGAGGAAGTCGGGGGTGTATTTGGTGGGGGAGACGCTCGACGCGCTGCCGCCGTTCGGGCTGCCGTCGCCCTCGGCGGATGCGGTGCCGGCGCTCTGCTGCGGAGCGCAGCCGGCCAAGCCGGCGGCTCCAGCGGCAACGGCTGCGGTGGCTCCCAAGCCCAGGAATGCGCGACGACTCAGTCTGGTTTCTTTCATGTCCCTCTCTCCTTTCGATGAGAAGCGGGTTGGTTTTCCGCTGCCCGCTTCATCGCGAGGATTTCCGGTATGGAATCCTCCCCTGCGCTGCCAACCATACGCGCCCGCGAGCCTGCCCGCCACACCTGCGGGCGGGTGGTTTTTTGCGTTTAGGCCGGTGAGAAGCCCACCTGATACGGGTAGGGTATCGGATAGGATGCCTGATGGAACGGTGTATGAGTACGCGTTTGCCGTGGCGGGGGCTGTGCTGGGGCTCGAACCATGAGCCGGGGACGAATCCTTTTCGATGGGATATACTGGCGAGGAAGCAGACGGAGGGTAGGGGCCGATGAGCTGTTTGAAGGATCTGTTCACGGGCATGAGAGCGCGCGACGTCGTGTTCATGAGCGGGTATGCGCTGTATTTGACGTTCGGCTACATGTCGTTCGAGTCGCCGACGGTGCTCACCTCGTTGGGAGAGTCGGGCGCCATCGTGCAGTCGCTGTTCCTGGTGGCGGTGATCGCGGCGCGCATGGTGGTGTACGCGGCGATGATCGCGTTGGCGCGCCGGTCGGGGCGCGGGTTCTCGACGGCGGTCGTCCTCGTGTGCGCGGGCGTTGCCGCGACAGGGTTCATCGTCACGCGCATGGCTTTTCGGTTCGCAGAGTTCGTGCCGCTGAACGAGCTGGTCCCGTGGCTGGTGGCGGGCGGTTTGTGCTTCGGTGCGGGCGACGCGCTGATCAACCTGTTGTGGGCGCGTTTCTCGGGTACGTTCGATTTGCGGCGCGTGTACCTGTTCGTGCTCTTGAGCAGCGGGCTCAGCCTGATCGTGTACTTCGTTGTCACGCTGCTGCCGGCGGCGCTCATGCTGCCGGCGGGCGCGCTGCTGTTCTTCGCTTCCGTGGCGTTCTGCCGCCAGTGCCTCGCCGCGCGCGAGCCCATCGACGAGGAGTTCTCCGCGCCGGTGTTCAAGGGCGCGTTGTCGGTGCTGTGGCGTCCGGTGCTTGGCACGTCAATCCTGGCGTTCATGAGCGGTCTCATGCTGCAGCTTTCGATGTCTGAGGCCATCCCGCTGGGGACGTTCCAGTTCACGGCGCTTATCACGCAGGCTGCCGTGATCGCTGCCCTGTTGTTGCCCGCCTTGCTGGTGAAGAGCCAGCCTGGTTTGGGGTCGGTGTACCGTATGGCGCTTCCGCTGTCGGCGGCGGGCTTTTTGCTGCTGCCGCTCATCTGGAACGGCGCAGGTGGCTTGGCGAACGCGTGCGCCCAGTTGGGAACGCTGGTGGCCGGGATCATCCTGTGGTGCATGGTGGCGCATACGGTGCACGACACGAAACTGCCGGCAGCGTTGCTGTTCTCGTGCACGCTTGTGTGCACGAACGCCGCGCAGATGGCCGGCGCCCTCGTTGGCATGTTGAATGCGCATACGCTAGGGCAGGGCGACATCGCGCTGACGGCGGTGGCGCTGGTTGCCATCTATCTGCTGGCGATGGTGTCGCTGTTTCTGTTCAAAGACAAGACCCTGTGCGGCTTCGACGCCGTGGCCGAGGAAGGGGCGCCCACCGCCGAGCAGCAGGGCGACGCGCTGGAGGCGCGCTGCGCGCATGTGGCGGAGGCGCACGGGCTTACGCCGCGCGAGTCGGAGATCCTCGTGCATCTGGGGCAAGGGCGCACCGCGCGCGCGATTTCCGAGAAGCTGGTAGTATCGGAGAACACGGTGAAGTACCACATCAAGTCCATCTACCAGAAGCTTGACGTGCACTCGCGCGACGAGGTGATCGACCTCATCGAACGCTCGGGTGAGGAGGGAATGTGAGACAGGATCGAGTCAAGGGGAGTATAATGACAGCATTTACGAGGGGAAGCGAGCGGGGGATTGGGGCAAGAAGAGGAAACGCGATCTGAATGCGGCCCTTGGCGGGCCGTTCTTGCCGTGTTTTCGCTCGCGACCTTTCTTCTGCTGCTGGTTTTCGGCGCTCTTCCTTCCGTTTTCGATCCTGCACGGGCGTACGCCGACGAAGCGCCTTCCGATTCTGCTCGCGTCATTCGCGTCGCGTACGTGCAGCAGGAGCCGATGTCGCCGGCAGACGAGTCGGGGGCGTTTGTGGGGTACACCTACGAGTATTTCGAACGTTTGGCGCAGTATACGGGATGGTCGTACGAGTTCGTTCCGGTGGAAGGCTCGGGTCCGGCTGCCTATAAGACCCTGCGAGACTTGTTGGGTGCGGGTGATGCCGATGTTGCCGTCGGCTTGATGGCGACGCAAGAGGGTCGAGAGTCGCTCGCCTTCACGCGCGACAGCTTTGCTGCCTTGAACGTGGTGCTCAGAACCGCTGCCGAAGTGTCCGATGACCCTCTTGACGAGGCGACTTCCGATCACCCGCTGCGTGTGGCGGTGATCGAAGGCTCTCCTCTCGCGAGCGACCTCGAAGCGTTCTGCGCGCAGAACGAAATCCCTTACGAAACGGTGGGATTCGCCGATGCCGGCGAGGCGCGCGACGCCGTGCTGAACGGTCGGGTCGATGTGGAGCTTGCAGCCGATATGTCGGATACTACGGGGTTGCGCACTGTCGTTCATATGACAACTCATCCTTTGTATTTCGCCGTAGCGCTCGATAATCGTGCATTGGCCGGCGAGCTCGACGACGCGCTCGACCGCATCGACCAGGTGGATCCTCTTTTCAGGGCGCGTTTGCGCGATAGGCATTTCTCCGTTGCGTCTCCCGTGTTCTTGCTAACGGATGTCGAGAAGTCGTTCGTCGAAGGCGCTGCTCCGGTGCGGGTGGGCGTGCTGAGCGATCAACCGCCGTACCAATATCAAGAAGACGGCCAGGTCAAGGGCATTGCGGTGGATATACTTGAGACCGTGGCGCAGAAGACGGGACTGAGATTCGAATACGTTGCCGCCGAGACGGTGGAGGCTCTCGACGCTTTGCAGGCGGCGGGCTCTATCGACATGGTCGCGGGCATCGATCGCGACTATTCCACGGCCAACGAGCGAAACCTCGCGCTGACGCAGCCGTATGTGAGCGCTTCGTACGTGCTCGTGGCGAACAAGAGCGTTGCCGATGGCGCCATTTCGGGCAAGCGGCTGGCGATTTCCTCCTCTAGCAGCTACGATGGCGGTTTTTTGGGCGATGCGATACAGTTTCCCTCAATTGCCTCTTGTTTGCGCGCGGTGTTCAAGGGCGAGGCGGATTACACGTACGTGGACGAGTACATGACGCAGTATTTCCTGAACACGCCGGAATTTCGCGACGTGCGCATTGCGCCCCAGACGTACGAGCCGCGCCGCGTGAGCCTGGGGGTGGTGCGTTCGGACGACACGACGCTGCTGGGCATCGTGGATCGCGCGGTAGGGTCGCTCACCGAGGTCGAGCGCCAGGCGGTCATCAACGGCAACGTATTGCGCGAGCGGCCGGTTGATCTGGGCGAGCTCGTGCATGCGAATCCGGCCATCGCGCTCGCGGTGGCGTCGGCAACGTGCTTGATCGTGGTTCTGTTCGTGCTGATAATTCTCGGGTTGCGCGCGCGAAGCAACGCGAAGACCGCGTTCGACCTCAAGAAGCGCCTGCGGTTGTACGCGCTGTGCGACGACAGCTTCTTCGAGTTCGATTGCCGCACGAAAAGGCTGATCATCTCGATGCCTGGGAAAGGCCAACAAGGGCTCAGCGAGCCGTTCGCCTTCGAGTGCGACGCCCCGGCGGTGTTTGACGAGGAGCGCAAGCGTTCGTTCGCCGAACTCCTCGGCGGCAAAGAGCATCGCGTCGAAGAAGTGCGGATGCCCGATACGGACGGCATCGAGCATTGGTTGCGCGTGACGGTGGATCCGGTGGAGGACGCGTCGGGGCGCGTGGCGCATACGGTGGGCAAAATCGAGGTCATCGACGAAGAACGGCGGGAGAAAGACCAGCTCGTGGCGCGCGCCGAACGCGATAGCCTCACGGGCTTGCTGAATTCCGAGACCACTCGTCTGCGCATCGGGCAGCAGCTGGATGCGCTTGCGGGAGGCGAGCGGGGCGCCTTGCTGGTCGTGGACGTCGATTGCTTCAAAGACGTGAACGATACGCACGGTCATCTCGTGGGCGATCTCGTGCTGGCCGATATCGCCCGCATCCTGCGAGAGAACTTCCGCATCGGCGACGTGGTGGGGCGTTTGGGCGGCGACGAGTTCATGGTGTACCTCGACCGCGTCGGCTCGACGGACGTCGTGCTGGGGAAGTGCGACCGGCTGCGGCGAGCGGTAGAGCGCCATGAGTATCCGGGAACGGACTGCCGCGTCACGATCAGCGTCGGCGTTGTGCTGGCGCATGCAGGTGATACGTTCGACGATCTCTACGGCCGCGCCGACGAAGCCCTGTACGCCGCCAAGCGCGACGGCCGCAACCGGTGCGGCCTTGCCGACGGTGCTTTGCGGTCGCCGAAAGCGGCGCCCGCTCCGTAACCTCGGCATATACGCGCGGCCTTTATTCTGCTAAAGTACATCCATCTGTTCGACGCATCTGCGTGTCGGCAATGGAAGCAAGCGCGTTCGCAACGAGGACGAAACGCGCAATGGGGATCATGGGAGGACGAGAGGAAATCGTCCGTCCGAGAGAGATTCGAAAGGAGAGGGTATGAGCAGCTCTATCGTTCAGAAATTCAAGAACGTCGGGCCCGGCGCACTGGTCGCCGCAGGCTTCATCGGGCCAGGCACCGTCACCACCTGCACGGTTTCAGGCGCGAGCTACGGCTACACCATGCTGTGGGCGCTGCTGTTCGCCACGGTGGCCACCATCATCTTCCAGGAGATGGCGTCGCGCGTCGGCATCGTTTCGGGCAAGGGTCTGGGTGAAAACATCCGCGATCGTATTCCCAACAAGGCGCTTATGTGGATTGCGATCGTGATTGTTCTCATCGCCATCTTCGTGGGCAACATCGCGTACGAGACGGGCAACATCACGGGCGGCATCCTGGGCATCCAGGCCGTGCTTCCCGACGTGCCGATGATCCCTATCGTCATCGTTCTGGGTATTCTGGCGTTCGTCGCCATGTGGATTGGCTCGTACAAGGTGGTCGAGGTTATCCTCACGGCCATCGTCGTGTTCATGGGCGTGGTGTTCTTCGTCACGGCCATCGCCTCCAGCCCTGATTGGGGCGCCATCGCCACGGGCCTGTTCGTGCCGACGCTGCCCGAAGAGGGGTCGAAGGGCATCCTCACGGCGGTGGGCCTCATCGGCACCACCATCGTGCCGTACAACCTGTTCCTGCACGCCTCCGGCGCCTCCGAGCGTTTCAAGGATCCCGAGCAGGTGTCCGACGCCCGCTTCGACACGGTGCTGAGCATCGGTCTGGGCGGCATCATCTCCATGGCCATCCTCATCTGCGCCGCCGCCAACATCTACGGCACCGACACCGTGGTGACGAATGGCAAGGACATGGCGCTGGCGCTGCAGCCGCTTCTTGGCTCGTGGGCCACGTGGATGATCGGCCTCGGTCTGCTGTGCGCCGGCTTCTCCAGCGCCATTACCGCTTCGTTCTCGGCCGCTTATGCCGTGAACGGCGTGCTGGGCTGGAAGAAGACGACGAAGGATCTGCGCTTCAAGCTCATCTGGATCATCGTGCTGGTGTGCGGCTGCGTGATGGCTGTGGCGCTGGGCAAGAGCCCCACCGAACTGATCCTTGTGGCTCAGGCGGCGAACGCCATCCTGCTGCCCATCATGGCGTTCTTCGTGCTGTACTGCGCGAACGGCAAAGATCTGGGCAAGTGGCGAAACCACATCTTCGCGAACTGCGCAGGCGTGGTGATCATCGTGATCACGCTGTTCATGTGCTGGCGCAACATGTCCAGCTTCCTCGCGTCGCTGCAGACGCTGGTCGGCGCCTAACCGCGGTTGGTCCTGCTTCTATCGAGTGCGTTCGCGTGCCCGCCGGTTTCGGCGGGCACGCGTGTTTTCGAGGGATGTGGGGTGGGGGCGAGCGCGAAGAGCGCTGTCGGAGCGCGCGGGCGAGGTGCGGAGCAGCGCATGCTGCTGGGCGCTGAGCCGTTTCGTTCCCGCAAGGTCGATGAGCCGAAAATCGGTTCCGCGGGGTAAAAATAAACCGGTTTGGTAATCCTCTTTTACCGCTTTCTTCGTGCGCTAACTTTCCGAACTGGGCAAACGTGCGAAGACGATATCGGCCGGGCGTCGAAACGGCGGTTCGGGTTCTTCCAGGATTACCAAACCGATCGATTATTGCCGCAGGAGGTCGGATTTTGCTACACGGGTCGTTTTCGCTGACGGACCGGCGCGGCAAAGCGTCGCGGAGCTTCGCCGGCCGGCCGACGCGGCAAAGCGTCGCGGAGCTTCGCCGTCGTCTTCCGAAGTTTCAAATGTATCATTTTCTGTGACATTTTTCACGGAAGCGGTTTCAGAAGGTACTATGGCCTCGAGACAACAAGCACGTGAGAAGGAGACGGATATGACTACTGAAAACAGAGAGCGCGCGCAGGCTTACCGCAACCGTTTGTTCCCCGGGTTCGATTCGCCGCTTGCGTGCACCGATCCCGAGTTCGTCGAGCGCATGGACAACTTCGCCTTCGGCGAGGTGCCCGCCAGCGATGATCTGGACGACCGCACGCGGATGATGGCCATCCTGGCCGCGCTCATCGGCGCGCAGGCCATCGACCTGTTCAAGGCCATGGCGAAGGGCGCCTTCAACGTGGGCGTCACGTCGGTGGAAATGAAGGAGCTGGTGTACCAGTCCACTCCGTACGTGGGCATGGGCCGCATGCTGCCGTTTCTGTATGCGGTGAACGAGCTGCTGGAGCACCGCCTGGTGTCGCTGCCGCTTGAAAGCCAGGCCACCACGACGGAGGACACGCGCTTGGAGGCGGGCGCGCAGAAGCAGGTCGACCTGTTCGGCGAGGATATGGCCGACTTCTACCAGTCGGGTCCCGAGGAAACGCGCCATATCAACCGCTGGTTGGCCGAGAACTGCTTCGGCGATTACTACACGCGCACGGGGTTGAGCGACGCACAGCGCGAAATGATCACGTTCTGCCTGCTCATCGCTCAGGGCGGATGCGAGCCTCAGGTGGTCAGCCATGTGCGGGCGAACCTGCGTGTGGGCAACGACCGCGCGTTCCTCATCAAGGTGGTGTCGCAGTGCGTGCCCTACATCGGCTACCCGCGCTGCCTGAACGCCCTGCGCTGCATCGACGAGGCTGCCGAGCAGGTGGCGGAATCCAACGGCGAGTAAGTGCTCATCCGGAGCCGTTCTCTGGGCGAGGCGGCCCTTCATCGATTCGGCTCCGCACGTCTTTTTCGTGCGGGGCCGAATCGCGAGCGTGCCCCTTTATTCCGCTCCTACCGCTTTGATGACGATGTCGTCTTGCTCGAGTTCCTGGCGGATGCGGCTGACGAAGGCCAGCGCGCTGGGGGAATCTCCGTGCACGCACAGCGTGTCGGGGTGGAGGTCCACCAGCTTGCCCGTGACGGACAGCACGGCGCCTTCGCGGATGGCGTTCTTGACGCGCTCGATGGCGTGTTCTTCGTCGCGTATGAGCGCGGCGGGGTCGTTGCGGCTGACCAGGCGGCCCTCGTCGGTGTAGTTGCGGTCGGCGAAGAACTCCTCGGCCGTGACCAGCCCCAGCTTGCGGCCTTCGTCCACAAGCGCGCTGTTGGCCAGGCCCACCAGCACTAGCTTGGGGTCCACGTCGCGGACGGCCTGCGCCAGCGCAGCTGCCAACTCGGAATCGATGGCGGCGTGGTTGTACAGCTGGCCGTGCGGCTTCACGTGCGCGAGCTGCACGCCCTGCGCCGAGCAGAACGCCTGCAGCGCGCCGATCTGGTACAGCATGTACGAGTACGCCTCGTCGGGCGACAGGTGCATGTCGCGGCGCCCGAAGCCCTGCAGATCGGGATAGCCCGGATGCGCGCCGATGGCGATGCCGGCGTCCTTCGCCATGCCCACCGTCTTGCGCATGACCACCGGATCGCCCGCATGCTGCCCGCACGCGATGTTCGCGCTGGACACAAGCGGGATGATCTGGTCGTCGAGCCCCAGCGTGTAGCGCCCGAAGCTCTCGCCCAGGTCGCTGTTCAAGTCGATGCGGTACATAGGCAGCCTTCTTTCGTGCGTGGTTTTCAGCCTATTGTAAAGCAACGCCGTACGCGCGGGGAATACTTCACTTGTTTTCGGTTTGCTCCCAGCTGAGCAGCACGTTTTCCACTTGCTGCACCAATTGTTCTTTGTCGGGGATGTGGGAAACGTATCGTGAAGCGAATATGGCATTCTGCAATCCGCCGAGTGCATATTCGGCGGTAACGACATCTTTGTCGGTACACAAGATGATGCCGATGGGAGGATTATCGAATTCGTCGTTCATCTCGCGAGCGTAATAATTCAGGTACATGTTGATTTGCCCGACCGCCTCAGGCATCAACTTGGAAGTTTTCAGCTCGATCAGGACATATGCACGAAGAAGCTTGTTGTAGAAGACCATGTCCACGTAATAGTGCGTGTTGTTGAGCGTGATGCGCTGTTGTGTGCCGACGAACATGAAGCCTTGCCCTAGTTCGAGGAGGAACTTCTCCATATGTGCTATGAGTGCGCGTTCCAGTTCGCTCTCCGGTAAAGGGGCGTCGTCAGGGATTCCTAGGAATTCGAATACGTACGGATCCTTGATAATCTCGGCGGGTTGCAAGGCGCGAGCTCTGTTGGTTGCGAGAGCGGGATTGCCTTGCACGCTTGAAGAGCTGTTCGCTAGAAGCAGACGCTCGTACAGCGACGTTGAGATCTGCCGCTTGAGTTCGCGCACCGACCATCCGCCGGCAATCGCTTCGCGTTCGTAGAAGCTCCTCTTATCGGGATCTGAAATGATCAAAAGCTCGCAATAGTGGGACCAGCTCAATTTGCCAGACAGTGTCTGGCAAATTGGATAATCCAAGTAGAGTAGGCGCATGTTTTGCAAATTAGACCGCGAGAATCCCTTACCGTACTCTTCCGTCAGTTCTCGAGATAGTCGCTTGAGCGTCGCTGCGCCGTACTCCGCACGATTGGGGTTTGTCTGCTCGTGCTCCACGATGACGCGGCCGATGTTCCAGTAGGTAACCAGCATTTCATGGTTCACGTGCGCTACCGCGTGTCGGCGCCCCTGCTCCAATACAAGTTTGATGTCATTGAAAACGGACTCGTAGGATGCGATTTCTTCGTAAGGCATGGCAAGTCTCCTCTTCGATTCCCGGGGATGAGAAGATCTTGCTGGATCTTGCAGGCGTGGTACGGGCAGCGGGGGCACGCTGTCATCTATGGGCCGTCCATCTGAGGATCGGCGCCTGCACTGGTTCTCCGTTCGTGCAGTATAACAAAACGGGAACCTCATTCGAAGTCCCCGTTTTGTTCGAGCATGGTTCAAGTGCGTTGTTCGAACGAGCCTATTCTTTCAGGTTGATGTTCTTGGTGTCGGTGATCAGCATGCAGCCGGGGGCGTGGGTGATGGCGAAGGGCGGCTTGCTGTTCATGACGATGGACTGGGGCGTGACGCCGCAGGCCCAAAACACGGGCACTTCGCCGTCGCGGATTTCCACGGGGTCGCCGAACTCGGGATGCATGATGTCTCGCACGCCGATGGCATCCGGGTTTCCGATATGGATGGGCGCGCCGTGCACCTTCGGGATGGCGCCGGAGATCTGCACCGCCTTCACCACCTGGTCGTAGGGGATGGGGCGCATCGACATCACCATGTTGCCGCTCATGGAGCCCGCCGGCGTGCACGGCACGCCCGTCAGGTACATGGGCACGTTGCAGCCCATGGTGTTGTGGCGGATCTCGATGCCGGCCTCGATGAGCTCGGACTCGAACGAGAACGAGCAGCCGATGACGAACGACACGAGGTCGTCGCGCCAGTAGTCCTCGACGTTCTCCACCTCGGCCACCAGCTTGCCGTGCTCGTAGATGCGGTAGCGCGGGAAGTCGGTGGCAATGTCGCAGTCGTTCGCGCAGATGGTGGCCTCGCGCGCGCCCACCTCGGTCACTTCCAGCAGCGGGCACGGCTTGGGGTTGCGCTGCGCGAACAGCAGGAAGTCGTAGGCTTGCTCCTTCGGCAGCACGATGAGGTTCGCCTGCGCATACCCGGGACACAGCCCGCTCGTCGGCGCCGTGAACTCCCCCGAGCGAATGAGATGCCGCGCCTCAACCGGAGAAGCGGAAAGCATCTGCGCCCAAACGTCGTCAGCCACGCCCTCGGGCTTGACGGGAACTTGAGCATCCATCATAAGAGAACCCCTTTCCTCGGTGTTGTTCTTATTATGGCACTTCGGAAGTCGCTTTCGAGCAGCGTCTTTATGACCGCCATGTTGTTTCCGAGTCACGTGTTCCGTGCCTTGGCAGAGATCGCACGCTATGCACGATTTTGCGCGCGAATCGCAGAAGCCGACCAGCGATTTCTCCGAGATGACGTGCTGGTTACCCGAAAAAATCGTGCATAGCGTGCGATCTCTGCCAAGGCGGGGTGGGCCGATGTTTTTCTGTTCCCGAACCGGGTGGCCGATCGCAGGTTCGAGGGGTTGAGGACGGCGGCGTCTTTTGCTGGCGCCGCACGGGATCCTTCGACTCCGCGCCTGCCGGCGCTCCGCTCAGGATGACAACCTGCGGGGCTCGGCCTCCGCTCAGGATGACAACCAGGTAGCCCATCCCTTTCTCTCTCAAAACGGCGAACCTCGCAACCCGCACAAAAAGGGCTTTTCGAGCCTACGTCCGATGCCGCCCTCGCCGCCCGCAAGCCCCCCGCCGGTCCATGAAGGGCGACGTAAGACGTGCGAAGGGGTTCTGTCGGGCGGCGTTCACCAAGCGAGTTCCGCACGAGCCGAAACGCCCAGTGGGCGTTTCGTGCGAGCAGGACTGTTTGAGCGACTGAACGTTGCCCGACAGAACCCCGCCAGAAACCCCTACACTTCGCCCTTCATGAAGCGCTCGATGAAGCTGGTGTCGGCGTGGCCGGCGGCGAACGTCTCGTTCTCCATGATGGCGTACTGGAAGTCCAGGTTCGTCTTCACGCCCACCACCACCATCTCCTCCAGCGCGGTGCGCATCTTCGCGATAGCCTCGGTGCGGTCGCGTCCATGCACGATCACCTTGGCGATCATGGAGTCGTAATACGGCGTGATCTCGTAGCCGTCGTACGCCGCCGTGTCCACGCGCACGCCGTTGCCGCCGGGCAGGTGCATCTGCGAGATGGTGCCGGGCGACGGCAGGAACCCGCGCTCGGGCTGCTCGGCGTTCACGCGGCATTCGATGGCGTGGCCGCGGTACGTGATGTCGTCCTGCGTGAACGTCAGCGGGTCGCCCGCCGCCACGCGGATCATCTCTTCCACGAGGTCGGTGCCCGTGACCATCTCGGTGACGGGGTGTTCCACCTGGATGCGCGTGTTCATCTCCATGAAGTAGTAGTTCAGCTTATCGTCCAGCAGAAACTCGATGGTGCCCGCCGACGTGTAGCCCACGGCCTGCGCCGCGCGCACGGCGGCTTCCAGCATCTCGTCGCGCACGCGCTCCGTCATCACGGGCGAGGGGCTTTCCTCGATCATCTTCTGGTGGTTGCGCTGCACCGAGCAATCGCGCTCGCCCAGGGCCACCACGGTGCCGTACGTATCGGCGATGATCTGCACCTCCACGTGGCGCGGGCTCAGCACGCAGCGCTCCAGGTACATGGTGTTGTCGCCGAACGCGCCCACGCTCTCGCGCTGAGCGATGGAGAACTGCTCGGAGAAGTCGTGCTCGTCGTGGCTGATGCGCATGCCCTTGCCGCCACCGCCCGACGACGCCTTGATCATGATGGGCCAGCCGATCTCGCGTGCCATCGCCAGCGCTTCCTCCGGATGGTGCACGGGCTCCTTCGTGCCGGGAACCACGGGCACGCCCGCCTCCATCATGGTCTTGCGGGCCTGGCTCTTGTTGCCCATGCGGTCCAGGACCTCGGGCGCGGGGCCGATGAACACGATGTCGTTCTCGCGGCACAGCTTCGCGAACGTCGAGTTCTCCGACAGGAAGCCGTAGCCGGGATGGATGGCCTGCGCGCCGGTGCCCTTCGCGGCGGACAGGATGGCGGCGATGTTCAGGTACGAGTCGCGCGCGGCGGGCGGGCCGATGCACACGCTCTCGTCGGCCAGGTACACGTGCAGCGAATGCTTGTCGGCCGTGGAGTACACGGCCACCGTCTTGATGTCCATGGCGCGGCAGGCGCGGATGATGCGGACGGCGATCTCGCCGCGGTTGGCGATGAGTATCTTGTCGAACATGGCGCGCGCCGCCCTAGTGCGTTTCGCCGGCGGCGGTGGCCACGCGGAACAGCGGCTGGTCGTATTCGACCTGCGTGCCGTTGGCTGCCAGCACCTCCACGACGATGCCGGGGGCGGGCGTGGTGATCTCGTTCATCATCTTCATGGCCTCGACGATGGCCAGCGTCTGGCCGGACAGCACTTCCTGGCCCACCTTCACGAAGGGATCTTCGTCGGGGCTGGGCGAGATGTAGAACATGCCCACCATGGGGCTGCGCACGAGGATGGAGCTTTCGTCGGCGTCCTCGACGGCGGCCGCTTCGTGGCTTTCGGTCTTGCCGGCCAGCAGCGCGCTCACGCGATCGGCCATGAGCGGCAGCGCGGTAGACGAGAGCGGGCCGTGGTTGCGCTCCAATTCGATTGTCGTTTCGCCGTCATCCACGCGCAAGGCCGTGAGCTCGGCCTTGTCCATGATGGCGATCAGTTCTTCGATGGCTTTCGTATCCATGGCGGTTCTCCTACGTTTGTGACGGGGTTCTGTGACGGCCGGCTTCGGCGAACCCCTACCTACTTCTTCTTCGTCTACGTCGTTGCGCGTTCGGTGGTGTCGGTTGCGTCGGGCGGTTGTTTCTTTGGCGGGACGGTTCCCAGGGCGTTGCGGTTGCCGACGCGCTGGGAGCGATCGGCTCGGTCGATCCACAACATGTCGGCCTGCGACTTGCGTGCCTGTTCCTCCAGGATGGGGGTCAGGCGCCGCGCCGTGCGCCGGGGCGATATGCCGTCGGCGCTGGGCCGCCTCACTTTCAACGCCAGCATTTCGAACAGGTGCGCCTCTTCGCGCAGCAGCGCTTGGGCCTCCTGCACGCCGATGGACTCGAAGCGGATCTTGCCGCCCGGCGGACGTTGCACCAGCTTCGGGATGTCCACGCTGGCGATGGTGCCGATTTTCGCGTAACCGCCGGTAGTTTGCCGGTCGGCCAGCATGATGATGGGCCGTCCGTGCGACGGTACCTGCACGGCGCCGAACGCCACGCCGTCGGAGATGATGTCGGACCCGTGCTTCGTCTCGATTTCCGGTCCGTCCAGGCGGTACCCCATGCGGTCGCATTTCGTGGTGGTGGTGTACGCCTGCCCGTAGAACGTAGCCAGGCCTTTGTCGGTGAACATGTCCTGCTGAGGCCCGGGCACCACGCGCACGGTGATTTCGTCGCGGTCGAAGCCGTAGAACTCGTTGTCGCCGTCGATGCGGTGCGACCCTAGGTTGGGCAGGAAGTCCACGCTCTTCGTGGAAAACGGCAGGTAGTCGCCGACGATGAGCGTGCGACCCTTCCATCCGCCGAACTCGCACTTGAGGTTCGTCGAGCGACTGCCCATCACTTCGGGCACGCGCACGCTGTTGCCCGCGATGGCCAAGTAACCGTAGCAGCCGGTGCGCGACGCCTTGAAGCGCAGGATGGAGCCGCGCCGCACCATGACGGCCGCGTACATGGGCACGGGTTCGCCGTCCAGCGTCGGCGCGAAGTCGCCGCCCGTGATGGCGAAGCAGGTGTTCGTGGTGAAGCGCACCGTGGGTCCCGCCAGCGCGAATTCCAGCACGGGTGCGCCGGGGTCGTTCTCCACCAGGAGGTTCGCGATGGCGAACGCGCGATGATCCATCACGCCGTTCGTGGAGAAGCCGCTGCCCTGATAGCCGAAGCGCCCCACGTCCTGGATGGTGGTGATCACACCGGGTTTTTTGACGACCAGACCCATGCTACTCGCCTTCCACGAAGATGCCGTACGAATACGTGCCCGCGGCCAGCTGCGCTTCGATGGCGGTGTACTCGTCGGGCGTGATGGGCACGAAGCGCAGGTACTCGCCCGCTGCGTACAGGATGGGTTCCTCACGATCGGGATCGTAGGGTTTGAGCGGCGTGCGCCCGATGATCTGCCAGCCGCCGGGGGAGGCCAGCGGGTAGATGCCCGTCTGCGCGCCGCCTATCCCGACGCTGCCCGGCTCGATGCGCGTGCGCGGCACGGCCAGGCGCGGCGTGTGCAGGCGCTCGTCGAGGCCGCCCAGGTAGGCGAAGCCGGGAAGGAAGCCCAGCATGTCGATGAGGTAGTCGCGCTCGGTGTGGATGGCGATCACTTCGTCTTCGGAAAGGCCTGCCAGTTGCGCCACGTTCGCCAGGTCGGGGCCGAACTCGCCCCCGTAGCACACGGGGATGGGCACGATCTTGCGGATGCTGAGGTCGGCCTCGCCCACGTCGCGCAGCTTGGAGCGCAGCTTCGTGGACAGCTCGTCGAACGTGATGACCAGGGGGTTGTAATACACCATAAGCGAGCAGAACGTGGGCACCAGCTCGGTGATGCCCCGAATGGGATCTGCGGTAAGGTTGTCTGCGGCCATGCGGATCTTGGCGCTCGTCTCCGCGGATATCGCATGGGCGAATTCCAAGTTGAGCGCCGAGTCTCCTGCGATGGTGATGGTGAATCCCGCCATGCAATTCCGTCCTCTGGCGTGTGCGTCGTCTTATGATGTGCGCCCCGTGCTACACTTGTAGGCTGGTCACATAGATAAGGATTGTAGCATATATGGAAAAAGCGCTTTTCCTGGCCGCGTTCTTTTTCGCATACACGGTCCAGGCCATCACGGGATTCGCAGGGAACATCTTCGCCATGCCGGTGGGCACGACGCTGCTGGGCCTGGAATCTACGGTGTCCATCCTCAACGCGATGGGCTTTTTCGCCTGCGGCTTGCTGACGGCGCTCAACATCAAGAGCGTGAATTGGCGCGAGCTTGGCAAGATCCTGGGCGTGATGATCGTGTTCATGGTGCTGGGCATTTGGCTGGATACCCTGGTGCCCCTGCATATCCTGTTGAAGATCTACGGCGTGATCATTGTGATCATCGGTATCAAGAACCTGGCGGTGCCCCAGCAGAAGTTCATGCCGGAATGGGCGCTGTGGATCATTCTCGCTCTGGCCGGCCTGATCCAAGGCATGTTCGTGTCGGGCGGCGCGCTGCTGGTCATCTACGCGGTGCAGAAGCTGCGCGATCAGCAGCAGTTCCGCATCACGCTTTCCGCCGTGTGGACCGTGCTCAACCTTATTTACGCAGGCATCGCGTTTCAGCAGGGGCACTTCACGGGCGACGTCGTCCAGATCATCGTGTTCTGCGTGCCGTTGGCCGTGCTGGCCACGTTTCTGGGCAGCAAGCTGCAGAAGAAGATCAGCCAGGAAAGGTTCCTCAAGCTCACGTACGTGCTGTTGTTGTGCGTCGGCGTCATCTTGCTGGTTACGTCGTAGCGTTCGGCGGCGCGCGGAGGTGCTGCTTGGGGTACAATGACCCCAGATGCAATCGAGGGAAAGGAACGACCATGGCGCAGGAATACGCTCGTATCTTCGCCGCGCTCGACGGCGCGTCGACGCAGGAAGCGGTCGCGCAGCGCGCGGTGACGCTCGCTGCGGACAACCACGCGAAGCTCATGTTCGGCCACGTGATCGATTCGGTTCCCTACGAGGCTTCGGGCGTCGATTTCGAAGCGCTGTGCGCCGAGGGCAAAAAGCGCATCGAAGCCGACCTGGCCGACGTGTTGGCTGCGGCGCGCCAGAACCCGGACATTCCTTCCGTGGAGGTGTCTGTGCATGCGGGGCGCATCGCCGACACGCTGGAGCACGAGCTGATCGAGCCGTTCGAGCCGAACCTCGTGGTGTGCGGCGAGCGCGGGCTGTCGAACATCAAGTACGTGTTCGTGGGCAGCGTGTCCACGTTCCTCATCCGCAACCTCCGCTGCGACGTGCTGGTGGTGAAGCAGTAGGGAACGAGGCAGAATGAGACAGGTGAACGGGGCCGATGGCTCGCTCCGTTTTCTGCGAGAAGAAGCGAATCGCTCGATCGGTTGGAGCCGGTCGGGCGATTCTCGTTTCAGCCCGCCGAGGGGGGGTAGGGCTTGACGACGGGCATCGTGCGCTGTCGGCTACCCCTCGCGGCACAGGTCGATGATGTCCTGCTTGGAGTGGACGTCGAGCTTTCGGTACACGCGCTTCGTATACGTCTTCACGGTGTTCTCCGAGACGTCGAGAGCGCGCGCGATGGCGGCCACCGTTTCCCCGAGGGCCAGCAGCTCGAGCGTTTGACGCTCGCGGTCGGTCAGGCCGTGTTGGAGGGCTAAGCGCTCGCACGGGTTCGCGCGGGTGACCGCGAGGGGCGCTGATGCCGGTTGGTCGTCTCCGACGGCGCATTGTCGCCCGAAAGCCTCGGTTTCGGGTGCAAAAGCGCGGTTTTCGGGCGACAATGCGTCCGTGGAGTGCGCGGGCGCGACGTCGGCCAAGCGAGGCTGGCGCATGAAGGCCGCCAGTTCCGCACGGGTATGCACGTCGAAGGCTCGGTAGATCTTCTGCGTATGGTATTTCACGGCGCTCGGCGAGAGGTAGAGATCCTGCGCGATGCGCGCGATGGTGCGACCCTCTAGAAGCTGTTTGAAGACGGTGGTTTCCAGATCGCTCAGCCCGTAGGCGGCGGCGACGAGATCGGGTTCGGGCGCGGCGACGATCTGGATCGGCGCGGAGGCAAGCCGGGTTGCGTCGGCGGGTTCCGAGGCGGCGCCGCCGGACGGTCGCGCGTCTTGCTCGGGCGGCGGTGAAGGCTGCGGATCGCTGCGGCGCGGGATGCGCTCGCGGCCAAGGAGCCAGGAAGCACCCAGCATGACCAGGTACAGCGTTCCCAACCCGATGAGGGCGAACCCGGCGTTCGTCCCCGGAAGGTACACGCGGGTCAGCGCACCCGCTTCCGTTCCCGCCAGCAGGCACAGCAGCGAAACCGTGTCGCTTGCAGCGTACAGCGGCATGACGGGTATGCGCGCAGCCTTTCCCACTTCGGCGATGGTGCAGGCCAGCACGATGCCGCACATCATGTAGCCCGTGGTGGCCAGTGTGCCGGCAATAGCGGGAGGGACGGCTTCCGTCAGCCCTGGCAGCACCAGCAGGCCCAGCGCGGAAAGCGGCAGCGCCACGCGGTAGCTGCCTTCCAGCTTGAACGGCTGGCGAAACAGCAGCGCGGGCACCGACATGATGACCAGCACGCAGGCGGAAATCCCCAGCACGAGGTACTGCATGAGATCGGGATCGATGTCGGGTTGCCCCGATAGGCTGGTGACGAACCCGCTGAGCAGGGCGAACAATCCTACGGCGAGCACGCCTTTGCCCACAAGCGGCGCGACGTCGGCTATCTGGCTGGAGAAGGTGCGCTCGATGGGCCGTGCGACGCGCAGCCGGGTGGCGCAGGCGCATGCCGCCAGCAGCGATGCCAGGGTGATGGGGATGTACCATTCCTGCGGGTATTGCAGCACGATCGCGCACAGCGCGGTGGCGGCCGCATGGCTGCCCAGCAGGAACAGGTAGCTGGTGCGGTAGGAAAACATCGGCAGCGCCGACAGCCACAGCAAGCTGAGCACCGCCTGGCCGACGCCGATGAGCACCGTGCCCGCCACGAACCCGGGCTGCACGCCTGCGCTGCATGATCCCGGCACCAGCGCGAATCCTATGCACAGCGCTACGGCGGCGAAACCGGCCGCCTTCGAGCCAAGGGGCTCGTGCGCGACGTTGCGGTACCGCAGGGCGACGGCTACGAACGCTGCTGCGTGCGTAGCGCCGAGCACCGGCATGTATGTGCCGTCGTCGAATGAGGGCACGCTGGCGAACGCGGTGGTCGCATGGTAGCTGAGGATATTGGCAAGCAGGAGAAACGCATATCCTGCGTAGCATGCTGCGCGCGTAGCCATGTTCGATCTCCCCTCCATGCCCCGAGCCATCCGCTTCCCGTGCGGATGCCGCGCCCTGCCCTACATGATACCCGTCGCGAAGCGCCGCGCTGCTCATTTTGGCCGTTTCGGGTGACAGAAAACCGGGTCTTGGCGGCTCTGGGTGATGCCCGTTTGCCTGCCGCTTCGTATGCTGGAGGCGTGGTTGGCGGCCTTTCGGCGGTCGTCCATTTCGTCAAAGGAAGAGGGAAGGGGATCATTATGAGAGAGCAGAAACTCACCCGTCGCACGTTTCTCGGCTTGGGCGCGACAGCTGCGGTGGCCGGGGCGGCCGGCCTCGCGGGATGCGCGCCGGCTGCGAAAAGCGATGCGGGCGCAGACGCAGGCGCGGCCGAGGGCGGCGCGGCAGGTTCGGGCGGCGCAGCGACGGGCGGCAACCCCACCGAGTTCGTGCCGTCGTTCATGAACCCGCCGGCGCCCGTCGACGAGTCGAAGGTAACCGAAACCGTCGACGTCGATGTGTGCGTGGTGGGCCTCGGCCTGGCGGGCGTGTGCGCGCTGCGCGAAGCCGCGGAGTCGGGCGCGAAGACGTTCGGCTTCGATAAAGGTTCCGACGTGGGCTACCGCTCGGGCGAGTTCGGCACGTTCGGCAGCGAGATCCACAAGCAGCTGGGCATCGAGCAGCCTGAGACGCAGGAAGTGGTCAACGAGCTGATGAAGGTCATGGGCAACCGCCCCAATGCGCAGCTGCTGAACTATTGGATCGCGAACTCCGGCCCGGACTTGGACTGGTACATCGGCACTGCCGAGCACGAGCTGCTGACCAGCGACCACGACGTGCCCACCGACCCCGAGAAGCCCTACGTGTTCCCTGAGCGCTTCCCGGTGAACGAGAACTACAATTGGCGCGAGGAGAACTACCCGTGCTTCCCCGGCATGGTGCACCTGCTGCCCGATCACGGCTGGGCCATGCACGGCACGCTGGAGGCCGCGCAGAAGGCCGGCGCCGAGGCGCGTTTCAACCTGAAGGGCGAGCAGCTCATCAAGGAAGGCGACAAGGTGGTGGGCGTGTACGCGTCCGACGAAGACGGCAACATCGTGCGCGTCAACGCGAAGAAGGGTGTCGTGCTGTCGTGCGGCGACATGTCCAGCGACACCGAGATGCTGACGTACTACGCGCCCCAGGCCACAAAGTACGGCTGCTTCTTCAGCACCATGGACAAGAGCGGAAAGCCGGTGAACACGGGCGACGGCCACAAGATGGCCATGTGGGCCGGCGCGGTCATGGAGGACGGCCCCTATGCCCCGATGACGCACAGCCTGGGAACGAACTCCGTCGGCATCGACCCGTTCCTCATGGTGAACCAGGACGGCAAGCGCTTCGCCAACGAGGACGTGGGAGCGCAGGAGCTGCAGAACGCCATCAAGCGTCAGAAGGGCGGCGTGTCGTACCAGATCTTCGACAGCAAGTGGAAAGAGCAGCTGTCGGCGATGCCCCAGTGCTTCGGCGGCGTGACGCACTACATCCCGCCCGAGCAGGAAGCCGAGTACGAGCACGCCATCAACCACTTCGCTGCGGGCTACGCCTCCGACACGTACTTCCAGGGCGAGATCGAGCAGGGCTCCATCATCCCGGCCGATTCCATCGAGGAGTTGGCGAAGGCCGTGAACATCCCGGCTGACGCGCTGGTGGAGACGGTGGAGCGCTACAACGAGCTGGCGCACGCGGGCAAGGACGCGGACTTCTCCAAGGTGTCCACGCGCCTGTTCCCCATCGAGAACCCGCCGTACTACGCGGTGCCGTTCGGCGACTCGGGCATGTTGGTGCTGATCGGCGGCATCGACTGCGACGTCGACTGCCGCGCGCTCGATGCCGAGAAGAACCCGGTGCCCGGCCTGTTCGTGGCGGGGAACACCATGGGCGGCCGCTTCCTGGTGGACTATCCCGTGACGGTGGCCGGCGCCAGCCACTCGATGGCCATGTCGTTCGGTCGCCTGGCCGGTCGCAAGGCGGCAGAAGGCAAGTAGCGCGAAGCCCTGCGGCGCGCATCGCGCGCGCCGCAGGGTGCCGGGCGGCGTTGCCGCCCGGCACCCTCGCGCGGCTGCGCTGCGCGAGGCCTCCTGTACCGTACCGCCCAAGGCCGCTCGCCTCCCTCCCCGAGCGGCCTTGGTCTTGCGCGGCGCTACTGCGGCAACACGTAGCGCCGCGCTGGTCCGAAATCGTCCGGCAATCGTCCGACAATCGTCCGAAATCTACCGGCGATCTACCGAAAATCGTCCAAAATCTACCGAAATCTACCGGTCGGTGTGTAAGCGGGGGCGGTTGGGCGGGGCGTCGGGGTGCCCCGGCTGGGGTGCTCTGGCGGAAGTGGGCGAAAAACGGCTCCTGTGACAAATTTCGCGCGGTCCGGCGGGCGCGCGGCGGTGCGTCCGAATACATAACCCCAGGTGGCGAAAATCTCGCGTGCTCCTTCCTGCTGAAAACCGCTCGCAGGATTGTCATGGGAGCCGATTCGCGCCCACGGATTGGGAATGTGCGCTGCCGGGCGGGGCGCGACCCACGCGCCCGCGGGTCGGAGGCTCCGCAGCATGGAATCACGGTTGTGAACGATTTTTCGACGCGGAAATCTTTCGAAAGCCTGCGAAAGGCCTGGTCGGCTGTGTCGGTCCGATGCAAGAATCGTTCATAACCGTGATTCCGTGCTAGGGGTGGCGGGTCGGCGCGCTGTCGGACGGCGGCTCCCGCGCGCGCTCGCGGATCGGGGGACGCGGCTTCGACGGCCGCCGGTTTCCGGATCGTGCGCAGTCGGCTGCGATCCGGATCGCGATACAGAGGGGCGGGGTTGATGCCCCGTTCCCGTTTCCTGCGAGAAGAGGGAACCGCCCGATCGGTTGGAGCCGGTCGGGCGGTTCTCGTTTTCCAGCTCGCCAAGGGGGAGGGGAGGTCGGCGAGTGTGGACGGGGTTGTTCGGTTTACAGCTGCGCCAGGATGCGGCCGACCAGCATGCCGTGCGTCAGCGCCATGCCATGGCTGATGCCGGGAGCCGGCAGGGGGTAGTCGACGAGGAAGCGGCCGCCTTGGGCGTTGCCCACAGCGTACAGGCCCTCGATGACCTCGTCCTCGGTGTCCATCACGTTGAAGTCCACGTCGGTTTGCAGGCCGCCCATGTTCACGAGGATCACCGTGTCGGTGAGCGGGTAGGCGTAGAACGGACCTTCCTCTACGGGGAACAGACGGTCGGCGCGCTTGCCGAAGTCCTCGTCGTTGCCGGCGGCCGCCAGCTCGTTATAGCGCTCGATGGTGGCGGTGAGCGCGGCTTCGTCGACTTCCATGAGCTTGGCCAGCTCGGCGATGGAGTTCGCCGTCACGCCCAAGGCCTTCTCGCCCTCGAAGTAGCTCAGGAAGCCCGGCGTGTTGCCGTCTTCGTTATCCTCGTCGGAGATGTAGGCGTTTTTGCCGTACGAGCCGTTGGGCACGTCGGCGCCCGACTCCACGTACCAGTTCACGTTGCCGTGGCCGGTGTCCATGTACTTGATCTGGTCTTTCCACTTGCTGTCGAAGATCTGCCAGGCCGTCTTCTTCGGCAGGCGCGAAAGCTGGTTCTGGAACGGCTGGCCTCCCACGTCCTCGTTCATGAAGCGCTCGCCGTTGATGTCCACCAGCAAGAACGCATCCATGCCCAGAGGTCCGCCCAGGTGGTGCGTCATGGGAGCGTGCGGACCGTCCTCCATCTTCGCGCCGATCCACATGCCCATCTGCTGGCCGTCGCCCGTGTTCGTCTTCTCGCCCTTGGCGTCGACGTTCGGGAAAATGCTCATGAAGCGGTCGGACCACGGCACGTAGTAGCTCATCATTTCGGCGTTCGAGGCGTAGTCGCCCGTAGCCAGAAGCACGGCCTTGCTGGCGGTGATCTTCTTGTAATCGCCGTTCTCGTCTTCGACGATGACGCCTTCCACGCGTCCTGCGTTGTCCGGACGCACCAGCTGGCGGGCGAACGTGGAGTACAGGAACTGCACGCCGGCCTTTTCGCAAATGTCCACCATGTTCTGGATGTAGGGGCCGTTGTCGGGCAGGCAGATCTGGCAGTCGTCGAAGATGGGGTAGAAATCGTCGGCGATGTTGGCCTCGGCGGGATGCGGCCAGTGCATTTTGCGGACGCTCATGGACTTGCCGTCGTAGGTGTCGGATTCCGCCTCCACCACGTACTGACCCTCGCTGGCGGCCAGGAACCAATCGAACGCCTCGCCGGAGTTGTCGGCCCACAGGTTCAGGATGCGCTGGTTGGGGCGGTAGCCGCACTCTTTCATGATCTGGCCGACTGCGGCGTTCTTGTCGATGTGGATGCCCAGGTCCTCTTGGATTTTGCCGCCGATGCAGCCCACCTGGTTCGAGCGGTACTGCCACGTGGTGGCCTTCTCCACGACGACGATGTTCTTCGCGCCGCTTTCCACGGCTGCGCGAGCCGCGCTGATGCCGGAGAGTCCGGCGCCCACGATGACGATGTCGGCTTCGACGGTCTCTTTGATGTCGCTGTCGGCAATGGGGCTCGGAGCGGTCAAGAAGCTCGGTCCGCCGGCGGCGGTGGAGCCGGATGCGGCGCTGGCGTCCGATGCGCCTGCGCTTGCCGCGTCGCTGCTGGCTTGCGGCGAGCAGCCGGCCAGCCCTGCGGCTCCGGCGGCCATGGCGGCTGTGGCGCCCAAGCCTAGAAACGCGCGGCGGGACAGCCCTCGTTCATTGCGTGACATGGTCATGTCGTCCTCCCTGTTCGAAGTGTTCTCGCGTCATCCCTCATGTGACGCTGGCATGACGATACGTCGCAGCGCGTGGTTTGCCGCCGACCCAAAGGGTTGATTCCGAAGGAGGTGGGTTGATATCGTCCCAAAGGGTTGATGCTGGCGTGCGTTCGCGCTCCGGGTGAAAAAGTCCGGTACAATGACGGAAGTTTTCAGGGGCGTGCGAGGGGCGAGCGATCGTCCGGAGGGAGGAGGATCGGTGAAGGCTGCGTTCTCGTCGACAAGCCGCGAATTCACTTCGCGCTACGCCGGTCTAAGCTTCTACTGGGCCTGGGTGTTCTTGTCGTTCAATTCGCTGGATATAGTGGGAGGGGACGGACGGGCAATCTCGATAGTGCACATTATGTCGTCGGCTACCGCTATGGTGATGTTTGCGGTATGTGCGTTGAGCTGGCGCTCGGTGATGGGGTGGGCGGCCAAGCGCGTTCGAATCGTGCTGCTGGCATGCGGCGTGACGGCGCTTGCCGGAACCTGCCTGTACGCACTCCCCTTGTTCTCCGCTTTGCCTGCGGCGATGGGCGCAGGCGCGTTTGCCACGGGATTCGCTTGCACGCCTATCGTCTTGGCTTGGGGTGTAATCTATCGTGACCTCGACGCCCGGCGCGCCGTGCTGTTCACGTCCATGACGTTTCTGGGCGCCGCCTTGCTGTACGGGGCGATCATGCTGCTTGGGTCGACGATGGCGCCGGTTGCGGTGTCGCTGCTGCCCTTGGCCGCGGCGGTTGCTGCGATGGTGAGCTTGCGCGATTGGCGGGCCGAATGCGCGCCGGATGCCGAAGCGCGCCGCCGCGCGCGGAGCGAGATACGCGACCTCGTGCGCACGGCGCTGTCGTGGCGCGTGCTGGTAGGGCTGATCGCGGCGTTGTTCTCGTATGGCGGGCTGCGGGTGTATTTCGGCTCGGTTGCGCCGAGCGTGTTCTCGGATCCCGCGCTCATGGCGGGCACCATCGCGTTGGCGGCGTTCGTGTTCTTCGTGTATGGCGCTCTGGTGTCACGCACGAGCCTCAACCTTGGCGTGCTGTACCGTATCGCCATGTCGGTGTGGGCGTTGGCGTTCGTGTTGATCGCGCTGGTGGGTCACGACAACGTGACGATGGTGTTCTTCATGGCGTCGCTCAGCTCGGTGCTGTTCGAGGTGCTCACCTGGGCGCTTTTGGTCGAAATCGCGCGCACGACTCATTTTGCGGCGCTGCTGGTGTTCGCGGTGGGCCGTTTGGCCGTGCATGTGGGAATAGTGGCTGGCGAGGTGGCTGCGTTTGCATTGATCGACGATATGGCGTTGTTCGCGGTTGTGGCCGTGTTCGTGTTGGTGGCGTCGACGGGTTTCGCGTTCGCCGACCGCGATACCACGTTCGCATTTGAGAGCCCGACGCCGGCCGAGTTGGAGCGACTTTCCGGTGGGGACGGGCGTTCGCATGCCGACGAGTCGGTTTCGTCTGGCTCGGGGGCTGCGGGCTCTGCGGTTGAGCCGGCGGATGCGAGCCTTGTTCCTGTCGCCGCGGACGTTGGGGCGCGCATCGAAGCGCTGGCGAAAGCGTATCAGCTATCGCCGCGCGAGAAGGAGGTGTTCGCTCTGTGGGTGACGGGGCACGGCTCGAAGTACATCCAGGAGAAGTTCGTCATCTCGCCGGCAACGGTGAAAACCCATGTGCGCCATATTTACGAGAAGTGCGATGTCCACAACCGCGCCGAACTTATGCGCAAGCTGGAAGAGGCCGGCTGAGAAGCGACGCGGCTTCGACGCGCTGCCGGGCGGCATTTCCCGCGCGTGCCCGCGGATCGGGCGTGCGGCTTCGGCGCGCTGCCGGTTTCCGGAACGTGCGCCGGTCGGCTGCGATCCTGCGAAAGCGCGGCGTCCTTGCTTGGCGCCAAAACGACGAAGCCCTCCAACATCTGGTCGGAGGGCTTCGCGGGGGGCGGTCGCGGAGGCGCGCCCTTAGGCGCGCGTTGCCAGCTTGCGGTTCACCACGCGCTTGAACATCACGGTGAGCAGCACGAGGCCCACGCCGATGAGGATGTGGCCGATGCCGGCGATGCCCGAGATGGCGGCGTCGGGCATCGCAAGCGGTGCTCCGGTGACTTCCACGACGCCGCGCACCAGCATCATGCACACGGTGACGACCAGGCCAACGTTGTACACGATGTAGAATGGCTTGAACAGCTTGTCGCCGGTGAAGTCGTCCTGCAAAGCGAACAGCGTGGCGATCAGGAATACCGCGAACCCGAGCACCAGCAGGTGCGGGTGCATAAGTCCCAGTGTGGTCTGCCCGGTGAACTGCGCGAAGTTCGTGAACTCGCGGAAGAATACGCCTGCCGCCGCCCCGGCGATAAGGTATACGAGTGCGGTGTTGATCAGTTTCTTCATAAGGATCCTCCCTGGTCCGTATGGTCAAATATGAACGTTGTTCATTATCCGAGGTTTCTTTTTCCGAAGGGGATATGTCACCAAATCGTCATCAATTGCCGTTTCCCTGCGGGCGATCCACGAGCGCGAGCGGTTGTGCTACCCTGTTCCTCATCGAAATCAACGGCGGAGCCGGGCGACAAGACGAGGACGTGGTGCATATGGTGAACGAGAGAATGTACGGCTTGGGAGCCGAGCCGAGCGCGATTCGCGAGTTGTTCGCGTACGGCATGGTGCGCAAGGCGGAAATCGGCGCCGAGAACGTGTTCGACTTCAGCATCGGCAACCCTAGCGTTCCCGCGCCCGATGCCGTGAAGCAGGCGGTGCTCGAGCTCATGGACGAGGAGCCCAGCGCCTTGCACGGCTACACGCCGGCAGCGGGCGATCCGCGCGTGCGCCAGGCCGTGGCTGACCATATTCGCCGTCGCTACGACGTGCCCGCCCAGCCCGAGCAGGTGTACCTCACGGCAGGTGCCGCCGCAGGCTTGGCCATCTCCATCTCGGCCGTCACCGAGCCTGGCGACGAGGTCATCATCATCGCCCCGTTCTTTCCCGAGTACAAGGTGTGGATCGGCACGGCGGGATGCGCGTGCGTGGAGGTGCCGGCGCATGTGCCCGACTTCCAGCTGGATATCGACGCGCTTGCGCAGGCCATCGGACCGAAGACGGCCGCCATCATCCTCAACTCGCCGAACAACCCGGTGGGCGCCGTGTGCTCGCGCGAGAACCTGGAGGCGTTCGCCGCGCTGCTTGCGCGCAAGGAAGAAGAGCTCGGCCGCAAGCTGTACGTTATCAGCGACGAGCCGTACCGCGAGATCACGTACGGCGCCGAGGTTCCCTACGTGCCGTGCGTGTGGCCGCGCACCATCGTGTGCTACTCGTACTCGAAGTCGCTGTCGCTGCCGGGCGAGCGCATCGGGTATCTGTACGTGTCCGACCTGATGGACGACGCGCGCGAAGTGTCCACGGCGGTGGCCGGCGCGGGCCGCGCGCTGGGCTTCATCTGCGCACCGGTGCTGTTCCAGCGCGTTATCGCGCGCTGCATCGATGAGCCTTCCGACGTGGCGGCCTACGCGGCCAACCGCGAGCTGCTGACGACGGGCCTCGGCGAGTTGGGATACGAGTTCGTGGAACCGCAGGGCGCGTTCTACCTGTGGGTGCGCGCGCTCGAGGACGACGCGCAGGCGTTCAGCGATCGCGCGAAGGCTCATGAGCTGCTGCTGGTTCCATCCGACAGCTTCGGCGTCGGCGGCTGGGTGCGCGTGAGCTACTGCGTCTCGCGCGAGGTCATCGAGCGCAGCATGCCCGCGTTCAAGGCTCTCAAAGAATCGTACGAAGGCTAAGGGCTTGCCGTAAAGGGCCGGCGACGCGGCTTCGGCCGTCGTTGTCGGCTTTTTGTTTTGCCGAACCGGAAAGGTCGGGAAAAAGTGTTGCCCTCCTCGAACTAATGATGGCGCTCTCGTCCTCGACGCGCGATAATATCGCTAGATCGCTTTGCTGCGATAAAGCAGCATAGCGATGCAGACGGTATAGGTTCGAACAAGGGGACACACGATGGCTCAGCAAGACGGTTCTCCGGCGAAGGCGTCCGGAGAGAACATCGAGCAGTTCGGCTACAAGCAGGAACTGCGAAGAGGTATGGGACTATGGGACGTGGTATTGTACGGCGTCCTGTTCATGGTGATTATCGCGCCGCAGTCCATTTTCGGCACCATCCAGCAGAACAGCCACGGCATGACGCCGCTGGTGTACATCATCGGCTTCGTGGCCATTCTGTTCACGGCTATGAGCTACATGCGCATGAGCAAGCGGTTCCCCATTGCGGGTTCGGTGTACTCCTACGTGCAGCGCGGCATCAACCCGCACGTGGGCTTCATGGCGGGCTGGCTGATCCTGCTCGACTACGTGCTGGTTCCCTCCTTGCTCATCGTCATGGTGATGAACTGGGGCGTGGCGCTGGTGCCGGGCAGCCCGGCATGGCTGTGGGCTGTGGCGTTCATCGCGTTCAACACGTTCGTCAACATTCGCGGCATTCAGATGAGCCGCGGCGTTGACTGGGTCATCTTCATCGTCGAGATTGTGGCCGTGGTCGCGTTCATCGCTCTTGGCACCAACTTCGTGTTGGGCGGCGGCGGCGCGGGCGGCTTCGTCCTCGACCCGATCTACCAACCGGGTCAGGTGGACGCGCACTTCGTGGCGGCGGGCATCTCCATCGCGGCGCTTTCGTTCCTGGGCTTCGACGGCATGTCCACGCTGGCCGAGGAAACGCACGAGCCCGAGAAGAACATCGGCAAGGGCATCATCATCGCACTGTCCATCATCATCGTCGTGTTCGTGGCGCAGACCTACATCGCCGCCATCGTGCAGCCCGATTGGGCGGCCACCGATCCCGACATGGGCTTCTTCGATTCCGTCTACCTGGTGGGCGGGCCGGTGTTCTACAAGATCATGTTGCTGGTCAACATCGTCGCGGTGGGCATCGCCAACATCATCAACGCGCAGATGGCATCCTCGCGCCTGCTGTACAGCATGGGCCGCGACGGCGTGATCCCGCGCGTGTTCGGCAAGGTGCATCCGAAGTTCCAGACGCCGTGGTTCGCCTCCATCTTCTTGGGCGCGATCACGCTGTGCCTGGCGCTTCCGCTGCAGGACTACATGGGCACGCTGGCGGGCTTCGTGAACTTCGGCGCCCTGTCGTCGTTCATCCTGCTGAACTTCGCCGTGTTCTGGTTCTTCTTCGTGAAGGAGAAGAAGCGCGCGTCGTTCAAGGACATCCTGATGTACCTCATCTGCCCGTTCATCGGCATAGCCATTTTGGGCTACGTGTTCACCGGCTTCGAGTGGGCCACGTATGCCGTGGGCGTCACCTGGCTGGTCATCGGCCTGATCATCGGCGCGGTGAAATCCAAGGGATACAAGGAAGTGCCCGAGGCGTTCAAGAACCTGGAAGTGTAAGGACGCATTCGTTGATTGAAGGGACGGCCGCGGCGTATTTGCCGCGGCCGTTCGCGTTTTCGTTCCCCGCAACGCATCATCGCCCGAAAAACACGCCTCAGCTTCGATTTCCGTGTTTTTCGGGCGATGATGGTGCGCAAGCCGAATGAGAAGGAGATGACGATGGGCGAAGGAAAGGCCGTGCTGGCCGTCGGAGCCATCATGGTGGACATGCTGTGCCAGGTTGCGCGCCTGCCCCGATCGGGCGAGGGGATCGTGGTGGAGGAGTCGCGCGCCGTCGTGGGCGGTTGCGCGTTCAACGCGGCGAACGTGCTGCGGCAGCTGGGTGCTCCGTACGAGCTGTTTGCGCCGGTGGGGTGCGGCATCTTCGCCGGGTTCGTGGAACGCGAGCTGCGCGAGCGCGGGCTCGAGGCGCCGCGGTTCGATGATCGCGACAGCGGCGGCTGCATGTGCTTCGTGGAGCCGGGCGGCGAGCGCACGATGGTCACGCTGCCGGGCATCGAGCGTCATTTCGTGCGCGCATGGTTCGACCGTGTCGAGGCCGCGCGCTTCGGTTGCGGGTTCGCGAGCGGCTACGAGGTGGAAGGGCCGGGCGGCGACGCCATCATCTCGTTCTTCGAGGATCATCCCTCTATAGAGCTGTATTATGCGCCCGGCCCGCGCGTCTGCGGCGTAGGCGCGCAGAAGACGGCCCGCATCAACGCGTTGCATCCGGTATGGCATCTGAACGACCAAGAGGCGCTTGCGTATACCGGGCGCGCCACGGTTGAAGAGGCGGGCGCCGCCATCGCCGAGAAGTGCGGCAACGCGGTGGTGATCACGGCGGGCAAGGACGGCGCGCATCTGTTCGTCGATGGGCGGCATGCGGTGGTTTCTGCCGGGCTTGTGGATGTGGTGGACACCGTCGGCGCGGGCGATGCGCATCTGGGCGCGCTGACCGCGGCGCGCGCGGCTGGACACTCATGGGAAGACGCGCTGGCGTTGGCGAACCGCGTGGCCGGAGCGGTGTGCGGCGTGGAAGGGTCGACGCTGACCGACGAGGCGTTCGCGAGGACGGGTGCGCGGCTGTAGGACGCGTTGTCTGATGGCGCAGTCGTTCGTTGAGATATTCTCTGACGAAACTGTTATCTATACGTAAACTTGTCGTACAATTGAAGTTACTTTTCCCTAACGGCTAGGAATTGTCGTCGGTGCTTGCCCGTGCGATCTTCCCGGATGAAAGTGGTATGCTCATGGAGGCGATGTTCGGTGAAGTCGAAACCCTTGCCTACGTGATAGACAGCGAATGCCGCGTCGTCTACTTCAACAAGAAGATGGAGGTTGCGTTTCCCCATTTGAAAACGGGCATGCTTTGCTATCAGGCCTTGCGCGGCGAGCCCGCCTCTTGCCCGGATTGCCCGCTGATGCTTGACCATGCCAGCAAGGGCCGGGTCTACAACCAGCGCATCCGGAGCTGGATAGAGACAGAGGTGAGCGACATAGACTGGCCTGGCTCGGGCGCGTGCCACATTTTCCTGAGCCGTGTCATCGATCGGCCTGATTTGGGCGCGGCCGATCCGAAGCCGTTCGATGCCCTGACGGGCCTGTATACGCGCGAAGCGTTTTTCTCGGCGGTCTCCACTGCGATCCAAGCATATCCGGAGCGCTCGTATTGCCTGATGGCCGTTGACATCGAACATTTCAAGCTGTTCAACGAATGGTACGGCGAAGAGGCCGGAGATTTGTTTCCGGAAGAGGTGGGGAGGCTGCTCGGCGAGGCTGCAGTCGAGAGCGGCGGCGTTTCAGGCTATCTGAGCGGCGACGACTTCTGCATGCTGCTGCCTTGCGACGAGGGCATGATCGAGACTCTGCGAGCCCGCATTACCCAAAGCGCGCTTCATCACGGCAAAGGCATGGGCTTTCTTCCCGCGTTCGGGCTGTTCCGCATTGACGATCGGTCCCTGCCCGTCGGCATCATGTACGATCGCGCGTTGCTGGCTTTGGCCTCGGTCAAGGGGAATTACGCTCAGCGTTTCCGATGGTACGACGATGGTATGCTCAGAGAGATCAAGGACGACCATTCGCTTTTGCTCGAAGTGCAGCAGGCTTTGGAGAAGGGCGAGATCACGTTCTACGCTCAGCCGAAATGCAACCTCGACACGGGCAAGATCGTGGGCCTCGAGGCTCTGGTTCGCTGGATGCACCCTGAGCGCGGGCTCATCCCGCCGATCCAGTTTATCCCCATGCTGGAGCGAAATGGGCTGATAACCGCGCTCGATCTGCATATTTGGGAGGAAGTGTTCCGCGCTCTGCGCGCGTGGATGGACGCCGGCCAGGCGCCCGTGCCCATTTCCGTGAACGTGTCGCGCCGCGACTTGTATGCGCTCGATGTTTTGGGCACGTTCGAGGGATTGCTCGAAAAGTATGATATCCCCCCTCGTCTGCTCGCCGTCGAAATCACCGAAAGCGCGTACGTCGAGGATTGCGAGCTGATCGTGGACATCGTCGAGGGTTTCCATGACCTGGGCATCTCCGTTCATATGGACGATTTTGGCAGCGGGTATTCGTCGCTTGGCATGCTGAAGGACGTGAACGGTCGACGTCTTGAAACTGGACATGAAGCTGCTGGACGCGATAGACGCGCAAAGCCGCAAAGCCCGTAGCATTCTGGAAGCCATCATCGGTATGGCGAACTTGCTGGACATCCGCGTGATCGCGGAGGGGGTGGAAACCGAATCCCAACGGCAATTGCTGGTGAAGATGGGGTGCCTGTACGGGCAAGGATACTTTTTCTACAAGCCCATGCCGAAGGCGGAGTTCGAGCCTTTGATTGCGAATCGGACGAAGGTTGATTTCCGCGGCATCCATGCGGACTCCATCGAGAGGTTCCGTATTCGCGACCTGATAGAGAGCAGGGTGCTTAGCGATGCCATGCTCGACGATATCCTGGGTCCCTTGGTGCTGTACGATCTGTACGACGGCGAAGTGGAGCTTCTGAGCGCCAACGAGCAGTACTGTCAGCTGAACGGGGTTAACGCCGTTGACCTGCACGAGCTGCGTTCCACGTTCGCGCGTCGAGCGTTCGAGTCGGATTGGGACGAGGTCATGGAAGCGTTCGAGCAAGCTCGCGAGAACGTCCCGAATGGCGCGGTCGTCGTAGTGCGTCGTATGCGCCCGGACGGGTCGACCGCTCACCTGCTCGTCCATCTGCTGTTCCTGCGCGAGCACGAAGGCCACTACCTGTATCTGGGTTCGCTGAGGGACGTGACTCGCGAGCGGCAGCAGGCGCGTCAGCTGGAGTCCTCTCGTCGAGCGTTATCGGCTGCCACGGATGCTTCCCCGCGCGATCCGCTGCTCGTAGCATTGGGGGAAGAGAACCGGCGAACCGCCCTGGCGCTTTCTGCAGAGCTTTCGCCTGGGGGAATGATCGGAGGATACTGCGAGCCGGAGTTCCCGCTGTACTTCGCCAACGCTGCTATGGTGGAGCTTCTGGGTTACGACACGTACGAGGAACTGGCTGCGGGCATCGATTGGCGCGTGGGCAACACCATACATCCGGACGATCTGGCCTCGGTTGCGCTCGACATCGGGCCCGAGTACTACGTGGGGCTCGAGTACACTACCACGTACCGCATGGCTCGCAAGGACGGGACGTGGTTCTGGACGCTCGACAAAGGCCGGGTGGTCGAAGCGGAAGACGGCAGGCTTGCCATCGTGAGCGCTTGCACCGACATCACCGAAGTCATGGCGGTGCAACAGCAGCTTGCCGAGCGAAACAAATTGTTGATCAGCCAAAACGAAGAGCTTGCATTCCTGAATGAAGATATGCCCGGCGGCTATCATCGCTGCCTCGACGCTCCCGGGTGCGATTTCCTGTACATGAGCGACCGCTTTCTGGACATGTTCGGCTACACGCGCGAAGAGATAAAGGAGCTGTTCGACGACAAGTACATGCTCATGGTGCACCCCGACGACCGCGACAGCGTGGCCAAAGGCGTGACCGCGCTCAGGGAGGGCACTGCGGGGTCGGATCCGTTGGAGTACCGCATGAGAGCCAAGGACGGCTGGCGCTGGGTGATCGACCAGAGCCGTTTCTTGGAATACGATGACACCTCGTTTCTGCAGGGCGTCGTAGTGGACGTGACGGAAACCGTGGAACTGCGCGACATGATGAGCATGCTGATCGAGCACACCTCGAGCGACATCGTGCTGCTGTCATGGTCCGACAAAGAGGACGTCCGCGTGAACGTGGTGGCGTGCGGTGCGTCGAAGAAGTACGGGCTCTCGCCCGAGCAGTACGAGGATATCATTCGCGGCCAGCTGTACCTTCCGAGCGGAGACGGGGGCGGGCGCCTGGTCGACGAGATCGTCGACAAGATCGATCGAGGCGAGAGCTTGGCGATTGTGGATCGACCGCGCTTTCCCGGGCACGAGAACGTCTGGATGCACGTCGAGGCACGCCGCGTGGGCCTCGAGTCCTCTGAACGTATAGCGTTGTGCCTGGTCACCGATGTGACTACCATGAAGAACCAGCAACAGGAGCTGTGGCTCACCAAGCGAAAGCTGGAGGGGGTTCTGGATCAAGCCGGCGTCCAAAGCTGGGACTGGGACATCAACAGCAATCGCTTGGTGCTCTCGCGCAGCGAGCTTATGGAGCGTATATTCGCAGGTCTGAGCCGCTTCGAGGACGACATGCTGGTCGTGGACGGGTTCGACCCCGAGACTATGCGGTTCCGCTTCGTGCCGCCCGACTACCAGCAGGCGTTCAGGGACTCGTTTCGGGGCGTGCGCACTGCTCGCGATCGACAGCGCTCGGTGTTCGAGATTCCGTTCACGTTCGAGGACGGGGCGCCTGTGTGGATAGAGGTCGCGTGCGAGACGGTGCGCGATGAGCGGGATCGACCCGTCCGCGCGGTGGGATACTACCTTGACATGACCGATCGCAGAAACGAATCCTTGCAGAACAAAGCGAACTCCGAGGCGTTGCGGCAGCTGCGAGAACAGAGCTTCCAGCTGCTCAAGATGGCGAAGACCGATGCGTTGACCGGGTTGCATAACCGCCAGGCGGCCATCCCGAAGATAGAGGAGCGCCTACGCGCGGTCGAGGCGGGCGAGCTGGGCGATGCTTCGTGTGCGCTGATCATGTTGGATCTGGACTCCTTCAAGCTGGCCAACGACGTGTTCGGGCACGCGTACGGCGATCAGGTTATCGTGCATGTGGCCGAGGCTCTGAAGGAGTCGTTCCCTGGCGACGTCGTCTGCCGTATGGGTGGGGACGAGTTCCTGGTGTGGTGCGAGGACGTGGACGAGGGAGCGCTGGAGGATAGGATCGCCTCTGCGCTGCGTGCCATGGAGGTCGAACGCGTTGAGGACGGTCGAACGTTCCTGTTCTCAGCGTCGGCCGGTTACGTGCTGGTTCCGCAGGAGGGCTTCTCGTTCGACGACCTGTATCAGAAAGCGGATTCGGCGTTGTTCTCGGTCAAGATGGGCGGCAAGCGCTCCTGCTCGCGATACTGGTCTGGGATGAAGAGCGTTCGCTGCGAGCTGGCCGAGTGACGGGTGCTGCCGGCTCTTTGTCTGCAGCCGCTTCGGCTCGCTTGCTTGCGCGATCATGAAAACAACACTTACGAGAATGCTTGAGATTCGCTAGAATCGAAGATGCCACGGCGCGCTCCAGCGCGCCCGGCGTGTCTCGTTTCCCCGAAAGGCGCCTTCTGCGCTGGTAGGTTCGATGGGGCCAATCAAGACAACCGAAGACGAAAGGACGATTCCTTTATGCAAGGGAAACCTCTTGTGCTGCTGCTGTCCGTCTTGTACGGCAGCGCGTTCATTGCGGGGTTCAACGAGAACCTCGTCAACATGGCGCTCGTGTCCATCATGGCGGAGTACGGCGTCGACTCCGTGACGGCTCAGTGGCTGGTCACCGGCTATATGATCGTGGCCACCGTCGTGGTCACGTGCATGGCGTTTCTCTATCGGCGCTTCCATGTGCGCACGCTGTTCTTCGGCGCGGCCGGCTTGAGCATCGTCGGCTCCGCGATGGGGCTCGTCGCTCCCAGCTTCGAGCTGCTGCTGGTCGCGCGCCTCGTGCAGGCGGTGGGCACGGGCATCTTCATCCCGCTTATGATGAACACCATCCTCGTGGTCACGCCGAAGAACAAGCTGGGCACGTACCTGTCCGTCGGCGGCTGCATGATCACGTTCGGCCCCGCGTTCGCCCCGGTGGTGTGCGGCGCGCTGGTGACGGCGTTCGGATGGCACAGCATTTTCGTCGTGCCCATCGTGGCGATGGCGGTGCTGGCCGTGCTCGGCTTCTTCTACATGAAGAACCTCGAAACGCACGAAGCGCATCTCGACGTGCTGTCGGTGCTCCTTTCCGCCGTGGCGCTGACCGTGTTGTCGTTCGGTTTGACGCAGCTGACCACCGACGGTGTTCTGGCTGCTGCCGCCCTCGTGCTGGCGGCGGCCATGGTTGCAGTGTTCGTGGTGCGCCAGCTGCGATGCGCGCATCCGCTCATCGATTTGGCGCCGATGAAGAATCGCGCGTTCTGGCCGGCGCTCATTCTGGTGACCATCGCGATGATGAGCATGTTCTCGATGAGCGTGCTGTTGCCGCTGTACTTCGAAGGCGCGGCGGGCATGACCGCCTTCGCCGCTGGTCTGGTGATCCTCGTTCCCGTGCTGGCGAACGCGGGCGCCACGCTGCTGGGTGGCCGCATCATGGACAAACGAGGCGAATGGCCTTTGCTGCCTCTGGGCTTCGGCGGCATTGCCATCGGCTTCATCGCGTTGGTGGCGGTTGCGCCGCAGCTGTCCGTGCCGGCGGTGTTCGCGGCCATGCTGGTGATGTACGTGGCGGTGGGCTTCATCTTCTCGCCCTCGCAGACGGCAGGCCTGCGGGCGCTGCCGCCTCAGCAGAACCCGTTCGGCGTGGCGCTCATGACCACGTTCGTGCAGATCGCTGCATGCATCGGGCCATCGTTGTATATCGGCATCATGTCGTCGGGGCAAGCGGGCGCTGCGGCCGGGGGCGCTTCTGCGGCGCAGGCGACCGCGGACGGGTTCGCGCTTGCGATGGTGGTGGCCGCGGCCATCGGCGTCGTTGGGTTCGCTTTGTCGCTGGCGTATGCTCGCGCGGCGCGGAAGCGTGCGGCCGTGCAGGCCGTGGAACGCGCGGCGCAGTCTCCGGTGCAGTCGGTGCTGGCGTCCATCATGGAGGCCGACCCCTACACGCTGCCGGCCGCCACGCCGGTGCGCGAGGCGATGCGCGCGTTCGTGGATTTGAGGGTCGGCGGGTTGCCGCTGGTGGACGAGCAGGGGCATCCGGCGGGCTTCGTGTCCGACGGCGATGTGATGCGCTACCTCGCCGACAAGCATCCGCTGATCACGGGATCGTATTCGCTGGTAGAAGCTGCCAACAGCCAGACGTTCGACGAGCGCCTGCGCGAGCTCATCGAGCTTCCGGTGAGCGCGATTGCCACCGACAAGCTGGTGGCAATCGAGGCCGGATCGTCGCTGGAAGAGGTGTGCAACCTGCTGGCCACGCGCCGTTTGAAGAAGGTGCCAGTGGTGCGCGACGGCGCGATCGTGGGCACCGTCAACCGCTCCGACGTGCTGCGCTACGCGATGGACACCTGCCTGCAGGGAGTGTAGGGGAGACGTCCGGCTTCGCGGGGTGCTGCAGGGCTCTGGCCGGCTCCGCCGTGCTGCAGGCTGCCGGCTGGCTGAGATCCCTAGCGTGCGATCTCTGCCACGCCGAGGACGATCTGCTGTAGAACGGGAGCCGGGGGTGCGCGCGTCGGCCCGCGCGCGGCGGCCGGGGTCGCGTGCTCGGCC
>NZ_GL622580.1:696025-719456 GCF_000185625.1 Eggerthella sp. 1_3_56FAA
GCTGCCGCGTACGGCATCCGGCACCCGTGCATGTCGGCCGCTGCCGCGTGCGGCATCCGGCGGCGCGTTGCCGGTCGCCTGTGCGCGTGTTCTGCAATCGGGGTGCGTTCCGCTTGACATCGTACCGCGTCGTACTAAAATCCCGTTTAGCACTCGAAGTCCGAGACTGCTAAACGGGCAGACCGGCAGGTACGAAAAGGAGAGCGACGCCAACTATGCGCAAGTTCAAAACCGAGAGCAAGAAGCTGCTCGACCTCATGATCAACTCCATCTACACGAACCGCGAGATCTTCCTGCGCGAGCTCATCTCGAACGCGTCGGACGCGGTGGACAAGCTGTACTTCCGCAGCCTCACCGACAAGGACATCCAGCTGAGCAAGGACGAGCTGGGCATCCGCGTGGCGTTCGACAAGGACGCGCGCACCGTCACCGTGTCGGACAGCGGCCTGGGCATGACGAAGGACGAGCTCGACCGCAATCTGGGCACCATCGCGCACTCCGACAGCATGGAGTTCAAGGCCGACAACGCCGACGCCCAGGGCGACGACGTGGACATCATCGGCCAGTTCGGCGTGGGCTTCTACTCCGCGTTCATGGTGGCGTCGAAGGTGCGCGTCGTGTCGAAGGCGTACGGCAGCGACGAGGCCTGGGCCTGGGAAAGCGACGGCGTGGAGGGCTACACCATCGAGGAGGCCCAGCGCGAGGGCCACGGCACCGACGTCATCCTCACGCTGAAGGACAACACCGACGACGACAACTACGACACGTTCCTCAGCGAGTTCGGCTTGCGGAACCTCATCAAGCGCTACAGCAACTACGTGCGCTACCCCGTGCAGATGGAAGTGTCGAAGACGCGCGAGCTGCCCAAGCCCGAGGACGCCGGCGACGACTACAAACCCGAGTACGAGGATTACACCGAGGTGGAGACCATCAACTCGATGATTCCCATCTGGAAGCGCAGCAAGTCCGAGGTCACCGACGAGGAGTACAACGAGTTCTACAAGACCGACTTCCACGACTTCACCGACCCGGCGCGCACGTTCAGCATCCACGCCGAGGGCGCGCTCAGCTACGACGCGTTGCTGTTCATCCCCGGCCGCGCTCCGTACGACCTGTACAGCAAGGACTTCAAGAAGGGCCTGGCGCTGTACAGCTCCAACGTGCTGATCATGGAGAAGTGCGAGGAGCTGCTGCCCGACCACTTCAACTTCGTGCGCGGCGTGGTGGACAGCCAGGACCTGCAGCTGAACATCAGCCGCGAGACGCTGCAGCACAACAGTCAGCTGCGCGCCATCGCGAAGAAGATCGAGAAGAAGATCACGTCCGAGCTGAAGAAGATGCGCGACAACGATCGCGAGGAGTACGAGAAGTTCTTCGAGAACTTCGGCCGCGGCCTGGAGTTCGGAATCTACAACAGCTACGGCATGCTGAAGGATCAGCTGGCCGACCTGCTACTGTTCTACTCGGCCAAGCAGGAGAAGCTGGTCACGCTGGACGAGTACCTGGAAGCCGCGCCGGCCGACCAGAAGGCCATCTACTACGCCGCCGGCGAGAGCGTCGAGCGCCTGGCCAAGATGCCCATCGTGAAGACGGTGCTGGGGAAGGGCTACGACGTGCTGCTGTGCACGAAGGACGTGGACGAGTTCTGCTTCCAGTCGATGATGACGTACGGTGCGCCCGCGGCCGACGGCGAGGATGCGCCGGAGCCGTTCGAGCTGAAGAACGTGGCGTCGGGCGACCTCGATTTGGCCTCCGAAGAGGAGAAGAAGGAAGCCGAAGAGACGACGAAGGACAACGAGGCCCTGTTCGCCGCTATGAAGGACGCGCTGGGCGACTCGGTGACGAAGGTGGCGGTGTCGTCGCGCCTGACCGATGCGCCCGCCTGCATCACCGCGGCTGGTCCGGTGTCGCTGGAGATGGAGCGCATCATGGCGCAGATGCCCGACGGCGGCGAGGGCATCAAGTCTGAGCGCGTGCTGGAAGTGAACGCGAAGCACGCGGTGTTCGACGTGCTGCGCGCCGCGCAGGAAGCCGGCGACGCCGACAAGGTGAAGCTGTACGCCGAGCTGCTGTACAACCAGGCGCTGCTGGTTGAGGGCCTGCCCATCGAGGATCCGGTAGCGTATGCGAACGCCGTCACGAAGCTGATGGCGTAATTCAGCTCCGGCGGCTTGTCAGCCGCCGGGGCGGCTCGTACTGTTGGCTGCCTTGGAGCCGCGCCTTCGTGCGGCTCGGGAAGCCCGTGCGCCGCGGAGTCTGATGGCGTAAGTTAGCTGAGGGGCGCTCGTGTTTGGCGAGCGCCCCTCGTTTTGCTGTGCGGGGCGCGGATGCTTCGCGTTAATCACCCCCTGCGGCAGGAGGCGGCTGCCTGCGGGGGCGCTTCGGCCTTAGGGCTGGGCGCAAATGGGGAGCCAGGGGGCAAAGTTCGCCATGGCGAACCCGGGTTGTTCTGGCCTATGAGAAGCAGCGACCTGGGCTTATGTTCGAGACTCTTCTGATTCCGCAAGAAAGATCGCTCGAAAACCCGTCCGAAATTGTCATGGCTGCGGATTTGCGCCCAATCTTTCCTGCGTGGCCTGGAAGGAAACGCTTAGCGTCGCGCGCTTACGGCGACGGCTCCCGCGGCTGCGGCGACCGCGGCGGCTCCGACGACTGCAGTTCCCAAGGGGTCGCCCGTGCTGGCGAGCGGCTTGCCGCCGGAGCCCGGGGCGGGCTCGTCGGCTGGCTCGGGCGTAGGCAGCGGCTCGGGCTCGGGATCGGGGCCGTTCTTGATCACGATGCGCCCTTGGCCGTCCGGATCGGCGTATTCGCCGCCGATCGTTCCCTTCAAATCGTACTGGATGTACTCGATGAGCGCCTTGTTGTCCAAATCCAGCAGCACGGCTTCGTCGTTCATGAACATGGTGAGGCCGTCGCCGCCCTCCACCAGCAAAAACGTGTGCGACACCAGCTTGTAGCGCCGGTTCACGTCGAGGGGCTCGCCGTTCACCAGCACGTCGCGGACGCGGTACTCGCCCGTCACGCCGCCGAATTTCCCACCCGGCATCTGCACCGACGACGGAATGTCCGTGCGCACGGTGTATGCGAGCCCCGACACGTGCTGCAGGCCTCCGCTGGGATTCGGAAGGTTCGCAACGCCCGCCTCCAGCGCGTCGAGGATGTTCTGGCCGAGGGTGTCCACGTAGCACAGCTGGTTGTTGTAGGGCTGCACGTTGATGAGGTCGCCGTACGTCACGTCGCCCGGCTCGATGTTCGCGCGGATGCCGCCGCCGTTGACGAAGCCGATGTCGGCCATGACCCCGCCGTGCCAGGCCAGCGCCAGGTACGCGTCGGCCACGAAGTCGCCGAGGTTCGTCTCGTGCGCGCGCACGGCCCACGTGTAGTCGTCGTCCTCGAGGGCGACCAGACGCACGTCCGAGCGTCCGATGACGCGCTCGGTGATCTTCGCAAGATCCGCTTGCAGCCCGGCGATGAAGGCGGCCGTGTCGGCATCGATGCCGTCCCAGGCCTTGACGATGCTGGCGGTGCCCTTTGTCGTAGATGCGGTGACGGTTTCGGTGTCATTCGAAGCGTAGGCTGCGATGGTGCCGTTCGCGGGATCGATGACCACCTGGCCGATGCCTACCAGCTGGGTGCCCGTCTGCGTGACCAGCACCGGTTGGCCGTTCTTGTTGAGCGGGGTCTGAACGTACAGCTCGTGCGAATGGCCGTCGATGATCACGTCGATGCCGCTCGTGTTCGCCGCCACGGCCGTGCTGGTCCAGCGCGGGGTCACACCATCTTGGCCCAGATGCGCCAGCGCCACCACGTAGTCGGCTCCGTCGGCGCGCGCTTGGTCGACGGCGCTTTGCACGGCATCGTACAGCTTTGTGCCGGAGTCGTCCTCGCAGAAGCCGTAACGGTAGATTCCGTCTTCCTGGAAGTGGGCGGGGGAGGACTTCGTCAGCGATTCGGGCGTGCAGATGCCCAAGTACGCCACCTTCCTTTTCCCGACCGCGGTGTCGTATTCGCGCATGGCGTATGCGTCGAACATGAGGTTGCCCGTGCGCAGGTCGGTGAAGTTGCAGGACAGATACTTCGCGTTCGCGCGGGCGACTAGCGTGTTGAACTGGGTCATCCCGTAGTCGAACTCGTGGTTTCCGGGTATGGCGAAGTCGTAGCCGCACTCGTTCATGACATCGATGAGGTACTCGCCGTTCGTCAGCGTGCCCATGGCCTTGCCCTGCACGGCATCGCCCGCGTCCACAAGCGTCACGTTGTCCGCGCCGTAGGTCGAGCGCATGGTTTTTGCGTAGTTGACGAGCTTCGCGTATCCCAGGTTGTCGTCCACGGCGCAGTGCACGTCGTTCGTGTGCACGATGACGATGGCGCCGGGCTGCGTCGCAGTGGCGGCGGTTGCCGCTTCATCGCCGAACGCGCGGCGGGCGGGAAGCGCGAGCGAGGCCAGCGCCACGGCGGACAGCGTGCAGAACGATCGGCGGGTGATGAGGTGGGCGTGCGGGGCGGTCGGGCGCGTCATGGGCTTCCTCCTTGAGGCGAGCGCGAAACAATGCGGTCAGTATACCGCGAATGTCTTGCGCGCTTTTACTCCACCACGCGAGCGCGGGCGTATTCTTGGACGTCGGCAATGCGGGCTTCTTGGGAGTGCTTGCTGTTGCGGGCGTCGTGCTTCGGCGCGCTTAGCTCTGGGAGTCGTCGACCGTCAAGGCATCGAAGAGGGTCACTATGTCGCGAGTCACCAGCTCCTTCACGTCTTCCGGCGCCGCGCTGCAGTTGTGGTCTTTCAGGAATTCTTCGAGTCGCTCGTTCAGGAGCGCCTCCATCAAGGCCAGCTCGAACTTCGCGTCGACATTCTGATCCGGGAACATTTCCTCAAGCGTCTTCATGGCGGTTCCTTTCGTGCCGATCGGTTTTGCTGTGGCGACAGCATAGATCCACGAAGGCCTGATGTGGGGTCTTTTCGCGCGAGCGGTCCTCGAAGCGCGCCGGAACGGCTTGCGATTGGCCCGAGGCTGACCCGCCGCCGTTCGGGCGGGGAGCTGCAGAAGTTTGGCGAACTTGCGCCCGCATCGACTCGGTGGGGAACGCGAGGGTGGCGCGGCTTGGCAGAGATCGCGCGTTATGCACGATTTTAGGCGGTCGTTTTCGAGGACGGAAAAGAAAAGTCCAGGTCGCGAGAAATGACGATGGCGAAGAATCGTGCATAGCGTGCGATCTCTGCCAAGCACGAATTGACCCGCCGCTGGCTTGCCGCCGACGGGCCGCCTTCGAGCGACCCGTTGCCAGGCTGCCGCGAGATCAGGGCGCCTCGGGCAGGCGTGCGCGGCGAAACGGCCCTGCGCGGTAAAAGTCGAACGGTTCGGCAATTCCGAAGAGGGTCCGACAGCGGCATTTCGGTATCCCGAAGGAATCCCCGCCCCGCATCGCAAGTTCCATGCGATTCGGGGCGGGAGGCGCAGTTACGAGGCCTTCTTCTCTTCGGCAGCCGCTGCTGCCTCCTCGGCGGATTTCTGGGGCTGCGCCTTGATGGCGGCTTCCACGTCGGCGTGGGTGGCCGTGGTGGTGGCGCGGTAGGACGTGATGGCGTAGCCGAACATGCTGTCGCCGATGACGAGCGAGCGCCCTTGGCAGTTCACGTAGCACTGGCCGCAGCTCTGGCAGTTCTCGGGATAGGCCATCACGGATTTCATCTGGTCGTAGTCGAACCGGAACACGTCCATCGGGCAGACGGTCATGCAGCTTTCGCATCCGATGCAGGCGTTCAGGTCGTATCGCTGTACACTCATGGTTGCACCTCTTCTCTCTCAAGCCCGCGCGCTGGCAGGGCGGATTTTGCAGGATCGCGTTGGCCTACTTGCCCCAGCCGCCCGACTTCTCCTCGGCGGGCAGCCCCTTGGCTTCGGCTTCGCCGGGGAAGCGGTAGGTGTAGCGCTTCGCGTAATCCAGCGTCGTGTCGCCCTTCCATTCGTCTTTGACCTCGACGCGCCCCACCTGCATCGAGCCGTCGTCGCCCTTCTGCAGCGTGATGTAGCACAGGAAATCGTCGTCGCGGAACGGGTAGTCCGAGCGGTAGTGGAACCCGCGGCTCTCTTTGCGCTCGAGGCCTGCGCGCAGCTTCATCTCGGCAGACAGCACTTTGTGCTCCATTTCGTGGCACAGGCGCAGTTCGTGGGAGTTCGTGGCCATGAGCTTCGGCACCACGTTGTCGCGCATGTACAGCACCTGGTCGAGCGCGCCCGAAAGCGTGGCCTCGGTTTTGGTGGCATTGATCCAGTACGGCGCCATGATGGCTTGCAGCTGGTCGCGCGCCCAGTTCGGGCTGAATCCCTGCTCGCGGCCCAGCGGGGCGTTGATGGCCTCGGTCAGCTCGCCGGCCTTGTCGGCGGGGATGGAGGCGCTTTCGGCTTTGCCGGCGTACGCGGCTGCGGCTTTGCCGGCGCGATCGCCCTGGATGCTGGTGAAGTTGGACGTGAAGCCGACGCCGCAGGGGTACATGGCGCCCGTGACCGCCGAGGCGTTCATGCCGTCGCCGGCCACGTACAGGCCGTCGACGCCCGTTGCGCCTTCGAGGTCGTCCAGGCCGCAGAACACGCCCGAGCTGAGGTGCGCGCACATGCCCACGGCTGCTCCGTAGATGTCGCCCTTCGGCTTGGGGCTCATCATCTTGCCCTGGCGCGGGTCGTTCGCGTTTCCGCTGGCCGTGCCGCCGCGGCGCGTGACGTCGGCGGTGGACTGGTCCTCGATGTTCGTGCCGTCGTCGTTGGCGATACCGGTGGTGGCCTTCGTCAAACGATCCAGCACCATGGCCTTCGCCTTGCCGGCCGCGTAGCTTGCGGCGTTCTCGGCGGTCACGTCGCCGCCGCACAGCCAGATGTTCTCCAGCCAGTCCCACGAGTTGTTGATGAACGCGTTGCCCGGTGCGAACGACGTGGTCATATGGAAGTCGTCGTACTCCTTGCCGGCGATGGGCAGCCCCAGGTTGTAGCCGATGAACTCGCCGTCGAACGTGTCGTCGCCCACGGGGTAGCCCGTCGGCTTGTAGCAGCCGCCGCCCATGCACATGACCACCGCTTTCGCATTGAACGTGATCACGGTGCCGCTGGGCACGTGGAAGCCCACGGCGCCCACCACGCGATCGCCGTCCTTCACCACGTCGGTGATCATGGTGTAGTCGGCCACGGGGATGTCGTTGTCTTCAAGCGTCTGCATGAACTTCTTGTGGCGGTCGTGCTCGATGTTCGCTTCGCGATACCCCACGTAATCGAGGTTCTCGAAATAGTCGGGCGTGTCCACGGCGCGCGTGTACTGGTCGAGGATGCCCCAGCTGCTCAGGCGCTCGTACGCATCTTTCGAGTCGTCGATCCACGCCTGGTACCAGTCGGCGTTGCCGACGTACTCGGTGCCGGACAGCATGCAGCTCTTGAACGCCTCGGCGTCGTCGCCCATGTCGGGGTCGAACCAGCGATGCGAGCTGGGCCACGGCGACAGTCCCGAATAACCCGGACGCCCCTTGTCCACCAGCACGACGTTCGCGCCTTCGCCCTTGGCTGCCATAGCTGCGTTCAATCCTGCGAATCCGCCGCCGATGACTAGCACGTCGCAATCGTAGGACGTGGTGCTGGGAGCTTTCGCTTCGGGGATGGGAAGCTCCTCGGTCAACCGCGCGGACGCCTCCTTCGCCTCGTCGGCGCTGGCTGTTTTGGCGCCGTCGTTTTCCTGCGGCGAGCAGGCCGCTAGCGCTCCGGCCGCGGCGATGCCTCCCATCGCCAAGCCGGATGCGCGCAGGAACGCGCGTCGCGACAGGCCGCCGGTTTCGGATCCGCTGAGTGGTGCAGTGGTGTTCATGATCCCTCTTTCCCTCTCGGTCGTCTTGACGTCGAACGGCCGACGGCTACGCGGGGAGGGGGATTGCGGTAGCCGTCGGATTCGACAGCACGAATCCTAGGCGTCGCGATACTCCGGCGTCTTCATACGAAACGGTTATTTTTCGGGGGAGCGCGACGTGCAAGCGGTGTGTCCGCCTCGTACGAAACGGACAAAACAGCTGGTAGATCGGCTATTAGGGATTGGCCGTTAACCTTCGGTGCGGAAGGCGTCGATGAACGCGATCAGCTCTTGCTTCGAATGAATGCCCACCTTGCGGTACACGTGCGAGGTGTGCGTTTTCACGGTGGACTCCGAAACGTACAGGGTGCTCGCGATCTTTTTTGCCGAATAGCCGCGATACGCCAGCACGGCGACATCGAACTCGCGCGGCGAGAGATCCAGGCTGCCCAGTGCGGTACGGCACAGCTCTTCTTGCCAGTTTCCCGCGGGCATCGCCGGCGCTTGCGCGGCGCGGGTGGACACGCGCACGAGCAGCCCGATGGCCACGGCGGCGATGGCGAACGAGGCCACGGCCACCAGCGGAACCACGAGGTCGAGGTGCGACAGCGCGCCGAGCAGGCCGGTCTGGTACATGAGATCGGAGGCGATGAACTGCGGAACGGCCACCACCAGCGTCGCGAACAGGCCGAAACCAAGCACGGGTGAAAGGCGCTTCTCATGAGCGGTGCAAGCCAGCATGATGAACAGCAGCGCTTCTATTACGTGTTCGGAGCCGACCAGCGCGCGTTTGCCGAGAAACGATTGATAGTCGGAATCGAGCCCCAGCATCACGGCCAGAAGCGATGCCATATAGCACAGCACCAGCAGCGCGAACACCAGCACGAGCGTGCTCTGCGCATAGCCTTTCGCGCGGAACAGCGCGAGGACGGCCATGCAGATGACCAGTCCTGCAGCTGCCGTAACCACGAGATGCAGGTTCGACAACGCACCCACGCTGATGCCTATCTGCATGGCGGTGAGCGCTTTCACGCAGATGATGCCGAAGTACACGAAGATGAGGCACGGCGCGACGAACCCGTACGGCAGTTCCTTCAGCGCGCTTGGGTCGAACACCCACGCGCGAGGCGCGGCAGGGGCGAGCAGCCCCAGACACCCGCCGCTGATCAGGGGAGCGATGACCAGCAAAGCGGTCGTTTCGATATTCGCCAATGCGCACGCAAGCCACAGCGCGCTGAACGCCAGATACGACCCGGTTACGCAAAGCGCCGTCGAGCGCGTGTCGAACGAGGCCATGCGCGACCCCCAGGCTATGAGCAGCGAAGCGGTGGAAAGCGCCGTCAGCACCATGCCGACGCCCACCGCGATGCTCGACGATCCTGCGAACAGCGGCGAAGCTGCCAGCAGGCCGCTGCCCAGCAAACCGACGGCGGCACAGGCGAAAGGCAGCGTGCGGCTGCGGTCGAGCGCTTCTTGCACGCGTCGGCGCGCAAGCATCAGAATGGCAGCTACCAGGACGAATGCGATAGTGTACACGATGTGGTACGCCGAAATCTCGGCGACGGGCGCGGTTTGCGACGTGAAAACGAGCGATAGGGGATAGTGCCCCGACGTATGGAGCGGCGCCCATACGAACGCCATCCCGACGATCGAGAGCGCACACGTTCGTTTGTCGATTGATTCCATGGCAGAGTCCCCTTCTTTCGCCGATTATAGCAAAGTCGTGCCCTTAAGCTGTACGCCAGAAGAACGGCCTGCCGCGAATCGACCCTCATCGGCGGCTTCGACGGACGTAGTGCACGAGATTCCTCCGGGAATGCACAAAAAAGGGCGACGTTTGATGTTCTGGAGGGTTCATGCAGGGAGCGTCTTGATTATTCTAGCAACGACATAATTCTGAACAGGTATTTCTTGCAGACTTGCGAAAGCGGGCTTGGAGGCGAGGTTGGCGAATATCAAACGTCGCGGTTTTTTGTGCAAAGAAGCTCGTTTCCACTGCAATTGGCAAGGGGGGGGATGCATCGCGGTCGTGCGCTCGATGTCGTCCCGCGCCGTCAAAGCAAGCGTAACGCGTCCGCCACGGGCAGGCGACGGCGGGGGCTCGGGCGGCTTGGGACGCGACCGGGTGCGTTATGGTCGCGGGATGATACGACGACCCTGCGCGGAAAGAAGGCTCCCATGTACGACGATCTCAAGGGCAAGACGGTGGTGGTGACAGGCAGCTCGAAGGGGCTGGGCGCCGCCATGGCGCGGCGCTTCGGCGCCGAGGGCATGAACGTGGTGGCGAACTACCGCTCCGACGAAGAGGGCGCGCGCGAAACGGTGCGAGCCATCGAGGACGCGGGCGGTGCGGCGGCCGCGGTGCAGGCCGACGTGAGCAAGGACGAGTGCGTGGACGCCCTGTTCGACGCTGCGATGTTCTCGTTCGGCGGCGTGGACATCTGGGTGAACAACGCGGGCATCGAGGTGGCTTCGCCGTCCGATCGGAAGTCCATCGAGGAATGGCAGCGCGTCATCGACGTGAACCTGACCGGCGTGTTCGCGGGCTGCCGCCGCGCCATCGATCACTTTCTGGATCGCAAGATGCCCGGCGTCATCATCAACCTGTCGTCGGTGCACGAGATCATTCCGTGGCCGCATTTCGCCGACTACGCGGCCAGCAAGGCAGGAGTCGGCATGCTGACGAAGACGCTGGCGCTCGAGTACGCCGACCGCGGCATCCGCGTGAACGCCATCGCGCCCGGAGCCATGAACACGCCCATCAACGCGGAGAAGTTCGCCGATCTCGAAGCGCGCGCCGCAACCGAACGGCTCATCCCGATGGGGTACGTGGGCGCCCCCGAAGACGTGGCCGCCGCCGCGGCCTGGCTCGCGTCCGACCAGGCCAGCTACGTGACCGGCACCACCCTGTTCGTCGACGGCGGCATGACGCTGTACCCCGGCTTCCAGTTCGGGCAGGGCTAGGGCGACGCTTACCCGGCCTTCACGGCGCCTTTGTCACAGCGGTTGCCCCAGGAGTCGATGATCTTCCCGTCGCGGTAGACGCAGATGATCTCGCAGTGGTTCGCGCACTTCTGGCACTCCACCTCGCGGGTGACGAACTCGAACGTGCGCAACGCGTCGAAGTCGAACGCCTCGCCGTCGCCGGGCTCCCCGGCGCGCGGAGCGGCCTCGGCGGCCAGCAGCGCCACGCCGAACGCGCCCATGAGGTGGCCGTCCTCGTCCACGACCACGTCCATGCCCAGCTCGTCGCGGAACGCCTGCACCACGCCGGCGTTCTTGCTCACGCCGCCCTGGAACACCACGGGCGCGGCGATCTGCTTGCCTTTGCCCACGTTGTTCAGGTAGTTCGTGGCCACCGCGCGGCACAGGCCGGCGATGATGTCCTCGCGCGCGTAGCCCACCTGGATCTTATGTACGAGGTCGCTCTCGGCGAACACGGTGCAACGCGCCGCGATGTTCGCGGGCTTCTTCGAGGTCAGCGCGATGTCGCCGAACTCTTCCACCTCCACGCCCAGCCGATGCGCCTGGCTCGACAGGAATGCGCCCGTGCCCGCCGCGCACAGCGTGTTCATGGCGTAGTCCACGGCGATGCCGCTCTCCACGCAGATGATTTTCGAGTCCTGGCCGCCGATCTCCAGGATGGTGCGCACGTCGGGATGCAAAAACGTCGTGCCCACCGCGTGCGCCGTGATCTCGTTCTTCACCACGGTGGCGCCGCACATGGCGCCCACCAGCCGCCGCGCGCTGCCGGTGGTGCCCACGGCGCGCACGCGCACCGCGTCGCGATCCACCTGCGAGCCCAGGTCGGCCACCACGCGGCGCGCGGCATCGGCCGGGTTGCCCTCGGTCCACAGGTACGTGCGCGCGATGATGCGCCGGTCGGCGTCGATGATCACGCCCTTCGTGGAAATCGACCCGATGTCGATGCCGAGGTAGCAGTCCGTTCGCCCTGACGGGACGGGGCGTCCCTCGCTGGCGTTGGCGGTCGTGTGAGTTTCCCTTGCTTCGGTCATCGGGCCGTCTTCTCCTTCTTCATGGCGATCATGTCGTAGAACGCTTCGAGGCGCGTGTCCAAACCGGTGTCGCTGGTCTGCGAGTCGTAGCTGAGGTACAGCACGGGCACGCCGGTGTCGCGGCTGATGCGCTGCAGCACGGGCATGCAGTCGACCTCGGGCGTGCAGCCCGACGACTTGAGGTGCACGATGCCGTCGAACCCTTCCTGCGCGTACTTGCGCGCGGCCGCGATGGTCATGCTGGACGTGGGGCCCATGTCGTACTGCACGTACTCCGAGATGCCGGCGCGCAGGTTCTTCTCGTTGTAGCGCAGGTTGCGGTTCGTCATGTTCAGCGCTCGGTGCAGTTCCACGCCCATGTCCAGGAACTTGCGCTCCAGATCAAGGTTGCTGGCTGGGTCGGCTGCGGTGAAGTACTCGCCCACGATGCCCACGCGCAAGGGGCGGGCGGGGCGATGCTGCGGCAGCGCGCGCAACGCATCGAGGCCCTTCCGCTGCGCTTCGGCGATCTCGCGCTCGTTCGTGGCCGCGCGCATGTCGGCGAAGTACGCCTCCCGCGCGCGCTCGAACGACCCGGGCTCGGCTTCGAACCCGGCGTTCGCCAGGTAGAAATCGTTCACTTCGTCCAGGTGCTCGATCATTTTAAACACGGCCAGCATGTTACGCACGCCATGCGGCACCGACAGGTCTGGGTTCACCTTCTTCTTGCATACCGAGATGTACTCGGTCAGGGGCTTGCCGGTGAGCATGGCGAAGTTCAGCATGTCGAACTCGTAGCCCAGATCGCGCATGATGGATTGCTGCAGCTCGCCGTAATACCCCAGGCGGCAGGGCCCGGCGAACTGCACCAGCACGTCGGCGCCCAGCTCCAGCGCCTCGATGTAGTCGCCCAGGATGTGCTTGAACGGCGCGCACACCATGTCGCTGGAGTGGCGCGAGCCCAGCTCGATGGTGCGCTTCGTGGGCTTCGGCAGTGCGACGAAATCGGCGTCCAGCACGTGTTCGACGAAGAATTTGAACGCGATGTCGTAGTAGCTGTAGCGGAAGAACGCCACGCGCGTGCGGGCGTGGCGTTCGCGCTTGGCGCGCGGCTTCTTCGGCAGCGAGGGCAGCAGCTTGAACGGGCCGCGCCGCGTGCCCACCACCACGCGGGCGCCGCGCACCTCGCGGTCGCCGTCGGTGTGCAGCGGGTTCACCGCGTCGCGTTTCGTCTCAGGCGCCAACGTAGCCCCCTTTCTTCTGGTAGCGCAGGATGTCGATGAAGCTCTCGACGCGCGTCTCCAACCCGGCGGTGCCGCTTTGCGCGTCGATGGTGAGGTTGAGCACCGGCTTGCCCTGGATGCAGCGCACGATGGCGTCGTCGGTCATGGAGTCGGGCCCGCAGGGGAACGCGCTGACCAGCACGATGCCGTCCACGCGGTGGTGCAGCTGCGTGATGGCGCCGATGATCTCGCGGTTCACGATCCACGGCAGCGTGTCGGAGAAGTCGAAGCTGGCCTGCAGCGAGCGCTCACGGTCGGCCTCGTCGGCGAACAGCACCACGGCGTTCATGCTTTCCAGCAGGTCCGTCAGCGCGCCGCCCATGAACGCATCGTGCGCGAGGTAGGGGTGCGCTGCCAGCAGGATGGCAAGCGGTGCGTCCTCGGGGCGCCGCGCCGCCGCCCGCGCGGCTTCCAGCTGGGACAGGGCGCGCGTTTGCCGCAACGTCGCGGCGCGTTCGGCCTGCTCCTGCGCGCGGGCGGCCGCTTTCCAGGCGCGCTTCGCCTCGCGCGGGCCCGTGTAGCGCTGCGTGGCCAGCTCGATGAGCGCGTCTTTCATGCTTTTGTGTTCATCCACCTCGTTCACCAGGCACGACAGTACTTCGATGCGCTGGTCGGCGAAGGTATTGGCCACGAGGTCGGGCAGCGCCTGGAACTTCGTGCAGAACCCGCGCCGTCGTCCCACGTTGGCGATGCTGGGCACGAACACGGCATCGCACGCGTCCGAATCCACCAGCGAGGCCACGTGTCCCAGGTAGATCTTCGAGGCCAGGCAGCACTCGTCGTTCGACAGCGCGTCCCCGTGCGCCACGGTGGAGCGGTCGGTGGGGTCGCTGAGCACGACGTCGCAGCCCAGCGCCTCGAAGAACGTCGTCCACAGCGTGCCGTAGCGGTAGTGCAACAGCGCGCGCGGCATGCCGATGCGGCGCGGGCCGTCGGCGGCGGCGCGGAGGGGGAACCCGGGTGATGCCATGCGTGCTCCTTGGGCGAGGTGGTTTGATCTGCAGAGCCGGAGCCCGATGACGGCGCCGTTCTTGCCTAACGCAGCTTACACCAACAGTCGCGCGGCGCTCGAAGGCACGCCCAAGCGACATGCTTTCTTCGCGGGGAGGGGTGTTGCGTTGGTGGCGGGTTGCTTGGGGGGTCGCGTTGGGGACGGCGGTGGGTCGGCGGCGGGTTGCTTGGGGTCTTGCTGGCGACGGCTCGCCGGCGGGTTGAAGGCGAGCTGGTGGCGGGTCGTTCGAGGGGGCCTCGCCTCCGGTTGACTCGCGCGTGGCAGAGATCGTACGGTATGCACGATTCTCCGCCGCCGCCGTTTCTCGCGACCTGGGCTTTTCCTTTCCGCCTCCGAAAACGACCACCTGAAATCGTGCATAGCGCGCGATCTCTGCCACGGCGTTCCTCCGTTCGCCGTCGGATCGATGCGGATGCGAGTCTGCCGGGCTCCTGCGGCGAGCCGCTCGAGCGGCTCGCGTCTTTATAGGTGCTGCGACGGAGGGTGCGCCCCTCCGCCACTCGGTTTTTCCGCAGGAGGTGGGATTTGCGGAAAGCGCGTAAAACCACCCGTCCCTGCGACGCGCTGTGACGCAGCTTGCGCCGATGGAGCCCCTTTCGCAAAGCCCGTAAGCGACGCGCGCCCTTCGTGCGATCAGAGGCGCTCTTCTCGCGCGTTTTGTGCTCAGGAACTGCTGTTCAAAAGATAGTTGAACGGGGCGCGTCTCGGATGCAACGACCTAGGAGCGCGGTAGAATCTCAAAAAGGATCGGCGCGCGATAGGTTCGAGGTAGACTTTTTGAATATCAAGCAAGTAAGATACTTCGTCGCTGTGTTCCAGAGCGGCAGCTTGTCAGCGGCCGCAAAGGAGCAGTACGTAACCGTCCAAGCGGTCTCGAAGGCTATCGCTGATCTGGAGCGAGAACTGAAGAACGAGCTGTTCGTGCGCGAAAGCCGCGGCGTGCATCCCACCCTGTTCGGAAAGGCCTTCTACGTCAAAGCCGAGCCGGTGCTGAGAAGCTTCGACGAGTTGGAGGCGTTTGCGCACAGACGACGCTCTGCCGAATCTCCGTTGTTGCGGTTGGGGCTGTGCGCGTCTCCGCTCTATGGATACGAGCAAGCATGCGCCAGCATTGCATCGTTCGTCTACAAGAACTCGGGCATCGAAACCTCTATACGGCTTGAGGCGGGGCTTCGCGGCTTCGGGGCGCTGCAGGCGGGACACCTGGATGCGCTTATCGTGGTTGGCGCATGCCGTCACCCCGATATGGATTGCCTGAATCTCGGCAAGGTGATGCTGGGCGTGATTATGTCGTATCGGCACCCCTTGGCGCAGCATCAAACTGTCAGCTTGGACGATATAAAGCCGTACCCCGTCTCCATATCGGAAGACTTCGACCGCTTCAACGATTCCGTTGCGGAGTTCTATCGTGAGCGCGGGATCGATATTCTCGTCAGCGCGACTACTGCCGCGCAGTTCGAGCGCTATCTGACGCGAGAGAACGGGTTGGCGCTCACCGTTGGCGTTCCTGCGCTCGGTCAGTTCAACCCCCTCACCGAGTTGAAACCCATGGCGGCCAAGGATTCCGTTTCCGTGCCTATCTGCCTCGTCAGCCTCAAAGGACGCAAGGCGCCCGCCTATGCGGGCTTCGAGCGCTGGATGACGAACGAGCTTGCCGTCAAAGGCGGCGATCCGGTCAGGAGGTTCGTGTCCACGACGGCTTCTACTCCTGCATGTTCTGAGGCAGGAACAGGTTGTTGAACGCCTCGGTCATGGACGGGTGCGTGAATACGGCGCTCTGCAGCACGGAGGCGGGAATGCGTGCATCCATGACCAGTTTCACGGTGTTCACCAGCTCCTGCGCATCTTCGCAGAACAGATCCATGCCCAGCAGCACTCCTGAGTTCGCGTCTACCACGGCCTTCATCAGACCCACCGGGTCTTGCAGGATGCGCGCTTGCGAGATTTTTTCAGCGGGCAGTTTGTATACCTGTACGGAATAGCCGGCTTTGCGCGCCTCGTCCGCGGTCATGCCGACGCGCGCGAACGGCGGGTGCACGAACGTGCAATAAGGGATGGCGCCGCGGTTCTTCGTCGTGCGCGATCCGTCGCCCAGCAGGTCGGATGCGACGATGCGGAAGTCGTCGTAGGCGATGTAGGTGAATTGCATGCCGCCCGTCACGTCGCCCATGGCCCAGACATTGTCGGCCGTGGTGCGCAGGTGCTCGTCCACCTTGATTCCGCCGCGGTCGTTCAGCTCGATGCCGGCGGCTTCCAGGTTGAGGCCGGTCGTGTTCGGGGTGCGGCCGACCGCGACCAGCACGGCATGGCCGGGATAGCGCTTCTCCTCGCCGTTCACCTGGGCGAACACCAGCACCTGGTCGTGCTCGTCGTCGATGTGCGTCACGTGCGCGTCGTACACGATGGTGACGCCGCGGTCTTCGAGGCTCCTCCGCACGGCTTCGGCCGTCTCGGGATCCTCGTGGGCGAGGATGGCGTCGCTGTTTTGTAGGATGGTCACCTGTGCGCCGAAGTCGGTGTAGAACGAGGCGAACTCGAGGCCGACGTAGCCGCCGCCGATGATGACGAGCTGGCGCGGCAGGGTGGGCAGCTCGATGAGCGAGCTGCTGACGAACACGCGCGGGCTGTCTATGCCGGGGATGGAAGGCAGCTTCGGCAGCGAGCCGGTGTCGATGAAGATGCGCTTCGCCTCGATGCTGCGCGTGCCCGACGCGGTGGCCACCGTCAGGTGCGTGGCGTTCGCGAACGATGCGCGGCCGTCGATGACGTCGACGTTCTCGCGATCGGCCAGCGCGCGGTAGTTGCGTTCGCGCGAGGCGGAGCGCAGTTCTTTCATGTCGTCGACGGCCGCGGTGTAGCGCTCCTCGCGTTCAACGATAGAGCCGCCTACGGCCGCGGTCAGTCGTGCCGATTCCACGAGTGCCTTCGTGGGGATGCATGCGTTGTTCACGCAGGCGCCGCCGTACATGGTGTCGGACTGCTCCACGACTACGATGTTCTGGCCATCGTCGGCAAGCGCACCGCCCAGGGCGAGGCCCGCCGTTCCGAACCCGATGATCGCTGCGTCGAACTGTTCCATGGTGCGTCCTTTCGTCGAGACCCTAAAGGGGGCCGCTCTATTCGGGGCATGTTGCACGCTGCCGAAGATGTTTATCGTAGGGCACCCGACCGCCCGGCTGGCGATGGCCGGCGATCCGCGCGAAAGCGGTCATGAAAGCGTGGACAACTTGTTTCCCTGCCCGCGCTGAAAGCCCTATACTGGAGGTAGGACGTTTTCAGGCGGCGCACCGCGCTCGCCGCGACCGAGAGGAGGCCCACCATGGCCGTTAACAAGTTGCTCGTGGCGTTCGACGAATCCGAGGGTGCCGACCGCGCGCTCGCCATGGCCGCCAGCCTGGCTGCAGTGAATCCCGAGGCGCATGTGGACGTCGTGTACGTGGTGCCTATCCCGCTGCTCGACGAAACGCAGATGGCGAACTTCAAGGACATTCTCGACATGATGATCTCCGACGGCGAGGATCTGCTGGCCGAGGCCGAGCAGAAGATGGGCGAGGACGTTGCCGCGCGCACCGACTCGCTGCTGCTAACCGGCACGAATCCGGCCACCGAGATTGTCAAGCTGATCGGCCAGCGCGACTACGACCTGCTGATTGTGGGCAACCGTGGCCTGAGCGGGCTCAAGGAGTACATGGGCAGCGTCAGCCACAAGCTGTTGCACGCATCGCCCATCCCCGTGCTGATCGCGAAATAACCTTCCGAACGCGAAACGGCCCCGGGCAATGAGGCCGTTTCGATGAGACAAAGGGACGGGGCTATTGTCTCATTCGCGTGATTCGCGGGCGTTTCGTGCGGGTGCGGCGGAGCTTGGACAGGGATCCGCCGCATCCGCACGGCTTTGACGCGTGCGCCGACGGCTTGCGGCGCACGTTCCCCTCCCGTTCTACGCATGTTCGCGGACGCTCGGTCTGACGAGCGTTTCGGTTTGTCGCCTTGGAGATCCGTGCGCGTTCCGCAGTTGGCTTAGCGGAGCGGTTGCCCATACCTGTCCACGTGTCGTTTCCGGCGGGACACGCACGGACCTCCAAGGCGACAGATTCTACTGCGCGTCGCCTGCGAAGCTGCCTGGCTCGGTTCCGGCCACCTTTTCGCCGTTCCAGTCGACGATGCCGCCCAGGTCGAACACGTGCTTGTAACCCAGGTTGAGAAGCATGTTCGAAGCGTGTTCGCTGCGCACGCCGGTCCGGCAGTAGACGATGATGGAGGCGTTTTCGTCCACGCCTTGAAGGCCGGCGGGTTTGACGGAGCCGATGGTTTCGACGGGTATGTTGATGGCTCCGGGGATGTGCCCGTCAGCATATTCGCGTGCGGTGCGGACGTCTACAAGGGTTGCGGAGTTTTCGCTCATCATGGCAACCGCCTCGTCCTCGGAAATTGTGGCGTACCCGCCGTTGCGTTCGTTTGTCATGGATTCCTCGCTTTTGCTTTGGTTTTGAATTGCGGGCGCGTCGGATGATGCGGCGGGCGTTTCCGCGCATGCCGCCAGGGTGAGCGCTCCGGCTGCGGCCAGCGTGACGACGGCCAGCGCCGCGTGTTTTCTCATACGGCTATTCATGAGCTGCAACGTCCTCCTAAGGGGAGCGCTAGGGTCGACGGTAAGTAACTGTAACGCTATTGCATACAGATTACAAAGTCAAGCATAGTATTAGAATTTTACGAACATGCGATATCGTCTTCACAAGGCACCGCGCTGTCTGCTTGACGGCCCTTCGTGCCCCCCGGCTGGTCTCGCAATGGCAAAAAGATACCGAATTCGGAAGCGAGCGGGCGTCCCTGTTCGGCATCGGCGCATGATGCTGGAGACGGGATCGTTTTGACCGGGCGTTATCGGGAGAGGCCCTTTCCTGCTTTCTGAGGAGAGGCGCAGCGACTTCCGAATTCGACGCCTTTTCGCCATTGGCCGTGCTGTCGGTTGCACGGAGGCGGCCGCGGGCTGCGAGACGACGACGGCTGCTGCTGGCGCGAGGCATAGCCCGCGGCTCGGCGAAGCGCTGGCTATGCGCGCAAGGATCAACAAGCGTACGAATGTTTCACGTGAAACATTCGGGGTCGAACAGGAGAAGGAGCCCGAACGACGGTTTTGAGAGCCGGCGGCCACGATGCGGCTGCGACCCGTTCGTATGCAAAGCGCCCTCCGGCGAGAGCCGGAGGGCGTGAGGGGAGGGAAGGCGGTGTGATGACGCTCGGGCGTCGGGCGTGCCGGCTCCCGAGCGTTCGGCGCGTTACGCGCCGTAGTACTCCAGAGCCGACTGGGCGGCGATGCGGCCGGTGACGGTGCCCATGCACATGGACGAGCCGCTCACGGCGTAGCGCATGTAGAACAGCTCGGCGTTGCCCAGCGTGCCGCCGGCATACAGGCCGGGGACGGGCTTGCGGTCGGCGTCCAGCACTTCGGCCTTCGTGCTGATGGCCAGCTGGCCGAACGAGTCGTTCGTGTTCGGTGTGATCTGGATGGCGTAGAACGGCGCCTTCTCGATGGCCTGCAGGTCTTCGGGCTTCTTGTGGAAGTCGGCGTCCTCACCGGCCTCGCACAGCTCGTTATAGCGCTCGATGGTCTTCATCAGCGGGTAGGAGGGCAGCCCGGCCGCCTCGGCCAGCTCCTCGATGGTGTCGGCCGTGTCGACGACGCCCTTCTCCACGCCCTTCTTGATAAGCTCCATGCGCTTGTCGGGCTGCTGCGAGTCGCAGATGATGGTGAATTCCTTGCGGCCGCTTTCCACGAACGGCGTGAAGTAATCGAACTGGCTGGTCATAGACTCGTTCGCGCAACGATAGCCCAGGTCGGTGACGAACACGCCCGTGTTCACCATGCGCAGCGCGCTCAGCTCGTCGTTGAGGGGCAGCGGTTCGCGGCCCACCAGGTGGATCTGCGACAGGCCGCCCTTCAGCAGCGTCATGGCGCCGGCCTGCTTCGCCAGCTCGATGCCGTCGCCCGTGTTGCTGGGGCTGCTGAACGTGTGCCAACCCACGGCACCCGGCGCGTACAGCTCCTTCGCCCAATCCTGGCCGTCGAAGCCGCCCGAAGCCAGCATGACGGCCTTCGCGTTGATGGTGTACTCGGTCTTGCCCTGGCGCGCCTTCACGCCCGCGGCCTTGCCGCCGTCCATGAGCACTTCGATGGCGCGCGTTTCCATCATGATTTCCACGCCGTTCTTCTCGGCTTCGGCGATGAGGTTGTCCACGATGCCCTTGCCGCTGGTGGTCGACAGCATGGAGCGGTCGGACACGTTGTCGCCGGGCTTCTTGTCGAAGTCGCAGCCCAGCTCCACCAGCCAATCCATGGCCGCGCCGCCGCCCTCGGCCACGAGGCGGCAGATGTCCATGTTCGCGTCGCCGTCGGACTGATCGAAGAAGAACTGCGCCACCTCCTCGGGTGTGCCATAGTCCGTGTAGCCCAGCTCGTCCTGCTTCTTCGCGCCGCAGCAATAGAAGTTGCCGGAGCAGATGGACGAATCGCCGCCGGTCACGTTGTGCTTTTCAAGCACGACCACCTTGGCGCCGGCGCGCGAGGCCTCCACGGCCGCGCTCATGCCGGCCACGCCGCTGCCCACGATGACGAAGTCGACGTCCTTGGTTTCCTGCTTCTCGGCCGGGGTCTCGGCGGCGGCTTGGATGGTGTCGGGCTTCTGGGCGCCGGTTGCGCTCGACGTGTTGTTGGCGCTTGCGGCATCGGAGCCGCTTTCGGCGCTTGCGGGCGCCGCGGTGCTTTGCGGCGCGCAGCCGGCGAGGCCGCTTCCGGCTACGACGGCTGCCGTCGCGCCCAGTCCCATAAGGAACGAGCGGCGCGAAACGCCTGCGGATGCGATGTTCTTTCCCTCTGTGCTCATGATGATCCTCCCTGTTCGACGATGCTTCTTGTCGGCGGCCGACCCTCCTCCGGTCGATCCGCTGTCGCCATCCTGCCAGGGAACGGGGTCGCCCCGCCAGCGCCAAAGTGGGTGGATTGCGAAAACCCTCCATAGTGGAGGGGTGGAGGGTGGAGGCACGAAGGCGGGTCGGGAGGCGGAACGCTGCTGCACACCTTGTCTTCCTGAGCGCAGCGCCGTAAGGCGCGGGGTCGAAGGATCCCGTGCGGTGCCAACTGGAAGCGCCGCAGCTGCCGCCGCACGGGATCCTTCGACCCCGCGCTTAGCGGGTCTCCCTGCGCTCGCTTCGCGCGCTCGGGAGTTCGACAGTCTGCTGGCCTGTCGAATGCTGCGCTCGCTCAGGACGACAGCGGGCGTCCCTCCGCGTGGAGCTCGACGCGGTCGAGGAGGTCTTGCTTGTCGACGGCGCTGCTCTTCTGGTACACGTTGTGGATGTAGCCCTTGATGGTGTTCGGCGACAGCCCCAGCTCGTCGGCGATGTACGTGCGCGTGCGGCCTTGGCACAACAGGATCAGCACGTCGGTTTCACGGGCGGTGAGGGCATGGGCGGCGGCGAACGAGCGCAGCAGATCGACTTGCATCGTGCGCACGTCGCTCGTCTCGGGTACAGGCGACGACGACGGCGCTTCCTTCTGCGCGCGTCGGGTTTCCAGCCGCTTCGCCACGATGGGGTTGAGCGCCAGCACGAACAGCGACACAAGTGAGATGAGCGCGAGTCCCGTCACCAGCACATCCTGCGCGATCACCGCCGCGCCGAACGCGACGCCTCCGAGGATCAGCAGCGCCGACGCCCCCAGCGCAACGCTCAGGTACACCCACATTGATACGTGGTCGCGTTCGCCCAGCAGGCACACGGCGATGCGAACGTTCATGCCCGACAGGTAGAACGCCACGAACACGAGCACCGCCGCAATCACGTGCACGATGGGCGAAGTGATGAACGGCAGCGCGATCAGCGCCACGGCCACGATGGGGAACAGGATGTCGTACAAATCGCCCACCGACAACGCGTGCTTCTTGCGCACCACGTACGCCAGCATGATGCCGGCTGCCAGCAAGATGTCCAGCACGGCCTGCGCGGCGATGGGCACGGGCTCCTCGACCACGGTTGCCACCTGGCTCACCGCGCCGAACACGAACGAGAACACCGCCAGGTACGACACCGCTTTCACGAAGTCGCCCGCGCCGCCCTGCGCGAGGCTGACGCGCCGCGCCGTTGCATCCATCGGTGCCGTGCGCGCAAGCGGCAACGCCGAAACCACGATGATGGCCAGCGCGAACAGCAGCTCGAAGGTGCCCGATGCGACGAAGATGACGGCCGCCACCGCCCCGCCGCACAGAAACGACAGCGGCACGGTGCGCGCAAGCGACACCTGGCCGCGCTCGTGTAGGCTGGTGATGCGCGCCATCCATGCAAGCTCGGCGGTGGCCAATCCGTAGCCGATCAGGCTCGAGGCGGCGATGGCGTACGGCCAGCCGCCCTCGATGAGCCCCACCAGCCGCGCGAACATGAGGGCGTTGCCCAGGAAGGCTGCGGCGAAGGCGCTGACGATGCGCGCGCGGCGCGTGGGCTTGCGGCGCAGAGCGTAGGCCAGCGCGGTGCCGGCCATCGTCAGCGCGTACGCGAGGAAGAACAGTGCGCCGAACGCATCGCCCGCCCCGTGCGACAGGCTCATCTCCTGAAGGAACGTGCTGGAGATCATGAGGGGGAACGTCAGCCCGCACACGATGCCGTATCCCACGGCGCTGCCCGCGAGCGTGCGTTTCGCGCCCGCGGATTCCGGCTTGGTTTCGTGCTGCATATCCCCTCCCTCCTCGTTCCCCGTATTCTACTCGACGCGCGCGCCGAGTAGCGGACAGGTTTCGCGCGCATGCAAAACGCATAGCGCATCGGAAGGGAGAGCGGACGGTGGCGTACGAATGTTTCACGTGAAACATTCGCGTTCCGACGCGGGAGGGCCTCGGCGAGGACGGCATCGCGACCTGCCAGGCCATCATTCCGCGCCAGCATTCCTCCTCTGCTCGCGGGCCTCGTTCGGGCGTTGGCGGGCTTCCCCACGAGTGCGCGACGCTCTGCTGACCGTTCGGTTTCCGTGTGCTGCGGCCGCATGCTCGTCCGCGCGACCGCGACCATACTGGAAAGGATCACGCAGCGATAAGGAGCAGGCATGGAAGGCATAGACCGGACGGCGCTCGCGCCCGCGGACGCGGCGCGCGTGCACGAAAGCGACGAACCCGAAACCACCCCGCTGACCTCGACCGTCGACGATGCCGAGCGCGCGGCGGCCTTTGATGCGCCTTCGACCGCAGCACGCTCCGGCCATGTCTCGGCCTCGGCCACGTCCGACGCGGCCCGCGACGCGGCGGCGCGCACCCGCGCGCACGAGCTTGCCG
>NZ_GL622580.1:719963-839684 GCF_000185625.1 Eggerthella sp. 1_3_56FAA
CTGCTGGCCATGTTCGTCAGCACGCTGTCCGAGACGGTGACGGCCACCGCGCTTCCCACCATCGTGGGCGATCTGGGCGGCGTCGACCATATGCAGTGGGTGACCACGGCGTACATCCTGGCGTCCACCGTCATGATGCCAATCTACGGCAAGCTGGGCGACCTGTTCGGCCGCAAATACCTGTTCATCATCGCGCTGTCCATCTTCATCGTGGGGTCGGCCACGTGCGGGCTCGCGCCCAGCATGGACGGCCTCATCGCGGGCCGCGCCGTGGAGGGGCTCGGCGGAGGCGGCCTTATCATCCTGGCGCAAGCTACCATCGCCGACATCATCCCGCCGCGTCAGCGAGGGAAGTACATGGGCCTCATGGGCTCGGTGTTCGCGGTGTCCACGGTGGTGGGGCCGCTGTTGGGCGGCTGGTTCGTGCAGGTGACGGGGTGGCGCTGGCTGTTCGCGTTCAACATCCCGCTGGCGCTGCTGGCCATCGCGGCCGTGGCGTTCTTCCTGACGAAGCCCGTGCGGCGCGACGACCGCCCGCCTATCGACATCGGCGGCATGATGGCCATGGCCGTGTCGGTGTCGTCGCTGGTGCTGGCCACGGCGTGGGGCGGCACGCTGTTTCCGTGGATCTCGCCGCAGATATTCGCGCTGTTCGCGCTGTTCTTCGTGGCGGCGGTTGCGTTCGTACTGGTGGAACGCAAGGCGAAGGAGCCCATCATCCCCATGCTGCTGTTCAAGAACCGCAACTTCGTGGTGTGCACGGTCACCGGAATGTTCATCATGCTGGGCATGATGGGAACCATATCGTACCTGCCCACGTACTTCCAGATCGTCGAGGGGCTGGCGCCCGAGCAGGCGGGTCTCATGACGGTGCCGATGATGGCGGGCGTGCTGATCACGGCGGTGGGCACGGGCTTCCTCGCCACGAAAACGGGCCGCTACAAGTGGATGCCCATCGCGTCGTGCGCCGTGACGGCCGTGGGGTTCGTGCTGCTGTCGCAGCTGACCGTGGGCACGCCGCTGGTGGTGACGGGCGTGTTCCTGTTCGTGCTGGGCTTCGGCATCGGTCTGGGCCAGCAGATCCTCGTGCTCATCGTGCAGAACGAGTTCCCGCACGCCATCGTGGGCACGGCGACGGCGGCGAACAACTTCTTCCGGCAGATCGGCTCCACGCTGGGCGCGTCGCTGGTGGGCGCGCTGTTCACGTCGCGCCTGACTGCCGACTTGGCCGCCAAGCTGCCGCACGTGGACAACATCAACATGAACCGCATCACGCCCGATTTCGTGCAGCACCTCGACAGCGGCACGCGCGCCATCATCACCTCGGCGTACAGCGACGCGCTCGTGCCTATCTTCCTGTACGTGGTGCCGTTGCTAGTGGTGGGCTTCGTGCTGATGCTCACGCTCAAGGAGCACCCGTTGGCCACGAAGGTGAACCACACCGGCCACCCTGGCGACACGGTGTAGAGCGAGACATCAACCTACCGGCGCAGCTGCCAGAAGGCTACGGCGCTGGCGGCGGCCACGTTGAGCGAGTCCACCCCGCAGGCCATGGGGATGCGCACGGTGTAGTCGCAGCGGGCGATGGTGTCGTGCGCGAGGCCGTCGCCCTCGGTGCCGAACACCAGCGCCAGGCGCTCCTCGGCGTTGAGGGCGGGATCGTCCAGCGGCACCGAGTCGTCCGTCAACGCGAAGGCTGCGGTCTTGAAGCCCAGCTCATGCAGCAGCGGCACGCCGTCGGGCGCCCAGCCGCCCGTGCCCGTCGCGCCCGCGCCGGCCTCTTCGCCGATGCGCGTCCACGGCACTTGGAACACCGTGCCCATCGACACGCGCACGGCGCGCCGGTACAGCGGATCGTAGCAGGCGGGCGTCACCAGCACGGCGTCGATGCCGAGGGCTGCGGCCGAGCGGAAGATGGCGCCGACGTTCGTGTGGTTCGTGATGTCTTCCAGCACCGTGATGCGCCGCGCTCCGCGTACGATATCGGCCACGCTGGGCAGCTGCGGGCGGCGGAACGCTCCCAGCGCGCCGCGCGTCAGCTCGAACCCGGTGAGCTTCGTCAACTCGTCGTGCGGTGCGACGAACACGGGGACGCCGTCGCCCCAGCGCGCGGAGATCTCGTCGATGATCGGCTGCATCGCGGGCAGCCATTTCGCTTCCATGAGCAGCGACAGAGGCTCCATGCCAGCCGCCAGCGCGCGCTCAATCACCTTGCCCGACTCGGCGATGAACAGCGCTTTCTCCGGCTCCAGCTTGCTGCGCAGCTGCGCCTCGGTCAGCCGCGCGAACGCATCCAGCCGCGGATCGTCCAGCGTTTCCACGTTCTCGATCATCGGGCTGCCTCCTCGAAGCATGCCTCGCGCACTCCGCCCGCCACGTCTGCGACGTTCGCCAGACCGCGTTCGCAGAATTCGTCGCAGGTCATGATGTGGGCGCCGATGAAGGCCATGTCCTCGATGTTCGCCGCCTGCACCTCCGGCGTGCGCGACGACGTGCAGTCTTCCAGCAGCACCACATTGTAGTCGAGCGACAGCGCGTCGTAGCAGGTGGTGCGGATGCAGTTCGGCGTGGTGGTGCCGATGAGCACGACGGTGCCCACGCCCAGGCGGCGAAGCACCAGGTCCAGCTGCGTGGCGAAGAACGCGGAGAAACGCGGCTTCGCGATCACGCGGTCGCCCGGCTGCGGCGCCAGCGGTTCGTACTCGTCCAGCGTGCGCGGGCTGGCGCAGGCGCGCGACACGGGCTTGCCGCCTTCCACCCAGCCGCGATGCCGCGCGGCTTCCACATCCGAGCCGTCGGCAGCGTACTCGCGGATGGCGTGGAACACGGGCATTCCCAGCTCGCGCGCTCGGTTGAGCGCTCGCGTGCAGGCGGGCACGGTGGCTGCGGCTCCCGCCACGCATAGCGCCGACGAGGAGTCGAGGAACCCGTGTTGCATGTCGATGATGATGAGGGCTGCTTTGCGCGGGTCGATCATAGGGCGCTCCTTCGCACGATCTCGAACTGGTTCCTATTGTAGTCGATGAGGCCGTCCCTTTTCATCCGCGACAGCTCGGCGCACATGGCACTGCGGTCCACCGACAGGTAGTCGGCCAGCTCCTGGCGGTCGAACGGGATGACGAAGCGGCTGGCGTGCGCGGCTTCCGCCTGGTCGGAGAGGTACGACAGCAGCTTGGCGCGCGTCGTGCGCTTCGTGGTGTGCTCGATTTTGCGCGTCAGCGCGTGGGTGCGCTTCGCCACGATGCCCAGCAGGTTGCGGATGAGCCGGGCGTGGAACGCGCACGACGACGGGCACATGGTGGTCACGCGCCCGATGTCCAGGAACAGCACGGTCGCGTCTTCGGCTGCCACCACGTTGATGTCGAAGGCCAGGTCGGGCTCGCAGGCATACACTTCGGCGAACGATTGGCCCGGTCCGAACGATGCGAGGATGCTGCGGTTGCCCCAGTAGTCCTCCTTCTCCAGCCGTACCGAGCCTTCCAGCATGATACCCATCGCCGTGGTGCGGTCGCCCACGCGGAAGAGGTAGGAGCCTTTGGGGAATGTGCGCTTCCGCGCGCCCAGGCACTGCAGCATGGGCGCGAGGTCGGCGGCGTCGATGTTCGCGAACAGGGGCGATCGGCCGATGAGGGGCAGGTGGTGTTCCATAGGGCTCCTTTGTTGTAAATACAACGGAAATGCTTGAACCAGTATCGTAGGGTAAGCGTCATCAGGCAAGCAAGCGATGACCGAGCGCTGCGCACTGCACCGTGAACGGCATGCGGCGCGAAGGGGGGCAGTCCCCTTTCGCGCCGCTCTGGCGGGGTTTGAGCGCAGGCGCAAGAGAGGACGAGACATGGGCGATACGGCGACGATGTTCTGCTTCCAATGCGAGCAGACGGCTGGATGTACTGGCTGCACCGGGGCGACCGGCGTGTGCGGCAAGCAGGCGAGCACGGCTGTTTTGCAGGACGAGGTGACGGGCGCGCTCGTTGCTCTGGCGCGAACCGTACGTGCTGCGGGGATGAACGGGGACGCGCGGCGAACGGCGGACGATCTTGCGATGGAAGGTTTGTTCGCTACGCTGACGAACGTTGATTTCGACGATGCGGCCTTGGCCGACCTCCTCGCGCGCGTCCATGCCGAGCGCGATTCCGTTGCAGCGTCGGCGCAGGTGGGGGCTGCGCCCGACTACGATCTGGCCATGCTGTGGAACGCACCCGAGGACGCGCGTTCGCTCAAGTCGCTGGTGCTGTTCGGTCTGCGCGGGCTGGCGGCCTACGCCTATCATGCAGCGGCGCTGGGCTATCGCGACGACGCGGTGTCGTCCTTCCTGCATGAAGGCTTGGCCGCGCTGGCCGACGACGAGGCCGACGCCGACGTGTTGCTGCCGCTGTCGCTCAAGGTGGGCGAGGTGAACCTGCGCTGTATGGAGTTGCTCGATCGGGCGAACACCGAGACGTTCGGCACGCCGGAGCCCACCACGGTGACGCGCGCGGTGGAAGCCGGCCCCTTCATCGTGGTCTCTGGTCACGACCTGCACGACCTCAAGCTGCTGCTCGATCAGACGGAAGGCCGCGGCGTGAACGTCTACACGCACGGCGAGCTGCTTCCCGCGCACGCGTATCCCGAGTTGAAGCGCTATGCCCACCTCAAGGGCAATGTGGGAACCGCATGGCAGAGCCAGCGCGTCGAGTTCGCCGACCTGCCCGCGCCCGTCCTGTTCACCACGAACTGCCTCATGCCGCCGGCGGCCTCCTACGCCGACCGCGTGTTCACCACCGGTCCTGTGGCGTACCCCGGCATGATGCACGTTGAGGCTGCGCCCGACGGCGGGAAAGACTTCGAGCCGCTCATCCAGCGTGCGCTGGAGCTGGGCGGTTATGCGGCTGCAACCGATACGACCGGCACGTTCACCACGGGCTTCGGCCACAGCGCCGTCCTCGGCGTGGCCGACACCGTGGTCGACGCGGTGAAGCAAGGCGCCATCAGCCGTTTCTTCCTTGTGGGCGGCTGCGACGGTGCGCGTCCGGGCCGCAGCTACTTCCGCGACTTCGTGCAGCAGGCTCCCGACGACAGCATCATCCTGACGCTGGCGTGCGGCAAGTTCCGCTTCAACGACCTGGACTTGGGCACTATCGGCGGTCTGCCGCGCATCATGGACATGGGTCAGTGCAACGACGCGTACGGCGCCATCCGCGTGGCCGTGGCGCTGGCCGAGGCGTTCGACTGCGGCGTGAACGACCTGCCGCTGACGCTGGTGCTGTCGTGGTACGAGCAGAAGGCCGTGTCCATCCTGCTGACGCTGTTGCATCTGGGGATTCGCGGAATCTACCTGGGTCCGACTCTGCCCGCATTCGTGTCGCCCGGCGTGTTGGATGTGCTGGTGCGCGAGTTCGACGTCCGCCCCATCACCACGCCGGAGGAGGACTTGAAGGCGATTTTGGCGTAGCTCCCGACCATGCGTGCGAAGGAGCGAAGCGAGGTGCTAAAAACGAAATTGAGTTGAGAATCCGGCGGGTATTCCGAAGTTTTCTCAATTGGTTTGAGAAAACTTCGGAACGTTTCAAAGCGGAGCTGTACCAAGCGCGTCAAAGCGTGTCAAAGGGACGGGTGATTTGACACGCCTTCGATACGCTCACGAATGGCGCGAAAGGGGACTGTCCCTTTTCGCGCCACTTAGATATCCACGCCCAGGAACTGCTTCACCAGGATGCCGATGACGAACGACAGCGCCGCCACGCCCAGGCTGATGCCGGCCATCTGGCCGAATCGTTTCTTGAACGGAAGATCCTGCGCCACCGAGAGATAGTAGTTGAACACCACGAGTATCAGCAGCACGATGACTACCATGGTACCCATGGCCCACAGGTAGTGCGACTCGTCGAACAGCAGGTACGGCAGAATCAGCAGCGCTACCGTCACGAGGTAGGCGACGCCCGTGTACGAAGCCGACTTCAGCGCGTCGGGACGCCCCTCGCTCTTCGACGACAGGTACTCGCTCGACGCCATCGACAGGGTGGCTGCGATGCCGGTGATCAGACCCGAAAGCGCGATGAGACGCGTGTTCTGCATAGCCAGCGTCAGACCCGCCAGCGTACCGGTCATCTCCACCATGGCGTCGTTCATGCCCAGCACCATGCTGCCCACGTACGACAGGCGCTCCTCGTCCAGCATCGCCAGCAGCGCCTGCTCGTGCGATTCCTCGTCGGCGCGGATGCCCAGCGCCTCGGGCGCTTCTTTCGCCAGCTCCTCGTACGAGATCTGGGCCTTCTCCTCGCCCCGCTCCATCAGCTTGACGGCGAACGTGAAGCCGAACACGCGCGCGATAAGGGAGAATCGCAGCACCTTGCCGCGCTGGGGCTTCATCGCCTCGCCAGTGTAGCGCTGCCAGATGGCGGCGTGCTTCGCCTCCTCGTCGGCGATGCGCAGCAACGCGGCGCGGTTGCTCTCGTCCTTGGTGCCGGCCGCGATGCGCCGGTACACTTCGGATTCGGTCACCTCGTTCTGCTGGAAGATGCGAACCTGTGCGAGCGCTTCGGGGGAGAGCTGCGCGGTCGGGGCGGGTGCGGTATCGATCATGATGCTCCTCGCTGTTTCTTTTTCGGTTCGGCTGCCAGCATATCCGATTTTGCTATGTCGTGGCTGCTGTTTTCCGGTTGCGCCGCATCTTTCTCGCTCCGTGTCCGATCCCGTGCATCCGATGGTGCCGCCGGTGGCGAAAAAGGCTCGAATTCGGAAGTTTCGGAGCGTGCCGCAGGCGCTGCGAAAAACGCTCTTTCTCGTAATACCTGGTCATCGAAGTGCCCTTCATGGATACAGGCATGCCGTGCCCTCCTGAGGGGCGCGATGGTTTCCGAATTCGGCATCTTTTTGCCATTTCGAGCCCGGGGCGTTGCACGCTCTCAGGTCTGGGGCGTTGCACGCTTCACCCAGAGCAGCCACCCGAAGGCGGCCGCCATCAGCACGAGGCCTGCGGCGTCGAACAGGATGAAGCGCTCGATGCTGGCGGAAAGCGCGGCGTGGCCGGCGGGCAGCCCGAAGCGCAGCCACGATTCGCCGGCAAGGCCGATGGCCTGCTGCACCAGCACGATGACGGCCACGGCGCGGAAGCGCAGCGGGCTGGCGATGACGGCGGGGTAGGTGGCGTTCCACATGAGGAACGCGATGCCGAGGCCCTGCACGGCCGCGGCGCCCGGCACGCCCGCCACCTCGAACGACGGTGCGTAGGCATCGGGCCAAAGCACGAACGACGCCGCGCACTGCACGTTGATGGCAAACACCAGCAGAAACGCTGCGCGCGCCAGCCACGCGGCGCGGCGTACGCGCACGGGCAGGTCGTTCGTGTCGGCGGGTTGGTTCATACCGATATCCTTTCGCATTGTCGTGCAGCATACCACGCCCCTCGCGCGGCGGTATACTGCTGTTGAGCAACCGAAGAAAGGATCTCCATGACTGCCTCCGAACCCACGCCGCCCATCGCATCCCCGTCTCCTGCCGCGCCCCTCGCAAGCCAGCTTGCGGCCAACCCCTGCAGCCATCCGTCGTTCGACCAGTTCGTCGCCACCATCGCCGCGCTGCGCGCGCCGGACGGATGCCCGTGGGATCGCACGCAGACGCACCAGAGCATCGCGCACAACATGATCGAAGAGGCATACGAGGCGGTGGACGCCATCGAAGCCGCCGATGTCGCGCACCTGCGCGAGGAGCTGGGCGACGTGCTGCTGCAGGTGGTGTTGCAAAGCCAGATAGCTTCCGATGCCGGCGAGTTCGACATCAACGACGTGTGCGCCGACGTGAACGAGAAGATGGTCCGCCGCCATCCTCACGTGTTCGGCGAGGCGCAAGCCGCCAACGCCGGGGACGTGCTGGATCTGTGGGAACGGGTGAAGATGGCGGAGAAGGGCGCCGCCGACGAGGCGGCCGACGGTGCGGGCGAGCGGCGCGAAGGCCTGCTGGACGGCGTGCCCACCAGCTTCCCCGCGCTCATGCAGGCGCAGAAGATATCTCGCAAGGCCGCGGCCGCCGGGTTCGAGTGGGACTCGCTTGACGGCGTGTGGGAGAAAGTGCGCGAGGAAATCGCCGAGCTGCAAGAAGCCTACGCCGTCGCGCCCAAGGCGGCGAACGGCAAGGTGGACGCCGCGGCCGCTTCCGCAGGCGCGGCCGTCGACCCCGCCGCGGCCGAGGCGGCCGTCGCCGCCGTCGAGGACGAGCTCGGCGACGTGCTGTTCTCGCTGGTGAACGTGGGCCGCCGCATGGGCGTGGACGCAGAAGGTGCGCTGCGCTCCACCTGCCGCAAGTTCCGCGACCGATGGGCCTGGATGGAGCAAGCCGCCTGGCAGCAGGGTCGAACCATCGAAGACCTCTCCAGCGAAGAGCGCGAAACCCTGTGGAACGAGGCGAAGAAGCGCGAGCGATCGTAGGGTCGCCTCCTGTCGTCCTGGGCGCCCGCACCGCTTCGTTCGGGTCTCCGCTTCAACCCTTTGGCACATTTGATGGCGCAGGTGGGCGTAAAGCGCTAAACTGTATCCCCATCGTCATACATCCTACCAAGAAGGCGAGGGGGGCGATGCGTCCTGCATGGGAATTTGGAATCGAAAAAGACTCGCTGGAGGAAGAAAAAACCGACGGGGGGGGGGCTCATTCGGGCCTTCTGAGCACGACGCCCTCTCGGGTCTTCTAAACCGCAGCGGATTCAACGTGCGCGTGCGCGCATTGATCGACGCCCATCCCGATGAGGCGTATGTTCTTGTGTACGGCGACATCGATCGCTTCAAGGCGTATAACGATCTGTTCGGCACTTCGGCGGGCGATAGCCTGCTCGCTGATATCGGCGAGATGATCCGCCGCAATCTGCCGAGCAATGCGGCGGCGGCTCGGTTGCGCGCCGATCATTTCATCGGCTGCTTCCCGCGTTCTCTGTTCGACGCCGATCGCATGCTCGCCGTGTTCAACGACTGGTTCGCTGCCTATCGTCAGGACTTCACCTTCTTCGTTCGCATGGGGGTGTATTCCATCGACGATCCCGAGCTGGACGTCAACCTCATGTGCGACCGTGCGCTCTTGGCGCTGCGCGCCGCGAAGAGCGGTTCTGCGGGCAGCCGCTATGTGCTGTACGACGAGACGCTGCGTGCGTCGCTGCTGAAGGAGCAGCAGCTGGCGGGCGAGATGACTACCGCGCTCGACCGGGGGCAGTTCGTGCCGTTCTTCCAGCCTCAGTACTGCTATGCGACCGGCCGTATGATCGGCGCCGAAGTGCTCGCGCGCTGGAAGCATCCCAAGCGTGGTCTGCTGGGTCCCGCCGAGTTCATTCCCGTGTTCGAGCGCAACGGCCTCATCTCCCGCTTCGATTACTATATGTGGGATCAGGCGTGCCGCTGCCTGCGCGCGTGGATCGACGCGCACGGTCGCGACGCCGTGCCGCATCTGTCGGTGAACCTGTCGCGCGCCGACATCTATCGATCCGACCTGTGCTCGTATCTCAAGGGGCTCGTGGAGCGCTACGATGTGCCGCCCAGCCTGCTGAACCTCGAGATCACCGAAAGCGCGTACATGGAATCGCCTGACCAGCTGGTTGGAGCCGTCATGGAACTGCGCCGCGCCGGCTTCACCGTGGAGATGGACGACTTCGGCAGCGGATACTCGTCGCTGAACACGCTGAAAGACGTGCCTGTGGACGTGTTGAAGCTGGACATGGGCTTCCTCGATGCGCACGAGAGCTCGCGCGGCGGCCTCATCCTCGCCTCCATCGTGCGCATGGCGCGCTGGCTGAACCTGCCCGTCATCGCCGAGGGAGTGGAAACCCAGAAGCAGGCAGCATACCTGGCCAGCATAGGGTGCGAGTACATGCAGGGCTATCTGTTCTCGCGTCCGGTAGATCGCGAGACGTTCGAGCGCATGTTGATGGACGGCGGTCGAGAGTCCGTCAAGCGGCCGATCATTGAGAATCTGCAGGATGATGCATCCGAGTTTTGGAACGCGGATTCCCCGGTAACCCATTTTTTCAACAGCTACGTGGGCGCCGCCGCCATCGCCGAATACGACAACCGAACGTTGGAGATCGCGCGTGCGAACCATCAGTTCGCTGAGCTGTTCGGCATGCTCGATGATTTGGACGCGGCGGAGAGGATACGCAAGGACCTGCTGACGCAGCTGTTGGACGAGGATCGTGCCGCGCTGCATGAGGCTATTTTGCGCGCGGTGCGCGATCGCGGCGACTCCGAGAGCGAGCTGCGTTTCCGCAGCGGCGGACGAGGGCGTTGGATCCGTGTCCGCATCCGTCTGCTCTCGCGCGCGGGCAATCTCAGCAACCTCTATTTGCTTGCCGAGGAAACCACTCAGGAGCAGGCTTTGCGCGATCGGCTGGCTGCCACGCGCGACACCATTCCGGGCGGTCTGGCGTTCTACGAGGTGGCGGATCGCATTCGTCTGTTGGATTTCAGCGATGCCGCTGCCGATATGATCGGCTACACTCGCGAGGAATACCAGGCCCGCACGTTGGACGACGCGCTTGCGGTGGTGCATCCGGAAGATCGCGCACGCGTCGAAGCGGTGGCTGCCGAACTGGATGCGGGTGCGTCGCGGTCGTCGTGCACTATGCGCGTTCTGCGCGGCGACGGCAAGGTGGCGTGGCTGCATCTTTCAGCGTCGACGATGTATCGAGACGAGACGGCGCTGTACGTGGTGGCCGTGCTCATCGACGTGACGAACGAGAAGGAGAATGAGCAACGCCTCAAGGCGCAAAGCGAGCTGCAGTGCCGGTTGAGCGATTCCGTTCCGTGCGGCATCGTGCGCTATACGGTGGACGACGAGCCCCGCGTGCTATTCGTCAACCGTACGGGATGCGAGATATTCGGGTACGCCGATTTCGCTGCATATCGTGCTGGGACGGCGGGCGGTAAGATCGTACCCATCCACGATGACGACGATGAGCTGCATGCCAAGACGGTTGCGGCGCTCAAGGCCGGGGCGGCGCCCATCGGCTTCACGTATCGTTTCGTGCGAAGCGACGGCTCGATGGGATGGATCGAGGGCACGTCGGCGCTGGAGCGCGATATCGACGGCAGGACCGTCGTCCAAAGCGCGTTCCTGGATGTGTCCGACCGCCAGCAGAAGCGCTACGAACAGGATATACACCGTTATTCGATGGTGTTGTGCTCGGTGTACGACGAGATCGTCGAGTTCGATGGCGAGAACAAGACGTACCGCTCGCTGTACTCGTCGGGCAGGACGCTCGCCGACAGAACCATGCCCATGGAAGAGGCGCTCAAGTTCTGGACCGACCATCTGCCCGAGCCGGACGATCGCTTGCGCCTACGTGCCGCGATAGACGAATGCCTTGCAGACGACGGCGCCAGCCCTATCGCCTGCACCTACCGAATGGCGTTCGAAGATAGGAGCTGCTGGTACCAGAGCATTCTGCTGCGAGTGTCGGAGTCGGCCGTGCTGTGCTGCAGCAAGGACGTGACGGAACACGTGTCGAACGAGGATCGCAGGATCATGATGCGCGTGCTGGACACCATGGGCAAGCTGCCGGTGGGCGTGGGCGTGTTCGCGAAGCGCGATGGCGAGGTGCGGCTGCGCTATGCCAACGACCGACTGAGCACCATGTTCGGCGACGGGCTTCCGGGTGCGCCCGAGAATCCCGATTGGGATGCACCGCTTGAGCTGAGCGAAGAGGTGAAGCGGCTCGATCAGCGTTGCGTCGACCAGGGATTCATCGCGGATGGGAACGAATTGGACGTAGGTCTTCGTGCGGTGCGCGATAACGGAGAGGCGATTGACGTGCGGATCCAGGGTCGCGTAGCGCGCGAGCCTGACGGCGAGCTGGTTCTGTACGCAGTGGTCAGCGACGTGACGGCGGAGCTGCGCGATCAGCGTGAACGCTCTTGGCAGAATGAGCGCTACCGCCTGCTCAGCGAGATGACGCACAAGATGAGCTTCGACTACGATTCGGATTCCGACACGGTGCTTTTGTACATGGATCGCACGGGCAAGGGCATGGAAGCCCAGGTTGTCCCTCATTATTTGGAAACGCTTTCGGAAACTCGCGGCAAAATCATCCATCCTGGCAGCATGGACGACGTGCGCAGGATGTTCCAGCATGCACGGTCGGGCGCCAACGAGGTGAGCGCCGAGTATCAGGCAGACTACTTCGGCAAGGGCTACGCCTGGTACCGCGCCAATCTGTTCGTTGCCCACGACGTCGCGGGCGTGTGGCATCTCGTAGGGTTGATAGAGAATATCGATGACGAGCACGATCTGCGGTTCCGTGCGGAAAACGACGCGACGACGGGGTTGAGCAACCATACCGCCACGCAGGATCTGGTTGCCTCGGCGCTCGCCGACGCATCGGTGCGGCGGCACAGCGTGTGCGTCGCGCTCGATATCGACGACTTCAAGCAGGTGAACGACACGTACGGTCACATTGAGGGCGATACGTTGCTGCATGAGGTGGGCAAGGTGCTGAGATCGAGCTTCCGCGAAAGCGACGTGCTGGGTCGCGTGGGCGGCGACGAGTTCCTGCTGCTGCTGAAAAACATCGATCTCGAAGTGGCACTGGACAAGCTGGAACAGGTCAAGCGCCAGCTTGCAGCCGTGAAGGTCGGCTCGCAGGGAAAAGCCCTGTCGGTCAGCATGGGCGTGTATGTGCCGGAAGACGATGACCTGGCGTACCGCGACGTGTTCGTGAAGGCCGACGAGGCGCTGTATCGGGCGAAGCGTTCGGGGAAGAACCGCATCTGCGTCCACGGCCGCTAGGGTCTTTTGCGACTTCCGTCATTCCGATCGCAAGCGCCAATCGCTGATCCCCTTGCCATCCTGAGCGCAGGCGGCGGAGCCGCCGGAGTCGAAGGATCCGGCGCGCCGTCAGCCCTCTCCGCCTGGCGCATCTGATGATTGCGCGGGATTCGGCGGCCGGAACGCCGTTGACGTGACGGCTCGGCTATCATGGGATCGGTAGAGCCGTGCTTGAAGGAGTATTCGTTATGGCAGACGCATCGCAGCAGCCGTCCGATCGTCGACTTGCAGTCGAGGCGCAGAGAGGCGAGGGGGCCAGCCGCTTTCCCTTTTTGTTGACCGACGACCTGCGCAGCCCCCTGGACGATCTGCAGCGTCTTCGTGACGCCGAGGTGAAAACCCGCGAGATCATCCAGAAGTACCAAGCTGCCATGCGCGAGATGATGGTGCGCTTCGAGATCCTCGACCAGGATCTCAATCTCAAGAAGCACCGCAACCCCATCCATCATCTGGAGTCGCGCATAAAGAAGCCTGCCAGCATCTTCGAGAAGCTGGAGCGCTACGGCAAAGAGCCCACGTTGGAGAACCTCGAGCGCTACATCATGGACGTGGCCGGCGTGCGCGTGATCTGCTCGTACATCCACGACGTGTACAACCTGCTGGAGCTGCTGCAAAAACAGGATGACCTGGAGATCGTCGAGATCAAAGATTACATCAACAATCCGAAGCCGAACGGCTATCGTAGCCTGCACGTTATCGTACGCATTCCCGTGTACTTTCTTGACAAGAAGGAACTCATTCCCGTCGAGGTGCAGCTGCGCACCATCGCCATGGACTTCTGGGCCAGCTTGGAACACGATCTGAAGTACAAGTCGGTGAGCGAGGTGCAGGGGATCGACTCCTACGACGAGCTCAAGGATTGCAGTCGCATCATCGAAGACGTGGAGTCGCGCATGCAGATCCTCGCTCGTGCGTTGGAGATGGAAGATTAGCGGCCGGAGCCAGCTGCATGGGCTGATGGCCCGCACCCGCGCGCCTTCTGCGCGGTTCCGTCAGCATCTTCCGAAAGAGGCAAGCCGACTTTTCGGCCTGCCTCTTTCTTGCTCTAGTTCTCGAAATACTCCGAGAAGCGGGCGGTCTGCTTGTTCTCGCGAATGACGGCGGCGCTCTTCGGCTCTTCGATGCGCATGAAGAAGAAGTGCAGGTAATGGATGAACACGTATCCCACCATGACCACCGACACCGCCGCCTCGGCCGCGAACAGGACGTTCAGCACTTCGGGTACCGCAAGGCCGTTAGCCTGGAAGAACGCGAGCGCCTTGCCGAGCGCCGTGGCCGTGATGACGAAGGGGAACGTCATGGCCGCGTAGCTGGGGTAGAACCGAAGGCGCAGCAGAACGGGGAGGCGCGACAGCACCACGGCGAACAGCACTTGCGCCAACACCAGCATCGCCAGGACGAACACGAGGTTCGGCTGGGGAGCCGTGGCCAAGTAGCCTACAAGGGACAGGCTCATGGGAGCGGTGTAGATGCAGAACAGCGGGCGTGCGCTTTCGGGGATCTCGTGCTTCATGTAGCGGTACGTCACCAAGCCCAAAAGCACGACGTAGCAGGCGAATCCGAACCAGAACAGCAGATGGCCCACTGCCTCCATGCCGAACGTCGGAGAGGTGACGGACGCTACGACGATGCCCACGTAGCAGATGAAGTAGGTTGGAAACACCTCATGCAGTTTGAAGTGCGAGATGAAGCGAGCGGTGAACCAGCCCATCAGCGCGAGGTGCGCCACAACGGCCGCCGACCATAGCGCAAATGCCGGAATGTACGCGAAGGGGGCCAGGTAGCCGGCCAGCTGCATGAGCGTCATGAAGAGGGTGGCGCTGACGCTGGCCATGATGGAGTTATGCAGGTCGTCGCGAATCATATCGGGGAACAGCGCGATCTTGGCGCCGAGCATGGCGATGAGCACCAGCGACAGGATGCCGCAGACGATGTGAACGATCTCGGTGTAGGGCTGAAGCAAGTTACCCAGCGCGGCTAAACCGAGCGCAACGCCTGCGGTGGGTATGGGGACTTTTCTGATGATCTCGCGCACGGCGCTACCTTTCTACTGTCGCGCATCTTACTCCTTGATGCGCACGATGGAGGGGTCCCGCTCGATGTTCCATCTGAAACACGCACGGGGGTCTGTCTGCGGCTTGCAAGCCTGCGACCTGGGAAGGCTCGGGACTTGCGAGTCGCTGCCCATTCTTCCATTCCCCTACGAAAAAGAAAACTTCTAAATACTTATGTTATGATTACTATATCTTATGGTTATTGTTTGTCCTGATAGAGGTCGCAATGCTGGATTTCCGTGTCGAAACGTTTCTGACCGTTTGCCGAACGATGAACTACACGCGCGCCGCTGAGGAGCTGAACATCACGCAGCCGGCGGTGTCGCAGCACATCGCGCACCTCGAGCGCGATTACGGCGTGCCGTTGTTCGCCTACCGCAAAAAGAAGCTGCAGCTCACCGACGCGGGCGCGCTGCTGCGCGACGCGCTGTCCACGATGGCGCACGACGAGCGCCTGCTGCGCGACCGGATGCGCAGCTCGGCCACGGGCGCGCGCGTGGAGCTGTCGCTGGGCATGACGCTGACGGCAGGGGAGTACCTGGTGGCTGCGCCGCTGGCCGACTACCTCAGGCGACATCCTGAACTGCATGTCGCCGTGCGCTCGGGCGGCACGAGCGAGTTGCTGGCGTTGTTGAACGCAGGCGAAATAGACTGCGCGTTCGTGGAGGGCTTTTTCGACAAGAATGCGTATGCGTGGGACGTGTTCCGCACCGAACGGCTGGTGTGCGTGTGCGCGGCCGATCATGAGTTTGCCGCTCGGCCCGTGCGCGTGGAAGATCTGTTCGACGAGCGGCTCATCGTGCGCGAACCGGGGTCGGGCACGCGCGCGGTGCTCGAACACGCGCTGGCGGCTCAGAACCTTACGGTGGACGGCTTCGCGCAGGCCAGCGTGGTGGAGAGCCTTGACGTCATCAAGATCCTCGTGGAGCACGATCTGGGAATTTCGTTTCTGTATGAGGCGGCTGTGGCGCGCGAGCTGGCCGCCGGCACGCTGCGAGTCATCGATCTGGAGGGGCTCGCCATCCTGCATGACATCGCATTCATCCGCCTGAAGAACAGCGTTTTCGAGCGAGAGTTCCAGAACCTGTTCGCCGATCTCTGATCGAAGGCTTCGACGAAGCTTGCCGGTCCTTCCTTCACCCGCTGTTCCTGCGCTCCGCTTCTCGCGCCCGTGCTCGTGCCCTCCGCGTTCGATCCCGCTCCCGCGCTCCCGCTCCCGCTTCCTCGCGCTCGCGCACCCTGCGTTCGCCCCGGCCACCCGCACCCCCGCTCCCCACGCCCGCGTCCAATTCCTCTGGGTTCGCGTTTTGCGCTCGATTCCGCGGGATCTGCGTTCGAGTCCGCTGCCCGGGTCTGCCTCGCCGTTCAGTTCTCCTGCGTCGCCCGGCTCGTGGGACGGCGCGCATCCCGGTCAGCCGGGATGTTTCACGTGAAACATCCGTACGCGTTGGAGAGGGGCGCAGGATGGGACCCGTGCCGGCGAGCGCCCTGCGACGGATCGTTTCCCTACACATGGAAGAGAATGCGCGCTATGCACGATTCTTCTCCCTCGCTATTTCTTCCGACCTGGTGTTTCCCTCCTCGCCTCCGTCGGCAGGCCCCGATAATCGTGCATAGCGTGCATTCTCTGCCGCCCCGCTTCCCGGCCTTCTGCGGGCGATGCCGGCGCGAGCCCGTTCGGGCCGAACGCGGCGGCCGGCCCCCCCTCGGCTGGCGCCCCATTACAGTTAGACCCAGCCTTTGTTGGGTCTTTTCTTTCGCTCCTGCCTTAGGGGGATTACGATGAAGGGGACCCTGCGGGGTTGCTGGCCGACCCGCCCCCCGACTGGCATCCCCCCCCCTCCGACTGGCGCCCCCCGACTGGCGCGGCTTCCCCGACCTCCTCTCGGACTGGCGCGCGGGTTCCCAATCCTGATCCTTGGCCGCCGTAGTGTTCCTGCCCGGCTCGTGGGGGCGGTGCGCATCCCGGTCAGCCGGGATGTTTCACGTGAAACATCCGTTCGCATCCTTTCTCCAAAAAACCCTCTTGACTTGGAGTCCGCTCGAAGCCCTATGATGATAGGCGAACCCATCGAGAGGAGCATCGTTGAGACCGGAATTCGAAACCACGCCGAAGCTGGGCTTCGGCTGCATGCGTCTGCCGCTGACCGATCCCGCCGACCAGCAGAGCATCGACTTGGAGCAGTTCAAGCAGATGGTGGACGCGTTCATCGAAGGCGGCGGCACGTACTTCGACACCGCGTTCGTCTACCACGAGGGCGCGTCCGAGAAGGCGCTGAAAGAGGCGCTGGTGAAGCGCTACCCGCGCGACGCGTACACGGTGGCCACGAAGTGCCTGGCCTGGGCCGCGCCCAGCGCCGAAGAGGCGAAAAGCAACCTGGCCACGTCGCTGGAGCGCATGGGGCTGGACTACGTGGACTTCTACCTGCTGCACAACGTGGGCGGCGAGCGCACGGCCAAGTTCGACGAGTACGGCATGTGGGATTTCGCGCTGGACGCGAAGGAGCGCGGCCTCATCAGGAACGTCGGCTTCTCCATGCACGACGGGGCCGACGCGCTGGACGCGCTGCTGACGGCGCATCCGCAGATGGACTTCGTGCAGCTGCAGGTGAACTACCTCGACTGGGACGACCCGGTGGTGGAGGCGCGCCGCTGCATGGAGGTGGCCGCGAAGCACGGCGTGCCCGTGGTCGTCATGGAGCCCGCGCGCGGCGGCCGCCTGGTGGAGCTGCCCCAGCGCGTGGCCGACGTGCTGCGCGCGGCGAACCCCGACGCCAGCCTGGCCTCATGGGCGTATCGCTTCTGCTGCAACCAGCCGAACGTGCTCACCGTGCTCTCGGGCATGTCGAACCTGGACCAGGTGCGCCAGAACGTGGCCGACTACCAGGCGAACCGCCCGTTCTCGCCCGAGGAGCAGCAGGCGCTGGACGCGGCCGTCGAAACGCTGCGCGGCATGGCCAGCGTGCCGTGCACGAACTGCCGCTACTGCGTGAAGGACTGCCCGCAGGGCGTGGTGATACCCACCATCCTGGGTCTGCTGAACCTGGAGCTTATGACCGAGAACCGCGATTTCGCGAAGGGCCTTTACTCGTGGCAGGCCGCCCCTGGGCCTGCCTCGTCCTGCATCGCCTGCGGCGCCTGCGAAGCGATGTGCCCTCAAGGCATCGACATCGTCCATCAGCTGGAAGTGGCGGCCGAGCACTTCGAGGGATAGCCGCCGCCCCGCTCGGGCAAAGCCCGCAGCCCGAGGTTCGCGAGCGCGCGGCCCGCGAGCCGCGAGCCCTGGTTCGCAGCCCGTGAGCCCAGCCCGAAGCCGCAAACCCTAGCCCGCGAGCCCCAACCCGAAGCCGCAAGCCCTAGCCTGTGAGCCTGCAGCCCGGACCCTGCGTGCCTGAGCCCTGCGAACCTCGAGCTCGCAGCCCTAACCCAAAGGCCCGCTCCTTCGCAAGCGCGAACGGATGTTTCACGTGAAACATCCCGAGCGAGGCAGGGCGAACGTGGTCGGTCGATGCCGCCGTCCTCCTGCGTTTCGGCTCCCCTCATCGGCTCGTTCGCGGCCGCTTTACCTGAACCTTTCTCGTTCCTGATGCCCCCTTTGCTCAAACTTGGGGGCATCTTTACGCGCGCCTTCCTTCGTCCTTACCTTCCTTTCTTACGATGATTCTCGCACGTTGGCCGCAGGGTCAACTCGTGCCGAAGACGAATGCGATCCCGGCGATTGCGCCGGGGATACGAGAGGAACGCAACTATGGCAGAAGGGTTTTTGAGCAGGCGCCAGTTCGTGGCCGGCAGCGCGGCGCTGGCGATGGCGGGCATGTTCGGCGCTTTGACGGGCTGCACGGCCGGCGGCTCCGGCGCGGCTGCGGGCGCGGACACGGCTTCGGCCTCCACCGGCGGCGACGCAGCCTCTTCCACCGATCCCATCACCATGGTGTGGCTGCCCGACAACTCCTCGGCCGACCTCACCTCCTCGCGCGAGGCCATCGGCGCGGCCATCACGGCGGCATGCGGCCGCGAGGCGAATCTGCTGACCACCACCGACTACAACGTGGCCATCGAGTCCATCGCGTCGGGCAAGGCGCAGATGGCGCTGTTGGGCCCCGAGGGCTACGTGCAGGCCAACAAGAAGAACCCGAAGGTGCTGGCCGCCTTCACGAACAGCGACGAGGACGGCGGCCTCGACGGCGCCTGCTACTACAGCCGCATCTGCGTGCGCAAAGAAGACGCCGACCAGTACAAAAACGGCGGCAGCTTCTCCATCGAGAACATCGAGGGCAAGTCGTTCTCGTTCGTGTCCGCCACGTCCACCTCGGGCTTCAAGGTGCCGTCGAGCGGCATCGTCACCGAGTTCGGCCTCGACAGCTCTGACGAGCTGCTGGAAGGCGGCAAGTTCTTCAGCGAAGTGCTGTTCGGCAACTCGCATGTGGGATCGTTGGTGAATCTGCTGTCCGGCGATGCCGATGCGGCCGCGTTCGACGATGTGGACGTGGATATGTACCTCGACCTCGTGTCCGGCGAGGCCAACAGCATCGGCGCGGTGTACAAGGCCAAGGACGACGCCGAGGCTCCCGTGGACTCGGTGCGCGGCAAGGAATTCACCATCATCGCCATCACGCCGGTGCTGAACTCGCCCATCTGCTTCAACGAGGAAGCCATCTCCGACGACGACCGCACGAAGATCATCGACTACTTCTGCTCCGACAAGGTAGCCAACGACAAGGCCATCTTCATCGATCCCGAGGACGAGAACGCCAAGGGTCTGTTCGAGAAGGATTCCGAGAAGACCTGCTTCGTGAAGACCGACGACGCCTGGTACGAGCCCATCCGCAAACTGGGCGGGACTGCGTAATGAGCGAGGTGCTGGGAACATCTCCGGTCGAGCGGCAGGGCCTCGAGCCGCTGCTCCTCCTTGAGGGCGTAACGAAAAGCTACGACGGGTGGTCGAAGGCTCTTGACGACGTGTCGCTTTCCGTGGCGCGCGGCGAATTCGTCAGCATCATCGGCTGCTCGGGCGCGGGCAAATCCACGCTGTTGCGCTGTGTGAACCGCCTGATCGATCCCACGCAGGGCAGCGTCGTCTTCGACGGCGACGACGTGACGCATGTGCGCGGACGGGCGCTGCGCCAGACGCGTCGCCGCATCGCCATGGTGTTCCAGCACTACAACCTGGTGTACCGTGCCACCGCCATCGAGAACGTGCTGCAGGGGCGCTTGGGCTACAAGTCCGCCGTCGCCGGCATGCTGGGTCTGTTCAGCGAGGACGAGAAGCGCCGTGCGTTCGAGATTCTCGACCAGGTGGGTCTGGCCGACTTCGCGTACGCGCGCACCGACCAGCTGTCCGGCGGACAGAAGCAGCGCGTAGGCATCGCCCGGGCGCTCGTGCAGGACCCGCTGCTCATGCTGGCCGACGAGCCCATCGCCAGCCTCGACCCGAAGTCATCGCGCACGGTGATGGAGCACCTGCGTTGGGCGGCCGACGAGCTGGGCGTGGCGTGCCTGGCTAACTTGCACCAAGTTGACTTCGCCATGGAATTCTCCGATCGTATCGTGGCGCTGAAGAAGGGCCGCGTCGTGTTCGACGGCGCGCCGCACCTGTTGGACGAGGCCGCCATCGCCGACATATACGGCACGAACGAGGAAGCCGAAGCCGGAAGCGACTTCGGCGAACGAAGCGTTCGGCAGGTCGGCGAGCTATCGGGCTCTCGAACGCGCGAGGCGGATCCAGAAAGACTCGGAAAAGCGGAGGCGAAGGATTCCTCCTCGCCGGAGGTGGCGGCATGACCGAGCGTGTTCTGCAGTCGGCCGGCTTCCTTTCGCGTCTGCGCGGCAGGCGCGCGGTGCCGCGCGGCGCCTACGACCCGTCGTTCTTTCTGCGGCGCACGGCGGCCGTCGTCGGCATGGCGCTCGTGTTCGTGGCGCTGGGCGCGCTGTCGGGCACCTATGTCGGCTTCGATTTCATGCAGGCAATCCTCGACGTCCCGGGCGGGCTCGTTTGGATGGCGACGCAATTCGTCCCTTCCCTTACCTCCCTCCAGAAGCTGGACACCATCCTTCCCGCCTTGGGTTCGACGATTCTCGCCTCGATCGCCTCCAGTTGCACGGCGGCGGTTCTGGCGTATATCTGCGCGGTGCTGGGCTCGCGATCGGTGGGGGTGGGTGGGCCGTTTCCCCTCATCGTGCGGGCCGTCGCGTCGCTGTTCCGCAACATCCCGGTGGTGGCCTGGGCGTTCATCCTGCTGTTCTCGTTCAAGCAGAGCGAGTTCACCGGGTTCTTCGCGCTGTTCCTCACCAGCTTCGGTTACCTGACGCGCTGTTTTCTGGAGAGCATCGACGAGATGAGCGCGGGTCCCGTGGAGGCTCTGCGCGCCTCCGGGGCGACCTACGGCCAGATCGTGGCTCAGGCGGTCGTCCCCATGAGCATCACGTCGGTGATCAGCTGGGTCATGTACATGATCGAGACGAACATCCGCGACGCCACGCTCATCGGCCTGCTCACAGGCACGGGCATCGGATTTGTGTTCGACGTGTATTACAAAAGCTTCCGCTACGACATCGCCGGGCTGGTCATCCTGTCCATCGTCCTCGTGGTCATCGCCTGCGAGCTAACCTCGAACTTCGTGAGGAGGAAGGTCATATGATGGCGAATGCCGACAAAGTGGCTGCCGAAGCGAACGCGGCGGCCATCGCCGAGGACGTCGGCATCGTGCAGGGCGCCTCGGCCGACGCGCTCGGAATAGGCGCCGGTGCTGCGGAAACCCTCGATGGCGATACGAACGACCTGTGTGGCATGGGCGCGCGCACGTCGCGCTCGGGGAAGGTCAAGGTGCATGTGGCCAGCAAGTCGACCGTGGCGCTGTACGTTGTGCTGAGCGTGCTGGCAGCCATCACCGTGTTCGCGCTTGTGGTGATGGACTACGGCAAAGTGTCGTTTCCCGCAGCGATGGCCGCGGCCGTGGAAGACTTCGTCACCATGATGACGCAGCCGGGGCTGGGCGGGCACTTCACGCTGCCCGACGTGATCGAAGGTCTGTTCGTGTCGCTGGCGCTGGCGCTTCTGACCACGTTCATCGGCGCGGTGATCGCGTTCGTGCTGGGTTTGCTGGCGGCCTGCAACCTGTCCAGCAAGGGCATGAGCAACGCCATCAAGGTGTTTATGAGCGTGGCGCGCGCCGTGCCCACCATTTTGTGGGTGCTCGTGTTCTCGGTGGCCATCGGCCTGGGGCCGGAGGCGGCTGTCACAGGCCTTTTGTTCCACAGCGTGGCGTACCTGGTGAAGGCGTACTCGGAAAGCTTCGAGGAAGTGGACGCCGGCGTGCTGGAAGCGCTGCGCGCCAGCGGTGCGTCGTGGTGGCAGGTAGTGTTCCAGGGCGTGGTGCCCGAAAAGGTGAACGAGATGCTGTCGTGGACGTTCATCCGCTTCGAGATCAACTTCGTCAACGCCGTGGCCGTGGGCGCCGTGGCGGGCGCGGGCGGCATTGGCTACCAGCTGTTCCTGGCCGGTAGCTTCTACTACAACATCCACGAGGTGGGGCTGATCGTGTACTTGTGCCTGGCGGTGGCCGTGGTGCTGGAAGTGGCGGCCACGCAGCTGCGCAAGCGCTACATCGTGCAGCACTGATTTGTCTTGCGAGCGGGAGGGCCTGGGGGCTGCGGGGCCCGGGGCGATGCCCAGTCGCTCAAACAGTCCTCGCTTCGCTGCGAAACTCGCTTGGTGGGCACCACCCCGGGCCCCGCAGCCCCCAGGCCTCTTGCATGTTGAAACGATCGTTCTGCGCGGGGCGCTTGCGCGGATTCGCGGCCGGTGTATGAAGAGAGAAAAACTCAGATGGGAGTGGTGTTTTGTTGAAACGGTATGAGCGTACTCGTGCTTTGGTGGAGGGCGATCCGGCGTTGGCTCGGGCCATCGTGTGCGAGGTGGAGCGCGACGGGGCGCAAGATGCCGTCGCGGTGCTCGACGAGCCGCGCGAGGAACTGGTGATGGTGCAGGCGCGCGAGACGGCGCAGGGAAGCCTGTTCTTCCTGGGCGAGGCGCTGACGACGTCGTGCCGCGTGCGCGTGGGCGACGCCGTGGGCTTGGGCCTCGTGCTGGGCAGCGATCGCTGCCGCGCCTACGAGCTTGCCGTGGTGGACGCGGTGTTCTCCGGCGCGGCGGGCGACGCGTGGGCTTCCCGTTGGGACGCTTCCCTGCGCGCCGAGCTAGCGCGCGTCGAAGCGCGCGACCAGCGCGAGGCGCGCCGCACCGCGGCGACGAAGGTTGATTTCTCGACTATGAAGGTGGAAGCATGACGATACGAGAAGACGCTGACCTGCATCGCGCCCAGCGGGCGTTCCGCTGCGTGCTCGATGCGTTCGCGCATCCGGGAACCGTGCACCAGTTGGTGCCGGCGCCCGAGAACCCGGCGAGCCCCGTTGCGCTCGACGCGTCGTTGGAGCTGGTGGTGCGCCTGTTCGTGGACCAGGCGGTGACGTTCTGCGTGGCCGATTCCGAGTCCGACGCCGTGGCCGTGTACCTCACGAGCGAGACGCACGCGCGTCGGGCGCCCCTGCGCGATGCCGACTTCGTAGTGGTGCCCGCGCGCGCCGACGCGCAAACGGCCAGCGAGGCCGTGGCCGAGGCGTGCCGCGGCACGCTGGTGTCGCCGGAGAAGGGAGCGACTCTGCTCATGGGCTGCGCGCGCTTGGCCGGCGTGCCCGAGAGCGGCGAGGTGACCGAGCCGGCCGTGCACGTGGTGGCGCTGCAGGGCCCGGGGGTGGAGCGCGAGAACCGCTTCGCCGTCGATCGCGTGGACTGGCTGCGCGCCCGCGACGCGCGCGGCGACGAGTTCCCTTGCGGCATCGAGATCGTGCTGGTAGACCCGGAGGGTCGCATAGCGGCCGTTCCGCGCAGCTCGAGCGCGCGACGCCTCGCCGACCCCGCAACCGGGTTCGGCGCCGACCCCGCGTCTGACCTCGCGCGCGACGCTGCAACCAACCCAGCGCCCGGCCTCGATCCCTCAACCGATCCCGCGTCGATGTTTCACGTGAAACAATCGACTCAATGTAGTGCGACAAAAGAACAAATGTTTCACGTGAAACATTCCGAGTCCGTGCCTGCTGAGGGGTTCGCGCCCGCCGCAACCGCCGCATCCGCTGCGAAGGGGGTGCGCTAGATGGGATACGTTGCCGTGCGCGGTGGCGGGAAAGCCATCGAGGAAAGCCTCAAGCTGCTGGAATACCAGCGCGTTAACGCGTCGTCCGCCTGGGGCACCGACGAGATCGAGGGCACGTTTCCCGAACTGGTCGACCAGGTGATGGGCGAGGCCTCGCTCTATGCGCCGCGTCTGGCTGCGCTGGCGCTCAAACAGGCGCAGGGCTCGCCCGACGAGGCCGTGTTCCTGCTGCGCGCGTTCCGCTCCACGCTGGAGCGCCCCTACGTGTCGCGTCCGGTGGACACGGGCGCCATGCGCGTGAACCGCCGCGTGTCGGCCGCGTTCAAGGACGTGCCCGGCGGCCAGGTGCTGGGTGCCACGCGCGACTACAGCCACCGTCTGCTGGCGTTCGACCTGGAAACCGAGGGCGCCGAAGAGCTGGCCGAGAAGCGCGCCGAACTGGCCGCCCACTTCGAGAAGGTCGCCGAGGCCCTCGAGGCCGCGCCCGACGTTGCGCCCGCCGCTTCCCCGTGCGCGGAGATCCCCGTAGGGGCGGGCTGCTGCCCGCCTGCGGGCGCCCAGCAGGGCGCCCCTACGAAGTCTCCCGACACCGCCGTGCCCGGCGCGCCCCAAACTCCCGCCACCCTTCCGCGCGTGCTGGACTACCTGCGCGCCCAAGGCTTGCTTGCGTACGTCGAAGCTGACGACGCGCCGCCGGTGGATGCCACCATGGCGCCGCTGTCGTTCCCGGCGCCGCGCTCGGTGCGCTTGCAGACGCTCGCGCGCGGCATGACGCAGGCCGTCGAGGCGCTGGGGTACGCCGCCATCCGCGGCTTCGGCCCCGCGCATCCCACGGTGGGCGAGCTTCGCTCCGGCCGCGTGGCCGTGGCCGTTGACCATCCGCTTGAGGCGGGCGGCGAGCAAGACGCCTACTACCTGGGTTCCGTCCCGGTGACCGAGGTGGAAAGCGTGTTCGAGAGCGAGGGCGAAAGCGATGCCGGCGACGGCGCGGCGACGGCCACGCGCTCCGATGGCGGCGGCCTGTCGCTGGCCATCGGCTACGGCCTGGTGTTCGGCCGCGCCGAGACGAAGGCCATCGCCATGAGCGTGCTCGACCACTGCCTGGAGCACGGCGACAAACGGTTCCCCACCGAGGACGAGGAGTTCGTGCTGTACCACGTGGACGGCGTGGAGGCCACCGGCTTCATCTCGCACCTCAAGCTGCCCCACTACGTCACGTTCCAGTCGAAGCTGTCCAGCGTGCGCGGCACGCGCGACGATCGCGGCGAGCACGACCGGCACGGCACGCGCGTCGCGCACGACCCGCAAAGTACGCGCGACCCGCACGACCAACCCGCCGAGTCGAAGGAGGCCCGCGATGCAGCAGCGCTATAACTACGCGTTCTTCGACGAGGCGTCGAAGCGCGAGATCCGCCGCGCCCTGATCAAGGGCGTGTCCATCCCCGGCTACCAGGTGCCTTTCGCCTCGCGCGAGATGCCCATCGGGCGCGGTTGGGGCACGGGCGGCCTGCAGATCACGCTGGCCATCATCGGTCCCGACGACACGCTCAAGGTGATCGACCAGGGTTCCGACGACAGCGTGAACGCCGTCAACATCAAGAAGCTGGTCGTCGACACCACCGACGTGGAGGTGACCGACGCCACCAAGGATGCCACGCTCATCCAGTCGCGCCATCGCATTCCCGAGCATCCGCTGGACGACGGCCAGATCCTCGTGCTGCAGGTGCCCACGCCCGAGCCGCTGCGCAGCTTCGAGCCCAGCGAGGCCGCCACGAAGCGCCTCCACGCCGAAGCCGACTACACCGGTGCGTGGCTGGAGCTGTTCGACCAGATCGTGCGCTTCGATGCCACCACCACCGGCGCCGACCATCCCGTGCAGGTGTTCGGCCGCTACGTGATGGCGCCGTCGCCCATCCCGCGCTTCGACAACCTGAAGCTGAACCAGGCGCGCCACCTCACGCTGTTGGGGGCGGGCCGCGAGAAGAAGATCTACGCCGTGCCGCCCTTCACCGATGTTAAGCCGCTCGATTTCGAGGACTACCCGTTCGCGGTGGAAACCTTCGAGGGAAAGCGCTGCCGCCTGTGCGGCGCCGAGGGAGTCTACCTGGACGAGCTGGTGGACGAAGCCACCGGCGAAACCGTCTATCAATGCAACGACACGGACTGGTGCACGCAGCGGCGCGAAACGACCGGCGATTCTCGGAAAGGAACTTCCCATGCTTGATGCGCAACGATTCGGCGTCGACGAGGAGCCGTGCCTGTCGGTGCGCCACCTGTCGAAGCGCTTCGGCGCGGGCTGCCCGCACTGCCTTGCTCCCGCGGCGCAGCTGGAACGCAACGTATGCCCGCGTTGCGGCACGGTGCACGCCGTGCGCGACGTCAGCCTGGACGTGTTCCCGGCCGAGATCGTCGGCATCGTGGGCGAGTCGGGAAGCGGTAAGTCGTCGCTGATGAAGTGCCTGTTCTTCGACGAAGAGGCCACCGAGGGCGACGTGCGCGCCCGTCCCTTCGACGGCGGCGCGGCGAACCTGCTGCAGCTGTCGCCCCAACATCAGCGCGCCATCCGCAACACGGTGTTCGGCATGGTGTACCAGAACCCCTACCTGGGGCTGCGCATGGATTTCTCCAGCCTGTCGAACATCGCCGAGCAGATGATCGCCGCCGGCAACCGCAACGTGGGCGCCATGCGCGCTCGCGGGGAGGAGCTGCTCGCGCGCGTGAACATCCCGCTGTCGCGCGAGGTCGAGCCGCCGCGCAACTTCTCCGGCGGCATGCAGCAGCGCGTCCAGATAGCCAAGGCGCTGTCGAACAACCCGCCCATCCTGCTGCTCGACGAGGTGACCACGGGCCTCGACCTCTCCGTGCAAGCCGCCGTGCTCGACCTCATCCAGCAGATCAGGCGCGACTTCAACGTCAGCATGCTGGTGGTCAGCCACGACCTGGGCGTCATCCGCATGCTGGCCGACCGCACGCTGGTCATGCTGGACGGCCGCGTCATCGAAAGCGGCCTGACCGACCAGATCCTGGAAGACCCCCAACACGCATACACCCAACAGCTCGTCTACTCCTTGCTCTGACGAGCAAGGAGTACGCCGACGCTGCGGGCTCTTCCGGTGTCCGATCTTGGCGCTCCAAGCCCTCGTCGCGTACCAAAGTACGCTTCCTCGGTCTTTCACGCCAATCTCGGGCACCGGAAGAACCCTCGCTGACTTACTACGCCAACATGTGACCCTTTGAAAGGAACCTGCACCATGGACACCAATTCTTGCATCATCCGCGGCGGCACGGTGGTGTGCGCCGACCGCGTGCTTCCCGACTGCGACGTCGTGGTCATCGACGGGCGCATCGCCGCCATCGAGCCGGTGGGCGCGTCCGACTTCGACGCGCAGCCCGATGCCACGATGGGCGTGCTGCCCGTGGTGGACGCGCGCGGTGCGTACGTGGTGCCCGGCCTCATCGACATCCACTCGGACTACGTGGAGAACGTGGCCTCGCCGCGCCCCAGCGTGGTCATGGACCTGTCCACGTCGCTGTACAAGGCCGACCGCGAGCTGGTGTCGCACGGCGTGACCACCATCTTCCACTCGCTGTCGGTGTACGGCGCGCACGTGTTCGACCACAAGCCCATCCGCGATTTCGGCAACGTGAGCGCCCTCATCGACCGCGTGGCCGCCCTGCGCGCGGGCGAGGAGCGCGACCACCTCATCCGCCACCGCCTGCACATGCGCGTGGAGCTGGACTCGGTGGACCTGTACGACGACATCGAGAGCTTCCTGCGCTCGGGCAAGGTGGACCTCGTGTCGTTCATGGACCACACGCCCGGGCAGGGCCAGTACCGCGACCTGTTGGTGTTCGGCGACACGCTGAAAGGCTACCGCGACGTCAGCGACGAGGACGTGCGAGACATCGTACGTCAGCAGCAGGAGAGCCAGAAGCTCACGTACGCCCAGATCACAGCTCTGGCGGCCGTGGCGCGCGAGCGCGGCGTGTCCATCGCCTCGCACGACGACGACAGCGAGGACAAGCTGGCGTTCATGGACGGCCTCGAGGCCACCATCTCCGAGTTCCCCATCTCGCTGGACATCGCGCGGGCGGCGCGGGCGCGCGGCATGCACACCATCGCGGGCGCGCCGAACGTGATGCTGGGCCACAGCCACTCGGGCAACCTCAGCGCGCGCGAGGCCGTGCAGGCCGGCGCCATCGACGTGTTGTGCAGCGACTACTACCCGGCGGCGCTGCTGGACGCGGTGTTCACGCTTCGCGACCAGTGCGGGCTCGACATCGCGAAGGCGTTCGCGCTGGTCACCATCAACCCGGCGAAGGCCGCGGGCATCGCCGACGAGGTGGGCTCCATCGCGGTGGGCAAGCGCGCCGACGTGCTGCTGGTGCGCGAGATCTCCTGCGGCGAAGGCGAGAGCTCGGGCGAGCACCCGGGCGCGAGGCCGGACGGTCGCGCTGCGCGCACGATGCCCGTGGTCACGCGCGCGTTCGTGGGCGGCCGCTCGGTGTTCCGCTCGCACTATCCCGACCAGCCGCGCGGCTACGGACGCGACACCGAGCAGCTCGTCTCGCTCGACCAGCTGACCCGCCCTCTGGCCAAGGCGGTGTAGCATGGCGCTCCTCCGAATCGACGGCCTGTCCAAAACCTTCCTGCTCCATCGCGTGAACCGGCGCGTGCAAGGGTGCCAGGACATCGACTTCGCCATCGAACCGGGCCAGTTCGTGGGCATCACGGGGCGCAGCGGCAGCGGCAAGTCCACCATCCTACGCTGCATCTGGCGCACGAACCTGCCCGAGCGCGGCCGCATCCTGTACGACTCTCAGCGCTTCGGCATGCTGGACCTTGCCCAGGCCACGCAGCGCCAGATGCTGTACCTGCGCGCCTACGAGCTGGGCTACGTCTCCCAGTTCCTCAACGCCCTGCCGCGCCAAACCGCCTACGACATCGTGCTGAAAAGCGCGTTGGAAGCGTACGGCGCCGACGAGCGCTCCCGCGCCGAAGAGGAGACCGAGCGCATGCTGCGCCACTTCGATCTGGACGAAGGCCTGTGGGAGCTGTACCCCCGCACGTTCTCGGGCGGCGAGAAGCTGCGCCTCAACATCGCCGCCGCCATGATCAAGCGCCCGCGCCTGCTGCTGCTCGACGAGCCCACGGCCTCGCTCGACAACGCGTCGAAGCTCAAGGTGCGCTCCCTCATCGAGCAGCTGAAAGCCGAAGGCACCACGATGCTCGGCATCTTCCACGACCTCGAATTCATGGAAGGCTTGTGCGATCATGAGTTCAACATGCAGGAGGGGATGATGGCGTGACGAGGATGCATCGCCCGCGCCCGACGCCGTGCGGTCGCGAGCAGGAAAGGGTGGCGCGCAAGAGAACGGATGTTTCACGTGAAACATCCGGAGGCGGCGACGGAGCCCCTTGCGGCGGCGACCTTCGTGGCGGCGGCGCCTTGCGCGGTCGCGCAACGTCGTCCCAATGGCAAAAAGCATTCGAATTCGGAATCTCGAGCTGTCTTTTCGCGGCGCAGGAAAGCGGAACGCTGGCAAAACGCCTGGTCGTGGAAAACCATGCCCCGACTTCTCGCATGGTCCGACCCTATGAGGCGGGCACGCCTTCCGAATTCGATGCTTTTTTGCCATTCCGAGCCGTATTCCGTACCGCGAAGGGGGAATCGTGATCGAAGATCTTCACGTGCATTCGACGATGTCCGACGGCTCGGACACGTTCGAGCAGGTGCTCGAACAAGCGGCGCAGCGAGGCGTCGAGCGCCTGGCGTTCACGAACCACGACACCACTGCCGGGCTGACCGCCGCTCGCGAGCTGGGCGAGCGCCTGGGCGTGCAGGTGGTGGGCGGCATCGAGGTGAGCGCCTACGATTTCGAGCGCGGCCGCAAGGTGCACATCCTGGGGCTGGGCGTCGAGGAGGGCGCGCCCGCGCTGGCCGCCCTGTGCGGGCCCACGCTGCAGCAGCGCAATGCGAACTCGCTGTGGCAGCTGGACCGGTTGGTGGAAGCGGGCTACGAGGTGGACGTAGAGCGCGCGCTTGAGCTGGGCCGCGCGTCCACGTGCCTGTACAAGCAGCACCTCATGGCCGCGCTCACCAGCGAGCCGTACCCCAGCGCCGGCTACCGCACGCTGTGCCGCAGCCTGTTCAAGAACGGCGGCATCTGCGACCGCGATATCGACTACGTGGACGCGCGCGACGCCGTGCGGGCTGTCGTGGAGGACGGCGGGCTGGCGGTGCTGGCGCATCCCGGCCAGCTGGACAGCTACGATCTGCTTCCCAACCTGGTGGAATGCGGTCTCGGCGGCATCGAGCGCTTCCATCCCGACCACACCTTGGCGGATCACGCTCGCTGCGCAGAGCTGGCTGTCCGTCACCGCCTCGTCTGCACGAGCGGCTCCGACTACCACGGAAGGTTCGGCAGGGTTCCCCACGTGGGGTTTCGCGTTCCGGCGTAGATTGCGCGAACCTTCCGGAGCGCTAGGGCGCGTGCCGCTGCGTGCGCAGGCCCGCCGAATCGGCCTGTGAGGCCGCCCTGCGCACCGACCGCTCCGTCCCCGCGATCGCCCTCTCCGCATCGACGCGCCCTGCGCCCCGCGATCGCGACCTCGTACGGGCGGGGGTTCGCGCGCTTTGGCGGTTGTACGCCGTCCGTCGACGCGCTACACTGGTCGCCATGACGCGCGACCCCTCATCGACTTCGCCGAACGCCCCTGATCCGAGGGGCGTTTTTTCGCGCGCCCGCATCGCTTCGGCCTGCCTGCGCTTCGCGCGGACCCACGCGGTGCTGCTCGTGTCGGCGCTCGCCGCGGCAGCCACCATGCTGGTCGTGCCGCCCGACGCCTCCTATCTGGGCTACTTCGATCTTAAAACGCTCGCTTGCCTGTTCGGCATCCTCGCGCTCGTCGGTGCGCTGCGCAACGCAGGCGTGTTCGAAGCAACGGCTCGCGCGATGGTGGCGCGTTTCTCCACCTGCCGCGCGGCCGTCGCGGCCATCGTGGGCATCACGCTCGTGCTGTCGATGATCGCCACGAACGACATGGCTCTCATCATGATGCTGCCCCTCTGTGCGGCGACTTTGCTCAAAGCGGGGTGGGAACGCGCGCTTCCCTTCGCGTTCATCATGCAGAGCCTGGCGGCGAATCTCGGCGGCATGATCGTGCCGTTCGGAAACCCGCAGAACCTCTACCTGTTCGAGCGGTTCGACATCCCGCTGACGGACTTCCTTGCTACCATGGCGTTGCCCTTTGCCGTGTCGGTGCTGCTCATCGGCCTGAGCTGCGCCCTGTTCGCGAAGCCGACGCCGCGCGCTTCCGAAGGGCGGCCTGCGGAGGGGCGGCACCTTGCGCGATCCGACGTCGCCCCTGTCGACCGTCGTCGCGCCATCGCGTTCAGCGCGCTGCTTCTGGTGGTCATCGCCTCGGTGTTTCGCCTGGTTCCGTATCCGGTTTCGCTCGTCGCCGTGGTAGCCGGCCTGCTCGTGCTCGACCGTCGCGCCCTGCGCTCGGTGGACTTCGGGCTGCTGCTCACCTTCGTCTGCTTCTTCGTGTTCGCGGGCAATATGGCGCGCATCCCCTCGGTCGAAGCGGTGTTGTCCCAGGCGATGGCCGATAACGCGCTGCTGGCCAGCGCGGCCGCCAGCCAGATCGTCAGCAACGTGCCGGCCGCGGTGCTGCTGTCGCATTTCACCGACAGCTATCAGGCGCTGCTCGTGGGCGTGAACATCGGCGGCGCGGGCACGCTGGTGGCATCGCTGGCCAGCCTCATCACGTTCAACCAGTATCGTGCCGTGCGTGCTGCGCTCGGGCGCCGTCCCGAATTGGCGCGCCAAACGGCGAGCGGCTTCGTCGCGCGCTTCACGGCTTTCAACTTCGCGTTTCTCGCGGTGCTGTATGCTGTGTGCGCCGTATGCGGATAGCCGCTCCATCGCTCTAGCGCGCTAAACCGCACGGCCCTCCGAAACGACCGCTCGGGGGCCATCACGCTCAACTAACCCTTCTCTTGGCGCTTAGACCTTTGATAAAGAGCGTCCGGGGCCGTATAGTAGTGCGACTGCATCATACTTATAGTGTTCGAGAAAAGCGGATGCAGTGGAAAGGGGAGGAACATGAATATCAAGAAATGGGGCGCGCTCGTCGCCGCAGGCGCGTTGGCCGCGTCGCTCGCGCTGTTCGGCTGCTCGTCCGGAGATCAGGGAACCACCACCAGCAGCACCAGCGGGAACGATGCGGGCTACACGTTGGTCAACGACGGTAAGCTGACGGTGGCGGCGTCGCTCGACTTCCCGCCGTTCGAGAATCTCAACGGCGACAAGCCCGAAGGCTTCGCGGTGGACCTCATGACCTTGCTGGCGGAAGAGATGGGTCTCGAGTGCGAGTATCTGCCGTCCACCAAGTTCGACACCATCGTGCCGCTCATCCAGACCGGCGGCAAGGCTGACGTCGGCGTGTCTTCGTTCACCATCACCGACAAGCGCCTGCAGCAGGTGGATTTCACCGATCCGTACTGCAACGTGAACCAGAGCATCACCGTGCGCAGCGATTCGGGCATCACCGACGTCGCCCAGCTTGAGGGCAAGAAGATCGGAGCCCAAAGCGGCACGACCGGCTACGAGTGGGCTGCCGAGAACATCAAAGATGCCGAGGTTACCGGTTACGACGAGATGACGGCTGTGTTCGCCGCGCTCGACTCCGGCCAGATCGATGCCGTGTCCGTGGACTTGCCGGTGGCGAACTACTACGTGAGGTCGTACTCGGACTGCCAGGTGATCAAGGAGATTCCCACGGGCGAGCAGTATGCCGTCGCAGTGAGCAAGGAGAACCCCGAGCTCACGAAGGCGCTGAACAAAGCGCTGCAGGCCGTGCATGACAACGGCAAGTACGACGAACTTGCCGCCAAGTGGCTTCAGTAAATCAACCAGCGTGACATCATGAGTATCATTCGATGCACGCGGATGCACCTGGCAAGTGCCGCAGCGCTTTTGGCCGCTGCGGCACTTGCCGTGCTGTTCGCGTTTCCGCTGAGCGCTCAGGCGATGGAGGTTGAGCGATGGACCGCCCAGCCCAACGACGACGCGCTCGAAAAGGTCATGGGCGCCACGCCCACGCGCGTCACGTGGCAAGGGCAGACCGCCGAAGACGAATCGCTGTCGGCGTTGGCTATCGATCTGCCCGAGGGCTCGTCAGTCGACGCCGAGAACGTCAAGGTTACCGTCATGAACGGCCTCGATCGCCTCGATGTCGCCTCGAAGGTGCAGGTTGACGGCGGATCGCTGGTCGCGGTGACGTTCCCCGAGGCCACGCCTGCCGGCTCTCTTGTCATGGTGGAGTGCAACCGCACGCTTTTGCCGGGCGATGGTGGAACCTTCGGCCTGACGGGAAGCTATACCACGGCGGACGGGCAGACGCTCGACATGCCTGCCACCGACAAGACGTTCGACGTGGTCAGCACGTCTCCGGCCGAGCAATTGTCCACTTGGCTCGGCATGCAGGATTGGGTGAAGGCGTGGAACTCCAACAAGTTCCTCCACCTGTTCTTCGACCCCAGCATCATCGTCACCTCGGTGCCGGTGGTGTTCAGCGGATGGCTTATCGCCATCGCGCTCGTCATCGTCAGCTTTCCGCTGGCCATTCCCATCGGCCTTCTGTGGTCGTTCATGCGCATGGCGAAAAGCCGTGTCCCGCGCGCTCTGGGCGCTACGTACATCAACATCGTGCGCGGTACGCCGCTGTTTCTGCAGATATACATCGCGTTTTTCGGTTTGCCGCTGCTCGGCATTAAAATGGATCTGTTCGTGTTGGGCGCAATCGTCCTCGTGCTGAACTCCAGCGCGTACCTGGCGGAGATATTCCGCGCGGGCATTCAGTCCATCAACGGCGGCCAGTTCGAAGCTGCGCGCTCCTTGGGCATGAATGGCGCGCAGACGATGTTCTACGTTATCATCCCGCAGACCGTGCGGCGCGTGATCCCCACGATGACGAGTGAGTTCATCCTCATGTACAAGGACACGTCGCTGTTGGCCGCCGTAGGCGTCATGGAGATCATGATGTACGCGAAAACCATCACGGCCGCTACGGGCAACGTGACGCCGTACATCGTGGCCGCCGGCTTCTACCTTATCGTGACCATTCCCATGACGAAGCTCATCAACTCGATGGAGCAGCGCATGGCGGGCGGCCGCAAGAAGCGTAAGAAGGGCGTGACCATCACGTCGGAAGAGGCCGTGCTGCCCGACTCCGATGCGGCCGTGTCCAAGAGCCTGCGCATGTCCGAGACGCTGGCCGGCTCCAACCATATCAGCCATTAAGGAGGTGCGGATATGAGCGAAGAAAGCACAAATGCAGCTGACGTGCGCGTCGGCGAGCCGGTGGTCCGCATCGAGGGGCTGCGCAAATCGTTCGGCGACAACGTGGTGCTGCGCGGGATCGACCTTGAGGTGCAACGCGGCGAAGTGGTGGTCATCCTGGGTCCGTCGGGTTCGGGCAAGTCGACGCTGCTGCGCTGCGTGAACTTGCTGGAAACGCCCACGGATGGGCGCATCTTCTTCGAGGACACCGAGATCACCGCGAAGAAGACCGACATCAACAAAGTGCGCGCCAAGGTGGGCATGGTGTTCCAGAACTTCAACCTGTTCCCACACCTCACGGCGAAGAAGAACGTGATGCTGGCGCAGCAGAAGGTGCTGCATCGCGGCAAGGAAGAGGCCGAGAAGATCGCCGTCGAGCAGCTGACCCGCGTAGGCCTGGCCGACCGCGTGGACTACAAGCCCTCCGAGCTGTCGGGCGGCCAGCAGCAGCGCGTGGCCATCGCCCGCGCGCTGGCCATGGATCCGCACGTCATGCTGTTCGACGAGGCCACCAGCGCGCTGGACCCCGAGCTCGTGCGCGACGTGCTGGGCGTCATGAAAGGCCTGGCGAAGGGCGGCATGACCATGATCGTGGTCACCCACGAGATGGGCTTCGCCCGCGACGTGGCCGACCGCGTCATCTTCATGGACGGCGGTTTCATCGTTGAGCAGGGCACGCCCGAAGAGGTGTTCGACCACCCCAAGTCCGATCGGACGAAAGACTTCCTGGGCCACATCTCATAGTTCCCGCCGTGCCCCGCCGACCAACCGATCAGGCGGGGCGCGGCAACCCCAAGCGAGCGGCACCCGCTTTGTCGTTTTGAGCGAGCGCACCGTGCGGAATCAGAAGATCCCGCACGGTGCTGGCTGCGGCGTCTGCCATCCTGAACGGAGCGCCCGCCAGGCGCGGAATCGAAGGATCCCGCACGGTGTCAGCCGTTAGCCTCCTTGCTATCGCCGTATGGGATCCTTCGACTCCGCGCCTGGCGGGCGCTCCGTTCAGGATGACGGCTTGCCATGAGCGACAGCCTATCCGTACAAATGTTTCACGTGAAACATCTTCGTCGGCACTTCGGAGCCCTCGCGTCCGCGTGCCCCCGTCCTGGCGCCCCGCGCCCGTCCACGAGCCGCGCCCCCGTCCTGGCACCTCGCACCTCTGTCGCGCTCAAAAAAATGGTATCCATCTTATAACATTTTTCTTGCAAATGATGGTACAATGCGTTCCATAGGCATCTGTCGGTACAGACGAGAGTAAGGGGGTGTGCGATGGATATCTTCTCCGATCCTGTGCTTCTGGCGCGTTTGCAGTTCGCTTGCACGGCGGCGTATCACTTCATTTTCGTGCCGTTGACCATCGGTTTGGGACTTATCCTTGCCATCAACGAAACACGGTACTACCGTTCCCGCGACCCGAAGGACGCGGCTGCCACCAAGTTCTGGGTGAAGATCTTCACCGCGACGTTCGTGTTAGGCTTGGCCACGGGCATCACGATGGAGTTCTCCTTCGGAACGAACTGGGCGGATTACTCGAGGTTCGTCGGCGACATCTTCGGTGCGCCGCTGGCCGCCGAGGCGCTGCTCGCGTTCTTCCTGGAGTCCACGTTCCTGGGCGTGCTGCTGTTCGGGCGCAGGCGCGTGTCGCCGAAGTTCTACATGGTGTCGGCCTGGCTCGTGTGGTTCGGCTCGGCTCTGTCGGCCCTGTGGATCCTCATTGCGAACTCGTGGATGCAGACCCCGGCCGGCGCGGAGCTGTCCGCCGACGGCTCGAAGGCCGTCATCACCGACTTCCTGACCGCGGCGATGAACCCGTCGGTATGGCCGCGCTACTCGCACACCATCGTGGCCGTGCTCATCATGGGCGCGTTCGTGGCCATGGCCGTTTCCGCGTGGTACCTCATCAAGAACCGCCACAAGGAATTCGCCATGAAGACAATGAAGCTGGGCGCCGTGGTGGGCATCGTGGTCAGCTGCGTCATGCTGGTCACGGCTCATTCCTCCGCCGTCACCGTCGCCGAGGAGCAGCCCACGAAGCTTGCCATGATGGAGGGCATGTACGACTCCGAGGTGCCTCCTCTGTACGCGTTCGGGTGGGTTGACGAGGAGAACCAGAAGGTCATCACCCCGTTCTCCATCCCGGGTGGCACGAGCTTCCTTGCAACCGGCACCTGGGACACCGAGTACGAGGGCCTCAACCAGCTGGCCGCTTCCGCCGAGTACGGTGCTCTCGATCCCGAAACCGCGCCGGTGAACTTCGTGTTCCAGACGTACCACCTCATGGTTGCCATGTACGGCCTCATCATGCTCACCGTTATCCTGGCGCTCGTATTCACGCTGCGCGGCGGCAAGATCCAGAACATGAAGTGGTTGCAGCGCCTGGTGCTCATCTCGCCGGTGTTCCCGCTCATCGCCATTCAGGCGGGCTGGTTCACGGCCGAAGTCGGCCGCCAGCCGTGGGTGGTGTACCCGTCCGCAACCAGCCCCGAAGGCGTCAGCCTGCTCACGAACGAGGGCGTCTCGCAGTCGGTGTCCGCTCCCGAGCTGGTAATCACGATGGTGCTGTTCCTGGTGGTGTACGCGTTCCTCATGGTCGCGTGGGCTCGCACGATGGGTCGCTTCATCAAGGAAGGGCCGGTTGCAGAGCACGAGCCTGCGTTGGAGGGCGCCGCTGCGGGCAAGACCCCGAAGGGCAAAGCAGCCCCCTCGTTCGGCGACGACCTCGCGAAGGAAGGTGAGTAGTCATGGAAATCACGTTCTTCCAGGGGCTTTGGTTCCTCCTGATCTTCGTGTTGATCGCCGGCTATTTCGTGCTCGACGGTTTCGACCTGGGCGCGGGCGTGCTGTACCCCTTCGTGGCGAAGGGCGATGAAGAAAAGGCCGTTGTGCGCACGAGCATCGGCCCGGTGTGGGACGGCAACGAGGTGTGGCTGCTCACCGCAGGCGGCGCGCTGTTCGCGGCGTTCCCGGCGGCATACGCCACCACGTTCTCCGGGTTCTATCTGGCGGTCATGCTGGTGCTGTTCGGCCTGATCGTGCGTGCTGTTTCGCTGGAATACCGCGGCATCGACCACAAGTGGGCGAAGGTGTGGGACGGCTGCTTCTTCGTGGGCTCGCTGCTGCCGGCGCTGCTGCTGGGCGTTGCCGTGGGCAACATCTACGCGGGCATCCCCATGAGCGCCAACGGCGACTACACGGGCATTCCGCTGTTGGGCCTCATCACCCCGTTCACGCTGCTGTGCGGCCTGCTGGGCCTGTCGATGTTCCTGGCGCAAGGGGCGTCCTGGCTGGCGCTCAAGGCGCCGAAGCCTAGCGACCTGCAGGCGCGCGCCGCGAAGTTGCGCTTCCCGCTGCAGATCGTGTCGCTGGTGCTGTTCGTCGCGGTGACCGCCTATGCTCTGCTGGGCATTCAGCCGGCAATGGATCCCCTGCTGGGAGCGGTTCGCTGGTTGCTGGCCGCCCTGTTCGTGGTTGCCATCGTCGCCTCCGTGTTCTTCGCGAAGAGCAAGGACTGCGACCTGGGCGCCTTCATCGCCCAGTCGGGCGCGGCGGCGCTGCTGGTGCTGCTGCTGGCCGCTTCGATGTTCCCGAACTTCGTGGTTGCTTCGGCCGATAGCGTCGGCCCGGCCATCACGGCCATGAGCGCCGCGTCGTCCGAGCTCACGTTGATGTGGATGACCATCATCACGTGCGTGGGCCTGCCGCTGGTGCTGGTCTATCACGTCATCATCTACCGCACGTTCCGCGGTCGTGTGAAGGAAGAGGATCTGGCGCACTACTAGAGCGGATGCCGTTCCTTGCATAGAAGCGAACTGCCAGGAGCCGTCGGAAATCCGACGGCTCCTTTGCTATACTGTCGGAAACCGCACCTGAAAGGGGATTTTCCATGGATGAGCAGACCGCGCCGCAGCCGCCCGTACCGCCGCAGCCGCCCGTACCGCCCACCGTTTCCGCGCCGCCCGGTTCTCCGGCGCAACCGACGCAGCCGATGCCGCAGTCCGCGCAAGCGCCCGGATCCGTGCCTTACGGTCAGCAGCCGGGCCAGCCCTTCAGCCAACAGCCTGCAGGCTACTATCAACCGGTTCCTCCGCAATCCAACGGCAAGGCCGTCGGCGCTCTCGTGTGCGGCATTTTGGCCATCTTGTTTTCGGCTTCTATCCTGTTCGGAATCGCGCTGGGTATCGTCGCCATCGTGCTGGCCGGCCAAGCCGTTAAGCAGGCGGGCAGGGACGGTAAGGCGACCGGTGGCAAGGTGTGCGGCATCGTCGGTATCGTGCTTTCGGTGCTGGCGTTCGTCTTGTACGTGGTTATCGGGGTTGGCGTGCTCGCCTTCGTGGTCGGTGCGTCCGACGAATACGATCGCACGTACTCGTCGGAAAGTTCCGACCTGTCGTCCATCACGCAGGGCGGCCAGCAGATGGAAGCGGCGGCGTCTGAGAAGCTCGACCTGCTGAAGAGCAAGGATGCTGCGCTTATGCGGAAGATCGCCGACCAAGCCGACGAGCAGCTGGCCGACGCGACGGGATACAGCCTCACCGACTTGGGCATCGATCCCTTGACGTTCGTCGAGTGGATGCTGGTCGATTTCGACTATCAGCTGGACGGCGCCTACGATAACGGCGACGGCACGGGCACCGTGTACGCCGATGTGACGCTGCGCGATTCTATGGCCTTCGCCACCACGTTCATGGAAGACGCGCAAGCCGCCATCGACGCCGGCGACTTGCAGTCCCTCGACGAGGCCGGCGCGAAGGTGCTTCTCGGCGAGCTCTACCAGGCTGCAATGGACAAGACCACCGCCATGACCACGGATTACGTAAGCTTGGAGGTGGTCAAGAACGGCGATTCTTGGCAGGTTGACGAAGACTCCTGGGGCGACGAGCTGGATTACCTTTTCGGCCTATAAAGAATCGCTTCGGCTTCACGGCTTCCGCCGTGCCCCGTATCGCACGGGGCACGGCAGTCGTCGCAACGAAAGAAGGCGTGCATCATGCGCGCCTTCTTGTTTGATGCGGGGGGGGGGCTACGCCAGCTTCTGGCCCAGCTCCTTGGCGGCGGCCGCCTTGTCGAAGTTGCCGCCGGTCTTCTGGGTGAGGGCGCCCATGACGCGGCCCATGTCCTTCTTGGAGGACGCGCCCGTCTCGGTCAGCACCTCGTCGATGAGCGCGACCAGCTCGTCGCCCGACACCTGCTTGGGCAGGTAGCTTTCCAGGATGGCCACCTGGGCGGTCAGGGTGTCGGTGCGTTCCTGGTCGTTGCCGGCCTTGATGGAGCCGTCCAGCGTCTCCTTCGTCTGCTTGATCAGGCGCTTCAACATGGCGTCCACGTCCGCGTCCGTGATGTCGCGGCGCTCGTTCACCTCGATGTTCTTGATCTCGCCGTGCACCTGGCGCAGGATGGACAGTTTCGGCTTGTCCTTCGCGCGCATCGCATTTTTGATCTCGTCTTGCAGCTCGTCATAGCGCATGGGAACCTCGTTTCGCTCGCAGTTTGCTGTCCTGAGTATACTGCACCGGGAAACCCCGCCCAACCCAAACGGATGTTTCACGTGAAACATCCGGAATCGTTCGGCTCTGCGGTGCGCCGTGCTGGCATGCTTGCGCGAAAGCGGCCTTCCCAACGCCCGTCGATTCCGCGGCCGCGCCGAGAAGCCTGTTCCCGCGTAGCGCATCGCGTTAGACGATGCGCCGTCGCTCTGCAATTCTGTGTTGATGCGGCTCCTGGTGACGTTGCGTCGCTCTGGTATGATGAAGCAAGCATATCGACATCGACCAGAAGGACTCGCATGAAAGACTTGCCGGCGCACCAGCTCGATCCGAAGGTCAAAACGGTCTGGCGCATCAACGACGCCATTTGGCTTACCGTGGTATTCCTCTGCTGCTTCGTTCCATTCGCCATCGCTGCAATGGTGGATCCGGCGACGTGGATGTTCGTCGTCCTGGTCGCCGTCGCCGTTGCGTACGCAGCTTGCTTGATCGTGTGGTTGATCGTGCTGCCGCCCATCCGCTTCATGCGCTGGCGCTACGAGCTTTCCAGCGACTACCTCGATATCGCGAAGGGAATCGTGTGGCGCAAGCGTTTCGTCATCCCCTTCATCCGCGTGCAGAACACCGACACGCGCCAGGGTCCCATCTTACGTGCGTTCGGTCTGTCCAGCGTGACGGTGGCCACGGCGGCCGGCGAGCATGAGATCCCCGGCCTCGGCGCCGACGTCGCCGAGCAGCTGCGCGATCGCGCGGCCGAGCTTGCGCGCCTGGCCCAGGAGGACGTGTGATGACGGACTATCGCCAACCGCCCCAACCTTCGCAGCCCCAACCCCAGCCTGCTGCGCCGCAGCCTGAAGGGCCGCGGGGGAGCCATGTCCATCATAGCTATATCTGGTTGGGCAGTCTGCGCACGGCGTTCATGCTGCTGGCCATCGTGGTCTTCTCCTCGTTCTCGGCTATCATCGGCGCCATCTCCGAGGGCGAAGCCATCACGCGCGGAGACATCCCCATGCTTTTCATCGTCATCGGATCCGTGATCGCCGGCATCGTCGTGCTGGTGGCGCTTGTGGCGGTCTACCAGGTGATCTCGTACAAGCATCTGTACTACGAGCTAGGGCCCGAGGAATTCAACCTGTATTCGGGCATACTCAACAAGAAGCGCGTGCATGTGCCCTACCAGCGCATCCAGTCCGTCGACCAGCACGCCACGCTCATCCAGCGCATCTTCGGCGTGTGCAGCGTCAGCATCGACACGGCGGGCGGCGCGGCGAACAAGGCCGTCATCGTGCCGTATGTGCAGAAGACGCAAGCTGAGGAGCTGCGCCGCGAGCTGTTCGCGCGCAAGCAGTACGCCGTAGCCGTGCGCAACGGTGCCGCGCCCGATGCCGCCGTTGCGGCGATGGCCTCTGCAGCGGGCGTTCCCGCGCAAGCCTTGCACGAGGGCGCCAATGTGCTGGACGCTCCCGCCGAGATCTGGCAGGACGTGCGCGGCGTGTTCGGCGGCGCCGCGGTGGATACGGGCCGCGTGACCTACGAGTACGGCATGTCCAACAAGGAGCTCGTGTTCACCGGCCTGTCGAACAATACGGCGTTCTTCGTCGTGGTTGTCGGCATCGTCGGCGCCGTTTCCCAGTTCATGGGTCAGATGGCGCCCATCCTCTCCGGTTCGATGGAGCCGCTCGTTGGCAACGTTGTAGCCACGAGCGTTCGGCTGTTCGGGGGCAGCCTCATCGCCGCGGGCGTGGCGACCTTCCTCGCTGCGTCGCTCGTGTTGTGGCTGCTGTCTGCCATCGGCGCTTGCGTCTCGTACGGCGGCTTCCGCGCATGTCGCCGCGACAACCGCATCGAAGTCGAGCACGGCCTGCTGCAGCACCGCTTCCAGGGCGTCGACGTCGACCGCGTGCAGTCGGTGATGGTGAAGCAGAGCTTCATCCGCCGTCTGCTTGGCTACTGCGAGCTGTCGCTGGGCAAGATCGATGCGGCGGCTGAAAACTCCGACGACCAGCAGAAAGGCCTCAGCCAGCAAGGGCTCGTGATCCATCCCTTCGTGAAGATGTCCCGTGTGCCCGAGATTCTCGCGGGCATCGTTCCCGAGTTCGCCGACGTTCCCACCGAGAACATCCCGGTGGCGCCCGTGGGACTGCGTCGCGCCCTCATCCGGCGATGCATCATCCAGGGGACGGGCTTCTGGTTGGCCGTCCTCGTGGCGGCAGGGCAGATAGCGGTGAACCTCCTGGCGGATCCGGCCGTGCCTGACGGAGCCATGACGTTGTTCTTCGTCAACAACGGCGCGCTGTTCGGCTATGCGCTTGCGGTCGTGCTGCTCGTTCTCGACGCGGTAGGAGCCGTGCTGTGGTTCCGTGGCTCGGGGTTTGCGTACAACGAGCGTTTCATGCAGGTGAGCAACGGCGGGTTCGCTCGCGAGACCATCAGCTTCCCGCGCAAAAAGATACAGTTCGGTTACACGAAGACGAATCCTTTTCAACGTAATGCCGGCACCGCTACGGTCAACGCGCGCACTGCAGCAGGGGTTGGAGGCACTACCATCAGGCTTATCGATGCCCGAGAGGATGATGCCCGTGCGTGGCTTGCATGGCTCAAGCCCCACGGAAATGTGATACAGTAGCACCATGAACGCATCAACTACATCCGACGCCAAAGGCGCTCGAAGTACCGGCTCCGGCCGCAGTGCCGAGAGCCCTTCTTCGGTCGTGCCCGAAACAGAGCACCGGCCCGCTCCCGGTTGGACGCCTTCGCAATTCAAGCCGAACGACTACGCCAGCATGCACGCGCTGCGCAACGAGGTGTCGCATACGTCGGCCAGCGCCACGAACAAAGCTCGCGACATCCGCGAGTACACGCTGGGGGAGGAGATCGCGAACTCCGTCACCCATGGCTTGGGGGCGCTGTTGGCCATTGCGGCCATCCCCATCCTCGTGGTGCGTGCGCTCGACGACGGAGGCGGCATCTACCTGTTCGCCGCGCTCGTGTACACCCTCACGATGCTGCTGGAATATACCATGTCCACGCTGTACCATGCCATCGCGGTAGACCGTGCGAAGCGCGTGTTCAAGGTACTCGACCATAGTTGCATCTACCTGTTCATCGCCGGATCCTACACCCCGTTCTGCCTGATCTCGCTTGCCGATTCCGGCGGCGTGTGGCTGTGCGCCTTCGTGTGGCTGGTTGCGTTGGCGGGCGTTGCCTGCGAGGCGTTCTGGGTGTTTCGTCCGCGCTGGGTGTCGGCCGTGCTGTATCTTCTCATGGGCTGGTGCGTCATCTGGTTCCTCCCCGCGCTCATCGAGGCCATTCCCGGGCCGGGCCTGTGGCTGCTCGTGGGCGGCGGCATCTGCTACTCCATCGGATGCATCTTCTACGTGTTGAAGAAGGTGCCGTACATGCATTCCCTGTTCCATCTCTGGGTACTCGCCGGAAGCGTTCTGCAGTTTCTGGCCATCTTCTTGTACGTTATGTAAGCGGTCGCGTGCATAAGCGCGCGGGCATGACAGCCCCACGGGTGCCGCGAGGACGCAGCGCGAAAGCGCCTCGCCGCGCGGCCAAAGCGCAGAGGTTGCGCATCGTCCGCTTGTCGAAGGAGTTGCAGAAGTACCATGGATATTTGGATTAGCATCGTCGTCACGTTCGTGCTGGTGCTGGTGAACGGCTATTTCTCGATGTCGGAGATGGCGTTGGTGAACGCGCGCCACGTACTGCTGCAGCACGATGCCGACGAGGGCGATAAAAGCGCCCAACGCGCGCTGGGCCTGGCCGCCGATTCGGGGCAGTTCCTGGCCACCATCCAGGTGGCCATCACGCTCGTCGGGTTCTTCGCCTCCGCGGCTGCCGCCACGAACCTCTCCGATCCGCTGGCGCAGTGGCTGTCCGGCTTCAACATCGGGTGGCTTTCCGTTATCGCGCCCGGCTTGGCCCCCGTGGTCATCACGCTCATCGTGTCATACCTCAGCATCGTGGTGGGCGAGCTGGTGCCGAAGCGCATCGCGCTGGCCGATGCCGAGCGCGTCAGCAAGATGGTGGCCGGACCGCTCATGGTGTTCCAGAAAATCGCTTCGCCTTTGGTGGCGTTGACCTCGGCGTCCGCGAACGGGCTGTCGCGCCTGTTCGGCATCAAGAACGCCGACGAGCGCCAGAACGTGTCCGAAGAAGAGATCAAGTACATGGTCACGGACAACGATGAGCTGCTCGAGGACGAGAAGCGCATGATCCACGACATCCTCGATTTGGGCGACATGACCGTGCACGAGATCATGACGCCGCGCGTGGACGTGATGTTCGCGGAAGACACCGACACGGTGCGCCAGACGGTGGAGCGCATGCGCGGCACGGGCTACTCGCGTCTGCCGGTGTATCACGAGGACATCGACCGCATCGTGGGCATCGTCCACTTCAAGGACCTCGTGGCGCCGCTCATGGACGGCAAGGAGCACGAGCCGGTGGCCGAGTATGCCTACGAGGCCATGTTCGTGCCCGAGACGAAGGATCTGTTCCCGCTGCTCGCCGAGATGCAAACGAATCGTCAACAGATGGCTATCGTCGTTGACGAGTACGGTGGCACCGATGGTTTAATTACCGTTGAGGACATCGTAGAGGAGGTCGTCGGCGAGATCGTGGACGAGACGGATCGAGAGAATCCGTTCATCGAGCAGGAAAGCGAGAACGTCTGGGTGGTCGACGGGCGATTCCCCGTCGAAGATGCCGCAGAGCTTGGATGGCCGGTGGAGGATTCGGCCGACTACGAGACCATCGCGGGCTGGCTCATGAGCATGCTCGACTCGGTGCCCCAGGTGGGCGAGGAACTTGCGTTCGACGGATACCGCTTCAAGATTCAGGCTATGCGCCGCCGTCGCATTTCGACGGTGCGCGTGGAACGACTGGACGATCCCTCCCCATCATGCGTGGACGCTGTCGAGGCGATCGACCGGGAGGAAGCGTGACGAGTGAAAAACGGCTGCTCCGTTCGCGAAAGGCGCTCATAGGCGGCGTCTGCGCGGGCGTGGCCGATTATTTCAACGTCGATCCTGTCATCGTCCGTATCATCATGGTGGTGTTCACCCTGGCCTCGGGTGGGCTGCTGGGCATCGCATACATCCTGCTGTGGATCGTGCTGCCGCTCGAGCCGAAGGAGGAGGCGCCGCTCGACGTGCACCCCCAGTCGGTGCATTCCGAGACGTACGGGACGTTCGAATTCGGCGACACCCCGCGCAAAACCGAGTCGGGGGCGCAAAATGCGCCCAATCCCGCGCAAGCGGCCGGTTGGCGCTATGCGCATCCCCCGTACGCCTCGGCCGCTCATGTGCCGCCCGAGCCCCCGGCAGGCGCATCGCGCGCCTCTGCCGCTGCGCCTGCCGATGCTTCTCGTTCGTATGCGCCTCCGGCGAGCCATTCGCATGAAGGGTGGATGCATGCCGCGCCGCAACAGCAGCCGCCGGCGAAGTCGTCGCGCTCGGGCGTGAAGGCTGCTCTGTTCGCGGGGTCGTTCCTGTTGTTTTTCGGCATGTCCGCTATGGTGGCGAGCATGGTCGAAGGCGTGGTGTGGTGGCAGTATTGGCCGCTTATCTTCGTTATCTTGGGCATCGTCGGTATGGTAGTCCCCGGCGAAGAGGGGCATCGCATGCGCCAGTTCGTGGACTCCCTTATCACGTTTTCCGCGGGAGTGGTGCTGGTGCTGATGAGCCTCGATGTCATCGGATGGCGCTCCATCGAGTTCATGTTAGTGGGCCTATGGCCGCTGCTGCTTATTATGGTTGGGCTGTTGCTTCTGGGAGGCGCGCTCAAGTCGCCGCTGCTTACGCTGCTGGCAGGGTTGTGCTTCGTGGCGTTCTGCGTGGTGGGATTGCTGTGGTACTCGGTTCCGGGAGCGACGGAAGAGCTGGTTTTCTCGGCGCCGTACGGGCGCGAGTATCGTTTCGACATGCAGCCGTGGGAAAACATCGGTCTAAACGAGTCCGTTGTGATCTCGATAACCGAATGAGCGTGCTTGTCGCGTAACAGAGCACATAGTTCGTTCGCTTTTTCCCGTGTCCGCAACTAAGGCGAACCACCTGCTGAAATGCGCTTTCATTCGCTGTCAAGCGAACAAATCGTGTAGGGCGTCTCCATAAAATTTTGCCCTCGGACCCCCTTGTCCGTTAAAATACGTTTTGTCACAACAGCATATCGCCCTTTCGGCAGCAAACCCTCACACAATTTACTACGCTGTCAACCGCTTCGGCGGCTGGGTCGTGTGCTGTTCAACGAAAGGTAACTGACGTTTTGGCTAAAAAGCGCTATATACAAAAGAAGTCGAACCTGGCTGCTAAAATTATCGCGGTCGGCTGCGCATCGTGCGTGCTGACCGGGTGCATCGGCTTCGGGTTCGCCTCTGCTGGAAGCGGCGCCGTGCACGATATCGATTCTTTCGGCATCGGCGGTGCGGACGCGAATGTCGCCATTGCCGATTCTGCCGACTTCGCCAACGTATCCGAGGGTTCCACCCGCGAGTCCACCGTGCTTACCAGTATCGCATCGCGCGACATCTCGCAGGGCATCGAAGCTATCGAAGCCGAGGAAGAAGCTGCTCGCATCGCTGCGGAGGAGGCCGCTCGTGCCGAGGAGGAGGCTCGTATCGCCGCCGCCGAGCAAGCGAAGGCCGAGCAGGAGGCCGCCGCTGCGCGCGATGCAGCCTCCGATGCCGTCGCCTCGCTTCCCGAAGTTGATTTCTCCGTGGGCAAAGAGGCTTTCGTTTCCGAGTGGACCTCCCGTATCAATGCATACTTGGCCGGCTCGCCCTTGGCAGGGCAGGGTGCCACGTTCGCCGAAGCTGCCTGGAGCAACGGCGTCGACCCGCGCTGGTCGCCTGCCATATCCAACACCGAAAGCTCCAAGGGCGCGCATTGCTTCCTGCCGTACAACGCATGGGGCTGGGGCGATAAGAGTTGGTCCAGCTGGGAAGAGGCTATTAACGCTCACGTAGCGGGCCTGGCAAACGGCTACGGCTACTCCATCACGTATGCGAACGCTGCCAAGTACTGTCCGCCTAATACGGATCATTGGTTCAAGGCGACTATCGGCCAAATGAAGATGATCTAAACGTTCCGCCGGCCACGAGCCGGCGGTTCCTTTTCCATCGTCGAATCCTTCTTCCGCATGCGTTCGAGACGATGGCCTTGCGGAATGTTTCACGTGAAACATTCGTTCCTAAGTGCCTGATTGCCACGTTACGCCTTTGTCGCCGTTCTATGGCGACGCTGGTCGTGCCCGCATCCATGCAGTATGCTAAGCGCAGCAAGAAATCGGCACCATGCGGGTGCCTGGTGAAAGGATCGGTATGAGCAACGTGATCGTCGTCGGCTGCGGCCGCGTCGGTTCCCAGCTGGCGAACATGCTGTCGGATAACGGCAACAACGTGTGCGTCATCGACAAGAACGTGAACGCGTTCGCGAACCTGGGGCGCAACTTCAACGGCTCCACGGTGCAGGGTGTGGGCTTCGACGAGGAAACCCTCGTCAAAGCCGGTGTCGAAGATTGCGACGTCATGGCCGCCGTCACCCAGTTCGACAACACGAACCTCATGTGCGCCGAAGTGGGCAGCCGTCTGTTCGGCGTGCCGCACGTCATCGCGCGCCTGTACAACCCCGATCACGAGCGCGCGTACATGCAGCTGGGCATCGACTACGTGTGCGGCACGTCGCTGGTGGCCGAGGACGTGTTCAGCAAGGTGGTGTCGGGCCACGGCGCCCATCTCGACACGTTCGGCGAGTTCGAGGTGCTGCGCTTCTCGCTGGACCTCAGCTCCACCGACAAGCGCACCATCCGCGTGGGCGAGCTGGAGCGCGATCACGACGTCCGCATCATCGCGTTCGAGCGCAGCGACGGCTCGGCCAGCTCTATTCCTACGCGCGACTCCATCCTCTACAACGGGGATTCGGTGCTCGCCTGCGTGCGCCATGAGCTGATCGAATCGTTCTCGCGCTATATCCAAGATTAAGGGAGACGGAGCATGTACATCGTTATCGCTGGCGGCGGCAAGATCGGCGAATACTTGGCTTCAGTGCTGCTTTCAAGCGGCAACGACGTGGCCGTCATCGAGGAGAATCTGGCCACGGCCGACCGCCTGTCGGTGGCGCTTCAAGGGCGCTACTTGGTCATCCACGGCGACGGCTGCGACTCGAAGTACCAGGAGGACGCGGGCATCCGGCGCGCCGACGTGTTCGTGGCCACCACCGGCCAGGACGACGACAACCTCGTGTCGTGCGAGATCGCGCAGCGCGTGTTCAACGTGCCGCGCTGCATCGCGCGCGTGAACAGCCCGAAGAACCTCCGCATCTTCAAGGAGGTGGGCATCGAGTGCGTGTCGTCCACCACGCTCATTGCGAACCTCATCGAGGAAGAGACGCTGCTGGGCAGCGTGAGCGTGGCCTCGTCGCTGACGCATGGCAACGTCATGATTACCGAGATCGTGGTGCCGCGCATGCGCCATCATTCCAACGAGGCCGGTATCCTGGTGTCGTCGGTTCCCATGCCCGAGAACAGCCTGATCGCGGCCGTGTCGCCGAAGGACGACGACAACGTGGAAGTGGCCAGCGAAGAGACGGTGCTGTATCCCGGCGACAAGGCCATCGTCGTGGCCGACAACGAAGTGCTCGACGAAGTCCGGGCGCTGTTCAAGGGGCTGTAGGTTCCGTCGGCCTGTCGGCCGCCGGAAACCCCCGACGCTGCGGGGCGCTGCGGCGCCCGATCTTGCCGCGATCCCGGAGGTTCGCGTACCGAAGTACGCTTCGCCTCCGCGATCCCCCAATCTCGGGCACCGCAGCGCCCCTCGCTGACTTACTACGCCAACCGGCGCGTCCGATATGCGCCCTGCGGGCGCATGGGCGGGTCGCTTCGCTCCGCCCCGCCGTCTGCCCCGGTTGCTATCCCCGTGCGGCGGCCAGCTCTGCCAGCGCTTCGGGCGGGGTGTAAGCGCAGGTGCCGTCGCCGAGTGAGACGACTTCCACCGGGTCGCCCACGTTGATCGCGCCGCCTTCCAGCGCCACGAAGAAGATGCCCTCGCGCGGGAAGATGCAGTCGCCTGCCAGGTGGTAGATGGCGCACTTCGTGTGGCACACCTTGCCGATCTGCGATAGCTCCAACAGCACGTCCTCGCCGATGCGCACGCGCGTGCCCAGGGGCAGCGCTAACAGGTCGATGCCCTCGGTGGTGACGTTTTCGGCGAAGTCGCCCTCAACCACGTCGAGGCCGGTCGCGCGCGCTTTCTCGATGGATTCCCAAGCAAGCAGCGACACCTGGCGATGCCAATCGCCGGCATGTGCGTCGGTGTCCAGGCCCCGATGCGCGACGACGGTCGCGCCGCCTTCGCACGGCATCTTGCGCGTTCCCTTGCGCTTCGACACGTTGATCGAGCGGACTCGTCCGCGTGCGACGATCTGCTGCTTCCGTGCTTGCTCCATACCGCGGTTCCTCCCTAAAACCTAGCATAATAATGGGAAATATACTACTCGAACAAGAATAGAGAAGTCAAGCAATAAGCCGCGCTCTGAAGCGCGCTTCGGGAAGGCTGATCCGTCCGGGCGCAAAGCGGCCTAGTGGCCGCTTTGCGCCCGCGCAGCCCGCCGCCCTGGCTGCTCGGCGCTTTCCGTGAAATACGCCGCGCTGCCGTCCGTTTGCGGTATGCTGGTTGCCATCAGGCAGAACAGGGTGAAAGGGACCGGCGTGATCAACCGTTACACGCGCCCCGCGATGGGCGCCATCTGGGAGTTGGAAAACAAGTTCAACATCTGGAAGGAAATCGAGGTGCTGGCCTGCGAGGCGCAGGCCGAGCTGGGCAAGTCCGGCATCACGAAGGAGGAGGCCGCGTGGATCCGCGCGCATGCCGACTTCACCGTGGAGCGCATCGACGAGATCGAGAAGGTGACGAACCACGACGTCATCGCGTTCACCACGAACATGGCCGAGTACATCGACGCCGACGTGCCGGAAGGCACCGAGCCGCCCAGCCGTTGGGTGCACTACGGCATGACGTCGTCCGACCTGGGCGACACGGCGCTGTCCTACCAGATCACGCAGGCTATCGATATCATCCTGGAAGACATCAAGCAGCTGGGCGAGACGTGCAAGCGCCGTGCCTTCGAGTTCCAGGAGACGCTGTGCGTGGGCCGCACGCACGGCATCCACGCCGAGCCCATGACGTTCGGCATGAAGTTCGGCAGCTGGGCTTGGGCCCTCAAGCGCGCGCAGACGCGCATGGAGGAAGCCCGCAAGGTGGCCGCCACGGGCGCCATCAGCGGCGCGGTGGGCACGTACTCCAGCATCGACCCGTTCGTCGAGCAGTACGTGTGCGAGCGCCTGGGCCTTGCGGCCGACCCGCTGTCCACGCAGGTGCTGGCGCGCGACCGTCACGCGCAGGTGATGGCCGGCCTGGCTGTGACGGCTTCCACACTGGAGTCCATCGCCATGCAGGTGCGCCTGCTGCAGCAGTCCGACGTCATCGAGGCCGAGGAGCCGTTCGCGAAGGGGCAGAAGGGGAGCAGCGCCATGCCGCACAAGCGCAACCCCATCACGGCCGAGCGCGTCTGCGGCCTGGCCCGCACGGTCAAGAGCAACGCGCAGGTGGCCTTCGACAACGTGGCGCTGTGGTACGAGCGCGACATCAGCCACTCCGGTGCCGAGCGGGTCGCGCTGGCCGACAGCTTCATCGCGCTGGACTACATGTTCGGCAAGATGCAGTGGATGCTGGACGGCCTGCAAACCTATCCGGCCAAGATGGAGCACAACCTGTGGCGCACGAAGGGCCTCATCTTCAGCTCGAAGGTGCTGCTGGCCCTGGTGGACACCGGCATCAGCCGCGAGGACGCCTACGTCATCGTGCAACGCAACGCCATGAAGGTGTGGGAGGATATCCAGAACGCCGTGGACGGACCCACCTATCGCGAAAACCTCGAAGCCGACCCCGAGGCGAACCTCAGCGCCGAGGTGCTGGACGAGATCTTCGACCCTTGGGACTTCCTCACCCGTAAAGACGTGGTATTCGACCGCCTCAAGGAGCTGGAGTTCTAAAAGCTGCCGCCTACCTTACGTAGAGGCATCAGGAAGCCCCGTCCTGCGGGGCTTCCTGTTTTTGATGGGTGCGATATCTTTGTGCCGGCTTACGCAGATGGTCTGGGACGGAGAAGGCGTTTAAGCTGGTGTCCATACCCTTACGAGGCAGTACTTCCTGGCCTCGCCGTCGAGGGGCTTGTCGTCGATGTTTGTGTACGTGACCACGGCATCGCGCGAGCCGGTGGACGCCAGGTACTCGCCGTAATCGTCAGCGCCGCTTTTCACGTCGAAGGCGAACCAGTCGTTCGTGTCGAAGTTGATGCCCACGACTTGCGTGCGCGACTTCACCATGAGGTACGACCCGCACCAGGCAGGCGGCGCGGTAGGGTTGCGGCTGAAACGGAACCACGGCGCGTTGCTGTAGTCGCCGTTCGTCACGGCGCTGGCCGGGGTGTACGTGCCGATGCTGGCGATACCTCCGCCGTACTGGTAGCCGGCATCGAACGAGAACATGAACCCGGTGTTGCCGTAGCCGGCTTCCAGCGGTTTCATGGACGTGGGCAGCGCCATGGTGTCCAGCGCTTCGCCCGTGTTGGCATCCACGCGCACGAGCTGGTAGTGGATGGACGAGGTGTCCGTGCGCGGCGTGATGACCACGGAGTCGCCGGTGGCGTAGGGAGCCGTCGCCATGCGGCCGATCGAGGTCCACAGCGTCTCGATGTCGTTCGCTCCCATGGTGGCGCGCTTGAACAGCGACGGCTCGGTTTTCTTCGGACCGCTCGCTTTCGGCAACACCTGCCAGAATGCGCGGTTTCCCACGGCGGCGATGGTGGGCATCTCCCAATCGCCGTCGCCTTCTTCCACCAGCGCGGGATTGCCCAGAGCCGCACCATCGGTACGCGCGGTGTATATGCGCCAGACGCCGTCGAGGATGTCCGCCTCGGCCCAGATGAGACCCGAGGATGTGGCGCGCACGTCGTAGATTTCGAAGCCTTCGTCGGATCCGACGGCCTGCTCCAGCACCACGGTGGAGTTTCCCGAGCTCAGCGAAAGCAGCGCCACCTGGGTCAGCGGCTTGCCGGTGTCGGTGGGCAAGAGGCATGCGGCCAAATCGTCGTCGTTCGCCCAGACGAGCGAGCCGTACGGCAGCTCGTAATTCCCCACCTGGTTCATGAGCGTCGTTGGATCTTCCGCCTGGACGAACGTGTTGGTGAACTCGTCGGACGCAGACGACAGCACCGCGTCTTCGGGCACCTTGAGCACTACGAGGTTGTCATCTGGGTCGTTCTTCGTCTGCTCGATTACGACGGATGCGCCGCCGCCCACGGCCGCCAAAGCGCCCACGCCCAACGCTCCGTACAGGAAGTGGCGGCGGGTGAGCAGAACCTCGCCTCCGTTCGGCGTGGGAACGCGAACGCCGTTGCCGCCGGCGTTGCCGTTAGAGGTGCCGCGCGGAGCGGGGGACGATGGGGAGGGCGATGCGGAGGACGAGCGGCGATGCGCGCCGACCGAGCCCATGGCGCTGGCGCTGCCGTACCCCGCCACGTTGCCGACGTCTGCGGAGCCCCCGCGACGACCGCTGCCGCCGTGTGCTCCGCCGTATCCGGCGACGTTTCCCACATGCCCACCGCGCGCGTTCGGTTTTCCGCCGGCGTACAGCGCGCCTCCCCGGGAGGCTGCGCGCCTGTTCGCAAGGCGTTTCTTAGCAACGGTCGGTTTCGCGTGATTCGCGTGTGTTGATCTGCGGGTTACCATGGTGTTTATTGTGTCATTTCACGCACAGGTTAAAGCGCCCTTCGGTCTAATTGCTACAATAAACGCAAACACGACCAATACGCTCGGAACTGGTCCGCGTAGGGAACGCGGGCGCGCATTGTCCGAGATGTCAGCGAGCTTGAGGAGTGATCCATGAGCAACGAAACACGACGCATCCTTTTGGTTGAAGACGAAAAGGCCATCCGCGACGCCGTGACGGCCTATCTTGAACGCGAGAATTACTGGGTGACGGCGGTCGGCGACGGCCAGGAGGCGCTCGAGGAGTTCTCGAAGCACCACTTCGATCTTGTCATCCTCGACCTCATGCTGCCCCGCGTGCCGGGCGAGCGCGTCTGCCGCGCCATCCGCGACAACTCCGACGTGCCCATTATCATGCTCACCGCTAAGGGCGAGGTGGAAGACCGCATCATCGGTCTGGAGCTGGGCGCCGACGACTACCTGGTGAAGCCGTTCAGCCCCCGCGAGCTGGTTGCTCGCGCCCGCGCGCTTCTGCGCCGCGTGCACGCCGATTCCGAGCCGCAGCGCGAAGTGCTGGAGTTCGGCGAGCTCACCATCGACGTGTCGGGGCACAAAGTGCTGGTCAACAACGAGGAGATCGATCTCACCGCCAGCGAGTTCAAGCTGCTCACCACGCTGTCCCGCTACCCGGGTCGCGTGTACTCGCGCATGGAGCTGGTGGAGAAGGTGCTGGGCTACGACTTCGAGGGCTACGAGCGCACCATCGACTCGCATGTGAAGAACCTGCGCGCGAAGATCGGCGACAACCCGCGCAGCCCGAAGTGGCTGCACACCGTTCACGGCGTGGGCTACCGCTTCGAGGATCCCACGAAAGTTGCGCAGTAAACCGACGTGCGAGACGCAAGCGAACAGGCTGCATCGCCAGCCTCCGATGCGCAAGAAACCGCATCGCACACCCCGGTCGTCGAGCGTTTGACGGTCGAAGCCGATACGGGCACCACGGGGCCCATCGTCGTGCCGCACGAGAGCGACGGCAAAAAGCGCCGCGGCATCCGTTTCGGCTGGGACAACCTGACGTACACCACGCGCGTCACGGCCGCGTTCGCCTTCATCGCGGCCATGACCGCGCTTGTGGCCATCGGCGTGCTGTCGTTCGTGTGGGAGCAGCACTTCCAGACGTATACGCAGGCCAACATCTATAAACTCGCCGAATCCACGGCCGAGCAGATCGCGGAGATCTACTCGGATACGGGCACGCTCGACAACGTCGGCATCGCGACGGTTGCGGGCTATGCGGCAAAGCTGAACGGCGTGGGCGTCAAGATCTTCGACAACCAAACCGGCAGCGTCGTGTACGATTCCACGATTCCGCCCAGCGAAAACGGAAATGATATGCCGGGCAAGGACTACAGTCGAGGATCGCTCGCGCCTCCTCCCGGAGACAGCGACCAGCTGGCCATCGCCCCCATCATCACCGACAACGTCGCCGTCGGATCCGTCCACATGTGGGTGTACGGCTCCGAGGCGCTGCTCAGTCAGACCGACGAGGAATTCCGTAACAACTCGTACCAGGCCATGGTGTTCGCGACGGCGCTCGCCATCGTGCTGGCATCATGCATCGGCTTCTTGTTCGCACGTACGCTGGTCAGCCCCATCAACCGCATGACCACCACGGCGAAGGCCATCAAGGAAGGCGACCTGTCGGCCCGCACCGAGCTGCACGGCGAGGACGAGATCGCGCACCTGGGCGAGACGTTCGATGCGATGGCCGACTCCATCGAGCGCGACCGCGAGCTGGAGCGCCGTCTGACCACCGACGTGGCACATGAGCTGCGTACGCCGCTGATGGCCATCCAATCCACCGTGGAAGCGATGGTGGACGGCGTGTTCGAGGCCGACGAGGAGCGCCTGGAAACCGTGAACTCCGAGGTGCAGCGCCTCAGCCGCCTGGTAGACGCCATCTTGAAGCTTTCGCGTTTGGAGAGCCGCTCTACGCCCATGAAGAAGGAAGTGGTCAATGTGGGCGAGCTGATCGCCGGCATCGTGGCCACGCACGAGGCGTTCGTAGCCGATTCCGGCCTCACGCTGAAGTACGAGATGGAGCAAGGCGTGCGCGTGCTGGGCGACGCGGACATGATTCGCCAGGCAACCGCCAACCTCATCTCGAACGCGGTTCGTTACACGTCCGAAGGGGGCTTGGTTACCGTGCGCGTGAAGCGCGGCGACATCATGGCGTCCATCAGCGTGCAGGACACGGGCATCGGCCTCACGCCCGACGAGGCGAAGATGGTGTTCTCGCGCTTTTGGCGCGCCGACGCGGGACGCACGCGCGAGAGCGGCGGCCTGGGCATCGGCTTGTCCGTGGTGAAGGAGATCGTCGAGCGCCACAACGGCTGGGTGCAGGTGGAAGGCCGCAAGGGAGAGGGCGCATGCTTCACCATTCACATCCCGCTGTACCAGGGTGACGAGCAGCAGCGCGGGCAGAAATCGCAAAAATCGCGTGGGAAGTCGCGTAAAGACCAGAAATAGACGATAATAGGGCGCGCCGACGGAGAAGGGGAGCGCCGGGTGCCGCAGAGCGGCGTTTCGAGAGAGCAACGAAAGGACCAGCATGACCGGAATCGACATCAAGCCTGATGCACAAGGGAAAGTCCGCGATCTGTACGATCTGGGCGACAAGCTGCTGCTTGTGGCGACGGACCGCATCTCGGCGTTCGATTACATCCTGGAAGACGAGATCCCCCACAAGGGCGCGGTGCTCACGCAGCTGTCGTGCTTCTGGTTCGAGCTTCTGGACGGCGTGGTGGAGAACCATCTCATCTCCTCCGACGTGGCCGACCTGCCCGAGCAGTTCCAGCCGTACGCCGACTACCTGCGCGGCCGCTTCATGCTGGTGAAGAAGGCCGACATGTTCCCCGCCGAGTGCATTGTGCGCGGCTACCTGGCCGGCAGCGGCCTCAAAGAGTACCAGAAGCAGGGCACTGTGTGCGGCATCCAGCTGCCCGAGGGCCTGGTGAACTCGTCGAAGCTTCCCGAGCCCATCTTCACGCCCTCGACGAAGGCCGAGATCGGCGACCACGACGAGAACATCAGCTACGAGCGCCTCGTGGAGATCATCGGCGAGGACGACGCTTCGCAGCTGCGCGACCTTGCGCTGAAGGTATACACCACGGCGCGCGACCACGCGGCCGAGCGCGGCGTGATCATCGCCGACACGAAGTTCGAGTTCGGCCGCCTGAACGGCCAGATCATCCTGGCCGACGAGGTGCTGACGCCCGATTCGTCCCGCTTCTGGCCGGGCGATGAGTACGCCGAGGGCAAGGACCAGCCCAGCTTCGACAAGCAGTTCGTGCGCGACTGGCTGAACGCCAACTGGGATCGTCAGGGCAACCTGCCCCGCCTGCCCCAGGACATCATCGACCGCACCAGCGAGAAGTACATCCAGGCCTACGAGAAGATCACGGGTAGAACTTTCGTTCCGTTTGCCTAACGGCATCCGGAACTTCTCGACGCTGCGGGCTTCTGTGGCACCCGATCTCGCGGCGATGCCGATAGCTCGCGTACCGAAGTACGCAACGCTCTCGCCATCCCCACGATCTCGGGCACCACAGAAGCCCTCGCTGACTTTTTTGTTTCCTACGAGTTTGAATTGAGAGCACCATGTCCCAGCGCAACCCTATGAACGACCGGTACCAGACCGACGAGCATCGCGGTCAGACGCGCAAGAGCGCGGCCACCATGAAGCCGAAGACGAAGGCGGCTTCGTCGGTGCGCATCCAGCCCACCGTGAAGACGAAGCAGCAGAAGAAGGCCGACAAGAAGGCCGCCCGCGCGAAGCAGACCGAGATCGATCGGCAGTACTACAACCCGCCCACGCCGGAGTACAAGCGCCTGCGCAAGATCTGGTGGGGTCTTTTGATCGGCGCCATCGTGATGACGGCTATGTCGTGGTTCGGCCGCACCTTCCTGCCCGAGGTGGGAACCTATGTGGTGCTGGGCCTGGCCTATGTGTGCATCATCGGCGCCCTGTACGTGGACTTCTCGAAAATCCGCAAGGTGCGACGCGCCTATCAGGAAGAGATGATGTCCAAAAAAACCAAGGAGATGCGCGCAGCAGAAAAGCAGCAGAAGGCCGCGCAGCGCGCCGCCAAGCAGAAGGTGGAGGAGGCTCCGGCCGTGGAGGAGGCGCCTAAGAAGCGCGGCCTGTTCGGCAACGGGTTCCGCCTGCCGAAGAAGCAGGAGGCCGAGCCGGTGGAGGCGAAAACTTCCGACAAGGATTCGACGAAGTAAGGTGGGGACCATGGTTTCTCGTGTCTACGTGGAGAAGAAGCCCGGCTTCGACGGGGAGGCGAAGCAGCTGAAAGAGGAGCTGCGCAGCCTACTGGGCGTCGGCGCGCTTGAGAATCTCCGCATGGTGAATCGCTACGACGTGGAGGGGATCTCGGACGAGCTGTTCGCTCAGTGCGTGCCCACCGTGTTCAGCGAGCCGCAGTCCGACATCGCGACGCTGGAGATGCCCGAGGCGAACGGGGCGGCGGTGTTCGCCGTGGAGTACCTTCCCGGCCAGTTCGACCAGCGCGCCGATTCTGCAAGCGAATGCATCCAGCTGATCAGCCAGGGCGAGCGCCCCGAGGTGCGCAGCGCGAAGGTGTACATGCTGGAGGGCGCGCTGTCCGACGAGGACGTCGCCGCCATCAAGCACTACGTGATCAACCCCATCGAAGCGCGCGAGGCGTCGCTTGATGTGCGCGAGACGCTGCACATGGAGCAGCCCGTGCCGGGCATGGTGGAGACGGTGGACGGGTTCCTGGAGCTGGACGAGGCGGGTCTGGCGGCGTTCGTCGCCGACCGCGGGCTGGCTATGGACCTGGCCGACATCGCGTTCTGCCAGCAGTACTTCGCCGAAGAGGGGCGCAACCCCACCATCACCGAGATCAAGATGATCGACACGTACTGGTCCGATCACTGCCGCCACACCACGTTCGGCACCGTGCTGGACAACGTGGCAGTGGAGGACGAGGCCGTGCAGGCCGCGTTCGAGAAGTACCTCGAGATGCGCCATGAGCTGGGCCGCGATGAAAAGCCGGTGTGCCTCATGGACATGGGCACCATCGGCGCGCGCTGGCTGAAGGCGAAGGGTGTGCTGACCGGCCTCGATGAGTCCGAGGAGATCAACGCCTGCACCGTGAAGTGCAAGGTGGACGTGGACGGCGAGGAGCAGGACTGGCTGTACCTGTTCAAGAACGAGACGCACAACCATCCTACCGAAATCGAGCCGTTCGGCGGCGCGGCCACCTGCGTGGGCGGCGCCATCCGCGACCCCTTGTCGGGCCGCAGCTACGTGTACCAGGCCATGCGCGTGACGGGCGCGGCCGACCCGCTGGTTCCCGTGAGCGAGACGCTGCCGGGCAAGCTGCCGCAGCGCAAGCTGGTGACCACCGCGGCCGCGGGCTACTCTTCATACGGCAACCAGATCGGCTTGGCGACCGGCCAGGTGAACGAGCTGTACCATCCCGGTTACGCCGCGAAGCGCATGGAGATCGGCGCCGTGGTGGGCGCCACCCCGGCCGATCACGTGCGTCGCGAGACGCCCGCGCCGGGCGACGTGGTGGTGCTGCTGGGCGGCCGCACCGGCCGCGACGGCATCGGCGGCGCCACGGGTTCCTCGAAGGCGCACAAGCTGGAATCGCTCGAAAGCTGCGGCGCCGAGGTGCAGAAGGGCAACGCGCCCGTGGAGCGCAAGATCCAGCGCCTGTTCCGTCGGGGCGACGCTTGCAAGCTGATCAAGCGCTGCAACGACTTCGGCGCGGGCGGCGTGTCCGTGGCCATCGGCGAGTTGGCCGACGGCCTGTTCATCGACCTCAACAAGGTGCCGAAGAAGTACGACGGCCTTGACGGCACCGAGCTGGCCATCTCCGAGAGCCAGGAGCGCATGGCCGTTGCCCTGGCGGCCGAGGACGTGGACGAGTTCATCGGCTACGCGCACGAAGAGAACCTCGAGGCAACCCCTGTCGCCACGGTGACGGAGGAGGCGCGCGTGCGCATGGAGTGGAACGGCTCCACCATCGTGGACGTGAGCCGCGACTTCCTCAACAGCAACGGCGCGGCGAAGCACCAGGACGTGCGCGTGCTGCCGGGTGGGACGTACGAGCGCACCTGGACGGGCGACACGCTGGCCGAGCGCATGAACGCGCTGGTCACCGACTTGAACGTGTGCTCGAACAAGGGCCTGTCCGAGCGCTTCGACTCTACCATCGGCGCGGGCACGGTGCTCATGCCGTTCGGCGGGTCGCGTCAGCTGACGCCGGCCATGGCCATGGTGGCGAAGCTGCCCGTGTTCGGCGAGACCACCACGGTCAGCGGCATGGCCTGGGGCTTCAACCCCTACCTCACTGAGGCGAACCAGTTCACCGGCTCGTACATCGCCGTGGTGGAGAGCGTGGCGCGCCTCGTGGCCGCCGGCTTCTTCCACAAGGACATGTACCTGACGTTCCAGGAGTACTTCGAGAAGCTGCGCGACGAGCCCGAGCGCTGGGGCAAGCCCGCCGCCGCCGTGCTGGGCGCGCTGATGGCGCAGGTGGACCTGGGTATCGGCTCCATCGGCGGCAAGGATTCCATGTCGGGCAGCTTCGAGCAGCTGGATGTGCCGCCCACGCTGGTGTCGTTCGCCACGGCCATCGGCTCGGTGGATCGCGCGACGTCGCCCGAGTTCAAGCAGGCGGGCAGCCGCGTGGTGCGCATCGCGCCCGCGGTCTACGACGGCATCACGCCCAATGCCGCCGGCTTGGTGGAGGCGTTCGAGCTGGTGGAGCGCTTGATCGGCGACGGTGCGGCGCTGGCCGTGTCCACGCCGGGATACGGCGCGACGGCTGAGGCTCTGTTCAAGATGAGCGTGGGCAACGGCATCGGCGTGACGCTGGCCGATTCGGTGACGGCCGACGAGCTGTTCGCGCCGTCGTACGGCAGCTTCCTCGTGGAGCTGGCTCCGTGCGTGGAGCTGCCGCATGCGTCCGACGCCGTGCGCGTGGACGAGGTGGGCGAGACGACCGAGGCCTACGAGTTCGCCGCCTGCGGCGAGGTCATCGACCTGGTCGGGCTGCAGGAAGCGTGGGAGGGCCACCTCGAGTCGGTGTTCCCGTACCGCGCCGAGGGCGATGCCGTGGAAACGGTGTCCTTCGACGGCGTTGCGCCGCTCGTGTACAACGGCACCATCGCGCGCCCGCGCGTCATCATCCCCGTGTTCCCGGGCAACAACTGCGAGTACGATTCGGCGCGCGCCTTCGAGCAGGCGGGAGCTGTGGCCGAGACGCTCATCATCAACAATCTGACCCCCGACAAGGTGGCCGAGAGCACCGAGGCGTTGGTGAAGGCCATCGAGAACAGCCAGATCATCATGATCCCCGGCGGGTTCTCCGGCGGCGACGAGCCCGACGGCTCGGCCAAGTTCATCACCGCGTTCTTCCGCGCTCCGGCCGTCACCGAAGCGGTGCGCGACCTGCTGCAGAACCGCGACGGCCTCATGCTGGGCATCTGTAACGGCTTCCAGGCGCTCGTGAAGTTGGGTCTCGTGCCGTTCGGCGACATCCGCCCCATGGACGAGGAGTGCCCCACGCTCACGTTCAACACCATCGGTCGTCATCAGAGCCGTCTGGTGCGCACGCGCGTGGCATCGAACCTGTCGCCGTGGCTGAGCCGCTGCGAGGTGGGCGACATCCATACGGTGCCCGTGAGCCACGGCGAGGGCCGCTTCGTCGCGTCGCCCGAGCTGGCGGCCCAGTTGGCTGCGAACGGCCAGATCGCCACGCAGTACGTGGACGAGCAGGGCGTGCCGTCGATGAGCCTTGACGTGAACCCGAACGGATCGGTACTGGCCATCGAGGGCATCACCAGCCCCGACGGCCGCATCCTCGGCAAGATGGGCCACAGCGAGCGCCGCGGCTACGGTCTGTACCAGAACGTCCCCGGCGACCGCTACCAGCAGCTGTTCGAGGGCGGCGTGGGTTACTTCACGGACTAGGGGCTTCTCGCATCAAGTTTTCTCGCGCGGCGCATCTTCGGGTGCGCCGCGCTTGCTATACTGGTTGAAAAAGGCCTCGCGGAAAGGCGGCTTCATGAAGATACTGGGTTTGGGTGTTCCGGAAATGCTCATCATGCTGATGTTGCTGGTGCCCGTCGCACTCGTGGTCGCGCTCATCGTGGTGTTGGCGAAGCGCGCCGGCAGCCAACAGCCTTTGCCCGATGAGCGCCAGCGCGCGAGCGCGCTTGCCTACCAGCGTCTTTCGCAGCTTGACGACCTGTATAAACGCGGCGCCATCACCGAAGAAGAGTACGCGTTGAAAAAGCAGGAGTGTATGCGCGATCTGTAAGCCTGATCGGAAAGGCGGCTCTCATGGGGTTCATGGATGGGTTCGAGCGCGGGTTGTCTGGCAATTACCGTTACGAGATCGCGGGGAAGGCGGTGGTCTGCTCGCATTGCGGCGGCGAGGAATTCGATGAGCGCTCGGGGCAATTGAACACAGCCGGCGCGTCGCTTCTCAACCTCGATTGGGCCAACGCGACCGCGCGTGTGCTTGTATGCCAAAGCTGCGGTCATTTGGAATGGTTTCTTTAGGAGGAGCATGGATCCCGAATTCGTCAACCTAACCCCCGAGAACCTTGCCGACGAGCATCTTTCCTGCATCATTCGCGTCAGGAAGCCCCATCCCGGCGTCGAGGCGAAGCGCCAATGGCTCGCCGATCGGCTGCGCGAAGGCCATGTGTTCCGAAAGCTGCAGGTGAAAGACCCGGTTTTCATCGAGTACGCGCCGCTTGAAACGGCGTGGGTTCCCGTGCTGGGCGACAACTACCTGTACGTGTACTGCCTCTGGGCGTACGGTGCCGGCAAGGGCAAAGGCTACGGGCGCGCGCTCATGGAGTACTGCCTGGCCGACGCGCGAGTGCAAGGCAAGTCGGGCGTGTGCCTGCTGGGGGCGAAGAAGCAGAAGGCGTGGCTGACCGATCAGGCGTTCGCGCGGAAGTTCGGCTTCGAAGTGGTCGACGCTACCGACGACGGCTACGAGTTGCTGGCTCTGTCGTTCGACGGGACGGTGCCGCGGTTCGCGCCGCACGCGAAAGCCCAGGCTATCGACAGCGACGAGCTGACGATCTACTACGATTTCCAGTGCCCTTACGTGCCCGAGCGCATCGAGGCGATCCGGCGGTATTGCGAGGCGAACGACGTGCCGCTGACGCTCATCCAAGTGGATTCGCTGCAAAAGGCGAAGGAGCTGCCCGGCGTCTTTAACAACTGGGGCGTGTTCTACAAAGGGAAGTTCGAGACGGTGAACGTTCTGGATACCACGTACCTCAAGAGGATCCTCAAGAAATAGGAGCGTTGCAGACGCGACAACTCACGGTGTCCTGCGCATCATCCAGTCCGTTCCCTCTCCGAAGGCCGAGCCTTTCAAGCTATGGCTCGCCCAGGTTGGCGCCGAGCGCATCGAGGAAACCGTCGATCCCGAACAGGGAATCGATCGCGCGTTCGAGCTGGTGCTCAACATGCTTGCCGATGCGCTGAGCGACGTCGAGGCCCTGGAGGCGGGGATGTCCAGCAGCACCGCCCTGAGCGATGTCAGCACCCAGGAGCTGCTCTCGCGCCTTCGCCGTCGGACATCCCCAGCCCATTGAGCACGTAGGAGTCGCTGGACGTCCAACAGCGGTTCGCATCCTCGCACTCTTCGCTGCAAGCTCCGGGCGCGAATCGCCGGCGAGCGGCATCGCCCGTGTGCGCTCGTCGGCTCTGCGCAGCGCGGGTTCGCCGTATGTTGGCGGCTTCGTTCGGGCGCGATCGGGCTTGCCGCTCGCGTGCTTCTTCGCCGCCGCTTGCGGGTCGCTTTCGTTCTCTGCTGCTCGCTGACCGAGCGAGGCGCTACGCCCGCCATCGGTCGGCTTCGGCGGCATCGGTTCCGTGATTGAATGGCGCATCTTTTAACCGAAAACGCTCGAAGGCCTGGCGGCCCCAGAGCGGAGAAGGGAGTATGCGCATGCGGCAGCACACGACGAACCAAACAGGCGGTGAACGGCGTTCGCGCCGATTGCATCCGGCATGGCTCATCCTCATCGCCTGTTGCTTCCTGCAAGCGGGAGGCATGGGCACCATCAACAACGCGGCGGGCATCATGGTTCCCGCCGTGCTGGGCGATCTGCAGTTCTCGCAGGGCAGCTTCATGCTGTACTTCACGATCCAGGGTTTGTGCATGACGGCGGCGCTTCCCGTGGCGGGGAAGCTGTTGCCGAAGGTGAGCATGCGCGTGCTGGTGAGCGTCGGCATGGTGGCGGCCGCGCTGGCGTTCGCGTCCATGGGGCAGTTCAACGCGGTGTGGCAGTGGTACGTGGCGGGGGCGGTGCTGGGCGTGGCGGCCGCGTTCGCGTTCCTGCTGCCGGCACCCGTCATGATAGGCAACTGGTTCAAGAAGAAGGCGGGCCTTGCGATGGGCGTCGCCATGGCCTGCTCGGGCATCGGCGGGGCGGTGATGAACCCGTTGGGCGGCGCGCTCATCCAATCGTTGGGATGGCGGCCCACCTATGCGGTGCTCGCCCTGATCGCAGCCGTGCTGGTGCTGCCGTTCTCGCTGCTGGTGATGAAGTTCAAGCCGGCCGACCCGCGCGATGCCTATGGAGCCGACGAGGTGGAAGACACCCCGGCGAGCAGCGGAGCCGAAACGGCGTCCGGCGTCTCGGCGGCTCGCGCCGTGCGTTCGCTGGCGTTCGCGTGCGTGTTCCTGGTTGCGGGATTCCTGTCGCTCGAGAGCGCGTTTTTGCAGCTGATGCCCACGTACGCCGGCACCGTCGGGCTCGCCGCCGTCGCAGCGTTCCTTCCTTCCATCGCCATGATCAGCAACATCGTGGGCAAGCTGGTGCTGGGGTGGCTGGCCGACGCCGTGGGGCCGCGCAACGCGACGCTGTGCGGCTTCGGCGTGGGCGTGACCGCGTTCGCGCTGTTCCTAGCCTCGAACGGCAACGTGGGGATGGTCATGGTGGCGGCCGCCTTGTTCGGCGTGCTTACGGCGATGGTGACGGTGAACGTGCCGCTGCTGGTGCGCAGCGCGTTCGGATCGAAGGATTACGGCACGCTGTTCTCGTACGTGAGCATCGGCACATCGCTGGTAGGCTCGCTGGGCATTTCGGTGTATGGGTTCCTGTTCGACCGCTTCGGCTCGTACGATCCCGGCCTGATGCTGGGCATTGGCACGGGCGTTGCGAGCGCCGCGCTGCTGCTGGTGGGTATGGCTGCGGCAAAGCGCCTGATGGGCGCCGCGCACGTGCGAAGCGGCGCGGTGCAGGCGGAGGAGCCCGCGTTCTAAGAGCGCGCTTTTTTCTTCGGGACGATGCGTTCGACGATGCCCTGGGTGACGCGGTGGCCTGCCAGCTCGGCAAGCGAGCCGAGGGCGCCGACCAGGGTTTCGCGAGCGGTCCCGTCGATGTTCTTGGCCGCCTCGCTCAGCAGGGCCACCGTTTTCGCCCCGCCGAAGAAGACCTCGGTGGCGTTCTGGGCGCCCGAGGCCTCGACGGCTTTGAACAGCGCGTCGACGATGGCCGCCGCTTCCTCGTCGGAGTAGCGCGCCAGCCATTCGGTGAGCAGCGCGTCGGTGAACCGGGCGTTTTCGGTGAGGTTGTCGAGGTAGACGAAATCGTCGCCGTCGACCTCCCACGAGAACGGGCTGTGCTGCAAAAGGCCGCGCTCGGTGCTGTGCACCACGAGCGGCGGGGTGTGCGACTCCATGAGCATACCGATGACGGAGTCCTGCGGGACGGTGCGGTGGATGCGGCCGTCCAGCTTTCTCCAATCATCGGGCGAGAACGCGCCCGCTTTGAAACCGGGGCCGTCGTGCGTGTACACGCGCTCGATGCGGTCCTGCACAGCGGCGGACGCGTTCAGCGCGACGTACAGCGCGAGGTTGGCGCCCTTCGAGTGGCCGCCCACGAACAGCCGGCGAGGCAGGTGCGGCGCTACGGCCTCCAGGTAGCGCGCGGCTTGCTCCTGGGCGGGCACGGGCGCGGTGTAGCACATGTTGAAGTTCTCGCGCCAGCCGGTGATGGACGTGTCGGTTCCGCGGAAGCCCACGTAGGCGAATTCCTTCTTGTAGACGAACGTCATGGCGGCGAACTGCGTCTGCCGCTCGGTATCGAACAGGCTGAGGTAATCGCGGATGACCATGTCGCGAAACCGCGGGCTGGCGGCGAGTGCCAGCATATTTTCCTTCACGCGGCCAGGGATGAGGCCCGAGAACATATGCTCATAGTGTTCGGCACGCAATGTATCGAGGAAGTGGGCGGGGCGTCCCGAAGGGGATAGCAGGTTCTTCACGATGGTGCCGAGCCTGCCGAACGCCTTGCGCTCGCGCAGCGGCGGCACGATCCCTTCGGCGCGCACCATGCAGAACTGGGAAAGCGCCGCCGAATCGACCGGGTTGAACGGCTTTTCCTCGAATGAGGCGAACTCCGTGCCGAGATAGTCGAGAATGTTCATGCAGCAGCGCTCCTAGCATCCGATACCGCCTGCGTCGCCTCTCATCATACCGCGTCTCGGGCGCTGCCGGCCTTCAATCTGCCGACCTTCAACCTCTCGGCGTTTCGTCGTCGATCATGGCGAGTAGCTCCTCGCGCGAGTTGATGGCGAGCTTCGCGTAGATGTGGCGCACGTGGGTGCGCACGGTGTTCTCGGAGATGTAGAGCTTCTCGGCCACATAGCCGTGATTGTAGCCTCGTCCCAGGTAGTACAGCACCTCGCGCTCGCGCGGCGACAGCCCCCGTTCGGCTGCCAGCGTGTCGCAGCGGCGGTGGATGTACGTGCGCGAGTCGTCCGCGCCGTGAGGCTCGGTGCGCCGGCCTTCGCGCTGCCGCGAGCCTTGCGCGAACGATATGGCGATGAGCGCCAGGTACACGGTGAGCATGATGAGACAGATCGTGCGGCCGTCGGTGCCGATGACGGCGATGCCGCACAGGCCGGCCACGAACGCGAGCGCTAGCAGCGCGAGACAGGCCGGGAATACGAACGTGGCGGCAAAGGGCACGCTGCGGACGGCGCTGGCCATGCTGCACCAGATGGCCAGCGCGATCACCGCGAAGCTGGCCTGGGTGAGCACGTCGATGATACCCGCTGCGACATCGCTGTCGGAGCTGATGACGGGCAGCGCGAGCAGAAGCGCCACGGCGATGGGATACACGGCCTGGTTGAGCAATCTGAGCGGCGACGAGTTTGCCTTGCGCAGCACGAACAGCGCGACGACGATGGCCAGCAGCGACGGCCCGATGAGCGATTTCCACGCTCCCAGCGGATCGGGCAGGCGCATCTGCTCGCTCGAGATGACGGGATCCCAGGTGAGCCCGAAGATGAAGCAGGTGATGCACGCCCCTACGAGGGGCATCCACAATATGGCGGCTGCCTTGCGCAGCCGGATGCGATGGTCATCCTCGCTTGCGCTTTCGGCGCCGGCGGGGTGCGGTGCCGCAGTCTCGTCGTTGAACGTGCGGGCGACGAACAGCAGCGCCACCGATGTGACAAGCGAGCATGCGATCAGCGCCAACCCGATGGGAGAGGGGGAAAGCGGCTCGGCCGCGAAATGGACGACTGCTGCCGCCACGATGCCCCATGCGCTGTTGAACAGCAAATTCTCCGGTTCGAGCCGCGCGAACACCGAGCCCCACGCCGTGGCGAGCATGGCAAGTCCCGCTCCGAACGCCAGGCCGAACATGGCGGGCTCGGCGAACGGCAGCGTCAGCTGCGTGTACAGCGGCAGCATGAACTGCACTCCGATGGCGACCAGGCAGGCGCCTGTCACCAGAGGCGCCGTGCGGGTGAGGTCGGGCGTGCGTCGATCTGCGCGCTTGGCCAACATGGCCAGCGCGGCGAGCACGATGCCCGCGCCCGTCAGCCCCCAGCCGGCGTACACCGCGAAGGGGTGCAGCGAGGGCGTCGCGCCCGTTCCGTGCTCAGAAAAGAAGCGGATCGCATTGAGGAAGACGGAGAACAGCAGTCCCGCGCCCAGCAGCGCGGGCTTGAACGAGACGGGCGCCGGAGACGCCTGCTTCGAGTCGTGTTGTTGCGCGCTTTCCATGCCCTCCCTGCAACGCCTCGGCGTTTTCCCTCGTAGATAGCGCAAATCACCAAATTCAGCTATAGGGTGGGCGCGTGCGGCGCACCCTGCGGATTCCGAAATCATCGCTTTCAGTGATGGCGAAACCCCGGCCTGCACCGTAGTGTAGCCGAACGTCCGGCGCCGCACAACAGAAGCGGGCGACGCCGGGATCGGAACATGGGCACATGATTGAAGGGAGCGGGAACATGGGAACCACCTCGAAGCACAGCTGGTCGCGTCGCGACTTCTTGAAGGGGGCGGCCGCCGGCACGATGAGCGTCGCCGCGCTGGGAGCGCTGGGCGGATGCTCGCCGCAGCAGTCGGCCTCCACCGCCTCGGCGGCGGCCGCCGATTCCGGCGAAGCGGGCACGTACGACGTGATGCAGGAGCTGTCGACGTTCAACCGCGGCCAGAATGCCAGCGCGAAGGCGCCTACCACGCCCGAAGAGTACATCGCCCTCAAGGGCGACGGCGTGCTGTCCGCGGGCGGCGGCTGCGAGCAGCTGGGCATCAAGCCGGCCGACTTCATGCTGAACAAGCCGGCGTGGTTGGGCGACGCGCCCGTGGTCAGCGACATCGCCGATACCGAGGACTGCGACGTGCTGGTCATCGGCGCGGGCAACGCGGGCACCGTGGCGGCGCTGCGCTGCCAGGAGGAAGGCGCGAACGTCTTCTTGGCCGATATGCAGACCTACGACGAGTACGACGAATACGCCTGCGACATGGCCTGCTACAACTCGAAGCTGTTCCTGGACAAAGGCACGCCCGAGATCGACACCACCGAGGTGTTCAACGAGTACATGCGCCTCTCGCGCGGCCATGCGCACCAGAAGATCGTGCGCGACTACGCCATGCGCTCGGGCGAGATGCTCGACTGGATGGTGGGGCACATTCCCGCCGAGTACGTGGAGAAGTATGCGAAGACCTCGAACTACAAGGGCAACGACAACTTCAACGGCGAGTGCTGCGGGCAGAGGTCGTGGCCGGCCATGACTCAGTGGCGCGACGAGGAATCCAACATCAACATGTGGCCGTTCGTCATCCGCTCGGTGCACGCGGCGTTCGAGGAAGCCGGCGGCACCATCAAGTGGGGTTACCAGGGCGTGGTGCTGGTGCAGGACGGCGACGCGGTGACCGGGGCCGTCTTCCAGGATGTCGACGGCGCGTACCACCAGATCAACGCGAAGGCCGTGGTCGTGGCGGCGGGCGACTTCGGCGGCAACCCCGACATGCGCCTCGACCTGTCCGACCAGATGCGCAACCTGGCCTGGTCGTACGGCAACGACCGCACCGACGCCACCAGCATCGGGGGCATGGGCCGCGACGGCTCGGGCATCCGCATGTGCATGTGGGCCGGCGGCACGATGGAGGGCGGCCCCCGCGCCGGCCAGGCCGCGGGCATCAACGGTGTGCCGGGCTTCGCGTTCGGCGGCGCATGGCCGTGCTTCGGCAACGACGGCAAGCGCTTCATGAACGAGACCATGGTGAAGCACGGCTCCAACGGCTACCTGGACATGCTTCCCGAGGGCCAGCTGCTGGTGAACGTGACCGACGCGAACTGGGAAGAGTACCTGTCGCACCAAGGGTACGGCCACGAGACGATGGACCGCAGCTCGGACTACATGGTGGAAGAAGTGCGCGAGAACATGGCGAACTACAAAACCGGCAAGGACGGCTTCGACGTGCGCGCCTTCTCCCGCTTCGGCAAAGAGTACTCCACGGTGTACGCTGCCGACACGCTTGAGGAGCTGGCCGAGATCGTGGGCTACACCGGCGAGGCCAAGACGAACTTTCTGGCCGAGGTGGAGCGCTACAACGAGCTGTGCGCGAAGGGCCACGACGACGACTGGGGCTGCGACCCGCAGAACCTGCTGCCCATCAAGGACGCTCCCTTCTTCGCCTCGTTCGGCACCACGGGCGGCAATCCTTCCGGCGGCCTGTGCCAGCATGCGGCCATCTGCACCGACGGCCGCTACCAGGTGCTCACCGGCGAGAAGCAGCCCATTGCGGGCCTGTACGCCGCCGGCAACACCTGTGGCCAGCGCTACGGCATCCAGTACGCCACGCCCACGGCTGGCAATAGCTGCGGTTCGGCGCTGACCTCCGGCTACTGCGCTGCCGAAAGCGTCATCGAGGACCTGAAGGCGTAAAGCGGCCCGCAACCGATTCGGGGCCGGTTGGCGTATCCCTCCTCTCCCTCCCCGATGCCAGTCGGCCCATAGCGCGCGGCGGCTGCTTTCAAGTGGCCGCCGCTCCGCGCGAGCAGAAGAAGGAGCAACGATCATGACAGAGAAACGCGATGCGATCGTTCAGGTGTCCGTCCCGTTTTGCGTGGACGATCGCGCGCTTCGCCGCGAGGGCATGATCCTCGGGTGGGATAGCGCGCGCATGGCGCGCTACGCCGACGCGCTGGTGGCCGAGATCGAGGCGAACGCGGGGCAGTTCGACGATTGCCTGGTGCGCGCCGTGCAGCTGGGCGGCGGCGTGGCATCGAACGCGGGCGCGGACATCGCGCGCATCGTGCGCGCCGTGCGGCAGGTTTGCGACGTGGCCGAGGACGCGCCCGTCGCCATGCGTTCGTCCATTGCGAACGTGAGCGGGGCGACCATGCCGTTTTTCCGACGCGCCGGGGTGACGCGCTTCGACTTCGAGATGCTGTCGCTCAACCCCGTCGACTTCGTGCGGCTCAATCGGGTGGACAACCTGAACGATCTGCCCATTATCTGCGACCATTTCCTGCATTCGTACGCGAACGACACGTTGGGGCTGGTGCTGGCGTTCGGCCATGATGCTTCCGAGGGCGGGGACGGTGCGCTCAACGTGCGGCGCACGGCGCTGGCGGCCGCGCGCTCGCATGCGACCCACGCGGAGCTTGTGCGGGTGGCCGATGAGCTGGCGGCGGGTTGCGACGAGGTCGCGCGCCAGCTGGACGAGATGCGCGGCGCGTTGACCGAGCATGGCTTCATGGAGTACCTGCCTCTTCGCTTTGCGCGCGCAGGCAAGGAGGACCGTTTCGCGCAGATGGCGGCCGCTGGCGTGCCGCAGATCGGTTTCGGCTTGGGTGCGATTACGCGTATCGACGGAGCCGAGAGCGTGAACACGCGCGACTTGGCGCGCTACTGCGCCGCGGAAGGCGACTTCGCGAAGATCACCGAAGAAGTGCGGAAAACGCGTTAGGCACCGTTGCGGAGGAGCGGTTGCTTCCTTATAATAGCAGGCGAGCCGCAGGGAGCGGCTAACTCCCCACGGCTCTCGAACTCGCTACGGCGGTTCGGATGTTATTGTGCGCCCGGTTCGTCCCTCTGGGACGACCGGGGTTCGTCTTTCGACCACGCTTGAAGCGCGAGCGAGGCCGCCCCGACCGCCAAGCTGCCGAAAGCAGCTACGAGGCCGAGAACCTGCAAGATAACTCCGGTAAGGCTGAGTACAATACCATCCATGGAGGACACCCCCTTCCGTATATCTAGAATTCGGAAATGGATGTAAAGAGGGTGTGTCATCCTCCCCGCCTGGCGGGTTCGTGCTTCTTAGTATAACAACCCCATCTCACGTTTTCATGGCGCACATCCAGCGCAGATCTTCCTCGATCTTACTGAAATCCCACGCGTTTACAGTGCGGATTCCACGTTTCTTGCCGCTGTTTCTCGCGCGGATTGCACGCGCTTTGCCCTTCGTTCCCGCGTGGATCTTGTCGAAGCCGTCGCGGCGTTGCTCGGCTTCGAATATTTCACGTGAAACATTCGCTCTGGCTGTCCGTTTGACGCGCAAGCTCCGGCCGCGCGGCGTGTCGCCTAGGCGCCGCGTCTCTCAAAGCGCCGTGCCTCGTGCATCCGGCGAGGCCACCGATGGCGAAAAAGCATTGAATTCGGAAATTGCGTAGCGAACCGCAGACGTGCTGGTAATCCCAATCTATCATAGTCCCAGGTCATGAGATCGCTTGCTTCCGGCGCTGCTCGGCGGACCCATCCCGGATGACGCGATCGCTTCCGAATTCGATGTCTTTTTGCCATTCGCTGCCCTATCGGCTGCTAAACCAGGATCGACATGCACCGCCGCGCGCCGCTTCCCCTGTCGGGCGGCTGGCGATCGGGCGGGACGGGCTCCTGGCCGATGGCCGAAGAGGGCTTCCGAGCCGCCGGCGAGCTTTCGCGGGGCGGGCCGACCCGGGCTATGTCAATTCTGGTTTGACAGCGGAGGGCAGGTGGGCTGACCGAAATGGCCCGCAGAAGGGCACGCACGCCGCGCGCTGCGCGGGGAGCGGGATGTCGGACGCGGTAGGATGTCGGATAGGGGAAGCGAAAGGGTCAGGATGATATTTGAGGGCAGGCGAGCAATCCGGCCCCGCTCGTTAAAAAGCCCGCCGCGCGGGAGGCGCGACGGGCTTGCAACACGGGGTGCGGAGCGCGGACGGGACGGCTCCGCAACACGACGCTGAGGGCGAACCCGGTCTAGTTGGCCGAGTCGTCCTGCTGCCCGTCGTCGCTGTTGGACCCGTTTTTCTGGGCGTACTCTTCCGGAGTCATGACGTCCACCACGTTCACGGTCATCTCGACCACGTTGAGGCCGGTCATGTCCTTGAGGTCGCCGCCGACAACCTTTTTGATGTCGTCGAAGATCTCAGGGGCGGACTTGCCGTACTCCATGATCACGTCGAGGTTGATCTTCGCGTTCGTGTCGTCGACGATATCGGCGTCCACGCCCTTTGTCTTGTCTGCGCCGCCCAGGCCTTCCTGGATGCGGGAGAGAACGTTGCCCTTCATGTCGATGATGCCGTCGATCTTCTGAGCGGCCATGGAGGAGATCTTCTCCACGACGTTCTCGTCGATGACCAGTTTGTACACCGGCTCGGCGGAGACGGAGTCGGCCGTGGCGGCATCGCTCTTTTTCTTATCGGCGTCCATATCGGAGTAGGGGTTGTAGGTGGAAGAGGTTGCTGGCTTGGTCATAGTGCTCTGGGTCATGGTAGTTCCTTTCTGTAGCATGATGGATCGGGGGGGCGAACGCCTCGTGCTGCGCGAATCTCGCAGGGGGATGGGCGCGGCACGCGAGGCGTTTCGCTAGTTGAAACGTTCGAGGACCTGTTTCATCTGCTGGCGCGTCTTGCGGTCGCCGTCGCGGTACTTGCCGATGACCACGCCGATGGCGGCGAACACGGCCAGCAGCACGGTGGGCCAGAATCCCACGATGAGGATGAGGGCTGCCGCGACGAAGCCGATGATGCCGTACAGCACCGCATGGCTGTGGTTCTCCACGTACGGCGAGAACGCGCGCTTCATGCTGGCGTACACGCCCTTGTCGCGCTTCGTCTCGGCCGCTGCATTCGCCAGCACGTCGGACGGTGTGTCGGCCGTACGCTGCGGAGCCTTCTGCTCGTCGTGCTTCTGGTTCGAAGACGCGTAAGCGTTCGTCGTTTTCGGCTTCTGCTTCGCCGCCTGCGACTGCTTGGGCGCCGACTTCGGAGCCGGGGTGGCCGCAGGGTGGATGCGCATGGTGGACTGAGTCATCGTCGCATCACCTACTCGACCACGTGGGCGGGCACCGGTTTGGTCTGGTGCTGACGGCGCGTGTCGTCGGTATACTTCGTGGCCTGCTGCGTGAACGCGGGTGTAACCACGTCGGCGTCGCCTGCGAACGTGATGCGCACGGAGTCGACGGGGTAGCCGGTGAAGGCTTCAAGCGTCGCGGCGATCTCGTCCTGCAGCTTCGCGCCCAGCTGTCCCAGCTCGGCGTTTCGACCCGGATCGATCTTCGCGTGGATGCTCATGCGCGGGTCGTGCTTGTTCGTGATGTGAACCTTGACGTTGTCCGTGGACAGGCCGTGATGGCTCTCGACGACGTGCTTGACCGTGGACTGGATGGCGTTCTGCGTGATGGCGATGCTGCCGTTGTCGCGCTCAAGCTCCAGCTGCGAGTTCTTGCCCGGAGCAGTGATGGCGCGAATCAACACGACCAGCAGGCCCAGCGCCGTGATGCCTAGCAGAACGGCCTCGACGACGAAGAACCACGGCATGCTCATGAGCCAGGCGATTGCCGGGAACAGCGGTTCCCAGGCGAACCAAAGGGCTGCGAGCACGCCGATGCCCAGCACGGCAGCAACGACGAACACGATCATGCAAAAGCGTTTGAACTTTCCCATAGATGCCGCCTTTCTTCTAGAATGCGCACGCCCGATGGCGGTGCGCTGCCGGATAGAGTGGGACTACTCTAGAAGAAAGCCGCAACGGGCGCGCCTGGCCGCGCAAAAGTGCCGCCAGCCGTTTGCCGTGTTGTTGAGCACCCGTACCCCTTTGCATGTCCGACGGCTCGGTAAAGGGGTTCGGGTCAGTCTATTTGCGTGAACCTGAACAGCTGCGGACGGGCTATGGGCTCGGTCGGGCCGGGGTTCGCCTCCTCTTCCGCGGCTTGCGCGCGCAGGGCTTCGCCGTAGGCGCGCAGCGTTTCCTCGAGGTTGTCGACCGGGGTTATGACGTAGGTTTTCGTTTCGGTCGTTCCATCGTCGTACGTGGCCGTCACCTTGAGACGCGCCTGCGCGATCATGTCGGCGTATTTGCGGATGAGCAGCGCATTGAGGTTTTCGTGCATATTGACGTCCCATTTTCGACGATCGCCGTAGAACTCTCCCGTCGTGGCATCGTACAGCTCCGCCACCTCTCCCTCCAACGGGAACGAAACGCGCAGGGCGTGCCATATCTCGGTCTTGTTCGCGTTCTGCTCGTCGTAGTTCACGGTGAAGCTCGTGGTGCGATCTTCCGTATAGGGGTCGTCGCCCTCCTGGTAGGAGAATTCGGGCATGCGGGCGTTCGTGTAGAACAGCACGCGGTCGCCTTCCACCGTGTAGGTGAGCGAAGCGACGTTCGTTCCCGTGCAGGAGAGGTCGAACAGATGGGCCACTGAGAGGTAGCGCTGCCCCGAGTCGGGCGCGTTGTCGGCGTTGTTCGGATCTATCTCCGGGTCGCTGCGCCACACTTTCGTGAAGCCGCCGTATCCGAAGTCGTCTGTGCCCGCATCGAGGGCGAAGGAGTTTTTCGCCGTCGCATTGTCGAGTTGCTGCGAGATGGCGAACGCGACGCCGCTCGCAAGGGCAAGCACGCAAGCGGCTGCGATGACGGCCGTGACGAAGCGGCGCGTACGATAGCCGCTTTGGTTGCAGGTGCGCGGTCGGCGGGTAGGCTTCGCGTGCACCGCCTCCGCTGTGCGCAGGCGGTGCGCCTCGCGCATCACGCGATCGTGCACGCGGCCTGGCATCTCTATGTCGTCCATCAGCGCGCGGTACTGGTCCTGCTCGGGTGATTGTCCTGTCCGTTTCAAAGGATGCCCCCTTTCCCCAGCATCTTCCCGAGTTGCGTTCGAGCCCGGCTCAGGCGCGAGCGAACCGTAGCGGGCGCGCAGTGCACGAGGCGGGCGATTTCCTCGGTCGAGAATCCCTCGTAGTAGTGCAGATGCACGATCAGGCGCATCTTGTCGGGCAGGCGTCCTAGCGCTCGTCCGAGCTCGCTGTCCTGCAGGGCGCGTGCCGCATCGTCGCTGCGAGGATCTTCGCGGCCCGCATCGGGAACCGCGTCGGTGAGTTCGGCGCGTCGTTTCCAGGCCGAACGGTGCAGGTCGCGGCAGCGGTTGATGGCGACGCAGAGCAACCATGCCTTGAGATGCTCGTCGTCTTTGAAAGCGGTTGCGTCTTTCAGCAGGCGCAGGAACACGTCTTGGCAGATGTCTTCCGCGTCGTGCGGGGACTGCGTTTGGTTGAGGGCCAGGCGGTAGACGGTGCTTCCCCAGGTGCGCATGGCGCGCTCCATGAAGTCGTCCTGCCTGAGCGTTGGTTGCATACGGGGTATCGCCTCCTTGCCACCAACACGAAACCGGCTTCGGAAATGTGCCCGGAATGAGAAAAAAGCGGCGAAGCGGGATTTCTCGCCGCTTCGCCGCCTGTGAGCGCCGCCGAAGGGCGGCCTTATGTCGCGGGATCGCCTTTTCTGGCGGTTCCGCGCGACGAGACCTTTTCGCCGAGCTGCCCTGTTGCGTCCGCCGCCTTCGCTTTACGCGTAGATCTCTTTCTCCTCCACGAGGTCGTTCTTGATCTTGCCCACCAGCTTCTGCAGCGCGTCGATGCAGTTCGGTCGGATGTCGGCGCCGATGAGCACGTACATGATGGAGTCGCCCACGTTGAGCACGCCCTCGTTCAGCCACGTGCGCACGTAGTATACGCCCGGCCAGGTGAGGGCCTCTTGCACCGCTGCCTCCACGCCGGCCGCGTCGTAGGAGAATTCCACCTGGGCGACCTCGCCCAGGCCCTCGACGCCTTCGCGCACCTGCTTCTTCGGCGTGATGCGCACGATGCCGTTGTGGGTGAGGTACATGCCGCACTGCGCGGCGTTCGGATCCTGCTTCGCTTCCGCGAGCCATTGATCGATGGACGGTTCCTGCTGAGCCATGCCGCTCCCTTCCTCGAGGATGATCGCCCCATTATACGCCATTGAGAATCGTGGGAGACGTTGCCATGAAGGGGCCTTGCCGCCGTCGGCCATCGCGTACGGCTCGTGCGGGCTCGCTTCGTCATCGACCTGACGGCGGATTGGGAAGCGAGGCGGCAGAGATCGCGCGCTATGCACGATTATCGGGGCTCGTCTTCGAAGGCGAAGAAGGAAAGCCCAGGTCGGAAGAAACGACGATGGCGGAGAATCGTACATAGCGCGCGATCTCTGCCATGCGGAGACGATCCATCGCGGGACCCTGCCGGCACGGGCACCATCCTGCATCCCGCTTCGACGCGCACAGATGTTTCACGTGAAACATCTGTGCGCGGGCGGGAGCGAAGGGACGCGCGGGCGGGAGCGAAGGGACGCGCGGGCGGGAGCGGGACGCGAGGCGCGGGGAGCATAGACGCGCACATGGGGCGCGAAACGCGGGGAGCGGGCGGATCCGAAGATGTTTCACGTGAAACATCTGTGCGCGTTGGTTAGAAAGCAACCGTCGACCTTCCATAACGTTCCCCCTGCATGGAGCGGCGCTTCGGCCGGCTTCCAAAAGCCGTTTAGCGCCTGCCGCAGGGTGGATGATTGCGACATTTTCGATCAGGGTGTCGCCGTGCGCGAGCGGGGATGATAGACTAGGCGAATCCCCAGGACGCACGAAAGGAATCGCATGTCTCTTCCCGCAGCCGACTTGAGCAAACAACCGGACAACCGCACCACCATGGAGCTGGGCGCGGTGCTTCCCTTGACCGCCGAGGTGAAGGACGACCACCTGTATGTGGGCGGCGTCGATATGGTGGAGCTGGCGCGCGAGCAGGGCACGGCGCTGTACGTCATGGACGAGGCGGACATGCGCACGCGCATGGAAACCTACCTCGCGGCGTTCCGCAGCCGCTATCAGAACTCCGATGTCGTGTACGCCAGCAAGGCGTTCCTCAACAAGGAGGCCGCGCGCATCGTAGCCGACGAGGGGCTGTGCCTCGACGTGTCAGGCGGCGGCGAGCTGGCCATCGCGTTGGCCGCGGGCTTCCCGACCGAGCGCATCTTCATGCACGGCAACAATAAAACGCCGCGCGAGCTGCGCGAAGCCATCCAGGCGGGCGTTGGCCGCATCATCATCGACAGCCGCATCGAGCTCAAGCGCATCTCCGAGATCGCGGGCGAGCTGGGCGTCGTGCAGCCTATTTACATGCGCATCACGCCGGGTGTCGAGGCCGACACCCATCAGTACATCCGCACGGGTTGCGAGGACTCGAAGTTCGGCTTCACCATGCGCGACGACTTCGCCTACGGGTGCGTGAAGGACGTGCTGGCGGCCCCGAACGTGAGGCTGGCGGGTCTGCACTGCCACATCGGCTCGCAGATATTCGCGCTGCATTCCTACCCTGAGGCCGTCGAGGTCATGGTGGAGCTTATGGCGCGCATCGAGGAAGGGTACGGCTATCGTATAGAGGAGCTGGACGTGGGCGGCGGCCTGGGCATCGCCTACACGGCCGACGACAAGCCGGCTTCCATCGACGAGTTCGCCGAAACGGTCACGTCGGCGGTGCACGCGGCGTGCGAGAAGTTCGGCGTGCCCGAGCCGCGCCTGCTCACCGAGCCGGGCCGCAGCCTGGTGGCCACGGCGGGCGTGACGCTGTACACGGTGGGCATTCTGAAAACGCTGCCGGGCATCCGCAAGTACGTGGCGGTGGACGGCGGCATGTCCGACAACATCCGCACGGCGCTGTACCACGCCGATTACGAGCCGGTCATCGCGAACAAGGCGGGTCAGCCGCGCACCGAGATCGTCACCATCGCGGGCAAGCACTGCGAAAGCGGCGACGCCGTGGTCATCGACATGCCGATGCAGCACCCCGACCTGGGCGACATCGTCGCCGTCTTCGGCACGGGCGCGTACTGCTACACTATGGCCAGCAACTACAACGGCCAGCCGCGGCCGGCCATCGTGTTCGTGAAGGACGGCCAGGCCCGCGTGACCACGCGACGCGAAACGTACGAAGACCTGATGAGCCGAGACATTTAGGAAAAGGGAGCGCAGCATGACGGTAAAACTGGGACTGGTGGGCACGGGCACGGTCGGCGGCGGGTGCATCGACATCCTGAAGAACCACCGCGAGGATTTCAAGCGCCACTACGGCATCGACGTGGAGCTCGTGCGCGTGTGCTCGCGCAACCCCGAGCAGGCTATCGCGCACGGCGTGGAGGACATCTTCACGCAGGATTACCAGGACATCCTGAACGATCCGGACATCGACATCGTGGTGGAGCTGATCGGCGGCACCACCGTGGCGCGCGACATCGTGGTGGGCGCTCTCAAGGCGGGCAAGAACGTGGTCACGGCCAACAAGGCGCTCATGGCAACGTACGGCGAAGAGGTCATGGGCGCGGCCGACGAGGCCGGCAAGGAGATCGCGTTCGAAGCCAGCGTGGGCGGCGGCATCCCCATCATCGACCCGATGAAGCACTCGCTCATCGCCAACGAGATCAGCTCGGTCATGGGTATCGTGAACGGCACGACGAACTACATGCTCACGCGTATGGTGGAGGACGGGCTCAGCTACGACGCCGCGCTCAAGGAGGCACAGGAGAAGGGCTTCGCGGAGGCCGACCCCACCGCCGACGTGGACGGGTTCGACGCCGCCGCGAAAATCGCCATCCTCGCGTCCATCGCGTTCAACTCGCGCGTGACCATCGACGACGTGCACACCGAGGGCATCCGCAACGTCACCACGATGGACTTGGACGCAGCGCGCGACATGGGCTACTGCGTGAAGCTGCTGGCGCTGGCGCACCGCACCGACGAGGGCGTGGACGTGCGCGTGCATCCCACGATGCTGCCGCTGTCGCACCAGCTGGCCACCGTTGACGGCGTGTACAACGCCATCTACGTCACAGGCGACGCCGTGGGCGAGACGATGTTCTTCGGCGAGGGCGCGGGCGCGGGCCCGGCCGCCAGCGCCGTGATGGGCGACGTGGTGGAAGTGGCGCGCCATGTCACGCTGGGCGTGGGGCCGCTGGTGGGCTGCACCTGCACCGACGAGCTTCCCATCGTGCCGATGGACGACCTCAAGACGAAGTACTACATCCGCTTCAAGGTGGCCGACCGCTCAGGCGTGCTGGCCGCGATGGCCGGCGTGTTCGCCAAGCACAACGTCAGCGTGTACTCGGTGGTGCAGCGCGGCAAGAAGGAAAGCGGCCAGGTGGATCTCGTGTACGTCACCCACACCGCGCGCGAGAAGAGCGTGCGCGACGTGCTGGCCGAGATCGCCGAGCTCGACGACGTGCTGCGCGATGAGCCCAGCGTCATCCGCGTGGAGGAGTGATCCTGCGCGCACATCGACGCCCCTCGAACGGCCTCGCCTCGTGCGGGGCCGTTCGTTTTACACTACCCCCTTAGCAGCGACCTGGGCTTCCTCTATAATCATGCCTTATCAGAGGGCATATTGGCACATCGGGGACAGAGAGGGGCGCTCGTGCAATTCGCAGTAGATTCGCTCCTCGACGGACTGTCCGAGCTCGTGTACATCAGCGACCCCGACACCTATCAGCTGCTGTTCGTCAACAAGGCCGGCAAAGAGGCTTACGGCCAGGACATCGCCGACGGAACGCACCTGTGCTACGCCGCGCTGCAGAACCGCACGTCCCCCTGCCCGTTCTGCACGAACAACCGCCCGAGCGGCGGCGCGTTCCTCGAATGGGAGCACACGAGCCCCATCACGAAGCATCACTACCTGTTGCGCGACAAGCTGATCGACTGGAACGGCAAGCAAGCGCGCCTCGAGATCGCGTTCGACATAACCGATCACGACCGCGAGAAGGAATCGTTCAAGTTCCTCGCAAGCGCGAACGGTTTGAACGTCGAATGCATCCGGGTTCTGGAGAACGACGATCTCGATGCGGCGCTCAACGCGGTGTTGGGCATGGTGGGCGAGTTCTTGCAGGCCGATCGCACCTACATCTTCAACATCGTGAGCCATCGCATGTGGAACGCCTACGAGTGGTGCGCGCAGGGCGTGTCTCCCGAGATCCAGAACCTGTCCGATTTGCCGTTGTCGCTGATCGATCACTGGATCGAGCGGTTCACCCGCGGGGAAGCGGTCATCATCAACTCGGTGGACGACCTGCAGGACGGCGAGCGCGCCGACGAGTACGAGGCGCTGTCCGTCCAGGGCATCCAGTCGCTCGTGGTCGTTCCGCTCGAAGTGGACGGCAGGCTCGTAGGCTATATGGGAGCAGACGATCCGAAGAAAGGCCGCCTGGAAATCATTGAGAAGCCGCTGGTCAGCCTGGCGTCGTTCATCTCCGCCAGCATGAAGCGCGCGATGGCGGAGCGCCAGGTTGACGAGCTGACCTGGAAAGACGGATTGACCGGTGCGTACTCGCGCAGCGCGTTCCATCGCGATTACGACTGCGGGACGTTCGAGAGCATCGGGTTCGTGCTGGTGGATGCCGACCGTCTTGCGGTGGTGAACCGGGAGCGCAGCCGCGACGAGGGCGACGAGGTCCTGCGGCGCATCTGCTCTTCCATGCGCGAGGTGTTCGGCGAGGGCGTGTACCGCATCGGCGACGACGAGTTCTGCGCGGTGGCCCTGCCGCTTGAATACGAGGAGTTCGACCGCATGACGCGCAGCCTGACGGCCCGCTTCGCCGAGGCCGGGCTGCCCGCTTCGGTGGGGCTTGCCTGGAGCGAGCGCTGCGAAGACGCGACCGTGCTGCTGAACACGGCGGGCGACCGCATGCGCCGCGTCAAGATCGGGCGGCATCGGGCAACCGATCTGGGCATCGACTTGGCGCAGGACGGAGCGGTGAACGACCTCATCCGCCCCGGCGGCGCGCGGGACGCGGTGGAGGCCGGGCTGCTCGACATCTTCCTCATGCCTCAGGTGGCAACGCAAACCGGTGCGCTGGTAGGGGCCGAAGCGCTCATCCGCTACCTCGACCCCGAGCGGGGGATCGAGGTGCAGCCGGCATCCTTCGTTCCCGCGTTGGAGGACATGGGCGAGATCGCCGATGTGGACTTCTTCGCCCTGACGCGCGCGTGCGAGACGGTTGCGCGCTGGCAGCGCGAAGGCCGTGCGGCAGTGCCCATCGCGGTGAACTTCTCGCGCATGACGGTGGGGGAAGAGGGATTTGTCGATCGGGTGGCGGAAACGGTCGCGCGCTTCGGCGTGGACCCGTCGCTCATCGAGATCGAAGTGACCGAGTCGGCGCGCGGGCGCGGAGGCGACCTGCTGCGCTGCGTGGCGGACGATCTGCGGGGCCGCGGTTTCAGCGTGGCCGTCGACGACTTCGGGGTGGACAACGCGAACGTGTCGCTGTTCGTGCAGCTGGAATTCGACGTGCTGAAGATGGACCGGTCGTTGATCTGGGGCATCGATGCCACGGATCGCACCATGCGCGTGGTGAGCGGCCTCGCGTCTTTGTGCGACGACCTGAGCATCGAGTCGGTGGCCGAAGGCATCGAGACCGAGCAGCAACTGGAGGCGCTGAAGACGACGGGATGCACGAGGGCGCAGGGGTATCTCATCGGGAGGCCGTCCGCTATCGACGAGTTCGAGCGGCGGTTCATGGCGTAAGGACGCGATGCGCCGCGAATGCGGAGCGCCTTTTCCTGTGGGCGCTTTATGGCAGCAACATGTCAGTTCGATGACATCGGCTCGTCTTGGTCGAAAAATAATCTTACTTTAATACTATATTTCTTCAGAGATCGAAAGCGGCCGTGCGACGGTCGGCGTCGTGCGCGGAAGCGCGTTTGCGCTGCGTGCGGCCAGGCAGGCATGAAGGAGAAGAGGTTCGCGTGAAGGGTTTTCTGGAGCGGTTGCAGTGGAAGCTGTCGGGCATGATGCAGGGGCGCCGCGGCGCCGACACATTCTCCAACTTCTTGGTGGTTGCGGGTATCGTGCTACTGTTCGCCTCGCTGATTCCTGGGCTTGACCTGCTGTCTTGGGTGGCGCTGATCGTGCTGGCGTATTCGCTGTTCCGCAGCTACTCGAAGAACATCGCCGCCCGCGACCGCGAGAACGCGACGTTCGAGCGCATCGTGGAGAAGCCGCGCAAGCAGCTGTCGCTGATGCGCAAGAAGTGGACGAACCGCAAGACCACGCGCTACTTCAAGTGCAAGGGTTGCGGCCAGGTGCTGTCGGTGCCGCGCGGCAAGGGCACGCTGCGCGTGGTGTGCCCGAAGTGCAAGACCGAGACGAAGCAGAAGTCGTAAAGGTCCGCCGTGGATATCGCAGCTTTCAAGCGCGAGCTGTTCGCCATCACCTACGACTTGCAGAAGATACTGCACGATACGATGACGCCGATCTGCCAGGAGCACGGCCTGACGTTGCAGCAGATGCACGTGCTGGTGGAGCTGATGCGCACGCCGGGTTTGACCGCGGGCCAGCTGAGCGACCGCGCCGGCATCCTGCGCACGAACTTCTCGCCCGTGTGCCGCAAGCTGGAGAATCGAGGGCTCATCGAGCGCCAGCGCAGCCAGACCGACCGCCGGTCGCTGCGGCTGCATGTCACCGACGAAGGCCGCGCGCTGTTGGCCAGCGTCGACGGCGAGGTGCAGCGTCGTTACGGCAGGGCGTTCTCGGCCGAGCCGCAAGAGACGTTCGATGCGATCCTCGAAGGTTTCCAGGCGCTCAGCGCCTTTTCGGGAAAGCTGGTGCGCTGAGGATGTTCGGATACGTGGTGCCCCGTTTGGAGGGCTTGGACGAAGCCGAGCGCGAACGCTACCATCGAGCGTACTGCGGGTTGTGTCGCGCGATCGGCGAGCGATGCGGGCAGCACTGTCGCTTGGCGCTGACGTACGACCTGGTGTTTTTGGCGCTGTTGCTGGGCTCGCTGTACGAGCCGGAGGAGCGCGAGGGCGAGGGACGCTGCGCGCCCCATCCGGTGAAGGCGCACGGGTTCGTGCGTTCGGCATGTATCGACTATGCGGCCGACGTGACGGTGGCGCTTGCGTACTACAAGGGCCTCGACGACTGGAACGACGATCGCAGCGTGCGGGCTCGGGCGTTTGCGGGCATGCTGGCCGGATCCTACCGTGCCATCCGCGAAAGGAACCCTCGCATCTGCGAGGCCGTCGAGACGGGCATGGCCGACATCGGAGCCATCGAGGCCGCTGCGCGCGAAGCGGGCGCCGCTCCGGGCGGCGAGGTGCCCGCTCCCGATGCGGCGGCCAACCGCTTCGGCGTGCTGATGGGCGAGCTGTTCGTGTACCGTCCCGACGATTACTGGGCGGACGACCTGCGGACGGTGGGCGCCCGTCTGGGCAAGTTCGTGTACGTGATGGACGCCGTGATGGACTACGAGGACGACCGGGCATCGGGCAGCTATAACCCGCTGGTTGCTATGGATATGAGCGCGGAGGATATGCGCGAGGATCTGCACCTGCTGGCGGCGGGCGTGGCCGAGGCGTTCGAGCGCTTGCCGCTGGAGCGCGACCTGCGCCTGCTGCGCAGCGTGGTGTACGCGGGCGTGTGGCAGAAGTACTACGCGTTGGAAAACGATAAGGAGAAGCGCCGTGGTTGAGAATCCCTACGACGTGCTGGGCGTGAGCCGTGATGCGTCCGCCGACGAGGTGAAGAAGGCGTACCGCAAGAAGGCTCGCGAGAACCATCCCGATCTGAACCCGAACGATCCTGCGGCGGCGGATCGCATGAACAAGATCAACGAGGCGTACGACCGCATCGTCAACCCCGAGAAGTACGCGGCGCGCGACCGTCGCGCCGGGGCGGCATCCGGGCCGCAGGGTAGCGCGGGCTACGGAGGCGGCGCGGGATACGGCGGAGCAGGCGGCGGAGCAGGCCAGGGGCAGGGCGCGGGCGGTTCGGGTTACGGGACCGAGGGGCCGTACGGCTGGTCGGGCGGCTTCGGGTTCGACTTCGACGACCTGTTCGGCTTTGGCGGCGCAGGTTACGGCAGCCGCGAGCCCATCCATCCCGAGGCGGCCGCGGGCGACAACGTACAGATGCGCAACGCCATCGACGCCATCAACGCCGGGCGCGGTCAGCAGGCGGTGGACATCCTGAACACGGTGACCAGCGACGGCCGCTCGGCCCGCTGGTACTACCTCAGCGCGCTGGCCAACGACGCGGCGGGCAACACGCTGATGGCGCTCGAGCAGATCAGGCGCGCGGTGCGCATGGATCCGAACAACCCGGACTACCAGCGCGCGCAGCGGCAGTTCCAGCAGACTGGCCAAACCTACCAGCAGGAAAGCCAATCGCAAGGCTTCAGCATGGGCATCGACCCCAGCATCCTCTGCTGCGGCATCTGGTGCCTGGGCCCCTCGTTGTGCCGGCTGTGCGGGATGCCGTTTTAGGTTCCGGCGGCCTGCCGGCCGTCGGAACCGCTCGACGCTGCGGCTTCCCATGGTGCCCGATCTCGCGGCGAGTCCGAGGGCTTGCGTACCGAAGTACGCCACGCCCTCGCCCTCCCCACGATCTCGGGCACCACGGAAACCCTCGCTGACGCTACGAACTACCGGTGATTCGAGTTTTCGCACTTGCACCTATGCAATCTCAACCCGAAAGGACGCACTCATGGCAACGATCGGCATCGACTTAGGAACGACGAACAGCTGCGCGGCTACGGTGGAGGGCGGCCGGCCCGTTATCGTGCCGAACGCGGAAGGGGAGCGCACCACGCCCAGCGTGATCGCGTTTTCGAAGGAAGGCGAGCGCCTGGTGGGAACCATCGCGTGCCGCCAGGCGGCGGTGAACCCCGACCGCACCATCGAGTCGGTCAAGCGCCGCATGGGCAGCGATTGGCGCGCCAACATCGACGGCAAGCCCTACTCGCCGCAGGAGCTGTCGGCCATGATCCTGCGCAAACTGCGCCGCGATGCCGAGGCGTTTCTTGGCCAGGATGTCACGCAGGCGGTTATCACGGTGCCCGCGTACTTCGACGATGCGCAGCGCCAGGCCACGAAGGACGCCGGGCGCATTGCAGGCCTCGACGTGCTGCGCATCATCAACGAGCCCACGGCTGCAGCTCTCGCCTACGGCTTGGACAACGGCACGCCGCAGAAGGTGATGGTGTACGACCTGGGCGGCGGCACGTTCGACGTGTCGGTCATCGAGATCGGCGACGACGTCATTGAGGTGCTGGCCACGTCGGGCGACAACCATCTGGGCGGCGACGACTTCGACGAGCGCGTGGCTGCGCACCTGCTGGACGCCTTCAAGCGCGAGCATGGGGTTGACCTGCGGGGCAACCAGGCGGCCATGCAGCGCGTCACCGAGGCGGCCCGCGAGTCGAAGAAGGAGCTTTCGTCGCTCGATACCGCGCATGTCAACCTCCCGTTCTTGGCGCAGGGCCCGTCGGGCCCGCTGCACCTCGAGGCCACGCTCACGCGCGCCGCGTTCAACGACATGACGCGCGATCTGGTGGAGCGCACGTCGGGTCCCGTGCAGACCGCGCTCAACGACGCCGGCATCGCCGCGTCCGAGCTGGGCTGCGTGCTGCTGGTGGGCGGCTCCACGCGCATTCCGGCCGTTCAGGACCATGTGCGCAAGCTCACGGGCAAGGAGCCGTCCGCGTCCATCAACCCCGACGAGTGCGTAGCCATGGGCGCCGCTATCCAGGGTGCCACGCTGTCCGGCACGTCGACGGGCCTGGTGAAGGCCGATAACAGCATCCTGCTTTTAGACGTGACGCCGCTCAGCCTGTCCATCGAGACGGTGGGCGGCGTGGCGACGCGCCTCGTGGAGCGCAACACCACGCTGCCGGTGCACTACTCGCAGGTGTTCAGCACCGCCGCCGCGTTCCAGACCAGCGTGGAGATCCACGTGCTGCAGGGCGAGCGCCCCATGGCGAAGGACAACAAGTCCATCGGCATGTTCAAGCTGAAGGGCATCAAGCGCGCGCCGGCCGGCGTGCCGCAGATCGAGGTGACGTTCGACATCGACGCGAACGGCATCCTCACCGTGTCGGCGAAGGATCTGGACACGGGCAAGGCGCAGTCCATCACCATCGACGACTCCGGCCGCATGTCCGACGACGACATCGAGCGCGCCATTCGCGATGCCGAGCAGTACGCCGCGCAGGACAGCGAGCGACGCGAGGCCATGCTGGCGCGCGAGGAGGCGCAGGGTCTGCTGAACGAGGTGGACCGGGCGCTCGGCCAGGTTGGAAAGCAGTTGGAGAAAGACGAGAAGAAGCAGGTCAAGGCCGACGCCGAAACGCTGCGCAAGGCGCTGTCGAAGCGCCCCGCCGGTTTCGGCAAGAAGGCGCGCGAGGCCGAGGCGGCGTCGGTTGACAACGTGTCCGACATCAAGGCGGCCGCCGAGCGCTTGAGGACATCGAGCGCCCATGTGCGCGAGCTGCTGGGGAAGCAAGGGTAGGGGGCGCGGGATCTGACATGTCGACGGCGGCGGGCGAGATGCTCGCCGCCTTGGGCGCAAAACGGCGCCCATGACAATGTTTCCCATGGAGAACTCGGAGTCAGGGCGCCTCGAGAAGCTTGCGAGCTGGGCATATGCCGATCCGCTTCTCGACGATCCGGCGCAAGGGGGCTGAAAGGCCGCCCAAAATTGTCATGGGTTGCATTTTGCGCCCACGTCCCGGCGGTCGGCGCTTTCTAGTATCATGGTTCGCAGCGGGCGCGCGGCTGCGCGGTGAAAGAGAAGGAAGGGACCCCTCATGGAGCAGTACAAGCAAGAGTTCATCGAGTTCATGGTTGAAAGCGAAGTGCTCAAGTTCGGCGAGTTCACGCTGAAAAGCGGCAGGAAGTCCCCCTTCTTCATGAATGCGGGCGCCTACGTGACGGGCGAGCAGCTGCACCGCTTGGGCTTGTATTACGCGCGCGCCATCCATGATACTTTTGGGCTGGACTTCGACGTGGTGTTCGGGCCGGCGTACAAGGGCATTCCGCTGTCGGTGATCACGGTCATCGGCTTGCAGGAGCTGTACGGCAAGGAAGCGCGCTACTGCTCCAACCGCAAGGAAGTCAAAGACCACGGCGCCGATGCGGGCAACCTGCTGGGAAGCGAGCTGCACGACGGCGACCGCGTGATCATGGTGGAGGACGTCACCACGTCCGGCAAGTCCATAGATGAGACGTATCCCGTGCTCAAGGGCGCGGCCGATGTGGACGTCAAGGGCCTCATTGTGTCGCTCAACCGCATGGAAGTGGGCAAAGGCGGCGTAGTGACTGCGCAGCAGGAAGTGCAGGAGAAGTACGGTTTCCCCGTCGCGTCCATCGTGAGCATGGCCGAGGTGACCGAATGCCTGTACAACCGCGAAGTGCAGGGGCGCGTGGTCATTGACGACGACGTGAAGGCGGCGCTGGATGCCTACTACGAGCAGTACGGCGTGAAGTAAGGCTGAGCCGACCCCCTGGTTTCTTCAGCTGTTCCCGTCCAAGCGAATGCGAAGGCCCGATCGACGCCATCATGCGCGTCGATCGGGCCTTTCAGGAGGGGAGGGGATTTTGGGGGTCGGCTACTTCGCCAGGTTCTTCGCGATCATGCGGCCGAACGTGACGGTGCGGCCGCAGGCGTTGCCGGTCGAGAGGTTCGGATACGTCATGGAGTAGTATCCGCCCGAGTCGTTGCCGGTCACGTACAGACCCTCGATCACGCTGCCGTCTGCGCGCAGCGCCTGGCCTTGGGTGTTGATGTTGATCCCGTCCATGGTGCACAACAGCATGCCGGTGTTGCGGATGCCGTAGAACGGCGGGTTTCGCACGGGTGAGAGACGGAACGGCTCTTTCCCGAAATCGGGGTCGACCTGATTATCGTAGTTCTCGTTATTGCGCTCCACCGTGGCGATGAGCGCGTCGGCGGGCAACCCGAGCTTCCCGGCCAGCTCTTCCAAGGTGTCGGCTTTTTGGATGTAGCCCTTGGCCGCCAGCTCTTCGTTCATGCCCATAACCGCCTGGATGGGGATGTTCGGCGCGGCGCCGTTGTCGAAGGGGAAGAGGCGCGAGCATCCGTGCATGTCGAATTGCTCGGCGTAGGTGGCGAAATCGGCATCCCAGAGCGTGACGTGGATGGAACCCGGCTGCTGGGCGTCGGAGTGCAGCACGAAGTCGTACGTGCCGGATTCGTTGCAGAAGCGCTCGCCGTTCAGGTTCACCTTGAGCCAGGGCTGGCTTCCCATCCAGAAGAGCGTGCCTACGCCGCAATCGGCTCCGCCAAGCGAGTCGGCCGGCAGGCCGCCGCGATCGAACAGCATGCTGGAATGCGTATCGTCCATCTTCGCACCCGCCCACAGGCAGGCCTTGATGCCGTCGCCTTCGCAACCCGGCTGCGCGGAGTTGAACCCATACAGGCTGGTGGTATGCGGCTGCAGCGCCTTCTGCATGTCGACGTTGATGCCGTAGCCGCCGGTGGATACCAGCACGCCCTTGCTGGCGTTGACCTGGATGTATCCGTTCTCGCCTTTGCCGATGGCGCCGACCACCTTGTCGCCTTCCACAACCAACTTGACCATGGGCGTGTTGTAGCGGAACGTCACATGGCCGGTCTTCTCGGCGTAATCGGACAGCACGGTGAATCCGTTAAGCGAGCCATCTTCCGGCCAGGCGGGCGAATGACCGGTTGCCCAGTGCTTGTAGTTCGTCTCGTGCTTTTCTTCGGCGGCTTCATGCCAGAGCTTCACGCCGTACTGGTCGAGCACGGTCTCGTACCAGTCGATGGTTTCGCCCGATTTTTCGTACCACGTCTTATGAAGGTTGAGATTGCATTGGCCTGCGGCGTAGTGGTTCATGTCGAGCAGGTACTCCTGCAGATCCATCGTGTATCCGCTTTCCTGCTGAAGGCGAGAGTTCACGCCTCCGACGTCGTCGCGCACGACGCCGCCGTTGTACTTCTCCAGAACGAACGTCTCGATGCCCTCTTCTCCGGCTGCGCATGCGGCGAACAGGCCGCCTGTGCCAGCGCCGACGATCAGGAATTCGGTGTCGATGGTTTCGACGATGTCGCTTTCCTGAACGGTCGGCTCCGAGCCCAGCCAATCGGACGATGTGCTGCCCGTTTCAGCGTTCGCTTCTTCGGCGCCCTTGTTCTCCTTCGGCGCGCATCCGGCCAGTCCCAAAACGGCTCCGGTGCTTGCCAAGGCTGTTCCTGCGAGGAAGCTTCGACGAGATATGCCCTGTGCATGTTTGGTGCTCATAGGTCCCTCCCTTGTTCGCGAGTTGTGCAGGCGGTGCTCCGCGCTGCGGCGGTTCGAGGGTGCATCCTAGGGTCGCCGTGGGCAAACTTCATCACCCTCAGTGGGTAATTTTTGGGTAACCCCAGGTAGAAAGCTTCTTACGCCGGTTAACCAGATGGAGTGTTTCGGCTACAATACGGGCATGTTGAGATCACGGGAGCAGAACGGCGAGGGGGTCGCGCCGCCGAAGGCGGGCTTGTTCTCGTTTGCGCAGGGCCTTGCGTTGGCGTTGCTGACGTTGAGCAGTTGGTCGCTGAACGTGCATCTGTTTCCTCTGTACGACACGCAGCTTTCCTTCATTCGAGAGCTGTGTACGTTAGCGAACGGCGCCGCGCTGGTGGCTGTCGCCGTCGTGTCGGTGCGTCGTCCGCGTGCGTTGCGCAGGCAGGTGCTCATGGGCATTGCGATCTTCGGAGCTGCGGGAGGGTCGCTGCTCGTGTGGGCGGGTGATCGGCTGGGATCGATGGGCGTCATGCTGGCAGGCGCCTGCCTGGTATCCGTTGCCGAGGGTGCGTGCGCGATCCTGGTGGGCATAGCCCTGTGCTCTGTTCCGACGAAGCTCGCGTCCATCTGCATCGTGACGGGATTGCTGGCATGCGCCGGCGCGAAACAGGCGATTGCGGTGGGCTATTCGGAGTTTGCGCTTGCCGTCCATGCAGCCCTCTTGCTAGGAGCTGCGTTGTTGGCGAATCCGACTGCTTCGGAAACAATGGCACGGCTTTCTCGCGACGAATCGCCGCACGATATGGCCATCACGCAGCCTTCGTCGTTCTTGCCGTTCGGCCATCAACTATTCGTCTGCCTCCTTCTGTTCAGCGCGGTCCAGGGCTTCATGCTCACGTTCGGAGAAACCGGGGGCATTCCTGCCACGTCGATCTGGAGCCTCGCGATTTTGGCGGTGGTCCTTGTTGTCGCATGCCTTGCTCCCCGCCGGTTGACGACCGATGCGCTTTTGAAGCTGGCCGCGCTGCTTGCGATCGCGGGGCTTCTGCTCGTTCCCGCTTCGGACTTGATTCGGTTCTCCATCTCGAACGGTTTGATCAGCTGCGGGATCGCTGCGTTCGACGTGTTCCAGTGGATCGTGCTCACGGCGTTGGCCCGGCGCAACATGCATGGTGCCGTTTCGGTTTTCGCTTGGGGCTCCGCGATGCATGCCATTGGCGTCATCCTAGGAGCCAATGCCGGCCGTTTCGTGAACCACTATTGGACGAGCGATGTGCAGGTGGTGGTTCTGGCGGTGGCTGGTATCGTGTTTTGCCTTGTCGTTGCCATGTCGGTTTTTCTGCAGCACTTCAGTTTCGAGAAAACCATCAACGGCGTGCGCGAGAGCGTTCCGCCTGTTTTGGTCGACAGCGCAGATGAAGACGATGCTTCCGAGGAGAGGGCTCTGACCGTTGACGAGCGGTGCGAGGTCCTCTCGCAGCAGAAGGGGCTCACGAAGCGAGAGACCGAGGTGCTGCACTTGCTGGCGCGCGGTAGGACGGGCGTGTTCATCCAGCACGAGCTATGCGTGTCGTACAACACCATCAAAGCGCACGTGAAGCATATCTACCAGAAGCTGGACGTCCATACCCATCAGGAGCTGATCGATCTGGTGGAGGATCTTGGGTAGCTGTCTCGCACTCGGATGCGTTAACTCTGGGCAAAATCAAGACCCTGGTCAAACTCGGATGCGAAGTTTCTGATACTCTTTCGTGGAACAAGAAGACGATTCGCCGGGCGCCGGTTTAGCGGCGTTCGGCATGCCTTGAGGGGGTATCGTATGGACGCATTCCGCATCGGCGTGATCTTCGATTGCGACGGGACGCTGATCGACTCGATGATGGTGTGGCGCGAGACGGAAGCCGGTTTGGCGCGGCGTGCGAACGTGACGTTGACGGCGGCCGAAATCGATGCGCTCACCGCGATGACCATTCCCGAGTGCGGCGCGTTCTTCCACGAGCGCTTCGGCTTGGGTTCGTCGGGTGACGAGGTGGTCGCCATGATGGACGAGCTCATGTTGGAGTTCTACCGCGAGCGCGCTCTGGCGCGGCCGGGAGCGCTCGAGTTCGTGCAGGCGTTGGCCGAGCGCGGGGTGCGCATGAGTGTGGCGTCGTCCAGCCCGCAGCCGTACTTGCAGGCCGGGCTTGAGCGCTGCGGGTTCGCGCCGTACCTCGACGCCATCGTGTCGGTTGACGACGTGGGCGCCTCGAAGCGCGAGCCCGCTGTGTACGATCACGCTCGCGAGGCGATGGGCACGCCGCTTGCCGCCACCTGGGGCGTCGAGGACTCGGTGTACGCCGTGCGCACGCTGAAAGCCGCGAACTACCGCACGCTCGGCATCTACGACTGCGATATCTCGGGCACGTGCGAGCAGCTGGCAGCCGAGGCCGAGCGGTTCATCACGACCTTCGAGGATTTGGACGTCGACACGTTCCTCGGTTGGAACTAAAAGAGGCGAGGGGTGCTTCGACTTGAAGCGCCCCCCGTTTTGTTCCCGCTAGATCTGCTTCTCGATCCAGGCGACAAGCTCGTCGTAACTCATAGTACCGTTCGCGACGGCGATGACGGTGTCGAAGAAGTCCTGCGTACGAGGCTTGAACTTTACTCCGTTACCGTGTAGGAAGGCGATGATGAGAGCCGTTCCCGTTCGCTTGTTTCCGTCGTCGAAGGGGTGGTTCTTGATGACCCCGTAGCCGTATCGAGCCGCTTTCTCATGCACGGAAGGATAAAGATCTTGTCCTCCGAAAGAGGCGAAAGGCTGAGCTAGAGCCGAATCAAGAAGCCCTTCGTCGCGAACTCCTGGCATTCCTCCGTTACGTTTCAGTTGGTCTTCATGAATGGCGAGCACGATATGCTTGGGTATGGGAGAAGGATCGCGCCCGCTCATTTCGACAGAGCCTCAAACAAATCGCGGTACTCGTCCGCAGCTTCCAAGTATGCATCTAAATACATGGTTCCATTCTCGCCGTCCGAGGCATTGTCGTCGATGGGAACGATTTTTACATAGGGTTTGCTTCCCTTGATGACCGTTACCTCGATATTGTCCTCATACACGCGCTTTGCAATGGTCGGAAATTGCGCGCGGGCTTCCGATGCCTTGACTGTGAGGGGCATGGCGATTCCTCCTTTCGGTTTTCTCCGGTTGCTATCTATGCCGATATTATAGCATAAAAAACAGCTGAAAAAAGAGCATAATCGAGGATCAAATGAAAGAGGAAGTTCTCTTATCGCCAAGGGTCTTCCTGGAAGGTCGGCTCGGGGGTTGGCGGGCGGTCGCTGAACGGGTCGTAGCCGTCGTCGTCTTCCTGGGCGGGGCGCAGGAACGGGTCGGATGACGCTTCGGACTTCGAAGCCGCGCTCTTAGTCGGCTGCGCGCCTGCGACCGGCGTCACCACCGGTCGCAGGATGTAGCGCGGTTTGCGCTGGGAGTCACTCATGGACGCTGTCCTCTTCGGTGCCTACTTTCGCCAAATCGTAGGGCGTGGTCTGGTACACATAATAGTTCAACCAGTTCGTATACAACAGCTGCGCGTGCGCGCGCCAGGTGACGCGAGGGGCTTGCGTCGGATCGTCGTTCGGGAAGTAGTGGCGAGGCAGCGGCATGTCCAGGCCTTTCGCGATATCGCGCTCGTACTCGGCCATGAGCGTGTCGGCGTCGTACTCGGGGTGGCCGAACACGAAGAAATGCCGGCTGTCGGTGCTCTTCGCGATGTAGACGCCGGCCTCGTCGGAGACGGCGATCAGCTCGAGGTCGGGGTGCGCCTCGATGTCGGCAGCGTGCACCTCGGTGTAACGCGAGTGCGGCGCTCGGAACGAGTCGTTGAACCCGCGCACCAGCGGCGACGACGGCTTCACCACTTCGTGGTCGAACACGCCGAACAGCTTGTTCTCCAGCTCGTACTTGGGGATGCCGTAATGGTGGTAGACGCCGGCCTGCGCGCCCCAGCAGATGTGGAAGGTGGAGTGCACGTTCGTGGCGGACCAGTCCATGATGCGCGCGAGCTCGTCCCAATAATCCACGTCCTCAAAGTCGAGCAGCTCAACCGGCGCTCCGGTGATGATCATGCCGTCGAAGCGCTGGTCCTTGATCTCGTCGAAGGTGGTGTAGAACGTGTCGAGGTGCTGCTCGGACACGTTCTTCGCCTCGTGGCTGGCCGTTTGCAGCAGGCTCACCTCGATTTGCAGCGGGGTGTTCGACAGTTTGCGCATGATCTGCGTCTCGGTGACGATCTTCGTGGGCATGAGGTTGAGCAGCAGCACCTTCAGCGGGCGAATGTCCTGGTGCATGGCGCGGTACTCGGTCATCACGAAGATATTCTCGCCCTCGAGCACCTCGGTCGCGGGCAGGGAGTCGGGGATTCTGATGGGCATGGGAAACCTCGCATTTCGTAGATCGTCGCGGTATCGCGCGGGCACGCTGGTGCCGGTCGTAACGGTCTGTATCATGATACCTTCTAATCAGATGACCGGTTTATCTGAATTATCGATAACATGCTATCGGAAGATAGAACTACCGTCGCGTAAACCATGATGGCATAATGAGCCGGATCGCAAGAGCGCAATCCGCAATCCCGCAACAAGGAGCATCCATGAGCGAATCCATCAGCACCACCTGCGTACAGGGCGGCTACCGTCCCGGCGACGGCGAGCCGCGCCAGATTCCCATCTACCAGTCCACCACCTGGAAGTACGACACGAGCGAGCACATGGGCCGCCTGTTCGACCTCGAGGAGGCCGGGTACTTCTACACGCGTCTGGCGAACCCCACGAACGACTTCGTGGCGGCCAAAATCGCCGAGCTCGAGGGCGGCACGGCGGCCATGCTCACGTCGTCGGGCCAGGCTGCGAACTTCTTCGCCGTGTTCAACATCGCCGGCGCGGGCGATCATGTCGTAGCCAGCTCGGCCATCTACGGCGGCACGTACAACCTGCTGGCCGTGACCATGAAGCGCATGGGCCTGGAATGCACGTTCGTTTCGCCCGACTGCACCGACGAGGAGCTGGAGGCCGCGTTCCGGCCGAACACGAAGGCCGTGTTCGGCGAGGCCATCGCGAATCCGGCGCTGGCGGTGCTCGACATCGAGCGCTTCGCCGCCGCCGCGCACGCGCACGGGGTGCCGCTGATCGTGGACAACACGTTCCCCACGCCGGTGAACTGCCGTCCCATCGAGTGGGGCGCCGACATCGTGACGCACTCCACCACGAAGTACATGGACGGCCATGGCGCCAGCGTGGGCGGGGCCATCGTGGACTCCGGGAAGTTCGATTGGACGGCGCATGCCGACAAGTTCCCCGGCCTGTGCGAGCCCGACGAGAGCTACCACGGAGTGACGTACACCGAGCGCTTCGGCTTGGGCGGCGCGTTCATCACGAAGGCGACGGCCCAGCTCATGCGCGACTTCGGCGCCATCCAGTCGCCGCAGAACGCCTACCTCGTCAACCTGGGGCTGGAAAGCCTGCACCTGCGCATGGCGCAGCACAGCAAGAACGGCCTGGCGTTGGCGCAGCATCTGGCCGCGCATCCGAAGATCGCCTGGGTGCGCTACCCCGGCTTGCCGGGCGACGACCAATACGAGCTGGCGCAGAAGTACCTGCCGAACGGCGCCAGCGGCGTGGTGAGCTTCGGCGTGGCCGGCGGGCGCGCCGCGGCCGAGACGTTCATGGCGAACCTCAAGCTGGCGCAGATAGCCACGCACGTGGCCGATGCGCGCACCTGCGTGCTGCATCCGGCCAACGCGACGCATCGCCAGATGAACGACGAGGAGCTGGCGGCTGCCGGCATCACGCCGGATCTCATCCGCCTGTCGTGCGGCATCGAAGCCACCGAGGACCTCATCGCCGACATAGACCAGGCGCTGGCGGCCGTGTAGCGAAGCATGGTAAACTGACCCGCAGAGAAGCCCCAGCGGAAAAGCCGGTTTGGAATTCGGTCGCGGAGGTGCCCCATGGAACGCAAGAAGCTTTTCGTGCGCGTTGGCATAGGCGTGGCGGGAGCGTTGCTGCTGGTCGGCATCTTCGCGGTTGCGAATGCCGTGGGCGATTCAAACGCCATGCGACGAGGCATCGACGAAGGGTTCGAGCTGAGAGGCACCTATCAGGGGGATCCCGGCCGGGACGGCATCGGCACCATCGCATTTCAGACGCTCGACGGCGAGCCCTCGTGGGAAGCGTCGAAGGCTCCGGGCGCGCATGTCAAAGGCGCGTTCAAGGAAACCGTCGATCCGAACATCTACGTGCTGGAAGACGAGAGCGGCAACGGGGTCGGCTGGGTCCATCTTGCGTACTCCGATGCCCAGGGGGCGGGAGCGCTGTACGTCCGCTACGGCGCGGGCGACCTGGTGGAGATGCGCAAGGTGGATAGGGTGCCCGGTTATATGCGCTACGATAACGAACGAAATACCTGACCAAATGCGGTTCGCTCTCGCGGCCGCGGACATTCGAGCCCGCTCGCTTCCCAGCGCGCGGGCTTTTCGCTTTTCCACGAAACGCAAGCCCTTTCACGTCCGGTGGTAAATAGTTTCTAGTCGCGTCTCGATGCCTTGAAGTGCATGCGCCGCATCTGCGAACATGCACGTGAGGGCCGGGAGGGGTGCTCATGATGAAGAAGCTCATAATGGACGATTTCTCGCTGTTGGGCAACGCTTTGGCGCTGGCTGCGAAGAAGGCGCCGACGCTCGAGTCGTTGGCGGCCGAGCTCAACGTGCGTCAGGAGGACCTGTCGCTGTGTTGGTTCGCGCTCAACAACCTGCGCCGATGCCAAGGCCGCGTGCTGCCCGTCCCCTTCGAGGCGGTTGCGGAGGGGCCGGCCGACGTTCGATCCGTTTCGGGCAACTGGTACGCCCCCACTTGGCGTTTGAACAAGCTGCTTGAAGAGTTCCAAGTTAACGAGGGATTGGCCGTGCATTACGGGAGCATTTTGAGCCATCCCGAGGGTGGTCACTTCGAGTTGAACCTTGCGGCCGACGAAGTGGTGCGCGCGGTTCGTCTGGAGAACGCCGAGCTCGACGCGGTGAGGCTCAGGCGCGTGTGCGTGCAGGCGCGCGAGCCCGCCAACGGCATCGAGCTGCTGGTATCGAATGCCGGCAAGATACTGATAAGCATCGAGGACTACCGGGAGGGGCCGTTCACCGTAGCGTTCATCGAGCGTCTGCACGAACGGCTCGTCGAAGGCATTTCCATCAAGGAGGTGCGCGAGATCGAGGGCTGTGGCGAGAGCGCGGCGGATGAGCTGCGCGCGAAGGCGCTGGAGTCGTTCTGCGCTCACGTGTGCGCGCCCGACGGTGGCCATACTTTAGTGGATGCTTTGATAGCGCTTTGCTATTTCAAGGCGTTCCACCTGTTCTCTGCCGGGAACGATGTTCTTGCCTATTTGCTGTACTTCATCGTGCTGCATCGTGCCGGCTATCATTTCTCGGCGCATGTTCCCGTCGTCAAGCTATTGTTCCCGCTTGATGACGACGATCGCGTCTGCGATTCGCCCCTTGTGCCCGAAGAGCTGGTGGTGCCGTGCGATGGCTTCTGCGATTGGACGCTCTTCTTCGAGCGGGCGGTGCAGATGCTCGTCGAGGGGCAGCGATGGTTCATGACCAAACTGGACGGCATGGCGCGCCGTCGAGAACGTTTTCGCATCATCATCGATTCCGACGAGAGCATGAACTTCCGTCAGAAGGAGGTGCTGCTGGAGGCCGTGTTACACAGCAATGCGGAATTCACCTACGGCATCCACGCGCAGCGTTACGACGTGTCGTATCCGTGTGCGCGCAGCGATTTCGCCCGTCTGCTCGATCAGGGTTTCCTTCGCCAGCACGATGACGGGATCCGCCATTTCTTCGTGGCCTCGGACGAGTTCGAGGATGTGTTCGCAACCTATGTGAGGGAGCGCTGCGCCGAAGCCCTTCACCGATACTACCGTGAGGACGGGGCGCTGCGCGACGAATGCAAAAGCCCGGACGACATTGCTGCTGAGTATAACCGGGGCGTGGGATTCTATGAAAAGTCCCTGCTGGACAAGACCTATATCGAGCATTACGACTTCCGGCGCACGCCTATCGCCGACTGTGACGGTCCGCGGAGGCGTCGCCGCTCGAACGACGAGTGACGGAGGGCGAAGGGGAAGGAGGATTTCGGAAGGGCACGGCCGATTCCATTGTCAAAGGAGGGTCAATGAAACGCATCATGAGCGGGCAATCGTGCTCGCACGGTCCAAGCAAGACGAAAGTACTGGTTGTGCTGCTGGCGATTGCGCTAGTGGCTTCGTTCGCAGCATGGGGCTGCAGCCCGAAGGCCGCGAACGACGACGCGAAAGCGCCTGAGAAAAAGGCGGAAAGCGCCGCAAGCGAGAAGGCCGGCGACGGCGTGGACGAGTTGGCGGCGTACAGCGGGTTCCCCACGGAAGGCCGCTTCATCGACAACGTGGCCGCGCTCCCCGGCTTCTACAAGAACACCGAGAAGAACGAGGCCAACGCGAAGGCGAAGGCGCCGCGTCGCTATACCGACCGCAACGGCAACCTCGTGCAACCGGTCCCTGCCGATGAGCTGGGATGGAACAATACGTACCTCGATGCCGACAAACGCGGGTGCACATCGTGCCACACGTTGGAGAACGCGCTGATGAGCCTGCCTACGTACCATCGCCTGATCTTCTTCGGGTATCCCACCGAGCAGGGCTATCAGAACTGCATCGCGTGCCACTCCGACTCGTATTCGGGGCATAAGCTGGCCGATGCCATTCACACGCTGCATATGAACAGCACGATGTTCCTGAACGACGACGACGGCAACTGCCAGTCGTGCCACTACATCAACCCCGACACCGGCGTGTTCGATCGCTGGGACGAGGTCAAGTACGACCTGTACAAGGGCATCACCGACGTGAAGGCCGACGAGCTGAAGGCTTCGGTCTCCTACGATCAGACCACGGTCACGCCGGCTGAAAACCGCATCTTCAAGACCGTGAAAGACGAGCCCAGCCAGTGGTTGACCGACGATTCCAAGCAGGATAAGTCCATCTACGAGAACTGGGTCATCTCCATCGACGGCGATTGCGAGAACCCCGTCGAGATGACGCTTCCCGAGATGGAGCAGCAGTTCGGCACCGTGAAGCAGGTCATGAAGATGGACTGCACCATCAACGGCGTGGGCCAGGCTGTTGTCGGGCGTGTCCACCACGGTCCACGTCTCGCCGTGATCGAAGGAGAATTCCATCTTCTTGATGGGCTCGTCCCATGCGTCGGCGAAACCCTCCAGATGCACGGTCTTCGCCTCCTCGCCGGACAGCACGATGCCGGTGGGATAGTTCAGCACGCCGCTGTTGGGCTTGGAGTAGATCTCGCCCGTGCGGTCGTCGGTGAACTGGCCCACGTACAGCTCGGCGTCGATCTTGTCGTCGGGCACCGTCATGAACGTGAGGTTGGAGATGCGCTTCGTGAAGTTGCCGCCGGACGTCTTGTTCACCCAGATCATGCAGGGATAGCCCTGCGAGTTGGGCAGCAGCTCGCCGTCCATCTTCGTGACGATGACCGCGTCGCGTGGTGAGCCCCATCGGCAGCGACGGGTACGCGACTACGCGAAGATGGGCATCGACTGGCTGCTTGAGAACGGCCGACAACTGGACGTACTGGCGCATGGACTTCACGCCGCCCGCGGCCGGCGCCTACCTGTTGGACATCCGCACGACCAGCATCACGCCCGACGGCGCCGATCGCGTCTGCCAGTACGACACCCAGTTCATGTTCACGGTAGAGTAGGGGGTACGATAATGAAAACAACGACGCAACGCGGTCGTGCCACGATCTCTGCCCTCGCGGGGTTCACCATGGTCGCCTCCATGGCGGCCGCGCCGGCGGTGGCGCTGGCCGGCGAACCCGCTACCGACGAGCCCGTGGCCGCCGGCGGCACCGAGGCCGCGACGAACGGCACGGCTGTCGAGAGCGCACAGGTCACGCCCGCCCAGGTGGAGGGCGAGTTCTCGTTCGACCAGACCACCATCACGTCCAACGAGGTGATCAAGACCTTCTTCCAGCGCGTGTCGCAGGCCATCTGCGGCGCGACGGTGCCCCTCGTGGCGGACAACCCGCTGGGCTGGAAGCTGTCCGTGTCGGGCGACGTGGAAACGGCGTTCACCGCTTCGGTGGGCGACCTCGCCAACGAGGAGTCGACCAGCAACGTGATGACCTGCACCTGCGGCGGCAACCCCGCCGGCGGGCGCGCCATCGTCACCGCGGACGTGACGGGCATCCCGGTGGAGCATCTGCTGGCGAAGGCCGGCGCGGCTCCGGGTGCGAACGCCGTGACGTTCGTGTCGGCCGACGGCACGCAGCAGACGTTCCCGCTGGGCTACGTGGTGGGGCGCCATGCGGTGCTGTCCTACGAGATCAACGACGAGGACCTGTCGGCCTCCGTGGGCGGCAGCAACCAGCTGTGGATGACGAAGACGCCGGCGAACTACTTCGTGCGCGACGTCGTGGAAATCGTGGTGTCCACCGAGGACGTCGCGCCCGCGACTCCGGGTGCGGCCGACGAGCATCCCAACAGCCCCAACGCGGGCGTGCTCGCGGGAACGCAGGGCTAGGGGGCGCACGATGATCGCTCCGATGCAGGTATCCGTGGGCAAGCCGGTGACGTTCAGCGGGTACGCCGAGGACTACGGCAAGCAGATCGTGTCGGTGCAGTTCTCGCTCGACAACGGCGCGAACTGGACCACGTACGACGTGTCGGATTCCACCGACGATCTGTGGGTGCACTGGACGTTCTCGTACACGCCCGAGCGGCCCGGGTTCTACCGGCTGCTCGTGCGCTCGGTGAACGACGCCGGCGCGGCCAGCCCGCTCGCGGACGTGGCCGAGTTCACGGCCGCCTAAGGTGGGGGAGGGGCCGGGTGCAGAGCGCCCCGGCTCCTCCTCAGCGCCGTTCCGTCCGATACTCGCGGGGAGTGGCGTTGTAGCGCCGTTTGAACGCGGCGCTGAATTTACTGGGGTTCGCGTAGCCCACCCGTGCGGCGATGGTGGCGACGCTTTCGTCGGTGACCTCGAGCAGCTTCGCGGCCTCCTGCAAGCGCCTTTCGCGCAGGTACGTGGGAACGGGCACGCCGTACACTCCCTGAAAGTAGTTGTTGAGGCTGGTCACGCTGATGCCGAACGAGTCGGCGATGTCGCGCAGCCGGTAGTCGCACCCCAGATCGGCGCACAGCCGATCATGCGTCGTCCGCGCGATGCGCATGTGCGATTTCGTGTAATACGAATGTCGGCGCCCCGTCGGCAACCCCCGCGCCTTGACGTGCAGCAGCACCTCCATGAACCGCAGCTTGCTGCGCGGCGCATCGAACGGGTCCACCAGCGCCTCGAACGACGCCATGAGCGCGTTCAGCTGGTCGTCTCCCTCGAACAGCACCGCAGGGTCGAGCTGTTCGATCCAGGAGCCGAAAGAGAAACCCGCCTCGCGCATCACTCCGTACGCCGGCTCGTTCGTCACCCCGTCGCTGAAGCACAGTTTGATGCCGCGGTATCGGCCGAGCGGGTACCGGTATTCGCTCGGCAGGCGCCGCGACGCGCTCAGGCAGCAGTCGCCCGGTTTCACGATGATCGCGCTTTCGCCCGGCATGGCCACCTCGCACCGTCCCTCCTGGCAGTAGTCCAGGGTGATCCAGCACCCGCGAACCTCTTGGGCGTTCACGAGGATGGGGCATATCTCCAAGTTGAAATCGACCGTTGCGATGAAGAGACGCGGCGAGGCGAAGAGCGTTGTCATGTGGCCGCGCCCCTGCTCGTTCTCGACGAGCAGCGTGTGGGCGCCGCCGGGCTCGACAACCACGCGCATGCCGCGGTCGAGCTGCAAGGTGCCGAATGGTTCGAGTACGTTCGTGGTGGCCTCCTGTCGGTCGGTCCTTCGTTCCTATTGTATCCCGCCGGTAGTTAGAAATGGCTAACTCGTTTGCGTTTGGAGCAGAAGAAGACGCATGGAGTTGAGTGGAGCGATCGCAAACCCTTACCCTTGTCGCGCGACCTCTAGGTACGACAAGGAGAAATCATGAGCAAATTGAGCGATGCGGCCACGGGAGACGTGGCTGTGATATCCGGAGTGGAAGGGGATGCGCGGTTCGTCGGACGCGTCACGTCCATCGGGCTGACCGTGGGCTGCGAAGTGCAGGTGCTGCAGAACGTGCGCAAGCGACCGGTGCTGGTGTACGGGCGCGACAGCGTGATAGCCGTCGATGCCGAAGACTGCGCCCGCATCGACGTGCAGGTGCGCTCGTGAGCGCGCGGGAGGCGGTGCTCGAAGAGCTGGACGCCGCGGTGTCCGCGCCATCGGGCGCAGCGGTGGTCTCCGGGGCGCCCACCTGCTCCGTCGCCTTGCTCGGTCAGCCCAACTCGGGCAAATCAACCCTGTTCAACGCGCTGACCGGTTCGCGGCAGCGCGTGGGGAACTGGCCGGGCAAGACGGTGGAGAAGAAGGAGGGCGGTTTTTCGCGCGGCGGCGTCGATTACGCGGTGTGCGATCTTCCCGGCACCTACAGCCTCTCGGCGAATTCGGAGGAGGAAGTGGTCACGCGCGACTACATCGCCTCGGGCAGGGCCGACGTCGTATGCGTGCTCGCGGACGCCTCGCAGCTGGAACGAAGCCTGTACATGCTCGCCGACTTCGCGGGCGTCGATTGCGCCTGCATGCTCGTGCTGAACCTCATGGACGTCGCCGAGGCCCAGGGCAAGCGCATCGACGCGAAGGTGCTGGAGCGCAGGCTCGGGATACCGGTCGTGCCGTTCGTCGCGGCCGATCGCGCGCACTGCGACCTGTTCTATCAGGCGCTCGATCGTGCCATCGCCGACCCTCATGCGCTTGATGCGACCGCGCTGGCCGAGGCGTGCCGCGTCGAGTTCGGAGCCGTCTACGACGACGTGCGCGCCCTCGTGCCGGAGCGGAGCGTCGGCGCGCTGACGCCGGCTTGGCTGACGGGCAAGCTGCTCGAGGGCGACGTTCCGGTCCGCGCGCTGGTCGACGAAGCGCTCGACGAACGCGATCGAGCGCGCTTGGCGGCCGCGCTCGAGCCGATCGAGCACGGCGTGCAGCGTGGAGGGACGTGCAAGTTCTCATGGATCGACGGGGTGCTCGACGGCGCCGTTCGGGGTTCCCGCACCCGCTCGACGCTCTCGAGATTCGACCGCATCGCCACGGGATCGCGCTGGGGCAAGCCCCTCGCCATCGGCATCATCCTGGTGGGGCTCCTGGCGACGTTCGTCCCCGCCATGCCCATCATGGCGGTGGGCGGCCTGTTCTCGCTCATCGGCGAGTACGCGGCCGCAGGGCTCGTCGCCCTGGGAGCGCCCGCTGTGCTGGGCAGCTTCGTGAGCGGCGTCCTGTTCGACAGCCTGCGATTCGCCACGATGATGGTGGGCTTCGTGTTCGGCATCAACCTCGTGTTCGGCGCGCTCGAGGAAGTGGGCTACATGGCCCGTATCTCGTACGTGTTCGACTCCACGATGGCGCGCTTCGGCCTGCAAGGCAAGTCCATCATGCCGTTCGTCGTGTGCCTGGGGTGCACCATCGGCGGCGCGTCGGGCACCCGCGTCATCGACTCATGGGGTCAGCGCGTGCTGACCGTCGCCATGGCATGGGCGGTGCCCTGCGCTTCCACCTGGGGCGTCGTGCCGGTGCTGGCGGTGGCGTTCTTCGGGCCGTGGTCGCCTGTCGTTGTGGTGGCCATCTTCCTGACCTCGTTGCTGCTCATGTACCTCGTGGGAAAGCTGTTCGGGCCGCACCTCGTGAGCGGCGACGAGCGCGCCGGTTTGGTCATGGAGCTGCCCCCGTACCATGCACCGCGCTGGAAGAACGTGTTCTCGACGGCGATCGCCCGCTCGAAGCACGTGTTCAAGCGAGCGGTGCGCGTGGTGTTCATCGTGACCGCGGTGGTGTGGCTGCTCGTCTACAGCCCGGACGGCAACCCGCAGAACACGGCCCTGTACGCGATCGGCGAGGCTATCGAGCCGGTGACCAGCTTCTTCGGCCTGGGGTGGCAGACGTTCATGGCGTACCTATGCGCGATGGCCATCAAGGAGTCGGCGTTGGGCGTGCTGTCGGGGCTGTTTCTGGGCACGGGGACGCTCACCACGGCCGTTGGCGGCATGGGGCCGGTGGCCGCCGACATCGGCCAGGTGATGGCGTCGGCCATCTCGCAGCCCGAGGCGCTCGCGTTCATGTTCGCGTTCACCTTCAATGTGCCATGCATGGCCTCGGTGGCGGCTACCTACGGCGAGACGCATTCGGGGAAGTGGACGGCGCTCATGATCGCGTTCTACTTCTGCGCATCGCTCGCGCTCGCGTTCGTCGTGTTCCACGTATCGTCGCTGTTCCTGGGGTAACGTCCTCCCGCGCCTCCCCGGAGCGCCTAGCGCATGGCGGCGCGGTAGGCGCTGGGGGTGGTGTGGTGGGTGCGGGCGAACAGCTCGGCCAGGCGCTCGGGGCGGTAGCCGACGGCTGCGGCAACCTGCGCCACGGGCGCGTCGCCGGCGGCCAGCAGCTCGGCGGCCTTCGCGCAGCGCAAGCGCTGGCGGTACTCCACGATGGTGCAGCCGCACGCCTGCTTGAAGGTGCGCCGCAGCTTGGTCTGGCCCATGCAGGCGATGCGGGCCAGCTCGTCGGCGTCCACGGGCGCGGCCAGCTGCTGCTCCAGGCGCCGCCGCACGCGCTCGATGGCGTGCATGTCCTCGCTGGCCAGTTCGCTGGCGCGCTCGCCGGCCATCGCGCGCGACTTGTCCACGACGAGCGCCACCGCTTCCTCAACCTTGCTGCGGTAGAACAGCCGCGCCGACGCGCCGCGTCCGCGGTAGGCTTCCACCTGCTTGAGCAGCACCACCATCTCGGGGAAGTCGGAAAGCCCGTCGATGCTGGCGAACGCCTCCTCGGCGCTGAAGGCCTCATCCCGGTACACCTCGCGCAAATACTGCTCGTAAAACGGCGGGGCGAGCATGATCTCGACGTTGCGGATGGGCGTGCCGGCCCGGCACAGGCAGTCCCAATGCGGCGTGTCCAGAACGTGCCCCTCCAGGTAAGGTGCCTCCACCGTGCGGTTCGTGACGCTCTCGACGCAGCTTCCCGACAGGTAGTAGCGCACCGAGACGAAGCGCGGATGCCGGCATTGCTCGCGGAAGTCGCGGGGGAACAGCATGTCGGTCGCCGAGATGGCGAAATCGCGCTCGGCGTACAGCCAGAAGTATCCCGAGGCCACGTCGCGCGGCATGCGGAACATGCGCCCCTCGCGTTCGGGCGCGCCCACGTCCGCCGCGCACGTTTCCTCCATCTGCATGTCGGCGAGGCAGGGGAGGAACACCTCGCGCATGATGTCGTAGTCGGCGCATGCGGCAGCCGTGCCGTCCCGATTTCCGTCTGCGCGAATCAACGCGCCCTCCTTCCGTTCCAACGCGTTTGCGCGCCCGCCCTTGCGCCCGGACGCGCTCGTCTCTAAGTTAGACCAGGATAACATGATAGAGCGATAGGAGCATATATGGCATCATCAGAAAACAAACGCGAGCTCATACTCACCCGATCGCCCGGCAGGCTCATGGTGTCGTTGAGCCTGCCGGCTATCGTGGGCATGGTGGTCATCGGCCTGTACACGTTCGTCGACGCGATCTACGCAGGTCAGCTGATCGGCGTTGACGCGATGGGTGCGGTGTCCATCGCATACCCGTTCACGTTCATCAACTCGGGGCTGGCGGCCATGATCGGCATGGGCTCGGCCTCCGTGCTGTCGCGGGCCATCGGCGCGCGCGATCAGAAGAGCATCGACCAGGTGATGGGCAACCTCGTCGTCATGAACCTCGTGCTGTCCCTCGCCGTGACGGTGGTGGGCGTCGCGTTCGCCCGCCCGCTGCTCGCGCTCACGGGCGCGGAAGGCGCCATGCTCGACCTGGGGGAGTGCTACCTGCGCATCATATTCCTCGGCAGCCTGTTCGTGAACTTCGCCCAAAGCTCGAACATGATCATGCGCGGCGAGGGGGAGCTGGCCCGCGCCATGGGCATCATGGCCGGCGGCGCCATCCTCAACATGGTCCTCGCGCCGGTGTTCATCCTCGCGCTGCGCGATCAGGGGCTGGGCCTGGAAGGAGCCGCGTGCGCCACCGTGCTGTCGCAGGCTGTGCTGGCGGGCGTGATGCTATGGTGGTTCGTCAAGCGCGAGAAGACGGCGCGCATCGTGCGCGTGGCGGCGTCGCGCGCGGTGCTGGCCGAGGTGGCGAAGGTGGGCGTGTCGGCCATGCTCATGCAGGTGCTCACGCTCGTCCAGCAGGCGATCATCTACCGCGCGGCGGCCGAGTGGGGCGGCGCGGAGTGGCAGGTGCTGTTCGGCGCGGCGCTGCGCATCCAGTCGTTCGCGTTCATCCCGCTGTGGGGCATGAGCAACGGCTTCCAGCCCGCGGCGGGCACGAACTACGGCGCCGGGCTGTACGACCGCGTGAGAAGGTGCACCGTGGCGTTCTCGCTGGGGGCGACGGGGCTTGCGCTGCTGTTCTGGATACCCGCCATGCTGTTCCCCGAGGCCGCGTTGTCGCTGTTCATCACCGATCCGGCGCTCGTGGCGCAAGGCGTTGACGACTTCCGCGTGTTCTTCGTCGCCTATCTGGCGATGGGCGTCATGGTGATGGGCATCACGCTGTTCCAGTCGTTGGGGAAGGGCGGTTTGGCGGCGCTGCTCGCGCTTGCGCGGCCGTTGCTGCTGTTCGTGCCGCTCGTGCTGATCGTGCCGAACCTGGGCGGTCTCGGCATCCACGGCGTGTGGCTGGCCTGCGCGATCACCGACGGCTTGCTGGCGCTGATCGCCGTCGCCCTCATGGTGCGCACGTGCCGCGGGATGGGGAAGGGCCGCGCGCGGACGGCCGCGATCGAGGAGGGGGAAGCCGCGCGGGCGTAACGCGCAGGCGGCCCGGGTCGCGCGGCAGGCGCGCGTCCCGGGCCGTTCGCGTGTCTGCTAGCCGGCCAGCAGGTTTCCGACGCGCAGGCATTCGGCGCTGGCCTCGTCGTCGGGGTAGTCGTAGGCGATCACGGAATCGGCCACGTCGACGCCGGCTTCTTCGGCGCGCTTCTCCCACAGCTCCATCCACTCGCCGTCGTTCCACTCGTACGAGCCGAACAGCACCACCTTGTGACCGGCTAAATGGGGCTCTACCTGGTCGTACATCGGGAGGAACTCCATATCCTCCAGCTCTTCGTCGCCCATGGCGGGGCAGCCGAAGGCGAGGGCGTCGTAGTCCTCCACGCGCTCGGCGGTGAAGTCCGCGGCATGCACGAGGTCGGCCGTGCCGCCGGCCGCGCGCACGCCTTGCGCGATGAGGTCGGCCATGGCCTCGGTGTTGCCCGTGCCGCTCCAGTAGACGATTGCAACCTTGCTCATAGGGTATCTCCTTCGTGTCGAGGGATGTCGCATGCGCTCTCTGTTGAGCGAGGTGCGCGACGAAGCCGCGCCGCGCACCTCGCTCAACAGAGCCGCATCCCGCGTCTCACGTGCCGTCCGCTCGCGCGCTAGCCGGCCGCGCGGAACGCCTCGGCGGCGGGGAAGTCCTCGTCCACCGCGGCGAGGCATTCGATGGAAACGCCCTCGTCGAACAGCTGCTGGTACATGGTGGTGCAGTTTTTGTAGCAGCAGAAGCACGTTTGGGCGTCGCGCTCTTTCGCGTATACCTTCCAGCATCCGCTGCACAGGAAGTTCTCGCCTTCGTTGTCGATGAAGCCGATGACGTCCTCGTAGGGATAGCCCAGGAAGAAGCCGATCTCGTGCGGGAACGAGCAGCGTCCCGTCATCTGGCTTTGCAGGTCGGTGCCGCAGATGCGCTTGTGCAGCTTCTCGATGCAGGCCGACAGCGACGAGGGGTCGTAGCCCTCGGCGGTCAGGAACGCGGCCACCTGCTCCTGCTGGATGGCGCGCGTGAGCAGCCGGGGCCGGTACACGTACACGAGCGCCCCGCTCGTGCGGCGGGCCAGCACCTCGATGCGCACGCCGTGCGGCGCCAGCTTGGCGCGGCAGGCGCGCAGCGCGTCGGACAGCTGGTCGTCGCGCAGGGCCGCCGCGGTCGGGCGCCGTCCGTGCTGGACGGCCGTGGGGGAGAGGGTGCTGCGGCAGGTGAACAGGTTCGCGGGTTTGAGCGCCGCGAGCGTGGGGGTGCAGTGGTGCACCAGCTTGCGTTCGAACGCTTCGCAAGGCGATAATTCCTGCTCGATTGCTTCCATGCGGCCTCCCTCGGGCAGCGCCTCCGCGGGTGTCGGATGCGCCTATAAGTTAGCTTTGGATAACATATACCCGAGTGTCGGAGGTTCGTCAAGCACGGATCCGAAAAAGCGCCAGACGCGCAACGTATGCGGCAGCGCAGGACCCGCGGACGTTGCGCTCCTCGCCTTGCGTCGTTCTCCCCGAGCTGCGCAAGGGGTCGGCATCCGGGCGTCCGAATGTTTCACGTGAAACATTCGTTCTGGTTTCATTCGAGGCGCGACCCTCGACGATCCCTCGATCGCCTCCGCTCAGGCGCTGCGGCGGCGGTAGGCGCTGGGGGGCACGCCGGTGCGGCGGCGGAAGGCTTCGGCGAACGCGCCGGGCTTGCGGTAGCCCACGGCGCGCGCGATGTGGGCGATGGGCTCGTCGGTGGAGTTGAGCAGCTCGATGGCGCGCTCGATGCGCGCGTCCGCGACGAACGCCGCGGGCGAGGTGCCGTACGCCGCCTTGAACGCGGCCTTCAGCTTCGTCCGCCCCATGCAGGCGCGGCGCGCGAGCTCCTCGCAGGACAGGGCGCCCGCAAGATTTCCGCTGATGTAGGCGCTCAGGTCGTCGAGGGCTGCACGGTCCTCCTTTGAAAGCGTCAACACGCTGCCCTCGGCGCGCTCCGCCTCGATGATCGCCGCGCGCTCGATGACCAGCGCAAGCGCCTCGGCCACCGCCCCTTCGTAGAACAGGGTGGCCGCCATGCCCGTGCCCTGGTAGGCGCGCACCTGCTTGAACAGGGCTACCAGCTCGGGGAAGTCGGTGCGCCCGTCTACCAGCGCGAAGGCGCGGCGCACGTCGGGGATGTTCCCGAAGCGGGCCTGCAGATAGTCGCGATAGTAGTCGGGCGAGATGGTGATGGAGGTCGCTCGGGTGGCCGATCCTGGCTGGTAGAGCGCCACGTACTCGGCGCCCTCCTCGGCGAGGTAGGTGGATATGGCCCCGGCGCGCAGCGTGCTGCCGCCGCTCTGCACGATGAGGTCGGCGGCTTCGTAGTATCCGATGGACAGGTGCTCGGCGTGGCGGTAGCGCATGACGCCGGCGTGCTCGAACGTCATGTCGAAGGCGTTGACGGCGAAGAGGTTGTCGTGGAAGTAGGCCCAGTATTCGCCGTGCCCGCAGCCGTTCGCGAACCGGTAGACGCTGCCCGCCGAACCGTATCCCGGCACCGTGCCGGCGGGCACCATGTCCCAGAGGCGGAACGCCTCGTCGTACATGTCGTCTTTGATGCTGCGCATTCGCTTCCTCCTCCGTCTGCCCCCGGGCTGCCGATCGCGTGCGTTCCGCACTGCCCGAAACGGTCGTTTCGCTGCCGTGAATCGTCGCGCGCGCCCGTCGTCGCTGCTGCCGTCCGGCTGATTCGCTCATTATACCAAAAAGTTACCGAGGGTTAACAACGCGCTGCCGGTTGGCGGCGTTCGACGGGAAAGGAGCGTGCGCAATGGCATCGAACGTGGCAAACACGCAGGGGGAGAGGGCGGCTTCCGCGACGGCGAACCGGTGGACGACGCGGGATGTGCTCACGTTCGTCATCTTCAACATCGTCATCATCGTGGCGACGATGGTCGTGAAGCTGGCGGAGGACGCGGTGCTCTCGCCGCAGAACACCTTCTTCGTGGGATCGTGGCTGTTCCCGCTGGTATCCACTCCGTTCTACCTGGTCATGGCCGATCGCATCGGCAAACGCGGCGTGCTGGGCGGCTCCATCCTGCTGTTCGGCGTCCTGTACACGTTCATGGGCGGCCTGTACTGCGCGCCCGTGGCCGTGGTGGGCGCCGTGATCGGCGAGCTGGTGATGTGGGGGAAGGGGTCGTACCGCAGCATCGTGCGTTCGGCCGTGGGCTTCTTCGTGTACTGGGCGACGTTCGCCTGTTACGGCATTATCCCGTATCTCCTGTTCAAGGATGCGTACATGGAGCAGCTGGGCGCGTATTACAGCGCGAGCGACGTGGCCGCCATGGTGTCGCAGTACACGGAGCTGCCGTGGATCCTGCTCATGCTGGCGATGTTCGCCGCCGGTACGGCGCTCGGCGCGGTCATCGGCGCGAAGTTCCTGAAGAAGCACGTCCGCAAAGCGAAGATCGCGTAAGCGCCCGATGGAGACGAGCTCGCAAGCGCGCCCCTTCGCGCGCCCCGACCTGCGCGCGGGCCTGTTCGGCCTCGACCCGCGCACGCATCTGCTGGCCGTCGTGGCGTTCGGCGTTGCGTCCATCGTGCTCACCGGCTTGCTGGAGACGGCGTTGTTGCAGGTGGCTGCCGCGTTGTACCTGGCGGGCAACGGGCGCGCTCGCTTGGCGCTGCGCTCGTGCGCAAGCTTCGCCGTCGTCGCGGGCCTCAGCTTCCTGCCGCTGCCGGGGCTGTACGGGGTGCTGTTCGTGAGCCTGCTGCACATGGTGCCGCCGTTCACGGCGGGCTGCGCGTTGTTCTCGCTGTCTCCTTCGGCTATCATGTGCGCGCTCGCGCGGTGGCGCGTGCCGCAGCGCGTGCTCGTGGGCGTGTGCATGCTGTTCCGCTTCGCGTCGGTGCTCTCGTTCGAGGCGCGCTCCATCGTGCGCGGCATCCGGCTGCGCGGGGTGTTCCCGCGCGCGATCGACGTGGCGCTGCATCCCGCCCTCGCCTACGAGTGCTGCTACACGCCGCTTGTCATGCGCTGTTTGCGCCTGTCGGCCGAGCTGGCCGCGTCGGCGGAGCTGCGGGGCATCGAGGCCGACGGCGTGCGCACGTCGGTGCATCATGTGGGATTCGAGGCGCGCGACGCCCTTGCCGCCGTGGCGGTGCTGGCCGTGTGCGCGGGGCTGTGCGTGTGGGGGAAGGTGGCGTGATGGCGCAAGCGCAGGACAGCGAGCGGGCGGCGGCCGTGCTGCTCGACCGGGCTTCGTTTCGCTACGTGGACGAATCCGAGCGGGGGTTGGAAGCGGAAGCGGGTTCTGCCGCGCCCGCATCGGGCAGCCGCGTGGACGACGTGTCGCTGTCGGTGGCTCCCGGCCGCTGCCTCGTGCTGTGCGGGCGCTCGGGCGACGGCAAGTCCACCGTGTTGCGCCTGGTGGACGGGTTGGCGGGCACGTTCTTTCCCGGCGATCTGACGGGCGTCGTGGAGGTGTGCGGCGCCGACGTGCGCCGGCTCGCACCGCGGGAGCGCACCGAGCGCCTCGGCGTGGTGATGCAGGACCCGCGCAGCCAGTTCTTCATGGGGACGGTGGGTGACGAGATCGCGTTTTCGGCCGAGAACCTGGGGGTGGACCCCGCCGAAACCGTGCGCCGCGTGCATGCCGCCGCCGAGACGTGCGGCGTGGAAGGGCTTCTGGGCGAGAAGCTGTCCGAGCTGTCGAGCGGCCAGAAGCAGCGGGTGGCCCTCGCCGCCGCCATCGCGTGCGGTCCGGCCGTGCTCGTGCTGGACGAACCCACGTCCAACCTGGACGCGCAGGGCTCCGAGGCGCTCGTGCGCATCCTGGCCGAGCTCAAGCGCCGCGGCACCGCGGTGGTGGTATCCGAGCATCGGCTCCACCAGCTGCTGCCGGTGGCCGACGCCTACGTGTGCCTGCGCGCCGGCCGCGTCGTTGAGCGGTGGAGCGCCGACGCGTTCGCACGGCTCGGGCTGGAGGACGCGGCGGCATACGGCTTGCGGCATCCGGACATGGCCGCGCCCGCGCCGGGCGTCGGCGGCGTTGCGCCTGCAGCGAGCGGTTGGCGGGTCGAGGGGCTGACGTACCGCTACCCGTCCACGAAGCGGGGCATCCGCGACTTCGATGCCGCGTTCGCCTGCGGGGCGGTGACGGTGATCGAGGGCCCGAACGGGGCGGGCAAGACCACGCTCGCGAAGGTGCTGTGCGGCGCGACGCGCGAGCAGGCGGGGCGCGTGACGTTCGACGGCCGCCCCGTGCCGCGCCGCGAGCGACGGCGGCGCAGCTACTTCGTCATGCAGGACGCCGACTACCAGCTGTACGCCGGCAGCGTGGCCGACGAGGTGGTGCTGGGGCGGCGCGTGGACGAGGCGCTGAAGGCGCGCGCATGGGAGGCGCTCGAGGCGTTCGACCTGGTCGATCTGGCCGATCGACATCCTGCGAGCCTGTCGGGCGGTCAGAAGCAGCGCGTGACGCTGGCGGCGGCGTACTGCTCGGACGCCGACCTCATCGTGCTGGACGAGCCCACGAGCGGCCTCGACGGCCGCGGCGTGCGCGAGGTGTCCGCGTGGTGCCGCACCCTGGCCGCCGGCGGCAAGGCCGTGGCGATCATCACCCACGACAACCTGCTGGCCGCTCTCGCCGGCGATGCCGTCGTGGAGCTGAAAGGCTAGGCACCCGACGGGGAAGGCGGGCGAGCCGATTGCCCGTGCGCTGTCGATCGCGAACCGCGCCGCAAGTTCGGGCTTGCAATCCGCCCGGAGCGCCTCTATACTGATAATCACATTATCGATAATGAAATTATCAGTAGAGGGAAAGGCGGTTGGAAGCTTGTCGAAATCCGACGCGAGCATCGACCCTCGCATCCTCGACAGCGCACGGCGGGAGTTCCTCGCCCGCGGCTTCGAGGGAGCGTCCTTGCAGAGCATCTGCGCGGACGCCGGCGTGACGACGGGTGCGCTCTACAAACGCTACAAGGGGAAGGCCGATCTGTTCGAAGCCGTGGTAGCTCCCACGCTCGCCGACATCCGCGCGCTTGAGGAAGAGGCGAAGCGCCGCGATTACGCGCTCATGGACGATAAGAACCTTCGCGAGCTGTGGGCTCTGTCCGAAGATATCCATCGCCAGTGGATGATCTACTTCTACGAGCGCTACGAAGGGATGCGGCTCCTGTTGTGCTGTGCAGAGGGCACGGCCTATGCGAACTTCCTTCACGACTTCGTGGCGCGCAACACGGCGTTGTGCATGGAGTTCGTGAACGAGGCGCGTCGGCGCGATTTGCCGGTGAGCGACATCGACGCCGACGAGTTGCACATCCTGCTCACGGCGTACTGGTCCACCGTGTTCGAGCCCCTCGTCCACGGGTTCCCCCTGGAAAAGGCGCTCGGATACTGCAAGCGCATCGCCGGGTTCTTCAATTGGCAGGTGGTGTTCGGCTTCTAACATGCGGTGAGGAAACGGAAGACGAGGCGGACGGGATCCGCCTTTTCTCGAACCAAAGGTTACCCTAATCTAACATTTGAAAGGAAACGCCATGCAACAGAACGCAGGGCAGGCGCAAGCCATGCCCGAAACCGAGGCCGTGCCCGCGGGAAAGCGGCCGGGAGCGCGCAACGAGCGCCTGAACGTGCGCGACTTCGTGACCATCGCGGTGCTCACCGTGCTGGAACTGGTGGTGTATTTCAGCATCGGCATGATTGCGGGCTCGACGCCCATCGGCTGGTGTTTCACGCTGGGCATCCAGGCCATCCCGTTGGGCATCATCTTCATGCTGATGTACGCGAAGGTGAACAAGCGCGGCGTCGTGCTCATCTCGGGCGTGCTCGTGGGGCTGCTCGTGGGTATGAGTTTTTGGCTTACCGGCCTCGTCATCGCATTGGGCGCGCTGGCTGGCGAGGTTATCTGGAACGTCGCCAACCGCAAGCGCTTCGCCACCATGGCCGCCAGCTTCACGTCCATCATGGTGGGCTGGTATCTGGGCGCGTTCGCCCCGCTCGTGCTCATGAAGGACTTCTTTTTGAACTCGGTGCCCACGATGGCTGAGTTCTACGGCAGCGTGTTCGATATCGTGGCGGGCCCTCTGTTCTTCGTCTGCCTGGGCGTTACCGCGCTTGGCGGCGTTCTGGGCTCGCTGCTGGGACGCGCTGTGCTGAAGAAGCACTTCGAACGCGCGGGGATCGCCTGATATGGAGGCCGCGCGCATGCAGAACGCGACCGCCGTGCCTCGCGACGGGGGATCGGGCGTGCCGGCGGTGAGAAACCTCGACCCGCGGATGAAGCTGCTTATCGTCCTCGTGGTGGGGTCGGCCGCGCTGTTCAGCCCGCATCGTGCCCTGTTGCTGTGGTGCTATGCGATTATCGCGGCGCTGTGGCTGCTGTCGGGCGAGGCGCGTCGCGCGCTGGGATTCGTGGCCGTGCTCGCGGCGGTGGCGCTTGCCGAGTGGGGCGCGGGGTTCATCCCCAACGCCACGGTGGCGGGCATGGTGGGTTTTCTCTTCTTCATTTTCGCGCGCTCGCTGTCTACGTTTGCGCTGATCATGTGGATGTCGGTGGGGTTGCGCATCGATGATCTCATCGCGTCGCTGCAGCGCTTGCGCCTGCCGCGCGGCCTCGTCATCACCATCGCCGTGGTGTTTCGCTACCTTCCCACGGCTGCCGACGAGTTCCGGAAGATCAGCGCCACCATGCGGCTGCGCGGTGTGGAGCTCTCGGCGCGCAACCTGGTGCTGCATCCCGGCCGCTCGCTCGAGTACGTGCTGGTGCCGCTCATCATCCGCACCATCAAAATCGCCGACGATCTGGCCGCTTCCGCCATGACGCGCGGCCTCGACCTCGTGGGTGCGCGCACGACGTACCGCGACGTGCGCATCGGAGCGTCGGGGGCGCTCGTGACGGCGGCGGTGCTCGTCTGTACGGCGGCCGGTTATGTCGCGTGGGCGGTGAACGTGCTATGACGGCCAACGAGGTGGTGGTGGCAGGTGCGACGGTTCGTTACGCCCACGATGGCCAGCCTGCGCTGCGCGGCCTCGACCTGCGCGCGGGCGGCGGGAAGCTCGTGCTGCTGCTGGGCGCGAGCGGGTGCGGTAAAACCACTGCGACGCGCCTGCTGAACGGGCTGGTCCCCCATTTCTTCGAGGGAGGCGCGCTCGACGGCTCGGTGGACGTGTGCGGCATGGAGCCGGCTTCCGTCAGCGTGCAGCGGCTGGCCGGCGCGGTGGGGTCGGTGTTCCAGGATCCGCGCAGCCAGTTCTTCGCCACCGACGTGTCGTCCGAAATCGCGTTCTCGTGCGAGAACCTCGGCGTTCCCGCGCTCGAGATGCGCCGACGCGTGGCCGAAGCGGCCGGAGCGTGCGGCGTCGCGCACCTGATGGACCGCAGCATCTTCGACCTGTCGAGCGGCGAGAAGCAAGCGGTGGCGGTTGCGTCGGTGCTGGCGATGCGCCCGCGCGTGGTGGTGATGGACGAGCCGTCGGCGAACCTCGACGAGGTGGCCACCGCTCGGCTGCGCACCATCGTCGAGACGCTGCTGCACCGCGGCGTGACCGTGGTGGTGTCCGAGCATCGGGTTCACTATCTGGCCGACCTTGCCGACGAGGCGCTGCTGCTGCGTGCAGGGCGCGTGGAGCGGCGTTTCGCCGCGGGAGAATTGGCGCGTCTTACGCCCGAGGCATCGCACGAGCTGGGCTTGCGCGCGTCGAGCCTCGACGAGGTGCGCGCCGTGCCGCGCGCGGAGGCCCGGGGGCCTGCGGTCCTTGAAGTGCGCGACGTGAGCTTCGGCTATCGGGGCGCGCCGCCCGTGCTGAAGGGAACGTCGTTCTCGGTGCGGGAGGGCGAGGTCGTGGGCATCGTCGGACGCAACGGCGTGGGCAAAAGCACGCTGATCGACCTCGTGTGCGGTCTCAAGACGGAGTGTGCGGGCACGGTGTCCATCGGCGGCGTCGCGTTGCGGCCGAAGGAGCGCGTGCGGGCAAGCTACCTGGTCATGCAGGATTCGGATTGCCAGCTGTTCGCGGAAAGCGTCGAAGCCGAGCTGCTTCTGGGCGAGCGTGCCGACGAGGCGCGCACGGCGCGAGCGCGCGCAGCGCTTGCGCGCATGGGGCTTGCGGGGCTGGAGGACCGTCACCCGGCATCGCTGTCGGGAGGCCAGAAGCAGCGGCTGTCCATCGCGGTGGCCTACATGAAGGATGCGAAGGTCGTGTGCCTCGACGAGCCCACGAGCGGCTTGGACTGGGCGTCGATGATGGGCGTGGCGCAGCTGTTGCGGGACCTGGCCGAAGAAGGGCGCGGCATCGTGGTGATCACCCACGACTACGAGTTCTTGCTGGCGGCGTGCGACCGGGTGCTGCGCATCGGCGAGGGCGGGTCGGCGGTCGAGGTCGGCTTCGACGGCCCTGGCGATGCGAGTGCGCTCCGCAACCCCGAATAGTCGTTTCGGTGCCGCGATGCGGCGGGAGTCCCTCGATCCTGTGCCGGCGGGCGCGCGTTTCGGGCATTCTGAGCGAAGTTTGATAAAGCTAACTTGAGGAGTTGACCAATGGAAGTTTCTCCGGCGAACCGCGACGTGCGGCCAAGCGCGTTCGCGAAGCTGTACTACTTCATGCGGCCGGATCGCGGGCGCATGGTGTGCTCGCTCGTGCTGGCCTGTATCGGCGAGGCCGTGGGCATGGTGCCTTACGTGGTGATCGCGCTGTTGGCGGCGGGGCTCATCGAGGGCACGCTGACGTTCGAGCGCGCGGCCCTCCTGGCGGCCGTCGCCGCGCTCGCGCACGTCGCGCGCTTCTTCTGCACGTGGCGCTCGTCCATGATGAGCCACCGCATCGCGTTCAAGGCGCTGGCCACCATGCGCGACCAGATGGCGGAGAAGATGGAGCGCGTTCCCATGGGCACGATCATCGACACGCCCACCGGCACGTTCAAGAACCGCTTCGTCGACAACGTGAACCAGCTGGAAGACGCCATCGCCCACTTCATGCCCGAGCTGCCGTCGAACGTGTTCGGGCCGTTGCTGGCCATGGTCATCGTGTTCGCGCTCGACTGGCGCATGGGGCTGGCCGGGCTGGCCACCATCCCTCTGGGCGTGCTGTTCTATGCGGCCATGATGCGCGATTACAAGCCGAAGATGGCCCGCTACATCGGCAGCGAGCAGCGGATGAACTCGTCGCTCGTGGAGTACGTGAACGGCATCCAGGTGATCAAGGCGTTCGGGCGTACGGCCAGCTCGTACGGCGGATTCTCCACCGCGGTCGCCGAGTACCACGACTCGACGCTCGCGTGGTTCAAGCAGAGCTGGGTGTGGATGGCGGCCGTCAAGTCGGTGGTGCCGTGCACGCTGCTCGTGTCGCTGCCGCTGGGCGTGTGGCTCATGTCCGCAGGCCAGCTGACGCTGCCGATATTCCTGACGTGCATCGTCATCCCGCTGGGCTTCATTGCGCCGCTGCTGAAGTTCGCGCAGGCGGGCGGCCAGATCTCGCGCATGGACGTGTGCCTCAACGTCATCTGGGACTTCCTGGGCACGCCCGAGCTCGTGCGCCCCGCCGAGCGCGTGCGGCTGGACGGCGAGTCGTTCGCGTTCGAGAACGTGTCGTTCTCCTACCACGAGGGGGCCGAGGTGCTGCACGGCGTCAGCTTCGAGACGCATCCCGGGCAGATCACGGCCATCGTGGGGCCCAGCGGTTCGGGCAAATCGACCGTGGCGAAGCTCATGGCCGGGTTCTGGGATGCAACGGACGGGCGCGTCGCGTTCGACGGGGTCGATGTGCGGAACATCCCGTACCAGCAGCTCATGGAGCATATCTCCTACGTGGCGCAGGACACGTTCCTGTTCGACCGCACGCTTGCCGACAACATTCGCATGGGGCGTCCTGCCGCTTCGCAGGTCGACGTGGAGGCCGCCGCCCGCGCGGCGGGTTGCCACGAGTTCATCAGCCGCTTGCCGCAGGGCTACGACACGCGCGCCGGCGAGGCGGGCGAGAGGCTGAGCGGCGGCGAGAAGCAGCGCATCGCCATCGCACGCGCCATTTTGAAGAACGCGCCCATCGTCATCCTCGACGAGGCGACGGCCTACGCCGATCCCGAGAACGAGGCGCTCGTCGAGCGCGCCATCAGCAAGCTCGTGGTCGGGAAGACGCTCGTCACCATCGCGCACCGCCTGTCCACCGTGACGGGCGCCGACCAGATCCTCGTCATGGACACCGGCCGCATCGTCGCCCGCGGCACGCACGACAAGCTGCTGGAATGCTGCCCGCTGTACCGTCGCATGTGGGAGCAGCACAGAAGTTCCGCTGTTCTACGAACAGCGGAACCGGCCGACGCTGCGGCTTCCCCCGGTGGCACCGGGGAAACCCTCGCTGACGTTTCGACGACGGGCGACAACGATATCAAGGAGGCGATGTAGCATGTTCGCGCTCATCAAACGCGTGCTCGACCTGGCTGGCAGCTTCTCTCCGGCGGCGCGGCGCAGCCTGACGTGGGGCATGGTGTGCAACATCCTGAAAGCGTTCTTCATGGCCGGTATGCTGGGCGCGGTGTTCTGGGCGCTCGAGAACCGCGACCACCTCGACGCCGTCGTGGCGCTGCAATGCCTGGGCATCTTGGCTGTCAGCGTGATCGGGCAGTACGTGTTCCAGTACCTCGTGGACATCACGATGGACGCGCAGGGCTTCCACATCTTCCGCGACCTGCGCCTGCGCGTGGGCGACCGGCTGAAGGCCGCGCCCATGGGCTACTTCTCCGAGCAGCGCCTGTCGGCCGTCACCACGACGCTGACCACGACGGTGCACCAGCTGGAGGAGTTCATGACCATCTGCCTGACGGGTCTGACGGGCGGCGTGGCCATGGCGGTGATCATGAGCCTGTTCTTCCTCGCCGTGGCCTGGCCCATCGCGGCCATCACGTTCGCGGGCATCGCCGCGGGCCTGTGCGTGCTGAACGTGCTGCGCCGCCGCGCCACCAGCGTGACGCGCGAGGTGACCGCCGCGCAGGAGGCCATGGCTGACAAGGTGATCGAGTACGCTCGCGGCATGGCCGTGCTGCGCACGTTCGCCACGCCCGACGAATCGCTGGCCGCCGCGAAGGCGTCGTTCCAGCAGAAGCGCGCGGCCGATTACCATCAGGAGGCCGCCGCGCAGGGCATCCTCAAGCTGTACGCGCTCGTGTTCAACCTGGCCAGCTGCGCGGTGCTGTTCACCGCGTGCGCGCTGTACCTGAACGGCGCGCTGCCGCTGTCGTGGGCGCTCACGCTGCTCGTGGCCGCGTTCATGATCTACGGCGAGCTCATCCACGCGAACGATGCGGCGTTCCTCACGAAGAAGATCGAAGGCGAGCTCGACCGCGTCGACGAGGTGTGCGACATCCCGAAGCAGAACGCGACGGACGCGCCGCTCGCGCCCGCCGATTTCGGCATCGAGATGAACGGCGTCTCGTTCGGTTACGACGCCGACCGGCGCGTCATCGACGACGTGTCGCTGCGCATCCCGCAGGGCACGAGCTGCGCCATCGTGGGGCCCAGCGGCTCGGGCAAGACGACGCTCGTGAACCTCATGGCCCGATTCTGGGACGTGGACGCCGGCGCGGTGCTGCTCGGGGGCCAGGACGTGCGCAAGGGCACGGCCGAGAGCCTGCTCGCGCACGTGTCGATGGTGTTCCAGAACGTGTATCTGTTCAACGACACCGTGGAGAACAACATCAAGTTCGGCATGCCGAACGCCACCCATGCCGACGTGGAGGCCGCCGCCAGGCGCGCCCGCTGCCACGAGTTCATCATGCAGCTGCCGCAGGGCTACGACACGGTGCTCGAGGAGGGCGGCGCCAGCCTCTCGGGCGGGGAGCGCCAGCGCATCTCCATCGCGCGCGCCATCATGAAGGATGCGCCCATCGTCATCTTGGACGAGGCCACGAGCTCGGTCGATCCTGAGAACGAGCACGAGCTGATCGCCGCCATCGGCGAGCTCACGCGCGGCAAGACCCTCGTGTCCATCGCGCACCGCCTGAACACGGTGGCCGGCGCCGATCAGATCCTCGTGGTGGACGAGGGCCGCATCGTGCAGCGGGGCACGCACGACCAGCTCATGGGCGAGCAGGGGCTCTACCGCGACTTCGTGAACCTGCGACGCGAAGCCGCCGGCTGGCGCCTGGCGGGGTAGGGCGCGCGCCGTCGCGCGCCGCCTGCGAAATGTCCGATCGGAGTAGGCGCGCGGCTGTTTGGAGCGGAACGGGCGGCCCGTTTCTGCTATACCGGAGGGAAGGGAAACGCACTGCGCGCGCGGCGGCCGCCCGCGCGGAGAGGAGGTGCAGGTGAAGCAGCCTGTTCATGAGTCTGCCGAAGACTATCTGAAAGCCGTGTTGGCGCTGGAGCGCGAGCACGGCTACGTCCGCGCCGTGGACGTAGCCGGCCGGCTGGGCGTGTCGAAGGCGAGCGTGTCGAAGGCGCTGTCCAAGCTGGAGCGCCAGAAGCTCGTGCACGTGGTGGCCCACGACGTGCGGCTCACCGCCGAGGGGCGCGCCGTGGCCGAGCGCGTCAGCGAACGCCATGCGTTCTTCCGCGCTCTGCTGCGCGCTGCGGGCGTGGAGGCCGTCGTCGCCGACGAGGAGGCGTGCCGCCTCGAGCACTGCCTGTGCGAGGACTCGTTCCGGAAGCTGGTAACCGCGCTCGACGCGCGCGGCTGAGAGCGCTCGGTTGACGCGCGGCGGGTCGCCCGGTATGATGGCGGCCCGGGCCTCATGGCCCGCAACCCAACGAAAGGCTCTCCTCTCATGACTGTTCCTCCCAACCGCTAAACCACGCGACACATCCGTCCCATCCGCTGCCGCGCCGCGCGCGGCCGCTTCGTGATGGGCGCTGCCCGTCCGCCTGCCGCCGCTGCGAGCGGCCGTTTTGCGATGGGCCGTCCGGTTGAGATGCACAGACAATCAGAGAGGTTCCCTGTATGAAAAAGCTGAATAACGGCGTGGTGCCGCCTGTGCCCACCTTCCATTTCGAACGTATTCGGATTGCGAAGGAAGGCAACAACCATCATGAAAACGAGTATATGGCGCGTGGAGGCGACCGCCGCGCCGGTCGCGCTGCGCCCTTGTGGGACCTGCGGTGCTGACGCGGAGTTCGCGTCCACGGGCCTGTTTCGCGTGAACGCCCAGAAGAAACGTCTGGACGTGTGGCTCATCTACCGGTGCGCCACGTGCGGAAGCGTGTGGAACAGCGCCGTGATCAGCCGTGGGCGTCCGGGAAGCATCGACCGCGAAGAGCTCGAGCGGTTCACGGGCAACGATCCCGTGATGGCGCTGTGGTGCGCGCTCGACGTCGGCTTGCTCAGGCGCAACGGCGCGCGCCGGGGCAAGGTCGCCTTCGTCGTCGAAGGCGACCGGCCCGCCGGCGGCGAGGACTGTCGGGTTGAAATCGACGGCGGCGACCTTGCGGGCCTGCGCCTGGCCGAGGTGCTGCGGGCCAAGTTGGGCGTTTCGCGCAGCGGCTTGGAGCGCCTCGTGGAGGCGGGCGACGTGAGCGCCGCCGACGGAGCCGACGTCCTCGCCGCGAAGCTCCGTCCGCACCAGACGATCCTCGTGCGCGGGCG
>NZ_GL622580.1:840007-842632 GCF_000185625.1 Eggerthella sp. 1_3_56FAA
GCGCCCGCCACCGCGGACGCCCGGCCCCTTTCCCGATGTTTCACGTGAAACATTCGTTCTATGCGCACAGGTGGGGTGCGACCGTGGGAGTGTGCTATCATGACGGCGAACACAGCGGCCATGCAAAGGAGCCATCATGTACGGATTGAAAACCGAGGCCAGCTTCGACTCGGCCCACTTCCTGACCGATTACTACGGCAAGTGCGAGAACCTGCACGGCCACCGGTGGAGAGCGGTGGTGTACCTCGAGGTCGCCGACCTGCAAGCCGACGGCACGATGAAGGACATGGTGGTTGATTTCGGCGTGTTCAAGCGCGCGGTGCGCGACCTGGCCGAAGAGCTGGACCACACCTTCCTCGTGGAAGAGGGCTCGCTGGCCGCGACGACGCTGGCCGCCCTCGAGGCCGAGGGCTTCAGCCTGACCGTCCTGCCCTTCCGCACCACCGCCGAAAACCTGGCGCGCTACGTCTGCGACCGGCTGACGGAGCAGGGTTTCCCCGTGTCCCAGGTGGACCTGTACGAAACCCCCAACAACTGCGCCATCTACCGGAGGACGGCATGAACGTTTCGGTCATCCTGGGGCATCCCTACGACGGCAGCTTCAACGCGGCCATCGCCCAGACCGTGGTGCAAACGCTGGAGGAGGACGGCCATGCGGTGGCGTTCCACGATTTGCACGCGGAGGGCTTCAACCCGGTGATTCCCCCGTCCGAGCTGGTCAGCGATGTGCCGGCCGACGATCTGACGGCCCTGCACCAACGCGAGATCAAGGAGGCCGACGGCATCGTCGTCGTGCATCCCAACTGGTGGGGACAGCCGCCCGCCATCCTCAAGGGATGGGTCGACCGCGTGCTGCGGGAGGGCGTGGCCTACGGGTTCGCCGAGGGCGATTCCGGCGGCGGCCTGCCCATCGGCCTGCTGAAAGCCCGCGCGGTGCTCGTGTTCAACACGTCGAACACGCCGGAAGCGCGCGAGCTCGAAGCTTTCGGCGATCCGCTGCAGCGGCTGTGGCGCGACTGCATCTGCGACTTCTGCGGCGTGACCACGTTCGATCGGGTTATGTTCCGCGTCGTTGCCGACAGCACGCCGGCCGACCGCCGCACGTGGCTTGAGCAGGCGCGCACCATGACGCGCGAAAGTTTCCCGTCCGAATGGAACAGCGCTGCCCGATCGGACTAGAACCGTCTGCCCCGTTGCCGCATACTGTCTCCGATATAAGTAACCCTTGGCTAACAAGTAAGGAGACCTTCATGGCAAGCAGCGTCGCATCGACGGCGAGCCCGGCACCTTCCCCGAGCGAGGGGAAGGTGCTCAAGGGCCGCGACCTCATCAACATCGGCATCTTCACGGCCATCTACTTCGTCATCCAGTTCGTGTTCATGCTGTGCGGTGGCATCCATCCGGCGCTGTGGGTGTTCATGCCGGCGCTCGACGGGTTGTTCGCGGGCATCCCGTTCATGCTCATGTGCGCGAAGGTGCAAAAGCCCGGCGCCGTCGTCATCATGGGGCTCATCGTGGCGCTCATCTACTTCGCGACGGGCATGTTCACGCCGCTCATCCTGGCCATGATGGCGGCATCTTGCGTTGTCGCCGAGGTCATCCGCGCGGTTGCGCGCTACCGCAGCTTCCTCGGCAACGCGGTGGCGTACGCGGTGTTCGGCCTGGGCATGTGCGGAAGCCCCCTGCCGCTGTGGGTGTTCCACGACTCGTTCGTCTCCCAGATCGCCGAGCAGGGTATGGGCGCCGACTACCTGGCGTCGCTTGACGCGCTGTCCACGACGCCGATGCTGATCGCCATGTTCGCCGTCACCATCGTGGCGGGCCTCGCGGGCGCGTATATCGCGCGCTGCCTGTTCAAGAAGCACTTCGAGAAGGCGGGGCTCGTCTAATGCAGGCCACCTACGCGCTCGAGGATCGTCGCGTGCTGGGCCGGGCGCCGCGCTCCGGCGTGCTCGACCTCGACCCGCGCACCATCATGGGCGTGCTGCTGGCGGCGTCGGTGGTGGCCTTCATGTCGAAGAGCCTCACGGTTGAGCTGGGCCTCGTGCTGGGCGTGGCGCTGCTGCAGGCGCTGACGGGGCACGTGAGGATGGCGCTTGCGTTCGCGGGCGGCTACGCGGTGCTGTGGGCGGTGCTCAACCTCGTGTTCCCGCACGTCGGAGGCGTTGCAGCCACCATGTTCACCATCAGCTTCACGTTCTCGCGCAAGATCTTCCTGTGCCTCATGGTGGGCTCGCTGCTGGTGGCCGAATGCTCGGTGCACCGTCTGACGGCCGCGCTCGAGCGCCTGCGCGTGCCGCAGGTGGTGCTCATCCCGCTCACGGTGACCATGCGCTACTTCCCGGCGCTCAAAGACGAGATGGCGCACATCCGCGACGCCATGCGCCTGCGCGACATCCCCGCTTCCGAGCGGCTGGAATGCTTCGTGGTGCCGCTCATCATGTCGGCCACCACCACGGCCGACGAGCTGTCGCGCGCCGCGACCTGCCGGGGCATCGAGAACCCGGTGCGCTCTACCGACACCGAGCGGCTGCGCATGCACGCCGCCGATTGGGCGGTGCTCGCGGCGTCCGCGGCGGCGGTCGTGGTCGTGGCGCTGTGGGGAGGGGCGTACTGATGGCGGCG
>NZ_GL622580.1:843394-853151 GCF_000185625.1 Eggerthella sp. 1_3_56FAA
GGTGGTGGGCGTGACGGGCGCGAACGGCGTGGGGAAGTCGACGCTCGTGCGCGCGATGGCGGGCCTCGAGCGCGCGACGGAGGGGGAGCTGCGCTTCGACGGCGCACCGCTCGATGCCCGCGCGCGCCGCCGCCGGTGCTCGCTCGTCATGCAGGACGTGAACCATCAGCTGTTCAGCGACAGCGTGCGCGGGGAGTGCGAGCTGTCGGCGGGCGGCGTCGACGCGGCTCGCGTGGACGAAGTGCTGGCGGCCCTCGACCTGGAGCATCTGGAGGCGTGCCACCCCATGGCGCTGTCCGGCGGCCAGAAGCAGCGGCTGGCCGTGGCCTGCGCCCTGCTCGCCGGGTGGGAGGTGCTGCTGTTGGACGAGCCGACGAGCGGGCTTGACTTCGGGCATATGGTTGAGGTAAGCCGGTTGGTGAAAGGGCTGGCTGAACGGGACATCTGCATCGTCGTGGTCACGCACGACTGCGAATTCCTCAGCCGCAGCTGCGATTTCGCGTACGAATTGGAGGCGGGCTGATCGATGGGCGAGGCGGGCGATGTGCTGTCGTGCGTGATGGCGGGTGGCGAAGGCGTCGTGGAGGAGCGGCCGGGAGGGGCCGTGCTCCGTGTGAAGAACGACACGGGCGAGGGATCCATGGCCTTCTGCCAGGTGTTCGACGGCGTGGGACTCTCGTTCAACGACTTCCGGCTGGACGCGTACGATTCGGGGTTCGTGGCCGGCCCGGACATGCTGTGCATCGACCACTGCCGCGAGGGGCGCATCGAGCAGCCCGTCGCGGGCGGCGCTTACTCCTACGTGGCGTCCGGCGACCTCAAGATAGACGACCGCTCCCGCCATACCGGCATGTTCGTCCTGCCGCTGGGTCACTACCGCGGCATCACCGTGTCCTTCGACCTCGCCCGCGCCGAGCGCTCCATCGCCCAAGCGCTCGGCGGGTTCCCGGTTGATCTGCGCGCGCTGCGCGATCGCTTCTGCCGCGGCGGCGACCCCTTCATCATGCACGACGCACCGGGCGCGGAGCACATCTTCTGCGAGCTGTACTCCGTGCCCGACGAGATCCGCGCGACGTACTTCCAGCTCAAAGTGCTGGAGCTGCTGCTGTTCCTGCAGGTGCTCGATCCCGGCCCCGTGCGCGAGCGTCGGCCGTACTTCTACCGCGCGCAGGTGGAGAAGGTGAAGGCGGCGCGCGACTTCATGGTGTCCGACCTCACCGTCGAGCACACCATCGACGAGCTGGCCGACCGCTTCGATCTGCCGCCCACGGCGTTCAAGACCTGCTTCAAGGGGGTGTACGGCCTGCCGCCGTACGCGTACCTGCGCACCTTCCGGATGGAGCGCGCCGCCGCGCTTCTGCGCGAAACCGACCTGCGCGTGGCCGACATCGGCCTGGCCGTGGGCTACGACAGCCCCTCCAAGTTCACCGCCGCCTTCAAGGCCGTGATCGGCCAAACCCCCACCGTCCACCGCCGCGACCGCGCAAGGTACGTGCGATAGCGCGATAACAAGTTGCTTTTTGACTGATTTGTAACTTGCTATTTGTATGATATACTCATTGCGAAATACTTGATTGCCGTCGGTTTCGGAGGGATTTCCATGACGCTCACACCCACGGGGTATAGACCTCGCGTTATCGATGCAGAACTTGCGCGTTGCCTCAAGTTGTTCGGTGCCGTGGAGATACGTGGGCCGAAGTGGTGCGGCAAAACATGGGCAGGACTCAATCAGAGCGTCGACGAGGTGTACATCGCCGACCCCTCGGATGGCTACGTGACGCGTCGACTTGCTCGGCTCGATCCGGATTCCGTGCTGCAAGGCGACCATCCGCTCCTTGTGGATGAGTGGCAGGCTGCGCCAGGCGTATGGGATGCGGTACGCGCCTCGGTGGATCGTGCGCCCGAGCCTGGTCGGTATATCCTCACTGGTTCGGCGCAACCGCTTCTCAAGGACACCGTGCACAGCGGAACCGGGCGAATCGTCAGCATCGATATGCGGCCGATGACCCTGTTCGAGTCGGGCGACTCGACGGCCGAAGTGTCGCTCGAGGAGCTTTTCGACAATCCCGGGAAAAAGATACGAGGGCGCTCTTCCCATAAACTTGACGACATCATCGCATTGGCTGTTCGCGGTGGATGGCCCCGCGCCGTTGGCCTTGATCCGGGGGACGGTGCTCTCATCGCGCGGCGATACATAAAAAGCATCGTCGGCGGCAAGGATGTGGAGTTTGAAGGCGTGCGGTACTCGCCTGCCAAGCTTGAGGTGCTGCTGCGCTCCTTATCTCGCAATACGGCCACCATGACGAGCATGTCCACCATTCAGAAAGACGTTTCGAGCGTCGATGCGAACGGATTGTCGCGATCGACAGTTCTCGCGTACGTTGATTATTTGCAGCGCATCTACATGATATGGGAGCAGCCTGCATGGCGGCCGGAATTGCGTTCGGCAACGCGCCTGCGAACCACGCCCAAACGCCACGTTACCGACCCCTCCCTTGCGGCTGCAAGCTTGAAGGCGGGGCCGAATAAGCTCAAGAGCGATTTGAACACGTTCGGGTTCGTTTTCGAGACCATGGCGGCGCGCGACTTGCATGTGTACGCGCAGAGCCTGGGGGGTCAGCTGTGCCATTACCGTGACAATTCGGGCTTGGAGATCGATTCGATAATCGAGCTCGACAACGGGGGCTATGCCGCTATCGAAGTGAAGCTCGGGGCCGATCAAGAGGATGAAGCGGCTGCGAACTTGATTCGTTTCGCTAGAAAGATGGAAGCGGGAGGTATCGATGCCCCCGCTTTCCTCGCTGTGGTGGTGGGTACTGGAGGGTTCGCTTACACGCGTTTGGACGGTGTGCATGTTGTGCCTATCGGATGTCTCGCGCCGTAGAGAGAGGTAAGTCTTAGATAACTTCCCACCTGATTGGAACAGGGCTGGCTTGATGGAGCGGAACGTGCCTGCTGGGAGCCGTATAGTCAGGAGCGTTCGCATTCCCAACTGAGAAGGTGGTTTTGGTGGCTCCTGTGACAGAAACGCCCGCGAAGGCATCGTGGCTGGCCGTGCTGCTTTCGTACGCCGGCCGCTGCCGGGGGAAGATGGCGGTCTCGCTGCTGTGCTCGGTGGCCAGCGTGGCGGCCGGGCTCGTGCCGTTCTACGCGGTGTACCGCATCATCGACGAGGTGATCGCCCCCGCGCCCGACGGCGGTGCCGTGCTGGCTTGGGTGGGCGCGGCCGCGGCGGGCTACGTGGCGTCGAAGGTGCTGTTCGGCGCATCGACGCTGCTCTCGCACGTGTCCGCGTACACCATCCTCGAATCGCTGCGCGACGACGTGGTGGAGAAGCTCATGAAGACCTCCCTCGGCACCGCGGCGTCGAAAAGCATCGGCCAGATCAAAAACGTGTTCGTCGATCGCATCGAGGGCGTGGAAGTGCCGCTGGCGCACATGATCCCCGAGCTTTCGGGCAACGTGCTGCTGGCGGCTGCCATCGCGGTGTGGATGGCACTCATCGACTGGCGCATCGCGCTTGCGTGCCTGGTCACCGTGCCCATCGGGCTGGTCGTGTTCGCAAGCGGCCTGGGGGCGTACAACAGGATGTACGCCGCCTACATGGCCGAGGGCAACCATGTGAACAGCGTGATGGTGGAGTACGTGGAGGGCATCCAGGTGATCAAGGCGTTCAACCAGGGTTCGAACTCCTACCAGAAGTACGCCAACGCCGTCCGCTCGTTCAAGGACTTCACCCTGGGCTGGTTCAAGGCCACCTGGGTCAGCATGAACCTCGCGTTCTCCATCCTGCCGACCACGCTGCTGGGCGTGCTGCCCGTCGGGCTGGCGCTGTACCTGGCGGGAGACGTCACCCCGGCCGAGCTGGGGTTGGAGTTCGTGCTGGCGCTGGCGGTGGTGGCGCCGCTCATGAAGCTGTCATCGTTCCTCAACGAGGCGAAGGCGATGGAGTACGCCGTGGCCGACGCGAGCGAGTTTCTCGACCTGCCCGAGCTGCCGGAGCCTGCGCAGCGCGCGGCCGTGCGCGACGAGGGCGTGGAGTTGGCGAACGTGTCGTTCTCCTACGAGAGCGGGGAGGAGGTGCTCCACGACGTGAGCCTGCGCGTGCCGCGCGGGTCGTTCTGCGCGCTCGTGGGGCCGTCGGGCTCGGGCAAGTCCACTCTGGCGCGCCTGATCGCGCGGCATTGGGATGTGGGCGCGGGCGCCGTGCGCGTGGGCGGCGTGGACGTGCGCGACATGCCGCTGGACCAGTTGTCGCAGCTCGTGAGCTTCGTGGCGCAGGACAACTACCTGTTCGACTGCTCGCTTCGCGAGAACATCCGCATGGGCAAGCCCGACGCCACCGACGACGAGGTGCTGGCCGCCGCGCGCGCCGCTTGCTGCGACGACTTCATCGGCCGCCTGCCGCATGGCTACGACACGCCGGCCGGCGAGGCGGGGCACGCGCTGTCGGGCGGCGAGCGCCAGCGCATCTCCATCGCCCGCGCCATCCTCAAGGACGCGCCCATCGTGGTGCTCGACGAGGCCACGGCCTTCACCGACCCGGAGAACGAGGAGCGCATCCAGCAATCCATCGCCCGGCTGACGCGCGGCAAGACCCTGCTGGTCATCGCGCACCGCCTGTCCACCGTGGCGGCGGCCGACGACATCGCGGTGGTGGATCACGGGCGCATCGTCGCGCACGGCACGCACGACCGGCTGCTTGCCGCCTGCCCGCTCTACGCGTCCATGTGGCAGGCTCACGTGTGCGCGAAGGCGTGGTCTGCCGTTTCCCGAAAGGAGGCCCTCGATGCTTAAAGCGCTCAAGCGCATCATCGCGTGGACGGGACCGTACCGGCGCAACCTGTACCTGGGCTGCGTGTGCTCGTTCTTCATGACGTGGGCCACGGCGGCCCCCGTGATGCTGGCCGCGTGGATGCTCGCGCAGGTGGTGGACGACGCGCGCGGCGTCTCGACGCTCGACCCGTCGGCGGTGTGGCTGTCGCTGGCGGCCATCGTCGCGTGCATCGCCGCCCGGTTCGCGTTCTCGTACGGCAAGAACCGTCTGCAGGAGAGCATCGGCTACGAGGTGGCGCCCGAGGTGCGCATCCGCATCGGCACCATCCTCAAGCGCGTGCCGCTGGGCTACTTCTCCCGCATGAAGACGGGCGACATCCTCGCGACCACCACCACCGAGCTGGGCATGCTCGAGCTGAACGGCATGAAGATGATCGACGCCGTGGTGAACGGCTACGTGTCGGTGGCGGCCGTCATCGCGTTTCTGGCCGTGATGGACTGGCGCTGCGCGCTGGCGGCGCTGGCGGGCGTGGGGCTGTCGGCGCTCGCGCTGGCGGGCATCAACCGACGCAGCCGGAAGCTCACGCCGGCCACGCACGAGGCTTCCGAGCGCCTGTCCGGCGCCATCGTGGAGTTCGCGCGCGGGCTGGGCACGGCGAAGTCGTACGGCCGCGGCAGCTCCGCGCTGCAGCCGATGTACGCGGCGTGCGCCCAGGCGAAGAAGGCCCGCGTCGACGTGGAGTTCGGCTTCACGCCGTTCAACGTGGCGCACCTCGTGGCGCTCAAGCTGGCCAGCGTGGCCCTCGTGGGCTTCGCGGCCTGGGCGTGCCTCGGCGGGACGCTGCCGCTGTGGATGTTCTTGGCCATCGCCCTGCTCTCGTTCACCATCTTCGGCGGCGTGGAGGGCGTGGCCGACTCGGCGCACATGCTGGGCGACCTGAACGACGTGCTGGACCGCCTCGACAAGATCGAGCAGGCGCGCTTCATCGACGAGGACGGGCGCGCGCTCGACCTCGACCGCTTCGACATCGCGTTCGAGGACGTGGCGTTCTCCTACGACGAAGGTCCCGAGGCGCGCACGGTGCTGCACGACGTGAGCTTCGCCATACCCGAGGGCACCACGTGCGCCATCGTGGGCCCGTCCGGCTCGGGCAAGACCACCATCGCGAACCTCATGGCGCGCTTCTGGGACGTGAGCGCCGGCAGCGTGCGGGTGGGCGGCCACGACGTGCGCGAGTTCACCTGCGACAGCCTGCTGGCGAACTTCTCGATGGTGTTCCAGAACGTGTACCTGTTCAACGACACGGTGGAGGCGAACATCGCGTTCGGCTGCCCCGGCGCCTCGCACGACGAGGTGGTGGCCGCCGCGAAGCGCGCGTGCTGCCACGGCTTCATCGAGGAGCTGCCGCAGGGCTACGACACCGTGGTGGGCGAGGGCGGCAGCAGCCTGTCGGGCGGCCAGAAGCAGCGCATCTCCATCGCGCGGGCGCTGCTGAAGGACGCGCCCATCGTCGTCCTCGACGAGGCCACCGCCAGCGTCGACCCGGAGAACGAGCAGCTCATCCAGCAGGCCATCGGCCAGCTGACGGCGGGCAAGACCGTCGTGGTGATCGCGCACCGCCTGGCCACGGTGGAAGCGTCCGACCAGATCCTCGTGGTGGACGGCGGCACGGTGGCGCAGCGGGGCACGCACGACCAGCTCATGGCCGAGGGCGGCACGTACCGCCGCTTCGTGGAGATCCGCCGGCGCGCCGAGGGCTGGCGGATCGCGAGCGACGACGCGGTCGCTCCTGCGCCCGCGGAGGACGCGCCCATGCCCGCGGCGTCCTAGCGGCTCCGCCCCGGCCGCCGCGCCTCCTACCGCTCCAGTCCCCGGCGGTACTCGCTGGGCAGCAGGCCGGTCTCGCGGCGGAACAGCTCGCTGAAACGGCTGGCGCACGTGTAGCCCACCGCGTGCGCCACCTGCTCGATCGACAGGTCGGGCATCCGCAGCAGCCCCTCGGACTGGCTGATGCGGCGGCTCTGCACGTAGCGCGTGAGCGTGGAGCCGGTCACCGCCTTGAAGCACTCCTTGAACTTTGTGGGGCTCATGCATGCGGCCCGCGCGAGGTCGTCCACCGTGAGCGCGCTCGCGCAGTGGTCGTCGATGTACAGCGCCACGGCCTGGATGCGCTCGCGGTCCTCGGGCGCGACGGCGCGTCCCGACGTGTCCCGGCGCGCTTTCGTGCGCTCGACGATGAGCCCCATGGCCTCGAACACCTTGCCCTCGTAATACAGCTGGCTGCGATGCTCGTCGCCCGGGCGGGGCCACAGCCCGGCCAGCAGCGCGCGCAGCTCGGGGGAGTCGCCGTCGTCGCTCAGCGAGGCGAACGCGTCGCGCACGCGCTCGAACTGCCCGTCGTACTCGCGCTCCAGGTACGCGCGCGACATCTCGGGCCGCACCTCGATGGACACGGCCTTCACGGGCACGCCGCCGTGCACGAGCCCGCGCCAGCCCCCGTCGCCGCTGTAGAATCCCCAGATGCTTTTCGCCCGCAGCCGCCGATACGGCGTGAACTCCTCTCCCGAAATGGACTCGTACCAGGCCACGCTCAGGTATTCGGGCAGCTCGAACTCCATGACGGTGTCGTGGAGCAGCGTGAAGTCGTGGATGGCGATCTGCCAGCGATCGGAGGGTGCGAGGATGTGGAAGCTGCCGGACGTTTCGCCTTCGCCCCGGTACGAGCGCCACAGGGGGCAGAAGCCCTCCGGCGGCTCATATTCCTCGAAGCCGATCTGCTCGAGCGACGGGGCGTGGATGATGTCGTGCGAGGGCGGGCGGTGCTCCATGGGTTCTGCTCCTTCATGCGGTTGCTCGCGGCGGCGCGGCGGTCGGCCGCAGGGACGTGCGCCGCAGGGGCGTGCCGCGTGCGACGATCGGACGCGGCGGTGCGACGTTCGGACGCGCGGGCGCGCATGCGCGACGTCGTTTCCGCCCCTCCGCGTATGATACACCATTGTTAACCGAGGCTATCTTTTCCGCATGAAAATGAATCAGAAGGAGGTCTGTCATGCGTTCAGCCATGCAATCCGACAAGAAGGGGCTCACCGCCCGCGACCTGGTGACGTGCGGCGTGTTCATCGCCCTGTACTTCGTGTTCATGATGGTGGGCAGCATGCTGTTCGCCCCGAACCCCGTGCTGACGTTCCTCATGCCGGCGGGTGCGGCCCTGCTCACCGGCCCCATCTACCTGCTGCTGGTGGCGAAGGTGCCCAAGCACGGCCCCATCATCATCCTGGGCGTGGTGGAGGGGCTCATCATGTTCGTGACGGGCATGTACTGGCTGTGGGCGGTAGCGCTCGTCGTGCTGGGCGTGGTGGCCGACCTCATCGCCGGCGCGGGCCGGTTCCGCAACAAGAACCTCAACCTCGTGAGCTTCCTCGTGTTCTCGCTCAACCCCATGGGGTCCTACCTCATGCTGTGGATCGATCCGTCGGGCTACACCTCCTACCTGGCCGGGAAGGGCACCGAGCAGGCGTACCTCGACACGATGGTGTCCACGGGCGCGGGCTGGGTGCTGCCGGGCATGATCGCGCTGACGCTGGTGTGCGCCCTGGTGAGCGCGCTGGTGGGTCGCCGTCTGCTGAAGAAGCAGTTCGAGAAGGCTGGCGTCACCGCATGATCGATCGCGCGTTCCGGCCCGATCCGCGGGCCAAGCTTGCGCTGCTTCTGCTGTGGGCCGTCGCGGTGTTCCTGTCGCCCGGGCTGTGGTTCGAGGCGCTCCTGATGCTGCTGAGCGTGGCGCTGGGCATCGCGCTGGGGAAGGGGCGGCTCGCGCTGGGCATGCTGGGGCTGTACGCGGTGATGATGGCGTGCATGCTGGCCACGGCGCAGCTGGACACCGGCGTGCTGAAAACGATGCTGTCGTCGTTCTTCATGCTGGTGCGCAAGGTGTTCCCGTGCGGGCTTCTGGCGGCCGTCATCGTGTCCACGACGCACGTGAACGAGTTCATGAGCGCGTTCTCGCGCATGCGCGTGCCACGCCAGGTGACCATCCCGCTGGCCGTGATGCTGCGCTACGTGCCGGCCATCCGCGAGGACTGGCGCTTCATCTCGGACGCCATGCGCATGCGCGGCGTGAACGCCAGCCTGGCCGGATTCCTGCGTCGACCGGGCATGACGGTGGAGTGCCTGTACGTGCCGCTCATGATGAGCGCGTCGAACGTGGCCGACGAGCTGTCGATGGCCTCGGTGGCGCGCGGCATCGAGAACCCGGCGCAGCGCACGTGCTACACGCATATCGAGTTCCGCGCGTCCGACGGGCTGCTGGTGGCCGCCGGCGTGGCCGTGGTCGTGGCGGCGCTTGCGTGCAGCCTGTTGGGCGTGGGGAAGTGAGGTCGAGACGATGATCGAGTTTGACGATGTGAGCTTCGCGTACCGCGCGCCTGCGGAAGGCGCGGGCGCGCCCGAGGGGGTGCGCGGCATCGACCTGCGCGTGGAGGCGGGCCGGTGCGTGCTCGTGTGCGGCGCGTCCGGCTGCGGCAAGACCACGGTGACGAGGCTGGCGAACGGGTTGGCGCCCTCGTTCTTCCCGGGGACGCTCGAGGGACGCGTGCTGGTGGACGGGCGCGACGTGGCCGACCTCGAAAGCTGGGAGGTGGCCGCATGCGTGGGCTCGGTGTTCCAGAACCCGCGCACGCAGTTCTTCAACGTGGATTCCACGGGCGAGGTGGCGTTTTCGCTGGAGAGCATGGCGTGGCCCGAGGAGCGCATACGCGAGCGCACGCACGATACCATCCGCCAGCTGGGGTTGGAGGAGCTGGCCGACCGCAGCATCTTTTCGCTGTCGGGCGGCGAGAAGCAGCGCATCGCGTACGCCAGCTCGTGGGCGCCCCATCCGGCGAACCTCGTGCTGGACGAGCCGACGTCGAACTTGGACGAAGCGGCCATCGCGGCGCTGCGGCGCTACCTGCTGGACGCGAAGGCGCAGGGCGCGGCCGT
>NZ_GL622580.1:853404-866774 GCF_000185625.1 Eggerthella sp. 1_3_56FAA
CGCGAGGTGCTGCACGGCGTCGACCTCGACCTGCGCGAGGGCGAAGTGGCGGCGCTCGTGGGCGCCAACGGCGCGGGGAAGTCCACCCTGTGCCGCACCATCGTGGGGCTGCATCGGGAAAGCGCGGGCACGACGACGATCGACGGTGAACCCGCAGGGCCCAAGCAACGCCTGCGCGCCTGCTCGATGGTGTTCCAGGACGTGAACTACCAGCTGTTCGCCGACAGCGTGCGCACCGAAGTGAGCTTCGGGCTGACGGACGCTGAGGCGCCCGACGCCGCGCGCGTGGACGAGGTGCTCGACGGCCTGGGGCTGGCGGCGTACGCCGAGCGCCACCCCGCCACGCTGTCGGGCGGCCAGAAGCAGCGCCTCGCCGTGGCGGCCTGCATCGCCACCGGCAAGCGCCTCCTCGTGTTCGACGAGCCCACGAGCGGGCTCGACCTGGGCAGCATGCGCACGGTGGCGGCGCTCGTGCGCCGGTTGGCCGACGAGGGCCGCGCCGTGCTCGTGGTCACCCATGACCTGGAGTTCATCGGCCAAGCCTGCGACAAGGCCGTTCGCGTGGAAGCCGGCCGCATAGCCGCCGAAGCCGTCGTGGAGGGCGACCTGCAAGCGGTGAGAGAGCTGTTGGCGAAGGGGTGATACGAGGGTTGCCGAGGGAGCGCGGCGCTTTGCCCCCCCGCTTTCCTGTGCTTCTTATGCCGTCCAGCTGCGGGCTTTTTCCTGTTCGGCGATGGCGTGGGCGTACCAGCCGCCCTGCGCGAGCAGCTCGTCGTGGGTGCCCCGCTCGCGTACGCGACCGTCGTCCAGCACCAGTATCTGATCGGCGCGCTCCACGGTGTCCAGGCGGTGGGCGATGACGATGACGGTCTTGTCCGCCATGAGCACGTCGAGCGCCCGGTTGATCTCGTGCTCGTTGTCGGCGTCCAGGCTCGAGGTCGACTCGTCCAACAGCACGATGGGAGCGTTCTTGATGAGCGCTCGCGCGATGGAGATGCGCTGCTTCTCGCCGCCGGAAAGCGTGGAACCGCCTTCGCCCACCAGGGTGTCGTAGCCCTGCGGCAGCGCCTCGATGAAGTCGTGGCAGTGCGCGGCGCGGGCGGCCGCTTCCACTTCCTCCTGCGTCGCATCCGGCTTGCCCACGCGGATGTTGTTCGCCACGGTATCGGCGAGCAGGTACACGTCTTGGAACACGACGGCCACCTGCTCGGCCAGCGCGTCGGGCGCGATATCGCGCACCTCGTGCCCGCCTACGCGCACGCTGCCGCTGCTCGCATCCCAGAACCGCGAGATCAAGCTGATGACGGTGGTCTTCCCGCTGCCCGAAGGCCCGACGAGCGCGGTGCGCGTCCCGGGCTGCGCCGTGAACGTCACCCCGTGCAGCACCTCCTTGCCGTCGGCGTATCCGAACCGCACATCGTCGAACCGCACGTCGAAGCTCGTGAAACGGGGGTTGCCGTCGCGGTACGCAAGGGGGCGTTCGGCCTGTATTCGCTCGATGCCCTCCGCCGCTTTGGCCAGGTAGTTCAGCTCGGGGTAGATCACGCCGAGCGTGGTCATCATGCTGGAGATGGATACGGCGATCATGACCGCCGCGATGAGGCGGGGCGCGTCGAGCTGGCCGTCCATGAACATGAGCGTGCCCGCCACGAGCCCGAGCGGAACGATGAGCGAGGTGGCCACGGAGAACAGCACCGAGAACGGCATGATGGACAGCTCCATGCGAATGGATTCGCGCTTCAAATCGGCGAAGCTGCGGTCGAGCCGCTCGAAGCGCCGGCCGGTGAGATTGTAGAGCTTGAACGTCTTGATGCCGTTGATGTACTCGATGATGCGGGATATGACCGCGTGGACGCTTTCGCGATAGCGGACGCCGCCCTTGCTTGCCGCGCGCCCGCCCAGGCGCGCAAGCGGCAGGGAGGCGACGACGATCGCGAGGATGATCAGCCCGTAGAGCCAGTTGATGGCGAAGGCGAACGCGCATGCGAGCACGCTGAAGCAGACGACCTTGAAGAAGCTCGCCAGCGAGGTGGTGATGGTCTGCTCGAAGTCGCTCACGTCGGTGGTGAGAACCGATGCGAGCTGGCCGATGCTGTTCTTGTCGAAGTACCCCAGGTTCAGCCTGCGCAGGTGGTTGCCGATCGAGAGTCTCAGGTCGGCGGTGATGTCCGCGCCCCGGAACTGCGTTTGGGCGTAGTTCGTCGCGTACAGCGCGGCGCGCACGACGAACAGCACGACGAGCGCGCCGCTGTAGAACGCAAGCAGCTCGGCGTTGAACGCGCCGGCGACGAGGTTGATGATGGCTGCGATCATGACGGCGAACATGCCCATGTGCAAAAGCGAGTCCGCGCAGGAAAGCGCGATGGGCAGCACGAGGGTCTTGGCTTTGTCGCCCGCTACGGTTCGGACGGTTTTGATGAGCGTTATCATGCCAGCGACTCCTTCTTCTCCGTGCGGTGCGTGTAGGCGTCCCACATGCGGGCGTAGGCGCCGTCTTGCTTGATCAGGGAATCGTGCGTTCCTCGTTCTCGCAGGCGGCCGTGGTCGAACACGCATATCTGGTCCGCATGCACGATGGTGTGCAGGCGGTGGGCGATCATGATGCAGGTCTTGTTCGTCAGCAGGTGCGAGAGCGCAAGCTGGATCCGGTGCTCGTTCTCGATGTCGGTGAAGCTGGTGGCTTCGTCGAACACGATGATGGGCGCATCCTTCAAGATGGCGCGAGCGATGCACACGCGCTGCCGCTCGCCGCCGGACAGCTTGACGCCGTTCTCTCCCAGCAACGTGTCGTAGCCGTTCGGCAGGCCCTCGATCGTGTCGTGGATCTGCGCGGCCCGCGCGGCGGCCTCCACCTGCTCGCGCGTGGCGTTCGGTCGGCCGAGCCTGATGTTCTCGTACAGGGTGTCGTCGAGCATGAAGGCTTCTTGGAACACGAAGGACACCAGATCCATGAGGTTGTCGGTGCGCAGTTCGGACAGGGCATGCCCGTCGATGCGCACCGCGCCTTGGCGCGTTTCCCAGAACTTGGGGATGAGCTGGGCTGCGGTCGTCTTGCCGGCGCCCGAGGGGCCCACGAACGCGGTCAGGCTGCCGGCGGGCAGATCGAGGCTGACGTCGGTGAGCGCGTTGGTCTCGGCGGCGCCGTAGCCGAACGTGACGTGATCGAACGCCACCGCGTGCGGTTTCGCCGGATCGAGCGCGAGCGTGCCTTCGGAAGCCTCGGGCAGGTCCATGATGTCCTGTATGCGCTCCATGCCGCTCATGATCTGGTTGAACGTCATGGCGAACGTGAGCAGGTTCAGGAGGTTGGACAGGAACACCATGCTCATGATCATGAAGAACAGGTAGTCGGCGGCCGAAAGGGAGCCCTGCAGGTACAGCACGCCGCCCAAAGGCAGCACGAACAGGATGCCGCTTTCCACGATGGCCACGAACACGCCGTAGGAGTAGCCCTGGCTCTTGGTGCACTGCTTCCAGAACTCGTTGTACTCGGTGACGGCGTCGGCGTACTCGCGGTAGCCTTTCGCGTCCAGACGGTAGGCCTTCATCACGGGCATGCCGTTGATGAACTGCATGATGGCCGCATTGAGCTTGGCGAGCAGCCGGTGGTACGTGGGCATCTGCTTGCCGGTGGCCGCCATGGCGAACAGCTGCACGGCAACGCCCAGCACCACGGGGACCAGCATGCCCAGAGCCATGGGCACGTTCAAGGTGAGCAGGTAGCAGAACATGATGGCGGGCGTGCAGGCGGCGGCGACGATGTCGGGGATCTGGTGGGCGAGAAACTTCTCGATGCGCTCGACGTCCTCGATGATCACCTTTTTGAGAGCGCCCGAGGTCGTTTGATCGAAGAACCCGAGGTTGACCTTCGCGATGTGCCGGCTGATCTGCGCACGCACCTGGTACAGGGTGTTGAAGGCCCCGATGTGCGAGCACGCGCCCGAGGCGATGGCGAACGCGAACTTGCCCACGATGGCCACGGCGGCGATGATGCCGTACTGGAGCGCCGCGCCCGCGTCGGCGTTCCCCTCGATGAGGAACAGCAGCACCTGGTACACCATGACGAACGGCACGAAGGAGCACAGGGCGCTCATCACGCTGAACAGCGCAGACAGCGCCAGATGAAGGCGGTAGCGTCCTGCCAGGTGGAGCAGGTAGGCCATGCCGGAGCGCCGCTTGGCGGGTTGCTCGGCTTCGGGGCGTTTCTGGGTGCGGGCGTTCTCTTCCGGGTGCATGGTCGCACCCCCTTTCTCGATGGGGTAGGGGCGTTGGAATCGGATGGCGCGGTCACCGCATGGCGGCGAGCAGCTCTTCGGCGTCGCGGAGGGGGACGTCCTGCGCGACCCGCCCGTCGCGCAGGTGCAGGACGCGGTCGCACGTGGCAACCGCGCACTCCACGTCGTGCGTGATCATGAGGATGACGCGGCCCTCGTGCGCGAGCTTCTCGATCTGCCTGCCGACGGAGCGCATGCTCTTTCCGTCCAAACCGCTCGTGGGCTCGTCGAGCACGATGACGGAGGCGTCGTGCATGAGCGCGACGCCCAGGGCGAGCCGCTGCTTCTGCCCTCCCGAAAGCGTTGCCGGGTGGCGGTCGGCAAGCGCGCCCAGGCCCAGCGCATCGAGCACCTCGTCGGCGCGGGCCGTCCGCTCGGGCGTTGCCTTCTGCCCGCACAGCAGCTCGTCGCGCACGCTTTCGCCGAACAGCTGGCTGTCCAGATCCTGCATGATGTACCATATGCGTCCTCGGCGCCGTCCGGACGCGAGCTTCTTCCCCTCCACGCGCACGGTGCCGCCGTCCTCTTTCACGAGGCCGGCGAGCAGCTTTCCCAGCGTGCTCTTCCCGGTGGCATTGGGGCCCACCACGGCGACGATCTCGCCGGGGCGGCAGGCGAAGCTCACACCGTCGGCCACGATCCGCTCGCCGAAGGACTTGCGCAGCCCCTCGACTTCGAGCAGCGGCGGCACGTGCGGGGCCGCGCAGGTCCGTTTCCTGGCAGGTGCGGTCAGGCCCTCGAGGTTCGCGCTGCGCAGCCCGAGGGCCTCGATGCGCGCGGGGTCGAGGGCGACGAGTTCCGCAGGCGTGAACGAGTCGGCGATGCGGCCGTTGGCGAGGTAGACGATGCGGTCGGCGATGCCGCGCAGATAGTACAGGCGATGCTCGGCCAGGAGCACGGTCTTTCCCTGCTGCTTGAGCGCGCGTATCAGGTTGCCGAGCTGCTCGGTGGCCTCGTGGTCGAGGTTGGCGGAGGGCTCGTCCATGACGTAGAGGGGCGGGTCGATGGCCTTCGCGGAGGCGATGGCCACGCGCTGGCGCATGCCGTACGACAGCAGGCGCACCTTCTCCTCGAGCAAGGGGGCGATGTCCAGCTCGCTTGCCGCCCCGTGCACGCGCTCGACGATCAGCTCGTGATCGAGCCCGTAGTTCTCGCACCCGAACGCGATCTCGCCCGCCACCTCGTTCGCGAAGAACTGGCTGCGGGGGTCTTGGAACACGTTGCCCGCCGCGAGCCCGCGTTCCCACGAAGGGATGTCGTCGACCTCGCGCCCGAACAGGCGCACCGTCCCGGTCAGCTCGCCTTCGTAGAAGGACGGCACCAGGCCGTTGACCACGCGGGTCAGCGTGCTCTTGCCTCCGCCCGAGGGCCCGGTGAGCACCACCACCTCGCCGGGTTGGACGGTCAGGTTCACGTCCTCGAGCTGGGGAGCGGAGCCTTCGTAGGCGAAGGTCAGGTGCGCGAGTTCGATGGCCGGCGCCTGCGGGTCGTGGTTCGGCATCATGTCGCTCACCCCACCACGATCAAGATCGAGGCGATCGCGAACCCCGCCATGAGCGCTCCGTCGCCGATCCGCATGCCGTGCGCATAGTAGCTCTGCTTCGCGCAGGGGCTCTCGATGCCGCGCACGATGCAGGATGAAGCCAGCTCGTCGGCGATGGTGAGCGAGCGGAACACCATGGGCACCACGCCGAACTCGAGCGTTGCGAGCGGATGCGCCAAGACGTGCGCCGGCGAGCGGAGGAAGCCGCGGGTGCGCATGGCGTCGCGCACGTCGGCCAGCTCGGACAGCATGGTGGGCATGAAGCGCAGGATGACGATGACGGCGAGCAGCACGGGGGAGGGGATGGGCAGCTGGCGCAAGCTTGCCATCAGCTTTCCCGAGGGAGCTTGCACGAGCAGGTACACCGGCATGAGGAGGGGTAGCATCTCCAGGACGAAGGTGAACGCCATGGGCGAGGGGAACCCGATGTCGAAACGCACGTTGAGGGCGAGCCATGCGTGCGTCACCGCGAACGCGAGCAGAAACCCGGCGCCGGCCCTTGCGAAGCCCATCGCGGCCATGAGCACGAAAAGGGCGCAGGTGAACGCGACGTGCAGCATCGTGCTGGTGGACAGGAAGGTCACGGCGCACGTGCACACGATGATCGCGAGCAACGAGAGGACGTTGACCTCGCGGATGCGGGCGTGCTGCCGGGTTGCCCCGTCCCGACGGGTCGGCGCGCTCAGAGCGGCCTCGGCTGGCGCGGCAGGGTGCACGGCGCCGCTCATTTCACGATACCCGCCTTCTTGAAGTGCTTCCTGAGCAGGCGGTTGCCGAACAGGCATCCAAGCACGGCCAGCACGGCGGTGATGGCGCAGGCGCCCAGCAGGTGCAGCGGGTTCGACAGCAGGTCGAGCTGCATGGTCAGAACCGGGGCGGTGAAGCCGTCGGTCGTCGCTTTCGCCACGTAGGCGTCCCACGCAGCCCAGACGGGCACGGCATTGCCGATGACCATGCCGACCGCCCAGATGGTCCAGCCGACGGTGTTGCGCACGGGGCTGCGGTACGCATCCTTGCCGATCATGGCCAGCTCGCAGATCGCCGCGACGCCGGCGAAGTAGGGAAGCAGGAACACGTAGCCTGAAAGCGCGAGCACCGTGCCGTACACGATGCCCCACACGAGGAAGACGCCATGCTTGTTCAGGCGATTCGCCACGACGAGGTAGAACGTCGCGCAGAGGAACATCTGGATGCCGGCGCACAGGTACAGATACACGAACGGGAACGGCATGGTCAGGGGTCCCGTGACCATGCATACGAGGAACGTCAGCACCATCATGGCCGCGACGGTCATGACGTCGCGGGTTGCGATGCTCTTCTTGGAGGCGCGCCCGCGTGCGCCTCGGGTGGTGTCGATGGTTTTCTCGGTGCTCATGCTGCTCTCCTTTCGGGTGGGCCCGTCGGGCCGGGCTGGTGGAAATCGGGCGCACGAAGGAAGGCCCGTCGTGCGCGGGTGTTCGAGCGGACTGCTTTTGTTAGTTTGAGCTAACTAGTGGTCATGGAAAGACGGCATCACCCGCCGAAGAGGTTCTCCCAGCCGGGGCGGAAGAAGTCGACGATGAGTTTGATGCGCGCAACGGCGTCCTCTTTCGAGGTGTCGTGGCGAACGATTTCGAAGAATGCGTAGTATTCCGCGCTCACGAGCGCATGGAGGTCGTCGTGGGACGGGCTCGCGCAGGCAAGGCCGCGCTCGCGCATGGCGTCCAGGTAGGCGAGCGATTGGCTGACTTCTTCCTCTACGAGATCGTCGAGGAAATGCTCGTAGCCGCTTCCCGCCGCGTGGTTTATCAGCAGGTCGAACGGCTCCTTGTGCTCGAAGATGTAGTCGACGATGCGGGTGATCACGTCTTCGGAGGTGCTCCACATGTCTTCGGGGCGCCCTTCGTCCAGCTGCTCGAACCCCTGGTCGTTGCCCGTGCGGAAGAGCCCGAGCAGGTGCGCGGATACGGGCTCGACCAGCGCGGCGAACAGCGCGCTTTTGTTCGGGAAGCGCACGTACAGCGCGCCGGTGGTCACGCCGGCGTTCTGCGCGATGCTGCGCAGGCTCGCCTTCTCGTATCCCTTGTCCAGAAACTCTCGCTGCGCGCTTTGCAGCACGAGACCGCGCGTTTCCTCAACCTGCTTCACATCCTGATCCCTTCTCATCAATAACAATGTTATCGATAACGACGTTACGAATAATGTCATACACGGTTAACTCTGTCAAGGAAAAGATGGGCGATCGTCCTCGAATCGCGGCGTCTCCGTTGCCGGTGACGGAACGCTTCGGTACGACGATCGGACGGCGGTTGAGTTGCATCGGACGCGCGAAGTTGCAGTGGGCAAACTTCCTTTTCGCGTGTTCTATCCTTGCAGCCGAACGATATGTCACAGGTGCAAGGAGTCTGCATGAACAGTCCGATCAGATTGATATTGAAGTGGGCGGGACCCGACCGGAAGTACTTGATCGCGGCCGTCGTGTTCGCGTTCGTTTCGGGGCTTATGGCCATGGTGCCGTACTACGGCGTGTACGAGATCATGAAGGCGGCCTACGAAGGGACCTGCACGTGGGAGGTCATCACGTCGAACGCGCTCGTCGTAGCGGTGGGCGTGTGCATCCAGTACGCGTGCTTCGGATGCGCGGGCGCGCTGTCGCACAAGGGCGCGTACAACACGCTGTTCCGCGTGCGGTGCCGCGTCGTGGACCATCTGGCGCACGCGCCGCTCGGGCAGCTCGACGAGCGGTCGACCGGCTCCATCAAAACCGTCCTGTCGGACGACATCGAGAAGCTCGAGCTGTTCCTGGCCCACAACATCACCGAGGCGATCATGTACCTGACCGGCCCCGTCGCGGCGTTCATCTTCCTGTGCTCGGTGAACGTGCCGCTGGCGCTGGCGACGCTCGTGCCGTTCGCGGCGGCGTTCGTCGTGATGGGCGTCATCTTCAAGCGCATGGCCGGCGTGATGCCGCGCGCGAGCGCGGCGTTGTCGCGGATGAATGCGGTGATGGTGGAGTACGTGCGCGGCATGCGCGTCATCAAGGCGCTGAACATGGGCTCGAAGTCGTTTCGCCGCTTCCAGTCCGCCGTGGACGAGGAGCACGCCGTGTGGTGCGACATCGCGCGGAAAACGGGTCCGGGCTTCGCGGCGTTCGTCATCATCATCGAGTGCGGCATGCTCGTGATGGTGCCGCTCGGCGGCTTCCTGTTCTCCACGGGAGCCATCTCGGGCAGCACGTTTCTGCTGTTCGCGTTCGTCGGGTCGCTCTACCTGACCGAAATTCGCCTGCTTCAGGAAATCGGCAGCAAGTACGCCCAGGTGAAAAGCGGGGCGATCAAGGCGCAAGAGCTGCTGGACCTGCCCGCCTTCGCCGGCGGCGCGCCGTTTCCCGCCAAGAGCGACGTGCGGCTCGAGAACGTGCGCTTCAGCTACGACGGCACGCGCGAGGTGCTGCACGGCGTGAACCTCGCCGTGCAGCAGGGCGAGCGCCTGGCCGTGGTGGGGCCCAGCGGCGCGGGGAAGACCACCATCGTCGAGCTCGTGTCCCGCTTCTACGATGCGACCGAGGGCACGGTGCGTATCGGTGGCGTGGACGTGCGCGACCTCGATTACGACGACCTGCTGGCGCACGTGGCCGTGGTGTTCCAGAAGACGTTCCTCACGAGCGGCAGCATCCTCGAGAACATCCGGATGGGCAAGCGCGCCACGCTGGACGAGGTGCGCGAAGCGGCGCGGCAGGCGCGCATCGACGACTTCATCATGGGGCTCCCCCGCGACTACGACACCGAGATCGGCACGCTGGGCGAGCGCCTGTCGGGCGGGCAGCGCCAGCGCATCGCCATCGCCCGCGCCATCCTCAAGGACGCGCCCGTGCTCATCCTCGACGAGGCCACCAGCGCGGCCGACCCCGAGAACCAGGTGCAGATCGACGAGGCCATCGCCAACCTCTGCGCGGGCCGCACGGTGGTCATCGTGGCGCATCGCCTGGGCGTGGTGCGCACCTGCGACCGCGTGGCCGTGGTGGAGGACGGCGGCATCTCGGCCGTGGGGACGCACGACGAGGTGCTTGCCGCGTGCCCGTACTACCGCAAGGCATGGGCGGACTACGAGCGGACGCGCCGCATCACGTTCGGGTTCGGCGCCGCGGCGGCGGAAGCGGAGCCGCGGCAGCGCGCCGCAAGCGATTCCGTCCACCGTGCCGCCGCGCAGCCGCAGGGCGCATCGTCGGCGCCCGCGCAAGCGCCCTCGAGCCCGACCCTGGATCCGGCCCCGGCCCCGGCCTCCGCCTCCGCCTCGACCTCGGTGTTCGCGAAGAACCGCGACTTCTCCGTCTCGGTGGCGTGCACCGTCATCGAGGGACTGCTGTCGGGCTGCAACTTCGGCCTCATCTTCCTGGTGATGCAGCAGGTGTTCAGCGGCGCGGCCGACTTCGGCACCCTGCTGGGATTCACCGGCGCCCTTGCGCTCGTGTTCGTGCTGCGGCTCCTCATCTACGGCTACGGCTACGTGCGCGGGCAGATCGGCGGGGCGCAGGTCAGCCGCAACCTGCGCCAGTACCTGGGCGACAAGATCAAGCGCATCCCCCTCGCGCGGTTCACCGAGCGGTCGAGCGGCGACTACCTCAACGCGCTCACCGCGAACGTGAACGATTACGAGCAGATCCTCACCCACCGCACCGGATCCGTCGTCAAAGACATCACGCTGGCCGTGATGCTCACTGGCTTCGTCTGCTGGCTCTACCTGCCGGCCGGCGCGGTCGTGGCGCTCTCGTTCGCGCTCATCGTGCCCGCGATGGCGCTGTCGTGGCACCAGGTGCGACGCTACGGCACCCGCAAAAGCGACATCTGCGCCGCGAACACGAGCCGCACCGTCGAGCACGTGACCGGCATGCAGACGCTGCGCGCCTACGGCATCGGCGGCGTGAAGAACGAGGCCATCGTGGACAGCATGCGGGAGTACTCGGACGTCAGCTTCTGGTACGAGGCGGCCCTCATCCCCCTCGGCGCGGTCATGTCCATCATCGTGGGGCTGTGCCAGCCGCTGCTGTTCCTCATGTGCGGCGCGGCGTACCTCGACGGGGCGCTGGGCGCGGTTCCGTACCTGCTGATCATCATGCTGCCGCTGTTCATGAACAAGGTGTGGAACAGCATCTTCGTGAACCTGACGGCCTACAAGAACCTCATGATCGCGAAGCGCCGCATCCAGGCGGTGGTGGACGAGCCGGAGGAGGCGGGCAGCTTCGACGCGCTGCCGGCGACGGGATCGCGCATCGAGTTGGCCGACGTCGGGTTCGCCTACTGCAAGGGCGAGCCGGTGTTCGAGGGGCTGCGCCTGACGTGCGAAGACGGCAAGCTGACCGCGCTCGTGGGCGACTCGGGGTGCGGGAAGTCCACGGCGCTCAACCTCATCGCCCAGTACTACCGGCCCGCGCGCGGCACGGTGCGCATCGGCGGCGCGGACACCGCGGCCTACGCGCCGGAAAGCGTGCTGGCGGGCGTGTCCGTCGTCGATCAGAACGTGTTCCTGTTCGACGATTCGGTGATGGACAACATCCGCTACGCCCGGCCCGGCGCCACCGACGACGAGGTGCGGGAGGCGTGCCGTCTCGCGAACGCCGACGGGTTCGTGCGCGCCCTGCCCGAAGGCTACGCCTCGCGCATCGGGGAGAACGGCGGCCGGCTGTCGGGCGGCGAGCGCCAGCGCCTGTCCATCGCGCGCGCCATCCTGCGCGACGCGCCCATCGTGCTGCTGGACGAGGCGACGGCCTCGCTCGACATCGAGAACGAGCTGGCCGTGAAGGAGGCCATCGCCAACCTGCTGGCGAAGCGCAAGACCGTGGTGATGGTGGCGCACACGCTGGCCATCGTGCGCGGGGCCGATTCGATCGCGGTCGTCGGCGACGGCCGCGTGCTCGAGCAGGGCACGCACGACGAGCTGGTGGCCGCGGGCGGCAAGTACGCCCGCATGTGGGCGGCCGATCACGAGCTGGCGTGATGCCGCCCGCTTCCCGCCCCGCGGGAGTCGCGCTGAACGGAACCGCTCACCTGCGGTAACGAGCGGGCAACAGCCCTTGACGCGCGTTCCTCCCCTCTGCAAAGCTTGCCCGACTGGATGGGCGCTCCGGCGCCGTGGACGAGGGCGCAGGCGAGCGAGGACGGAGCAGGCGATGGCGAACGACGGGCAGGCGGAGGAGGGGAGCGTCTCCGGCGGCGGCCGGCAACCCGCCGCGGGCGGCGGCTGTCCGACGGCTCTCCCGGCTTCCGATCCGCCGCTGTCGCGGCGCTCGGTCGCCGCCGTGTTCGCGGGGCTTCTGGTGGCGATGACCGTGGGGACCCTGAACCAGACCATCGTGGCCACCGTCCTGCCCACCATCGTGGGCGAGCTGGGCGGCGTGAACCGCATGCTGTGGGTGACCACGTCCTACGTGCTGGCCGCCACCGTCACCATGCCGTTGTACGGCAAGATGGGCGACCTCATCGGCCGCAAAGGGCTGTTCATCGGCGCGCTGGCCCTGTTCGTGGCGGGCTCGGCCGCGTGCGCGCTGGCCCCGTCGATGGAAGGGCTCGTGATCGGCCGCGCCGTGCAGGGCTTGGGCGGCGGCGGGCTCATGGTGCTCTCGCAGGCCATCGTGGCCGACGTGGTGCCGCCGCGCCGCCGCGCGCTCTACCTCAGCATCATGGGCGTGGCCTACGCCGTGCCCATGCTGGCCGGCCCGTTGCTGGGCGGATTCTTCGCCGACGCGGTGGGCTGGCGCTGGGCGTTCTGGTTCGACGTGCCGCTCGCGCTGGCCGCCATCGTCATCGCCGCCGTCTTCCTGCCGAAACCGCGCCGCACCGCGGAGAGGGCGCCGTTCGACGTCGGCGGCGCCGTGACGCTCGTGGCCGCCGTGACCGCGCTCACGCTGGCAACCTTGTGGGGCGGCAACGAGCACGCGTGGACCTCGCCGACCATCATCGGCCTGCTGGTTGCCACCGCGGTTGCGAGCGCGCTGTTCGTGCTGGCGGAGCGCCGCGCACGGGAACCGCTCATGGCGTTGTCGCTGTTCAAGAACAGGAACTTCGACATCTCCATCGTCGCAAGCTCCATCACGATGTTCGTCATGATCGGCGTGCTCACGTACCTGCCCACGTACTTCCAGATCGTCGACGACCTGAACGCCACCGCCGCCGGCTACCTGGTGGCGCCTATGAACGCGGCCTGGTTCGCCGCCTCGCTGCTGTCGGGCTACCTCGTGAACAAGCTGGGCACGTACAAGAAGCTCATGGTGGTCAGCTTCGCCGTGCTCGTGGCGGGCATGGTCGGGTTCATTGCCGTGGACCAGGACCCGTCGGCGGTCGTCGTCGGCGGCCTGCTGGCCGTCATGGGCTTCGGCGTGGGCCTGAACTTCGAGATCCTCGTGCTGGTGGTGCAGAACGAGTTCCCGGCCTCCGCCGTGGGCATGGCCACGGCGGCGACGGGCTTCTTCCGCAAGGTGGGGTCGGTGCTGGGAACCTCCGTCGTGGGCGCGCTGTTCACGAGCGGCCTCGCGCGCGCCCTGGCCGAGCGCCTCGCGCCGGTCGGCGGCGTCGGGGCGC
>NZ_GL622580.1:867364-870439 GCF_000185625.1 Eggerthella sp. 1_3_56FAA
CTACTTTTATGAGCGAACTGTTTTTTGATACGATCGACGAATCCGAAATCCCCGCAGGGATGGCCCGCGTGCGATACGAGGCGGGCGCGGTCGAGCCGCTGTACGCCAACGACGAGTTCTTCAGCCTGCTGGGCTACCAGCGTCGATCCCCCGACGATTTCTACCCCCTCGACGTGCGGAACTCGCACGGTTGGCGCGCGTTCTGCGGCCAGCTGCGCGCGCATATCGAGGCAGGCGAGACGGACTTCGAGATCGAGGTGAACCAGGAGACGGCAACCGGCACGCTGCTGTGGACGATGGCGCGGTGCCGTCACGACGCGCGGCGCGGCACGGTCACCTGCCTCGTGCTGGACGTCAGCTCGTGGATGGATACCTCCGAGCGCCTGCGCATGAGCGAGGACGCGTTTCGCATCGCCGCGCAGATGAGCGGCAAGAACATCGCCACGTTCGACCTGGCCGACCGCGCGCTCACCATGCAGGGCGCGGTGGAGGGCTACCTGACGGCGCCCGCGCGCATGGTGAACGTGCCCGACAGCGCCATCGCCGCCGGCATGATCGCGCCTGAGCACGTGGAGCTGTACCGGTCGCTGTACCGCGACATGGAGACGGGCGTGCCGCGCGGGGGCGTCATGCTGCGCATGCGGGACTTCGACACGCGGCGGTTCCGCTGGTACCAGGTCGATTACTCGCTCGTGTTCGACGGCGAGAACCGTCCGGTGTACGCCGTCGTCGCGTTCGGCGACACCACCGAGCGGCACGAGCGCGAGCTGGTGCAAAAGGCGCGGGCCGAGCGCGACGCGCTCACGGGCGTGCTGAACCGCGCGACGTTCGAGGACGGTTGCACGCGCATCATCGAGCGGTCCGAAGTCGACCACGGGCACGCGCTCATCATGGCCGACCTCGACCGCTTCAAGACGACGAACGACCGCTACGGCCACGTGGCGGGCGACCGCGTGATCGTGGAGTCGGTGGCGGGCGTGGTCAGCGCGGTGCGCGACGACGACCTCGTGGGACGCGTGGGCGGCGACGAGTTCATGGTGTGCCTGCGGGGCATCTCGTCGCACCTCATGGTGGAGGCCGTCGCGCAACGCATGTGCGCGGCGGTGCGCGAGGCCGCCGAGGCCTCCGACGACGACCACGGGCCGGTGTCCATCAGCCTGGGCATCGCCCTGTATCCGCAGGACGGCGTCACGTACGAAGAGCTGTACCGCAAGGCCGACAAGGCCCTGTACTGCGCCAAGCGCGCGGGCGGCGGCACCTACGCGTTCTACCGCGACGAGCCGGCGGCGTCCTAGCGCCCGGCGCTACTCCCAGCCCGGCTTCCCCACGCCGCCCTGCTCGATGGTGTCGAGCAGCCCTTGGCGGTCGAACACGCCCACCTTGCGGTAGATGTTGCTCACGTGGTGCTTCGCGGTGCCCTGCGCGATGGACAGCTCGTCGCAGATATAGCGCACGGTGCGCCCGCGGGCCAGCAGCACGAGCACCTCGGCCTCGCGGTTCGTCAGGCGGCACATCCGCGCGATGGCGGCGCACTTCTGCTCGAGGCTGGCGTCGGCGGTTTCCTCGCGCGAGGTGGCGTAGAGCTTCTGCACGTCGGTTTGCGTGAAGAACAGCATGCCCACCAGCACGAGCGCCAGCACGCCCACGAGGAACACCTCGGAGCGCAGCGCCTCCGACCACAGCGCCGCGTTCAGTAGCTGGTCCGCGGCGAACGACCCGATGAGCGTGCCGGTGCGGGCGCAGAGGATGACCAGGCCGAACGACAGCGCCACGGGTATGCGCCCGCGGAACGCCACGTCGGTGGACACCAGCATCATGAACATGTCGAGGCAGTACACGCCCATGATGACCAGCCCCGCGCCCAGGAAGCGGTACGGCGCGGGCAGCAGCAGAAGCAGGATGAGCCCCGCCACCATCGCGGGGATGACGGGGCGGTACAGCGCGATGGGCTCGGCGGCCGAGGGCGCCACCACCATCGACAGCGTGATGGCGGCCAGCGCGCAGCCCGCCAGCAGCAGCGCCTTCGCGGTGAACGCGGCATCGCCCTCGGCGAACGTGTTCACCATGCCCTGCGAGGCCCCGTACACGATGCTGATCACGAGGATGCAGGCGAAAATGCGCCCCACGGGGATGGTGCGCACGTCGAGCGGCAGCACCGAGGGCTCGCGGCGCGGCTCGCGCTTGCAGGCCACCAGCACCGCGGCCGACACGATGGGCAGCGCCGCCGTGAACGCCACGGCCGCCGCCTCGGGCAGCGCGTACGCGACGAAGAACAGCACGAACGCGAACGTGTACGACACGTACAGGTGCCGCCCGACGCGTCCGGTGGCCAGCGCGCTCCACAGCTCGCCCCACATGATGAGCAGCAGCGCGTTGCCCAGCGACAGCGACACGGTGCCGGCAAGGAACCAAGTGAACCCCGCGGCTCCTGAGCCCAGCGTCAGCGCGATGGGCAGCGTCACGGTGCCCGCGGCGGTCAGGCCGCCCGCAGCGAGGAAGCTTGCGCGATGCGTGAGGAACGGCGAGAGTCGCCGTGCGAGCGCCACCACCACGAGGTAGCCCACGGTGGTCAGCACGAGCACCCACAGCGTGGTGTTGCCCGCGAACGGGAAGCGGTCGGTGGTGGGCAGCAGCACGTCGGTGCACATGCTGATCATCCACCAGGCTTGCCAGAATCCCAAACCCAGCAAGCGCCAGCCGGAGAAGCCAACGTGGTCGTCATCCTGCGGTTTCGTGCGCATCGCTCCCCATTCCCATCCCTCGTCGCGTCGCTTCAAACCTAGCAAAACAGGCGGGGGAGCGCAAGCGGGAACCCTGGTTGAGGCATGGGCCGCAACGGCCCATGTTGCGGGTTTCGGCGAAAATGGGCCGCTTCGCCAGATGTCCGCGCGCGGCCGTTCGGCCAGGATGGGGCTATGCGGAACAAGGGATTCCGCTCATCGAGGGAAGGGGTTTCCAATGACCGACATCATGAAGAACGGGCTGTCCCGCCGTGCGTTCCTGGGCCTGGGCGCAACCGCGGCCGTCGCCGCCGGCGCGGGCCTAGCCGGCTGCTCGCCCGCGGCGAGCGCAGGC
>NZ_GL622580.1:870916-913394 GCF_000185625.1 Eggerthella sp. 1_3_56FAA
GGCGGCGACGCGGCCGGAAGCGCGGCGGCCGGCGGCGAGACGCAGTACGCGTGGGAAGTGGTTCCCGATCCCATCACCGACGTCACGTCGACGGTGGACACCGACATCCTCGTCATCGGCGCCGGTTTGGCCGGCTGCGCGTGCGCCGCGGCGGCGGCCGAGAAGGGCGGCAAGGTGACCGTCGTCGAGAAGACGTCCAGCTGGAACGGCCGCGGCGGCGGCTTCGGCGCCATCAACTCGCACTACATGGACGAGCTGGGCATCGAGGTGGACAAGGTGAACGCCAAGCAGCACTGGATCGCCCAGTGCGCGAGCCGCGCGAACGAGGACCTCATCGTGAAGTTCTTCAACAGCTCCGAAGAGGCGTCCAACTGGCTGCTGGCCAAGGCCGAGGCCGTGGGCGGCTCCGCGATGGTGGGCGCGTTCTACAGCCACGACGACGTGTACGCCGAGCAGCCGGGTTACCACATGCTCATGATCCCCGAGGAGGCCGGCCTCACCTCGACGGGCTTCGCCGGCGCCGAGCTGTGCTACAACGACGCCGTGAAGGACGGCGCGGAATTCGTGTTCGATTCGCCGGCCGTGCAGCTGGTGAAGGACGGCACGAAGGTGACCGGCTGCATCTGCGAGGGCAAGGACGGCTACGTGCAGTACAATGCCAGCAAGGGCGTGGTGCTGTGCACGGGCGACATCGGCGGCGACCTCGAGATGTGCAAGGCGTACGCCCCCATCTGCGCCGAGTACGGCCAGCCGCGCAGCCAGTACACGCCCGTGGGCGTGAACACGGGCGACGGCCACAAGATGGGCATGTGGGTTGGCGCGCAGCTGCAGGACCTGCCGCTGCCCACGATGATGCACCCGCAGGCGTTCTGCTGGTTCCACGGCCCGTTCCTGTTCGTGAACGACAACGGCGAGCGCTTCATGTGCGAGGACACCTGGGTGCAGGGCAAGTCGCTGGCCATCAACCGCCAGCCGAACGGCGAAGCGTGGTCCATCTTCGATGCCAACTGGAAGACCGACCTGGTGAACGGCCTGCCGTACGGCGGCGGCATGTTCTGGGACTCGTTCCGCCCCTACGGCAGCGACCTTGAGCTGGCTCCCCAGTACTTCGAGACGCAGATCCCCGAGTACATCAAGCAGGGCAACGCCTACCAGGCCGATACCCTCGACGAGCTGGCGAAGCAGATCGGCTGCGACGCGGCCGTGCTCAAGGCCACGGTGGAACGCTACAACGGCATGTGCGAAGCGGGCGAGGACACCGACTACTACAAGAAGCCCGTGTTCCTGACCCCGGTGAAGGAAGGCCCGTTCTACGCGCTCAAGGTCGGTCCCGCGCTGCTGGCCATCCCCGGCGGCCTGCGCACGAACAACGACTTCCAGTGCCTCGATGCCGAAGGCGCGCCCATCGAGGGCCTGTACGCGCTTGGCAACGTGCAGGGCGATATCTGCGCTGTCGACTATCCCATCAACGTGGCCGGCAACAGCCATGGCCGTTGCATCACCTACGGCTACCTGCTGGGTCACGAGCTGGCCGGCGCGTAAGCGCCCGGCGCTCGCGGGCGCGCTCAGCCTGCAACCCTCCCCGAGCCCTGCGCCACCTCCCTCCCGGCGCAGGGCTTTTTCGCGCCCGCCCGCCCCAGCGTCCCACCCCAAATGTTTCACGTGAAACATTCGTTCGCTGGCGGGGCTTGGGAGGCTTGGGGACTTCGGACTCTTTGTGCAGATCGCGCGCAACGTGGAGGATTTCCGTTGACTTCTGGCGAAACACCCGTATACAATGCAAAGGTTCGCTTTCGAAAGCCCCGTGCATGCAGCGAGAAGCGGAAGCGCGAACGAGGGAGTCCAGACCCGAGGTTGCGCGTCGGCGTAGGAACCCGGCATCCGATCGACCTGCACTTTTGAAACCGATCATTCGCCGCATCGCGGTCGGCCCGGCATCGTTCGAGCCGCCAACAGGCGACGGAGACCCGCCCCGCACGGCGGGGTAGGACAAGATTTTTGGAGGAAGATAGTGAAGACGTATTACGCGAAGCCCAACGAAGTTGAGCGCGAATGGGTCTTGATCGACGCTGAGAACCAGGTTCTCGGTCGCGTCGCAGCCAAGGCCGCTCAGATTCTCAAGGGCAAGCACAAGCCGCAGTACACGCCGCATGTCGACACCGGCGACTTCGTGGTCATCATCAACGCGGACAAGATCCGCGTGACGGGCACGAAGGCTCAGACGAAGAGCTACTACCGCCACAGCGGTTTCCCGGGCGGCCTGAAGTCCGAGACCTTCGAAGAGGCCATGGCCAAGCATCCCGAGCGCGTCATCGAGCACGCCGTGAAGGGCATGTTGCCGAAGAACACGCTCGGCCGCGCCATGGGCAAGAAGCTCAAGGTGTACACCGGCGCGGAGCATCCGCACATGGCTCAGCAGCCTCGCGAGATCAAGATGGAGGGTTAAACAATGGCAGGTGAAGCTCTGTACTACGGCACCGGCCGTCGTAAGAACGCCGTCGCTCGCGTACGTCTCGTTCCCGGCACCGGCAAGGTCACGATCAACGGCCGTGAGGCGCTGGCGTACTTCGGTCGCGAAGCGCTCGTGAACTACGCTCTGACGCCGTTCAAGGTCACGGACACGACGGATCACTTCGACGTCATCGCCACGCTCAACGGCGGCGGCATCTCGGGTCAGGCCGGCGCGCTGCGCCACGGCATCTCCCGCGCGCTGCTGTCTGCTGGCGACTACCGCGCCGAGCTCAAGAAGGCCGGCTACCTCACGCGCGACTCCCGTATGGTGGAGCGCAAGAAGTACGGCCTCAAGAAGGCACGCAAGCGCCCGCAGTTCTCGAAGCGCTAGGAACAGCCGCTCGCATTCGCGAACAGCACGTTTTCTGCAAAGCCCGTCTCTTCGGAGGCGGGCTTTTTCTATGGATCCGCAGCCGCAACGGGCGTGGCGGGAAGCGTGCGGCACCGTCTTGGCAGAATCCTTCTCTCGCGGGTTGATCCGCGGGTTCCAAAGCGTCTCCCGCTTTTCAACCAGGATGCAAATTATGGTGTTGACCTGGTGTGCTTGCATTGAAATGGAGATGATATGCTGGTGGAATACCGTTTCCCGACAAGAAAGAGGGGGATCGATGAAGCATCTGATCCGCTTTGCAAGCATCGCTCTGGCCTGCGGTTTGCTGGTATGCTTGGCCGGGTGCAGCTGCTCTTCGACGCAGCAGGAAGCGCAGAAGCCGGTTCCCGCGGAAACCGACGAGGGAACCACGATCGACCTCGATGGCGGCTGGGTCATGTACGCGGAATCCAACCTGCTGGTCGTGCTGGACGAGAACGCGACCACGGGGTATTCCTGGACGTCGGCGATCGAGGGTTCGACGCTGGCGCTGTACACCGAGAAATCCATCAGCGCCGAAGAGGCGTATCCGACCGAGGACGCGAACCGCGTAGGCGCGGAAGGCAGCCATCTGTTCTCCTTCAAGGGGATGGCCGCCGGTGACGGCACCATCGCGCTTTCGTACGAGCGCTCTTGGGAGCAGACCGACGATGACAAGAAGATCGTTCTCCAGGTGAAGACGGGCCAGAACGGTGCGATCGAGTCGGTGAGCGTTGGCTAGCCGACGGAGGGGAGCTTACATGAGCGGATTCAGCATGCACGGCGAGAAGGAAAGCGCGAGCGCATTCGCGCTGAAGCGCGCGCGCCGGATCGCGGCGATCTGCATTGCCGCGCTGATGGCCTTCGGCGCGTTGGGCCTGGTCGGGTGCAGTTGCAGCAACACCTCGACCAAAACCGACGACGACAACGCGAAAAAGGAGCAGGTGAACGACAAGAAAAACGCCACCAAAACGGTGCCGAACGTAGTGGGCATGACGAAGGACGACGCCGAGCGCGTCATCAAGGACGCCGGGTTCGCCGTGGGAACGGAGACGGAGGAGGCGAGCGAAACGGTGGTCGCCGGCGCCGTCATCAGCCAGAGCGTGAAGGCAAAGTCGGAGGCGAAGGCGGGAAGCTCCATCGGTATCACGGTTTCGAAGGGATCGGACAAGCCCGCGAAGCGCGTGTCGGTGCCCAGCTTGATCGGCATGACGCAAACGCAGGCGGAGGACGTGCTGGCCTCGCTGAAGCTGGTGTCGAAGGCCGAAGACCCGGTGTACTCGGAGGACGCGAAGCCCGGAACGATATTCAAGCAGTCGGTGGCCGCGGGCACGGAGGTCGAAGAGGGTTCGACCGTCAGCTTCACCGCGGCGTTGGGCAAGGACTTCGCCATCGTGCCCCGCGTGATCGGATTGGATAGGGACGGCGCATTCGATGCCTTGAAGAAGGCGTCGTTCAATGTGGACATCATCGAGGCGTACAGTGGAAACGTCGCCGCCGGCAAGGTCATGTACCAGAATCCCAGCGAAGGCGTTCAGTGCGTCAGCGGCACGAAGGTGACCATTACCCTCTCGAAGGGAGCCGCTCCCGCGCCTACCGAGCAGGTGGCCGTGCCGAATGTGGTAACTCTGACACTGGAACAGGCGCAAGGCGTGTTGGAAAGCGCAGGGCTGGCATGCAAGTTCGCCGGGGAGGAAGAGGGCATGGTCGTCGAGCAGAGCATTGCGGCAGGCACCAAGGTCGATCGCGGGTCGACGGTGACCGTCAAGCTCGAGATTCTTCCCACCGGTTCGGCGGAAGGGCAGGCTGCTTGACGTCGTGCTCGTATAAGAGCGCGACGCGGGGACGGGCGAATGGCTGAACAGGATAACGAACAGGCAGGTGAAGCCCTGCTGCAAAACGCTCGGCGAACGCTTCGCGAGCAGCCGCGCCGAGCGATCGCAGGTTTGTGCGTCGTTTTGCTGCTCGGTTTGTTGACGGCAGCTTTGGCGAGCTCTTTGCAGCGGGTGTCGGCAGACGATGTATGCGCCGACGCCGTTGCAGGGGCGGTGAAGCCGATGGCGCTGAGCGGGTCGTACGCCGTAGACGGCGGCGAGGAGCGGCCTTACGCGGCTCGTCAAGCTCTTGATGCGAAGGGCATCGGCGTGGAAGCGGTGACGGTGCGCGGAACGCTCGAAAACGACGTCGCCGCAGGCGAGCTCGTCAACATGCGCCTGAGCAGCACGGCGTGCACGGTGCGCGTCAACGGCGAGACGGTGTTCTCGTTCGACGGTATCGGCGATTCGGAGCCTGCGGGCGAGCCTTTGCTCGGCTGGATCGGGTTCCGTTCGCCAGGCATCTCGACACGTGACGAAGTGGAGATCGCGCTTTCCAGCGCGGCATCCTACAGCGTGCTGGGCGATTACGTCATCGTTTTGGACAGCCTGTGCACGGGTGAGCCCGATGCTCTGTTCGTCGCCTCGGTCGCCAGCCATCTGCCCATGTTCGTTTCGGGAATCCTGGTGCTGATCGCGGGGCTGATCCTGCTGCTCATTGCCAGCGTCGGTTATCTTATCGGCGTTCCAAAGGAAACGGGCGGCCTGCGATTCGCCTTCTACGTGCTCATCGGTGGCGTTTGGATATTCTTCTGTTTCGATTACATCACGTTGCTCATCCCGTTCCCTGCGTTCACCACCACGGTGAGCTTGCTGGCGCAAGACGTGCTGGCGCTGCTGCAGCTGTCGTTCATCGCTTCGCGCGCCACGGGATACCCGCGCAGGTTGGCCACGCTGCTGCTGGCGGCGTTGTCCCTGATGCTGGGAGTGTGCATCGTTTTGAGGCTCGCGGGGGTGGCGTCGCTGTACGAGGCGAACGTCGTCATCATCCCGCTGTTCGTCATAGGCGTCTTCTTCGCCGCGCTGGCGCTTGCCGTCGAGGCGCGCGAGAGCCGCGACCGGATGGCGGTCGATGCGACCCTGGTCGTGATCCCGTGCACGATCGGATCGGTCGTGGAGGGGCTGTCGTTCCTGTTCGGCGGGGTGACCACGGGCCTGTGGCTGTGCGCCGGCATCCTGTGCGCCGTGGTGGTGCGCTTCGTTGCGCTGTTCTCCTACGCGCGCAGCCAGATCGTTCAGGCGGAACGCGCGCATCGCATGGAGGCCGAGCTTTTGCAATCGCGCATCGCTGTGATGCTATCGCAGATCCAGCCGCATTTTCTGTTCAACGCGCTGAACACCATCGAGTACCTGTGCGAGGAGGATCCGCCGGTCGCGGCGCGCGCCACCAACGATTTCGCGCGTTATCTGCGGGGCAACATGGATTCGCTCATGGGGTCGCAGATGGTGTCTTTCCGAAACGAGCTCGAGCACCTGGCCCACTACGTGGCCATCGAGCAGCTGAGGTACCCTTCCATCAAGGTGGAGTACGACGTGCGCGCGGACGATTTTCTCGTGCCGTCGTTAAGCGTGCAGCCGCTGGTGGAGAACGCCATCAAGCACGGCGCTTCCCGGCGGGCTGGCGAGGGCGTCGTGAAGGTTTCGTCGTGGCGCGAGGGGCGGTCGTTCGTCGTGCGCGTGACCGACAACGGCCCCGGATTCGACGAGCGCTCGATCGCGCGGTTCAAGGAGGGCGTCGACGTCGGCATACCCGACAATCGGCCGCCGGGCGAAGCGTCCGCGCGCAACCATGTCGGGCTGGCGAACGTCGCGGCCCGCGTCGCCGCGACCTGCGGCGGCACGATGCGCGTGGAGAACGAAGCGGGCGGCGGCGCCAGCGTGACGATGACGGTTCCCTATGAGGAGGACGGAGGTTCGCGATGATCAAGCCTATCGTGGTGGACGACGAGCGGATCGCTTTGGATGCCTTGGCGAAGAAGCTGACGTGCATTGACGGCGTTGAAGCGCCGGAGTTGTTCGAGACGGCTGCGGAAGCGTGCGCGTTCCTCGAGGGCGCTGCCGCGGACATCGCCTTCCTGGATATCAGCTTGCGAGATTCCGACGGGTTGGAGCTTGCCGAACGTGTGCGCGAGCTGTGCCCCGGATGCGCCATCGTGTTCGTGACCGGGTATGCGGATTACGCTGTCGACGCGTTCAGGATCCATGCGGACGGGTACGTCCTCAAGCCAGTTTCCGTCGAGGACTTGGAGCGCGAGATCGCCCATGCGAGAGAACGCCGAGCGCCTGCCGAACGAGCGCTTGTGCGCGTGCAGACGTTCGGGGGGTTCGAGGTGTACGCATGCGACGTGCCGGTGCATTTCAAGCGCAGCAAGAGTAAGGAGCTGTTCGCCTTCCTTGTCGATCGGCGCGGCGCGGGAGCGTCGAACGTGCAGATAGCGCGCGCGTTATGGGATAACGTGTACTACGACGTCTCGCATCAGAAGATGCTGCAGACCATCATTGCGGACATGATGAAGGCGCTGCGGGAAGTGGGCGCGGAGCAGACGGTCGTGCGCCGTCGCAACCATCTTTCGGTGCGGTCTTCGATGATCGAGTGCGACTACTACCGGCTGCTCGAAGGCGATTCCGCCTTGAAGGGCGTGCCTTTGGGACCGTATCTTCCGGATTACGCATGGGCATCGAAAACCGCTGCGGCGCTGGAGCGTGCGCGCTGAATTCGGCAGGATGCGGGCGACGGTCGACGGATCGCGGGGGATCCTCTGGTATCGTATGCGCAGAAGAACAACCGCGATTGGGGAGGACGTCCGATGCTGAAGGTGCGGCGAGCGCGAGCCGACGAGTTCGACCAGGTGCTGGACTTCTACACGAACATGATCGACGGGATGCGCGGTACGGAATTCGACGTGTGCTGGGAGCACGACGTGCACCCGTCGTCGGCGTTTTTGCGCGCATCGGTGGATGCGGGAGAGGTGTACGTGGGGCTGGTTGAGGACGGCGAGGGCGCGACCTGCATCGCGTCGGCCATGGTGCTGAACGGCGAAGGCGATGCCGGTTACGAAAGCGTTTCCTGGCATGTGGCGGCCGCGCCCGACGAGGTGCTGGTGGCGCACGTGCTGGGAACGCTGCCGGCCTACCACGGCCGCGGATTCGCGCGCGCTATGATGGAGGCGGGCATCGATGTCGCGCGGGCGGCTGGCAAAAGAGCCGTGCGCCTCGACACGTTCACCACCAACGTGCGCGCGCAGAGCCTCTACGAGTCGTGCGGTTTCGCGAATTGCGGCGTTTGCGAAGGCTTCTACGACCGCCTCGGCCGCTCCGCCGTCATGTACGAGTACGCGGTGTAGAAGATCGCGTTATGCGTCGGCGGCTTTCCCGATCGACCGTATTCAGGACCAGCTGCTCTCCGTCCTTGCGGGTGCAAGGTTACTTTCAAGTGCGTTCTTGCGCGGCTCGCGCTCGCTATAGATACTTACTTTAGGGTAATGCCTTGATTTGCGTCCTAGTGGACATCTATAAGTCGCCTCGCGCCTTCTCGGGGATCTGAAGCGCTTGGCGAAAAGACGTCGGCGGTCGATGGGGAACTTTGAGAAAAGCCGGAGAGCGCGTTTTCGCTTAACCGGCATCTTGTCGGTTATAGTGCGGTTTTCTTGCCGACGGAATCGCTAGCTTGGCGATCCTCCGTCTTCTCTATAATCAACCACGTTGCCCGTTGAATCGTTAATCGAGGGAAGTAGGTCGTATGCTCGAGAAAATGGATGATTTAACTTCATGCTCCCTTTCCTATGTCGCTTCGATACTGGGAGGCAAATGGAAGCCCTTTATCGTGTGGTATCTGAGCATGGCTCCCGGCAAAAGGGCGCGCTACAGCGAATTGAGAAAGCGCATCCCTTACGATATCTCCCACAAAATGTTCAGTCAGCATTTAAGCGAGCTGGAGCAAGTGGGGATCATCGAACGTATCGTCGTGGAGGTTAAGCCGCTTCGGGTTGATTATCTTCTCACGGCGAAGGGCGTAAGCTTCGCGAACGTCTTGTATTTCATTCGGGATTGGGGGGCGGCGTATGGGGGATTCTCCGCAGAGACTCTGCAACGCACGAAAGGCACGATGGGTGATGGCGTGCTGATGTACGGCAGTGCCGCGAGCGACGCCGAACAAGGTAGCGGCGAGCGCATCATTTGGCAATTCGACCCCTCTACGTTCGACGTGCGCGGTAGCGCGGGCGAAGAAGATACGGACGAAGCGTAATCTTCGCCTGTCGAAACAAGGGAAAGCCTTCAATAATTTTCGCATTATGCCGACCGCCTTGCGGTTCTTGTCCTCGTTCTCTTCGATTGTCCGTCTGCCTCACTTTCAAGTAAGAAGCGCACTTATAAGTGCATTATTGCGCTGACAACCCTGCGTCAACAGAATACGAGGTAGGAACCGCATCTCGAAGTGACTTGCGGTGCAAGGACGGGGTACGTTTCAGAAAGGATGATCGGCATGATTTCGAGAATCAACTTGCTCAAACGGAAAGAGGGGCTGTCTGCTGAGGAGTTCTCTGCGTATCTGACGCAGGCTCACGCAGGGCTTCTGGCCACGATGCCCTACCTCAAGGGATGCGAGACGAACGTGGTGGTGGACAACGAGCAGCGTTCGCCGTTTGATCGCGGCTCGACGGAAATCGACGGTTACACGGAGATGTTCTTCGACAGCTACGGCGACATGGTGCGTGGCATGGCTGCGCTCGAGGAATCGCTTGCAGCCGATTACGCCCAGTTCGCGGCTCCCGATATCCCGGCGCTCGTGGCGGTGAAGAAGGTCGATACACCGGTTCCCGCCTTTCTCGACGGCGTCAAGCTGATCAAGCGCATGTCCTTTCTCGGGCGAAAGGACGGTGTGAGTGCGGCGGTGTTTCAGGACGAATGGTGGCAGATGCATTCCGCGCTGGTCAAGACCATGACGGGCTATGCAGGCTACAATCAGAACCTCGTCATCGACCGCATTGTGGACGGGGAGTCCGTGCCGTTCGAAGAGCTTCCGATCGAGGGTGTCGTGGAGTTCTGGTTCGAGAACATGAAGGCGTTCGACGAGTGCTACGGAACTCCTGCGTTCAAGCGCACGGGTGCGCACGGAGCTGAGTTCATCGACAACATCACGACATACCTGGTTGAGGCGAAGCCTATCGCAATGGAGCAGGCCTAGTCGAGCTTTATGGCGGCGTGCCCGATGAGGGCCGCCGCCATGCCGGATATTTCGAAAGGTACAAGGGGAACCTCCGGAGCGAGCGTTGTCCGCGTTCGCTCAACCCGACGTTCTTGCAGATGCGCCGCATCGTGGCAAGGGCGCCATCAGACCCATTGCGAGCGACGCGGTCGTCTCGGGCTTTTTCGGGAGAGGATGAAATATGGTGGCAACTGAAAAGAAAAAAACCTCGTTGGCCAGGGCGGTGTTCTCGGGGAGCCTTGGAAATATGCTGGAGTGGTTCGACTACGGGCTGTACGGGTATTTTGCAGCGATCATTTCCGCAGATTTCTTCGTTGCCGACGATCCTATCGTCGGCCTTCTGCTCAGCTTCCTGGTCTTTGGAACGGGCTTTCTCGTCCGACCTATCGGCGGCATCCTTATCGGCGCATACGCCGACAAGCACGGAAGAATCAAAGCATTGACGTTGACGATCTTATGCATGGGAGTATGCACCATGCTCATGGGATGCTTGCCTACGTACTCCCAGGTGGGTATTCTGGCGCCGATCCTGCTCACGGTGCTGCGCCTGCTGCAGGGCTTGGCGACGGGAGGCGAATTCGGCTCTTCGCTGACGTTCATCTCGGAATACGGGACGCCGAACAACCGGGCTTTCCTCTGCAGCTGGCAGCCGTTCAGCGTTGGCTGCGGTCTGCTTTTGGGCTCCGCTGCCGGTCTGCTCGTCACGACGCTCCTGCCCGAAGCCGCTCTGTACGATTGGGGGTGGCGCGTTCCGTTCCTTTTCGGCATCTTGATCGCTTTTTACGGCATGCATATGCGCAAGAACGTTCCCGATTCCCCTGAGTTCCTGAAGGCGAAGGCGGAAGTGAAAGAAGAGGACCATACGCCGGTCAAGGAGCTGTTCCTGCGCTACAAGAAGTCCATCATCACGGTCATCGGGCTGCTGGTCGGCTCGAGCGCGACCTACTATATTCTGATTACCTATATGCCGACGTATATCTCGCAGTTTATGGGAACCTCGTTCTCGAGCGCGTTCATCGTCAACACGTCAGTTATCGCGATCAACCTGCTGCTTTGCCCTGTCGTGGGCATGCTCATCGATAAGGTGGGAAGGCGGAGGTGCCTGATCGTCGGTTGCCTCGGGTTCCTTATCTTGTCCTATCCGGTGTTCTACATTTTGATTCAGCAGACCAACGCCGTCTTGATGATCGGTTTGCTGGGGATACTCATCGTATTCCAGACGATTTTGGCTGTCGCCATCGTGGTGGTTTCGGCTGAGGTGTTTCCCACCAAGCTTCGCAACAGTGGGATCGGTTTCTCTTACAACATCGCGGCCGCGGTCTTCGGCGGTTTGGCGCCCCTTGCTGCAACGGCGCTTATCGCTGCCACGGGCGATAATCTGTCCATCACCTACTTGATGATAGGATCCGTTCTCGTAACGCTGTTGACCTCGGTGTTCCTTTTGAAAGGGTATTACGTCAAGGGAAAGAGGGTATCCGATTAGCGAGAAGGGCGCGGGAGGCGACCCTCCCGTGCCCTTTTTAGTCGGGGCGGGTTAGGAAGAAGACGGCATGACCGACGTGAGAGGTCTCGTTCGCACGACGAGAAGCGCAGCCACCTTTTGTTTGGGCGTCAGCTTGATAGCAAACGTATTCTTTGCATCGTCGATGCTCGACGATTTGAACTTGATGTTGATGGTTGGCGTTATCGCGCTGAGCTTTGCAGCGTCGACCGGGTCGTCGAGAGTCATCGGGATTCTGCTTTTCGGTTCGAGCATAGCTTTGTTGCTGCATTCGCAAGCGCCGCTTGATGTGTGGAAGCAGGCGTTACGGGAAAACTCGTACCTCATCGCCATGTTCGTCCTGGTGCCGCTTTTGAGCATTCCTGTGCAGCATGGGGGATACGGCGAGTCGCTTCGCGAGGTGTTCGTCCGTTACGCAAACACCGACAGCCGTTATTACGCGCTGGTAAGCATCATGGCTGCGTTCGTCGGAGTGCTTATCAGCATCGCGGCGGTTCCGTTGACCTATGAGGTGTCCCGTGCGAGCGGCTGCAACTACGACGAAAAGCTTCTGGCTTCGGCTCTCAGCCGAGGGTTCATCACCTGCATGATATGGGCGCCGACGTCGGCAACGATTGCTTTGGTTGTCCAGCTGACGGGAGTCGATTGGGTGGCGTTCTTTCCTTTTGCTATCGCATGTGCGCTTATCGCCGGCGCCGTTGGTTTTCTGATGACGTTCGTAAGGGATGAGGCGGCGAAGGCCTCTTCGGATGAGGCGGAGGCGCCTGCGGGCAAGATTGATGCGGGGAAGGTCGTCGAGCTTAGCGCGTTCGCTTTCTTGCTCGTTGTTTCCGTAGCGGCGACGTCCCAGCTGGGCGGGCTTTCCGCCATTGTCGTCGTTGCCATGGCATCGCTGGTTTTCCCCGTTGCATGGATGGCTGCCATCGGGCGCCTTCCGACGTATGCGCGGGAATTCAGGGGGGACTACTTCAACAACAAGCTTCCCCAGTCGAAGAATCAGATCGTCTTGTTCGCCGGGGCTGGGTTCTTCGCGCAGAGCATCGGCTATTCCCATCTGGGTGATGCTCTGGTCGGATCTCTTTTGCATATGACGGGGCAAAGCGTGCTGTTGTTGACCGTTGCGATCATCGGTATCACGCTTGCGACGTCGGCGGTCGGTATCCACCCCATTGCGGTCGTTGCCGTGGTGGGAGGGACGATGGGCGCTTCTCAATGGGGCGTTTCGCCCATCTACCTCGCTCTTGTTTTGTCGATCAGCTGGGCGATGGGGAATGCGCTTTGCCCTGCGTCTGCGAATGTCGTGGCCGTTTCCGACATGGTCGGGCAATCGCCGATCAAGGTCAGCCTACGGTGGAACGGTCCGTACGTGCTGGTTGCGACCGCGGTGCTCGTGCTCGTGCTCACCATGGCGAGGATGGGTGGATTGCTGTAGCGGCGATTGCGATCGCCTCTTCATGGAAATGTATCGAAACCGCTGATCAAAGGCTTGATATCGGAGGCTTTGGCAGGGGGTTGCCGCTTACTTATAAGTGCCCTTATGACTTTAAAGTGCGTTATTGAGGCTGATTTCAAATGATCATAGTATGCGGTTATGCGGAGTTCGTAGGCGGTGGTTACAGCGGCGATGCTCATGCAGGCGAGGCGCAGGGGAGCTGCCGAAACACGGGGCCATTTGCACGTTCGATTCAAGGAGGGTGATCACCATGATCAGCAGATGCGGATTGATGCAGAAAAAAGACGGCATGGGCATGGAGGAGTTCAAGGACTACTGGCTGAACGTCCATGGCCCCATCGCAAGCAAGATGGCGAATCTGCGCAAGTACGACCAGCACGTCGTAGTCGATGCCGAGCATCGCCATGCCATCGGACAGGGTTCGGTGGTTATCGACGGATATTCCGAGCTGCAATTCGACAGTTACGGCGACATGGTCGAGGGCGTGGAGTCGCTGCACGGCGAAGGAGCGAACGATGTCCCGATGTTCGCCAACCCCCATTGCCAAATTCTCGTGCTGGCCAAGCGCGAAGTCATTCGGATCCCGGAGTACCTGCGCGGCAGGAAGCTCATCAAGCGCGTGTCGTTTCTCGGTCGCGCCGACGGCGTTACTTCCGAGCAATTCGTCAAAGAATGGTGGAACGTGCACGACCGCTTGGTGCAGACCGTTCCCGGGTGCGTAGGGTACAACCAGGATCTCGTCATCGACCGCATCGACGGCGGCGTATCCGTTCCGTACGAGGAGCTTCCTGTAGAAGGCGTCGTGGAGATGTGGTTCGAAACGAAAGAAGCGTTCGACGAGTACTACGCTTCCCCCGAATTCGCGCGCGCCTCTGCGCACAGCTCGGAGTTCATCGGGGCGATCAACACCTACCTGACCGAAACCTATCCGGTTGCCTTGCCGTCTGCATAGGAGCCTGCGATCTTCCGTCAAAAAAGCTGCGTTTCAGTAAAGAAGAAGCACGAGAAAAAGGATCAACGATATGAAAGCTTACGAGAAGTTGCTAGAGCCGATAACCATCGGTACCCACCAGTGGAGAAATCGCATGGTCAAAGCGCCGTCGTCCGCGATGTCGTGGGATCCGGGCCAGTTCTGCAACGAGAGGATCATCGGTCTGTACGATGCGATTTCCAAGGGCGGCGCTTCGGCCATCATCTTGGGCGGCATGATCTGCGACGATCCTGCCACTTTGATCGACGATGCCGACGGCGGCGTGTACACCGTGGAAACCTACCCGCTGGGCGGTTTGTACGATGACAAGTTCATTCCCGGCCTTTCTCAATTGGCTGACGCCGTGCACGGGAACGGATGCGAGCTCATCGCTCAGATATTCCAGAACGGTGCCGCTATCAAGACCAAGGGCGGGGCCTGGTGCTCTTCTACGTTGACCGCAGACGAGCTCCCGAGCCCCGAACCGTACTGCAATCCCACGCGCGGCCTTTCGCTTGAAGAGATCGAGGCGTTCAAAGAGCGCTATTTCGCAGCGGCCGAGCGCGCCAAGAAGGCCGGTCTCGACGGCATCGAGGTGCACGCGGCGAACGGCTACTTCCTGCTGAGCTTCGTGTCGCGCGTGTGGAACCATCGCGACGACCAGTACGGTTGCCAGTCCGTCGAGAACCGCACGCGCTTGGTATGCGAGATCATCCGAGGCGTGAAGGAGCGGTGCGGCGAGGACTTCATCGTGGGCGTTCGCACGAACGGCCAGGAATACGGGCATCCCGATGCCATCACCATCGAAGAGGGCGTGGAGATCGCGAAGTTCTACGATGCTGCCGGGGCCGACTACATCAGCGTGACGGGTTACGGCTACGGTCCGGTTCCTATGCAGTTCGCTCTGGACTACTGGATGTACCCGTCTCCCGACGAGGACATGAAGCAGTTCCTCGATCGTCTGGACGGCGAAGGCCTCTCCATTCCCCCCGCTGCCGCCATCAAGCAGGCCGTGTCGGCTCCGGTGTTCGGCGTCGGCTTCGCAACGCCTGAAAAGGCCGAGGCGGCGCTTGAGAAGGGCGAGATCGACCTGGCGATGTTCGCACGCGCTCTGTGGGCCGACCCCGACATGCCCAACAAGATCGCGGAAGGGGCACCCGAGGACATTCGCCGTTGCAACCATTGCGCAACGTGCGACGAGCTGCGCATGAACGAGACGCCGCACCGCCGTTGCCGCGTGAACCCGGCGTTCCTGCGCGAGCGAGAAATGGCCGTCGTGCCTGCGGAGACTAAGAAGAAGGTGCTGGTGGTAGGCGCTGGCGCCGCGGGTCTCGAGGCTGCCCGCGTCGCCGCCGAGCGCGGCCATGAAGTCACGCTGTGCGAGAAGGAATCCGTCCTGGCCCTCGAGCTCAACCTGGCCACCATGGTGAAGGGCACGGTGTGCGAGAACGTCCCCGCGCTCATCGATTGGCTGACGTCTCAGGCCAAGAAGACGCCGGGGCTTACCATCAAGACCAAAACGACGGTGACGCCTGATTTCGTGCGCGCCATGAAGCCCGATGCGGTCATCGTCGCGACGGGAGGCGTGTACGGCGCGCCCGACGTTCCGGGCATCGACTTGGGTATCGTCTCCACGGTTCCCCAGCTCACCCGCTTAGCCGAAAAGCCGCTCAAGCTCTTCGGCGCAAACGCCATCAACAAGCTCTCCCAGATCGCCCTGCCGGGCATCGGCAAGAACTGCGTCGTCCTCGGAGCTCAGATCGAAGGCGTGCAAGGCGCGATCTTCCTGCGCAAACGCGGAAAAAACGTCACGGTGCTCGAAGATTTGGACACGGTGGGAGAGGGGTTGCCGCCGCGGTACAAGAGCAGGTCGCTTAAGTGGCTGCGGGAAAACGACGTGGAGACGATCACCGGCGTCGAGTACCGCTCGATCGACAAGCGCGGCATCACGTACGTCAAGGACGGCGAAGAGCGCTATCTCAAGGCCGACAGCATCCTGGTGTTCAAGTCTCCCGGTTCCGGCCTGAGCTTGTACGACCAGCTGAAAGACCTGGCCCCCGAGGTGTATCCCATCGGCGCATGCCAGGGACCCGGATCCACGCTCATGGTCGACGCGGTGGGCCAGGGCCGAGCCGTCGCCCTGAAGCTGTAATCGCGAGACGAAGGGAGGGGAGTTTGCAATGAAAGGCTTCGAGAAGCTTTTGTCTCCGATTGAGATAGCGCCGAATTTCGTGTTGAAGAACCGGATGATCAAGGCTCCTCAGTCGTCGTGGCGCTGGAACGAGGACTGCACCGCCGACGGCAGCGATGCCATCGCCATGTACGAGAACATGGCGGAAGGGGGAGTTGCGGCTATCGATGTCGCGGCCATACTGTGGGAACCTGCGGGAGGCATCTACCTGGGCGCTTACGACGACAGGTTCATTCCCGGCATGATCGAGCTCAACGAGGCCGTTCACAAGCACGGGTGCCTCACCATCGGTCAGTTGCATCATATCGGCCCTTCGGCCGGCCCGACCCCTGACGGGCTTCCCCCGATCTCGTCCTCTACGTTGTCCGAGGACGAGATGCCGGTTCCCAAGCCGTGGTGCCAAGCCCCTCGCGGCCTGACGGTCGAGGAGATCCACGAGAAGCAGCGCTTGCAGATCGAGGCTGCCGTGCGGCTGCAGAAGGGCGGGTTCGATGCCGTCGAGGTGCACGTGGCTCACGGGTACTTTCTCGACAGCTTCGTCAGCCCGCTTTGGAACAAGCGCGATGACGAATACGGTTGCCAGAACGTCGAGAACCGCACGCGCATCGTACGCGAGATCATCGAAGGCATCCGCGAGGCGTGCGGCCCCGACTTCGTCATCGGCTGCCGTCTGAACGGGCGCGAATTCCATCCCACGAAGCAGGGTATCACGGCCGAGCAAGCTGCCGAGAACGCCCGAGCGTTCGTGGAGGCCGGCGCCCAGTACATCAGCATCGCCGGATACGGGTACGGTCCCACGCCGTTTCGCTACTGCCCCGACTACTTCCCGTACCCGGAACCCGATCCGTTCATGGAGCCCTTCATGGACGAGTACCGCGGGGTGGGTCTGTGGACGGCCGTTGCTCGGCGGATCAAGGATGCTGTGGACGTGCCGGTCATCACGGCGGGCCGCATGGACGAGAACTTGGCAGAGCGCGTGCTCGAAGCCGGCGATGCCGACGTCATCGCGCTCGGCCGCACGCTGTGGGCCGATCCGTGGTTCGCGCGCAAGGTGGACGAGGGGCGTATCGACGAGATCATGCGTTGCACGCGTTGCGCGAGCTGCGAAGATCCGGTCACGCAACCGCGCATCTGTCGCGTGAATCCCACCTTGGGTCAAGAGCGCCAACTAGCCGCCAAGCCGGTGGCGAAGAAGAAGCGCGTGATGGTGGTGGGCGGCGGTCCGGCGGGCATGGAATGCGCGTGCACGCTCTCCGAACGAGGGCACGAGGTGACCTTGTACGAGAAGGCGGGCGCTTTGGGCGGACGCATCAAGCTGGCGGCCATGATCAAGAGCGGCGGATGCGAAGAGGTCATGCATATCTTCAACCACTTGACCGCCATGATCGAGAAGTCTGACGTCGAGGTGAGGCTGAAAACCGAAGTTGACGAGCAGCTCATCCGCCAAGAAGCTCCTGATGCGGTGGTCGTGGCCGCTTCGTCGCCGTATCGCATCCCCGATATTCCGGGCATACATCGCAAGAACGTGTTCACCATCCCGATGATGTCGAAGCTTGCGCAGGTACCGCTCAAGATGTTCGGTCCGGACAAGCTTGCTTCGATGAGCGAGAAGTTCTTCCCCGTAGGCAAGAGGATCGTGATTTGGGGTGCAGGCGCCGAGGGCGCTCAATGCGCCGAGTTCATGCGCAAGCGCGGCAAGGACATCGTGCTGGTCGCCGAAGATGGGGATGTGGGCGGTTTGATTCCGCTCAAGTACAAAGAACGTATCGAGCCGTGGTTCAATCGCGCAGGGGTTCGTGTTGTACGCGATGCCACAGTGGCTGAATTCGGCAAGCAAGGGGCGCTGCTGAGGTTCTCGCAGGGGGGAGAAGAGCTGGTGCCGTGCGATTCCATGATGGTCATGCTGCCTGAGCAGCGCGACCCGGCGTTTTTCGACATGGCCGCGTCGCTCGTCGACGAGGTGTACGAGATAGGCTCGACGCTCGGCGGCGAGAACGCGTTCCTCAAGCATGCGTTCGCCGACGGACGCCGCGTGGGCTGTCTTCTGTAAGGCATCATCCCGTGTCCCGTCGTGTCAATGCGCGCGACTCGGCGGGACACGGAGTGCATGAAGGGAAACCGGAAGCGACGCGAACCGAGGGAGGTGACTGCCGGGCGAAGCCAGGGTTTCGCACGAGACGGACCGCTGTTCGTTTCGGAATGCAATTTCGAAGGTAAACAAGGAGGAAAGAACAATGTCGGTTAAAACTTATCGTCGCGGGGTCATCCTGATCTGCGCGGCCTTGTGCGGTGCGCTGACGGCGTCGTTGAATATTTGGAGCATCTTCCAGAAGCCCCTGATGGAAGCTTATGGCTTCTCGCCTCAGTCGGTTTCGTTCGCCTACACCATCGTTATCGCTATGATCGGTTTGAGCGGTCCCATCGGCGGATGGCTGCAGCGCAAGGCGCCTGCGCATATCATCATGACCGTTGCCGGCATCGGCTTCGGCCTGGGCTGGTTCCTGACGGGCTTTGCCAGCACCATCCCGGTGCTATACATATCGTTCGGCCTGCTGGTAGGCGTGTGCGACGGTATTTGCTACAACCTTGCCCTCGCTATCGCTACGCGGTGGTACCCTGACAAGCGCGGTTTCGCCAACGGCGTGGCTCTGGCCATCATGGCCATCTACCCGTTGTTCACGGCTCCTATGGGCAACATGATCATCGAGAACTTCAACGTGAGCATCGCGTTCAACATCGTGGGCGTGTTCTGCATCGTCGGCTTCATCGTGTTGTCCCGCTTCCTCAAGATGCCTGCTGCTGATTTCAAGCCCGAGGGTTGGAATCCGCCGGCCGAGAGCGATACGAAGCGCGTGAAGAACTACACGTCCGGTCAGATGCTGAAGACTCCGTTCTTCTGGACGCTGCTGCTGTTCTTCGGCACCGTTGCCTGCACCGGTTGCGTGATGCTGTCCACGGTGTCGCTGGTGGGGCAGGTCCAAGCCGGCATGGATGCCGCGACGGGCGCGCTCATGGTGGGCATCTTCGCCATCGCCAACGGCACGGGCCGTTTGGGTCTCGGCGCCATTTCCGACAAGTTGGGGCGTTTCCAAACCATGTTCGTCGCCGTTGCGGTGACGGCGGTCATCCACCTGTTCCTGTTCGCTAATGCAACGAGCACCGCGATCTTCATCGTGGAGGCATGCATTCTGGGTATCTGCTTCGGCGGCATCATGGCCATCATGCCGTCGGTATGCGCCGATGCCTACGGTCCCGGCAATGCGGGCCAGAACTACGGCTTCATGTTCATCGGCTACACGCTGGCCTCGTTCATCGGCCCGGTGGTTTCCGCCAACGCGCTTGCCACCACGGGCAGCTACAGTTCTGCATTCCCGTTCCTCGGTGCGCTCTGCATCGTCGGTCTCGTGCTGCTGTCGCTGGCGTGGATGTTCTTCAAGAAGATGAAGGCCAAGGACGCCGCTGAAGCGTAAAACGCGTATGTGCTGGTCGGATGCATCTTACCAATAAGTGAGTTGCGCACTTTCAAGTGCGTTGTTGAAGGCGCCCAACAGCTGCCGGATACTAAAATTCCCGAACGATCTGAGGAAGGGGTAGGACATGATTTCCAGGATTAGCTTGCTGAAGTGCAAAGAAGGGGTTTCCGAAGAGGCGTTTCGCGAGGGCATGATGGGGGATGTGCGCGACGTGATCGCCCGCATGCCCCAGCTGCGGAAGTGCGAGATCGATTTCGTGACCGATCGCCAGCAGCGCTCTCATCTGGGTCGCGGCGCCATCGACATCGACGGCTTCATCGAGATGTTCTTCGACAGCTACGGCGACATGCAGCAGGCGATGGACGAAGCGGGGGATGCTCTGCTGGCTGCTCTGGAGCCGCTCGTGGAAGAGCCCGTTTCCACGCTGGTTGCGGTGAAAAAGGTGGACACGCCCGTTCCCGCCTACCTCGACGGCAAGGCTATCAAGCGCGTGTCTTTCTGCGATCGCGCGGAGGGCGTCGATGCCGCGACGTTCCATGACGAGTGGTGGTACACCCATTCCCTGCTGGTGAAGCTGATGAGCGGGTACTGCGGCTACAACCAGAACCTGGTCATCGACCGCATGGTCCAAGGCGCGTCCGTCCATTACGCCGACCTGCCGGTCGAAGGCATGGTGGAGTTCTGGTTCGAGGACATGGACGCGTTCGACGAGTGCTACAGCACGGTCGGTTTCAAGTTGCGCGCGAGCGTGCATGCAGCGGAGTTCATCGGCACCGTCACGACGTATTTCGTCGAAGCCGTGCCTGTGGAGCTGCAGAACTAGACGAAGTTCGGACTGCATCGCGAACTCGGCGTGATGCAGTCCTTTTTGGAAGGGGAGCGTTGCTATGAAGTCAAAGCGAGCAGAGTTTTTCGATGATGCCGTTGTCTCGGGTCCTGATCAAAAGGCTTTCGAGGAGAAGATCTACGCCGAAGCGCAGGCCAAACGTTGGCCGCGCGTAGCGGAAGGCACGGGTAAATTCGAAGGTCAGGTGGTCATCGTGACCGGCGCCGCGGGCGGCCAGGGCGAGATGGAAGCCAAGATGATCGCCCAGCAAGGTGCCAAGGTGTACATGGCCGACATCGAAGAAGAGGGATTGAAGCGGGTCGAGGCTGCCATCATCGCCGACGGCGGAGAAGCCGTGGCGTTTCCGATGGACGTTGCCGACGAAGGCTCCTGGCAGGAGCTGGTGAAGAAGGTCGTGGACGAGAGCGGTCGACTGGACGTGCTCGTCAACAATGCCGGGATGTGCCAGAACGGCACCGTCCTCACCGAGACCCGCGAGTCCCTGAACCGCATCATGGACGTGGATTGCTGGGGCGTGTACAACGGCATGCACTATTGCGCACCCGCCATCATCGAAGCGGGCGGCGGCACCATCGTCAACACGTGCTCCTACCAAGGCACGCATTTCGGACCCGGGAGCTTCATCGGCTACGCCATGGCCAAGGCCGCCGTCATGGGCATGACGCGCGCCGCCGCCACCGACCTCGGGACCTACGGCATACGCGTGAACGCCGTGAACCCCGGCCTTGTGCTTTCAGGGATGACCTTGCCGCGCGGCCAGAACCGCAAGGGTCTGGTGGACGCCTCGTCGATGAAGCGCTACGCGCTGCCCGAGGAGATTGCCTCAGTGGTCATGTTCCTTGCTTCGGACGATTCCAGCTTTATCAACGGCGAGTTCATTGCCGCCGATGGCGGTGCCACGACGTATCTTCATCTGGCGACGGCCGACGCAAAGTAACGGCGCGTTCTGCGTCGATGAAGGCGTGCGCCAAAGGGGGAGGGTTGGCGCACGCCGATTGGCGCGCTCGCGGTAACTCATTAAGGAGAAGGGGTGTGTCATGGCTCGGTTCGATAACAAGATCGTGCTGGTCACGGGTGCGGCGAACGGTATCGGGCGTTGCATGGTCAAGTGTTTCCTTGCGGAAGGCGCCGAGAAGCTGGTTGCCGTCGACATCGAGCACGATACGTTAGAGGATGCGTTCGGCGACGAGGATCGCGTTCATACCATACCGTGCGATATCACCGATTACGATGCCGTGCACCGCATGGTCGACGAGGCCGTCGAACGCTTCGGCCGCATCGACATCCTCATGAACAACGCGGGCATCAGCATCAAGGACGGGCAGAAGTACGGTATGCTCACCTGTCCTAAAGATGCTTGGGATCGTGTGATCGCCACCAACGTGAACGGGTCGTTCTACGTGGCGCAGGCCGTTGCCCAAGCCATGGTGGCGAAGAAGACGAAGGGCGTTATCGTGAACACGTCTTCGAACACCTTCCGTTTCATACCGAAGTACCTTGGCGCGTATCCCGCATCCAAGGCTGCCATCGCCGTGTTCACCAAGCAGTTCGCCAAAGAGCTTGCCGAATACGACATACGCGTCAACGCGTTTGGACCCGGTACGACGAAAACCCGCATGAGCGAGCCGACGCGTTTGAACCCGCACATGAACGAGCAGTTCTTGAACGATATTCCCATGCACCGCTACGGCGAAGTGAAGGAGGCCGTGGATGCGGCGCTGTTCCTCGCTTCGGAAGAGTCTTCCTTCATGTTGGGGGAAATCATCTTCGAGGATGGTGGGCAGAGCCTCTAGCTGTGCGTTAGATTAGGAGGACGACAATGGAAAGAGAGCGGTTTGTTGACAAGATAGCCCTGGTAACCGGCGGTGCCAACGGTCTTGGGCGCGGCATGGTCGAGCAACTCGTGAAGGAGGGTGCCCAGGTTGCCATCTTCGACATCGAGGACGATACGATGGAAGAGGTGTTCGGGGGCAACGATCACGTTTTCTGCGTGCACTGCGATGTGCGCGACTACGATCAGGTGCAGGAAAGCGTGCAGAAGGTCATCGATCGATACGGGCGTATCGACGTTTTGATGAACAATGCCGGCATCTGCCATCGGGAGCCGTTTCTGGAGTGCAGCAAGGAGGGATGGCTCGATGTGATGGCCACGAATCTGAACGGCGAATTCTACGTCGGCCAGGCTGTTGCGCGCACGATGGTCGAGCTTGGCGTGAAGGGCTACATCGTGAACACGAGCTCGAACAGCTCCCGCAAGACCATCGGCGGCATCACTCCCTATTGCCCCTCGAAAGCCGCCGTCAAAATGCTTACGCAGGTGATGGCGCTCGAGCTGGCGAAGTACGGCATTCATGTGAACGCGATAGCTCCCGGCACATCCAAAACGCGCATTGCCGCCGGAACGATCAACGATCCTGAGCGGAGCGCTGCGTTCCTGGCGAAGATGCCCTTCGGACGCTACGGCGAAGTTCGCGAGACGGTCGACGTCGCGCTGTTTCTGGCTTCGGAAGACGCTTCGTTCATTACGGGCGAGACCATCTACAACGAAGGCGGTTTCAGCTTGACCTAGGAAGAGGGAGTTATGGCAACTGTTGAGGAGCTTGAGAAGCGCATCGGGGACTTGGAGGACATGAGGGCGATCGAGCGGTTGCAGGCCGAGTATTGGGATACCCTCGATGCCAAAGACTGGGATGGCCTGCGGGCATGCCTTGTGGAAGATTTCGTGTTCGCCAACAACACGACAGGAGGGCTCTACGAAGGACGAGAGGGGATGCTCGCCACGATGCGAGCCAAGTTCGCAGACGGCGTCACGTCGAGCCATCAAGGACACCATCATTGGATCGAGCTGACGGGCGAAGAAACGGCGCGTTCGCATTGGTCGCTCCAAGACGATCTGTACGATGCACAGCGCGGAGGCGAGTTCGTGGGTCGTGCCCATTATGACAACGAGTACGTGAAGATCGACGGACGATGGTACTTCGCCAAGATGTCGCTGACGTATCTGCGGGGCGAGGCGAACATCAAAAAGCGCTACGAAGACTGCGCGAACGCCTACCAGGTTTTCATGATGTGAGGGTTGGCTTGATGCGGGCCCTGTCCAACGAAGGGAGCGAGCACGTGATTGTTCGGTGCGGATTGCTTAAGAAGAACGACAAGTTCACCCAGGAATCGTTCTCGCATCATTGGCTGCATATCCACGGGCCGATTGCTGCGGGAATGAAGAACCTGCGAGTTTGCAACCAGAATCTCGTCATTGACAACGAGCATCGTCACCCGATTATGGGAGGCGTCATCGATATCGACGGGTATTCGGAGCTTCATTTCGATACGTACAGCGAAATGCTCGAAGGGGTTCAGTCGTTGGATGCCGAAACCGGTAACGCCCTTCTCGACGACGCCGAGGTCCTTTTGCAGAAGCGCTTGTGCGACATCCTGGTGTTTTCCCGCAACGTGGTGCGCGAGGTTCCTCCGTATCTGCGGGGAAAGAACCTGGTTCATCGCGTGTCGTTCTTGAATCGAGCGGAGGGGGTGAGCGTGGCCGAATTCCGTCGAGAGTGGTGTTATGCTCACGCGAAGCTGGTGGAGGCTGCTCCCGGCCATGCGGGCTACAATCAAAACCTCGTGATCGACCGATTCGTAGACGGGGCGAGCGTTTCCAGCGAGAAGCTTCCCTGCGATGGCATGGCCGAGTTCTATTTCGAGGACATGGATGCCTTCGAGTGCTTCTACGATTCCAAAGAATTCCAACGATTGACGGCTCATGGATCCGAGTTCATCGGCTCGGTTGACACCTACCTCGTCGAGACCCATCCCGTTGTGGCCGGGTCGGCACGCGGAGGGTACTGCCTATAGGCTGATAATGCGAGACGGATTGACAGCCCGCTTCCTCGGAGGCGGGCTGTAGGCTTTTGAGGCGAAGCTAGGGGCTTGTCTCGCCTCGCTCCCGTTTCGACCGCTCCCTCGCTCCGAGTTGTCCCCGAATGGCAAGCTATGACAAAGTTCGTTTTGGAGAACTTGGTTTTTAGCGAGTGGTGGAATTCGTGACCTGGCTGTATGCGGAGGCGTTTTCCGCATTGCCAGCTTGAACCGCTTTAATCCCTCTGTCGAAATTGTCATAGGTGCCGTTTTGCGCCCACGCGCACAAGTAGGAACCCGGTTGCGGGTTGCGACGCTTCCCTCTATACTGTAGTACACGTAATACGTCGATGGGAGGCACAATGGAGTCGGTTATGACCGTGCGGTTGAACGGCGATATGAAGGAGCGCGCTGCCGCGATCATGCGGCGTGAAGGCTACACGCCGTCCTCGGCCGTCAGGCGCCTGTTCGAATACACCGTGAAACACGACGGCCTTCCTTTCGAGAAGAGCGAGAAGCCCGATAGGGATGAGTTGCGCCGTCGCATCGAGGCGTTCGATCAGGTGCACACGAAGCGTCCTTTGACGATGTCCGACGAAGAGCTGCGGGAAGCGCGTTTGAAGGATCGCTATGGATTTGATGCTTGATACCAACATCATTCTCGACCATATCGGTCGACGCGAACCGTTTTATGAGCTGTCGCGCCGCGTATGCCTGCTGGGAGTGGTCCAGGAAGCGTCCACCTACATTAGCGTGAATATGCTGACCGACATCTACTATCTGCTGCGCAAGGACCACGGCAGCGATGCTGCCCAGGAGATGATCGAGCATAATCTGTCGTTCCTTCAGATCGTAGGGGTATCGCCGGAGGATGCAAGGCGGGCCCTCGGCTTGCGCTGGGCGGATTTCGAGGATTGCCTTGTCGCCCAATGCGCCGCGAAAATCAAAGCGGACTACATCGTCACGCGCAACGTCAAGGACTTCAAAGCGTCTCCTGTCGAAGCCGTCACCCCTGAAGAGCTGTTCGCCCGTCTGCGCGAGCAGGGCTTGGACTACGAAGAAGTGGAGTGGTAGCGCGTTCGAAAAGAAGCCCCGCGCGGTGGGAGGGAACCGGCGGGGCTTGGGATTCGATGCTCGGGATGCGCAGGGCGTCCCGAGCATCGAAAGGGAGGGCTACTTCGCCGAGGCCGTCACGGTGTTGACGCGGTCTTCCTCGGGCATCATGCCGCTGACGATCTCGAGATCGGCTATCTCCTTGTCGGCATCTCCTCCGGCGGCGTTGATGCCGGCGATGCGACCGAACGTCAGGCAGCGACCATGGTTCGTGCCGGGGCAGATGGTGGGGTAGTCGTTCGAGAAGTATTCGCCGCCTGCGGCACCGCACACGTACAGGCCTTCGATGGGGTTGTTCTCCTCGTCGAGGACGTGGCATTCCGTATCCTGGCGCAGCCCACCCGACGCTGCCAGCAGCGTGGACACCAGTTGGCCTGCGAAGTAGGGCGGCGTATCGATGGGCCACAGGATTTCCGGGCGCTTGCCGAAGTCGTCGTCGTTGCCCTTCGCGGCCAGCTCGTTGTAGCGTGCGACGGTGGCCTTGAGCCCCTCGGCGTCGATCCCCGCTTTTTCAGCCAGCTCGTCCAGCGTGTCGGCTTGGAACAGCAGACCCTGGTCGATCTTCGCCTGGCGCAGCTTCAGCTCTACGTCCATGTCGAACGGCACACCGAAGCGGCGGTACTGCTGATCGGACGAGATGCCGCCCGAGATGCCGTCGTTGCACGACTGGGCGAACGATTCCAGCGAGTTCGCATCGTAGATGGTGAACGCCTTGCCCTCGGGTTGGTACGACTTCACGCACGACTTCGACTGCGTGTTCACGTCCTCGTTCATGAAACGCTGGCCGTTCTTGTTGACGTGCAGGAAGTTGTAGCTTTGCGCACCGGACTCCAGATGGATGGTGGCGCAGTGCGGCTCGGACTCCTGCATGGCCCCGCCAATCCACATGGCCTGCTTGTGCAGATCGCCCGTGGAAATGCCGAAGGGGATGTACAGGCGGCTGTCGGCATGCCAAGTGAAGGGCTGGTAGCGCGTGCGCATCTCGTCGTCGTCCAGGTAGTCGCCGGTGGCGATGATCACGGACTTCGCGTTTATCTGCTTGTACGACCCTTCCTCGCCCACGATGGCGCCCGTCACGGGCCCGTTGCCTTCGCGCAGCAGGCGAGCGCATGGCGTTTCGTAACGGTACTCGACGCCCAGCTTCTCGCCCTGCTCGATGACGGCGGGGATGAGCACGGCCATGCCCAGGCCCTTCGACACGCCGTCGAGGTACACGAAGTCGGTGGTGTCGTCGTAGAAGAAGTGCGTGATGGGCTCCTCGGTGTAGTCGGGGCCCTTGTAGTAGCCGGCCCACAGTGTGGGCTTCAAGCCCGATTCGGCCACGAGGTCGACCAGCCAGTCCATGCACGCGCCCGATTTCTTGGCGAATTGCCACAGCAGCGGTTCTTTCACGCGGCCGGTAGCCCACTCGATCAGGCGCCGCACGATGTGCGCGTAGTCGGCCTCTTTGAACCAACCCTCATTCACGTATTGCTTCACGAGCTTCGATCCGTAGGCCGTGATGTGTCCGCCGCGTCCGGAGTACGTGTTGCACTTGTCGATGCACAGCGTTTTCGCGCCCTCCTGCGCTGCGGCGACCGAGGCGATGGCGCCGGCGAATCCGCAGCCCACTACGAGCACGTCCACGTCCTCGGTTCCCGTGATCTGGTCGGCGGGGATGTCGGCCGGCGGCGTCATGAACGACCATTCGACGGCCGCGTTGGCTCCCAAGGGGTTGCCGGCGAGGCTCGCGGAGTCGATTGCGCCGCTTGCGGTAGCTGTTTCGTCGGCGGCTTGCGTGCTGGGGGCGCAGCCGGCGAGGCCGGCTCCTGCGGCGCCAAGGCTTGCAAGTCCTGCTCCAATGAGGAACTGGCGACGAGAAACCCCTGTTGAAGTGCGTGCGGCGCGTTCATTCTTCGACATAATGGAACTCCCTCTCTCCCTGATGGTCGTCGGTCGCTCAAGATGGAAGCGACCGAGCTCTTGGCGTAGACCATACTGAAATTCCAACGCGTCCCGCCATCCCCCTTGCGTGGTAAATCGCCGGAAACCGAATCTACCCCCGGAAGGGGTAGAGGCGAGACACTGACGCATGCTTGCTCTGTGCTACCATGCAACCACGGAATCAAGCAGCTCGGGGAGGGGCGATGTTGACCGTGCCGAATGTACAGGATGGCCGCGGCGGGGAGGCCGCATCGCGCTGCGCTTTAACGGGGTGGCAAGAGCGTCATGGCATGCTGCGCTCGTTTCGCCGCGAGATGCGCGCGCATCCGCGGCTGTCGATGGGCTTCGGCCTGTTCTGGACATGGGTGTGGCTTGTGTTCCAAACCACGTTTTTCAACCCGCCGTTTCTCGCGGCGCTCGACTTTCCGCTGCCTGGATGGGTCGTGCCGCTGTCGGCGTACGCCTGTACGTTTTTGGTGTTGGGCGTGCTGCTGAAGGCGAGGAGGATTGTGCCGCAAGGGCGATGGTACCGCATTGCCGTGCCGGCCTCCATGTCGATCGGCGTGACTACGTGCGGCATCCTTTCCTTCTCGCCTTTGACCGTGGAGCTGGTGAACGTCGCGGCGGTGTGCCTGGGCGGTCTTCTCATGGGCGCGGGCACGGCGTGCCTTCATGTGGAATGGGGTCGCATCTTGGGCGATCTGGGACCGCGCACCACCATTCTGCACGGCGTGGTGGGAACCGTGGTGGCTGCCCTTCTTACCGTGTGCATCACGTTGTTGCCTGAGGCGGCGGTGTGGGCAGCGGCGCTCGTCATCCCCGCCGCAAGCATGGCGTTGCTCATGCGCGACGCTCCGGTGACACCCGATCTGCTAGCGCACGGTTTGGACGCTCCTCTTCATGTGCCGCGCAAGTTTCTGGCCACGGCGTTCGTCCAAGGACTGTCGTTCGGCATCGTGCAGGCAGTGCTGCTCATGGGCGGACACGACGAGCCGGTGGTCGCCCTGTCGGCAGCCAGCTTCGCGGTGTCTGCCCTCGTGCTGTTTACGTGTGCGCTGTTCTTCCGCATGGACTTCAACCAGCTGATCTACCAGGTGGGATTTCTCATCATGTCGCTGGGCTTCTTGTTCCTGGCCTTGGCGGGGCCCGATGCGCTGCCGGGATTGTTCGTGCAAGCGATGGGGTACCGCTTCGTTGATATCATGATGTGGGCGCTGTGCGCGCTGCTCATCAGCAAGCGCGGACTGCCCGCCAACTGGGTGTTTGCCATTACGACGTGCTTTTTGCTGTTGGGCCAGATCGCCGGCGCCCTAGTAGCGAGCGCGACGCTCTGGGTGCTTCCGCTGTCGGTCGAGACGGCGAGCGATCTGGCTACGGTGATGGTGTTCGTGCTGCTGGCAAGCTCGCTGGTGATGTGCGACCGCAAGAACCTGCAAACCGGCTGGGGCATGGTGCGTCCCGGCGACATGGAGGAGCTTCCTGATAGCTTCGAGCGCGGATGCGAGCTGGTGTGCCATCGCAACGATCTGACCGCGCGCGAGCAGGAGGTGTTCGCGCTCCTTGCGCGCGGATCCAGCCGTGCGGCCATTTGCGACGAGCTTACGCTGTCGAAGGAGACGGTGAAAACGCATGTGCGCAACATCTACCGCAAGATGGGCATTCACTCTCAGCAGGATCTGCTGGCAGCTGTGGTGGCCGAACAACGTGCGCTCGGCATGCAGGAGGAGGGCGAGCTTGCCGAGGAGGCGCTGTAAACTGCCCTTCGGGTTCGAAAACTTCTTGAAACATTTCGCCGTTAGTTTGATTACGGCGTATTGATCATGCGGTTTGACCTGCGGCCGTGCTATCGTATGCGGGTGGTTCATCCGCGCGCGTCGCGGGAGGCCGCGCACCGCCTTGAACGCAACGAGTAAGGAGCTCATTCTCATGGCGAAGGTTTCGGAAATCTACGGCTCGATGGTATTCAACGAGCATACGATGCAGGAGCGTCTGCCGTCTGCCACGTACAAGAGCCTGATCAAAACCATGAAAGAGGGCAAGCCCCTCGAGATCGAGGTAGCGAACGTCGTGGCCCACGCCATGAAGGAATGGGCCATCGAGAAGGGCGCCACCCACTTCACGCATTGGTTCCAGCCCCTGACCGGCATCACGTCGGAGAAGCACGACAGCTTCCTCGACCCCTGCAGCGACGGCCGCGCCATCATGAGCTTCTCCGGAAAAGAGCTGATCCAGGGCGAGCCCGATGCCTCCAGCTTCCCGTCCGGCGGCCTGCGCGCCACCTTCGAGGCCCGCGGCTACACCGCCTGGGACCCCACCTCCTACGCCTTCATCAAGGACGAGGTGCTGTGCATCCCGACGGCATTCTGCTCCTACACCGGCGAGGCCCTCGACAAGAAGACGCCGCTTTTGCGCTCGATGAGCGCGGTGGAGGAGCAGGCCAACCGCGTGCTGGCCCTGTTCGGCGAGCCGCGTCAGCGCATCGTGCCCACGCTGGGCGCCGAGCAGGAATACTTCCTCGTGTCCGAGAAGGCCTATGCCAAGCGCCAGGATCTCATCATGACGGGCCGCACCCTGTTCGGTTACGCCCCCTGCAAGGGCCAAGAGCTCGACGAGCATTACTTCGGCGCCATCCGTCCCACCGTCAACGAGTTCATGAAGGAACTGGACAACGAGCTGTGGGCGCTCGGCGTGCCGGCTCGCACGAAGCACAACGAGGTGGCTCCGGCGCAGCACGAGCTGGCTCCCATCTTCACGAACGTGAATCGCGGCGTGGACGAGAACCTTCTCACCATGGAGAAGATGCGCCTGCTGGCCAGCCATCACGGTCTCGTGTGCCTGCAGCACGAGAAGCCGTTCGAGGGCATCAACGGCTCGGGCAAGCACAACAACTGGTCGCTGTCGGCCGGCAAGAAGAACCTGTTCGACCCCGGCGAGAGCCCCATGGACAACCTGCGCTTCCTCGTGTTCCTCGCGGGCGTCATCCAGGCGGTGGACGACTATCAGGAGCTGCTGCGCATGTCGGTGGCGTCCGCGGGCAACGACCATCGCCTCGGTGCCGACGAGGCGCCGCCGGCCATCATCTCCATCTTCCTGGGCGACGAGCTAGACGCTATCGTGGACGCGCTCATCGACGACCACGAGTACACGAACGCCGAGAAAGTGGCCATGGACCTGGGCGTGGCCGTGCTGCCGAACTTCCTCAAGGACAACACCGACCGCAACCGCACCTCGCCGTTCGCGTTCACCGGCAACAAGTTCGAGTTCCGCATGCCCGGCTCGGGCGTGAACCTGTCGGATTGCAACATGATCCTGAACACGGCCATGGCGAAGAGCCTCAAGGACTTCGCCGACGCGATGGAGGGCAAGGCCGGCGAGGAATTCGAAGCCGCCGCCATCGATTACATCCGCGACGTGCTGACGGCGCACCAGCGCATCATCTTCAACGGCAACGGCTATTCGGAAGAATGGACGCGGGAGGCGGAGCGCCGCGGCCTGGCGAACCATCCTACGACGGCCGACGCCCTGCCGTGCTTCGTCGAACCGAAGAGCATCGCGCTGTTCGAGGAGTTCGGCGTGCTCACGGAAACCGAAGTGCGCAGCCGCTACGAGGTGAAGCTGGAGAAGTACAACAAGCTGCTGAACATCGAGGCGCGCACGATGAAGCGCATGGTGCGCCGCGCCTACCTGCCCGCCATCAACAGCTACGCCGCCGAGGTGGCCGGCCACATCAACGCCATCCGGTCGGCTTGCGCCGGTGCCGACACCGACCAGCAGGAAGAGCTGCTGCGCCGTTTGCTGCTGGGCATCAAGGAGATCGACACGCAGCTGCGCGCCCTGGGCAAGCTGCACCACGAGACGCTGGAGATCGAGAGCGAGCAGGAGAAGGCGAACACCTACGCGCACGAGGTCATCCCCGTCATGGACAGGCTGCGCGCCGCCGTCGACGGGCTCGAAGTCCTCGTCGATCGCGACCACTGGCCCGTTCCCACGTACAACGACATCCTGTTCTACGTGTAAGCGAAACGCTTCCAGCGGCCCCGGCTATGCCGGGGCCGCTCGCGTTGTTGGGGGCGGTTGGAATCGAGGCCTGCCGGCAAAAGCGAGGTTTGACGGCAAAAACGAAGCCTGGTAACTTTGAAGGCGCTCTGCTTCGCGCAAATGTAGTCGAATGTAAGGCAGGTCCGTTATTTCCCCAGGTGGGAAAGTATCGCCTGATATTCTACCTTTGCCATAGGATTACCAAACCGCCTCGCTTTTACCGTGCGGAAGCGTTTTCGGCGTCACGGATCGGTGGAAGCAGTTCGCGAGGGTGTATACTCGTTTTCGTTGCGCCATACGAGTGCAAAGCCTGATGAATCCTTCGATGTCTGACGGAGGTTGTATTGATGAAAGCCGAGGGACGGCTTTTCGAAGAAGCCCTTGCCTCTCTGCGGAAGTGGCGTTTTCTGGTGATCGGTGGCGCGTTGTGGTGGTGCTGCCATTTTCTCACTCTGTACCAAAACGATATCGTCTCTTTGGATCCGATTGTCGGTTTTCCCGACATTATTTGGCTTTCGTGCGTGCTTGCAACTCTCGTGGTGTTCGTGGTGCTTATGTTCTCTCCTCGGCTTCGTCGGGCATACGGAGGGACTCGAACCTATATTGCGGCATTCTTCTGCGTTATCGGCGGTCTAGCGTGCTTTCCTCTCGCCGCCACAGAATCTGCTTTGGCGTTCGCTGGCTCGCTTCTTTCGGGGACGGGTATCGGCATCGTGTTCGCCTTGTACGGATGCCTTCATGCCCGCTGCAGGCATCGAGACATTCTTTTGCTTTGCGCCGTGGAGCAAGGTATCGCGCTGCTCCTTTTTGCGGCGGTGAACATTCTTGAGATTCCTGCGATTCCGGTTGCCATGGTGTTCGGCACGTTGTCTTTGCTGTTAATGCATGCCTCGAGCCGCGTGGGTGCAGACGAGAATCGCGAACCGTCCGTTGCGCTCGATGCGAATGTGGGGCAGCTTGCATTTTTGGCCTTCTTGATAGGGCTTCCTTACGGTCTTGTGCGCAACATGGTCTCGCAAGTCGGGGAAGGTTGGGCAAGCGCGGCGTTGCCGCTCGTGCTGGCGGGCACCTTCGTCGCCGCGGCGCTCTTGTTGGCGGTTTACTTCTCGCGACAGCGTTGGGGTTTGGTGAAGCAGTTCGCGGTTGTGGTGGCTCCGTTGACTGCGGCGAGCATGGCGTTGTTGCCCCTTGCATCGTTGAACCAGGTAGTTCCAGCGATTGTGGGGAATGCGGGCTTCGTGTCTTTTCTTATGCTGCAGTACTACTACGCGGCGGTGCTCAGCGCTCCATCCGAAAAGCCCCAGTCGAAGCTGTTGTTCATCTTGGGTGTGTTTACGCTGGCTGACAATTCGGGGCAGCTAGTAGGGGCCCTGCTTCCTTCTGAGTTTGCGAGCGCTGCTTCATCGGTGATGATCTACATTATATTAGTATGTTGCATATTCCTATTCTCGCGCAGACGAGACGCGCCCTCGAAGCTTCATGCTGAATCTATCGCCGACGATTCCGTCAGGCTTTCGGAGCTTTCGCTCGACGATGCGGCGTTCGAGCGGTACGACCTCACTATGAGAGAGCGAGAGGTCCTTCTATTGCTGCTCAATCGGCTGACGTACGAGGAAATAGCGGAGCGGCTCTTCATAAGCACGAATACCGTCAAAACGCATGTGGGGAACGTATACAAGAAGACGGGCGTGTCTTCGCGCAAGGAGCTTGTTTCGAAGTTTTAAGCGAAGGCGCAGGATGCGGGGCGTTGAGATGGCAGTAGTACTTTTCCGGTGATCTGTTTGACATGCATCCAGCTCAGCTCATCGATTGCGATGATCACCCGCTTCCTCCGATGTAAACCTTCCGTCGGATCCGTACCCTTGGTCCTGCTTGCAGTCGGGCAAGCGAACGACCAAGGAGGGACGTATGGAATCAACGATGGATCGACGCTCGTTTCTGAAGGGGTCTGTGCTTGCAGGAGCTGTCGCTTCTACGGGCATGCTTCTTGGAGGTTGCGCGCCGAAAAAGGAAAGCGAATCGGCCGTCGAAAAAAACGGCAAGAGCGCTGGCGATGGAGGGGCTGTCGATTGGCTTGGCGCTCCTCAGACGATCGACGAAGGCGATATCGCCGAAACGTTGGAGTGCGATGTGCTTGTAATCGGCGGCGGGCTTTCCGGGCTATGCGCCTTGAATGCGGCTGTTGAGGAAGGCGCGAATGCCATCCTTATCGAAAAGCACAGCTGCTCGCGTTACGGCGGCATCTTCCATTCTGCAATCGGTTACGAAAAGCAGGTGGAGGCTGGAGTGACCCTCGACCCGGAAGAGGTGCTCAACAACGAGCTTGTTAAATACGGGCCGCTGTGCGACACGTCGTTTTGGGCAACCTGGGCGCACGAAAGCGGTGCGATCATGGATTGGCTTTTGGAGAAAGCCGAAGCGAACGGGGTTGTTATAGGCATGCCCTTCACGCAGTACCCCGAAGGCGTCGATCCAAGCAAGGAGCCCTACATCACGATCCCCGGCAGCTTCACCACGGGATGGGATCACTTCATCGAAGAGGGGAAGGAACGCGAAAAGTATCTTCTCGATGCGCTGACTTCCGAAGCGGTGAAGTCTGGAGCGCAGGTCAAGTACAACACGCCTGGTTTGTACCTGGAGCAAACGGATAACGGCGCGGTGGGTGGAGCCGTCGCGCAGGCCGAAGACGGGTCGTATCTGCGGATCAAGGCGGCAAAGGGCGTTATCGTGTGTACGGGGGACTTTGCAGGTAACGAAGACATGTGCACGGCGTTGCTGCCTGAAACGATCGCCAAGGATATGTACGACTGCAACGCATACACCTCCTACATGGAATCAGACGAGCAGCCGAAGGGTCGTTTGGATACGGGAGACGGCCATAAGATGTGCATCTGGGCAGGCGGTGTCATGGAGGACAATCCCGTCGCTACGATGGGGTGGCCCAGCGTAGCGGAGGCTGGGCTGCTGCCGTACATGGGCGTGAACTCCATCGGCGAGCGGTTCGCCAACGAGGCTAATGCGTTCATGATAATCGGCCGTATCGCATACGATCAGCCGTGCGCCGCAGAGAAGGGCGCTCATTTTTGGAAGATCGTCGATGCGAACTATGCTCAGCAGACTGCGGACATGAAGCCGATATGCATGTTCGGCGTCATGGAGAGCGGGCTGGACGAGGAGACGATGTCGAAGAGCCCGAACGTAAAGGCGGACACGATCGAGGAGCTCGCTTCCGAGATGGAGGTCGATCCAGAGGTGCTGAAGGCCTCGATCGACCGGTACAACGAAATGGTCGCCCAAGGGTTCGATTCCGACTTCGCCAAGCCTAGTCGCTACTTGTATCCGATCGAGACCGCGCCGTTTTACGCGATCAGGGCGCAGCAGTCGTTCATTCATACGATGAGCGGCGTGCTCTGCTCGCCTGATCTGGAGGTTTGCGGTTCGAACGGGGCGATTCCCGGACTCTACGCTGCGGGCAACGTGGTTGGACGACGCTTCGGCAACCATTATGAAGCATCGTTGCCGGGCATGTCGAACGCTTTTGCGATCGTTCACGGTTACCTGGCTGGGAAGCATTGCGCGGCGCGCAGGTAAAAGGAATCGGTTCCCAGTAGATGCAGCTCCCTATGCGGCGCAAGCCTCTCCGGCTTGTGCCGCATTTGCCGCCTGCGCACGCCGTGCGTTCCCTTAGGCTTATGCTCCTCATCGGACTATGCCATTGTGAGGGAGCTCAGATAACCAAGCGTCTCGTTGGAGCAGGCCCCTCTTGCAAGGCGCAAGATCATGAAAGAAGATTAAAGCTGCATGAAGCGTGCGAAAGCCGCAGCTATCTAGCGCTCTTGCGGGGCAAGGTCGTTGTCGGAGGCAGCGGCGGGTTCGCTCCCTGCATCCTTGATGCCCCTGAGCGGCACGTTCGAGCGCAGCAGAGCCACCCAGCCGGCGATGGCGACGCCCATCGAACCGACGATGATGGCGCCCACGCCCACCACGTAGTTCGGCCACGGCAGTACGGCGGCAAGCATGCCGACGCAGCCGATGGCGGTGTGCGCGAAGTTGATCAGCGACGATGCGGCTCCGGTATCGCCTTCCTGCTGCGACAGCAGGACGTTGGTGCTGTACGGCCGAACGGCAGCCTCCGTCAGCGCGAACGCAAGGAACGTGATGCAGAACAGCTGCGGGCTCGCTTGGCCCACGGCCAGCATGGCCGCGCCGGACGCCAGCGCGATGCCCAGCAGGATGCTGGTGAACCGCCGCGCGGACATGAACCGCGAGGCCGCAAGCCAGATGAACGGCCCCGCAGCCGTCAGCAGCGCGGCGAACGCGAAGTACATGCTGTACTCCAGCTCGGTCAGCCCGAAGAACGTGATGTACACGTACGAACCGACGGCGATGTACGCCATGAACGGCAGGTTGTACAGCCCGACGATGCCCAGGAACGCCGAGAACCCCTTGTTGCGCGCCACCGCGCCCAGCTGCTTCACGCTTCCCAGCACGGTGCCCTCGTAGCGTTCGCTGACGGGAAGCGTCTCGTCGAACAGCAGCGCCAGCCCGGCGCACAGAAGGCCGATGCCCGCCAGTACCCAGAACGTCATGCGCCAGTCGGCGACCTGCAGGATGAGCGCGCCCGCCACCGGCGCCAGCACGGGCCCTACCACGAACATCACCTGCACGACGGACAGCAGAGCCTCGCGCCGTTCGGGAACGACGGCGTCCTTCACCACCGCCGTGGACACCGCGCTCACCGCCCCGGCGCCCAAGGCTTGCAGGATGCGCGTGGCGATGAGCATGACGATGTCCACTGACAGCGCGCATAAAGCGCTGGCCAGCGCATACGTGAGAATGCCCGCCAGCAGCATGGGTTTGCGTCCGTAGCGGTCGCTTGCGGGCCCGAACGCCAGCAGCCCGACGGCGAAGAACAGGAAGTAGCCCACCAGCGTGAGGTTCACCATGCTCTCCGACGTGTTGAAATGCTCGGTCATGTGCGGGACGGCCGGCGTGTACATGTCCAGCGAAAGCGGCGTGACCAGCGACGTGATGACCAGCAGCACGATGAGCCCCAGCGGCCCCAACCGCCGTTGAGGCCGTGCGAGCCACGAGTGTAGTGCCATGTGCGAGATCTCCTTGCGAAGCAGGTGTGTCCAGGTTGAGCTTCCAGTATAGAAGACTTCGCCAGCGTCGTCAGGCGGGCAAGGTGGGCAGCGTGAGGGTGAACGTGGTGCCGCGCTCGTCGTCGCTGGCGGCAGCGAGGTTGCCGCCGTGCTCCTCGGCGATGGCGTGCGCGATGGCCAGCCCCAGGCCGTAGCCGCTGTCGTCGCGCGTGCGCGCCTTGTCGGCGCGGTAGAAGCGGTCGAACACGTGGGGGAGATCCTCGGGCGCGATGGCGAAGCCGGTGTTGTGCACCGCCAGCTCGATGCGGCGCACGCTTTGGCGCAGCGATACGTTCACGCTGCCGCCGTCGTCGGCGTACTTGCATGCGTTGTCCAGCAGCGTGCCCACCAGCTTGCGCAGCCTCATCGCATTGCCGCGCACCATGACGCTCTCGTCCAGCTGCGATTGCAAATCGACGGCGCGCTCGAACGCCACGGACTCGAACTGCAGCAGCTCGCCTTCCACCAGGTCGGTGAGGTCGAGCCGCTCCATGGGCGGCGGCGCGGCGCCCTCGTCGACCTGCGCGAGCAGCAACAGGTCGCCTACCAGGCCCTGCATCTGCTGCGCTTCGTGCTGAGTGCTCTCGATCCACTGGCTCTGGCTGGCGATGCTGCGCTCGGGATGCTCCAGCAGGATGGACGTGTTCGCGAGGATCACGGTGAGGGGCGTCTTCAAATCGTGCGAAGCGTCGGCTACGAACCGGCGCTGCTGGCGCCATGCGCGATCCACTGGCGCCAGCGCCCACCGCGAGAAGAACATGCTGATCACGAAGAACGCAGCCAACGCCGCCGCGCCCACGCCCGCCAGTGTGACGGCCAGGGTCTGCCAGCCGCTTGCGGCGCTCATGTCCGCGAACGCGAGGTACGCGGCGCCTCCCACGGTGCGCTTCTCGTAGAACAGCCCTAGGCCGTCCAGGCTGCCGGAGCCGTCGGGCTGATCGGCCAGCGCGGCCGCGGCCTGCGCCAGCACGTCGTCGGCGATGGACGCCGTAGTGCGCGTTTGAACAGCTGCCAGCGAGCCGTCGGCCTCCACCGAGAACACCGCTACGGGAATGGCGGGATCCGATCCGCCGCGCTTGCCGCCGATCTCGGGGGGCATTCCGTTTGCACGGGCGGCGTCCGCTGGCACCTGGGCGCCGGGCTGGGTGCCGCTCGACGGGCCGCCGCCCGCGTCGCCTGCGTGGGCAAGAGCAGCGTCGAGCGTCTCGTGCACGCGCGCGACGCTCTGCTGGTAGTCGATGACGCAGATGGCGGTGAACACCACGGCCAACACCACGGCAACGGTGGCCATGTTGAGCGCGATGAACTTGACGCGCAGCTTCTTCAGCATGGAAGGCCCGCGCTTTCCGAGGCGTCGTCGGGCGCGGCATCGGCCACGAACCGGTAGCCCGCGCGCCGCAGCGTCTCGATGCGCGCCGTCGATCCCAGGAACTTCATCTTCTTGCGCAGAAACGACACGTAGGCCTCCACGTTGTTGTCTTCGGCGCTCGACTCCACGCCCCACACCTTCGCGATGAGCATGTCCTTCGACACCACCTGCCCGGCGTTCGCCATGAGCACCTTGGCCAGCGAGAACTCCTTGTAGCTGAGGTGTATGGACTTCGACCCGCACGCCAGGTCGTAGCTTTCCAGGTTCAGCACGAGGTCGCCGGCGGCCAGCTTCTCGAACAGCACTTCGCCCTGGCGGCGCGTGAGCGCGCGCAGGTGAGCCAGCAGCTCGGCGGGCGCGAACGGCTTGGTCATGTAGTCGTCGGCGCCGCTGTCGAGGCCGGTGATCTTGTCGGGCACGGCGTCGCGCGCGGTGAGCAGCAGCACCGGCACGCTGATGCTTTTGCGGCGCAGCTGGGCCACCACGGCGAAGCCGTCCATCTTCGGCAGCATCACGTCGAGGATGATCACGTCGTAGTCGCCGCATTCGGCGTAGGCGAGGCCGGAGGCACCGTCGTGCACGACGTCCGTCTGGTAGCCGTTCTCGGCGAGTATGTGCGCCAGCGCCTGCGCCAGGCGCACGTCGTCTTCAACGATGAGGACTTGCATGGCGACCTGCTTTCTTTCGCGCGTCCTAGCTTCCATTGTACCGTCAGACCTGAAAAGCGTCTGAAAGAAACAGGCGAAGGCCCTTTTCGCGAGCGTGTTGCTTCTGCGCGAGCGCTCGGGCGGAGGCAGGCCCTTTCAGGGAACTTTCAGGCAGCGCGGCTAGGATGCGGTGTCTGATGGAAAGGACCGGTATCCCATGACAACGTTCACCGACGTATTCGAACGCAAGGAAGTGAAGTACCGCCTGGATGCGCGCCAGCACCGCGCGATGGCAGCCACGCTGCGCGGTCGCATGGCACCCGACGCGTTCGGCCGGACGCGCATCGTCAGCCGCTACTTCGACACGCCCGAGCGCGCGCTCATCGAGCGGTCGCTGGACAAGCCGCTGTACAAGGAGAAGCTGCGCTTGCGCAGCTACGGGTCGTCGCAGGCCGACGACCGCGTGTTCGTGGAGATCAAGAAGAAGTACAAGGGCATCGTGTACAAGCGCCGGGTAGGCTGCTCGTTGGCTGCGGCCGAAGCCTATCTGGGCGGAACGCCGTACGAGCAGGCTTGCATGCGATTCCCGCTTCCCGATCCGGCGATGGCCGCCGAGTCGCTGTCGCCGCGCAGCGCGCAGATCGCCCGCGAGATCGACGAGTTCATTGCGCGGTACCGGCCTCTGCGGCCTTCGATGCTCATCGAGTGCGAGCGCGTTGCGTACGCATCGATCGCGACGATCGCCGCGGCGGCAGGCGACGGCGCAACCGGCTTGCGCGCGCTGACCGACGTGCCGGACGACCTGCGCATCACCTTCGATACCCGCATCGTCTACGGCGATCTGTTCGCAAGGGATGCCGGAGCTGCAGCGCATCCGCTGCTCCCCGACGGCGATGCCGTGATGGAGATCAAGTCGTCCGGCCCGTTTCCGCTGTGGCTCGTTCGCGCGCTCGATGCGTGCGAGGCCTACCCGACGTCGTTCTCGAAGTACGGGGAAGCGTACCGGGCCTGCATGGCCGCTTATCGCGGCGCGCCGTCGTTTGCGACAGCGCGCGCGTCCCAAGCGGCCGCCGAGCAGAAGGCCGAGCGGTTCGCCGCGGCGTTGCGCGGCCGCCGCCCTCGTCGCTTCCGTGCGCCGTCGCACACGCCTACGCGCTGCTGAGGTGCCTGACCGTTCGAAAATCCCTCCCTCTCTACCCGAAAGGAACCAATTGTGCTCGATACTGCATTGACCTCGATATTCGGACCGACGGAATCGCTCGTTGCAGGCGTGTCCACCGTCGATTTCCTACTGTGCTGCCTCGCGTCCATCGTGCTGGGCGCGGCGGTGGCGCTCATCTACATGTTCCGCCACACGTACTCGAAGAACTTCGTGGTGACGCTGGCGCTGTTGCCGCTCATCGTGCAGATGGTGATCACGCTGGTGAACGGCAACCTGGGCGCAGGCATCGCGGTGATGGGCGTGTTCAACCTCGTGCGCTTCCGTTCCATCCCCGGCAGCGCGAAGGACATCGGCAGCGTGTTTCTGGCCATGGCCATCGGCCTGGCCACGGGCATGGGCTTCATTGTGCTGGCCGTGCTGTTCACCATCATCGTGGCTATCGTGAACGTGGGCTACGTGCTGTCGCCCTTCGGCAAGCAGAAAGAGCCGGAGAAGACGCTGAAAATCACCATTCCCGACGACTTGGAGTACGACGGCGTGTTCGACGACGTGCTGAAGCGCTATACCGATGAGCACGAGCTGACGATGGTGCAAACCACCAACATGGGAAGCTTGTTTCTGCTGGAATATGCGGTGCGGATGAAGCAGCCGGGAACGGAGAAGCGCATGATCGACGAACTGCGCTGCCGTAACGGCAACTTGAAGATCACCTGCGGGCGCGCTGCTGCGAGTAAGGACGTGTTGTAATGGAGGGGGCGAAAGCAATCTTGTTGCGGCTTTTCCGGAGGGCGCGTGGGGCGATGCCCAGTCGCTCAGACAGTCCTCGCTGCGCTGTGGAACTCGCTTGGTGGGCATCGCCCCACGCGCCTGGTCGAAAGGCGGTCGCGGTTGCGCTTTCTTTCGTGTTGGTAGCGGGGGTTGGCTCCCTGGCGGGGTGTTCGTCGGATCTGGGGGGCGGGGGGTCGGCTGCTGGGGTGGCCGTTGATGGGGGTGAGGCGGACTCTTTCGGGTCTGCTTCCGACTCTGGCGAGGCTGCTTCGTTTGCCGAGGTTGCGGCGGCTTTCGACGCGTCGGCACTCGATCTCGACTACAGCAAGCGCGATACGGATGCTTCTTACGACGATGCTTCCGCCGTGCATATCGTGCTGGGCGGGGGGTCGGCCAGCGTGGAGGGCAATGGCGCGACGGTTGACGGCTCCACGGTGACCATCACGGCCGAGGGCGTCTACGTGGTGTCGGGTTCGCTCGACGACGGGCAGCTGGCGGTGGAGGCGCCTGAGGACGCGAAGGTGCAGATCGTCCTCGCGGGCGCGACCATCCACAACGAGGACGGGCCCGCCGTGTACGTGAAGCAGGCCGACAAGTGCTTCATCACGCTGGCCGACGGGACGCAGAACGCGCTCACCGACGGCGCGGAATACGTGCTCGAAGACGGCTCCGACGAGCCGTACGCCACGCTGTTCAGCCGTGCCGACCTCACGTTGAACGGAACGGGAGCCTTGACGGTGACCAGCGCGTACCGCCATGCGGTGTGCTCGAAGGACGACCTTGTGATCACGGGCGGCACCTATGTGGTGAACGCGGTGGAAGACGCGCTGCGCGGACGCGACTGCGTCAAGATCGCGGACGGCGACTTCACGCTGATCGCGGGCGGCGACGGCATCAAGTCGAACAAGGATACGAAAGCCACGAAGGGATTCGTGTCCATCGACGGCGGAACGTTCGTCATCGAGGCCGGCGACGACGGCATCCATGCGCAAACCTACCTGCGTATCGCGGGTGGCGACATCTCCATCGCTGCGGTGGACGACGCGCTGCACTCCAACCTCGAGGGCCTGCTGGCGGGCGGCGCGCTCGATATCGAAGCGGGCGACGATGCCTTCCATGTCGAGACGAAGCTCGTCATCGACGACGGCACGGTGAACGTGAAGGCGTGCTACGAGGGCTACGAAGCTGAGAAGCTGTACATCAACGGCGGCGACACCCATATCGTGGCCAGCGACGACGCCATCAATGCGGCTGCCGCCGATCTCGGCGACGACGATGCCGACGAGGCGGCCGATGCGTCGGTCGAGGCGCCCGGCTCCGAGGACGGGGCGCTGCCCGGCGGCATGGAGGCGCCTGAAGGTGCTCCCGACGGGATGACGCCTCCGGACGGGGTGAACGGCATGGATGGCGAGGCTCCCGAACTGCCCGAAGGCGTGGAGACTCCCGACGTGATGGGCGGCACGCCGCCGTCCGGCGCTCCGCAGCGAAACGGCGAGGGCGCCAACGAGCGCGAGCTCAACGGCGGCGCGCCCGACAATGCATTCGCCGAAGGCGGCGCGGGCGGCATGGGCATGGGCGACGAGAACTGCCTCATCCAGATCAACGGCGGCTACACCGTGCTCGATGCTCAAGGGGACGGCGTGGACAGCAACGGCTCGGTGGAGATCACGGGCGGCGTGCTGCTGGTCTGCGGCCCCACGAGCAACGGCGACGGAGCGTTCGACTACGATCTGACGGCGACGGTGACCGGCGGAACGGTGCTCATGGTGGGCTCCAACGGAATGGCGCAGAACTTCACCAGCGGAGAGCAGCCTTTCGCGTTCGCCACGGTCAGCGGCTCGGCCGGCCAAAACGTGGCCGTCGTAGACTCCGACGGCACGGTGGTCGCCTCGTTCACGGCGGCCAAGCAGTTCGGCATGGTGCTGGCCACCAGCCCCGCGTTCGTCGAAGGCGGCACGTATTCGCTGGTCATCGGAGGCACCGTGACCGGCGCGAACGCCGACGGCTACACCGACTCCGGCACGGTGGAGGGCGGCTCCACCACCGAGATCGCCGCGTCAACCACCGCATCCGGCGGCATGGGC
>NZ_GL622580.1:913614-1045350 GCF_000185625.1 Eggerthella sp. 1_3_56FAA
GAGGCGGCGCGGGTAGCGGCTTCGGCGGCGGAGCGGCGGCGTAGCCAGCACCCGTTCCAGCGGCGGCCCCGACGGAGTGTTCGTCGAGGTCGCCGTTTTTGGCGCGAGGTCGTCGGTCTGCCTCCTCGATTCTGGCACGAATTTACGGGTATGGCACAGATTTTGCAGCAAGAGTAAGGCCGTGAATCGCAAGCAATAGCAAAACGCCTGGTCGCGAAAACGTCTCCGCCCAATTTCCCCAATCGCTTCTGCCCAACCCGTAAATTTGTGCCAGATTTTTCAAGGTCGAACCGTTGGTAGCCGATTGCATTTGTCGTTCGCAGGTGTGTGAAATTCAGGAACAGCTGGCTCTTTGTCTGCGTTATCGCATATCGCTGGCTCATCTCTAGTAGTGCGGGATTTCGGAAATCCCGTGGGTTAGCCTTCGAACATGGCTTCGCGCATATCTGTTGCGTGATCGATTCGATGTGGTTTCGGGCCACTACCAGTAAGGCGATTATCGCCGTCGAAGATGCCATGAGCAAGACGTAGGCCTATTCCGCGATAATCTTACGATCGGAACCTGCAAGGGCGTCGAAGCGGGCTTGCAGGTTCCGACCATGCATCCGCATCCTGGGCTTCGCCTCATGGTTCCGATCTCCTTGCGGAAGCGTTATCGTCCGGGAAACAGCAGCCGGCGTTCTGCGGCCAGATCGTTCACCGTTTCTATCTGCTTGGCGGTCTGACGTTGGACGGCTTCGATGAAGCGCTCGTCAAGCTGGGCGTTGAGACTCAACACGTCAGCTATGTCATCGAGGAACCCGTCGAGTGAGGACGAATCGTACCACGACAGGTCCTCCACGAGCGCCAGCTGCTGAGAAGGATAGGGGCGAAACGGATGGGCCTCCCACAAGTAGCGCCCATGCTCCAGCTCGTCCGTGGTCGCGCGGCTGTAAAACCCGCATCCGTTGTCGAACAGGGGTGCCACCCGATACCGATCGAGGGTCTCCACCTCGCGCATCAAGCCGAAGTTGTGCGTATGGCGGTCGAAGTTCGCCATAAGATGGTCGGCAACGATCATCTTGCTCACGGCGCGTCCGAGGTTCGACACGCCCAGCGCTTGCCCGGCTTCAAGGTATCCGCGATAGAGGTCGCGCCCCTCCGTCACTCCGGAGGCGGTAAGCACATCGGCTGCGGGGATGAGCTCGGTTTCGGACGTTATGAAGGTTGGGCACGTCGAATAGGCGCGCCCGTGCCGCTCGGTCAGCGAGTATGCAACGAAGTCTTCATCGTCCAGGAGCCGTGCGAGCAGCTTGGTTGCCAACAGCTCGTTGTACGGCTCGCGGTTCTCGTTGCCCGTTCCGCTTTTCACCAGGAGGTTCGTTCCGTCGCGGTGAATCCATGTCTTCGACAGCATGCCAGGCGTGGCGGTGTCGGGCGAGTGGGTTATGCGGGCGGTCGAGGTTCCTGCAGGGGCAGAGCCGCCGAGCAAGGTTTCGCCCAGCGCTTCTTCGTAACCGTTTTCGAAGTAATTGACGTCATGCCAGTCCACGTCGATATCAACGGGCTTGAACCAATACTGATCGGACAGATTGAGTCCCCAGGAATCGAACATGAGGTCGATGCCATGTCGGGCTGCCAGCTCGCGCAACACGGGGGCGAGGTTCGGACGCATATCGGGAATGGAGCGTGAGGCGATCCATGCAGCTAAATCGTATCGGTTCGGCGTTCGCTCTCGAAGGCCGATGCCTAATGGCTTCCAGGCGATTCCTTCGCGCGGCACGATATCGGCCGTTTCGCGCGTGCGTCGGTTGTACACGAAATCGAGCACCGGATGGTTGCGATTCATCAGCGTGAACGGGGCGAGGTTGCGCTCGTTCTTCTCGTTCATCTTCGGGCGGCCTGCGGTTCTGCCCCGCTCGGCTCGCTCGTGGACGGAGCGCTCGTCAAGCATCCAAGATCGTCCGAATCGCTGGGCCTCGAGATCTCCAGACGCTACAAGCGCGTTCACGCGTCTCATACTGATGCCCAAACGCTGCGCCGCTTCCTTGGTCGTGTACATGACTCCTCCCATCCGTTCATTTCCTAAAATTATACCAAACAAAGAATAAATAATTCTCAGATGCTGTAGAAAAAATATTCCTTAATCGGAACATTTTCTGGAGGTGCCTGACGGTCGTATGGAACACTTGCGCGGTTTTGTCCCGAAGGATTTGCTCCTTTCGTCGAATCGGTGACCCTTCGCCGGAAAGCTTCGCGCGCTTTAGCCGATTGGAGTACAATGGGCGAACGAATAAGGAACGAACCCGCACGTCAGGCTGGGGCCGGGCGCCATGCAAGAAGGGATGCGAACATGGCAGACATCACCGAAGTGGATTACATCTGGAAGAACGGGGAGATGATCCCCTGGGCCGAGGCTACCACGCATGTCTTGTCCCACTCGCTGCATTACGGCTCCGGCGTGTTCGAGGGCATCCGCTGCTACCAGAATCCCGAGACGAAGAAGAGCTACGTCTTCCGTCTGCGCGACCATATGGAGCGCCTGCATCGCAGCTGCAAGATCTCTCTGATCGACCTGCCGTACTCGGTGGACGAACTGTGCGACGCGACGATCGAGCTTATCCGCAAGAACAACCTGCCGTCGTGCTACATCCGTCCGATCGTGTACCGCGGCTACGGCGTGATGGGCGTCGATCCCACCGGCGCCCCCACCGACGTGGCTATCGCCGTGTGGCCGTGGGACACCTACCTGGGAGACGGTGCGCTCGACAACGGCGTGGCCGTGGGCGTGTCGTCGTGGCGCCAGCGTACGAACAACTCCATTCCGCCTGCGGTTAAAGCCACCGCTTCCTACATGAACTCTATCCTGGCTAAGCTCGAGGCGAAAGAGCACGGCTATGTTGAGGCCATCATGCTGAACGAGGCGGGGCTCGTGTGCGAGGGCACCGGCGAGAACCTCTTCGTCGTGCGCGACGGCATCTTGTCCACGCCGCCGCTGTCCGACGGACTGCTGGAGGGCATCACGCGCGACACGGTGCTGTGCCTGGCCGACGACCTGGAGATCCCCGCCATCGAGGAAAGCCTCACGCGCAGCGACCTCTACATCGCCGACGAGGTGTTCATGACCGGCTCCGCCGCCGAGCTCACGCCCATCGGCAGCGTCGACGGCCGTGTGGTGGGCAAGCCGGGCGAGATCACTCGCTTGCTGCAGGATCGTTTCTTCGCCGTGTGCTATGGCAACATCGAAGAGTACTCGGAATGGCTGACTGAGATCTAAGTCATAGGTTGGTATGTCGCGAAGCCCCCACCGTCCGCTGCTTGCGGCCGGCCGGAGGGCTTCGCTTTTTGAGCGAAGGAGCGCCTCTGTGAATCGAATCCTCACGTATGACAGCACGCTGCGAGACGGAGAGCAGTGCGAGGGCATCACGTTGTCGCTTGAGGACAAGCTGCGCATTGTCGAGCGCTTGGACGCGTTCGGCGTCGATTTCATCGAGGGCGGGTTTCCGGCATCGAACCCGAAAGACATCGCGTTCTTCCAGCGCGTGCAGGAGATGCCGCTTAAGCATGCGCGCATCGCGGCGTTCGGCTCAACGTGCAAGAAGGACGTCGCCGCCGAGGACGACCGCGGGCTGGCCGACCTCGTGGCCAGCGGCGCCCCGGTGGTCACCATCGTGGGCAAAACGTGGGACGAGCAGGTCACGCGCGCGCTGCTGACCACGCTCGACGAGAACCTGCGCATGATCCGCGATTCCGTGGCCTACCTCAAGGCGCAGGGTCTCACGGTGGTGTTCGACGCCGAACACTTCTTCGACGGCTACAAGGCGAACGCCGACTACGCGATGGCCTGCGTGCGCGCGGCAAGCGAGGCGGGCGCCGACTCCATCGACCTATGCGAGACGAACGGCGGCGCGCTGCCTCACGAGGTGGATGCCGTCGTGGCCGCGGTCGCGCGCGAGCTGCCCGGCCAGCAGCTGGGCATCCATTGCCACAACGATTCGGGCTGCGCTGTGGCGAACTCGCTTGCCGCTGTGCGCGCCGGCGCAACCCAGGTGCAGGGCACGGTGAACGGGTTCGGCGAACGCGTGGGCAATACCGACCTGCTCACCGTCATCGCCGACCTCGAGCTGAAGATGGGCTGCACGTGCGTGGGCGAGGAGCGGCTGCGCGACCTGACCAGCGTGGCGCAGTTCGTGGCCGAAACGTGCAACCTGTCGGTGCCGAACCATCATCCCTACACGGGCGCGTCGGCGTTCGCGCACAAGGGCGGCCTGCACGCCAGCGCCATCGCGCGCTTCCCCGAGGCCTACGAGCACACGCGTCCCGAGGCGGTGGGCAACACGCAGCGCATGCTGGTCAGCGAGCTGGCCGGCAAGGCATCGCTCATCGCGAAGGCGAAGAACTTGGGCATCGATCTGGCCCAGCACCCCGACAAGACGCAGGAGATCCTGGACGACATCAAGCGCCGCGAAGCGGTGGGCTACTCCTACGAGGTGGCCGACGGGTCGCTTGCGCTGCTGCTGCAATGGCATCTCGGCGCGTACCGGCCGCACTTCACGCTGGAGAGCTTCCGCGTCATCGTGGACGACCACGAGGACACCGGCGCGCTGGCGAAGGACGCCATGTCGGAAGCCACCATCAAGATCCACGTGGGCGACCAGCGCTTCGTGGCCACGGGCGAGGGCGCGGGTCCTGTCGGCGCGCTGGACAACGCGCTGCGCATGGCCATCGTGGCGTTCTATCCTGAGGTGGCCGACATCGAACTGGTGGACTACAAGGTGCGCATCCTCGACGAGAACGTGGGCACCGACGCCATCACGCGAGTCGTCATCACCACGCGTGACAAGCGCGGCAGCTGGGGCACGGTGGGCGTGTCGGAGAACATCATCGAAGCATCATGGAATGCGCTGGTCGACTCCATCGAGTACGGCCTGATGCGGATTGGGGAGTAGCATGAGCGATCTCAGAACGCCCGAAGTCGAAGACCTCCTGCGCGTGTTCGCGGCGCTCGACGACGAAGACGTGATCTTCTCCCTGCTGGAGGACTTGTTCACCATTCGCGAGATCAAGGAAACGTCCCAGCGCCTGGCCGTTGCGCGCCAGTTGGATGCCGGCAAGTCCTACTCCGCCATCGAAGAGGCCACCGGCGCGTCGGCCACCACCATTGCCCGCGTGTCGAAGTGCCTGAGCTACGGTGCCGGCGGCTACAACGCCGCTCTGAACGTCCTGGACGACGCCGAGAAGAAGCGCCGCTAGCGCATCGGTTCGCAGCCCGAAGAGCTCCGCTGCGGCTGCATACGGGACGGCGGGCTCCTCTGGTTTCTTACGCGAACGGCGTCTCCTGCTCGGCTTCGCGCAGCAGGGCGGCTCGGGCTTCCACCAGGTCGAGCAGTTCTTGCTGGGTGTGCACGCCCAGCTTGTGGTAGATGCTCGACGTGTGGCTTTTCACCGTCTCCTCCGACACCACCAGCTCCTCGCTGATGTGTTTGCGGTTGCGACCGCGCGCCAGCAGCGCGAGCGTGTCCGCTTCACGCGGCGTGATGCCGCTCTCGACCACGATCACCTGCACGGCGGCATCCAGGCTATCGTCCGAACGCGCGGTTCCGCCCGGTTGCGCGATGCCCCAGCCGGTGGTCAGGTTGAGGTTGCTCATCATCAGCAGCGCTGCCATCAACAGCACGAACGAGACCACCGTCGCCATCACCTGCATCCAGTAGCCGGCCTGCTCTTGTTGGACGAGTATGCTCGCGGTCGATCCTCCGATCAGCTGTCCCAGCATGAGGCAGCCTGTGGGCAGCGCCACCACCCAGGTGGCGGGCAGGTTGAACGTCTTGGTCAGGTAAGCGCACAGGCCCCACATGATGAGGTGCACGTAGCAGAACCCGACGAACTGCACCGACTGCCCAAGCGCCGGGATGGCGCCAAACAGCGCGATGAACAGCGCGCCGGTTGCCATGATGCCGAATCCCACCTGGTAGATCAGGTGGTTGAAGTCCATCTTCACGAACACGGCTGTCAGCAACAGCAGCAAGGCGGCCACGACGAAACTCAGCGCGTTCAGCAGCACGGTGTTCGACCCGTCCGCCTGCACCACGGCGCTGCCCAGCAGCACGCCCAGCGCGAGGCCGTGCAGCAGCGCCGTGACCAGGAACTTGTACGGGGTTCTCAGGGTGGCGTTCATGCCGTGGTCGAACAGCGTTTTGCGCGGGAAGCTGCGCATGGCCCGATACCAGCAGACGGAGAGCGGCACCGGGATCGCAACGAACAGCACCTGCCCGAACGCAAGCGGCAGAAACGACAGCAGGCAGATGAGCAACGCCGAAAGCAGCATGGCCACGATGCCGTGGAACAGCACCTCGCGCGGCCCCAGGTAGCCGAACACGCGCCCCCATTCGATGAGCAGGCACGCCGTGCCCAGTCCGATGCCGAGCGATCCCAGCGCGTACAGCGCGGCGCCCGTCGCCTGCGCGAGCGAGGCGTCGCACAGCTCGATCCACAGGTACGACAGCAGCGCCCCGCACGCCATGACGGCCGCGATGGCGCCGATGTACCAGCGTTGCCGGAACACGACGTTCGTTCGCTTGAACCACGCGCCCAGCGTGAAGTACGCGACGGCACTCACGCCGACCGGCCCGATCCACGAGGGGAACAGCAGCCCGGACTCCAAAGCGACGGAGGGGAAGAACAACGGCCCCTGGAAGGCCATGTTTACCCACGTCCAGTACAGCGTGAGCGCCGCCAGCAAGAACGGCCTCGCCGCGATGCTTTCCGCAAGCCGATGCAGCACGAGCGAGCGCTCGCGCTGTTCGTTGATGAGCGCATGGTGATTCATGACCGAGTCCCTCCCCTTGATCAAGCGCGTCTCACGGTACGCTTCGGTAGAACATCCGTCCTCCCCCGAGCCGGGGGAAACCGTCGTTTCGAGCCGCTTCCCCCGCTGACGGGGTGGCGTTCGCGTCGTTTCGCTCGCACACTGGCCCTTGACGGATCGCTTGCGAGCGTAGGCAACACAGCATAGCGCAAGGGGGGCTGATCCGCGCCGCTCGATGCGAGGGAACAAGGCGGCGAAGGGACGAATCATCAAGGAAGGGAGTTCGATATGTTCAAGAACACTGCGGGCGAGGGCGTGCGGATCGATATGTCGCGCCGTTCGTTTCTGACGGGCGTGGCCGGGGTGGGCGCCATCGCGGCGCTCGGCGGTTTGGCGGGATGCGCGCCGTCCCAGGAGAAGGCCGACACGTCCAACGCGAAGGCGGATGCGGCATCCGGCCCGAAGACCTACGACAAGGTGGACAAGACCTACGACACCGATCTGCTCATCGTGGGCGGCGGCGGCAGCGGCCTGGCCTGCGCGGTGCAGGCGGCGCTCAACAAGACGAACTTCATCCTCATCGAGAAAGGCTCCGAGCTGGGCGGCAACGCCAGCTTCGTCGAGGGCATGTTCGCCATCGAGTCGAAGATGGCCGAGGAGCAGGGCATCCACGTGACGCCGTCCGAGATCATCGAAGCCGAGCTCGAACGCGGCCAGCATCGTCAGAACGGCGCGCTGTGGATGGACCTCTGCACGAAGTCGGCCGAGAACATCGAGTGGTGCCTGGAGCAGGGCGTCATGTACAGCGGCGTCATCGACGAGTACAACGGCGGCCTGTACCCCACGTTCCACTGGTTCAAGGACGGCAAGTGCAAGATCGGCTACGTCGACCCCATGATCAAGCGCGTGGACGAGCTGGGCATCGAGGTGCACCTCAACACGGCGGCCACGTCGCTCATCCAGCAGGACGGCGCCATCGTGGGCGCGTATGCGGAAGGCGACGATGGCGTGGTGCAGTACAACTGCAAGGCGGTCGTGTTCGCCACCGGCGGCTTCGGCGGCAATCCCGAGCTCATCAAACAGCAGGGCTGGGACATCGAGAACCTGTTCGTGGTGGGTTCGTCCAACGCGGCGGGCGACGCGTACCGCATGGCGCTGGAGGTGGGCGCGAAGGACTTCATGAACGACTCCGCGCAGAGCATCCTGTACAACATCCCCGCGCTGCCGCCCATCGACTTCCACAAGGACGCGCTCAACCCTGTGAACGGCTACTTCGGCATCGCGGCGGGCGGGCCCGTGCTGTGGGTGAACGAGGACGGCGACCGCTACACGCGCGAGAACCTCACCGACGACAACCTCGTGCTGCAGTGCATTCCCGGCAAGGGCAACTTGGCGAACTACGCGGTGTTCGACCAGGGCATCTTCGACACGTTCTTCGGCACCACCGACGATGGCCGCGCCATGTTCGAGGACGCGGTGGCCGGCGACAAGACCGAGACGCTGTTCAAGGCCGACAGCATCAAGGGGTTGGCCGATGCGTGCGGCCTCGATGCCGACGCCCTGGCGAAGACGGTCGAGCGCTACAACGAGCTGGCGAAGAAGGGCAACGACGACGACTTCGGCAAGCCGGCCGAGAAGATGGTCGCCATCGAGAACGGGCCGTTCTACCTGGCCAAGCTGGGATACAGCTTCTTCTTCGAGGTGGGAGGCATCGCCACCGACAAGCAGCGCCGCGTGCTGGACGTCGACTCGAAGCCCATTCCCGGCCTGTACGCCATCGGCAACGACGGCAACATGTTGTACCGCCACGTGTACACCATCAACATGCCCGGCACCGCGTTCGGCAACCAGGTGAACTCGGGCCGCGAGGCTGCGAACAACGTTGCGGAGTTCCTGAAGGCGTAAATCCACTCTTTTCCGAAGCTGGGGCGCGGAATCTCTCCCTCCTCGCCGTCGTCCCGGCTTCGGAATTCTGCGTCTGGGCGCAAACGGGCACCCATGACAATTATGCGAGCAGAAAAGAGCCCCAGGCGGCGGAAGGATTTTCTGTCACCTGGGGTTTCTCTAGTTGCTCTGCGAGGGCGGCTGCCGTTTCGCCCTCCCGGATTGTCATGGGTGCCCGTTTGCGCCCACGACATGGGATTGCTGCGTCGGATTGTCATGGGTGCCGTTTTGCGTCCATGACATGGAACCTTGCGGCGCGCGGAATGGCTCGCGTCACCCGGCGACGGGCGCCGCGTCCTCGTCCGGCCTTGCGGGCGGTTTCGCGGCGCTTCCGTCGCTCGACCCGCTCGCCGGCAGCGCCACGGGATCGCCGTACTCGTCGATCGTCCCGTTCGCACGGCCCTCGATGTAGGCTGTGCGCGCCTTGCCGCGCCTAAACGTCACGGGCGCCTTCCCCGAGCTCAGCTGGTAGCAGTACCAGAACACGAACGGGATGCCGATGATGCCGTTCGCCATGCCCCACCAGTACATCACGTCGGGGCTGAACCATGCAGCCGAGTTCATGATGGTGGGGAACAGCAGCGGGAAGCAGCTGCGCAGCAAGAGGTGCGCGCCCAGCGTGTAGATGCGCCCGGTGATGTACAGCTCGGGACGGCGCATGATGATGGGGTACAGCTCGGCCGCAGCCAGGATGCAGCAGGTGGACGCGAAGAACTCGTGTCCTTCGGCGTACACGAAGCACGCGTTCCACGTGGTGTACAGGAAGTTCCACATGGGGACAGTGTAGGACAGGATCTCGCCGTGGCTGGACGTGTCGTACTTCCAGTACTTGTCGCCGAACGGCATGGTGACGCACAGGATGAAGCCGGCCAGCGCGTTCATCATGTTGCCCATCTGCATGTCGCGCAGCGTGGCCTCGGCAATGTTGCAGAACACGATGCCGTACAGCGTCCAGCGCACCCAGCGTTTACGCATGAGCCGCCAGAACGGCGTGTCCTTCTGCTGCACGGCGGCGATGCGGCCCAGACCTGCGAAGATGAGCGGCAGGATGACGGAGAGGTTTTTCGCCCACCGGAACCAATCGTCTCCGGGGATGTTGATGATCCATAGCGGAATGGTGACGAGCGACACCACCCACACCCACATGGACGTTCGATAGTGCCGTCGCATGAACTCGGTCAGCAGCATGAGCAGCACGGTGTACACGACCATCGATATGGGAGTGATCCAGACGGGCACGGTCATGAGAAACCCCTTTCCCCAGGTAGCGCTATTATTGTCAGTCTATCATCGGGGGTGGTGCCGCTTCTTTCACAAACGACCTCTTGATGTGAAAGACTTCCACGCCCGAGCTTCGTATACTCGCTTCAAGGCGCTGTGCGTCGTCGATGGGACGAGGGCCATGTGTCCGAACTGCCGCCAGGCAACGGCGGGAAACGAGGGAGCGAAGGGGGCTTCATCATGGGTATTCTGTACCAAGCGGCCGACCCGCTGTACTGGGTCATTTGGCTGTTCATTTTGTTCGCGCTTATGGCGTTCAACGAGTTGGGACGCACGTCGCTGTGGGCAGGCATCGCGCTGTTCGCGGTTGTTCCCATCGTGCTGACCGTCTTCGTGTGGCCCATCACGGCGGCTCCCGGCAACGAGTACGGCACGGGCACGTGGTTCAACTGGGTGAAGACATATTCGGCACTTGCCGGCTGCTTGGGCTTCATGGCGCTGCGCTTCGTGAAGTGGCGCGGCGCGGACGGCACGACGCACCACCTGTACGAGAAGCGCTGGGCGCTGTGCTTTCCGCCGCTCATCCTGGCCGTCAACATCGCCGAGGCCGTCGTTCGCGACTTTCAGGTGTTCAGCTTCGGCCTGTGGCAAGGCGGCGTGGTCGAGAACCTGTGGACTATGTCGGGTCCCTGGAACATCATGAACGGCATTGCCGGTATCCTCAACATCGTCACCATCTGCGGCTGGTTCGGCATCTTCATCTCGAAGGATTCGTCGAAGGACATGATCTGGCCCGACATGATCTGGGCGTGGATCATCGCCTACGACCTGTGGAACTTCGCCTATACGTACAACTGCATCTCCGACCACTCGGCCTACGCCGGCCTCGCGCTGCTGCTGGCGTGCACTATCCCCACGTTCTTCATCAAGAAGGGCGCCTGGTTGCAGCATCGCGCGCAGACGCTGGCGCTGTGGATCATGTTCGTGATGACCGTTCCGCAGTTCGCCGATGTGCTGGCGCCCATTCCCACCACGCACAACCCTACGGCGTTCTTCGCGGTCAGCTTCCTGGCGCTTGCGTCGAACGTGGCGTTGGCGGCGTACCAGTTCCGTAAGATCCGCAAGCTCAAGTTGAACCCGCTCAAGGACGAGCTGTACGCCGACACGAAGTCGTATCAGGAGCTCGAAGAGGCAAACCGCTAGAGAACCCCGTATAATGGACGCCAAGCGTAATCGTTGCGCGCGGCGTCCATGCGCGCCTGAACGCAGGAGGGCGCGATGCGGCTCGACAAAGAGAATCAGGGAATCCGCCCGCCGGGGCGCGAGCGTTCTGCGGTCGAAAGCAGGAGGCTCGGCGGCCCGGCGGGCGAGATCATGCTGGCGGCGCGCACGTTGTTCGAACGGCGCGGGGTGGGGAAGACCACGGTGAAGGACATCGCCGCCGAGGCGAACGTCACGCGCGAGCTGGTGTACTACTACTTCGAGAACAAGCAAGCCGTCATCGATGCGGTCATCGACGATTATGTGGAGGACCTCGTGGAAAGCGTGCTCGTGTGGAACGAGTCGCGCGTGTTCGGCGACACGGCAGGGTCGCTGCGGTCGTGCATCGCGGCGTTTCGCCGTGCACTGTACGACGCGAACGGGCTTCGGCCCATGATTCGCGTGTTGGAGGAGCTGGGCGTGCGCGACGCCTTCGACGTGCGCGCGGTGCGCGAGACGGTGGATTGCCTGAGCGGTCGGGTGCTGGTCGAATACGCCGAGTACCATCAGGTCGAGATCGAATTCGTATACGAGATGTTCTGCGTGGTGATCTTCGGGCTGGTAGGCCTCGTGAAGATCGACCCCGACATCAGCGACGAGGCTCTCATGAAGGTGGTGGAGCAGACGCTGCACCTCGACATGGAGCCGCTTGCGCTGGATGTCTCGGCCAAGCGGCAGGACAGCGCATCGGTTTAGGCACCCCCCCTGTTCTTTTAGATGACGCCAAAATCGTGTATTCATCTGCGACTACGTTCAGCGCGTGGAGATCGCGTGACCGTTACCCGGTCGTGCTATAGTTGTTGCGAATTCGTTGTTCGCTGCGGTGCCGAATCGTCAAAATACGAGCATGAGAGTCAAGCATGAGGCATACGCGGCGGATTCGAGGAGGTTTTGCATGACTGATTTCACGCGCGGCCTCGATCGCCGCACGTTTATATTTGGCGCGGCTGCCCTGGGTGCGGCCACGCTGTTGCGGCCGACGCTCGCTTTTGCCGAGCCCACGTCCGCAGACAAGTTCGCCGAGGCCGATTCCGTTCGCGCTCGCATCAACGAGATGCAGGAGCAGCTGACCATCGCCGGTGAGAACTATTACAAAGCGCTCGACGAGCACGAAGCGGCCGTCCAAGCCGTTGCCGACGCCCAGGCGCGCATCGACGAAGCGAACGCCCAGATCGCCGAGTTGCAGGACAAGCTGAGCAAGCGGGCGCGCAGTATGTATCGCAGCGGCCAGACCACGGCGCTCGACGTCATCTTGGGAGCCACGACGTTCGAGGAATTCGCCACAAGCTGGGATTTGCTGAACGATATCAACGACAACGATGCCGCGATGGTGCAGCAGACGAAAGACCTGCGCGCCGAGGTGGAGGCGGCGAAGATCGAACTCGAAAAGCAAGAGCGTATCGCTGCCGAAAAAGCCGAAGAGGCGGCGCGCATCAAAGCTGAGGCAGAGCAGACCATCCAAACGCTGGAAGCCACGCTGCAACAGCTTGACGCCGAGGCTCAGGCGCTGCTGGTCCAGGAACAGGAAGCGGCACGTGCTGCCGAAGCTGCCGCTGCGGCAGCCGAGGTCAAGCGCACGTACGCCTACAGCACGCCGAGCGCGTCCATCCCGTCCCAGGGCTCGGTGGTGGACTACGCGCTGTCGCGCATCGGCTGCCCCTACGTGTGGGGTGCCGCCGGTCCGAACGAATTCGACTGCTCCGGATTGGTGACGTGGGCATACGCTCAAGTGGGTATTTCGGTGCCCCATCAGACCGAGTCGATGTACTATGCCGCCGCCGCGCGTTTGCCGGTCTCCGAAGCGCAACCCGGCGATGTGCTGTGGATCAGCTACGGCGACGGGTACAACGGACATGCTGGCATCGCCTGCAATGCCGGGGGCACGCACTACGTTCACGCCCCCACGTTTGGCGCGCGCGTGCGCGATACCGATCCGCTGAGCTGGGCCGGGTTTACGCATGCGCTCCGATTCGCATAAGAAGGAGAACCAAGTGACCACGCTGTTTGTGAACGCGTGCATGCGCGGCGAGGCATCGCGCACGCTCGCGCTGTGCCGCGAATACCTGGAGCGCTTCGACGACGTCGTGGAGGTTGACGTTGCGGCGCTCGATCTCAAGCCGTTCGACGCCGATCGTGTGGCGTACCGTACGGAGAAGCAGAGGGCAGGGGAGTGGGACGATCCCATTTTCAGCCTATCGCGCCAGTTCGCGGAAGCCGACGACATCGTCATCGGTGTGCCGTACTGGGATCTTTCGTTTCCGGCTGCGTTTAAAACGTACCTTGAACATGTCAGCGTGTGCGAGTTGACGTTCCATTACACCGAGGACGCGCGCTGCGAGGGCATCTGCAAAGCGAAGCGCATCACGTACATCACCACGTGCGGCGGCTTCGTAGAGGGTGCAAACTTCGGTTACGAGTACATCGTTGGCATCGCCAAGATGTTCGGCATTCCCGAAGTCCGCTTCGTGGCGGCCGAGGGGCTGGACATCGTGGGCATCGACGTCCAGGAGCAGATGGACAAGGCTCGCGCCCAGATGGCGAAACTCGATTGAGCGAGTCCGGCAAAACCTATGCAGGGGGACCGACGGTTTCTCGTCGGTCCCGATTTTCGCATCCAGAGGGGTTCGATGACGGCTTGTCCATCATCGCGGTATCCATTATGGTGCAGCGCGCTCTCAACTGCGTGGATCCTCGACTTGTCGACCACGGGTTGCGGGTGGCCGCGGTGCTCGATGCCATGCTGGAAGCGAAGGGCGTGACCGATCCAACGCAGCGCCGCGCAGCGTACCTCGTGGCGTTGCTGCACGATGTAGGCGCCTATCGCACGGAGGAAATCGACCGTATGGTGGCGTTTGAAACGGAAAGCGTGTGGGAGCACTCGTTTTACGGATATCTGTTCTTCAAAGAGCTTACGCCGCTCGGCGCCTATGCGGACGTGATCCTGTACCACCACCTGCCTTACGATCGGTTCACCGACCAAGATCCGTACGTAAAATTCCTGGCCGGGGCCGTGCATGTGGCCGACCGGGTGGACGTGTTGCTGCTGGAGCGTCCTCAAGCGGATGTCGTCGAGGTAGAGCGTCTGCTGGCTGCATCGCGACCTGGCGCGTTCTCGCCCGAGGCGGTCGCCCTGTTTTTCGAGGCGCAGCGGCGTTTCGACGTGCTCGCTCGTCTGAGGAGCGGTGTGAAACAGCCTGACCGCTCGCATATCGTGGACGATCCGGACGGTACCGGTTCGGCGTCTTCGTTCCTCGACATGCTCGTGCATGTCATCGATTTTCGCAGCCGGCATACCGTCACCCACACGGTGACCACGGCATGGGTTGCCTATGAGTTGGCGTTGCGCCTGATCGGCGACCAGCGCGCGGCTGCTCGCGTGTACACGAGCGCGCTTGTGCACGATGTGGGCAAAATCGGCATTCCGCTGTCCATTTTGGAGAAGCCGGGGAAGCTCGATGACGAGGAAATGAAGGTCATGCGGACGCACGTGGAGCTGACCGAGGATATTCTCGAGGGTTGCATAGAGCCCGTGCTGTTGCAGGCGGCTGCCCGCCATCACGAGAAACTCGACGGATCGGGATATCCGCGCGGTCTTCATGCGGCTGAATTGTCCATGCCCGACCGCATCATAGCCGTGGCCGACATCGTGAGCGCGCTCGTGGGCACGCGTAGCTACAAGAAGGCGTATCCTAAGGAGAAGGTGCTCGAGCTGCTGGCCTGGCACGTCGAGACCGGCAAGATCGATTGCATCGTGGTCGAGACCATGACGCGCGACTACGATGCCATCATGTTGTCGGTCGCCGCAGCGTGCCAGCCAGTGGCTGCCGCGTATGAGCGCGTGCAGAGCGCTTATGCGCTGATGCTGGGAAAACTGAAAAGGTGGCAAGCTGAAAACGAGGGGAGAAGCGCATGAAGCGCCTGTTGATCGTAGTGGACTATCAGAACGATTTCGTGGACGGATCGCTGGGCTTTCCCGGTGCCGAGCTTCTGGAGGAGCCCATAGCCGCGAAAATCGAAGAGTACCGCAGCGCGGCCGACGTGATCGCGTTCACGTTCGACACGCATCGTTGCGACTATTTGGAAACCCAGGAAGGGCGCAACCTGCCGGTGGAGCACTGCATCGAGGGCGCGCCCGGACACGCGCTGTACGGGCGCATCGCCGAGCTCATCCGTCCGACGGACGAGGTGTTCGAGAAGCCTTCGTTCGGTTCGGCAGACTTGTTCGAATGGTTGCGCGCAGCGCAGCCGCCGTTCAAGAGCATCGAGCTGGTGGGCCTCGTGTCCAACATCTGCGTGATCTCGAACGCCGTGCTGGCGAAAGCGGCCTGCCCCGAGGTGCCCGTCATCGTGGACGCCGCCTGCACCGCTTCGTTCGACGACTCCCTCAACGAGAAGGCCCTCGACGTGCTGGAGGGCCTGCAGGTCCAAGTGACCAACCGCTAACCGAGGCTGCGGCGGCCGTCGGGCCGCCACAGCTGTCGGACTTTCGTTTACGCCAACGCCTCCACGTCGGCTTCCGTGACGGGGCTCTTGGATTCCAGCTTGCCGCCGGTGGCTGCCTGGATGCCGCAGATGCGCCCGGTCATGATGCAGTGCCCGGCCGACATGCCGCCCTGGTACATCGACCAGTCGGGGCTGCCGCACAGCTGGCCGGCGCTGAACCCGGTCACCCAGAGGTTCGGGATGACTTCGCCGTCCGTGCGAAGCGCCTGGTAGTTCTCGTTCACGGTGACGCCGGCGCACAGCGCGGACACGCGCACGTGCTTATGGATGCCCCAGAACGGCGCCTTCTCGATCTTCTTGAGGTACTTCGCCTGCTTGCCGAAGTCCGCATCGAACCCGGCGTCGACCATCTCGTTATAGCGCGCGACGGACTTCTTGAGCGCATCGGCGGGGATCTCCAGCTTCGCCGCAAGCTCGTCCAAGGTGTCGCAGCAATACGTGCCGATGAGGCTTTCGATGACGTTCGCGCCGCTTTCGGCCGAGCGGTCCATCTTCACGTCGGGCATGTACACCTGGATCTTTTCCTTGTCGGTGGGCTTGCCGCCCCACTCCGTGACCTGCTCGACGTAATCGTCGTCGAAGATCTGGGAATACCAACCCGGTTTCGGCTGGTTGCGCAGCACGCAGTTCACTTCCTCGAACACGCAGTCCTCGTTCATGAAGCGTTCGCCGTCCTCGTTCACGAACAGGAACGGCTCGTCGAACATGGGGCCGGAGTCGAAGTCGTGCATCATGTGGGAGTGGCCCACGGGCACGAACCCGGCGCCCACGGCCATGGACATGAGGATGCCGTCGCCGGTCTTGTTGCTCTGCTTGCGGTCGAACTCCTTCACGTCGGGGCAATAACGCTCCACGAGGCTCTGGTTGTTCTGGTAGTCGCCGGTGGACAGGATGACGCCCTTCGTGGCGTTGAACTTGATGTAGGAGCTGCCGCTTTTGCCGATCACGCCGGTCACGGTTCCTGATTCGTCGGTGACCAGCTGCACGCCCGGCGTCGAGTAGAAGAACTCCACGCCCTTGCTGGCGGCCAGCTCGGCCAAATGCTCCACCATCGTGCCGTTGTTGTACGGCTTCGGGCCGAACATGATGCTGCGGCGCGCGCATTTGCTGCCGTCCTCGTATTCGGTCACGGCCGTGGGACGCACCGTGTAAGGCGGGAAGCCCGCTTCGGCCGTGCGCACCTGCGTCCAGCGGATGGCCTCGCCCGAGTACTTGCAGTACGTCTCTGCCAGCTTGCGGTCGGCGCGCCAGCGGCAGTCCTCGAGGTAACCTTGCAGGTAGTTCATCACGCCCTGCTCGTCGCTTTGGTCGAGCAGCACGCCCGAGCAGGTGCCGCCCTGGGCGATGGGCTTCGACTCCTTCTGCAGCACGGCGACGGTCGCGCCCTCCTCGAGGGCGCTCAGCGCGGCGGGCACGCCGCCCGTTCCCGCGCCTACCACCACGACGTCGAACGTCTTCTCTTCGGCGATGTCGGTGATGGGCTCGACGATGACGGGCGATTCCTCGAAGTCGCTCGCCTGGAGCCCTTCGGGAAAGCTCGATGCCGCCTCTTCGACTTTGGCGTCGGAAGCGGCAGGCGCGCAGCCTGCAAGCCCTGCGCCCGTGGCGACGATGCCGGTTGCGAGCGCCCCCTTCAGAAAGTCTCGACGATTCAGTTCCATTGCTCCCTCTCCTTTCCTTGATGCTCGTGCGCGCTTGGATGCGGGCTTTGCGCCGCATGGGAGGGATGGGCGGCCCTCGGCCTGCATCCAAGCTTGTTCGAAGCTACCAAGCGAGGGCGGGTTTTTCCTCCTACAAACGGTATGAAGTTGCAGGCGGGGAGGCATCTCATCCTGGTTTTCTGATATAAACGTAGGCAGGGAGGAAGGGGTCTTATGGGTTCGATTCGTTCTCTTTTCGCGCGAACGCCCGGAATCGGCTGGGCGGTCGTCGGGTTGGCATGCGCGCTCATGGTGCTGGAAGTCCAGCGCATGCCCGTCGCCCGGTTCGTGAGCTTTTCCATGTTCGCGCCGCTTCCGTACGCCGTCGAGGCTGCGGCGATGCTGGCCATCGTCGTTCTGTACCGGGTGCGCGGCGCGCTGCGCGTGAGCGACCTTCGCGCGGTGCGGGTTACGGTCGCCCTCTTGTCGGCGGCGGCTACCTGGCTTCTTCTGTATTCCCCCTTGGCCGACGACGGCTTGGCGCTGGCCGCGCTCGTGTTGTACCGGGTGGCGACGGGGCTGCTGCTGGTCCTCTGGGGCGAGCGGCTCGTGCCGTTGGGCGCGCGTCGCACCGCCTGCGCATTCGCGGCCGCCTGCTTGCTGTCCGGGCTGCTGACCATGGTTCTCGCGCTGTTCTCGGGCGAGGTGGCGCGCGTGCTGCTGGGAGCGTTGCCGGTGGCGGCCGGCGGGCTGTTCGTGCTGTACCGGCCGCTGGTGGGCAAACGTCGGGCGAACGACGAGCTCGATCAGCCGCTTCCCCGCTTCGCCTGCTCGACTTTGAAAGACCGCGTCGTCGCGGTCAGCCTGGTCGCGCTGCCGCTTCTGTGCCGGGGCCCGATGGTCACGTCGCAGTCGTCGTGGATGGGGTTGCAGGGCGATGCCGTCATGGCGGCGTTCATCCAGGTGGCCATCGGGTGCGGCATCGTCGCTGCGGGGCTTATCGCCCTGCTCGTCGTGAAGCGCGTTTGGAACCGCAGCTTCATCCTGGTGTACGAGCTGTTCGTGCTTCCCGTGACGTTCGTGTCGTTCTACACGTCGCAGGCCTCGGGGGATCTGTGGTTCTTGCACATGCTCATCGTGGATTCCACGTACAAGGTGACGTTGTTCTACGTCATGATGACGCCGTTTCTGTTCCCGAAGGGCGCGCGTAAGGGGAACTCGTCCACGCCTTTGCTGTGCTCGTTCGCCTTCATGATAGCCATCAGGGCCTTGTTCGTCGGGCTTCATGCGTCCCTGTCCGCGTCGCTGTACGCGAGCTTGACGGTGGTGGTCGTGCTGGCGACGTTCGCGGCGGGAGGGGCTTTGTCGTTTTTGATCATGCAGCGGCAGGCGACGCGGCGGGAAGCGGGCGAGGCCGCCGCGGCCGAAGCGGTTCGCGCGGGGCTCGAAGAGCGTTGCGCCGCCGTCGCCGCCCGCTTCGACCTGACGCCGCGCGAGCGCGAGATACTCGTGCTGCTGGCGCAGAACTACCGTGCGCCCTACATCGCCGAGAAGCTGGTGGTGAGCCAGTCCACGGTGAAGACGCACATGCGCAACCTGTACGGCAAGCTGGACGTCCACTCGCAAGCCGAGCTGCTTCTCGGGCTGGACGAGGAAGCCCAGAGCATCACGACCGACTAGCGTCGGCGGGCGAAGGCTTCCAGCACGAGTTGGGCGCGGGTGCCGATGGGGGTTTCGTTCTCCGCGAGGAAACGGGGGACGTCGGCGATGGGCAGCAAGAACGGCTCGATGAACTCCGCCGGCTCAGGCTGCGCGTCGGCCACCTTCTCCACCTGGGCGAACACGACGTGCACGGTTTCGTCGGTGAGACCGGTGGACGAGTAGCCCGCTTGCGGCAGCGGGTCGAGCGCGGGCGCGTCGGCATCGGCGCGCAGGGCGTAGCCCGTTTCCTCGCGGAGTTCGCGGTCGACGCAGGTTGCGAGGTCCTCGCCCGGCTCCATGAGGCCGGCCGGGAACGCGATGCACCAGCTGTTCAGCGGATAGCGAAACTCGCGGATGAGCAGCAGCTCTCCCGTCGCGGTTTGTGGCACGATGCACACGGCGTCGGCCGCGCACGCCCGACCTGCGGCATTGCCTTCCAGCTCGGCGCGGTAGGCTTCGAGGCTCTTGCGCGACGCGCTTTCGTACTCGTACGTCGAGCCGTCGGGCATAGTGTAGGCCAGCACGTACTTCTTGATCCATCCGTCGGAAACCTGGCGGATGTTGGAAAGCTGGGGAACGGCTTGCATGGGAAAGCTCCTGTTCTTGGGTGCGGTTGTGTTACGGCATGGTTCTGGCTGCCGTGCGTTCGGATCGAGCGCACATCTCAAGCGCGCGTCATGCCTTGCGTTTCATGATACTGCCAGTTGCTGTTGTTGTCGGAAGAGGATACGTCTTCTTCTGACGTTGGTGGAGGTTGAGAAGCCCAAAGGAAAAGCTTCTCGGGAGGAAGTCGCTGAACTTGCCATCCGGGCGTTTTCGCGATGCTCAAAGAATGGGACCGAGCGCGAAGCCTCATTGCCGACCGTCGGTCGAATCTATTCAGCATTTGAGGCTGTTGGTGAGGGGGGCAACCATCGAACGGTTATTTTAAGGATGCTACACTGTGCTTCATATCGTTCCGCGACAAAGGGGAGTGTCATGGACATTGAAATTCTAAAAGAGTTCGTTTTCCTATCGAAGGGGCTTAACGTTACGAAGGCTTCTCGCGAGCTCAATATGGCGCAGTCGACTTTGAGCAGCCATATCATAAAGCTTGAAAGGGACCTAGGATGTTCTTTGGTGGAAAGGGATGGCAGTCCTCGCTTGACGCTTGCGGGTCGTGAGTTCTTGGAAGTGGCCTCCGAGATCGTGTGCCTCTACGACGGTTTCAAGGAGAGGGGCGTGGTGCAAAGGGGTCGGGAAGATGCCGTGATCACGGTATGGGCTCCGCAGCGCAGAGAAGGTTTCGTTATAGCATTGTTGGATGCGGTTATAGGGTTTAAGGGGAAGTATCCGCAGGCGATAGTTGACGTGCAGGATACGCATGGAGGAGATACGCTTGACGAGCTGAGGAAGGGTGTTCTCGACTGCGGGTATTATTGCAATGCGGTTGCAGATCCTAGCTTGGAAGAGGATTTTCAGCTGGTTCCATTGCTGGATGAAGAGTTCATCATATGGATGGATAAGGATTCGCCGCTTCGCGATTGTGATTCGCTGACTCCGTGCGATTTGGAAGGCTACCAGCTTCCAGTTCCGGTCGGTATGGGGACCCACAGCGTTCATTTGCAAACGATGTACGAAGAACTGTTCTCTCTTTATGGGGCAAAGGCAAATGTAAAACCTCGTTATTGCCGCTCTGTAGATGATTTTTTCCTTTCGAAGATCAACAGGGACGATTTGATCATCCTCAATCGCGGGTCGCAGATCATTGAAGCGATGAATGAGGCGAACGGGAAAGTTATGGGCCGATTCAATCCTCCTATCTACTCTACGGGATATCTGGTCTTTCGGAGCGAAGACAACAGCGATATGGTCGAGTGTTTTAAAAGCCACGTGCTCGCCTTTTACGAAGAGGCCAAGATTTCTTCTCTGTCAAATGAGGCGTTCAAGGATTAGCAGGCATTTTGTCGTCTTGGAGCTAGATAGCTATCCAGGTGGAATAGGTACTACAACCTGCAATGGCGGGTATCGTAAAATGCGATTGCATCGGACGTGTTTCTTGCGAAAAGCAACCTGAAAACCTCGTTTTTACCATTGAGCTTCAACCAGGTATTCTCGATATGCAGGAGGAAGGCCTGCTTACGTCAAGGAAGGTGTCAGGTGCGTTTTGCGCCTTTCGCTTCCGGAAAGCGAGGGGATCATGGAGCTAGATCGTCGTAGTTTTTTGAAAGGTGCAGCCATAACAGGCGGTGCCGCAGCTTTGTTTGGGGTGGCAGGGTGCGGTCCTGTGGCTACGGAAGCCGTCGACTCGAACGGCGAAGCGCGGAGTGAAGCCGATCCTATCCTGCCGCTGGATCCGCCGGCTTCATGGGATCGCGAAGTGGATCTGGTTGTGGTGGGAACGGGCGGTGGTGGCCTTGCCGCAACTACTTTGGCGGCCGAAAGCGGCTCGAGCGTGATCGCAGTCGAAAAGGAGGGAACAGTCGGCGGTGCCACGCGTCATGCGTTGGGCTATGTGATTTTTGCCGGAGGATCGAAGCTTCAAAACGAATTGGGAGCCGCTTGGCCTGGGCCGGAATTTGATCCCGTTGCATCCGTAAACGAGCTCGGGCCTTATTATCAGTACTCCCTCAACGTTCCTATGTATGCGAATGTCCTTGTAGCAGGAGCTGAGTGCATTGATTGGATGATGGAGCATAAAGACGTTCCGTTAGTTGGGGTTCCTCGCGTGTATTTCGATAAAGAGGTTGCCGAGGGTAGGCAAAATGCCGTCTTGGGCATGAACGGTACCGTTAACGCTATGGAAGCGGCCGCTCTGGCCGCTGGTGCAGAAATTATGCTCAATACCAAATGCGAAACTTTGGTCGTTGAGGATGGCGTCGTTGTGGGCATCATGGCAAAGGACGCCGATGGAAACGAGATCTACGCCAAAGGTGCGAAAGGCGTTGTGCTGTGCGGGGGCGGCTTTGGCATGAACAGGGATCTTTTGAAACGCTATATTCCGTCTTGCTATGAGCAAGCGCTGCAGGGCGGTCCCATGCCGTTCCATACGGGAGATACATTCCGCATGGGGTTGGGTGCGGGGGCCGATTATGCGGGATTGAATTCGTTTAGCTGCTGGGAAGGGGGATTGGATGAGTACTACGGAGATGGAGACGGTTCCTACTGGCATTATTTCTGGAATGGGCCTCGCCAATTGTTGACCAACCCCTGGCTCATGTTGGATAAGCAGTGCAACCGCGCGCCATACTTCGGAGGCTATGACTTCCAGGAAGAATATATCAATCAAGGTTTCAGCAACGGTGAAGTGACGAATGCTTCGGCGTGGATGTCCCTTGTGGGACATGGAGCCTATGCCGTTCTTGATGATAACTATGAAGAGACTCTCAAGATCATTTGCAACAAAAAGGCGACCGATAAGTCTAGGGTTCCTATCGAAAAGGATGGAACGCTTATAGAGAACAACCTTGTGTCGGACGACTGGAGGCAGGAGGTTCTTGATGCGATCGATCGCGGGGCTATTAAGAAAGCTGATACGCTCGAAGAACTTGCTGAGAAGGTCGGACTGGATCCCGACAGGTTCGTAGCGGCGGTTAAGCGATGGAATGAGGTTTGCGAAACGGGGGAGGATACCGACCTTGCCGTTCCTTACAATTCCGAGTGGCTTGTTCCTTTGAAAAAGCCGCCTTATTATTGTGCGAAGATCGGAGCCATGATCGGGAAAACGCTATGCGGATTGCGTGTCGACGAGAACATGCATGTTCTCGATGCCGACGGAAATCAGATCCCAGGCCTCTATGCAAACTTTCTTACCGCTGGCGGTATCGCGGGCGAAAATAGCTATGGTTCCCAGTGGACCAACACCAGTCTTATGGGAGCAAATGGTTTGAGCTGGTGCAGCGGTTATCTTGCTGCCAAATCTGCCCTTGCGGGTAAATAGATTCTTGGGATGGTGGCCAAGCGATGTTGTTTCGCTTGGCCACCACTATGGTCGGGACAAATGAGGATGAGCGTTTTACCGAAGAGACTGCTGGCTTTGCGAACGAGGAGGTTCCGTCATGGAGTTTCGGAACGATTGCGACGTGTATCGAGACCGATCTGTGCGTGCTTCCTGGAAGGTTCCAGCGTTTTGCTGTAACGATTGGGGCGCTCTGAAGCTTTTGGAGATATGCTCGGCTTTTGGCTTCGAGCGACCTTTTGATCTCGTGTACGGGGCTCCCCATTGTTCTTGGTCTGGTGGGCGCCCTTCGGCAGTGAGGTCTCCTTTGGACGGAGGTCTGATAGACGCGTATTTCTCCGCTTATGCCCAATTCGGTGTACGATGCGCCTTGACTTTTTCAAAATTAGCTGTGGATGAGAAAGATTACGATAACGAGTACAATAACATGCTTCTCGATTACGTTGAAAAGTACGATGGCCAGGTCATCCTTTTCGATGATGGCCTTGCTCGCTACATAAAGCGCTCGCGACCTCGCATTGCGATTGTCGCGTCGCTCAATAAAGCGATGTGCAATTTACAAGATAGCCGTGAATCGGAGTCGGATTACTACAGAGATCTTTTTCGCCTTTACGATGAAGTTGTGGTTAGAAGCGAGTATGTGCTTCGCGATGGCTGGCTGGACGATCTGCGCGATAGACGCGATTCGGTAGAAATTATTGTGAACCAGTTTTGCGTTCCTGATTGCAAACATGCTTTCAGTCATATCAGCGAGCTCGAGGAGTGGAGTCATCGAGGTTGTTGTGGCGAGGGGCGCCCTTGCTATCATTTGGAAACCGCATCCTGCATCGAGAGTCGTCTTTCCGAGAATCTTTTCATTTCCAATAGGAGGATTTCTGAATTATGCTCTGCCGGCTTTACGCATATGAAAATCGCAGGGCGAAATTCTCCTCTGCCGCTCTTCCTGGACACTCTGGCAGAGTATATTTTTGAACCGACGGGTGTTATTTCTCATATTAAACGGGCTATCGTTCGCGATTTCAAGAAGGAATCCATGATGGGTTTCGAGGCTCTCTTTCCCTTCAGCATTCCAAAAAGCGTCCTGAAAGGCTTATGATCGGAGGTCTTGTTTTTTTTGGGGTATCGCGATGATGGCCAACGAACTCCTTTGCTGCCGCCGGCTGAGGCAAGAGGCAGGGCGCTTTGCATGCATTTAAGGTGCTGTTCGCGAACGAATTGATGCGTGATAGCGCGCGAGCGCTTAGAAGCCGAAGACCTCGCCGACGTTGGCGGCGATGCAGAGGTCGGCTTGGCGGTCGCGCGGGGTGGGGGTGCGGTTGACGATGACGAGGCGGCGCCCTGTGAAGAAGTCGATGAGGCCGGCCGCCGGGTACACGGCCAGCGACGTTCCCGCCACCACCAGCAGGTCGGCCTGCGCGATGGCATTCACGGCGCCGTGCACCGTGCGTTCGTTCAGGGGCTCCTCGTACAGCACGACGTCGGGTTTGACGATGCCGCCGCAGGCGGGGCATCGCGGCACGCTGTCGTCGGACTGCGCGCGAAGGGCCAGCAGGTTGTCTACCGAGTAGGCTGCGCCGCACGCCATGCAGAAGTTGCGCAGCACGCTGCCGTGCAGTTCGAGCACGTTCTTGCTGCCCGCTTTTTGATGGAGGCCGTCGATGTTCTGCGTCACCACGGCGGCCAGCGTGCCCGCTTGCTCGAGTTCGGCCAGCTTGCGATGCGTGCGGTTCGGCTGCGCGTCGAGCGCCAGCATGCGGTCGCAGTAGAAGTCGAAGAACGCGCTGGGGTTGGCGTCGAAGAAGCTGCGGCTGACCATCTGCTCGGGAGGATAGGGGTACTTCTGCGCGTACAGGCCGTCCGGGCTGCGGAAATCGGGGATGCCGCTCTCGGTGGACACGCCTGCGCCGCCGAAGAACACCAGGCCGCCCGGCGGCGTGTCGGCCACCCAGCTGCGGAACGTTTCGATAGCGCGCACGGTTTCGTCCATAGCTCCTCCTGTCGGTTTCGACCCATGATACCACGCTTCTTGCGTCCGGATGTTTCACGTGAAACATGCGTTCTGATCGGCCTGTTTTGCTCTTGAACGCCTGTCATCCCGAGCGCAGACGACGAAGCGTGCCTTTGGGTGAAAACAAGGAAGGCGGCCACGGTGGCCGCCTTCCGGTGCGCTTGCGTTTCGCGAAGGATTAACCCTCGATGGAGATGGTCTTCTTCTCCTCGAGCTTGGGCTGCTCCTGCTTCTTCGGCACGGCGATCTTCAGCACGCCGTCCTCGAACTTCGCCTTGATGTCGTCTTCCTCGATGTCGTCGCCCACGTAGAACGTGCGGCTGCACTTGCCGCTGAAGCGCTCCTTGCGGACGTACGTGCCCTCTTCGTCCTTGTCCTCGGACTCGGACTGGGTCTGCGCCGTGATGGTGAGGTAGCCGTCCTTCAGCTCGGCCTGGACGTCGTCCTTCTTGAAGCCCGGCAGGTCGATGGTCAGCTCGAATCCTGCGTCGGTCTCCTTGATGTCGGTGCGCATGAGCGTGGGCGACATCTTCTGCATGGGAGCCGAGGCGGCGTTGAAGAACGCGTCGAAGGGGTCGGTCATCAGCTCGCTCAACAGGTTGCGGTTCCTGCGCATGGGTACCATCATTGCCATGTTCGATCATCTCCTCTAGTCGTGCGGGGAGGCGGTGGTTCCGGGTGCGCCGAAACGCCGCCTTGCTTGGTATGCCTGGTATTCTACGACGCGTTTTAGCACTCTACAACCGAGAGTGCTAAATGGTTACTTTTTCGTTATGTAGGAGCGGGGGCTTGCCGCGCGGCCGTCCTCTTCGGTGGCGCCTAAGACGAGGTCCATCATCTCCTGACGATTGCCGATGCCGAGTTTCGCGTAGATGTGGGCGATGTGCGTTTTCACCGTGTTCTCGGCAAGCACCAGTTCTTCCTGGATGAGGGTTCGCGTTCTTCCCTGAGCGAGGAGGATGAATATCTCCGTTTCGCGGGGCGAAAGCTTGTTCGCGACTGCGATGTCTTCGCATCGAACCGCGATGGCGCGTGATACGTGCTCTCCCGTGAGATCGCCGCTTGAAGGGTGCGCAGTCGTGGGTTCGGGATTGCCCGCTGCGCTTTCCTTCTCCGTCGACTCCAGGCGCCTTGCCCCGATCCATTCGCTGAGAATGGCGGCGATCGTGAGGGAGTACGCGGCGCCCAGCATGATCATGCTGCTGAAAGCCACTCCGCTGCCCAGCAAGGCGACCCACAGCACGGAGCTGAGCGCGTAGACGGCTGCTGCAACGCCCATCACTCGGTACGAGGGCATGGTAAGCGCATCGATGGCGGTGACCACGACGATCCAGAACAGCACGTGCGCACACGAGTCGTCCAGCCGCATAAGGGCGTCCAGCAGAGCGGCGGGTATCCCAGGGGCGGCGTTTTGGGACACCACGAGAAACAGACCGCCGATGACGATGATGAACGCTGGCTGAAACCTCAAATCGAGGCGCCATCCGGTTGTCTTCACCAGCGTGGCGAGTGCGAAGAGGGCAAGAAACGCTGTTGAGACGAGGGAGAAGACGACCTCTGCCGCGATCCCTTGCGCTGCGACGGCCTCGCTGCCCCATAATCCGATCGAACTGAACGACCGTACGGTCGCAAGTAGCAGCGCAGCTGCAGCGATAAGCACCAGCAGGCTTCTTCGACCCTCTCTTCCCGCCGGCAGCACGGCGCGCCGAGGTTGAGCCGCGAGCGCTTCCATCCTTGCTCCGGGGAGGTCGGCGCGCCGGGTTATATTCTGGGCGGATTCGGTAGGCGCAGAGCTCCGGGCGGCTTTGAATAGCGCGGCGGAAACGAGCGGCAGCGCGATGGTGACGGCGATCTGCCAGATGGGAGGCACCGCATAGCGGGCGATGGGAAGCACGAGCGTTTCCATACCCAATGCCGCCACGATGCACCAAGCGGTGCAGGCGAAAGTCTGCGTTCTGGCTAGCAGCAAATAGAATCGCGAGGCGATCCAGAAATAGCCCGCGCCGAACATGATCAGGCCGGCGATGGCAAGGAAAATAGGGTCGAAGAGGCTTTGATTGGAGGCGAGGGCGAAACTCGCGGTGCCTATCGAGGATGCAAGCGGTAGAACGTAGGAGAAAGGTTGGTCGCGTTCGCGGAGCCATCGGGGGCCTACTGCGAACGCAACTCCCACGATGAGTATGCCCAGCAGGAAGAAGATACGCGGATTGACGGCGGGATCGAGGTCGTGCAGGGAGGAGGGGAACCCTCCGGTATGCCCGGCCAGCGTGCACCAGAGCAGGTTCGTGCTTAGTCCCAAGGAGGCAAGAACTGCGCTGCGGTTGACGCGCACGCCGGCGGGTGTTTCCATGATCGATCCCCCTGTTTCTCTTCCCGGCGCGGTTGCGAGCAGATATTCGAAAGTCCTCTGAACAGCTGGCCATTATATACGATTCTCACGATAGGCGAAAACCCGGCGCGCCTCTATCAACCAAACCGGGGGATACCCGTTCGAGCCCTTCGTCATATTCACCCGGATACGTCGATGGCGGTGGACATCCCGTGCTTCTACCATCTTCCGGGTGTGCGGCGTGCGCGCCTGTTCCAGGTTGGAAGGAGGGGCAAGCGATAAGGCGGAACTGCCGCACGCACGACAAGAGAGGATGGAGGAGAGATCATGAGAAACATGCGACTGAAGGCCGCGCTTGGAATGGCGGGGGTGTTGGCGATGACTGCAGCTTGTTGCGTGGTCGGTCCGGCGCTTGCGGCCGATTCTGCGTCGACTGCAGACGAAATAGTGCGCGGAGGGGAGCCGGACGGCGATGTTCAGTATCCCGGCAAAGAGTATATCGTCGAGAATTACGACAAGTGGGACAAGATCGCCGAGGAGTACGCGCCCGAGATCATCCGATATTCGAATGGGCAGCTGGTTCAGCGTACCCCGACCGAGTACGAGTGCCCCCATTGGATGCAGCAAAGCTGGACCATTTCGTACAACACGTACTACCTCGACGCGGACAACCGAGGGTGCAATTCGTGCCATGCTGATATGAATGCGATGATCGAGAACATGGAGTACAAGCATGCCACGATCGACAACAAAGCGCTCGAGACGTACAGCGACGTGAACCAGTGCATCTCGTGCCATCGTGACAACGGCGACGATTTCGGCCGTCTCATACATGCCATCCACTACAACGAGCGCAGCGGGAACAAGTTCGCCGAGGGCTCGAACGGCACGTGTCAATCGTGTCACGACGCGACTGCGGATGGCAACGGCATGCAGCTGTGGGACAACGTGAAGCATGAGGCGCTGCAAGGCATCAACAAGGTTGAAAACGTGCAGGGCGAGTTCGCATCCACCCAGGACAAGGTGCAGACGCAAGACGAGCTGTACAGCTACGACTTCGTTCACGGCTATTACGACCATATGCGTTACGCATGCGGGCCTAACGGGCTTGACATCGACCTGCCCCAGAGCATGTTCGACGAGTGGGAGTTCACGGTCGACGGGAACGTGAACGCGCCCTACACGAAGAAGCTGCCCGAGCTGGTGGCCGAAGCTGAAGCCGCTGGCGTGGTGGTCACGAAGCCCTCGAAGATGGTGTGCGAGCTGAATCCGATCGGCGGCGGCGGAATCGGCCAGGCCGAGATCACCGGTATCCCGGTCAGCTGGCTCATCGAGAAGGCTGGCGGCTACACCGAAGACACCAACAGCGTGCGCGTCATTCGCGCAGACGGGTCTTCGCGCAGCGGGTTCGACCTCTCGGTCTTGGACAAAGGGTATCTGGTGTACAAGATCGATGGCGAATACCTCAGCGCACGTCACGGCTTCCCGGTCATGCATTGGCAGGAGACCTACGATGCCCAGATCTTCTCGAAGCAGATCAACGGCTACCACGTGTCGTCCGATGTCATGAAAGAGCGTGTGTGCGGCCAGGTCAACCAAGAGGATGCCCATGTGAACCGTCCCAACGTGACGGTGTGCGGCGTGCCCGAAGGTCTCATCATCCAGAACGGCAAGCCGTTCACGTTCAACGGCTATGCCGACGCGTTCGACCATCCCATGAAGACGGTGGAATTCTCCATGGACGGCGGCGAGACGTGGACGTCGTTCGACGTGGGAGACGTCGATCCGGCGAAATGGCTGTGGTGGAGCTTCACGTTCACGCCCGAGAAAGAAGGAGCGTACGTGCTGAGCGTGCGCGGCACGGACGTCGACGGCGAAGTGAGCTACCGCAACCACGAGGTGCTGGTGAACGCGAAGGACGAGATGCCGTCCGAAGACGAGATCACCGAGATAGGGAAGATCGTCGATCCGGCCATGGCCAACGGCGATGCTTCCGGCGATCAGCAGTAAGCGAGGATGATAGACATGACGCAACGAAATACCCGAATGTTCGCCGGTGTTGCCGGAGCTGCGCTGCTGCTCACCGGGTCGGGCTTGGCGCTGAACGCTTTGAATCCGAACAGCGCCGATGCATCCGATGCGGCGAGCGGGATGACGCACTCGTTCAACGAGAACGTGGTTGAGGCTTCGTGGGTGAACGTCGACGACGGCTCGTACGTACGGGTGCCGAACGTGCAGGGAAGCTTTGTATTCAACCAATTGGGAACGACCCCGAACGACGAGCTGTTCAACGTATTCGGTGCTGCTTTGACCTCGATGTGCTCTAAACCTGCGGTCGAGCTCGAAGCGCAGACGGGCGGCGTGGCCAATTTCTACGTGAACGTAGGGGGTCATATCAAGAAGAACTTCACGGTGGATGTAAGCGAGTTGTCCGAAGATGCCAGCGAGGAGGCGCTCATGGCGTGCTCGTGCGCTACCGGCTCTCCGTTCGGACAGGCTGCGGTGCTCGGCGTGCCGCTGGCGTCCATCGTGGAAATGGCCGATTTGGAGGAAGGCGTGAACACCGTGACGGCGTACGGCGCCGACGGGTTCGGCCAGCCTTTGCCGCTGCGCTACGCTTTGGAGCATGATGCGATGCTCGTCTACCAGGTGAACGGCCAGGAGCTTACGTCGGCGACGGACGGTTCCAGCATGCAGCTGTGGATGCCCGAGACGGTAGCGCGGTACTTCACGCGCAACATCACCGACATCGAGCTGACGCGCGAAGACGTCGAACCCGATGTGCAGCAGGTCGATCCGTGCTACCGCAACAAGATCAACATCATGAACTACGCCGGCGGATGCACGTTCGTCGCAGGCGACGAGATCACGTTCGAGGGCGTTGCCGACGATCTGGGAAGCCCGATCGAGGCTATCGAGTTTTCGTTCGACGGCGGCGCTACTTGGACGTCGTGCGCGACCGAGGGAGCAACCGCGGACAAATGGGTGAATTGGCAGTTCTCCACTTCGTTCGAGGATGCAGGAGACTATCGTATGACGGTGCGTGCCAAAACTGCAGACGGCATGGTTTCGCCGCTTGCGGCGACGCTGTTGTTCCAGGTCTCGTAAGAGGGCTTATCGGAGGGCGCGCAATCCGGGCGCGCCCTCTTTTTCGGGCGTCCGCTTGCAGTTTGGCAATGGTTTTATGGGTCGCGTGAAGGCCGGCGTATGATCTATACTTGCCATTCGATCGGTTGATGCAAGGAAGGAGCTTGTCATGACCGTTATCGGCCTCATATCCGACACGCATGGACGGTTGCCCGACGAGGCGCTCGCGGCCATGGCGGACGTTGACCATATCATCCATGCGGGCGACATCGGCGGCCCCGAGATCCTGCATGCGCTCGAGGCGTTGGCGCCGACCACGGCGGTGCTGGGCAACAACGACTTCGACGAGTACGGCTCGCGCGTGGGCCGTTTCGCGCATCCGGTGATCGACGGGGTGCGCTTCCTCGTGGCGCACTATCCGCGCGACGTGCAAATCGGGTTCAACGGCTGCGCGGGTCTGGCGGCGGGCGATCCCATCCCGCAGGTGTGCGTCCACGGGCACACGCATGTTCCCGAGCTGGTGTACGGACCCGAGGCGCGTCCGGCATCGTACGTCGTCTGCCCCGGCGCGCCGTTCCGGCCTCGCGGCGGGTTTCCGAAGTGCACGGGTCGCATGCTGGTGGATGATGGGCGCGTGCTGGGCGTGCGCATCGCGTCGTTGGACGGGCAGACCGTGTTCGAGGTGGGCGAGGGCGCGTAAAGCAAAAGCCCGGTGCATTCCATACGCATTGTCGCTGAAAGCCTCGTTTTCAGGCGCGATTCCGCGGCTTTCGGGCGACAATGCGTGAGAGCCATCCATGTTTTCTTGCAAACGAGTGCTTTAAGCGGGACATCGAGGAAAGCTGCCGGGGATGCGAACGGGCGCCCGGCAGGGGCGCCCGTTCAGGGGAGGGAGGGAATGTCGAACGCGCTGTCAGCTGGCGAGCGCCGTGCTCGGGGCTGCTGCTCGATGGTGCAGCAGCGCGCGCCGCATGCGCAGCACAACGTAGGCGCCCACTGCCACAGAGTACACGACCAAGCTGACGGTGGCCGTCTCGCGCCCTGCAAATGCGGAAGGCGCTAGCAGCAATACGAGGTGCACGTACGTGAGCAGGTAGAACGGGTAGGCGAGACGTTGCACCCCTTTCCAGCGCGCGGCGCTCATGCGGCGCTTCACCACCTGGAACGAGGTGACCAGCAGGATGGCCATCAGAAGAACCAGCAATGCCGCCAGCGCTAGCGAGAACCCAAGGTTCCCATTAAGCGCCGAGCCCAGCCGCGGTACGTACGACACCCCGTAAAACGCCAGGTGACCCAGCGCGAAGATGCAGCCAAGGATGGAGAGCTGGCGGCGGATGGGCATGAGCCGCGCCCGCAACGGCGAGCTCTCGTCGAGCACGCCCACGAACATCACGATGGTGAACAGCACGAACGCAAGCGCGCATCGCTGCATAAGCGGCATGAAGTACGGCCACATCCCGCCCGCAGTGTTCGTGGTCGTTCCGAACCAGTACAAGCCCACCAGCGCAAGCGCGACGATGTAGAAGGGTACGGGATGTCGCTTCAGCGGTTTCGCAAGAATCCCGATAAGGACGATGCAGCAAACAAGCGCGATCAAGAACCTCATACCAGCCCCCTTCTGTAGTCGCAATATTGTCATAGTATCATAGTATAGGCTGAACAGCCTTGACGATCTTGCGTAGAGTACACTCGGGTTCTATTCGATATATTATCCTTAAACTAGATGCATTTGAACAGGTATTTTGCGTTGACTGTCATATATCATGGTGATAGTATGACCGCAATAGCTATCATACTAGGATATGACGGTTATGCTCATGCATGGGTCGACGGTGAATTGTTGGGGGACAATCTCGGACGGGCTTGTTTCCCGAATGCGATCTAGAGGGGGTTACGCGTGGATACCACATTGACACGGCGAAGTTTCGTAAAGTGGGGAACCGCAACGGTTGGTGCAACAGCGCTTGTTGGATTTACCGGATGCGCACCCGGCGGCGGCAAGGCCGAAGATGCTTCCGAGGGGACTCAGCAGAAAGCGGGCGAGTGGCTCAACGCTCCTTGTTACAACAACTGCAGCTGCGGCTCTTCTCGCTGTCTGAACCGGGTGTACGTCGAGGACGGCGTCCCATTGAAAATTCGCACCGACGAGGAATCGGAAGACATGTTCGCCATGCCGCAGCGCCGTTCTTGCTTGCGTGGTCGTGCAAAAATCAGTGAGGTGCTCTCGCCGGCTCGCATCAAGTACCCAATGAAGCGCAAGAATTTCCGCTTGGACAATCCTCAAGGAGAGCTACGCGGCAAGGACGAGTGGGAGCGTATCAGCTGGGATGAAGCACTTGATCTCGTGGCCGAGGGCATCAAAAAGATGTACGACCAGTACGGTCCGACGGGCATACTCTGTGGCGCGTCCAGCAACATCGGCGACGGGTACTACGATCAGAACGTGTGCCTGCTGAACGCCCTGGGAGGCTCGGTGCATGCGGAAGCTGGCACGGTGTCTTTCGGCTCCTGGTCGGTTGTTGACACCCATATGATCGGTGGCTTCGGCATGTCCAACACGCCGCATCACCTGCAGTTGATCACCAGCGACCTCCATGTGCTGTTCGGATGCAACTGGGCGGCCAACAAGGCCGGCAATCACGCGTTATATCTGGAAGAATGCCGCAAGCGCGGCGCCAAGGTCATCGTCATCGATCCGTGGCTGAGCCAAACCTCACAGATGGTTGCTGACGAATGGATTCCCATTCTGCCCGGCTCGGATACGGCGCTGGTCATCGCCATTTGCTACGAGTGGATCAACGCAGGAACGTACGATCAAGAATTTCTCGATACGTACTGCATCGGATTCGACGGCGATCATATGCCCGAAGGTGCCCCTGAAAACGCCTCTTGGAAAGATTACGTCATGGGCACCGGGTACGATATGACGCCGAAAACCCCTGAATGGGCCGAGAAGATCTGCGGCGTGCCCGCTGATACCATTCGCTCGCTTGCCGCCGAAATCGCGTCGGTGGACAAGGTTGATTTCAACTGCGCGCAGTCCGCATCCAAGATTCCCGCGGGCGAGCAGTTCGTCCAGAGCTTCTACACGATGGCACTCATGCACGGCGGCATCGGCACCCCGGGGCATTACTTCGGCTGGTCGGGCGTGAAGGAATTCATGAGCAGCGGCATCAGCACGGGCGCCTATTGCCCGGTCACCGCCGACCCTGCCAACCCCTTGGCTCCTGCGGGCTCGCCGGTGTACATGTACTATCCCATCCCGTCCTTCCCGACGCTGGAAGACCCTGATAGTTGGCTGAATTTGGAGCCTTCGGAATGCTGGCGTTCTATTCTCTCCGGAGAATACGGTCGCGATTGCTGGCCGACGGGAAAGCGTAAGGTCGACATTCACGCAGCCTACTTCGGCGGCCATATGAGCACCTTGAACCAGATCCCCGACACCATGAACGGCATCAAAGCAGTTCGTGCGATGGATTTCGTCTGGGGTGTCAACCCGTTCTTCGACTCGACGCGCCAGTACTGCGACGTGCTGCTTCCCTGCGCGACGTTCTGGGAGAAGCCCAACAAGGCGTTCGGTGGAGATTACGCTTCCGCGCTGTGGTTCGACAAGATCATCGATCCTCTGTACGAGGCGAAATGCGAAAGCTGGATCGCCGAGGAATTGGCAACGCGCTTGGGGCTCGACCCTAAGGTGGTCAACACCTTGAGCGATGCTGAGCGTACGTACGCGACCGTGCGCGATGCAACCTACATGGACGGCACGACGTTCGAGTCTTCGACGCTTCTGACCATCAAGCAGGAAGAAATCGACCAGTTCTTCCCCGGCGTCGAAGGCACCCCCCAAGAGGGTAAGTTCACGTTCCAGGAATTCCGCGAGAAGGGCATCTTGAAGGCGGAGCTTTCCGAGGATATGTTCATTCCCGAGCCCTATATGGCCTTTATAGCCGATCCGGAAGGAAGTCCGCTCAAGACGGCTTCCGGCAAGTTCGAGATCTACTGCGAGACGGCTGCCTACATGATCAACTCGGTGGGTTACTCTACCATCGCCCCCATCGGCATGTACCAGATCGGCGACCCCGAGCAGGGTGCCGGTACGCAGACCGACGAGTACCCGCTGCTGCTTTGGACGCCTCACTCGCTGCGTCGTGCTCACTCGGTGAACGACAATGTGGTGTCCTTGCGCGAAGCATTTCCCCAAGAATGTTTCATCAGTGAGGTTGATGCCAGGGAGCGCGACATCAAGAACGGTGATACCGTGCTGATGACCAGCCCTCACGGAAAGGTGCTGCGTCCGGCGAAGGTGATCCCGACGCTGGTGCCGGGTGCGGTTGCCATCCAGGATGGTGCTTGGTTCCAGATCGACGAAGAAACGGGAATCGATCTGGGAGGATGCCCGAATGTGTTGCAGGCTCCGAAATCGTCGGGTGGAGGATGCCAAGCGTGGACGGGTACGTTGGTGCAGGTGGAGAAGTATACAGGCGATCTGACACTCGAACCTGACAAGAATCGGCCGATCGTCATGCCGGTTGGCGTGGAATAAGGGAGGTGCATCATGGCTCAGTACGCGTTTCACTTTGATTCCAACAAATGCACCGGCTGCAAGACATGCCAGGTGGCGTGCAAAGAAACCTACAAGCTGCCGGTGAACAACCTGTACCGCAAGGTGCTCAACTACCAGGGCGGCACCTGGGAACTCAACGAAGCGGGCAGCTACGTGCCCAACGGCGTGTTCGGCTACTTCGTCTCCATGGCGTGCAACCACTGCGTCGATCCGGCGTGCGTGGCGAACTGTCCGACGGGCGCCATGCAGAAGGACGAGGAAACCGGCATCGTGTGGACCGATCACGAGGTGTGCATCGGCTGCAAGACGTGCCAGACCGTGTGCCCTTACGATGCGCCGACGTACGACGACGAAGCGGGCTACATGTTGAAGTGCGACATGTGCAAGGCCGAGCTGGAAGCGGGCGGGAGCAAGCCCCTCTGCGTCACCGGCTGCCCTATGCGCGCGCTCGATTTCGGCACGCGCGAGGACATGATCGCGAAGTACGGCGAGGGCGACGTCGAGGTGGAGCCCCTGCCGAAGGACACGACTCATCCGAACCTCATCATGAACCCGCATCGCGATGCCCAGAAGTCGGGCAGCGGCACCGGCGCGCTCGTGAACCTGGAAGAGGAGATCTAACGGCATCAGGCTGGGCGGCCGCTTCGTCGGCCGTCCAGCTGTTTCGGAGGGGAAAGGGGAAACGATGAACGCACCGTACAACCAGGACGTGCTTGCGGCTGCGGAGGCGTGCTTCGCGCAGGCGTCCCAGCTGCTGTACTGCGAGCCGGATGCCGAGGTCGTCGCCGACCAGGTGGCGGAGCGGCCGTTCCAGAACGCGCCGTTCGGCATGGACGATGCCGATGTGCGCGAAGGCATGGCGCTGATGGACGCTTGGTGCGTCGCCGCCGCGGCTGACGAAGCGGGCTTCGACGAACGCGTGGCCGCGCTTCGGCGCGAGTGGCTGCGGCTGTTCGTGGGTGCCGGAACGCCCGATGCGCCCAGCTGGGAGTCGTTCTACCGCGATCCGAACAGCCAGCTGTTCAGCGCGCGCACGCTGGAAGTGCGCGAGCGGTACCGTCGCCACGGGTTGCAGATCGAGCGGCTGTATGCGGAGCCCGATGACCATCTGGGGCTCATGCTGGGTTTCGTCGGCCATCTGATCGGGCTCGAAGCCGAGGCCCTCGCGGTCGGCGACGGTGCGGCGGCGGGCGAAGCGGCCGACGAGCAGGAGTCGTTCCTGGTCGAGCACGTGCTGCCCTGGCTTGCGGCCTGGCGCTACAGCGTCGATGCGCATGCGTCGTCCGACTACTTCCGCGGGGCAGGCGCGTTCGTGTTCGGGCTGTGCGCGCGCTACGCACAGCGCTTCGGCGTGGCGTTCGACCGCGAAGGGCAGGTGTTCAAGCGGAAGTAGCTAGGCATCGGGCGGTCGAAGCCCTATCATGAACTGAGCGTCTGGCGAGAGGGGGACGAGATGCTCGGGACGCTTGTGGTGCTGTACCTGTTCCTAGGAGGATGCGGAGCCGGCGTTATGTTCGTGACGGCGGCCTGGTCGCTTGCGTTTCACCGGACGCGCACGCGCACGCAGGAGCAAACGGCGGCGTTCGGCGATTTGAAGGCCCGGTGCTACGGCATCGGGTTCGTCATGCTGTGCTTGGCGGCGCTGTGCCTGCTGCTCGATCTGGGGCGCCCCGAGTTGGCGTTCTTGCTGTTCACGCGGCCCACGCTGTCGATACTGTCGTTCGGCTCGTTCACGCTGCTGGCCAGCATCCTGGTCAGCGGGTTTCTGGCGGTGGCGAACCTCATGTACGTGCCGTTCGTCCGTGCCGGGGCGCGCAAGGCGGCCGAAGCGGCGTGCTTGGCGGTGTCGCTGTGCATGATGGCGTACACCGGCGTGTACGTGGGGTGGATCGAGGCGGTTGCGCTGTGGAACAACGCGGCCACGCCTGCGCTGTTCGCGTTGTCGTCGCTGTCGGCGGGCGTCTCGACGGTGTTCGTGATCGCGCCGTTCGTGCGCGATGTGACGCGCTTGAGCGGATGGATGCTGCTGCTCCATCGCGTCCATCTGGCGGTGCTGGTGCTGGAGTTGGTGATGCTGGCGGGGTTCGTGGCGTTCGGGTTCTCCAACCCCTTCGCGCGCGAATCGCTGGCGATCCTGTTCGACCCGAGCGGGCTGGGCCCGTGGTTCGTCGTGGGGCTGGTGGGCTTGGGGCTGTTGGTTCCCTTGGCCGTCGAAGTGTTCGTCACGGTGACGAAGCGGTTGGTTCGCGCGCTGCCGGTGGACCTGCTGTGCATCGCGGGAGGGCTGGTGCTGCGATTCTGCGTTGTTTGGTCGGGGATGCATTGAAGATGCGCGGTTGCCGCCGCTGTACAAGCTGGTTATCTTGTACAATGCGGAACGGATGATCCCTCAGAAAGAATAAGGAAGTGGCATGGCGTTATTCGAGATAGACGAGTCGTCGGGGCTGCCCGTGTGGGTGCAGCTGCGCAACCGGTTCGTCTACTTGATCAAGACCGGCCACTACCAGCCCGGGGATCAGCTGCCCAGCGTCCGCACGCTTGCCGCCGAAGCCGCCATCAACTACAACACGGTGAGCAAGGTGTACATCAACCTCGAGCACGACGGGTATGTGGAATCGGTTCGAGGCCGCGGCGTGTTCGTCCGCGATATCGGCAAGCTGGCCGCCGACGACGTGCAGTCCATCGCCGATACGGAAATCGAGGAGAGCATCAAGCGGTGCCTCGCGTTGGGCATGACGCTTGATGAAATCATGTTGAGGATGATCGACGTCGCCCATCGCGTCCAGCAGGACGCGGAAGGGGGCGCGAGCATGAGACGGGGCTTGTATGAAAAATCGCAAAGGAAAGAATCAAACTGACGCGCCGGCCGCCAAGCCGTTTTCCATCGAGCAGTACAACTCGCGCACCGATCGGCGCACGTCGCAGAACGGCTCGCTCATGTTCTCGGCGTTCGTGTTCGTTGTGGCGCTCGTGCTGGCCATCGCGGCGGGCTACCTGATCACAGGAGCCTTCACCGTGTGGGTGGTGCTGGTCGGTTTCGCGCTGGCATGCCTTGCCGAGATGTCCATCCACATCGCCATGCAGTGGGAGAAGGTGGTGGTGCTGCGGTTCGGCAAGTTCAGCCGTTCGAAGGGCCCCGGCCTGTACTTCACCATCCCCTTCATCGAGCAGACTGCCCTCAAGGCTGACCAGCGCATCATGGTCACCGGGTTCGGCGCCGAGGAGACGCTGACCAGCGACCTCGTTCCCATCAACGTGGACGCCGTGCTGTTCTGGATGGTGTGGGACGCCGAAAAGGCGTGTCTCGAGGTGGAGAACTACTACAACTCCGTGTCGCTGGTGGCGCAGACCGCGCTGCGCGACGCCATCGGCCGCGCCAGCGTGTCGGAGGTGGCCATCCGCCGCAACCAGCTGGATCAGGAGTTGCAGGAGGTCATCGAAGAGCGCACGTCGCTATGGGGCATCACCGTGCTGTCGGTGGAGATCCGCGACATCGTGATTCCCCAGGAGCTGCAAGAGGTCATGTCCACCGAGGCCCAGGCCGAGCGCGAGAAGAACGCCCGCATGGTGTTGGCCGAGGTGGAGAAGGACATCTCCTCCATGTTGGTGGACGCCGCGCACGTGTACGAGGAGAACGAGGTGGCCCTGCGCCTGCGCACGATGCACCTGCTGTACGAGAGTGTGAAGGGTTCCGGCGGCACCGTGGTCATCCCGAGCGCCTACAGCGAAGGCTTCAGCGACGCCGCCCTGAAGAACATGGCCGACTCCCTGAAAACCCCGAAGTAGAGCACCGCAGCGCGTTGTTGCAGAGGCATTATCGGCCCAAAGACACGGTTTTCGCGCGAATTCCTTGTCTTTGGGCCGATAATGTTTGCGGGAATACGCACGGCGGAATCTCGCTTCTAGCAATTCACCTGGGTGAGTTCGCCGGTGTCGGAATCCATGATGAAGCCGATCACGCGCACGTGGGGCGGCATGACGGGGTGGTTCGCCACCATGTCGACGCTCTTGCGCACGGCTTCCTCGGTGTCGCCGAAGCCGGCCAGCCATTTGTCGAAGTCGATGCCGCAGTGCCGCGCGAACTCGATGCGTTCGGCCGACACCCCGAGGCGCTCCATGTTCGCCACCATCTCCTTGCCGCTCATGTGCTGCGCGCCGCAGTTCGTGTGGGCCACGATCATGATGTCCTCCACGCCCAGCTCGCACACCGCGATCAGCAGCGAGCGCATGACGCTGCCGAAGGGGTGTGCCACCTCGGCGCCGGCTACCTTGATGATCTTCGCGTCGCCGTTCTTCAGCCCTAGCGCCGCCAGCAGCAGCGCGGTGAGGCGCGTGTCCATGCACGAGACGATGGCCAGCTTCTTGTCGGGGTACTTGTCGGTGGCGTAGCGCTCGAATTCGCGGCGCTCCACGAACGCGCGGTTGTGCGCGAGTATGCCGTCGATGGTGGGGGAGATGTTCGCCTGCTGCTGATCCATGAGAGCCTTCTTTCATCCGAAGCCCCTATGATAGCGCAACCCGCTCTCACGCAATGTGCGAACGAATGTTTCACGTGAAACATTCGATGAAGACGGAGGCCGCAGACGTGGAAACGGCCGCCCGAGGGCGGCCGTTTCTGGCAGATGGAAAAGCTTGGTGCGTCGGTTTAGAACGCGCGGAAGGAGGCCTTCGGGCAGAAGCAGATGGGGCACTTCTCGAAGTTCTCGCCCTTGTGGATGTAACCGCAGATGGGGCACAGGTAGAACTTGTCGTCGTCGGGAGCGTCGATGTCGTTGTACGCCGCCAGGTAGCGCTCGGCGTGCACGGACTCGGCCAGCTTGGCGCGGGTGAACACCTGCACGGCCTTGGTGTTGCCCTCTTCCTGAGCCTTCTTGATGAAGGCCGGGTACATGTCGGACGTCTCGAAGATCTCGCCCTGAGCGCCCATGATGAGGTTCAGGTCGGTCTGGATGCCCTCGGCCTCAGGGGCGGCCGGCTTCTCGAAGCCCGGCTCCATCTCGGCGACGAGCGCGTACTCGAGGCCGATGTGGATCTGCTCGGCAGCGGACGTTGCCTCGAACAGGCGAGCGATCTGCTCGTAGCCCTGCTCCTTGGCAGCCTGGGCGAACGCGGCGTACTTGGCGGAAGCGCCGGTCTCGCCGCCGATGGCGGCCTTCAGGTTCTCGAGCGTGGTGCCGACTTCGCAGGTGCCGAAGCCGTCCATGTTCGTGGTGTTCTCGGCGGTGGGGATCTCGGAACGTACCTTCATGGGTGATACTCCTTCTCGTCTTACGTTTTCGTCTGTGCACTCTTATTGAGAATTAATCTCAATAAGTAGAATACTCCGAAGCCGAACGAGACGCAAGGGGGTAATCGATGGCCGTCGGGTATTTCGCGAAACGTCCACAAAAGCGTCCGCGGCAAGCGAGAGGGGCGATGGAAGACGCCGCCCCTCTCGTCTTGGCGAGGAAAAGAGGCGCTCTTGCAAAACAGGAGCGCCTCTTCGGTTTGCTCGGGCTTGTGCGGTGCAGCTTCGCTTACTCGCTTCTCAGCGCTTCCACCGGGTCTTTCCTGCTGGCGGCGCTGGAGGGGATGAGGCCGGCCAGGAACGTGAGGAACACGCTGATGGCCACCAGGATGACGGCGGCCTGCCACGGCAGCGAGGCCACGTTCGCCACGTCGAACAGCGAGTAGACGATGGCGTTGGCGGGTATGCAGGCCAGCATGGTCAGGCCGATGCCGATGACGCCGGCCGTGAAGCCCACGATGATGGTCTCGGCGTTGAACACGCGGCTGATGTCGCCCTTGCTGGCGCCGATGGAGCGCAGGATGCCGATCTCCTTCTTGCGTTCCAGCACCGAAATGTAGGTGATGACGCCGATCATGATGGACGACACCACCAGCGAGATGGCCACGAACGCCACCAGCACGTAGCTGATCATGTTCACGATGTCGGTGACCGAGGCCATGAGCGTGCCCACGAAGTCGGTGTAGGTGATCACCTTGTCGTCTTCGCCGTCGGCGGTCATGCGGTCGTTGTAGGCGTCGAGGATGCCGATGACCTTCTCTTTGCTCTCGAAGTCGATGGGGTAGATGTCGATGCCGCTCGGCTTGTTGAAGTCGGCGTAGCCCAGCTTCTTCAGGTTGTTGTCGTAGGAGGCGTCCTCCTTGCCCATCATCGACATCATGAGCTCGGTGAGGTCGTTCTCGTCCATGTTCATCTGGAACGCGTTGGCGAAGGCCGACTCATCGATGCTCATGGCGTTAGACATGTTCGCGGCGATCTGGTTCATGGACTGCTGCATGGCAGCGGACACCTGCGTTTCCAGCGCGGTCTGCATCTGCTGCATGTACGCGCCCAGCACGTTTTGCATGTACGAGCTCATGGCCGTGGTGATGGACGCCTGCAGCTGGCTCTCAAGCGCCTGCGCCATGGCGGGGACGGCTTGCTGCATCTTTGCCGACAGCTGCTGCTGCAGCTGGGTTTGCAGGGCTTCGGTGGCCTGCTTCATGTCGATGGATCCCATGATGGCATCGGCGATCTTCTTCTGGACCTCCTCGCTTTCGAGGTAGGCTTTCGCTCCGTCTTCCATGGTGGGAACCTTACCTTGCGCGACCTGTTCCTGCGCCCAGTTCGCGTACCACGGGTTGAACCCTGCCATGATGTCTTCCATGGCCGCCTGCATCTTCGCCGAATCCATGGTCGGCTGCACATCGCCCAGGTCCAGCTTGATGTCGCTGAAATCGACCAGGTTGCTCATGTCGATGCTGCTGGGATCGATGGCGATGGACGAGCCGTCGAACGCCGGCAACGATCCCATGTCCAGCGACAGCCCCGACAGGTCCAGCGACATGCCTGACAATCCGCTGGTCAGCGCGCTCTCGTCGAACTTGAACGCCGCCTGGATGGCATCGCCGTCGATGGTGAACAGCGACTGCATATCGAAGCCCTCGCCGTCGTCTTCCTCGCCGAACGGCTTGTCGGTGAACACGTTGGTGTCGGGATGGGCCAGCTGGTCCTTCACGATGGTGCTGCTGGCGGCCTGCTCGATCACGTAGTCGGTCAGCGTGGAGGGGTAGTTGATGCCCGAGCTCAGCATGGTGGCGGTGGCGTCTTCGCGCGGCTGCACGATGCCGACGATCTTCACGTCCTCGCCGTTGTTCACCAGGTTGCGCATGTAGTCGGTGTCGTCCGTCTTGTCTTTCCACACGTTGAACTCGTCGTCGTGCACGTAGTAGTCCGTGGCCTGCACCAGCTTGAACGTGATGCCCAGGATGTCGTCGTAGGTGGGCTGCTCGATGTTGTCGGGCGCGGTCACCTCTTCTTCGGCCGCGAACTTCTTAACCATGTCGTCGAACTCGTTGGCGTCGCGCAGACCCAGCGTGTACAGCATGAAATCGCTGATGTTGCCGTTGCCTGTGAGCACGAGCACCACCTCGTTGTGGTTCTCGGGCCAGTGTCCTGCTTTCACGTCGTACTGGCTCTCGTACAGGTTCGGGTCGCTGGGCATCTCGTAGAACACGTCGGTGCTCATCGACATGGACATGAGGCTGTTCGAGGATGCCGTTGAGCCCAGGCCCAGCGCGGACAGCGACTTGTCGGGGTTCACCTGGCGAAGCTTATCGGTGTTGGAGCTGTATATCTGCGGAGCCACGTTGTAGGTGTATTCGATGGCGTTCGTGTACTGGTCGATGTCGCTCTGACCGCTGTCCAGGTACTCCTTCAGCGACGCCAGATCGTTCGAGCCGATGCTGGAGAACATGTTGGTGACCATCTCGGTGACGCCTACTTTGTCCTGGTCGCCGTCGCCTTCGGCTTCCCCCGTGTTGCCGCCTGCCCCGGTGGCCGCGCCCAGCATCATGGAGGTCATGTCGAAGCCGGTGCTCTGGATTTGCAGCGGGTACTCCGATAGCGTCTCCTCTTCGACGGACTTGATATAGTTGTTCACGCCGTTGGCCAACGACAGGATGGCGGCGATGCCGATGATGCCGATAGAGCCCGCGAACGCCGTCATCAGCGTGCGGCCCTTCTTCGTCATGAGGTTCTTGAACGACAGCGAAAGCGCCGTGAGGAACGACATCTTCGTGCGGCGCGCGGGCTTCTCGCTCACGCGCATGTCCTCGGCGGTGGGCTCGTAGGGGTCGGTGTCGGAGCGGATGACGCCGTCGGTGAGCGTGACGATGCGCGTTGCGTAGTCTTCGGCCAGCTCGGGGTTGTGCGTGACCATGATGACCAGGCGGTCGTTCGCGATCTCGGTGAGCAGGTCCATGATCTGGACGCTGGTTTTGGAGTCGAGGGCGCCGGTGGGCTCGTCGGCCAGCAGGATCTCGGGATCGTTGATCAGGGCGCGCGCGATGGCGACGCGCTGCATCTGGCCGCCGGACAGCTGGCTGGGCTTCTTGTTCACGTGATCGCCCAGGCCCACCTTCTGCAGCGCGGCCACCGCGCGGTCGTGGCGTTCGGCGCGCGACACGCCCGACAGCGTCAGCGCCAGCTCCACGTTGGACAGCACCGTCTGGTGGGGGATGAGGTTGTAGCTTTGGAACACGAAGCCGATGCGGTTGTTGCGGTAGGCGTCCCAGTCCTTGTCTTTATACTGTTCGGTGGAGATGCCATCGATGATGAGGTTCCCCGAGTCGTAGTGGTCGAGGCCGCCCACGATGTTGAGCAGCGTGGTCTTGCCCGAGCCGGAGGGCCCCAGGATGGCCACGAACTCGTTGTCGCGGAACGACACCGACACGTTGTCGAGCGCGGTCTGGGTGAAGTCGGCCGTCGTGTACGACTTGCAGATGTTGAGCAGTTGCAGCATGGGGTGCCTTTCGGTGCGTTCCTCGCGAGGAGGCGAAACGCAGGTGTTACGCAATGGTTGATGCTTCGTTAATCATGGTTGATTTTCCTGCTTTCCCTTCTTGGGAAAGAGCAATCTTCACCGAGTTTACCGAACGGTTACTTTTGGGTTCGCGCCCGCTTGCTTACGATTTGCGGGAGATTGCGCTTTCGGGGTTTCGCTGGCGCTGGGCTTGGCGATAATGGGGCGGAATAAGAAAACGGCGGCGAAAGGACGCATGACATGGAACGCGACGTGGCATGGAAGAAATACGACGAAGCCGACCTCGAGGCGCTGGAGCATCTGGCTGCCGAGTACATCGACTTCATCTCGGACAACAAGACCGAGCGCGAGTGCGCGGCTTCGGCCGTCGCGCTGGCGGAAGAGCACGGCTACCTGCCGCTTGACCAGGCGGTGCGCGAAGGGCGCACGCTCAAGGCCGGCGACAAGGTGTGGGCGCAGGCGCACGGCAAGGCGCTCATCCTGGCGCATCTCGGGCAGAAGCCGTTGGAGCAGGGGCTCAACATCCTGGGCGCGCACATCGACAGCCCGCGCCTCGACCTCAAGCAGAACCCGCTGTACGAGTCGAACGGGTTCACGCTGTTCGATACGCATTATTACGGCGGCATCAAGAACTACCAGTGGGTCACGCTGCCGCTGGCGCTGCACGGCGTGATCGCGAAGAAAGACGGCACCGTGGTGGACGTCCAGGTGGGCGACGACCCGGACGATCCGGTGTTCTGCGTCACCGACCTGCTGGTCCACCTGGCCGGCAAGCAGATGGCGAAGAAGGCCAACGAGGTGGTGGAGGGCGAGGACCTGGACATCCTCATGGGCAACCGCCCTTTGACCTGCGGAGGCGGGAGCCTCGACGGCACCCAGTCGCTCGGCAGTCCTGGCTCGCACGGACGGTCCGCTGGACTGTCCGGCTCGTGCGGAACTCGCTTGGTGGGCGCCGCCGAGGCTCCCGGGGAATCTGCAGTGGACGGCGATCCGACCGAGGATGTCCAGGCTCCTGCTGGTAAAGAAGAAGAGAAGGAGCCCGTCAAGGCGTTCGCGCTTAAGCTGCTGGCTGAGAAGTACGGCATCGAGGAAGAGGACTTCCTGTCGGCCGAGATCGAGGTCGTGCCCGCTGGACGCGCCCGCGACCTGGGATTCGACCGCAGCATGGTGATCGGCTACGGGCAGGACGATCGCGTGTGCGCCTACACGTCGCTCGTGGCGCAGCTCGCGCTCGCCGAGACGCCGGAGAAGACGGCCGTGTGCGTGCTGGTGGACAAGGAAGAGATCGGCAGCGTGGGCGCAACCGGCATGGCGTCGCAGTTCTTCGAGAACGCCATGGCCGAGATCATGGAGCTTGCCGGCGAGGGCGGCCCGCTGCCGCTGCGCCGCGCGCTAGCGGCGTCCAGCATGCTGTCGTCCGACGTGTCGGCCGGCTTCGACCCCGCCTACGCCAGCGCGTTCGAGGCGAAGAACTCCGCGTTTTTGGGGCGCGGCCTGGTGTTCAACAAGTACACGGGCAGCCGCGGCAAGAGCGGCTCCAACGATGCGAACGCCGAGTACGTGGCGCGCATCCGCCGCGTCATGGATGACGCCGGCGTGTCGTTCCAGACCGCTGAGCTGGGCAAGGTCGACGTGGGAGGCGGCGGGACCATCGCCTATATTCCTGCCAAGTACGGTATGGACGTCATCGACTCGGGCGTGGCCGTGCTGTCGATGCACTCCCCGTGGGAGGTCGCCAGCAAAGCCGACATCTACGAGGCCTTCAAAGGCTACGAAGCGTTCCTGAAAAACGCGTAGGGACGCCCTGCGGGCAACGAAGCATCAGAATCGCGAACGGGGGCGGGGCGCATCGAGCGCCCCGCCCCCGTTCCGTCCGCGCACCCGCCGCCCGTCTCGCTATGCTTGCTCTTACGAGCGTCTCCGCTCGATGCGGTTGACGTACCAGTCTCCTGCTGCCTGGATGATCTGAACCAGCACCACCAGCACCGCGATGCACGCGATCATGATTCCCATGTTGTAACGCTGGTAGCCGTAGCGATACGCGAGGTCGCCCAGGCCTCCGCCTCCCACAAGACCTGCCATGGCCGAGAATCCCAGCAGCGAGATGGCGGTGATCGTAATGTCTTTCACCAGCGGCACGTGCGCTTCCGGCAGCACGATGCAGAACATCGTTCTCAGCTTGCCGGCTCCGCTGGCGAACGCGGCCTCGATCATGCCCTTGTCGACTTCGGCCAACGACGCCTCGCTCAGCCGCGCGAAGAAGGCCACCGCCGCGACGGCCAAGGGGATCACCACCGCCTCGGTGCCGATTTTGGTGCCCACTACCAAGGCCGACAGCGGCAGCAGGAAGATGAGCAGAATCAAAAACGGGATGGAGCGCACCACGTTCACCGTCGCGCCCAGCACCTTGTTGAGCAAGGGGCTGTTTATGAACAGGTGCGTGCTGGAAGCGTAGAGCAAAATGCCCAGCGCGCCGCCAGCCACGATGGCGATGACCAGCGCGATGCTGCACATGAACGCGGTCTCTCCCAGCGTTTTGCCCACCTCGAGTAGAATCTCGCTGATGTTATCCGGCATGCTTCAACACCTCCAGATGCTCGACCTGCCCTCTCAGATGCGCGGTCGCTCGGTCGATTTGGTCGTTGGCGCCCTCGGCTCGCACGTACAAAATGCCGAAGGGCTTCTCGTTGATGTACTCGATCTTGCCGTGCAGGATGGAAAGGCGCACGTCGAACAGCTTCCCTGCATCGAATAGCACGGGTTCGGTGGCGTTTTCTCCCGCGTAGGTGAGCTTGATGATAGAGCCGTTTTGCTCGAACGCGCCGCTTGGCAGGGCGAAGTTCTGGGAGTGCCGCACCAGGCCTCGCAGCATCTCGGACTGCGGGTTGGAGAACACCTCGTAGGTTTCGCCTTGCTCCACCACGCGTCCGCCGTCCATCACTGCGATGCGGTCGCAGATGCCTTTCACCACGTCAAGCTCGTGGGTGATGACCACGATGGTCACGCCAAGTTGCTGGTTCACGCGTTTCAGCACGTCGAGCACCGATTTTGTGGTTTCGAGATCGAGCGCGCTGGTGGGCTCGTCGCACAGGAGGATGCGCGTGTTGGCGGCCAGTGCGCGTGCGATGGCCACGCGCTGCTTCTGTCCGCCGCTCAGCGTTTGGGGGTACGCGTCGCGCTTCTCCTCCAGGTTCACGAACTCCAGCAGCTCGACGACGCGCTCCTCGATGTCCTGCTTGCTCCAACGGGCGCACTTCAAAGGAAAGGCAACGTTGTCGTAGACGGTCTTGGCATTCCATAGGTTGAAGTGCTGGAAGATCATGCCGATGCCGCAGCGCGTTTCGCGCAAACGGGCGCCGGTCTGCCCTACGATGGATGCGCCGTCGATCACGATATCTCCCGACGTGGGCTTTTGCAGGAGGTTGATGGTGCGCACAAGCGTCGACTTGCCGGCACCGCTCGACCCGATGATGCCGAACACCTCGCCTTCCAGGATGGTCAGGCTCACGTCGTCGACGGCCGCGGTGGCGGAAGCCCCGTCTCGGGAAAACTCGACCTGGATGTTCTTCAGCTCTATCATGGAACGACCTTCCTTTGCGACGATTGCCTAGTACGAGCTGGGCTTGCCGAAGCCGGCGAAGATGTTGTCGGGGTCGTCGATGACGCTTTTGAACGCATCGGATTGCACGATTCCTTTCACAGCCTGGGCGAATTCGGCGTCGGCATCGGCGCCCTGCACGGCGATGACGTTGTAGTATCCCTCGGACAGCTGCTCGACGTAAGCCGCGTCGGCAAGGTCGAGGCCGGCGCCGATGGCGTAGTTGCCGTTGATCACCGCGACGTCCACGCTGTCCAGCACGGTGGGCAGCACTTCAGCGTTGACCTGCTGGAAGGAAAGGCCACGCGGGTTCTCCGCGATGTTGTTCACCCCTGCTTTCGCGGGGTCGACGGAGGCATCCAGCGTGATGAGGCCCGCCTGCTGCAGCACGCGCAGCGCTCGCGACAGGTTGGTGTCGTCATTGGGAATGGCGACGGTTGCGTTCGGGGGCAGTTGATCGAGCGAGCCGGCTTTGCCCAGGAACACGCCCATGGCGGCGGTGGGCACCTCGACGATGGATGCGAGGTCGAGGTTGTGCTGTTTGGAGAAGCTCTCCAAATAGGTCGCATGCTGGAACAGGTTGAGGTCGATCTCGCCGTCGGCCAGAGCATTGTTCGGCTGCACGTAGTCGGAGAATTCGACGTACTTAACCGAGTAGCCCTGCTCGGTCAGAGAGGGTTCGATGGCCTGCTCGAACATGTCTTGATAGGGTCCTGCGCACACGCCGACTCGGATAGTTTCGGCATTGGAGCCGCCGGTCGACGTACAGCCGGGCAGGATGAGCAGGGCGACGGCCAAGCAGGCGACAAGGGCTGCGGCGGCGCGGCGGGCTCGCGACGAGCGCGATCCGGCGGGGGTTTCATGTGAAGCGGTGCGGATAGTCATGGGTTTGGTCCTTTGTCTCGATGAGGGGTGCTAAGGGTAAAAAAAGAAGCCATAGGCTTCCCGTCTTCGCATGCAATGCTCTCGGCGCGCTTATGGCAGCGGGAGAACTGAATGCAGATGAAGGCAGGCACCAGGGCGCGTGGGTTGGGGCGATTGCATTCGCATGAGCACGGGCTCTCCTCTCTTCAGTGGGGTGAAAGCATTATCAACGGATGCCTAGATTGAAACAAGGGGTTTGGTCATTCGTAGTTTTGGACAGCAGTCATCTGATAAACAGATAACTCGGTTAACGGTAAAGTCGTCTACGCAGGTAAAGGGCGGGCAGGTGCACGGTTAGGGCAGGCCGTGCACCGTGCGCTGCCGAACTGCCAATTGGCTTCATTGCCGTCTTCCGCTACACTGCTCGCATTGTTTTTTGCGCGTCCGGACTGTTCAGTCTGGGCGCTTTCGATAAGCGAGGACGTATGGTACGTGAGAAATTCGGATCCCGTTTAGGGTTCATCCTGATCAGCGCGGGATGCGCCATCGGGCTGGGGAACGTGTGGCGCTTCCCTTACATCGTGGGGCAGTACGGGGGCGCGGCATTCGTGCTTTTGTATTTGCTGTTCTTGGTGGTGTTCGCGCTGCCCATTCTCGTGATGGAGTTCGCGGTGGGCCGGGCGAGCCAGAAGGGCGTCGCGCGCAGCTTCGACGAGCTGGAGCCGGCCGGGTCGAAATGGCATCGGTTCAAGTGGGCGGCCCTTGCGGGCAATTACCTGCTGATGATGTTCTACACCACGGTTGCCGGATGGATGCTGGCGTTCATGGCGTTCAGCGGCGCGGGCACGTTCGAGGGCCTGGACGCCGGCGCCGTCGAAGGGGTGTTCAACGGGCTTCTGGCCGACCCGCTTATGATGGTCGCGTTCATGCTGGTCGTAGTGCTGATAGGCGTGTTAGTGACGCGGGCCGGCTTGCGCAACGGCGTGGAGCGCATTACGAAGACGATGATGGCCGCCCTGTTCGCCGTCCTTGCCGTGCTGGTGGTGCGCGCGGTCACGCTTCCGGGCGCCGAAGAGGGCCTGTCGTTCTATCTCATGCCCGATTTCGCGAAGCTGTTCGAAGGCGGGTGGGGGACGTTCGTCGATGCCGTGTTCGCGGCTATGGGCCAGGCGTTCTTCACGGTGTCGGTGGGCGTGGGGTCCATGTCCATCTTCGGCAGCTACATCGATAAACGCTACCGCCTTACGGGCGAGGCGCTGCGCGTCGCGGGGCTGGACACGCTCGTGGCCATCATGGCGGGCCTCATCATCTTCCCGGCGTGCTTCGCGTTCGGGGTGGAGCCGGGCAGCGGCCCCGGCCTGGTGTTCATCACGCTTCCCAGCGTGTTCAGCCAGATGCCGGTGGGGCAGCTGTGGGGCACGCTGTTCTTCCTGTTCATGAGCTTCGCCGCGCTGTCCACGGTGGTGGCGGTGTTCGAGAACATCATGAGCTTCAGCATGGACGAGTGGGGCTGGTCGCGCAACCGCGCTTGCCTGGTGAACGGCATCGCGCTGGCGCTGTTGTCGCTGCCGTGCGTACTGGGCTTCAACGTGTGGGCGGGCGTGGAGGTGCCGGGTATCGGCAATATCCAGGCCATCGAGGACTTCCTCATGTCGAACAACGTGCTGCCGCTGGGCGCTCTGGTGTTCCTGCTGTTCTGCACGTCCAAGCGGGGCTGGGGTTGGGATGCGTTTCTGCGCGAGGCCGACACGGGCGAGGGCACGCGCTTTCCTCGCTGGGCTCGCGGCTACGTGCGCTTCGCGCTGCCCGTGCTCATCCTGGCGGTGTTCGTGGCCGGCTACGTACCCATCGTGCAAACCTGGCTGGGGCTGGGGTAGGCCCGCGGCGCCGGAGGGAGGGCGCCGCGGGCCGAGCGGAGCGGGGAGAAGTCTAAAGGTTTCGGTGCAACTTAGATCTCGCCCTTCACGGTTTCTGCCATGAGGTAGCCGTAGTTCATGGCGGCGTCGAAGCCCATCGCGTAGGGTCGGCCGTCCTTCTCCTCGATGGATCCGCATACGTCGCCCGCCGCGTACAGTCCGGCGACGGCTTCGCCCGAGTCGCTCAGCACGTGTCCTTCGGTGTCGATGGCCAAACCGCCCGTGGTCAGGTAGAACGTGGGGATGCAGGACACTACCCAAACGCCATCATGCGTGTCGAGGTAGGGCAGCTTCTTGCGTCCGAACTCGTCTTCCTCGCCGGCGAGCGCGTGGGCGTTATGCGTATCGAGAGTGGCAGCGAGGTCGGTCAGCCCCAGCTCCTCGGCAGCAGCCTCCACGGAATCGTAGTGCACCATGTCGCCGCGGTGCTCGAGGCATTTGTAGGTATCCATGGCGTACAGCTCGTTCTTGTTCGTGGTGATGCGGCCCGCTTCGTCGGTGACGTAGAAGAACTTCCCCCCGTTCGTTTCATCGAGAAGCGCCCGCCCAAGCACGCCGTGGTTATCCGACATGATATTGCCGAACTGCTTGCCCGACGCGTTCACGAGGATGCCTGGCGTGGTCTGGTACAAGAAGGCGATCTCGAAGTTCGATCCGGCCTGGTTCGTGGTGGACAGGAATGCGCCTAGGTCGCGACCCATGCACTCGATAGCGCCTCCCGCCTTCTGTCCCAGCTCGATGCCATCGCCGGTGGAGCCGGGTGCGCAATTGAACTTGAAGTCGGCGTACTGAGGGTAGTGCTCCTTGATCATGTCCGGGTTGGCCGCGAACCCTCCCGACGTGAGGCATACGGCCTTCGCTGTGACGGTCCAGGTAGAGCCGTCACGCCCTTCAGCTTTGAGCCCGGTCACGCGACCGTCGGCATCCTGCACGAGTTCGGTCACCTTCGTCGCGTATACGATCTGTCCGCCAAGCGCACCGATGCGATCGACCAGGTAGTCCTTCGCGTATCCGCAGCCGCCCATGTAGCAGCCGGGAGCCAAATACGGCGTCACGCCGTACGCCTTGTTCACGCCCAAGCTGTAGAAGCCCACGCCGATGCCGTGCATCCAATCCACCAGTTGTCCGGAGTTCGAGTACATGGCCGTTTGGTACGGCATCGCGCCGTCGAAGCGGTCGTTTTCGGGAACGAGGTACTTCTGCATGACTGCCAACATAGCTTGCTTGTTGTACATGGGATTGTCGTCGGCCCTGCCGAGCGCGTAGTTCGCTTGCAGCTGCGATTCGGCGGCGGCGACGCCCGAGTACGTCATGGGCATGGAGCCGCCGGCAATGTCCTGCTTCTCGAAGAGCACCACCGTTTTCCCGGCTTCCAGCAGTCGCGTCGCTGCAACGAGGCCTGCGGTGCCGGCGCCCATGAACGCCACGTCCACGTCGGCGGTCTGCGCGGCGCCGCCGCTGGGGGTTGCGGCGCCTAGGCGGAAGTCCTTCGGATTACCGCCGGCGTTCGTGATGGCGTCGGCTACAGCGCTTTGCACGGCCATCGATGTGGTGGTGGCACCGGTGACTGTGTCCACGTCGATGTTCTTGGCTTCGAGAATCCTCGTTGCCATCATCGGAGCGGCCGTGGATCCGATGCCGATGGTGTCGTCGCAGCGCAGCACGCTGATGCCTGCGATGTCGCCGCCCGCGACGGTCACCTGCACGAACAGGTCGTCGTCGTGGCCCATAGCCGAGCCTATCCATTTGCCGTCGGTGAAGCTGTCGGGCACGCTTTTCTTCTCCGGTTTGGCGTCTTTCGCCGAGTCGTTGCTCGCCTGTTGCGGCGTCGCGCATCCCGCTAGACCGCCCAGTGCGGCGACGCCGCCGAATGCGAGCGACCCCTTGAGAAAGTCCCTGCGATTGAGTTCCATAGTGTTGCTCCCTCCTCGATTGGTCGGCGTGGCTTCGTGATCGCCGTGCCTCGCCGAAATGAACAACGCGAGTATCGCCAGGCGAGGTTGTCGGAGTCGACCCCGATTATCGGTGCATGTATCGAAACGGACGGTTTCCGCCTCGCCCATTTTCGGTTATTTTTTGCATCGTGCCTGGTCAATGTCATTCGTATATGAAGGCTGCAGATGGTTTTCCATTCGACGCCCCCGTCGCCGCGCGCAAGACAAGGTACAATGCGTTCGGGAGGAAATCGCGTGACAAGCAAGCATGCAGGCATAGCCCTTGGGGCGCTCGGTTTCGGTCTGTGCAAGACCGCGATTTCGGTTGCCTACATTACGGCGATGGGCTCGGTGTCCTCTACTGTCGGATTCGTGTCCGAGCTTGATTTCATGTTCGCGATGAACGCGATTTCGTTTGCGACGGCGCTTGCGATCATCGCGCTCGTGCGCGCAGGACGGCTTCGTCCGGGTGCGCTATCGCAAGTTCCGGCTGTGATCGCGTTGCTCGTCGGGTTCTTTTTGAGCGCTACCGGCGTAATGGCGGGGCTGCCGTTCGCGGCGACGGCCGTGTTCTACGGCGTGCTGTGCGGGTTCGCGCTCACGGTGCTCAATGCTGCATGGCTCGAGGCGTTCGTTGCGGAGCCCGATGCCGCTTACGGCGTCTACCAAATCGTGGGTGGGCTGATCGTTCAATGCGTGCTGGTGTCGGTGCTACCGCTTTTGGGGTCGCTTGCGGCAAGCGTGCTCTCCATTGTGGCGGTGGTCGTTTCGGCCTGCCTGCTCGTGCGACTCAAGCGCATGCTCTCGTTTGCCGAGCGCGACGAGCTTCTTCCGGCGAACCGCGGCGATCGCCTCTCGTTGCTGCAGGCGTTCTTATGCCTGTTCGTGCTCGTGGGCGTTGTGGGCATCCTGCACACCACGGTACTGGGCTCGCAGTCCGAGAGCATCGTAGGCGATGTGAACATGTGGATGCCGCTGGTGGCGGCCACGGCGATCACCGCGTTGGTGGCAGGGCTCACCATGCGACATCCCGATCCCACGGCCGTCTACAAGGGTTGTCTGCCCGCGATGCTGGCGATCCTCTCGTTGCTGCCGTTTTTCGGCGAAGCGCTCGGCGGGCTGGCCGGTCTCGTCATGATCACGTGCTACGACGTGTGCGGCATGGTGTTCCTGCTGTTCATAGTCGATCGTGCACGCACGTTGCGCATGTCGAGCTATGTGCTGTCAAGCGTGTACCTGGGCGGCTCGGGTCTGTTCTTGGTGATCGGCCTGTCCATAGGCGGCGTTCTGGGCGCGCTCAGCGCCGATTACGGGCTGTCGTTGTTGACGCTGCTCGCGTTCGCGGCCATCTACCCGTTGGCCATCGTGCTGGTGGTCGCGTTGCGCCGCGCGCATCCGCAGGACGCTTCCCATGCTACGGCGAGCGAACGCGAGGCGGGTGCGCCAAGCGCGGGCTCCGTTCCTACCGTCGATGACGCGCTGGGTGCTGGCGTCGATGCCGTTGCGGCGCGGTTCGAGCTGACGCCGCGCGAACGCGAGATATTGGGCTACTTAGCGCGCGGTCGCTCGGCCAGGTTCATCGCCGAGACGTTGATCATTTCGGAGAACACCGTATGGGCACACATCAAGCGCGTCTACGCGAAAACAGGCGTCCATTCCAAGCAAGAGCTTATGAGCGTCGTCGAGCGACAAGGGAGAAACGGGAAAGACGGGTAGAAAGCCTCAAGGACGACGGAGAGGGGCCGGCGTTGGCGTCAAGCCGTGCGCGCAAAGCGTCGCATCGGCAACGGAACGCTCTGAGTGAAGGCGCAAGAAGCGCGGCCGCGTCGGCTCGAGCAACGTACCGCATATTTTTCTCCATATTCCTTGGGGATTGCTCGCGTGAGCGGGGTTTGCGTGGCTATAATAGCGGGTAACACCTGAGTAACGGATGCACGGCGAAGCGATATGCGCCTCGCGGCACCCCGACACCGCACCGACCGCAGATGGAGGAGTTCATGGCATACTATTTCGACGAGCCGTCCCGAACCTTTAACGAGTACCTGCTCGTTCCCGGCTATTCTTCGGCCCAGTGCATTCCCGCCGAAGTCAGCCTGAAGACGCCGCTCGTGAAGTTCAAGCGCGGCGAAGAGCCCGCCATCTCGTTGAACATCCCCATGGTGTCCGCCATCATGCAGGCCGTGTCCGACGACGGCATGGCCATCGCGCTTGCTACCGAAGGCGGCCTGTCGTTCGTGTACGGCTCCCAGACCATCGAGGACCAGGCCGCTATGGTCGCTCGCGTCAAGGACTACAAGGCCGGCTTCGTCACCAGCGACGCGAACCTCTCTCCCGAGATGACGCTGGCCGACGTGGTAGCCCTCAAGGAGGAGCACGGTCACTCCACCATGCCCGTCACCGCCGACGGTTCGGCGCACGGCAAGCTGGTGGGCGTGGTCACCGATCGTGACTACCGTTTGTCCCGTATGTCCATGGACGCGAAGGTGGCCGACTTCATGACCCCGCGCGAGAAGATGATCGTGGCTCCGGCCGACACCAGCCTCAAGGTTGCCAACGACATCATCTGGGACAACAAGCTGAACTCCCTGCCCGTGGTGGACGACGACGATTGCCTCATGTACCTGGTGTTCCGCAAGGACTACGACTCTCATAAGTCGAATCCCAACGAGATGTTGGACGCGCACAAGCGCTACATGGTGGGCGCGGGCATCAACACGCGCGACTACGCCGAGCGCGTGCCGGCGCTGGTGGAGGCCGGTGCCGACGTGCTGTGCATCGACAGCTCCGAGGGTTATTCCGACTGGCAGAAGTTCACCATCGAGTGGATCCGCGAGCACTACGGCGACGACGTGAAGGTGGGCGCCGGCAACGTGGTCGATGCCGAGGGCTTCCGCTTCCTGGCCGACGCGGGCGCCGACTTCATCAAGGTGGGCATCGGCGGCGGCTCCATCTGCATCACGCGCGAGCAGAAGGGCATCGGCCGCGGCCAGGCCACCGCTACCATCGAGGTGGCGAAGGCGCGCGACGAGTACTTCGAGGAGACGGGCGTGTACATTCCCATCTGCTCCGACGGCGGCATCGTGTACGACCATCATCTGACGCTGGCTTTGGCCATGGGCTCCGACTTCGTCATGCTGGGCCGCTACTTCGCCCGCTTCGACGAGAGTCCCACGAACAAGGTGAACATCAACGGCTCCTACATGAAGGAGTACTGGGGCGAGGGTTCGGCCCGCGCGCGCAACTGGCAGCGCTACGACCTGGGCGGCGACAAGAAGGGCATGTCGTTCGAGGAGGGCGTCGACAGCTACGTGCCGTACGCCGGCTCGCTGAAGGACAACGTCGACCTCACGCTGTCGAAGGTGAAGTCCACGATGTGCAACTGCGGCGCGCTGACCATCCCCGAGCTGCAGGAGAAGGCGAAGCTGACCATCGTCTCGTCCACGTCCATCGTCGAGGGCGGCGCACACGACGTGGTGCTGAAGGACAAGACCCCCTACGTGAGCAGCAGCATCCACTAAACCTGTCTGCTCGGAACACGCACTGGAAACGCCGCCCGGACGAACGGGCGGCGTTTTTTGTGTGCACGAGGGATGGGGGCTTTGAGGGTGCCCGAGCGCGTTGGGCCGTGAGGGGCGGGAGCGCACGCGAGTCGCGATGAGAACGCGTTGAGCTGCGATGCTCCGGGGCTTCGAGGACAGGCGTGCGCAGGGCCGCGAGGGGGTGGCACAAGTGTTTCACGTGAAACACTTGTGCTAAAGGTGCGGCTCTACGGTGGGGTCGGCGCCGATGATGGCGTGGAGTTCGTCGATGTAGCGCAGCAGCAGGTCGCTCGGGCGGCGCTCGTTGTGCATGATGTAGCCCACCTGCATCGTCTCGTCCGCGTCCAACGGAATGCTGGCGATGCCCGAGTGCATCTCGGCCGACAGCACGCCGGTGGACAGGGTGTAGCCGTTGTAGCTGGTCAGCAGGTTGGTGAGCGTGCCGCGGTCGGAGATGCGGATGTTGCGCTTGTGTGGCAGGTGGCTGAGCGGCTCTTCGGAATAGTAGAACGAGTTCGTGGTGCCCTGTTCGAACGAGTAGCGCGGATAGTCGGCCAGGTCGTCGGGTCGCAGCAGCGCCTTTCCCGCCAGCGGGTGGTGTTCGCCCACGAACACGTGCACGCGCGCGTCGAACAGGGGAGCGTAGGCCACGTCGGCGTCGTCGAACGCCTTCTGCAGCACGCGCCGGTTGAAGTCGTCGGTGTACAGGATGCCCACTTCGCTGCGGAACGTGCGCACGTCGTCGATGATCTCGGCCGTGGTGCTTTCGCGCAGGATGAACTCGTACTCCTCGCCCTTGCAGCCTTCCACTACGTTCACGAACGCCTGCACGCTGAACGCGTAGTGCTGCGTGGACACGGCCAGCCGCAGGTGGGTGGAGCCTTTATCGGCGTAGCGCATCTCCAGCATGTCGGCCTGCTCGATCACCTGGCGCGCGTAGCCCAGAAGCTCGGTGCCGTCGTTCGTCAGCGTCACGCCGCGGTTGCTGCGCGTGAACACGGTGATGCCCAGCTCCTGCTCAAGCTCCTTGATGGCGGTCGAGAGGTTCGACTGCGACGCGTACAGGTTCTGCGCTGCCGCGTTGATGGAGCCGTACTCCGCGATGGCGATGAGGTAGCGCAGCTGCTGCAAGGTCATGGTGGCTCCATCCTGTCGTGGAAAGCGAGCGAACGCAAGCCGCCCGCCCCGTCATCCTGAGCGGGTGCAAGCCGCCCACTCTGTTGAGCGGAGCGGCGAAGCCGCGAAGTCGAAGGATCCCGTGCGGCGTCAGCCGCGAACCCTTCGTCCCTGCTCGACGTTCTTCCTCCTATTGTACCCAGTTATCTGCTCCATCGATAGCAAACCATCAAAACATCGAATGACCCGAAAGGTTGTGTTTGAGTCGCGTTCGTGGTTTCATGCAATACGCTGCATTGCGCGCATAAACCCTGGTAGCGAACGAATGTTTCATGTGAAACATTCGCGATGCTTAACTCGGCGGGGCCAAGCGCGCAGGGTGGGCGCCGGAGCGCAAGCGCGCGGCTCGCATGTGCGAACGCGCCCGGAACGTGCAGGCGCGCAAAAGCTTGCGGGCTCACGGCCCGCAGCGGCGACACGAGAAGCGAAACGCAAACGAACAAGGAGCAACCATGGCGAAGGACATCCCCTACGATCAGAAGTACTATGATCCGGAGATCGAATGCATGCCGCGGCCGGAGCTTGAGGCGCTGCAGCTTGAGCGCCTGAAGGACATGGTGGCCTACGCATACGACAACACAGTGTACTACAAGCGCGCGTTCGACGAGGCCGGCGTGAAGCCGGGCGACATCGAATCGCTCGACGACATCGCGAAGTTCCCCTTCTGCGACAAGAAGACGGAGCGCGAGACGCAGCATGTGGGCAGCTTCTTCGGCGAGATGTGCTCCGTGCCCGAGGAAGAGGTCATCTTCATGGCCACCTCGTCTGGCTCGACGGGCGTGCCCACGGTCAGCCCCTTCACGCAGGAGGACTTCGACCTGTGGCAGGACACCGAGGCTCGTTTGTTCTGGCAGGCGGGCATGCGCCCGAACGACCGCTACGTGCACGGCCTGAACTTCGCCCTGTACGTGGGCGGCCCCGACGTCATCGGCGCGCAGCGCCTGGGCGCGCTGGCCATCTGGGTGGGCGCCGTGCCGTCCGACCGCCTGCTGTTCGTGCTCAAGCAGTACCAGCCCACCATCATCTGGACGTCGCCGTCCTACGCGTGGCACCTCGGCGAGATCGCCAAGGAGAAGGGCTTCGACCCCAAGGAAGACTTCAACATCCACACCATCATCGTGGCCGGCGAGGCGGGTGGCTCCATCAAGTCCACGCGCGAGGCCATCGAGAACCTCTGGGGCGCGAAGGTGGTCGACTTCTACGGTCTGTCCGACATCTACGGCGCCTGCGCCGCCGCGTGCGAGGCGCATGACGGCCTGCACATCGTGGAAGACCAGATCCTCGTGGAGACGGTGGATCCGACGACCGGCGAAGTGCTGGCCCCGGGCGAGACGGGCGAGCTTGTGTACACGACGCTGTGCAAGAAGGCTCGCCCGATGATCCGTTTCCGCACGGGCGACATCGGCTACGTGAGCACTGACACCTGCGAATGCGGTCGCACGCTGGCGCGCATCCACGTGACCGGCCGCAAGGACGAGATGTTCATCGTGGGCGCCGTCAACGTGTTCCCCAGCGACATCGAGTACGTGGTGCGCGGTCTGGACGGTCTCACGGGTGAGTACTCCATCCGTGTGTACGAGAAGAACTTCACCTGCAAGTACGAAGTGTCCGTCGAGCGCTCGCTGGGCAGCGACGAGCCGTACGACGAGGTGGCAAGCCGCACGGAAGCCGCGCTCAAGGCGCACACCGGCGTGCGTCCTGCCAAGGTTATCGTGTATGATGCAGGCAAGCTGGGCACGTCGTCCGAACACAAGGCCTCGCGTTTCATCGACGAGCGCGGCTGCGTCACGCGCTAGGGAAGGAACCACTTATGACTGTTGAAACCACCTTCGCCGTTTCCGGGCAGCACTACCTGTTCAATGTGCAGACGTTCGCCCACACCGTGCTGGCGCTGGGCGGCGACGCGTACGCCTACGCGCTGCGCGACCGCACCACCCAGGGCGTCATCGACGACGTCGCCGGCGGGAGGAGCGAGCTGGGCGTGCTGTTCCAGACGTCGGCCACGGCCGACGAGGTGAACGCCGCGCTCGATGCCGCGGGCCTCGAATTCGTCGAGCTCATCCAGTCGGCTCCGCGCGTGGCGCTGCCGAAGAGCCACCCGATGGTGAACGCCTCCAGCCTGTCGCTGGAGGACATGGAGGATTTCCCGTACCTGTATTTCGAGCAGGACGAGGATTCGCCGGTCGCGTTCGCCGAGGAAGCGCTGGCCAGCGTGCCGCGCGCCAAGAGCATCGCCTGCACCGACCGCGCGTCGCTGTCCGAGCTGATCGTGGCGCTGAACGGCTACACCGTGACCAGCGGCATCCTCGTGGGCATCTCCGACGGCGCGGGTCTGAACACCGTGCCGCTGGACACCGACGTGAAGCTGCACCTTGGCTACGTGGTGCGCAAGGGCGAAGCGCTCAGCGACATCGGCCAGCGCTTCGTCGACACCCTCAAGAAGAACCTCGAGAAGTACGCGCGGTTCTAGGGTTTCGGCGGCCTGCCGGCCGCCGAAACAAGCCGACGCTGCGGGCCGCTCTGGCACCCCATCTTCGCGCGATCCCGCAAGCTCGCGTACCGAAGCATCCCCTGCGGGGACTTCCTGCGGGGCGCGTGTCGTCTGCGATCCGCAGGTCGAGCAACAGCGAACGGATGTTTCACGTGAAACATCCGCGGGTTGCGCTCTCGTTCGCGGCGCGTGAACCCTCTTGCCTGCGCTTGTCCTAAAAGGGGACAGCCCCTTTTAGGACAAGCGCGCGTCGCATCTCGGCGTTTGCTATTGCCGCTTCGCGTCCAGAAGGAGCAGGTCGACTGCTTTGTTCCACACGGCGACAGCGTCGACGTCCGCATTCTGCGCCACGAGCGTGCTGAAACCCGAAGTGATGACGTACAGGTATTGCGCCGCGTTCTCGACATCGAAGCGCGGGGGGAGCGCTCCGATGTCCGCGCCGTGCTTCAAAACGGCGGCGAACGCTTCGATCGTGGTCTTCGTGAGCCGTTGCTGATGCTGGGCTACGGCGGGTATTCTCGTCGCCTGCATGTCGATTTCCGCGAGAACGCGTCGGCGCTCTTCGTCCCCGTGGTAGCTTGCGAGGATCGATCGGCCCATCGCATGCAGATACGAATAGTACTCTCCCCGGTCGTCGATCGAGGCGAATTCCGTATCGTCCGGATCGAGCACCGGATACAGGCTTTTCACCATGTCCAAGAACAGCTCTTCTTTCGATGCGAAATAGTAGTACAACGCCGGTTTGGAGACGCCGACGGCGGCACATACCTGGTTCATGGATGCCTTGTCGTAGCCTTTTTCGGCTACCAAGGCGTACATGGCGCTCACTATCTTGTCTCGAGTGCTAGGTTCGCTCACAGCTCAAGCCTTTCTTCAAAAGGGGCTGGTACAACAATAGCATATACGTGAGCAGGACGGATATAGTTGCTCGCCTGCTCGCCCGGCTGCCGCGCATCTCCTGTTTTTCATGTTGACGAAGGGATCTTCAGTTGCTATAGTACTACTTACTTACCGGTAGGTAAACACTATACGAAGTGTTGGAAGAGGACGAACTCGTTCGCTTCCCATGGCACGGAGGAGGAACCCGTGTTGGAAAACTATCGGCATCCAGGGGAATTCGAACCCCAATCAGACGTTTTCATGGAATGGATTCCCGACGCGTATCAGATGAAGGGCTACGACAACAGCCGGTCGTGCGCCGAGATCGTCAAAGCGCTGCAGGAGTTCGGGGGCGTGACGCTCCATATCAACTGCGGTGCGGAAGGCGTTCTCGAACGTGCCAAGTCGAGCTTGGCGGAGAAGGGGGTCGATACGGCCGACATCCGCTTCGTGCAATTCGCCGATCCGAACTTCTATGTGCGGGACAACGGCCCGACGGTTATGGTGGACGATCGAGGCGGCAGAATCCTGATCAACCCGAATTGGAGCTACTACGGCACGCTGCCGCCCGACGACCCGTACTGCGTGCAGTCGCGCATCGCCGCCGTGCAGATGGGGGTGTCCTTGGGCATCTTCGACGTGGTGAATTCCGATGTGGTGTCCGAAGGAGGGGATCGGGAGTTCAACGGTCAGGGCGTCATGATGTGCATCGAGGACACGGAAGTGCGCAAACGTAATCCGGGTCTTACGAAAGAGCAGGTAGAAGCCGAATTCAAGAGACTCTACAACGTGGAGAAGATCATCTGGATCCCACAGCCTTTGCTAGAAGACGACGATTTCAGGATGGGGCCGTTGGAATACCGCGACGGCGTGCCGTACCTCGGCTCCAGCTTCGCGGCCCATATCGACGAGCTGTGCCGCTTCGTGGATGCGAACACCGTCGTGCTTGCCGAGGTGACCGACGATGAGGCGGCGGAAAGCGCGATCGGCGCAGAGAACAAACGACGCATCGAAGCCGCCTACGATGTGCTCTCGAAGGCGACGGACGTCCATGGCAACCCGTTCGCCATCAAGCGCATGCCCGTGCCTATCTCCATCGATTACGTCTTGACCGAGGACGACGAGAACTACGGGCTGTACGAGGGGCCCGTGATGGAGATGGGCGGCGCCTTCGCCGACGGCACGCCGTGGCCCGGCGGCCCCATCCATCTCATAGCCTCGACGGGGTACTGCAATTTCCTCATCTGCAACGGCGTGGTCATCGGCCAGCGCTACTGGCATGAGGGGATGGATCCGGCAATCAAGGGGAAGGACGAAGCCGCCCAAGCGGTTCTCGAGGAGTGCTTCCCGGATCGCACGGTGGTGATGGTGGACAGCTTGGCGCTGAACATGACCGGCGGCGGCGTGCATTGCTGGACGAAGAACGTTGCGGCGTCCGAGCCGCGATGAGACGGGCGCGAACCCGTATGACAAGGCAAGCCGCGCGGGTGTTCTTGGCAGAAGCCGCGCGACCTGCACGTAAAGCAAACCTATAGTATCAGAAAGGCTCGAAACTATGAACAGCAACCTTGTTGGACGCGATATCCTGAACCTACGCGATCTTACGCCCGATCAGTTCCGCTATCTGATCAATTTGTCATGGGAGCTGAAGGCCCAGAAGAAGTCGGGCGTCGACCAGCGTCATTTCTGCGGCAAGAACGTCGTCGCGAACTTCATGTGGAGTTCCACCCGCACGCGATGCGCCTTCGAGACGTCGTGCAACGATCTGGGCATGGGCTTCACGTACCTCACCAACTCCCATATGGGCTACGATGAGAGCATGAAGGACGCGATCCGCGTGCTGTCCGGCATGTACGATCTGCTGGTCATCCGAGCTCAGCTGCGCGAGGAGTTCCTGTACGAAATCGCCGATTATTGCGATATTCCCGTCATCAACGCCCTGACGCTCGACGACCATCCGACGCAGATGCTGGCCGACGCCCTTACGATGGAAGAGCAGTGGGGCGGTTTGGGCTCGAGCCGCCATAAGACGATGGCCTACGTGGGCAATTGCTCCGGCATGCCGTATTTCTACGGCCGCCTGTGCGCCATCCTGGGCATGAACCTGCGCGTGATCGGACCTGAGAACCCGCGTTACCGCCTTCGCCAGCCTTGGGTCGACGAGATCGCCGAGCTTTACAAGCGTTGGAGCCCTGATTGCGAGTTCACGGTGACGACCGACGCGTCCGCTGTCGAGGGCGTCGACGTCATCACCACGGAAGTTTGGCGCTATCGCAGCCCTGATGTAAGCGATCAGGTTCTCGATCCGGAGGCGTACGATTCTTGGATGGGCGACGTGAACGATCTGCTTCCGTACCGCGTTTCAAGCGAATTGTGCGAGCGCACGGGGAACAGGGACGTGTTCTGCATGCACGAGCTTCCTTCCGTGCACAACGCGGAGCACGAGATAGGCCGAAAATTGCTCGCCCAGGCGCCGAACGATTTTGAGCGCACGGTCATCGAGGAGGGGCTCGAGATCACCGACGAGTGCTTCGAAAAGAACGCCTCGGTGATCTTCCGCGAGGCGGAAAACCGTCAGCATACCATCAAGGCGATCATGGCCGCTGTGCTGGGATTGTAAAAGCGCATGCCGAAGCCGTTTTGCGCGCCGTGTCCCTGTGCGGTCCCAAGCAAGGGCCGGCGCGCAGAACAGCGGTTTCGACGCTATCGTTTGAAGGGAAACGATACTTATGGAAAGCTCGCATGCTCTGAAGAACTCAGGAAAGTTCGCTTGGATCTTGGTGCTCGGCCTTGGACTCATGTCGGCGGGCACAACCGGTTCCTATAGCGTCGTCGCAGGCTGTTTCATGACGCCGGTCTGCGAGGATCTGGGAATCGACTACAACATGTTCTCCTACTATTTCACGGCAACGCTGGTGGGGGTCGCCGTCGGCATGATGTGCGTCGGCAAGATCTTGCCGAAAGTGGTCGGTCGGTGGACCCATGTCGCGGTGGCAGCGGTTCTACTGGCGGCTGGCGCGGCCATGGCGTTTTACTCGAATGTCTGGCTGTTCCTGCTTTCGGGGCTCATCATCGGATTCGGCATGTCCTTCACCACGGGGCTTTGCATGTCAGCCGTCATCGATCAATGGTTCAGGAAGAAGGCGGGCCTCGCCATCGGCTTGGCTTGGACGGTCAACTCGGTGTACATGGTCGTCATGAGCCCGGTCATCACCGCCGTCATCGAATCTGTGGGTTGGAGGAACGGGTACCTGGTGCTCGCTGCCGTCTCGGCCCTCGTAGTCATACCGTCTATCGTGTTCATCATCCGGTTCAAGCCCGCGGATAAAGGCATGCTTCCCTACGGTTACAGCGAAGCCGAATCGATCGGTCAAGATGCAGGGGTGGAAATCGCGGCCACGCGAGGCGTGCCGTTCAAGGTTGCGGTGAAGTCGCCCGCGTTCATCGCCTGCGTCTTGTTCCTCTGCCTCGTGCAGATCACCGTGTGCATGAACCAGCTTTTCCCAACATATGCAGTGGAGGTCGGCCTTGGCGCGATGACGGGCGGAATCATGGTTTCAGCTGCGTCCATGTTCGATATCTTCCTCAACCCTGCCGTAGGGTCCTCATGCGACAAGCTCGGCTCGTTCATAGCCCTGGTGCTGTGGGTAGTCGTGAGCATCCTGTCGTTCGTGATGCTCATATTCGCAGCTGGCCAACCGTGGCTCGCCATTCTGGGAGCAGGCGTGAACGACGTTATGTACGTGGTGGCCGGAGCTGGCCTTACGTGCCTGCTCATGAGCGTGTTCGGCTCTCGCGATTACGGTCGGATCTTCGGTATCGTCTGCGGCGTGGCTTATATCGCCGGGGCGTTCGGCATGCCCATCATGACCGCTGTCTACTCGGCAACTGGAACGTTCAATGCGGTGTTCGGGCTGTGCATCGTCATGAATGTCGCCATAATCGGATTGATCTTGGTCATCAAGGCTACCAGCAAGAAGCTGCAGTGGGTCGAGGGAGAGGACGAAACGCCTGTCGCTCTGCATTGAGCGCTAACCTGGGGCGGTGCGCCTTCGAATTAGAGGTGCACCGCTCTGCGCGCTACTCTTGTGCAAGTCCTCCGTCGTCCATAAAGACATCCGCACATTCCTGCTTGAAACCGACAGGCTACTGAAGTAACGGGTCGTCGTCCTCGTCGAGCGCGCGATGCCTGCCGGCCAAGTCGAGGGCGTCGTCGCTGATGGGCGGCGCGCCGTGAGCGCCCCACTTCGCGCGCACCTGCTCGCGGCGGGCGCGCTCGGCACGCGCCTCGCTGGGACGCATTGGCCGGGGCATCTCGGCCGTTGCCGTCTTTTCGTGCGACAGCGCCATGCGGATGCGCATGTATTCCCAGATCAGCAGCACGAGCAGGATGCACATCACGATGAGGTAGCCGATCACGGCACCGGGCAGCCCGGTGAAGTTCACTAGCAGGATGGGCACGAACAACGCGAATCCGAACGTGATCACGTACAGCTTCGTGACGGAGCGCTGCTGGCGCAGCACGGTGATCACTTGGTACAGGAAGTCGATCGCCGCCGTCACGCCGCCCGCTGCCAGCATGATGTAGCATAGCCCGCGGAATTGCTCGAAGTCCACGCCGTACAAGAAGCTCATCACGGGAATGCCGATCCATGCCATGGCAAGCGCCGTGACGCCGGTGACCGCGACGATGACCGCCATGATCACGACGATGATCAGGTCGAACCGCTTGCGCTTCGCAGGGTCGGCCCACACGTTCGCCATCTTCACGAGCAGCGGCTTGTAGATGAACCCGACGGTCAGCAGGATGCCCTGCGCGGGGAAGTACAGCGCGTTGAAGTACAGCTGGTTGTCGTAGCTCAGTACGCCTTCCATTACGAACTTCGGCATGTTGTCGATGAATGCGTACAAGAACAGCGCGATGAACAGGGGGAAGCACTGTTTGAACAACTCGACGATGCTGCCGACGTTCCAACGTTTCGACCTTGGCGTCTCGAACATGGCCAGCGGGAACGTGAGCACGATGAAGGTGGCGAACGCCGCGACGGCCATGACCACGCACGACACGGCCAGGTTGCGGGTGATCAGCAGGCACAGCGAGAACGCCACGAGCACCACGACGGAGCGGAACGCCTGCGACACGCCCGACAGATACAGCTTGTCCACCTGTTGCAGCCGCCCCTCGTACACGTCGGCCAGGCCGTCTACCATCTTGTAGAGGTACACGCCCAGGCTGATGGTGAACATCTGGCTCTCGTAGCCGCGCACCGTGCAGTACACCACGCCGACGAGCACCATGAACGCGCAGGTAATCCACCGGTTGATCTGATAATCCGAGAACGAATGCTCCTCGGTCACGTCGGACACCTGGTAGGTGCGCACGCCGTAGTTGGCCAGGATCATGAGCAGCGTGCCGGTGACGAACGCGAGCGAGAACATGCCCGCCTGCTCCACGCCCACGAGCTGCGTGACCACGACGGTGAGAATGGGGAACACCATGCCCCATGCGCCCACGCCCACCGTATTCCACACGTAGTCGCGCGTGGTGCGGTGCGCGGCGTACTCTTCCTCCTGGTCGGCAAGCGAGCGCTCGGATACCGCGCCCAGCAAGCGGTTGCACCAGCGGTTGACGCCTTTCGTGATGAAGTTGGGCTTACGCCGCTTGCTGGTTGCCTGGCGCTCACGCGAAGAAGCGCCGAGGAACGGCGTCGTGTCAGATGGCGCGGGCGTTTCATCGATCACGGTGTCGTCGTGCAAGGGCTCCGTCGGTTGTTTTGCGTGCGAACCGTGTTTGGTGTCGTTGCGCGTAATGCGATCCATGATGTCGCGTCAGGCTCCTTCGCTGCGTCGCATGCCCATTCTCTCTCAAGGAGCATTATAAGTTCGCATGTGGGCGCTACGCCAAGATTCATACCAGCAGCAAACGGAAGCGCTCCGCTTAGCGAATCCATGGCGCGCTCACGTGGACGAGGAAAGAGACGGAAAGCGCGAGGGGTGAGAGGTGCTTTGCCCAATTGGGGGAGTTTGACGGCATGTGGGCGAGCGCGAAGCCGTCCGCGCTCGTGCGCAGCGGTATACTTGCATGACCAACGTGCAAAGATGCGAAGGGGAGAGTCCATGATCGAAATACTATGGCACGGCCGCGGCGGCCAGGGCGCCTTCACGGCTGCGCGGCTGCTGGGCGCGGCGGCATCGCTCGACGACGGTCGGCATGCTTTGGCGTTTCCGTCGTTCGGGCCCGAGCGGCGCGGCGCGCCGATGCGGGCGTTCACGAAGCTGTCTGACGAGCCCATCGGCGACCGCAGCGCCGTGGCGAAGGCCGACTACGTGATCTACCTCGACGATACGCTGCTGGGCGAGGGCTGGGAAACCGAGCTGAAGCCCGGTGGCGTCGTGCTGGTGAACAGCGTGCGTATGTTCGACGACGAGCGCATCGCGGCGCTCGATGCCGACGGCATCTCGGCGGCCGTTCTGGGCCGACCGATTCCGAACACGGTGTTCCTCGGCGCGCTGTCGGCGCTGTGCGATCGGGTGAGCGTCGAGAACGTGCAGGAAGCCATCCGCCAGTACATGCCGGCGAAGCTGCATGCGAAGAACATCGCGATCGTGGATGCGGCACGGGAGGCGATGGGCGAAGCCCAGGAGCCGCGTGAAGAGGCCCCTGGTCATCCTGAGCGCGCGCAGCATGAAGACGAAGGCTCCCGCGCGACGCCAGCTGAAAGCGCTCCGAGTCTGACCGCCTGCGGCGGCTCCGCTCAGGACGACGTCGTCGTATCTCCGCGTCCTGCGTCTCGCATCCCCGCCCTTCGCTCCGCCAATCTCGACCCTGCTGACTTCGCGCATTCCACGTGCTTCGACGCAGGCTACCTTACGGTGAAGAACGCCGGCTGGCGCAACATGCGTCCCGTGATCGACGCGGCGTCGTGCACGGGATGCCTCCAGTGCTACCTCTACTGTCCCGACGGCACGGTGTACAAGGTTCCGTCGGCTTGCCAGCCGACGGAAGCAGCCGACGCTGCGGCTTCCCCCGGCACCCGATCTCGCGGCGATGCCGAAGGCTCGCGTACCGAAGTATCCCCTGAGGGGACTTCCTGCGGGGCGCGCTTCGCCTCCGCCATCCCCACGATCTCGGACACCGGGGAAACGCTCGCTGACTCACTGGGCGAACCTGCGTGCGCGTCCATGCAGCCCACGGCTCCCGTCGCCATCGACCTCGACTTCTGCAAGGGCTGCGGCATCTGCGCGAAGGCGTGCAAGTTCAACTCGATCACGATGATCCTTGAAAGCGAGGCGGATGCCCGATGAAACGGTTCCTTTCCGGCGACGAAGCGTTCGCCGAAGGCGTGCGCTTGGCGCGCCCGCAGGTGATTTCCGCGTATCCCATCACACCGCAGACGGTGGTGGTGGAGCGACTGAGCGAGATGGTCGAGGACGGCTCGCTGGCCGCCGAGTACGTGCACGTTGAAAGCGAGCATTCGGCGCTGTCGTGCGCCATCGGCGCGTCGGCTACGGGTGCGCGCACGTTCACGGCCACGTCGAGCCAGGGTTTGCTGTACATGGCCGAGTGCCTGACCTACGCGGCGGGCGGACGGTTCCCCATCGTGATGATGAACGCGAACCGCGCAACCGCGCTGCCGTGGAACATCTACGGCGACCAGCGCGACTCGCTGGCGCTGCTCGACCATGGATGGATCCAGGTGTACGCCGAAGACAACCAGGAGGCGCTCGACCTGGCGCTCATGGCGTACGCGGTGGCCGAGAACCCTGCGGTGGCAACGCCCGTTATGGTGAACCTCGACGGGTTCGCGCTCACGCACACCTACGAGACGGTTGACGTGCCCGAACCCGCCGAGGCCGACGCGTTCCTGCCACCCTACGAGCCTGCGGGCAACCGGTTCGACTTCGAGCATCCCGTGAACATCGGCTTCTCGGCCGGTCCCGAGTACAACCGCTACTTCAAGTACTGGGAGCATCGCGACATGCTGGACGCGCCCGCTGTGGTCACCCAGGTGGAGCAGCGGTTCGCCGAGGTGTTCGGTCGGCAGTATCCCGGCATGATCGAGACGCTGGACTGCGACGATGCCGATGTGATACTGGTCACGCTGGGATCGGCGGCCGGGCTGGTGCGCTCGGTGGTGCGGCAGCTGCGCGACCAGGGCGTGCGCGCGGGCATGCTGCGCATCCGCTACCTGCGTCCCATGCCGAGCGCGCTCATCGCCGAGGCGCTGCGCGGCGCGAAGGCTGTGGGAGTGCTGGAGAAGGACGTGTCGTTCGGCGCCGAGGGCACCGTGTTCACGAATGTGAACTCCGCGCTGCAGCAAGCGGCCGTGGGCGTGCCCACGTACAACTTCGTGGGCGGCTTGGGCGGCGACGATATATCGGAAGCGCAAGTGCATGGCATGTACCGCATGCTCGTACAGGCGGCCGAGGGGACGGGCGAGCTGCCGCGCGTATCGTTCCTCGGGATCGATTCTCCGGCGGATGCGCTCGGTGCGGAAAGGGGGCGGTAGCCATGGCCGTCAACGCCAAGAACATCACGGACGACGAGTTCTTCTTCGGTCATAAGGCGTGCGCCGGATGCGGCGGGTCGTTGGCCGTGCGCGTGGCACTCAAGGTTCTGGGGCCGAACGCGGTGTGCGCGCTGCCTGCGGGTTGCATGAGCGCCGTCGGCTTCAACTTCCCGCAGCTCAGTTTCGCCAACAACGCGATGATCACGCCGTTCGCAGCCACGGCCAGCGTGCTCACCGGCATCGAGGCCGGCCTGCGCGCGCAGGGCAAGAAACCCGACGATTGCACGGTGGTGGGCTTCGCCGGCGACGGCGGCACCGCCGACATCGGCATCCAGGCGCTGTCGGGCGCCATCGACCGCAACGACGACGTGCTGTACATCTGTTACGACAACGAGGCGTACATGAACACGGGCATCCAGAAAAGCTCGCTCACGCCGTTCGGCGCCAAGACCACCACCACGCCTGCCGGGTCGAACATGCGCGGCTGCCTGACGCAGAAGAAGAACATGTTCGAGATCGTGGCCGCGCACGGCATTCCCTATGCGGCCACGGCGTCCATCGGCTACCTCAACGACTTCATGCGCAAGGTGGAGCACGCCGCCTCCATTCGCGGGACGAAGTACATCCACGTGATGGCGCCGTGCCCGACGGGCTGGGGCTGCGGCGTGGACGAGACGGTGGACATCTCGAAGGACATCGTCGACTGCGGCCTGTGGTACCTCGCCGAGTACGAGGGCGGGGCGTTCAAGCTCAACCGCAACCCGCGCGAGTTCGCCAGCGTCGAAGCCTACCTGCGCCGTCAAGGCCGCTTCAAGGCTCTTACCGACGAGGATGTCGCCAGCGTGGTTGCCGCGCGCGACGCGAAATGGGAGGTCATGCGGAGAGACTGGGCGTAGCGAGACCCAATATCGGCACGAGCAAGATGAAGGGCGTCGTTTGCAGCGGCGCCCTTCATTTTTATATTCTATCGGATACAAAACAAATCATATGATATACTCCTACCAATCAAACGATTGATAGGAGGACTCATGTCGAAGGATTTGACGGCTCAAGACATCAAGCGCATTCGAAGGAAGTACGGCTTGACGCAGCAGGGTTTCGCTCGTTTGCTTGGATTGGGTGAGGCGAGCGTCGTACGCTACGAGAACGGGCAGACGCCCAGCAAGGCGAACGCGAACCTCATTCGCGCAGCCGACAACCCGGCCTTCATGCGGGATTGCTTCGAACGCGACGGAGATTTGCTGTCGCACGAGCAGCGCGGCAAGGCCGAGCAGATCATCTACGCTCTGGTAACCTTCGACGAGGACGGGGACATCATGGATATTAACGAAATGTACGAAATCACCTTGCAGCAAGAAGTGCTGAACGAACAGGCTGCTCAGTTACTGGGGGAGGTTTCTCGCTTGCGTGCCGCCGCACGGGAAAAAGGGGACGAGATTTCTGCTGCGGTGTACGAGGATGCGTTCATGCAGCTGGCGTTGGCCAAGCGACGCATTATCGACGAAGGTCATTTGAACAAGGTGAGGCTATCGGAGATCAAGGGCCAAATCGAATGCATAGAGCTTTTGGCGAAGAGCCGCGAAGCGAAGGCCGCATAGCATGGAGAGCATCGAATGTTACTCGGATGAAGAACTCTATGAAGGAATACAGGAGATCGTCAGCTCATCGGTCGTCGGTGCGTGTCTTGCGCCTTCGGATAAGCCTCAAGCTATTTTGCTTGGCGGCCAGAGCGGAGCAGGGAAGACGACTCTTCACAACGTCTTTCGCAATGCGATGAACGGTAACGTGATTGTCGTTAACGGTGACGAGTACCGTTCTTTTCATCCGCGATATAAACAGATCTGCGCCCAATACGGCATCGACTCGCCTGCACATACGGCGGCGTGGGCCGGTCGGATGGTCGAGGCGATTATCGATGCGCTCTCCATTATGGGATACAACCTCATTATCGAAGGGACGTTGCGCACGTCCGAAGTCCCCCTGAAGACTGCGCGGCTCCTACGTGATCGCGGGTATAGCGTATCGTTGGCGCTCATGGCGGTTAAGCCGGAGATATCGCTCATCAGCTGCCAGTTGCGATACGAGCAGATGCGCATCGCCGGAACGGAGCCGCGCGCGGTCGATCCGGCGCACCACCTTTCCATCGTCAAGAGCATCGTCGGCAATTTGAAGGTGTTGGAAGAGTCGGGCATGTTCGACGATATAGGCCTGTACTCGCGCAGCGAGCAGCGCCTCTTCTCCAGCGCGGACGACGAAGAACCGGCGAGCGAAGCGCTCGAACGCATCCTCTTCGGAGCATGGACCGCCGAAGAAAGCGCTCACTACGAATATCTCAAGCAACGCCTCGAACAAGCAAAGGCTCTTAAATGAGGCGACAAATCGACCCAGACTGCCGATATCAAGAAAGCCCGAGAACTTTTGAGCGAATGGAGGGAGCGACATGCTTGAGACGAGGACGTGGGATGCTGCAGATCATCTTGCTTCGCCTGACGATATTGCCGAGTACCTCAGCGAGGCTCTCAAAGACGGGGATCCTGGATATTTTGAGCATGCGCTCGGTGTCGTGGCAAGGGCTGAAGGGATGTCTTCGGTTGCGGCTTCCACGGGATTGAATAGAGAGAACTTGTATCGAACCCTATCCGACGACTCGAATCCTCGATTTCAAACCGTTGTGAAAATACTCGACAGCCTTGGTCTCGCGTTCGATGTGAAGCCCGTTGCCGATTCTGTGCAAACCGTCGCGCACTAAAAAGGACGTTCGGATTGCTGTTTTCGGTTCTCGGTTAGCTTCACGGTTCGGGGTCGAACGAGTCTACGAGGTCGATGAGGTCCTGCTTTTTGTGGATGTCGAGCTTGGCGTAGATGCGCTTCGAATGCATGCGCACGGTGTTCTCGGAGATCACCAGCTCCTCGGCGATGCGCACCACGGTCTTGCCGCGCACGATGTGCTCCATGACCTCGGCTTCTCGTGCGCTCAGGCGGAACTCCTGGCAGATGCGGGCGGTCTGCTTGGAGATGCGGTCCTGGTAAACAGGCTCGCCGTCGTTCGCCTACGCCAGCAGGACGGTGGTCACCTGGGACACGCCCTTCGTTCCCGTCGCGTTGTGCTTGAACGCGCTGGTGGGCGGCCCGGTTCTGACTCTTTTCTGCTTGCGGTTCTCGCGGTGGTCGCCGTTAGAAAGCCGGGTGGGCGGGATGCTGCTCGCCCTCTCGTCCGCAGCTCTCCTAGCGAATGCGGGCGTGTACGTCGCCCAAGGCATGAGCGTACTTACGATGAGAAACTACCTTGTGTCCGCAGAACAGCTTGTACCGACGTATGGCGCGATGGCGACGGTTTTCTTCCTGCTTGCTGTAGCCGGGGTTGCAGTGGACGCTCTTCCGCTCATGCGCGGGCGCGGCATCTCGGTTGCATCGGCCGCCATCGCGTCTGCGCTGGTGTTCGCCGGCATCTTCGTGATGCGTTTCGCGTTCTACATGATGCATATGACCTACGGCATCAGTTTATAGCGCTGTTGGCGTGGTACCCTGCTGGGGACAGACCCGGTTGAAGGAGTTTCGATGATCGCGGATGCATCCGCCAAAGCCGCCCACCTGCGAACAATGAGCACCCTCGTCGTGCCTTGTGTTGTCGCCTCTCTGGAGGCTTAGAGGGTATGCATCTGTCGAACACGATGCTCGACGTACTGGGCACTGCTCCGGTGGAAGCGGTCATCATCTACACCTGGAGCCGCGTGCTGCATATGCGCAACAGGGCCGCATTCTACCTTCTTATGTCAAGCTGCATGCTCGTGGTAGTGTTGACGCGCGGCGATGCGGGAACAGGGATGCGCTTCGCCTACCTCGTGTTCACGGGAGGCGTGCTGCCCTTCCTCATGGCAGACGAGCGTCCTGCGCGAAAAGTGTTCGTCATTGCGCTCATGAACGTGGCAATCATGATCGCCGAAGTGCTGGGAACGGCATTGTGGTACGGCATGACGGGAATCGACATCATCGATTACGACAACACGCGGGCGCACCTCGGCGAGTTCGCGATCATGCATGCGGCTCACCTCGTCTTGCTGATCGCGCTGTTCGCCGCGCTGCGCCTTGCTCTGCATCGCGGCGAGTCTGCGGGATCGATGAATTTGCGGCTGTTCCTCTGGTTTCCGGTCGTGCAGGCTCTTCTGCTGACGGTTCCCCTGATTGCAGGGGTGTATGCCCGCCTGGGTTCCAGCGTGCTTTTCTACGGCATGTCGGTGCTTGCGATCGGGTGCTTCGTCGTGGATGCGATGCTGTTCGCTTCGATGGACCGCTACGCTCGCAAGCGGCATGAGGATCAGCGAGCCGCGCTGTTGCAGGGTCAGCTGGATGCGTGTCTTGCGCAGTGCAATGCGTTCGTCTTGGAGGTCGAGCAGACGGCGAGGATGCGCCACGACGTGCGAAACCAGGCTCATGCGGCTATGGCGCTTGCCGAGAGAGGCGACTATGTGCGCGCCCGTGATCATATATCATCGTTTCGGTCATTATATTTGCCGAAGTGACCGAAAAACCCGGAAGGGGCAAAAGGCTTCATCGTATATAATCTCGTGGAGCGCAGCACGCTTATCCCCTCCATGCAAACCAGAGACGTTAGCCGATGCCATGTACCAGGTCGTAATAGTAGAAGACGATGCCGCCCAAGCCGAGATCATCCGGAGCATGATCGAATGCTCCCCGCGTGGCGGCGAGCTCGCCATCGAGCATGTTGTCGACGCCGAATCTTTGACGGCGCGTCTTGCGGAGGAACCGGCCATTGACGTTCTCGTGATGGATATCGAGCTGGGCTCGGAAGACGCGAACGGCATCGACCTCGTGAAGCGGTATTTCCCCGCAGGGTGCGGAACGCAGGTGATCTACGTCACCGGCTTCGTCGAATACTGCACGAGCGTGTACCGCACAGAGCACCTGTATTTTCTGGTAAAGCCGTTCGCGCAGGACGACTTGGACGACGCGCTGAGCCGCGCGTTCGAGCGGCTCGAGGCCGACGCGAGCAAGCCCCTGAGCGTTCGGCTTGGAAGCAGGGTAGTGCTTGTCGAGCCGAGCAGGATCAGCTATATCGAAAGCGATCGGCGCAAAGTACGCATCCATGCGGGAGCCGAGGAGATCGAAGCGTACGCGTCGTTGTCCGACCTCTCTGCCGAGCTGCCCGCTTCGTTCATCCAATGCCATAAGAGCTTCCTGGTAAACATGGATCACGTCAAGGAGCTCAAAGCGGACAGCGTGGTGCTCTCGTCGAACCAGGTTGTGCCCGTGAGTCAGAAGCGCCGCAAATTCGTGCGCGAAGCTGTCTTCTCGCGCGTGCAATCCAAGCTGTAGGACGGCGAGGCTCTCGTATGCCCGATGCTCTCCTCGACATCATCGGGGTCGTTCCCGTGCAATTGGTGTTCGCCTATGCGCTCACCAAGATGCTCAATATTCGCAGACTCTCCCTGTTCTGGGTGCTGGAACTGGTTTTCGTGCTGCTTATCTCCTCGTTTCGTTCAAGCATGAGCGTCGAGTTCAGACTGGCGGCCTCCGTGCCGCTCGCCCTCATTCCCATATTCCTATCGCAGGGAAGCCTCGCGCGCAGAATTCTCGTCGTGACGCTGGCGCACCTGGTGCTTTTCTTCGCAGAGCTGCCCGGCGGCGCCCTGTGGATGTCGATGACCGGCACGCCGGTCGCCGATTACGAGGCCGTTCGAACGCATCTTGGCGCTTTTTTCCTGACTCATGCGGCTCATATGGCTCTGCTCGTTCCGCTTCTCGCGATGCTCTGCATGCTGCTTAACCGTTTCGGCAGCGCTCAGGAACGGGGAATGGGCGAATGGCTGCCCGTGCTTTTTTCCTTGGTACAGCTTGTTCTGGTGAACGTGATGATCCTTTTACCGCTCGGCTACATCCAGGAATCGATGACGTATTACGGCGCAAGCGTGGTGCTGGCGCTTGTCGGTTTCGCGGTCGATCTGCTGCTGTTTGAGGCTATGGGTCGCTTCGCCCAAAAGCGGCGCGACGATGTCCGTGCGACGATGCTCGAAGAGCAGCTGGATCGGTATCTAGCGCGTTGCGGGGAGTTCGTTTCGGACATTGAGCATACCTTGAAGGTGCGGCACGATATGGGCAACCACGTACAGGTGGTGCTTGCCCTGTCGGAACGCGGCAACTTTCAAGAGGCCCACGAACATCTTGCCTGCATGGCCGAGGTGCTTAACGATACCCGCCGAAGCGAGGAGGCAGTCTTATGATCGTGCGGATGATCATCGCGGTAGGCGTGCTGCTGCTGATGTGCGCGATTATGGCGGTGCTGGCGCGCCGGCTGCGCGGCGTGCCCCCGACGCGTCTTTTGATTAACCTTTTATTCCCGTTCAGCCAGCTGTGCATCGTTGCGTTCCTCTTTTATTATGCGATTGCCTACGAGCTGCCTTTTTGGATGTTCGCGCTGGTCGCGGTCGTGGGCGCCTTGTGCGGACCGGTCGATCTCGTGCTGTTCAAAGCGTTGGAGGAGTCCGAGAAGCGCGAGCTGTCCCGCGAGCGTGTGCGTCTGCTGGAAGAGCAGTTGCAAGCGCAGGAACAGTATTTGCGGCGTTTATCGGCGGACATCGATGAAGCGCGCCGCGTTCGCGAAGACGTCGCACGCGAGCTAGCGGCGGTGGACGATCTGCTGCAACGGCAAGAGGCCGAACAGGCATCGCGGGGGCTGATGAAGGCGGTCGGCATCATGGATTCGTCCTGCAAGCGCTCGTGCGAGCACCAGGTGGTCGATGCCCTCGTCTCGATGAAGGCTGCCGTATGTGCGGAGCGAGGCATTCGACTCGAGCTCGATCTGGCGCTGGCCGACGATGTCTCTCTGCCGAGCGTGGAGCTGTGCGCGGTGTTCTCGAACCTGCTGGACAACGCTGTCAGCGCATGCGGCAAGGTGCCGGAGGGCGCGCGGTTCATCAAGCTGAAAGCACGTGTGGATGCCGGCTATCTGGCAGTGCGGATGGAGAACAGTTGCGCGCCGGCTGAACCTGGCGAGGCCCGTCGCGCTCCGCGCCGTTCGCGCGGCGACCGCCTTCCCGAGCACGGCTGGGGCCTGAACATCCTCAAAACCCTCGCCGACCGTCACGACGGCACGTTGGAAACCGTGCAGGAAGATGGCGTGTACCGCACAACGGTGTTGCTGAAACTGGATGCAAGGTGAGGTGGGATATGAGGTTCATCGTTTCTCCTGCTAAGAAGATGAGCGTGGTCGACGATGCGTTTGGATGGCGCGATCTGCCGATGTTCGCGGATCGGGCTGCGCGTCTGGCCGATACGGTGCGGGCGCTCTCGTACGACGAGGCGAAGGCGCTGTGGCAGTGCAGCGACGCGCTGGCCGAACTCAACTTCGAACGCTTCCGCACGCTCGAAGTGCGCTCCGGCGCGTTGACGCCGGCGGTGCTGGCCTACGAGGGCATCCAGTACCAGAACCTTGCGCCGCAGGTGATGACGATGGAGCAGTTGGATTACCTGCAGGAGCATCTGCGCATCCTCTCGGGGCTCTACGGCGTGGTGCGCCCGCTCGACGGCGTGGCGCCGTACCGCCTGGAAATGCAGGCGAAGCTCGCGGTGGACGGCGCGCGCAATCTCTACGAGTTCTGGGGCGACAGCCTGAGCCGCGTGCTCGCGGCCGAAACGGACGTCATCGTGAACCTGGCATCGGTGGAATACGCGAAGGCCGTCGTTCCCTCTGCGGATCGCTGCGGGGCAAGAGTGCTCACCTGCCTGTTCGGCACCGTCGACGCGCGCGATCGCCTCGTGCAGCGCTCCACCGCCGCGAAAGCCGCGCGCGGTACCATGGTGCGCTGGTGCGCCGAGAACGCCATTAAAGAACCTGCCGACCTGCAAGCCTTCGATGCGCTCGGCTACGCGTTCGATCCCGCTCGGTCGACCGACGATTGCTATGTATTCGTTCAGAAATAGCCATGCATAACCTCAAATAATCAAACAAACGGTTTTGACTCGAATTGATGACTCCTCTGAGCGCAAAGCTTTGCGAGAAGTTCTCGTGAATCGCCTGACGAATGCGGACCACCATGGACGACGAGGTCTTGTCGTGTTGCGCACGCCGGAGTGCATCGAGCTTTCGAATCCCGGCGGTTTTCGGGTGGATGTGAAAGCCGCCATTTCGCGCATCGGACAATATCACTATAATAGGAGCATTCGCGAACAATTGGCCCACCCGTGCGGACGCGCATGGGCGGGCGACGGCCTGACGAGGAAAACCAATGACCATGAAACCGTACAACCCGCACGAGATCGAACCCCGCTGGCAAAAGGAGTGGGACGATGCCGACCTGTACAAGGTGACCGAGGATCCCTCGAAGCCGAAGAAGTACGTGCTCGAGATGTTCCCGTACCCCTCGGGCGACATCCACATGGGACACGTGCGCAACTACACCATCGGCGACGTCGTCGCGCGCTACTACAAGATGCGCGGCTTCGACGTGCTGCATCCCATGGGTTGGGACGCGTTCGGCCTGCCGGCCGAGAACGCGGCCATCAAGCGCAACAGCCATCCGGCCAAATGGACCTACGCCAACATCGACACGCAGAAGGCCAGCTTCAAGCGCATGGGCTTCTCGTACGACTGGGACCGCACCGTGGTGGCGTGCGACCCCGAGTACTACCGCTGGGGCCAGTGGATCTTCCTGCAGTTCTGGAAGCGCGGTTTGGTCGAGCGCCGCAACAGCCCGGTGAACTGGTGCCCGAACTGCGCGACGGTGCTCGCGAACGAGCAGGTCACCGAGGGCGAGTGCTGGCGTTGCCACGGCGCGGTGGAGAAGCGCGACCTCACGCAGTGGTACTTCAAGATCACCGACTACGCCCAGGAGCTGCTGGACGACCTCGACCAGCTGGACGGTTGGCCCGAGCGCGTCAAGCAGATGCAGGCGAACTGGATCGGCCGCTCCGAAGGCGCCGAAATCGACTTCGTGCTGTGCGGGCCCGACGGCGAGGCTCCGGCCGAACCGACGGCCGACGATGTGATCACCGTGTTCACCACGCGTCCCGATACCTTGTTCGGCTGCTCGTTCTTCCTGCTGGCGCCCGAGTACAAGGGCCTCATGGAGCTGGTGGAGGGCACCGAGTACGAAGCCGCCGTGCGCGAGGTGGTGGAAGGCGCCGCCAAGGTGAGCGCCGTCGAGCGCGCCCAGGGCGACCGCGAGAAGCACGGCGCGTTCACCGGCCGCTATATGGTGAACCCGGTGAACGGCGAGAAGGTGCCCGTGTGGGTGGCCGACTACATCGTGAGCGATTACGGCACCGGTGCGGTCATGGCCGTGCCGTGCGGCGACCAGCGCGACTTCGAGTTCGCGCGCAAGTACGACCTGCCCATCATTCCCATCATCCTGGGCGAGGACGATCCGCTGTATCCCGAGCTCAACGGCGTGCAGGAGCGCCGCGTGACGTCGGTCGATTGGGAAGCGGCCTACGATGCCGAAGGCGTGCTGGTGCAGTCCGGCAAGTACACCGGCATGGTGGGCGGCAAGCATTCGCCCGCCGTCGATGCGATCATCGGCGACCTCGCGGCCGAGGGCAAGGGCAAGAAGACCGTGCAGTTCCGCCTGCGCGATTGGCTGATCAGCCGTCAGCGCTACTGGGGCAACCCCATCCCGGCCGTGCACTGCCCGGAATGCGGTCTCGTGCCCGTGCCGGAGGAGGACCTTCCGGTGCGCCTGCCCGAGGACATCGACCTGGCTGCAGGCGAGACGCTTGCCACGCACGAGGCGTTCGTGAACACGACGTGCCCGGTATGCGGCGGCCCGGCGAAGCGCGAGACGGACACGATGGACACGTTCACATGCTCCAGCTGGTACTACCTGCGCTACACCGATCCGCACAACGAGGAGCTGCCGTTCGCGCCCGAGAAGGCGAACCGTTGGATGCCCGTCGACCAGTACATCGGCGGCATCGAGCATGCCATCCTGCACCTGCTGTACAGCCGCTTCTACACGAAAGTGCTGCGCGACCTGGGGCTGCTTGAGTTCGATGAGCCGTTCTCGAACCTCTTGTGCCAGGGCATGGTGAAGGACGAGCACGGCGAGACCATGTCGAAGTCGAAGGGCAACGTCATTGCCCCCGAGGACATGATCGCCGAGTACGGCGCCGACGCGGTGCGCGCGTACATCCTGTTCATGGCCCCGCCCGACAAGGACCTGCTGTGGGACGAGGGCGGCCTGGCGGGCATCTACAAGTTCATGAACCGCGCTTGGCGCATTGTGAACGACCTGATGGGAGCCGCCGACGAGGAAACGCTGTTCCAGCCGGGCGCGTCCGAGGACGAGGGCATCAAAGCGCTCGAACAGCTGGTGCGCGAGCGCCATCGTGTGGTGGGCAAGGTGGTCGACGACTTCGACCGCAACAACTTCAACACGGCCCTCGCCGCCATCATGGAGCTGACGAACGCGGCGAGCGACTACCTGCGCAAGCGCTCGCCCGAGCAGCGCGCCGCCTGCGAAGAGTCGCGCGCGGTCGATGCCGATGTGGCCGAAGTGCTGGTGAAGCTGCTGGCTCCGTTCGCGCCGCACTGGGCCGAGGAGCTGTGGCATGCAGTGCTGGGCAAGGACGGCTCGGTGCACACGCAGCCGTGGCCCGAGTTCGACCCCGAGCAGGCCAAGGCCGACGAGGTCGAGCTGGCTGTGCAGGTGAACGGCAAGGTGAAAGCGAAGATCATGGTAGCGGCGGACGCTGCCGAGGACGACATCAAGGCCGTAGGCCTCGCAGCCGTCGAAGCGGCGCTCGAGGGCAAGGACGTTAAGAAGGTCGTCGTGGTGCCCGGCCGCCTGGTGAACATCGTCGCGAAGTAGGGCGCACGATAAGGCTGGGACATTGAGGAACGGCTCGGGTTTCCGAGCCGTTCCGTTTTGGAGGGGGCTATCGAGAGTGGCGAGGAACTATGCCACGTAATCGGCGGCGTTGTCGCCGGCTATGCGACCGAATGTGTATATGTCTGCCATGGAGGTCGACCCCAAACGATTCGTGCCCATCTTATGACCGGCTACTTCGCCAGCCGCATACAATCCTGGAATAGGGGATCCTTGGACGTCGAGCACCTCAGCGCTTGTGTTGATGCGTAGGCCACCCATGGTGTAATGAACGGCGGGCTTGTAGGCCATAATGTAATACGGCGGGGTGTCCACCTTGTGCATGGTTCCGCGATAGGCGAAGTCGGGATCAGATCCTGCGTCGACGTATCCGTTCCACTGCTCGATGGTTTTCGAAAGCTGGGCTGCATCGATGCCGAAAGGCTCGCATGCCTCCTCGAGCGTATCGGCCTTCACGCATAGCTTGCGCGATGCGAGGTTCTCGAACTCGTCTGAATGTATATCTACCACCTTGGTCTCGTCGGCAGCGGCTTGATCCCATATTTCGTAAGCGCGCTCGTCGGTTTGCTCGAGGATGGCTTTCGATAGCACGTCGCGACGTCCAAGCTCCTCGACGAAGCGTTTGCCTTCCTTGTTGAACATGACCGTGCGCTCATCGAGACGCATGTCGTCCAGGTAGAGCAGCGCGCCGGTATCGACGTCGCAGATGGGATAGGTTTGAATAAGCTCCATGTCGACCAGATCGGCTCCGATGGCCGAAGCCATGGTCAGGCCGTCCCCCTGTGCGCCCACTGAATCGGTCGAGTTGAACTGCTCGCCGAACTCGGGGTTGGCCTTCGCGCGCATTTCGACGTTCGCGCCGAACCCGCCGCATGACAAGACGACGGCCTTGCAGTCGAAAGCGTACTCATCGCCCGTGACGACGTTCACTGCCTTTATCCCGTTGATCTTTCCATCGGAATCTTGTGCGAGATCGGTGGCTTTCGTGTTGTCGATGAGCGTGATGTTGTCGATGGATCGCGCTCGCGTGGTCAGTCGCGTTGTCATGGCGTTGCCGATGTGCCCCGAGGGAATAATGGAGCGTTTGACGGTGTGGCCGCCGAAAAACAGCAGGTTGTGCTCCCAGGAAACGCCGCCCTCGTACGTGAGCCATTGCGCGGCATCGTACACGCCGCGGGCGATGACGTTGACCAGCTCGGGATCGCCGCGATGGTCTCCTCCTTCCAGCATGTCGGCCGCGAGCAGTTCGGGACTGTCTTCAAGCCCTGAGTTCTTCTGGATCCAGTTGCCCGGTACGGCCATTTCTCCGCCCGACAACGCGGTCGATCCGCCGAACACGCCGAGCTTCTCCATGAGCAGCACCTTCTTGCTTTTGTTCGCTGCACTGATGGCCGCAGTGAATCCTGCCCCGCCCGCGCCTACGACCACCACATCGTACGACGTGGGAATGTCGTTATCGGGCCGTTGAAGCGCCTTGTCGCGCTTCTTCCATTCCGATGATTTCTCTCCGGCTTTGTCGAGCGCTTCGGCAACGGCTGTGAGGTAGGCCATGCTGGAAAGCGATGCGCCGCTCACGACGTCGACGTTCAACGTCTGACCTTCGACGATGAGTTTGCCCAGCTTGTCCATGCAGACATCGCCCAATCCGGCAGACTCGCGAGAATCGAGCACGTCGATGCGCTCGATGGCGCCGTTTTTCGTGATCACTTCCACCTGTATGGAGCCGTGCTTGCCCATGCCGCTGCCGACGGTTGCCACGCTTGCTTCGTCGGAAGGTGCTTTCGCGGCGCTTCCCTTCGGCGCGCATCCGCCAAGGGTAAGGGCTCCTCCTGCGGTCGCAAGAGCGGCTCCGGTGAGAAACTGCCTGCGTGAAAGTTCAGCCATGATGTCCATCCTCCCTGTTATCTGTTCCGTCTCCCCGGTTGGTCGGCATCGCAACCGTGTTGAGCGTCGAGTACCGACCTGTGTGCTCGGGACAGCGGAAACATACCATCGGGAAAATGCCTTTGCAGCCCGCGGCGGGTTTCAATGTGTAACCCTACCCGAGTTTAAAAATGTAACCCCGTGCAAAACGCCTTCGATATCGCGGGGCGAAAGCGTAAGATGGAAGCTGGAATTGCAGGGAGGGGAGGAACTGCATGAGGGAGTTCGTCGCGCGTTGGAAAGACATGTTTATACGCATGGGGGCTATGCCGGTCTCTTTTCTCGGGGTGGGGTTGTACCGTGCATGGCTTGCCACGTTCTTTCGCTATGAGGCGTTTCCGACCATTGATTTCTTCGATTACGCGCTGTTCGAGGGAGCCATAGGCGTGGCGTCGTTTGCCGTCGTGCTCCTATCCCGACGTATCACGCCTCTGTGGTCGAACAACGCGCTGGTGACGTTGACCGCCATCGGCATGGTCGGAGGCTCTGCGCTCTGCGTGGTCTCGTGCTTCTGGCTGCAAGTTGCCGCGCTCAAATACGCCGGCCTCATGTTGGCGGGAGCGGGGCTGGGATTGCTCATCCTCATGTGGACCGAATTCTTCGGATCGCTGAATCCTATGCGCGTAGCGGTGTACTATGCTGGCGCCATCGTGTTGGGGGAAGCGTTGAAATGGCTGTTCGGCGGGTTGGATCCTGCGTATATTGCCGTGTTTTCCGTGATGCTTCCGCTTGCGTCCATCGATTGGGTTCGGCGATCGATGAAGCGTCTGCCGGATGTCGATCTGCCCAAACGCATGGGAAAGGCCGGGCTCTCGGAGGTGCCTTGGAAGCCCATTCTCCTTATGGGAGTGTGTACCTTCGCGACAGGGTTCGGCGTGTTGCCGGATCAGCCGCTGGTGGTCGGAAACGTCGTCGGGACTGTGTTGGTGGCGGCGTTTGTGATCTTCGGCGTATTGTCGTCGTCAAGATGGTTCAACTTCGACACGATATACCAGCTCGCCTTCCCCTTTATGACGGTGGGGTTGTTGCTGATCGCCCCGCAGTTCTCTCTCGATGCGCAAACGGTTGCGACCTGCTACGACGCGGGTTACACGATGCTTTCCATCTTCATCATGATCGTCTTGAGCAACATCACGTACCGTTTCGGCATTTCTGCCGCCTGGTTGAACGGAATCGAGCGTGGCATCCGCTATCTGGTGGAAGCTGGAGGATGGAGCTTGTTCGCATTTGGCTCGTCGTACTTGCCGGGGGAATTCATGAACATGCTTCATATCGGGATCGTTGCATCTGTGGTGGTGGCGTTCGTAATCCTGTTTTTCACCGAAAAAAGGCTTTCCGCGAAGTGGGGCATCAATCTCAAGGGGGATCCTGGAGAGGACGACGTGTTTTCGCCGGGGCTGTTGGCCATGCGCGTATCCGATCTTTCGCGCGAATGCAGTCTCAGCCCGCGTGAAGAAGAGGTTCTCCAACTGCTTGCGCGGAAGGGGACGACGGCGGAGATCGAGGAGAACCTGTTTGTGGCGCGCGGTACGGTAAAAGCCCATACGAGTCGAATCTATCGTAAACTGGGAGTGCACAGCCGCGAGGAGCTGTACGAATTGCTCGGCATCGCCGAGTAGCGCTGCGATGCGGTTTGAAGGAGGCGCGATGGCGAAGGAAACTTTGTTCGAGGAGATGGAAATAGGCTCGTTGCGGGCGAAAAACCGACTGGTGCGAGCAGCCACCTACGAGGCGTTAGCCGATGACGGTGGGCATATGACTCCTGAGCTGACGGCGATCTACGAGGAGCTTGCCGATGGCGGGATAGGTACGATCATCGTGGGGTATGCACGCGTTATGCGAAACGAACAGCCGAATCCTCGGATGCTGGGCATCTACGACGACTCGTTCGTTCCCGAATTCCGGGCATTGACGGACATGGCTCACGCGCATGGGACGGCTATCGTATCGCAGATCGTATACGGCGGCTCGGCGACGAAGCTCCAGCCGCCCAGCAGGCGCATCCTCGGGCCGTCGGCCGTCGCCAACCCGAAGACCGGCATCGTGCCGGTGGAGGCCACGGTTGCCGATCTGCATGAGCTCGCCCAAGCATTCGCCGACGCGGCGGCCCGTGCTCAAACTGCCGGATTCGATGGCGTCGAGCTGCATGCGGCGCACGGCTACCTGCTCAGCCAGTTCTTGAGCCCCTTGCTCAACAGGCGCCGCGACGAGTACGGCGGTGCCCTGCGGAACCGTGCCCGCTTCCTTGTCGAGGTCGTCGACGCTGTGCGCTTGCGAGTGGGTGCGACGTTCCCGCTGATCGTGAAGCTGAACAGCTCCGACGGCGTGGAGGGCGGCCTGACTGAGGACGACAGCATTGAAGCGGCGAAGCTGCTGGCGGCTCACGGCGCGTCGGCTATAGAAGTGAGCGGGAACTGGCGGAACTGCCGTGTGCGCGACTTCGATGGAGAGCCGTTCTTCGCTCCCTATGCGAAGCGGCTTGCGTGCGAGGTCGACATTCCCCTGATCCTTACCGGAGGCAATCGGCGGCTCGATGCGATGGAGCGCCTTGTTGTTGAAAGCGCCGGCGGCATAGCGGGTTTCGGTCTTTGTCGGCCGCTTATCTGCGAACCGCGACTGGCGCGACGCTGGCGGGTCGATCCGCAGGCGAAGCCCCGCTGCGTTTCGTGCGATAAGTGCAGCACGATGCCGGGCCATCGCTGCATCTTGGAATGAGACAAGGGAACGGGGTTTACGACTCATAGCCCGCGACGAGTCGTAAACCTCGTTCCCTTGTCTCCCTTGTCTCCTCGAACCCGCGCAATTCTCATGTAATCGGCTTCAAGTTTCGATGACGGGCGCGGAATGCGTAGCGGGTTCGGTGCGGGATTTGCTATCATCGACGCTTATGACGCGACGCAAGAAACATGGATGGTTGAAGACGATGCTGGGTTTGATGCTCGGATGCATGCTCGTGGTCGTCGCCGTGTTCGCGGCGACGAACGTGGCGACCATCGCCACGACCAAAGATCGTATCGTCGAGCCGCAATCGGCGGTCGGCTTCGATGCCGACGCGATCGTTGTGCTGGGCGCATCCGTGTTCGCCGACGGCACGCCGTCGGGCATCTTGCGGGATCGGCTGGACGACGGCATCGCGCTCTACAAGGAAGGTGTGGCGCCGAAGCTCATCATGAGCGGTGACAACAGCACGGTGTCGTACAACGAGGTGCAGGTGATGAAGGACTACGCCATTTCCCAAGGCGTGCCGAGCCACGACATCTTCTGCGACCATGCAGGCTTCTCCACGTACGAGAGCATGTATCGTGCGAAGCACGTGTTCGGCGCCGAGCGCATCGTGGTGGCCACCCAGACCTATCATCTGTATCGTGCGCTGTACGCCGCGCAGGGTCTTGGCCTCGAGTCCCTCGGCGTGGCCAGCGACTACCATGACTACTCCAAGCAGCTCCAGTACGATCTGCGCGAGATCCCCGCGCGCACGAAGGACTTCTTCAAGACGCTGTTCAAGGTACCTTCGACGTTCGTGGGCGACCCCATCAGCCTCGATCAGTCCGGCGACGTCACCGAGGGCTGACGGGGAGTGTCAGAGGTGCGTCAGGCGCGCGCGATTCTTACGCTAGCAGCGCCAACAGCGCCTGCGCTTCGCAGGTCACCGGGTCGAGGACGGGGATGCCGGCGGCTCGTTCGAGCTGCGGCGCCAAGCCGATAGTCGAAAACCCCGTGCAGGCGAGCGCGATGACCGCTGCGCCTTCTTCGCGCAGGCGTCGAGCCGTCGTGATAGCGGCGTGTTGACCTGCGGGCGTGTTCAGATCGCGCGTGTCGCGAACGCCGTCGGGCACGAGGTTCGCCAACAGACGCTCGCCCAAGATGCGCGGGAACGCGGGCGGCGCGTCCGGCGTGATGCCGATGACGCCTACCGGCCCCTCGTGAAGCGCCGCGGCGGTGGCCATGCTTTCGCCCGCGCCCACCACCGGCACGCCCACGATGGCGCGCGCTTCGGCTACGCCGGGGTCGTCGGCGCAGCTCACTATGATGCCGTCCGCGTCCTGTTCGACCAGCTGACAGGCAAGCGCAATCACTTTAGGTTCGGCAGTGCGCTTCGTAGCGGCATCGTGCACGCCCTCGGGTTGATCGGGAATGCAGCGCGACACGACGCGCACCTGAGGAAACGCACGCTCGATGAGCAGCCCATGCGCGTCAGCCTGTTCTTGATCCTGCGTGATGACGCGGATGACTCCTACAGTCCAGGTGGGGTGAAAAACGGTATCCATGGCGATCACTCGTACTTTTCGATAAGGTCGATGAGATCCTGCTTCGAATGCAGGGCGGTCTTTTCCAGGATGCGCCGCGTGTGCGTGCGCACGGTGCTCTCGGACACGAACAGCGCCTCGGCGATCACCTTGGCCGAGCGCCCGCGCGCCAGGTAGGGGAGCACCTCGGCTTCGCGGCGGGTCAGCCCGTAGTACGAGGCTATCTGCTCGAGCACGTCGCCGTCGGGCTCGGAGGCGGATTCGTCGCCTCGCGCTTCGTCGGCGGAGGCGATCTGCTGGCGGGGGCAGGCGGCTCCGCATCCCGCTGCGCACGAAACGGCCGCGGCTTTCCCTTCGGCGTCTTTCGCCTTGCTGGCGCCGAAGCTCAAAAACGAGAACCGATTGCCGCCCTGCTGGAACAGCGCCAGCATGGCCAGCACGTAGACCGCGCCCACCGACACGCCGATGACCAGCATGGATGGGCTTTCGGGGATGAGCATCACCACGTAGCCGATGCCGATGCCCACCAGTCGTGCGATGATGGACACCCCTCGCACGATGCCGCCTACCACGAAGCCCGACACGCTGAAGTCGTATGCGGTCGACGCCACCATATACCAGATGATCACGTCGAATACGCCGTAGCACGCGCTCATTACCGTGTTGAGCTCCACCGGGTACGTACTCCAGAACATCGGCATGAGCGCGAACAGCACCACGAGAATGGGCACGATCACCTTGAACGTAAGCGCCAGATCGGTGCGGCGTCGCGCGAACAGCACGAGCCCGATGAGCGCCACGGCGGCCACGATGTTGGCGATAAGCGGCAGCCGGTGAGCCTCGTAAGCCGAGTCGACTGAAGCCACGGTCATCTGCCACACGTAGCCGAACAGGCACGACAGCACGAGGCTGGCCACGATGAGACTGACCAGCGAGCCGAGCGCCGTGCGGTAACGCCCCGAGTCGGCCGTGATTGCGGGCCGATCGTCGGTTTCTTCGCGGTTGCAGCGCGTCAAGCACAGCTGCGAGAGCACGGGCAGCGGCAACATGAGCAGCAGCGCCGGAACCCCCAGCTCCTCCGAGCAGAACGAGAACGCGACGAACAACAGCGCGGTCAACAACAGCACAACGGGCAGATAGAACGAAGTGCGCGACGGATGCATGCGCCCGAGGCACTCGGCCCAGCTTCCCCAGAAGTAGCCGTATCCCACGCCGGCTAGAACGGAGCCCAGCACGAGCGGGACGACGGCCATCGTCTCCGTCAGCAATCCGGCGCTTCCGGCCATGCCCGAGCCTGTCATCAGCACGAGCCCTGTCACGATGCTCACCGTGAACGCCGAAGCGGGCAGTTTGTCGTAGAAGGAGTGGTCGCGTTCCGTGCGCGAGGCCACCAGGAACAGCGTGGTCATGTTCGCGACGAACGAGATGATCACGACGAGCGTCTGATATCCCGTGGTGTTCATCGGCCCCGACAGCAGGATGGAGCTGCGGAACGTGAGCATGCTGCATGCCCAGAAGAAAGCGAGGCCGAGGTGGCGTATACGAAGCGTTTTCCACACCATGCGCATGCTGCGTCGATCGCGCGGGCGCGACAGGCGTTCAGGCATGAACAATCCCTCCTCGTCCTTGGCGCCGCCTGTTTCTCTGAGAACGGCGCATGGCTCCCTTTCATCTTGGAAAAGCTTATCATCAGCGCAAACAATCAAATCATCAATAATTGATGATACTGTCCCGAGACCCTCATCATAGCATTGCCCACGCCGAAGGAAGGGGGCTGCGATGATCGACGGGCAAAATGATACCATAGTAATAGGATTACAGGCGTGCGCTCCGGTTTTCGCGACCGGCTCGATTGACGACGCAGCGGAGGCCGGCGAAGAGGGCTCGTGCTGCAACGGGTTCCAAGTCGATTGGCTGTCCGAAGACGTTCGCCGCTTGCTCGCTGCTCACGGCTTTACCGCCCCCGATCCAGTGGATAGCGTCGCGCGCCGCATGGTGGAGCGCGAGGTGCTCACGCCGGGCATGCCGCTTGCGGCCATGCCGGTGGAATCGCTCTACAAGCCGTGGACGTCTTTGCCGGGCTCGCAGTTCGGCGGAGCGCGAGGGCTGTACTTGGGCGATGCGGCGCGCCATGTGCAGGCGCTCTACGAAGCGCTTAAGGTGGAGATTCCGAAGCGTTTCGCGGCGATGCCCGACCACCTGTCTCTTCTGTGCGAGCTGCTTGCGCTCTACATGGAAGCCGGCAACAAGGAGGCTGCCCGCCTGCTTGCACAGGATCACTTCGACTGGCTCGACGCCTACGACGCGGCGCTCGACGAGCGCGCGGAGCGGGCGGCCTCGGCTTCGGCCTTCGACGAGGAGGAGCGCGCCGCTCTGGCGCGCGGCATCGGCCAGGTGCGCGCGTACGTTGCGCTTCTGGGCGAGCTCGCGCGACATGCGGGGCAGGGCGCACCGACGCCGAACGAGGCGAAAACGGCACCAACAAGGGAGGAAAGAAAGGAAGCGAAATGAACTCATCCGTAACACGGCGGACGTTCCTCAAGGGGTCGGCGGCCACGGCGGCGCTGGCTGCGACGGGCGCGGGCGTGTGCTCTCTCGGCGCATGGCAGGCCGAGGTGGCTCACGCCGAAGGCTCGTACGAGCGCAAAGAAGGCGCATCGCTCTGCAACGGCTGCTCCAGCAAGTGCGGCCTCGTGGCCACCACGCTGGGCGGCCAGCTGTTCACGCTGCGCGGCAGCGACGTGCATCCCTACGCCAAGGGCACCATCTGCGGTCGAGGTCACGGCGTGGCGCAGATCGCCTATTCCGACGAGCGCCTGACCCAGCCCATGCGCCGCGCGGCCGACGGTTCGTTCGAAGCTATCGACTGGGACACCGCGTTTTCCGAAATCGGCGCCAAGGTGAAGGACATTCTGGCCAAGAACGGCCCCGAAGCCCTGGCAATCGTCCAGGATCCGCGCCCTTCGGGCAAGGAGTACTCCAAGCGCTTCATCAACGCGCTCGGTTCGGCCAACATCTACACGCACGGCGCGGCCTGCAACTCCTCGAAGGAGGCGGGCTTCGCGCAGACCATCGGCACGGGCAACTTCTCGGTCGATTTCGGCAACTCCAAGATGGTCGTGTTCATCGGTCGCAGCTACGGCGACGGCATTCGCCCCTCGTCGGTGCAGAGCCTGGCCGCCGCGGCCGACAAGGGCACGCGCATCGTCATCGTGGATCCGCGCCTCAACAACTCGGGCATCTTCGCCACCGACTGGGTGTCCATCAAGCCCGGAACCGACCTGGCGTTTCTGCTGGGTATCTGCAACGTGCTCATCGAAGAGGACCTGTACGACCATGAGTTCGTCGAGCAGAACGCCGTGGGCTTCGACGAGTTCGCCGCGCAGGCCAAGGAGTACACCCCCGCGTGGGCCGAGCAGCAGTGCGGCGTGCCGGCGGCCACCATCGAGGAGATCGCCCGGGCGCTTGCCAAGGCCGCTCCGGCCGCGGCCGTCGAGGCTTCGTGGCGCGCGGCGTTCGGATGCGCGCATCAGAACTCGTTCGACACCGCCCGCGCGGTGACGGCGGTGAACGCGCTTCTGGGCAGCTGGGGCGCGAAGGGAGGCGCGCTGCTCACGTCCTCGCCGAAGGCGGGCGACATCGACAAGCAGAAGTTCCCCTCCGCTCCGAAGCCCGAGGCCAAGCGCGTGGGCGACAAGGAGTACCCGCTCGCTCCCAGCGGCATGGGATCGAACCTGGCCGTGCTGCAGGCGGCGCTCGACGGCGCTATGAAGGGCGTGTTCTTCTACAACTCCAACGCCGTGCAGGGCTACGCCCAGCCGAAGGTGTGGCGCGAGGGGTTGGAGAAGACCGATCTCGTGGTCACCATCGACGTGCAGATGTCCGAGACGGCGCTCGCGTCCGACTACGTGCTGCCCGAGTGCACCTACCTCGAGCGCATGGAGCTGCCCGAGTTCATCGGCGGCAAGAAACACTACGTGGCCATGCGCACGCAGGTGCTCGAGCCCATCCACCCCGAGACGAAACCGTGCGATGAGATCTTCGCCGGCCTGGCCGAGGCGTGCGGCGTGGGCGAGTACTTCCCGTTCACGGTGGAGGAGCTTGCAGCCGCCCAGCTCGAGACGGTGGGCGTGAGCCTGGACGAGCTCAAGGAGAAGGGCATCGTGGAGCTTCCCGATCCCGGCTTCGAGTACAAGACCCCCAAGTTCAAAACCCCGACGGAGAAGTTCCAGTTCTCGTCCGAGGCGGTGGGCGAGGCGGGCCTCAACCCGGTCATCGGCTGGACGCCGCGCCTCGTGGAGCCCAAACAGGGCGAGTTCTACCTGGTGGGCGGCAAGCAGGGCATCCACTCGCACACGATGACCCAGAACGTGGCCACGATGAACGCCATCTCGCGCGAGTACGGCTTGGAGCGCGCGTGGATCTCGGCGCAGGATGCGGCCGACCTGGGCATCGCCGACGGCGATATGATCGAGATCGCCTCGAGCGAGCATACCGGCCAGGTGGCGGCGCGCGTGACGCAGCGCATGCGCCCGGGCGTGGTGTTCCTGCCCACGCACTACGGCGGATCGTCGCCGTACCAGAGCCGCGCGTACCAGTTCGGCTTGAACATGACCGATTTCGTGCCGTTCCACATGGAGCCCGGCACGGGTGCCACCATGAGCCAGGAAGTGGCCGTCACGGTGAGGAAGGTGGAGGCGTAACATGACCCGCTACGGAATGCTCATCAACACCAAGAAATGCGTGGGCTGCTACGCCTGCCGCATGGCGTGCCAGATGATCAACAAGCTGGAACCCGAAGAGGCGTTCATCAGCTACAAGGAGATCGAGCAGGGAACGTATCCCAGCGTGTACGCCGAGACCGTGCCCGTGCAGTGCATGCACTGCGAGAACGCCCCCTGCCAGCAGGTGTGCCCGACGCACGCCACCTACACCACCGAATCCGGCGTGGTGCTGGTAGACGAGGAGAAGTGCATCGGCTGCAAGTACTGCATGGCGGCGTGCCCCTACGGCGTGCGCATCCAGATCGAGAAGACCGGCGTCATCGAGAAGTGCCGCTTCTGCTGGTACGAGGGCGAGCCGGGCAACCCGCCGGCGTGCGTGGGCACCTGCATCTCGGGCGTGCGCGTGTTCGGCGACCTCGACGATCCCGACAGCGACATCTCGCGCGAGATCGCCCGCACGAACGCCCAGCCTATCGCGGGCGACCTGACCGAATCCAAGATCTATTACGTGAGGTGATGAACCATGGTTTGGGGACCTATGATCGCATGGTACCTGTTTCTGGCCGGCGCGTCGGCAGGTGCCTTCCTGACCTCGGCTTTCGTTGAGGTGAAATATCCCGAGAGCGTGAAGATGCGCGTGGCCGGCCGTATCATCGCCCCAATTTTCCTGGGGATCGGCCTGGTCATGTTGATGCTGGACGCCGAAGCCGGCCTGCACAACCCGCTGCGCTTCTTCTGGCTCATCGCTAACCCCGGTTCCGTGATGACGCTGGGCGTGTACTTCATCTGCGTGTTCATGCCGGTGGCGCTGGTTTCCGCGCTGCTGGAGGTGCTGAAGAAGCGCGTGCCGAAGTGGCTCACGTGGATCGGCATCGTGTTCGCGTTCGCCGTGGCGGCCTACACCGGCTTCCTGCTGGGCGTGGTGAAGGCGTTCCCGCTGTGGAACAACGCGGTGCTGCCCATCCTGTTCGTGGTATCGGCGCTGTCGGCCGGCCTTGCGGCCACGTCGCTGGTTGGCCTGCTGGTGGATCGCGAGCGCTTCGAGCAGATGTGGCTGATCAAGAAGTCGCATGTCATCCTGTCGGCCATCGAGATGGTGGTGCTGGCCACGATGCTGGTCATCGTGAGCGCCGGCAGCGTCGAAGGTGCGGCGTCGGTGTACTCGCTCGTGGCCGGTCAGTACGCTCCGGCGTTCTGGGGAGGCATCGTGCTTCTGGGCCTGGTGGCTCCGTTCATCATCGAAGGCTACCCGGTGTTCATCACGAAGCGCGTCGAGACCTCGATGACTTCGATGGTGGTCAGCGTCATCGGCGAGGCGGGCGTGCTGGTGGGCGGCTTCATGCTGCGCCTGCTGGTGGTTCTGTCGGCGCTGCCGGTGCTGTACCTGTAGAAGCCGCCGTATCGAGCGGGCATCATGACATAGCATTGCCTGACAGGCGCCGCACCCCTCCGCGGCGCCTGTCTCTTTTTGCGCGCGGCATCCAGCGGGTCGATTGTCGCTCGAAACGGTCGGAATCGTCGCGGAAACCGACCGTTTCGAGCGACGGCGCGCGGATGTCGAGGGGCGTCGGGGAGGGGGAGATGTCAGCGGTATTTCTCGATGAGGTCGATGACCTGCTGTTTGGAGTGCAGGTCGGTTTTCTCCAGGATGCGGCGGGTGTGGGTGCGGATGGTGTTCTCGGACACGAACAGGGCATCGGCGATGACGCGCGCCGAACGGCCGCGCGCGATGAAAGGCAGCAGCTCGGCCTCGCGCCGCGTCAGGCTGAAGTCCTCGGCGATCTGCTCGAACACGGCTTCCTCGCTGAGGGGCGCGTCGTCCGGCCGGGTTTCGGGAGCTGCGGGAGCGATGGAGGCTGCGGGAGCTTCGGCCGCCTGCACGACGGGGGCGATGACGGCGGCCGGCGCGTTCGCCGGCTCTGCGGGCGGTGCGTTCGTCGCAGGTGCGGCCGCCTTCTTTTCGATCGGCTCGTCCTCCACCACGATCGGCATGCCCTTGCGACGCGTGCGGTAGAACAGTCCCAGCATGGCAAGCACGTACACTGCGCCCACCGATATACCAACGATCAGCAACGACGGGCTTCCCGGCACGAGCATGAGCAGATAGCCGATGCCGATTCCCAGCAGGCGCGCCAGGATTGACAATCCGCGCACCAGGGCGCCGATGACGAAGCCCGAAACGGCGAAGTCGTAGGAGGCCGACACCACCATGTACCAGATGATCACGTCGAACGTCCCGTAACATGCGCTCATCACGGCGTTGAGCACCACGGGGCTCGTCTCCCAGAAGAACGGAAGCACGGCGAACAGGATGACGATGACGGGCACGATGACGCGGTATGCCAAGGCCAGGTCAAGACGCTTGTGGGCGTATAGCACAAGCCCGATCAGGCATACGGCCACCACGAGGTTCGCAACGAGCGGCGCCTGGTGCGCCTCGTTCACCGATCCCACCGACAACACCGTCATCTCCCACACGAGCCCGAACAGCAGCGATAGCACGAGGCTGGCCACGATGAGCGTGACCAGCGAGGCGAGCGCCGTAAGGTAGCGTTTCGAGTCCACGGTGCGCGCGTAGCGCCCGTCGGGAACCTCTGCATGGCACCGGCGCAGGCAGACGAGCGACAGCACGGGAAGCGGCAGCATCAACAGCAGCGGCGGGGCGCTTTCGTATTCGGCCGAGAGCGAGATGATCAGGAACAGCGCAGCTGTCAGCAAAAACGCCATCGGCACGTAGAACGACGTGCGCGAGGGGTGCATGCGTCCCAGGTACTCCGCCCAGCTTCCCCAGTAGTAGCCGTAACCCACGCCCGTCAGCACCGATCCTCCCACCAGCAGCGCCATCATCGTCGCGTCGCTTCCCAGGCGTCCTGCGACATCGATGACCACGAGGCCGGCCATGATGAAGGCGCAGAACAGCCATCCGGGAAGGCGGTCGAACGTATGCGGATCGCGTTCCATGAACGCGGCGATGGCGAACAAGGTGGTCATGTTCGCGATGAACGAGACCAGCACGACGAGCGTCTCGAGCTCGGGCGTGTTCGCGGGCCCCTGCAGCAGGATGGAACTGCGGAACGTGAGCATGCTGCACGCCCAGAAGAAGGCGAGGCCGACGTGACGGAATCGCAACGTCTTCCAAACCATCCGCATGCTGCGGCGGTCGCGCGCGACCGCGATCCGAGTGCTCACATTCCTCCCTTTCCCGGTCGACGAGCGGGTAGCCGTTCTGTGTCGAAGCCGCTTAACAACCGTGCTGATGACCCTATTCATCAGGTAAAACGTTCAAATCACCAGAAACTGATTACCCGACCCGTTCCCGTCGCGCCTAGGATTGGCGATGACGAGAAAGGACGGATCGTGTCCGTTATGACGAACGTAGCCTACATATTATCGCTCATTGCACCGCTTTTTTCCTACCTGAAAGAAGAGGATTACGTCTCCATGCAGCAAAACCCTGCATGGCAGGACGTGCGCGCGGCGGCAGGCGCTCCGCTGCAAGAGGCGCTGTCGCTTCCGACATGGTCCGCTCGCTCGTCGTTTCAGAATGAACTGCTGGTGCCAGGCATGCCGCTGGCCGCTATGCCGGTGGAGTCGCTGTACAAGGCGTGGTCCACGCAGCAGGGCAACGCGTTCGGCGCTACGCGCGGGCTGTACTTAGGCGATCCTGCGCGGCATTTGTCCCAGGTGTATCGAGAGCTGGCCATCGAAGTCCCCGCGGAGTTCGCCTCGATGCCGGACCATCTGACGCTGGAGCTGGAGCTGCTGGCGCTGCTGCTGGACGCGGGCAACGGAGAAGCCGCCCGCCAGCTGGCTGCCGACCATCTCGATTGGCTTTGCGAGTACGACGCTGCGTTGGCCGACCGCGCCGACATGGTGGCGCATAACGAAGCGCTCCCGTCGGTGCGCCGCCGGAACCTGCTGGACGGCATCGCGTTTTTGCGGGCTCTCGCGGCGCTCGCGCAGCGGACGGTGGGCGAAGCGCTCGCCTTCGCGAACGCCGCCGAAGGAGAGGCCGTCGCCGTATGACCTACCCGGCGTCTGCTGCTGCAAACAGGCGCCGTGCCCATAGGTGAACAAGCAAGACGAGTGAACGATAAGAAAGGGAGGAAAGGAATGAGGGAGACAACGGTATCGCGTAGAACGTTTCTCAAGGGTTCGGCCGCTACGGCTGCGCTCGCCTGCGCCGCGGGTTCCATCTCGCTTGGCTCATGGCAGGCCGAGCGCGCGGCAGCGGCCGAACCGGCGGTCACGGTCACGGCCCCGTCGCTGTGCAACGGTTGTTCCAGCAAGTGCGGGCTTATCGCCACGACGGTGGACGGCCAGCTCTGGACGCTCAAGGGCAACGAGGTCCATCCGTACTCGAAGGGACGCATCTGCGGGCGCGGCCATGGTCTTGCCCAGATGGCGTACTCCGACGAGCGCGTCACGCAGCCTTTGCGTCGCAAGGACGACGGCACCTTCGAGCCCATCGACTGGGACACCGCGTTCAAGGAGATCGGCGCGAAGGTGCAGGACATCATCGCCAAGAACGGGCCTGAATCGCTGGCTATCATCCAGGATCCGCGTCCGTCGGGCAAGCAGTACTCCGCCCGCTTCATGAACGCGCTGGGTTCGGCGAACGTGTACGCGCACTCTTCTTCGTGCAACCTGTCGAAGGAGAGCGCCTACCAGCTGACCATCGGCGCCACCGGCTATTCGAACGACTTCGCCAATGCGAAGATGGTCATGTTCATCGGCCGCAGCTACGGCGACGGCATCCGTCCCTCGTCGGTGCAGAGCCTGGCCGACGCCGCCGAGCACGGCACCCGCGTGGTCATCGTCGACCCGCGCCTCAACAACTCCGGCATCTTCGCCAGCGACTGGGTGCCCATCAACCCCGGCACCGACCTGGCGCTGCTCATGGCAATGGCGAACGTGCTCATCGAGGAAGACCTCTACGACCACGATTTCGTGGAGCAGAACACGTACGGCTTCGAGGAGTTCGCCGAGCAAGCCAAGGAGTACACGCCCGAGTGGGCCGAGAAGATCACCGACGTCCCGGCCGAGACCATCCAGGAGCTTGCCCGCTCCATGGCGAAAGCGGCTCCGGCGGCTTCCATCGAGTCGGGTTGGCGCTCGGTCATCGGCTGTTCGTACAAGAACTCGTTCGAGACGGCGCGTGCCATCACGGCCATCAACTCGCTTCTGGGCTGCTGGGGCGCGAAGGGCGGCGCGCTGATCACGTCCTCGCCGAAGGCCGGCGCTATCGAGGACGCCCGCTTCAAGGCGCCCGCGAAGCCCGCTGCCAAGCGCATCGGCGATGCGGAGTACCCGCTGGTCCTGGCCAGCGCCGGCACCAACGTGGCTGCGTTGCAGGCGACGCTCGAGGGTGAGATCAAGGGCCTGTTCTTCTACAACTCGAACGCGGCGAAGGGCTACGCGCAGCCGAAGAAGTGGACCGAGGCTCTGGAAAAGACCGACCTCGTGGTCACCATCGACGTGCAGATGTCCGAGACGGCTCAGCAGTCCGACTACGTGCTGCCCGAGGTCACGTACCTGGAGCGCCTGGAGCTTCCGGAGTTCGTGGGAGGTAAGAAGCACTACGTCGGCATGCGAACAGTGGCCTTGGAGAAGATCCATCCCGAAACGAGGACGTGCGACGAGATCTTCAACGGCCTGGCGGAAGCGTGCGGCGTGGGCGAGTATTTCCAGTTCACCGCCGAGGATTGGGCTGAGGCGCAGCTGGCAACCGTGGGCGTGTCGCTTGACCAGATGAAGAAGGAAGGCGTGGTGGAGCTGCCTGACCCGCACTTCGAGTACGGCGTGCCCACGTTCAAAACGGCGTCGGGCAAGTTCGAGTTCAAAACCGACAAGGTGGGCGAGGCCGGCCTCAATCCGGTGATCGGCTGGATTCCGCGCAAGGTGACGCCCCAGAGCGGCGAGTTCGCCATCGTGGGCGGCAAGCAGGGCATCCACTCCCATACCATGACCCAGAACATCGAAGCCCTGCACGCCATCTCGCGCGAATACCACATGGAGCGCCTCTGGATGGCCGCCAAAGACGCTGCCGACCTGGGCGTGCAGACAGGCGACACCGTGGAGGTGTCGTCGAGCGAGCACACCGGCCAGGTGGAAGTGCGTGTGACGCAGCGCCTCAAGCCCGGCGTCGTGTTCCTTCCCACGCACTACGGCGGCGACGCGCCTGCACAAACCCGCGCATACCATTACGGCATCAGCCTGACCGACTTCATCCCGCTGGACGCGGAGCCGGGCGTCGGCTCCATGATGAGCCAGGAAGTTGCAGTCACGGTGAAGAAGGTGGAGGCGTAACATGACCCGCTACGGAATGCTGATCAACACGAAGAAGTGCGTCGGCTGCTCGGCCTGCCGCATTGCTTGTCAGATGAAGAACCATCTGGATCCCGAAGAATCGTTCATCAAGTACCACGAGATCGAGACGGGGGAGTACCCCAACGTGTACAACGAGATCGTCCCCACACAGTGCATGCACTGCGAGGACGCGCCTTGCGCTGCCGTGTGTCCGACGCATGCCACCTACATCACCGATTCCGGCGTGGTGCTGGTGGACGAGGAAAAGTGCATCGGCTGCAAGTACTGCATGGCTGCGTGTCCTTACGGCGCCCGCATCGTGCAGGAGAAGACCGGTGTGGTGGAGAAGTGCCGCTTCTGCTGGGACGGCGAAAAACCGGGCAATCCGCCGGCGTGCGTGGGAACCTGCATTTCGGGTGCGCGCATCTTCGGCGATCTGGACGACCCGGATAGCGAGATCAACCAGGCTATCGCGAAATACCACGCACAGCCGCTCGCTGACAACCTGACCGTTTCGAAAATCTACTACGTGAGGTGATGAACCATGGTTTGGGGACCTATGATCGCATGGTACCTGTTTTTGGCCGGCGCGTCGGCGGGAGCGTTCCTGACGTCCACGTTCGTCGAAGCCAAGTACCCCGAGAGCGTGAAGATGCGCGTCGCTGGCCGCATCATCGCTCCCATCTTCGTCGGCATCGGCCTGCTCATGCTCATGTTGGACGCCGAAGCCGGTCTGCACAACCCGCTGCGCTTCTTCTGGCTCATCTCGAACCCCGGTTCCGTGATGACGCTGGGCGTGTACTTCATCTGCGTGTACATGCCGGTGGCGCTTGCCGTGGCCGTTCTCGAGATACTCAAGAAGCGCGTGCCGAAGTGGCTCACGTGGATAGGCATCGTCGCGGCGTTCGCCGTGGCGGCCTACACCGGCTTCCTGCTGGGCGTGGTCAAGGCGTACCCGCTGTGGAACAACGCCATATTGCCCATCCTGTTCGTGGTGTCGGCGCTGTCGGCGGGCCTCGCTGCCACGTCGCTCGTGGGGCTGATCGTGGATCGCGAGCGCTTCGAGCAGATGTGGCTGATCAAGAAGAGCCACGTCATCCTGTCCGCCGTTGAAATGGTCGTGCTGGCCACGATGCTGATCATCGTGAGCGCCGGCAGCTTCGAAGGCGCCGCGTCGGTCTACTCGCTCGTGGCCGGGCAGTACGCTCCGGCGTTCTGGGGCGGCATCGTCCTTCTGGGTCTTGTCGCGCCGTTCCTTATCGAGGGCTACCCGGTGTTCATCGCCAAGCGCGTGGAAACGTCGACGACCTCGATGGTGGTCAGCGTCATCGGCGAGGCCGGCGTGCTGGTGGGCGGCTTCATGCTGCGCCTGCTGGTGATTTTGGCCGCCCTGCCCGTGCTGTTCCTCTAGCTCACCCGTGCGCCCCGCCCACCCCCTGGCGGGGCGCTGGCGGCCGGATTCCCCCTCCCTTTCTCTTCCGGCCGCTTTTCCTCTTTCATGGGCGCTGCGCACTCCCCCTCCGCGCAGCGCCCGTCTGTATTCCGACGAATCGAGGTGGCATCTATGGAAGAATCCCACGTTCCGCATTGGGGCATGGTCATCGATCTTGCGAAGTGCGTCGGGTGCGATTCGTGCACCGTGGCGTGCAAGGCCGAGAACCGCACGCCTCCGGGCGTCACGTACAACGTGGTGCTGGAACAGGAGACGGGCGCGTATCCCAACGTGCGTATCGAGGCGATCCCCCGTCCCTGCATGCAGTGCGAGAACCCCGCCTGCGTGTCGGTATGCCCGGTGAGCGCGACGTACCGCGGCGAGGACGGCATCGTGGTCATCGACGCCGACCGTTGCATAGGCTGCAAATACTGCATCGCCGCGTGCCCGTACGGCGCGCGCTCGGCCGACGAGGGTTCGTCGTACGCAGTCGAGATGCAGGCGGCCGATCAGGTGACGGCGCCCGAGTACGGCGTGGATCACGGCGCGCGCGGGAAGTACCGGGGCACGTACGGCACCGTGCGCAAGTGCACGTTCTGCGTGCACCGCATCGCCGAGGGCGAGGCGCCCGCGTGCTGCGAGACGTGCATCGGCGACGCGCGCTACTTCGGCGATCTGAACGATCCGTCGTCGAAGGTGGCGCAGCTGGCCGCTTCGCCGCGGGCGTTCCGCCTGCGCGAGGAGCTGGGCACGAACCCGTCCGTCTACTATCTGAAATGAGCGAGGTGAGCATCTATGGCATCTGAAACGAAGCGCAGGCGCTGGCTGCCGGCACCGTTCTCGCGCCGTGCTACCATCGTGTGGGCGGTGATCGTAGCCGTGCTGCTGGTTGCGGGCGCGTACTTCATGTACGACCGCTTGGCGAACGGACTGGGCATGGCGGGAGCCACGAATTCCGTGCCCTGGGGCTTGTGGGTGGTCGTCTACATCTGGTTCTCCGGTTTGGCGGGCGGCTTGTACCTCCTTTCGGCGCTGGTCTACCTGCTGAGGATTCCCCGCTTCGCGCCCGTCGCGCGCATGGCGCTGGGTTTGAGCGTGGTGTCGCTTGTCGTGTCGATGATATTCATCGGCATCGACCTGGGCGCCATCCGGCATTCGCTGGGAACGCTGCTGTTCTTCCATTGGTCGTCGCCGTTGGCCTGGGAGATCAAGGCGTATATGTTCTTCATGGTCGTGGCCGTCGCACAGTTCGTGCTCGTGCTGCTGAACGACAAGCGAGCTGCCGAGGCTGCTGGCGAGCCCAGCATGGAATCGCTTCGGCGGCGCGGCAACGTGAACCTGGCCATCCGCGTGCTGGCCGGGGTGGGCGTGGCCACGTCGTTCGTGGGCCCTCCGGGCGGTACGGGCATGTTCTTCGCTGCGGTGAAGACGCGCGGGCTGTGGGAGGGCGGCATCACGTCGGTGCTGTTCTACGTCATGGCCGTGGTGACGGCTGCCGCGTTCCTGATCGTCGCATATCGGCTGCTCGCGCGGCTGCGCGGGGCGCGGCCGGACGGTAGCGCGCTCGTGGGTCTGAACCGCGTGCTGGCGGCGTCGCTGTTCGCGCTGGCGTTCTGCGTGTTCTTCCAGATCGCCCCGCCGTTGCTGTCGGGCGATCCGGCGTCGGCGACGGCCGTGGGCGTGATGGTGTCGGGTTCTTTGGCGCCGCTGTTCTGGATCGGCGAGATCGGCCTGGGACTGGCGGTGCCCGCGGCGCTGTTGGCCGTGGGGGCGTTTCGTTCGCGCTGCGCGGCCGGCGGCGTTTGGACGGTCGCTGCTGCCGTCTCCGCCATGGCGGGCATCCTGGCGCTGCGCTACGTGCTGGTGGTGGCAGGGTTCTCGGTTCCGCTTCTGGGCGGCATGCCCCTGCCTGCGTACGTGCCCACTTTGGGCGAGGCGATGGTGACGCTGTTCGTTCTGGGATTGGCCGTCGGCTGCTACGGACTGGCTGTGCGCCTGCTGCCGCTCGAGCGCAGGAGCGCGAGCGAGGGCGAGGCGCGGTTGGAAAGCTCCTACGAGGGCGCAGGTTCGGCCGCCGTGTCGTGCGGCGGGGTTTCGACGGGCAAGGAGGTGCGCGATGGAGGCGCAGCATAAAGACGGACGGCGATGCGATGCCGCAAGCGAGCCTCAGCGTTCGAGCTTGTTCGGAACGCCTTCGCGGCGCGCCGTGGTCGGCGCCGGTTGCGCGGTCGCCGCAGGCGCCTTGGTCGCCGGAGGCGGGCTGGGCGCGTACATGGCCGCTGATGACCCGCTGACCGACGAGCCTCACGGGCGCGGCAACGCCACCGGCGCGTGCGCGGCCGACGACGTCATCCTGTCCATGTGCAACAACTGCAACAGCTACTGCACCATCAAGGTGCGCGTGACCGATGCGGCCGACGGCAAGCAGGCGAACGACGGCGCCACCGCGCTGGTGCGCAAGATCGCGGGCAATCCGTACTCGCCGCTCAACTCGCAGCCCTACGCGCCGATCCCCTACGCTACGCGGCCCGAGGAAGCGCTCGCCCCCGGCGACGACATGGCCGTGGCCGGTCGCGCTTCGAACGGGGGCATGATATGCCTCAAGGGCCAGGCGGGCATTCAGCTCGTGCACGACCGGTTCCGCATCACGCAGCCTTTGCGCCGCGTGGGGGAGCGCGGGTCGGACGAGTGGGAGACGGTCAGCTGGGACACGGCCCTCGACGAGATCGTGAACGGGTCGCCCGCGCTGGGCACGCCGGGCATCGCCGAATGGTACGCCTACGCGCCGAAGAAGCAGGTGGAGGCCGATGTCGCGCTTGTGGAGTCGGGCGAGATGACCAAGGACGCCTTCGCGGCGAAATGGGCCGACAAGCTGATCGACGTGGAGCATCCCGACCTGGGCCCCAAGTCCAACCTGTTCTGCTCGGCCGGCGGCGACCGCATGTTCCTCATCGGGGACCGCTTGACGCAGCTGGGGTTCGGCTCGGTCAACAACTTCAACCACGGCGGCGTGTGCGGCATGACGGGCGTCATGGCCAACGTGCGCACGCACCCCACGACGAACCATAAGCGCATGTACGCCGACATCGACCATTGCGAATGCCTTATCATCTGGGGCACCGAGCCCATGACGGCGAACAAGGGTCCGTCGTGGCTGGCTCCGCGCCTGTCGGTGGCGCGCGAGCGCGGCATGAAGCTGTACGTGGTCGACCCGCGCCAGGGGCGTAGCGCCTCGAAGGCCGACGTGTGGCTGCCCGTGATTCCCGGCAAGGACGCCGAGCTGGCGTTCGCCATGATGTCGTGGATCATCGCGAACGAGCGCTACGATGCGGCCTACCTGTCGGCGCCTTCGAAGAAGGCAGCCGCGGCGCTGGGCGAGCCCACCTGGTCCGATGCGACGCACCTCGTGGCCGTCGACCTGCCGAACCGGCCCATCGTCACGGCCAAGGCGCTGGGGCGCGCGGGCGAGGTCGGCGCGAACGGCGAGGCGCTGGCCGACGACGCGCGCTTCGTGCTGGTGGACGGCGAGCTGACTCTCGCCGATGCCGCCGAGGGCGCCGCCGATCTGCTAGTGGACGCAGAGATCGACATCAAGGGAAAGCCTGCGCGCGTGAAGAGCGTGTTCCAGCTTTTGAAAGAGCGCGTCGAGGAGCGAACGCTGGAGGAGTACGCCGCCGATGCGGGCATCGAGCCCTCCGTGGTGGAAGAGGTGGCGCGCGAGTTCACGTCGCACGGCAAACGTGCCTGCGTCATGAGCTACCGCGGCCCGGCTATGCACGCCAACGGCTTCGATGCGGTGCGCGCCGTGGGGTATCTCAACTTCCTCATCGGCAACCACGATTGGAAGGGCGGTCACATCGCCGCCGCGGCGAAGTTCGCGCCGTTCGAGGGCCGCTACGACTTGAAGACCGTGCCGGACGCGCATGCCGGATGGGGCATTCCCATCACGCGCCAGAAGACCGAGTACGAGAAGACCAGCTACTTCAAGCAGGACGGCTATCCGGCGCCGCGTCCGTGGTACCCGCTGCCGGGCAACCTGTCGCACGAGATCGTGCCCACCTTGCGCGCGGGCTACGTGTACGATCATTTGGGCGCGCTGTTCATCCATCGCCATTCGCTGGTGGACTCCACGCCCGGCGGGCGGCGACTGGCCGACGTGCTGGGCGACCAGGACAAGATCAACCTGCTGGTGTCGTTCGACGTGGAGATAGGCGACACGTCGCGCTTTGCCGACTTCGTGTTACCGGACAAGGTGTACCTCGAGCGCTTCAGCCAGGAATCCATCTATCCGAACCAGCAGTACCAGCTCATCCAGCTGGGGCAGCCGGCGGTGCGCGCCTTCGACGGCCCGCGCTCGGTGGAGGACGTGTACTTCGACATCATGCAACGCCTCGGGCTGCCGGGCGTCGGCGAGCATGCCGTGCCGGTGGGCAAGGACGGCGACGGCGGCACGGCGGCCCTTTCGACCGAGTACGACTACTGGTTGAAGATGGCCGCGAACATCGCCTACGCCGGCGAGAAGCCGGTGCCGGACGCCGACGACGACGAGCTCGCCCTGTTCGAGCGCGCCCGCAAGCGCGCGCTGGGCGAGGCGTTCGATCTGGAGGCGTGGAAAGCCGCCGTCACCGAAGAGGAATGGCCGAAGGTGGTGTACGTGCTGAACCGCGGCGGGCGGTTCGCGTCGGCCGACCCTGCGAAGGGCGACGGTTACGACGGAGATCTGATCAAGACGAAGTACGCCGGCTTGTGCGCGTTCTACGACCCGAAGACGGCTTCGCTGAAAGACGCGTTGACCGGTGAGAACTTCGACGGATTGGCCCATACGGCGCCGATCGCCTTCGCCGACGGCACGCCGATGGCGCGGCCGGCCGACCGACCGTTCGCGTTCATCAACTGGAAAGCGCGCACGAACGGCACGCACCGCACCATCGCCGCGTCGTGGCTGCGCGAGACGACCACCGAGAACTTCGTATGGATGTCGCCGTCCGACGCTGCCGAGCGCGGCTTGAAGAACGGCGATGCCGTGGAGGTCGTGGGGCCTGAAGGCACGCTTTCCGGTCACGTGCGCGTGACCGAGGGCATTCGTCCCGGCGTGGTGGGGGCCAACTACTCGTTCGGCCAGCAGGGCTACGCCGCGCGCGCGGTCACCATCGACGGCATGTTGACGGGCCCGGCTCCCGATTACCTCGAAGAAGAGGGCATCCTCGACGGCGACGAGCCCGGCAAGCAGAAGACCGGCTTCGCCGGCGGGCGGGGGCGCGGCTTCTGCATGAACGAGCTGCTGCCCGAGGAAACGCTTGCCGGAGGCGGTGGCGTGACCGATCCTATTGGAGGCGGCGCCGCCCAGTTCGACCTCTGGGTGGACGTGCGGAAGGTGTAGGAATTCGGCGCACTCTAGGGCGCGGGGAAGGCCATGCGGTCCAGCGATCTTCCCCGCGCCGATTCGTGATGGGCGCGGCGTGCGGTCGGCGCGGCGTGCGACGTTCGGTTCCCCGGAACCTCTGCCGCTGCCGTGGAGGGGGATGCGCTATGAGGGAGGGCGCGGCAGCCGCGCGCTGGGCGCGAGCTGGTTTGTGAATTTCGCTTGGAGCGGGCCACTTTCTCGAAGATACGGGGGTTTCGGCTTCCGCTATACTTGCCCGCTGTGAAATCGCTTCTGTACATATTCGAGCGCTACACCAGCCTTCGCCAGCTTTCGCGGCGACGCTCGCGCACGGCTGCGTTCCGCGCGCCGGGCGAAGTGGGTCCTGGCGTGTGGCAAGGCCATCGATGAGCGGACTCTCGTAAGCGGACGACCTCGTTCGACGGCCTCCGCGTTTTCGCTTTCCTCATTCATATTCCCCGATCGATCGCCGGCCGTTCTCTTTGTGCGCTTACCTGCGCGCGAGCGAGGGGATGGGCTCGGTTGTCGACGCGTCCGCAAAGGAAGTCGATGCGCTCTTGAACGAACAACAATTGGTTGCTGAACAGCACAAAGTAACCCGCAAGGAAATCACCGTCATCGGCATCGTGCTGGCAGGTGCGTTCCTTGCCATCCTGAACCAGACCGTCCTGTCGCCCGCGCTGCCGAAGCTGATGGACGCGTTCTCCATCTCGGCCGGCACCGCGCAGTGGGTGACGTCCATCTACATGCTGGTCAACGGCATCATGGTGCCCATCACCGGGTTCCTCATCGACCGCTTCTCCACGCGCAAGCTCTTCTTCGTCTCGCTGATGTCGTTCATCGTGGGCACGGCGCTGTGCGCGGGGGCCCCGACGTTCGAGCTGCTCATCGTAGGCCGCGTGCTGCAGGCGGCCGGCGCGGGCGTGCAGCTGCCGCTCGTGGGCGTGGTTCCCATGCTCATCTTCCCGCCCGAGAAGCGCGGCACGGCCATGGGCATGGCCGGCATCGTGATGAGCTGCGCGCCTGCGGCCGGCCCGGTGCTGGCCGGGGGCATCATCGACGCGTGGGGCTGGCGCATGATGTTCTGGGCGATGATCCCGCTGGCCATCCTCGTGCTGGCGGTGAGCTTCTTCCTACTTACGAACGTGGGGGAGCTCAAGCGCCCGCACCTCGACGTGCCGTCCATCGTCCTGTCCACGTTCGCGTTCGGCGGCCTGCTGTACGGTTTCTCCAGTGCAAGCACGCTGGGCTGGGGCAACGCCGTGGTCGTCGGCAGCATCGTCGTGGGCGTGGTCGCGCTCGCGTGGTTCATCCATCGCCAGCTGCATATCGAGGAGCCGCTGCTGCAGCTGCGGGCCCTCAAAACCCCCACGTTCGCGTACTCGGCCGTCATCGTGACGGTGGTCAACTCGGCGCTGGCCGTGGGCAGCGTCATCCTGCCCATCTACCTGCAGAACGTGCTGGGGCTGACGGCGTTCGAAACCGGCATCCTCATGACGCCCGGCGCGGTGGCCACCATCTTCCTGAGCCCGGTCAGCGGCATGCTGTTCGACCGGTTCGGGCCGCGCGTCATAGCCATCATGGGCTTGACGGGGCTCACCGCTTCGCTGGCGGCGCTGTCCCTCGTCGACGACAAGACGATGGTCGCGTACCTCGTAGCGTTCTACGTCATCCAGTCCTCCGGTCTGACGCTGGCGAACATGCCGGTCACCACCTGGGGCATCAACGCGCTGCCGAACGACATGATCGCGCACGGCAACGCCATCAGCAACACGGGCCGCCAGGTGGGCGGCGCAGTGAGCACGGCGCTCATCGTGACGGTGATGACCATGGTGACCGCGGCGAACGCCGAGGCAGGCCCCGTGCTGTCCACGGCGGCGGGCATCGACGTGGCGTACGGGATCTCCGCGGCCGTGGCGTCTGTCGCGCTGGTCATAGCCGTCTTGAAGGTGCGCAACGTCAAGAAGCAGGCGGTCGCCTCGCCTGCATCCCGGGCCGAAGCGCCGCTTGAGATCGAAATGGAAGAAGCTCGGGAAGGAGCTGCACGATGAATCGGACGATCGGCGACATCATGGAGCGGGACGCGTACACGTGCCGCTACGACCAGAACCTCGGCGAGGTGGTAACCCTGTTCAACGAGCTGGGCACGAGCGGGCTCGTGGTGATCGACGAGGATCGCCATGTGGTGGGATTCATCAGCGACGGCGACATCATGAAAGCGGTCGCCGCGCAGAAGACGCGCTCCATCTTCAGCGGTGGGTACTCCAACATGGTGCTGTACGACAGCGAGTCCTTCGAGGAGAAGGCCCGCGCGCTCAAGCGCCGCAACGTCATGGAGCTGGCCGTGCAGCGGGTGCTGTGCGCCACGGCCGACCAGACCATCGGCGAGATCGCCGACGTGCTGGCGAAGAAGAAGTTCAAGAAGGTGCCGGTCATCGATGAGGACGGCAGGCTCATCGGCATGGTGCGCCGCGCCACCATCACCCGCTACCTGTTCGATGTGCTGTTCGGCGAGGAAGAGCCGAGCGCCGAGTAGCGCCGGGGCTTATACTGGCGGCATCAACCGCATCGGTGCGCGTCGAGAAGGGAGAACGTCATGAAGGTGATCGTCGTCGGATGCCACGGGCAGATGGGGCAGCCCATCAGCCGATTCGTCGCCGAGCGCGAGGGTATGGAGCTGGTGGGAGGCGTGGGCCCTGCGGGACGCGACTACATCGGCCGCGACCTCGGCCAGGTGGTGGGCCTCGGACGCGATCTGGGCATCCCCGTGGCGGACGACCTCTCGTCCGTCATCGACGCGTGCGACGCGCTCATTGACGTTTCCAGCGTGGAGCAGTGCCTCGAAACGCTCGACTTGGCCGTGGCGCATGGGAAAGCTCTCGTCACGGCCAGCACGGGGTTCTCGCCCGAACAGTTCGAACGATTCGAAGCGGCCGGCCGGCACATCCCGATCATCTTCAAATGCAACACCTCGAAGATGGTGAACGTGATGCTGAAGTTGGTGGAGATCGCGGCGCGGGCGCTCGTGGACGAGACGGATATCGAGATCATCGACCAGCACGACCGCGATAAGCTGGACGCGCCCAGCGGCACCGCCGTCATCATCGGCAACATGATCGCGGAGCTCAAGGGCACCACGCTCGACGAGCTGGCCGAGTACGGCCGCGAGGGCCACGGCGCGCGCAAGCCGGGCGGCGTGGGCTTCCATTCGCTGCGCGCCGGCGATATCACGAGCGACCACAAGGTGTACTTCGGAGGCATGGGCGAGCGTTTGGAGATCACCCACTACTCCTACAGCGACGACTGCTTCGCCCGCGGCGCCGTGGACTGCGCCGCGTATCTCCAAGGAAAGCCCGCGGGCGTTTACAGCATTAAAGACGTGTTCGACCTGCGTTAGCGTACCGCCCGCCTTCTAGGGGCGGCGGGCTTGGCGGGCGGCCGTCACGAAGAGGGCGCAGGCGATGAGCGCGAGCGCCGCCGCGGGCGCAAGCGGCATCGTGCCACCGAGGAACAGGGCGATCGTGCAGGCGAACAGGGCGCCGGCCAGCACGGCGGCCACCGCCCAGCCTCTTTGGATGCGGGTCATGGCGGCCCTCCTTTCGTCGAAGCATCTACGGTACCAGCTTGCCTTGCAGGGGTGGGGGCGACGCGCTGACATCGAAGTCACGATCGGGCAACACCTTCTCAAACGGGGCGGCGGGTCAGCTGCCCTGCCTGTGCGCGCTCCTAGGATGAGGGCTGTTTATATGACAGCTAGGGGATTCGTCGTGAATCCTGAGGAGGTGAAATCGTATGGATCTCGCATTGCTTCAAATGCCGATGGTTCTGTTCACCACGCTCGTGCCGATGGCTTCGGGCGCGTTCATCGGCCTGGCGCTGGCGTTTCTGACCACGCGTTTCAGCAAGGAGCGCCTCGCCCGCATCGACCGCTGGACGCTGCTTCCGATGGCGATCCTCGCCGTGGGCTACATCGCGTCGTTCGTGGCGCTCTCGTCGCCGCAGTATTCGATGAGCTTGTTCCAAGGCGTCGACATCGCGCCGTTGTCCTTCGTGGGCATCGCTGGCATGCTGTTAATCGCGCTGGCCGTGGTGTACTGGATCATCGCGATGACGGGCAATCTGGACGGGCGTCCGCGCAAGGTGTTCGCCACTGTGGTGGGCGCGGCTTCGCTGCTGCTGTCGCTTAGCATCGGGGTGATGTACATGGGCTCCGCGGTGCTCACCTGGAACTCTCCGCTCGTGCCGCTCGGCATCATCGGGTTCTGCATCGCAGGCGGCGTGCCGCTCGGCGTGCTGGTCGTCGCTCTCGCGGGTGGGATGCCCGAAGCGCGCTTGACGCGGTTGCCAACGGTAGCGCTGGTCACGGCCTTTATCGGCGTGGTGGCGGCCATCGTCGCCGTCAGCGCGCAGCTGCTGTTCGCCCAGTCCACGTTCAACGCGTTCTTTCCGGGCTCCGACGTGCTTCCCGGTTCGTGGGTGTACCTCGTGATATCCATCGTGGGGTTCGTTGTTATGCTGGCGACTCTGCGCGCCACGCTCATGCCCGGCGGCCGCAATGTGGCGGCGATGGGAAGGACGGCGGGTGCTGCGGCGGCCATCCCGCTGCGCGATCGCGAGGACGTCGATGCTGATGCTCCCGTGGGCGTCCGTTCGGCCATCCCGCTGCTCGTGGCCGGCAACGCGGCCGTGCTCATCGGCATCTTCGTGGCGCGCCTCATGTTCTACGCGCTGCAGGTGTAGAGGCTTCGGCCCTCGAAGACTTTCAAGCCGCCGACGCCCGAAAGGCCGTCGGCGGCTTTTTTTGTTTTTGTCGCGCGCCTGAGCTTGTCGCGTGGCGGCGCGTGTCGCGCGGCGGCACGCGCGGTGGCGGTGGGGGCGCGCGAAGGGGGCAGGCGCGCTGGTGATGCAAATTGTCCCGCGGAGCGGTAAAAACAAGTCAGTTTGGCAATTATGATCTATATAATCATTAAATAGCACATCGCGCTGATCAGGCATTTTGAAAGCACGCCTGACATTTCAGCCCAAGATAGGTGCCAACCGGGCTGAAATCGCGCTCTCGAAATTGCCAAACCGGCTCAGTTTTACCCTCGGAAACGAAATTTCGCCTCATCGGGCGTCGGCGGCGACCCTTCGCTCGCGCTAGCCCTTCGACCGCATGTTGTCCGCTGCTTCGGCGTTTGATCGGCGCTGGATTGGGATGTGACACGCGTGGAAACGACGTTGGAAACGGCGGCAAGGCGCGTGGAATCCGCGTTGGAACGACGTGGGAAACGCGCTTGATTTGGCGGCAACGCGCGTTGGATCTGCGCAAACGAAACGTGAGACCGCGTCGCTATACTGAGAAGCACGGATTCGATCCGGCGGCTTGGTGCCTCTCCCTCTCAATATTCTAGATGATTGGAGGTGATGACCATGACCGTTTTGGGGATTGCTTCGTTGGTGATTTTGCTCTTGGAGTTCGCTACCCGCGTCATCGAGCTGTTTCTGGTGATAAGGAGCGCGCTCCTAACCCGCAGGGGAAAGGAGCGCCACAAGTAAACCCAAACCGCCGAAGCGATCCGAGAGCCGTGGGGAGCACCACCTCCCTGCGGCTCGCCCTTATTATACAAAAACGACCGTGCTCCGCCAAGAGGATCGTTGCGCAACGATCGGGACGCAACAGACAGGTGAAAAACGCGCATTCCGGAGCCGGGCGAGGATGGCGGGAGGGAGATCTCCCCGTTCCTTCGTCTCTTTCCCACGCTTTCGCCTTGCGCGCGGCCTTGGCTCGGCGCGTCCGAAACGGTGTAATCATGTGGTAACATGGAACCATCTTCTACATCGGCTTCCCCGCGCCGTGCAGGTGGGGTGGCTCCTCTGATGCAAAGGCGGTACGAGCATGGAGCGTTTGGCGGCGGCCTCGAACACGGTGCCGGGCAAGTCCGTGACCGTCTCCATGAAGAACGGCCGAACGACTACCGACTGCATCGTCGTGCCCGAAGACGGCGACCTGTGACGCTCGTCGCGCCGCTTGCGCCCGGAAGCCCTGCCGCGCCCGCAGAGGCGATGCTCCCTCTGCGGGCGCGGTGTCTCGCGCGAGCGGCAGGAGCTCCGATCAGGACAGCGACCTGCGATGACGGGCGCGCGACGCAAGAACCAGCGCGCCGCTTGCGAGGGCTGCGCCCAGGGCGATGGCGAAAGCCGGGCTGTCGCCGGTAGAGGCGAGCGCCTTCGCAGGGGGCGCAGCCTCGCGTTCCTCATGCCCGGCGGAAGGCTTCTCGCCGATGAGCCCCGGCTGGCTTTGGCCGTCTTTCACCAGGTACGCGTACTCGGTCGCGCTGGCCTCGCCGGTCGTGGGCGTCGCTCCCGCAGGAAGTATCGCCACCTGGAACGCCTTGACGGGGTAGCCGTATCCCGACGTGCCGTTGGCGGTGCCGTCATGCGCCCAAGCCATCCAGCCGACGCCTTTCACGTACAGGCGGTAGTAGACGGTGTAGCGCGCAGCCTCGTCGCCCGACAGGCTGACGCGCAGCGCCTGCACGGGCTGCTCCATCTCGCCCGCGATGTCGCCGTTCTCAACCGCCGGGCTCCACCCGCTTCCGTTGTCGACCGCGTAGGAAACGTTCAAGCCGCCGATGGACGTCTCGATGCGCAGCGCGGTCACGTCGTGGCCGGCGGCGTTTCCGCTCGTCTGCCCGTCGATGCTCCAATCGACGCCGGCGTCCTCGTAGGCCCAGCCGTCCTCGAAGCTGTGCCACTGGTAGTACACGGCGGCCTCGGTGGGGGCGAGTGCGATGGCGAAGGTTCCGTCCAGGTTCCTCTCGCTCAGCCCGCTGTAATTGCGGCCGTTCCACGAGGCGACGACCAGCTTGTCCGTCGCCTCGAGCGGCGTGAGGTGCAGGTAGAGCGCGCCTTGGTCGTCGGTCTGGACGTCGCGCATGCCGTAGGTGCTGCCGCCGGTCGGCTCTTCCACGAATTCCGTGTCGAGCAGGCGCATCTGCAAGGAGGAGATGGGCGTGTTCGCCGGAAGCCCGTGTATCGTTACAAGCGAGAGGTCGTCGTTGTTTTCGTTGACGAAGCGCTGCTCGTCCTCGGAGGCAAGAGACGTTGCTTCCTCGTCCAGGTCGGACGCGAGCGCGACGGGGGAGGCGAGCAGGAAGTTCAACGCTGCCGGAGCCGGCGAAGCTGATGCCGACGCCAAAGACGCCGCCCTCGTTGAAACCGCCTCGTTGCATTTTACCGTCCCGCCGGTGATGACGGGCGCCTTGACGGAGCTTGTGATAGCCGCGACCCGGCCGGCTCCATGAGTGCCCAGCCCGCCGACGGCGTTGACGGTGCCCCCGCTGATCTTGATTTCCCCGCACGAGCCGCCGACGCTGCAACCTATGGCTGCAGACAGGTCGCCGCCGTGCGCGTTCACTATGCCGCCGCTGATGGTGATGGAGCCGCACGAGCCGTAATGATCCGACCCGATGCCAGCGACGAACTTGGAGCCTTTGGCGGTAACCGACCCGCCGCTGACGGCGATGGACTTGCTCGCCGTGATCGCTGCGCTTCCACTCGACTGACTGAGCGCTTCGACAGTGCCTCCGGAAACAACGAGCTTGCCTGCAGTAATGCCATTACCGCCCGTTACTCCCGAATGAGCGAGAACCGTGCCGCCCGCTATCGAGATGGTCGTGTTCGGCTCTCCCAGGATGCAAGGCTGACGACCTGTGCCTGCTCCCACGGTATTCAAGGTTCCCTTGCCGTTGATGGTAAGAGACGAGGTGCCTCGAACCGCCACCCCCGGCGACGCCTCCAGTCTGTGGCCGCATATGTAATTACTTCCCACCAGCGTGAGCGTCGCGTTCGAGGATCCCTCGATTGAAACCGCAACGCCGCTCAGATCCTGAAAGCGCAGTGCGTGAGTGCCTTTCCTTACGATCACCTGATTGCTTACGGGGAAGGAGGTAAAATCTGCGGCTCCCGTGACAGCCAGGTACCCGCTGTAGCGCGTCCAACTCACTCCCCCGTCGAGGGTGTACTGCGGAATGCCCTCCGAACTCACATCGACGATGAGCTTGCAGCCCTTTTTTTCGTGCATGCTGACGACGGGGTTTTCAACAGGCGGGTCGGGAATGGCCAGATGAAGCGTGTATCCGGCTTCGGCAGAACCCTTGATCGTGCCTTCGTACACGTTGCCGGATTCGCTAAAGCTCATCTTGACGGAGCTGCCGTCCTTAAGCAGGTTTCTGTCGAGAAAAAGTCCCAGATCGCCGTCGTCCATCCAAGTGGCGAAGCCGTCTACGATGTAATGCTTGGCATCCACCCACCGATCGCCTCTGACAAAGACAGGGCCTTTCTCACCAAAACTGGCTCCGAGCAGATTCTCACCTGCCGCCAAGCCCGACACCAGAACATACGCGGAACTGGGGAAGGAGCCGCCCTGATCGACGGCGAGCGTCGTGTTGGCGGGCGGGCGCTGCGAGAGGTGAATGTTGCCGCCGCCGGTGACGATGCTTTTCGCGGTAATGTCGCAAGTGCCTGAGGACTGCAAGGTCACCGTTCCCGAAAAGAAGGACACCGACCCCGTTGCATCCACAGCGCTCGAGGTCGGGTCGCCGAGGGCAGGGGCGCCGTTGCCGCTTCGCGCGGTTACGTTGCCGGGTTGCCAAAACTCGATGGTGCCGCAACTTGAAACCGCGCTGTCCGCACCGATGGCGGGAGCCTCGTATCCTCCCTGCGCTTCCAGACTGCCGTAGAGATCGCCTTTGAAAATCAGATGAGCCTTACCAGGTGCGAAAATTGCGGGATACCCGCTCGAACCGGAAAGCTTGTTCGAGCCATACAGCCAGAGCGTAAGCTGCGCAGCCTGCGTGTCGCTGCCGATTTCAATCGCCGCGTGATTGGCGCGCGGCTCGTTGATGGTAACGCCGTTGAGAAGTATCGCATGGGTTCCGTTGAGCACTTGCACGTTCGTGCCGCTGCCTGCCGTTCCACCGATCGTCACGTTGCCGGAATAGGACGTCCACGTTGCCTCGTTGTCCTGGCTGTATTGGAGGTTCGAGCCGGAGTCCTTCAAGAGGATGGAACCGTCCTTCAGGTCGAGGTGCGGCGCATTCTCTATGGGCGCCAAGGCTGCCACCTCGGGCGGGGCTTCCTCGAGTGGGGCCGCGTCAGGGAGGGTCGCATCCGCCTGAGCCGTTGCCGCCGGCTCGTCTTCAGCCCAGGCGTAATGCGCGGGAACGAACTGTGCTCCCGCCATGAGCGCAAGCGCCGCGGCGAGTGCGAATGCGCACAGCTTCCGTCCGGATATTGGCGATTCGACATGCGATGCAGCGTTCATGGCAGCTCCGATCAGGGAAACGTGCGGCGAACCAAGATGGCAAGAAGTATAGCATGCGATCAGGTGAGACTTTGCTGAGGGACGGTCTTGATTACGTCGCGAGAGCTCGCCCGGTGCGTTTTCGCGCGTTCGTCCCGCTGCGAGGAAACGGCGTTGGAACCGCGTGCAAGGCGTGTGGAATCCGCGTTGGAAACGATGGCAAGGCGCATGGAATTCGCGTGGGAGCGGCGTTGGAAACGGGCAAGGTCGGGAAGGTTTTCCACGGTGATGCGTGCCATGGAAACGTGAGACGGCGTCGCTATACTTATAGGTACGGATTCGATCCGGCGGCTTGGTGCCTCTCCCTCTCATATTCTAGATGAACGGAGGTGATGACCATGACCGTTTTGGATTTGCTGGTGTTGGCTGAAGTGCTTATGAGGCTGATGTCCCGAATCATCGAGATCTTCCTGATGATAAGAGACGCGCTCCAAACCCGCAAGGGAAAGGAGCGCTCACAGTAAACCCAAACCGCCGAAGCGAGTTCGAGAGCCGTGGGGAGTTAGCGCTCCCTGCGGCTCGCCCTTATTATACAAAAACGGCCGTGCTCCGCAAGGAGAATCGATGTACAACAATCGGGGTCGCGCGCGACCTTAGGCAAAGGGTCTCGAAGCGGGCTTCCGCGCACTGCAGCGTTTCTATTCCTGCAAGTCGTTGGGGTCGAAGGACTCGATGAGGTCGAGCAGCTCCTGCTTCTTGTGGATGTCCAGCTTCGCGTAGATGCGCTTCGAGTGCGTGCGGATGGTGTTCTCGGTGACCACGAGATCCTCGGCGATGCGCGCCACGGTGTTGCCGCGCGCGATGAGCTCCATGACCTCCGTCTCGCGCTCGCTCAGACGGTAATGCTGCTGCAACAGCGCCGCCTGCTTCGAGATGCGGTCGAGGTACACGCGCTCCTCGCGCTTGCGTTCGCGCTGCGGCTTGCGGCTCGCGCGAGGCGGCCGATCGCCGCGCTTGCCCGCCTTCTTCGGCACCGCGTCGTCGGGCTTTTCGCCCTCCGCGTTCGCCCCTGCAGGCTTCTTCTCGGGCGCATGCGCGCGTAGGGCGACCAGCTCGATGCTGGCCGCGGCATCGCTGTCGTGTTTGAAGATGCGGCGGAACCCGCCCTGTCCGATGAAGTACATGAGCCCCAGCAGGTACACGGCCACGAGCGCCACCACGGCGAGCGGCGCGATGCCGATGATCATGGTCTGCTCGGCGAACGTGCCGCCGATGAAGCCCACGTCGTGCAGCGCGTACACGATGCCGCCGAAGAACCCGTAGATGAACACGGGGTTGATGCCGCGGTCGCGCGAAGCTTGCGCGCATTGAATCATCATGAGCATGATAGCCACGCTGTACACGGCGTACAGGCCGCCGGCCAGCCAGCGCGCGTACTCCTCGGGCAGAAACGGCAGCAGCAGAAACGAGGTGATGACGAACGGGAAGAAGACGCGGTAGGCGCCCACCACGTTCACGCTGAGGTTCTTGAACTGCCACAACACCAGCAGCGATATAGCCGCGGTCAACGATCCGCCCATCGACAGCACGTTCACGAGCGATCCCACCGCCGGCTCGCCGATGGCCAGGGAGCGCATGATGCCCGTGCAGAACCCCAGCGCGCCCACGCATAGCGCGCTTCGCCAGTAGTCGTTCACCAGGCGCTGGTACACGAGCGGATGGTCGCGCGGCACGTCCTGGAACATGGCTTGATCGAGGTCGATCTCGCGGCTTTTCAGCACGATGGTCAACCCGAATAGCGGCAGGAACACGAGCGGGATGAGAAACGCCGTCACCGCTTGCGGAATAAGGTACAGCGAGAAGTACAGCACCGCCGCGTATAGGGTACCCTTGATGAGGTCGCGGTTGCCGGTGTCGGAATCCTGGCTGGCGAACAGGCGTTGCCACAGCATGTAGAAACCGGCCGACCCCAGGCCCAGGAGCGCGCCGCCGCCGACGACGAGCGGCAGCGCCCATGCGTCCAGATAGATGGCCGCGATGAGGCAGCACCATCCCAGAAGGTAGGGCATGGTGGCCAGCCGCACGATGAATGTGCGCGTGGGGCCGGGGAAGAAGTACGATCCCAGGGCGCTGGCGAAGTAGCTGAACGAGAACACGAGCGATTGCGCGAGGAAGAACCAGAACACGATCTCGGTGGTTTGGAACTCCATCGGAAGAAACGGGAACACGCCGCCCCATACGCCCGCGGCGTTGATGGCCAAGAACAAGCCGTAGCCGAGCGAGGTGATGTTCGGCTTCATGATGCTGACGATGGTGGCTGCGTTCAAAGATCCTCCCCCGAGACCGCGCGCATATGCGGTTTTTCCGTTCCCGCACACTGTTCCCGTTGCATCAGTATAACGGTATTGTCAGAAGTATCGTGCGACGCATTACCCAAAGTGCTGTCTTGTGACCTGGGGAAACGATAAGTTCGCATATTTTATGTGACACGGCGGTCGCGGGGGAGTGCCACAATGCGAGGCGTTCCGCCCGGGAAGCGGAGCGCCAGACGAGAGAGGAAAGAGGGAGGGACCATGACGAACATGTTGGAGAACGCTCAGGTGTCTCGCCGCACGTTCATGAAGGGCTCGGCGCTGGCCGGCCTGGGTGCGGCCGCGATGGGCACGGGTGCCGTGTCGCTGTTCGGCTGCTCGCCGAGCGCCGACGGCGCGAAGGGCAATGACGCTGCGACGCAGGCCGTCGAGGAGACCACGACGTGGGGTCACTGCGCCATCAACTGCCCCGGCCGTTGCAGCCTGAAGTTCCACGTGCAGGACGACGAGGTCGCCTGGGTGGAAACCTACACCAGCAAGGACGCCGGCTTCGACGAGGTTCAGCCGCGCGCCTGCCTGCGCGGTCGCACGTATCGCCGCTGGCTCGCCAACCCCGATCGCATCAACTACCCCATGAAACGCGTCGGCAAGCGCGGCGAGGGCAAGTTCGAGCAGATCTCGTGGGACGAAGCCGTCGACACGATCGCCAGCGAACTCAAGCGCATCATCGACGAGTACGGCAACGAGTCCGTGTACATTCCCTATGCGACGGGCGTGAGCTCCACGACGGCGCGCTCGCTGCCGCGTTTCATGAACTGCCTCGGCGGTTTCCTGGGGTCGTACGGCGACTACAGCGCCATGCAGATGGAAATGATCGTGCCCCACACCTACGGCGCATCCGGCTTCAGCGGCAGCACGCTCAACGCCGCCGAGGACGCCGCGCTCATCCTCGCGTTCGGCACGAGCCCGACCGAGACGCGCCAGGGCGGCGCCGTGTCGCACTACGACTGGGTGCATCTGCGCGAGACCACGAAGGGCAAGATGATCTACATCGACCCCCGCATGAACGATTCCGTCATGGGCCGTTCCGCCGAGTGGCAGCCCATCAACCCCGGCACCGACGCCGCGCTCTGTTCCGCCATCGCGCATGAGCTGATCGCGAACGACCAGGTGGACAAGGAGTTCCTGGACGCGTACTGCGTCGGTTTCGACGAGGACACCATGCCCGAGAGCGCCAAGGGCCAGAACAAGTCCTACAAGGACTACATCATGGGCACCGGCTACGACATGGTGGAGAAGACCCCCGAGTGGGCAGCCCCCATCTGCGGCATCTCCGCCGATCGCATCAGGGAGCTGGCTTCCGAGATCGGCGAGGCCAAGCCGCTGTACGTCGTTCAGGGCTGGGGCCCGCAGCGCCGCAGCAACGGCGAGCTGAACTGCTGGTCCATCATGATGCTGCCGCTGCTGACCGGCCAGGTTGGCCTGCCGGGCACGAGCAACGGCTGCCGCGAGGGCTCGTTCTCCATCAGCTTGACGTCCCTGCCGGCCGGCGACAACCCCATCAAGGCGAAGATCCCCGTTTTCCTGTTCACCGAGGCTATTGACCACGGTACCGAGATGACGGCGCTCAACTCCGCTGTGATGGGCGCGGACAAGCTCAACCAGAACATCAAGTGCATGCTGAACTATGCCGGCAACTGCCTGACGAACCAGCATGGCGACATCAACTACGCGCACGACATCCTGGCCGACGAGAGCAAGTGCGAGTTCATCGTTGTGTGGGAGACGGCCATGACGGACTCCGCCAAGTACGCCGACATCCTGCTGCCCGACCTGTTCCGCTTCGAGCAGGTGTCGCAGATCGGCACCGGCGGCGACAACGCATACATGATCAGCGGCCAGCCGTGCACCACGCCGAAGTTCGAGCGCAAGACCCTCTACGACGCCCTGACCCTCATCGCCGACAAGATGGGCGTGAAGGAGCAGTTCACCGAGGGCAAGACCCAGGAAGAGTGGATCAAGGAGCTCTACGAGAAGACGCGCGAGAAGGACACCGAGCTGCCGACGTACGACGAGGCCATGGAAATGGGCGTCTACACGCGCAAGAATCCGAAGGGTGCGACCATCGCGTTCGAGGCCTTCCGCAACGACCCGGCGGCCAACCCGCTGGACACTCCCACCGGCAAGATCGAGATCTACTCCGAGACGCTGGCCGGCATCGCTTCCACCTGGGAGCTTGGCGAGGAGGACCTCATCTCGCCCATCCCGGTGTACACGCACGGTTTCACCGAGACTGACGTGCCCACCGACGAGTTCCCCCTGCGCTGCAGCGGCTTCCACTATCGCGGTCGCACGCACTCCTCGTGGGGCGGCATCGAGCTGCTCAAGGAAGTGAACCCGCAGGAGGCGTGGATCAACCCCGCCGACGCTAAAGAGCGCAGCATCAAGCAGGGCGACAAGATCCGCGTGAAGAACGCGTTCGGCGAAATCGAGATCCTGGCGAAAGTCACGCCGCGCGTGGTTCCCGGCACGGTGTGCATCTCGCAGGGCGCATGGCACGACGCCGACATGTACGGCGATCGCGTTGACAAGGGCGGCTGCATCAACACGCTGACGACGCATCGTCCGTCTCCGTTGGCTAAGGGCAACCCCCAGCACAGCAACATCTGCCAGGTGACCAAGGCGTAGGGCGACGAGCCGCAGAAAGGGTGATATATCATGTCTCAACAGGCATTCTACTTTGACGGCACGCGCTGCACGGGGTGCAAGACCTGCCAGATGGCGTGCAAGGACTACAAGAACATCGATCTGGGCATCTCGTTTCGCCATGTGTACGAGGTGACCATCGGCGACACCGTGAAGGATGCCGACGGCGCCTTCAGCACCACCTGCGTCAGCTATCCGCTGTCCATGTCGTGCAACCACTGCGATTCTCCGGTTTGCTTCGAGAAGTGCCCGCAGAGCGCCATCATCAAGGACGCCGACACGGGCCTCATGTCCATCGACGAGGAGAAGTGCATCGGCTGCGGAACGTGCGCCATCGTGTGCCCGTACAACGCGCCGAAGGTGGACGAGGAGAAGAAGAAGGCGGTTCGCTGCAACGGGTGCGCCGAGCGCGTGGCCGCGGGCGAGAAGCCGGTGTGCGTCGAGGCCTGCCCGGCTCGTGCGCTGGACTTCGGCGACGCCGAGGAGATGGCGAAGATGGGCGAGCGCGGCAACATCGCTCCGCTTCCCGACCCGTCCGAAACCACCCCGAACATCTTTATCAAGGCATCCGCGGACGCTCAGCCGGTGGGCGCGGCGGAAATCGCCAACCCGCTCGAGGTCGCGTAGCAGGACTGTTCGCGTACGACGCCACGGCCCCTCTTCCCTCCGTGAGGGGCTCGTGGCAATCTGCGGCGCGAGGCGCACGTCTTGGCGGGGTACGCTAAAATACAGCGTACCCCGCTTTTTGGGATAGGGGGAGCGCTTGCGGTTCCGTGTTGACGAGAGGAGGTCGCCACATGTCCCAGCAGGCTTTTTTCTTCGATGGAACGCGTTGCTCAGGGTGCAAAACGTGCATGTTCGCCTGCAAAGACGCCTACGACCTCGACGTCGGCACCGCCTACCGCCGCGTGTTCGAATACACGGGAGGCGATACGGTTCGCAACGGCGACGGCACCTTCGGCTCCACCTGCTTCTCGTACAACGTGTCGGTGGCGTGCAACCATTGCGACGACCCGGTGTGCGTGCGCGTGTGTCCCACCGAGGCCATGCACAAAGACGAGCAGACCGGGCTGGTCAGCGTCAACGACCGGCACTGCATCGGCTGCGGATACTGTCATCTTTCGTGCCCGTATAGCGCTCCGCGCGTCGATCGCGTAAAGGGGCACTCGGTGAAGTGCGACGGCTGTATCGAACGCGTGGCCGCGGGCGAGAAGCCGGTGTGCGTCGAGGCCTGCCCGGCTCGCGCGCTGGACTTCGGGCCGGTCGGCGAGATGAAGAAGCTCGGCGAGCGCGCGGCCATCGCGCCGTTGCCCCGGCCCGAGGCGACCGTGCCGAACCTGTTCGTCAAGCCGTCCGCCGATGCCCGTCCTGCGGAATCGAAGGACGGCGTCGTGGCGAACCTGTTGGAAGTTGGATTTCGGGCAACCGATAAGGAGATCATGGTATGAGCGAAGAAGCAACCGTACCGCTGTCCGAGGATGTGCGCGAGGCCATCGCGTTCGTCGGCGAGACGCTGGGGCCGTTCTACCTGCAAGACCCGGTGAAGGGCGATGCCGGCCCGGCCTTCGCGGCCATGGCCGCGATCGACGTTGCGCAGGCCGCCGTGGAGTGGCCGTTCGTCGACGAAGCCGAGGCGCGGTGCGACCTCGATCTCATGCGCTCGGGGTTGGCGGAAGGCATCGACGCCGACGGCCTGGTGTGGGAATACCGCCGCCTGTTCATCGGTCCCGCGCCGAAGCCCGCGCCGCCTTGGGGCTCGGTGTACACGGATCGCGAATGCGTCGTGTTCGGTGCGACCACGCTGGAGCTGCGCGCGTGGATGCGCTCTCACGGCATCGCGCGTCAGACGGACGACAAGACGCCCGAGGACCATATGGGCCTCATGCTGGTGCTCATGGCCTGGATCGCGCGCAACCAGCCGCAGGATCTAGGCGAGTTTCTGCGGCTGCATCTGCTCACCTGGTCGTCGCACTTCCTCGACCAGCTGATCGAGGCGGCCGGCCAGCCCTTCTATGAAGGTCTCGCGCGTCTCACGAAGGCTTCGCTCGAAGGCATTCAGGCCGAGTTGGGCCTGGACGTCGTCTACCCGAGGTTCTACCGCTAGGATAGCCTGTATGATTTCAGGATTCGATACCGCGCTCGGCGAGATTACGCTCGTGCTGTTCACGACGTTGGCGCCGTCGGGCGTGGTTGCGTTCATCTGCATGGGGCTTCCCGTGCTGGGGCGCGGCGCGTCCGTTGTCCTGCGTCAGCGGCTCAACGTGTTCTTGGGGCTGCCCCTCGTGGTTGCCATGGTGGGTCTCGTCGCCTCGGCCACCCACCTGGGCAACCCCGCTAACGCGCTGTACGTGTTCCTTGGGGTGGGACGCAGCCCCTTGTCCACCGAGGTGTTCTGCGCGGTGGTGTTTCTGGCGCTGGCCGGATTGTATTGGCTGTACAACTTCGTCGAGCATCCCAAACCGCAGTTACAGCGAGCGTGGCTCGTTCTGGCCATGCTGGCGGGCGCGGTGTTCGTGGCTGCGGTGGGCTGTACCTATGCCGCCGACACCATAGTGTCGTGGTACACGGTGTACGTGCCGCTCAATTTGATGCTGAACGCGCTGGTGGGCGGCCCCATACTCGCCATCGCGGGGCTGCGCGCCGCGGGCTACGAGCCGGTTGAAGGCCGTATGGGACGCGCGCTGACGATGGTGGCCGCTGCGGCGTTGGCCGTGAACGTGGTGACGTTCGGCATGCAGGGTGCGGATTTGGCCTCGATCGAGAACTCGTATCTTACGGCGGCGGAACTGGTGCCCTCGTACGGTTTGATGGTATGCGCGTTCGGCGTGCTTGGCATGGCGGGCATTGGCCTGGACGCCGTCGAATTGTGGCCTCGACGGGTTCGGCTGTCGGTCGGGCGCGCGGCGGGAGCTGCCGTGCTCGTGCTGGCCGGCATCTTCGTCATGCGGTTCGCGTTCTACATGATGCACATGACGGTGGGTCTGGGCGTATAAGTCTAGGAGTCCTTGTCCGCCTCGAAGAAGCAGAAGTGCGCCTTGCCCTTCGATTTCGCTCGATACAGCGCGCGATCGGCGCGCTCGTACACCGTCTTGAACGCGATGCCGTCCTGCGGCACCATGGCGATGCCGGTCGACACCGACAGCTCGATCACGCGGTTGTCGGGCAGCGTCGCGTTCCAAGGGCCTTCCGACAGCTCGACCAGGCGCCTCTCGATATCGTCGCGCTCCATGTCCTCGCAGTACACGACGAACTCGTCGCCGCCCCAGCGGCAGATAAGGTCGCCCTTCCTGAACGCACCGCACAAATGCTGCGCCACGTCGGCCAGCACCGTGTCACCCGACAGGTGGCCGTAGCGGTCGTTCACCTGCTTGAAGTCGTCGAGGTCGATGATGGCGAACGCGCCGCGGTAACCGCGCTGCAGCGTGCGCTCCAGCGCGTTGGCCATGCGCACCGAGGCGCTTTGGCGGTTCAGCAGGCCGGTCAGCGCGTCGTGCTCGGCCTTGTCCTCCAGATCGAGCTCGCGACGCTTGCGCTCGTCGATGTCGGTGACCGACAGATAGGCGTACACGTAGCCGTCTTCCTCGAGCTGCACCATGCGGTAGCTCAGCTCCATCCAGCGTTCATCGTCGTTTTCGCCGAGTCGGTACTCGAGGGAGTCGTTGCGCTCTCCGTCGGCGAAACGCTGCAGCATGTCGTCGAAATCGAGGAAGTTCTCGATGGCTTCTGCGTCCTGGCTTGGGCCGGTGTATTTGCCAAGGCGGTCTTCGAGCATGCTGCTCGACCAGTCGTCCAGCGAGATTCCGGCCCAATAGCGCCATGCGCGGCGATCGGCCGAGTTGAGGAAGCTCTTCGTGTTCACGTTGATATACCAGTGATCCACCGCGGCACCCTTGAGGATGTCGAGCAGCCGGTTGTCGTCCGAGCGCGTCAGTTTCGCCCGCGAATCGTTCAAAGGATCTTCCAGGTAGCCGATGACGCGGGCGGGCTTGCCGTTCGCGTCTTGCACGATCTCGCGTTCTATATGCAGCGTCAGCGGCTCTCCCGTATTCGACCATACCTTGATCGTGCGAGCGGCAGGTCTGCCCCATAACGTTTCGCGCGACAGCCTCCGCAGGACATTGCTCACGTCGTCGCCCAGGCTGGCGGTGTCCTCCTCGTCCGCCGAGGCGGCCAAAAGGGAGGCGATGCCGTTCGACGAGAGGTTCTGGAACGACAGTCGGTCGGAAGCGATGTCGTGCACCCACACGTTCAGATCCGATTGCTGAATGATGCGATGCAGGACCTCGTCTTCCAATTCGAGCACCGCCTGCGACTCGCGCAGCTCGTCTTCCTGCTGTTTCTGCTCGGTCACGTCCGCCAGCGAGGCGAAGAAGATGGTGCGGTCTTGCTCGCGGCGCAGGAAGAAGGCGCGCATGCGCATCCACATGATCTCGCCGTTCAGTCGGTACCGACGAAAGGTGGCTTCAGCTCCCGTGACGGGGCGCTCGTACGCTTCGGCAAACATGCTTTGTACGAGGGGCAGATCGTCGGGGTGCACTTGGCGCGAGATCCGGTTCTGTCGTTCGCGCAGATCGATCGAGTTGCATCCGGTGACGTGGTAGTACTCGTTGTTCACTTGCAGCAGCTCGAAACGGTCGGCGTACACGGCGTACACGGCTAAGCCGCCGATCAGGTTGTTTACAGCAGCGCGGCTTACCATGTCGTCGTGCAGCAGCGCGTTCACGTCGATGAGCTCCATGCTGGGGTTCAACACGCCTCGGTAGTCCACGATGCCGTCCTGCGACAGCAGTTGCTCGAGCGCCTCGGTAGACATGGGACGGTAAAAGTAGTAGCCCTGCGCGTAATCGCAACCTATGCCTTGCAGGAAGTCCACCTGCTCCTTCGTCTCGGCGCCCTCGGCGATGATGCGCAGATCCATGAATCGAGCCATGGACACGATGGCCTCAAGGATGCTTTCGCTGCGTTGAGACTGATCCTGTCGAGCGAGGAAGCCCATGTCGATTTTCAAGATGTCGACCGTGATGTCCTTCAGCATGTTGAGCGAGGAATAACCGCTGCCGAAATCGTCCATGAGGATGGTGAAGCCGAGTCCTTTGAGACGGGCGACCGCATCGGCCATTTTCTCGTCTTCTGCGTACGCGCTTTCGGTGATCTCGAGCTCTAGCAGGCGATGGTCGAGGTCGTATCTTGAGACCAGGCCTTCCAGCGCTTCGACCACGTCGATGGCGTACAGGTCGGCCCGGGAGATGTTCACCGATACGGGAATGGGCACACCGCCGCGATCAATCCATGAACGGATATGGCGGCACGCTTCCTCCCATACGTACAGATCGAGGCTGGCGATGAAGTTGTTGCGCTCGAGCACGGGGATGAACGCGCCCGGCATGACGATGCCGCGCGAAGGGTGCTGCCAGCGCACGAGGGCTTCGAGGCCCACGATGCGCTCGGTGCGCGTGTTGCATTGCGGTTGCCAGTGCAGCACGAACTCATGGTTCGTCAGCGCGCGCTTCACCTCGAGCAGGATCTTCGCCTCGGTCTCCATCTCCTCGGTCATCTCGGCTTCGTACCAGGCGATGCGCTTGGTGTAGGCGCCTTTGACGGAGTTCATGGCGATCATCGCATGGTCGCAGGCGGTGACTACGGACACGTCCGGGCTGTCGATGGCGCACACTCCGAAAGCGGGCTGGAACCCGATGGTGTCCTCGGAATCGAACGGCTCCTTCTTCAGCTCGCTTTCCACGCGTTTTTCGTCGATCAGGCCGTGAGGCAGCAGCAGCGTGAAATCGTCGCCGCCCAGGTAGCCGGCTATGCCGCCGTGCTTACGGGCGATCTCCCCGATACGTGAGGCGATGGCGCGCAAGATGGCGTCGCCTGCTTCGCGCCCATGCCACTCGTTGTATATTTTGAAGTGCTCGATGTCGATGTACGCTGCATCGTACGCGATGTCGGGCATGTCGGCTACCAGGCGTTCGGCTTTGTCGTAAAACGTAGCCGCATTGTACAGGCCGGTCAGCTGGTCGCGTTCGCGCAATAGCTGGATTTGCGAGCGTTCTGCCTGATCCGTGCGTCGCTGCATCTCTTCTTCGATGTCCGCGATGAAGCACATGACCACGCGCTCGCCGCTTCCGCCGCGCTTGACGGGTGCCACGGTCAGCGACGTCCAGCTCCATGCCCCCGATTCGAGGTGCTTGCGGAACTCTCCGCGCAGTGCGCCGCCTGCTTGTTCGATGCGGTCGAGCAACGTGTCGAAATCCCAGAACGCATGGAAGCGATCGCGGTCTTCGGGGTGGATCATGCGGTCGCGCACGTCGGGGAACATGTCGCTGATGCGTCCCTCGAGCGGAGGCGTCGTGAATTTTCCGGGCTCATGGTAGAGAATCTTGTATGCATCGTCGGTGAGGTTGAGTTCGAACAGCTCATCGTAAGATGACGGCTCGCTCAACGACGTGAACAAGCTGCGGCTGTGCTCGTCGACGGGATGGCCGGAGAACAGCACGCAGGGGCCTTCGTTGAACCAGTCCAGCTCGAGGCAGGTTATCTCGTACCAACTTCCCGTGCGCGCGCTGTAGATGACGCTTTGCGTCGCGTGCTCGTTCGACTCGGCGTTCCAGGGGCAGTCCTTGCACGGTTCGCTTTGCCCGCGGAAGCATTCGTAGCAGAGTTCGCCCACTCGTCCACCGGGGAATACGCGACGGGCCGCACGGTCGAGATACACGACGCGATACGATTGGTCGATGACATACGTATGGCCCTGCGTCGAGGCGCTTTTTCGTCGGCTGCCCGGCATCGGATCTCCTGTCTCAAGCTCTTTGATCCATTGTAGGGCTTCGGCGACGGGTTGGGTTCGGCAAGCGCAAAATGATGCCATGGCCTCCGGTTGTTCGTCCGTGTGCGGACGCCCACGAGGCATCCGCGCCGGCTTTTCCGACGACGTGAACGGGAAAAGAGGAGATGGTCGGGATCGGGGCATGAAGATGCCCGGCGGTCCGCGATAGGGGGAGGGGCGGACGGCCGGGCCGATGGGTCGATCTGGTGCGCCGCATGAGGGGAGGGGACGGCGGCGCAAGATCGAGGCAAGCGGGGCCGGGGGAGGGGGATCGCCCCGCTTGCCTCGATCGGTTCCGGGAAGGCTGCAGTTTCCTTCCCGGAACGCGACCGGGGTGCCGCCCGGCATCCGAAGATGCCGGGCGTCGTGCGGTTAGTACATCAGGACCACCGGGTAGCCCAGCTGGTAGATCAGCACGCGGAACATCACGGAGGTGGCCAGCGCTCCGATGGCGGCGACGACCATGAGCGTCTTGGAGGCGCCCACCTTCTTCTTCGCCACGAAGGCGCAGGCCGCAGCCACGATCACGGAGACGATGGAGCCCCAGAACATGGGCGCTCCCGCGCCGGACACCATGACGGTCATCAGGCTGTCGACGTGCGTGGGGGCCGTGGTCATCGACGTCGGGTCGGCGTAGTAGCCGAACTGCGCGATCTTCGCCATGGCGCAGGCGATGACGAACACCACGTCGGCCACGATCTGCACGAGGGCGGCGATGAACGTCAGCTGGATGCCCGTCGCCTCGACGGCCTCGTCCTTCTTCAGGACGGAGATCAGCCAGACGGCCGCGGCGCCCAGGAGGCACGCGTTGCCCAGATAGAACGCCACGAGCGCCAGGCCCCACGCGGGACGGGCCGGCATGAGGTAGGAGTGAGCGGTGGCGACCACCATGAGCACGGCAACCGCGAGGGTCGCCCAGGCCAGCGCCTTGGGAACGGGCTTGCCGCCTCGAAGGACCACGAACCATGCGACGATGACGATGGCCAGCGCCACGCATCCGATGAGCTCCTGGGTGATGCCCGACGTGATGTGCCCGAAGCCGTTGAAGATGCGCTCCCAGTGCTCGAGGTGCAGGAAGGCTCCGATGCCGCCCACCACCAGCGAGACGGCGGACGTGATGAGCGCGGTCATCTGCAGGTTCCTGCCCTGACCCTTAAGCGCCAGGATGGACATGCCGCCCAGCGTGCCGCAGGTCAAGCATACGAACAGCGTGAAGATGACGAGAGGCCACTGCGTTTCCATTACTCATCACCTCCTTCCCAGTGATGGTCGCGTAGGATGTAGGAGTACGACGGCTTGTTGCCCACGTCGGGCAGCTTGTGCACGTCGGCGTCGGTGAACGGCTCCAGGAACTCCACCATCTTGCGGCGCTTGCCCAGCGGGTCCTCGGAACCCTCGAACGACTCGTAGCCGGCCTCGGTGTCGCCGATCCAGCGGGCGTTGCCGCCGCACTGGCTGACGCACTGGGGCAGCTCGCCCTGCGACAGCTTCTGCTCGCACAGCGTGCACTTCTCGACGACCTTCTCCTCCTCGTTGAGGTAGCGGACGCCGTAGGGGCAGGCCATGACGCAGAACTGGCAGCCGATGCACTTCTCCTTGTCGATCTGGATGGAGCCGTCCTCGGCCACGTGCGACGCCTCGGTGGGGCACACCTTCACGCACTCGGGGTTCTCGCAGTGCTGGCAGCTGATGGGCAGGAAGTACATGTACACGTCGGGGTACTGCCCTGATCCGCCCGGGATGGGGTTCGGCCCCACGCGCACCACTTTGTTCCAGTAGCTGCCGATGGGCACGTTGTTGACCGCCTTGCAGGCGACCGAGCACGCCAGGCAGCCCACGCACCGGTTGAGGTCGGTGATGATAGCCTTCGTCATGGTTTACTCCCTCCCTTCGTAGGTAGGCAGCCATTCCTTCAGACGGGGGTCGTCGGAGGTATGGATGATGGGCGTGCCGGTGGAGTCGCACGGCACGGGGTTGTTGAACGGCGAGTTCTCGGGCGTGGCCTTGTAGATCTTCACCTGGTAGGCGCGCAGGTTGGACGTGCCGGAGTGCGGGTCCTGGGCGTAGTGGTCGATCAGCTGGTTCACCTGGGAGAACTGCCAGCCGTGGCCGGCGTCCTTCACCTCGGGGTACCACCACGTGTGCTCGAGGTTGATGACGTCTTCCTTCACGCCGTAGTACAGGTCGGCCACTTCGCGGATCTTGCCCCACTCGGTTTCGATCCACACCCAGTCGCCCTGCTCGATGCCGTACTCGGCGGCCGTCTTCGGGTTGATCTCCACGCGCGGCACGGGCCACAGCTCGCGGCACCAGGGAAGCTGGCGATGCTCGGAGTGGAAGTACACCGGGATGCGACGGCCGGTGGTGGCGGTCAGCGGGTATTCCTTGATGCGGTCGCCATCCTTCGGGCCGTGGGGCGGCTCGGTGTAGGTGGGAAGCCTCCACTCGGGATGGTCGGGATGGTGCGTCTCCATGACGGTGGACCAGATCTCCTGCTTCATCGTCGGGGTGAACCAGCCCGGCTTCCAGTCGCCGATGCCCTTGCCGGCCGTGTAGTCCAGGCGTGCCCACACGCGGTCGCGTGCGCGCATCGCGCCGGTCTGGTAGCGGCGGTACGTGCCCCAGTTACGCGGCTCGATGTCCTTCGCCTGCCACCAGCCATGCTCCTGGAAGGCCTTGACGTACTCGTCCCACGTCTTGTACTTGGGCTTGACCTCGGCCATCGGAACGCCGTGACGTTCGTAGGTGGGGACGCCGTTCTCCACGTGCCACGTGGTGTAGGTCAGCTCGTCATCGGTGAGCAGCTTGATGGAGTCGTCCAGCTGCCAGTCGATATCGGGCCACTCGTTGCCGGGCTCGTTGGTCCACTGCCAATTCATGCGGCGGGCGAGGTCCATGACGATCTCGGGGTCGTACTTGGCCTCCGCGGGCGGCTGCACGCACTTGACCGTGGCGCCCATCGCGCCGGCGGAACCCTGCGACGCGCGCGGCGAGTTGAGCTCGATCCAGTGCGCAACCGGCAGGATGATGTCGGCGGTGTCGTTCTGCGGCGTGTGCCACAGGTTGAGGTCGACGTAGAAGTCCAGCGACAGGAGGGCCTCCCAGGCGCGGGTGGTGTTCGTCTGGCTCATGAAGTTGCCGGACTCGTTCCACAGCGCGCGCACCGGGTAGGGGTCGCCCGTGATGACGGCATCCCACAGCGAGTGACTGTCGCACCAGTACTGCCACCAGCCGATCAGCGGGAACTTGTCGATGCCGATCTGCTTGCGGTTGACTTCCTCCGGCGGGGTGGTGGCGCCGGGGGCCCAGGCGCTGAAGCCCTGGAGGTCGCCGTCGATGGGGACGATGGTCGGGCCGCGGTTGCCGCCCGGGGTGTCCATGTTGCCGGTGATGCCCACGAGGTTGTCGAAGGCGCTGCAGTTCTGGATGGCGCTGCAGAAGTGCTCGACCGCCAGCATGTACTGGATGCCGCCGTTGCCGTAGCCGGTGGACGGGTCGATGCGCGTGCCGTAGGCCGTGGCCGCCGCCTCGATCTCGGAGGCGGGGATGCCGGTGATCTCGGCCGCCACCTCGGGCTTGTACTCGGCGGCGCGGGCCTTGTAGTGCTCCCACACCGGCTTGACCTTCACGGTCTTGCCGTCCTTCAGCGTGATCTCGAACTCGCCTTCCAGCGCGGGGTCGATGGCGGGGTCGAACGGCATGGGATCGGGCAGCCAGCCCTGCGTCTGGCCCGGCAGCAGGTTGTCCTGCGCGGCCTCGCGGCCTTGGCGCGCCTTCTCGGAGTCGTAGTTCTCGCCCTCCCAGAAGCCGCCGGTCTCGTCGATGACGCCTTCCTGGTCGGCGTTGAACCAGGTGAACGCGCCGTACTCGTGCTCGACGCCCTCGGCCTTCAGCTTCTCCCAGTTGTTGTCGTACACGAGGAACTTATAGGGGCTGCCGCCCTCCTTGATGTCGCTTTCCTTGAGCAGCGCGGTTTTCACGTCCCAGTAGGAACCGTCGGTGCGCACGGTGGGGAAGCCGGAGGGCTCCATGTCCTCGCACACGAGGAACGGGGCGTTCGTCCACTTCTTCACGTACAGCTCGTCGTAGAGCTTCTTCTCGATGATGACGTTCGTCCAGGCCAGGGCCAGGGCGCCGTCGGTGCCGGGGCGCAGGTGCTGCCAGTAGTCGGCTTCCTTGCCCATGTTGGCCATGCGGGGGTCGACGCTGATGTGCACGTCGGCGCGCGATGCCACGTCCACCGTGGTGCGGCAGGAGTCGTCGTAGTTGGACAGCTCGGACGCGCCGCCCCACTGCACGTACACTTTCGGGCGCGTGATGGTTTCCATCCACGACATGGCGAACTGCGACACCATGGTGGTGGCGAAGTGGCGCGGGCCCTTGCAGATCTGCCAGGCCTCAACGTTGTTCGGCGTTTCCAGCATGTTCTTCAGGATGGACTCCGAGTGCATGCACCAGATGCGCGACGTGCCCACCTGGCAGGCGATGGCCTCGCCGCCGTGCTTCGCCTTGATGTCCATGAAGTTGTCCACGATGGACTGCATGGCCTCGTCCCACGAGATGCGCTGCCAGCCGGGCTCCTCGCCCTTCGGGTTCGTGCGCTTCATGGGATAGTGCAGACGGTCGGGGTGGTACGCCGCCTGGATGGACGACTGCGACTTCGTGCAGCAGTTGCCCATGGACTGGAACGCTCCCTCGTCGCCCTCGACGCGTATGGCCCGCCCGTTCTGGACGATGACCTTGACGCCGCACTCCATCTTGCCGCAGCCGCGGCAGCACGTTTTCACGGCCACGGTGTCGTTGCCGGACACGCTGCTGTACGTCTCTTCGGCCAGCGCGGTGTGCGTCGAAGCGCCGAACGCCGCGGCTGCCGCACCGGTGATGGCGGCGGTCTTGACGAACGTGCGTCGTGACATGGTCAGGTTACCCATACTCCTCCTCCTTCTTTCTCCTCGTTCTCGTCTTGCTCGTCTTCGTTCGGGCGATCGGGGAGGGGGGCTTCCGGGCGAAGCCTCGGGCTCCGGACCGGTGCAAAGTCCCCGTGTCGCTTGGGTTGACCATACGGATGCGAGGGGATGCAGAGCATCGTTCAAAGGTTGGAAAGCGGGTTCGACCGCATCATAAATTCTTATGATCTTGTGATCATGAAAAAATCGATGACGATTTGAACTGGAAAAACATCAAACGAAGGTCATAAACTATTCTGAAACTAGAATAACTTCCTCAAAGAGGGATGCTCATCTTTTCCGTATAATCGAACCCGTCGACAGAGGGGTCGGCGCGAGCGACGTTCCGTACGGGCTCACAGGGGGTGGGGCATGGAAAAGCTTCGGAGTGCATGGGATACTGCGTTGGGGACGAGCCTTTCCCTCACGCGCATCGCGGGTGCGGCCTTGCAATGGCTTTGGATGCTCATGATGTTCTACAGCATCGTGCCGTACGGCTTCTCGTCGGACGTGCGCGGCTCGCTGTACGTCAGCCTGATCATATCGCTGGTGGCCATGGTGGTGACCATGCTGTTCGTCTCCGTCATCGTGCGGCGCGAGCGGGTGAGCGGCAACCGCTCCATCGTGCTGGGATCGGCCATCATGATGAGCGCGGGCAGCGTGCTCACGCCGTTCTCCGATCCTACCACGCCCGTCGGCATGCTGGTGCTGGGCCTGAGCGCGGTCATGACCGGCACGGGCTCGGCCGTGCTGTTCTTGTGCTGGATCGAGCTCGAGTCGGGGCTGGGAGGCCGCTTGGCGCTTGTGGAGCTTGCCTCGTCGCTGTGCATCGCGTTCGTCGTGGGGTTCTTGCTGATCGTAGGGCCGGCGATACCCGTCATCGTGCTCATCGTTGTCATGCCCGTGCTTTCGGCGGCAGCTCTCAGGCGCAGCGCGCCCGATACGCCGCAGCTGCCGCGCGAGCCCGAGCAGCCTTTGTCGCGCCATACGGCGACCCTGTTCGCGAAGGCGCTTCTGGGCGCGGTGCTCATCGGCATGTTGATGGGGTTCTTCGACGTGGTGTCGGGGTTCAAAACCTACGAGGTGCAGGACATCTTCGGCACGTACCTGTTTCTGGCGGGCTTCATCGGAGCGTTGGCCATCTGCCTGATAGCCGTGTTCCTGCAGCGCGACAGCGTGTTCTTCTCGTACCGCGTCTCCATGCTGATGCTGTGCTTGGGGTGCTTGTCCACGCCGTTTATGGCCGACAACAACACGTATTCGAGCGCGCTTATCTTCGGCGGCTACCACTGCTTCGTGCTGGTGCTGTGCGTGGTGTGCATCGACGTGGCGTCCAGCTTCCGTGTGAGCCCGGCGCGGACGATCGGCCTGGGGTTCGTGGCGCTGTACGGCGGCGAGACTGCAGGCCAGCTGTTCGCCCATTCGCTGGAGGCGACCGGGGTCAGCATGTTCGACCTTACGCTGGTCACGCTGGTGGCCGTGTCGCTGCTGTTCATCGCGCATTTGTTCCTGTTCACGGAGACCGACCTCATCAAAATCGGCATCGGCGAGGTCAGCCTGATGGGCACGGTGCCCGAAGAGGCCGCCGACGACCCGGCCGACCCGGTGGATCCGTGTGCGCTGATCGCGGAGCGCTTCGCCCTGTCGCCGCGCGAGACCGATGTGCTTCCGCTGCTGCTGGAGGGGCGCACCATCTCGCGCATCCAGGAGACGCTGTTCATCTCGGCGGGTACGGTGAGCACGCACATCCGCCACATCTACCAGAAGACGGGCGTGGACAACCGCCAAGAGCTCATCGACCTGGCCCACGAGACGGCCGCGCAGGACGAGGCGGTCTGAGGCGATGGAGACGGCGTATCTGCACGAGTTCGCGAAGGTGGCCGAGTGCGGCAGCTTCACGGCGGCTGCGCGCGAGCTGCATCTGACGCAGTCGACGCTGAGCAAGCACGTGGCCTTGTTGGAGCGCGAATTCGGGGCCGACCTGTTCGTACGCGACCGCAGCGGCGTGAGCCTGACCGAGGCGGGCGGCGTGCTGTACGCGCAGGCGCGGCAGATGGAGAAGCTGCTGCGCGCCACCGAGCTGCTGGTGCGCGCGGCGCGCGA